>NZ_LQBQ01000013.1 GCF_001507595.1 Ruegeria marisrubri
AATCTCTTCGGCCTTCTCTCGTTTTCCAGCCATCGCTGATCCTCCAATTGCGGGACAAATCTATCCCAGTTGGTGGACCACTTTCAGGGGGCAACTCCATGAGCCTCGATCCGGAGCATGTACGGCTGGATCGGCTGAACGCGGGTGCCCCGTTTCTGAAGGTGCACGAGGTCGACACGCTCGATGCGGTGATCGGCTCCGTCGTCCCAGGCTCGGCGCGTATCGAAAACGGTCGCGGCATTGCGCAGGTCCGGATTTCTGAGCGCGCCGATGTCGAGCCGATCTGGCGCGATATCCAGGCGGGCCATATCCGCGCGGTCTCCATCGGTTACCAGGTCCACCGCTTCGAGGTCTCCAAACCCGAAGCGGCCCGCGAGCTTTGGCGCGCGGTGGACTGGACGCCCTTCGAGATCTCCGCCGTGCCCGTTGGTGCGGATCCCGCCGCGGGGTTTCGCGCCCAATCCCCCCTTCACGACTGCGTCCTTCATCGCCGGGACGTCCCATCCACCACCACAGGAGCCATCCCGATGACGGACAAACCCAAAGACCCGGCCGATGCGGCCAACGAAACCCCCA
Source organism: Ruegeria marisrubri (assembly GCF_001507595.1). Lineage (GTDB taxonomy): Bacteria > Pseudomonadota > Alphaproteobacteria > Rhodobacterales > Rhodobacteraceae > Ruegeria > Ruegeria marisrubri. Next base: position 577 of record NZ_LQBQ01000013.1, read on the forward strand.
GCGACGACAATGCTGTCGAGGACACCACGATGACAGAACCCAAGACACCCGACACAGAGCCGAAGGTTGCTGCCGCTGAGACCCGCGTGCAGCCCAAGTCTCAGAAACCCGACGTCGCTCCCGCACCCGACACCGAGACGGTCGCGACCCGCGCGCGCGAAATCGAGCGCGACCGCGTTTCCACGATCTACGATCTGGCCGGGCGGCTGAACTTCGAGCGCAGCTTTGCCGAGGATCTGGTGAAACGGGGCACCGACGTCGATGAGGCCCGGCGTCTGATCCTCGATCAGGTGGCCGCAAAATCCGAGGAAACCCGCACCTTCAGCCAGGTATCGATCCCGCTCGGCGGCCGCAATGAGGCGATCACTCGCCGCGACGCAGTGGCCAACGCGCTGCTGCACCGCTACAGCCCGACGCTGTTTCAGCTTGAGGATGCCGCGCGCCAGTATCGCGGCATGACGCTCATGGAGCTGGCCCGCGAGAGCCTCGGAAATGCCGGGGTCAATACGCGCGGCCTGTCGCGTGATGAGGTGGCAACGCGCGCGCTGCACTCGACGTCTGATTTCCCCGAGATCCTGTCGGCGGTGACCAACAAGACCCTGCGGCAGGCCTATGATGCCTATCCCCGCACGTTCATGCTGTTCTGCCGCCAGGTGCTGGCGACCGACTTCAAGGCCATGCACCGGGTGCAGCTTGGCGAGGCCCCGCAGCTGCTCGAGGTCGGCGAGAGCGGCGAGTTCAAGCGCGGCACGCTCGGCGAGAGCAAGGAGAGCTACAAGGTCAAGACCTATGGCCGGGTGGTCGCGATCACCCGCCAGACGCTGATCAACGACGATCTCGACGCCTTCACCCGGATCCCGGCGATGTACGGCAACTCCATCGCCCAGCTGGAGTCGGACGTGGTATGGGGCATCATCACAGCCAACCCGGCGATGGCCGACGGCAACGCGCTCTTCCACACCACCCACAAGAACCTTGCGGGCACCGGTGCAGCGCTCGATGTGACCAGCGTCGGTGCGGCGCGGGCCGCCATGGCCAAGCAGACGGGGCTAGACAAGAAAACGGTGCTCAACGTGCGGCCTGCCTTCCTGATCGTGCCCGCTTCGCTGGAACTGAAGGCCGAGCAGCTGGTTGCCCAGAACCTCGTGCCCGCGGCGACGTCCAGCGTGGTGCCGCAGTCGATCCGGACCCTCGCGCCGATCAGCGAGCCCCGGCTCGACACCGCGAGCGAGACCGCCTGGTATCTGGCGGCCAGCCCCAACCAGATCGACACCATCGAGAACGCTTATCTCGAGGGTCAGCAAGGCGCGTACATCGAGACGCGCAACGGCTTCGACGTCGACGGGGTCGAGATCAAGTGCCGCCTCGACTTCGGCGCCAAGGCCATCGACTGGCGCGGCCTCTACAAGAACCCGGGCGCGTAATCCGCACCCCATCCTGAACCCTGACACACGGGCGGTCCTCACGGGCCGCCTTTCGTCTTTCCACAAGGATCCCCATCATGAAAAACTACGTCCAGCCCGGCAACACCATCACCCTGACCGCGCCCTATGCCGTGACCTCCGGCGACGGCCTGCTCGTTGGCTCCATCTTCGGCATCGCATCCGGGGACGCTGCTCTGAACGATCCTGTCGAAGCCGCCCTGACCGGTGTGTTCGACATCACCAAGGTCGGTTCGCAGGCCTGGACCGTCGGCGCCAAGGTCTATTGGGACGACACCAACAAGCGCACCACGAGCGTGGCCACATCCAACACGTTGATCGGCGTAGCGACCGAAGCCGTGGCAGGCGGGGCCGGTGACACCATCGGCCGCGTGCGCCTGAATGCGGCGTTCTGATGACTGCTTTTGCCGCCATCGTTGATGCGCTGTTCGCCGATCCGAACATGGGACGCGAAGCGGTCTACATCGCCGATGGTGGAACGCCAGTGCTGGTACGTATCGTCTCGCGGCAGGCCGATGCGATCACCGACTTCGGTGATGCGCGGCTCTGGTCAGAGACAACCCGGATCGACCTGCGCGTAGCCGATGTCGTGGGCCCACGCCCCGGCGACCGCGTGGAGATCGACGGCGATGCCTTCCTGATCCAGGGCGAGCCTGTCCGTGATCGCGAGCGGCTTGTCTGGACTGTGGATCTGCGGCCGGCTTGACCGCGATGAAGCTGAAGCTGGACATCACGCCCGATCTCGTCGCCGCAATGGCCGCGGAAGTAAAGGCAGGCGAGAAGGCCGTGACCAGCGCCATGCGCGAGGCCGGAACAGGGCTCAAGACCGCCTGGCGCGGCCAGATCACCGGCGCGGGGCTCGGCCGGCGGCTCGCCAACTCGATCCGGAGCCAGACTTACCCGAAGGCGGGAGAGAGCCTGAACGCGGCGGCGCTCGTCTGGTCGAAGGCCCCGGTCATCGTCGGCGCCCACGACACCGGGCCTCTCATCCGCTCGAAGGAGGGGTTCTGGCTTGCTATCCCGACCGAGGCCGCCGGGCGGGGCCTGCGCGGCGCCAAGCTCACCCCTGGCGAATGGGAACGCCGCCGGGGGCTGCGTCTCCGCTTCGTCTACCGCCGGCGCGGGCCGAGCTTGCTCGTCGCCGACCGCGCCCGCATCAACAAACGCGGCCAGGCGGTGGAGTCGCGTTCGAAGACCGGGCGCAACCAGGTCACCGCGCCGATCTTCCTGGTCGTCCCGCAGGTGAAGCTTCCGAAGCAGCTGGACCTCGACAGGGATGCAGAGCGGGCGCTCGACAGCGTGCCGGGGTTGCTCGTGGCGAACTGGGTGGAGGTGAAGATGTAGCGCCAGCAATGCGGATGAAGCCGACATTGTGTTGATGCCGCCGCTGCTGTGCTATGAATGCAGGAAAATATTCGCCCGGGGACAAGTGATGGCTGAATTCTCGATCCAGAACCATGTGATACACTACGCAGAAGCCGGACAGGGCGAGGCGGTCGTCCTGCTGCATGGAGGCGGCAGCAGCAGTCGTCAATGGGGGACGCTTTCCAAAGCGATAGAATCGCAATTCCACTGCGTTTCACCGGATCTCTACGGACATGGTGCATCATCTGCATGGACAGAACTCGCGCCCCCGACGTTAATGGATTATGCAGCCATCGTCGAAAAAATCCGAGACTTCGTCGGCGAACCATTTCACCTAGTTGGGCATTCGCATGGAGGTGCGGTTGCCATTCGGTATGCGATGCAAAACCCGCAGTCGCTGCAGAGCTTGACGCTGATCGAACCGACGTTGATGCACTTGCTTCGTGTCTTGAGGAATCCGACGTGGCCGGAAGCTGAAGAGCTTGGGACCAAGCACATTTTCGCGGTCTCGCAGGGAAGGTCGGCAGAAATCGCGGATGACTTCTTGCCATACTGGATTGGAGAAACAGCTTGGCAGAGCATGCCCTCCAACCGTCGCGAGGCAATCATTCAGACAATGCCGGCGGTCGCCCAGTTCTGGGCATCAGAATTCGCAGAAGAAACTCAGGCTGAGGCCTACTCACAGATTGCCGTACCAACACTTCTTGTCCGGGGGACGGAAACCAGAATGACCGCGAAAGAGATCGTTTCTCTGCTCTTCGAGCTTCTGCCGGACGCCCGGCTGATTGAAATAGCAGGTGCCGGTCACATGGCCCCTTTGACGCATGCCAATGACGTCAACGAAGCCATTACGCGACATATTGCGGCAAACAGCGTCATGCCCTCTTCGCAGTGAAGCAAGCACTTGATGCGCCCATGTGCCGGTCGGTGAGCCGCTCCTACGGGAATTCTGGGCATGTATGTGCTATGTTCTTGCTCAACACATTTCTCAACAATCAATAGGGGGAGGAACATGGCCGGAGATCAAAAAGGACTCGAAGAGACGCTCGACCCGGAAGATTGGGAAACGATGCGCCGCCTCTCGTACCGAATTGTCGATGACGCGATAGAGCACCTGCGTAGCGTCCGCGACAGGCCCGTCTGGCAGCAGATGCCGGCCGAGGTTTTGGACGGGTATCAGGAGGGCGTTCCCGAAGCTCCCGAACCTTTGGAAAAGACATACGACCTGATCACAAAAAACCTGCTTCCCTATTCACTGGGAAACATCCACCCGCGCTATTGGATGTGGTACATGGGGTCTGGGAGCTACGCGGGAGCGCTGGCGGAATTCCTTGCGGCCATTGACGGCTCCAACGTTGGAGGCGGAAACATGGCGGCCTCCGAGATGGACCGTCAGGTCGTGGGGTGGTTGAAGGAAATGATGGGCTTTCCGACCTCGGCCAGCGGCACCTTGGTCAGCGGCGGCACAATGGCGAATCTGATTGCGCTAAATGTCGCGCGCAATGCGAACGCAGGCGTGGACCTCAGGCGCGAGAGCATCTCGTCCATGCCGCAGCCCCAGCGCTTTTATGCTTCAGATCAGGCTCACAGCTGTCATGGGAAGGCGCTCGGTGTTCTCGGCCTTGGAGAGAACGCCTTGCAAAAAATCCGTTCCGATAGCCGCACCTGCCGGATTGATTTGTCCGCGCTGGCGACGGCGGTATCGGAGGATCGCTCGAACGGAGTCATGCCGGCCTGCGTGATTGCAACGGCTGGTTCCGTCAATTCGGGTGCCATTGATGATCTGACGGCTATAGCCGAGTTCTGCGAAAGAGAGGGGCTCTGGTTTCATATTGACGGCTGCATAGGAGCCTTGGTCAGGATCGCGCCCCGGAACCGCCACTTGGTAGAGGGGCTGGAGCGTGCGGACTCGGTTGCCCTCGATCCTCACAAATGGCTGCATGTGCCGTTTGAAGCCGGGTGTGTCATCATTCGCGATGCGGAGCTGCATCGCCGGACTTTTTCCGTCACCGCTGAGTATCTCGAGGAGTTCGAGCGCGGCATCGCGCCCAAGGAGTACCTTCACGCTTACAATATTCAGACATCCCGAGGCTTCCGCGCGCTGAAGGTCTGGATGACGCTGCGACACTACGGGGTCGAAAAACTTGGGCGCCTTATCGACCAGAATATCTCGCAGGCCGCGTATCTGCGTGACATGATCGTAGCTTCAAACGACCTTGAGCTCATGGCGCCGGTTCTTCTCAACATCGTCTGCTTTCGGTTCAGGACGGACAACCATTCCGAAGACGAACTCAGGCACATCAACACGGAGATCATGCTGCGTCTTCAGGAGAAAGGCATCGCGGCGCCATCCGATACGACAATTGCAGGCCGCCACTGCCTTCGGGTAGCGATCGTCAATCATCGTACCCGCAAGGATGACCTCGATCTCCTGGTTGCTGAGGTTCGGCGTATCGGCACCGAGATCATCGCAGAGGGGGCGATCGACCAGCTGGAAAAAGGCACGCCGTAAGACTTAGACCAGTTCCCGTTCCTGAGACCGGCTAAATTTGGTCGGCGCACAAGATCAGACGTGGTTCATTGTCCGCATTGAGCTCAAGGCTGAGCTTCTTCGCATCCTTACCTTCGTAGTTGCAAATGCCCACCCCCCGCGAAACCATCCTCGCCGCGCTGCACGCGCGGCTTTCAGCGCTGCCCGCCACCGCCCTGCGCGGCGAGGTGTTGCCCGAGCGTGTGCCGGCCGAGGGGCTGCTGATCCTGCGCGACGGCGAACCAGGCGAGCCGGAGGTCACGCTGTCGCCGCTGCGCTACCACTATCAGCACCGTGCCGAGATCGAGGCGGTCGTCCAAGGCGCAGCCCGTGACGCCGCCTTCGACACGCTGACCGCCAGCATCGGCGCGGCGCTCGCGGCCGACCGGACGTTGGGCGGGCTCTGCGACTGGGTCGAGGCAGAAGCCCCACGGCCGGTCGATTTGGCCGTAGAGAGCGCGGCCAGCCTGAAGGTCGCCGTGATCCCGGTGGTTCTGCACTATTCCACGGCCGACCCGCTCGGCTGATCCCGACAACCCGAGGAGAACACCATGGCACGAGCCCAAGGGGCGCGGGCGCAGATGGCGCTTGCGTTCGAGACGACCTATGGAACGCCGCCCGTGAGCGGCTTCACCCGCATGCCCTTCGCCAGCACCTCGCTCGGCGCCGAGCAGCCGCTGCTGAACTCCGAGCTTCTCGGCTACGGCCGCGATCCGCTGGCGCCGATCAAGGATGCGGTCACGGCCGATGGCGATGTCGTGGTGCCACTCGATGCGGAGGCCTTCGGCTTCTGGCTGAAGGCGGCCTTCGGGGCGCCGACCACCACCGGCACCGGCCCTTGGACGCACGAGTTTCAGTCCGGGTCCTGGACGCTGCCCAGCATGTCGATCGAGACCGGCATGCCCGAGGTGCCGCGTTACGCGATGTATTCCGGCTGCGGGCACTGTCAGAACAACCCAGCTTGAGACGGGGATGGCGATTTTGTAGCGTCCGGCCATGACCAAAAGATCCCCGTTTCGCTATTTCAAGACCAGCCCCGAGATCATCCGGTTGGCGGTTATGCTGTATGTCCGGTTTCCGCTTTCGTTGCGCAACGTCGAGGATCTGCTCCACGAACGCGGGATCGACGTGAGCCACGAAGCCGTGCGATTTTGGTGGCACAGGTTTGGCCCGATGTTCGCCGCCGAGATCCGGAAACGACGGATCCAAGGCATGTGCTCCAGCAAGTGGCGCTGGCATCTTGACG
>NZ_LQBQ01000014.1 GCF_001507595.1 Ruegeria marisrubri
GAGACCGCTGCATCCCACCATAAAGCTTCCGCCACCGATAGAACGTCTGCTGCGTCACGCCGATCTGGCGCACCGCCTCAGCAATCGTCGCGCCTTGCCTTGCAGGACTTCAACCTGACGAAGCTTCGATACGATCTCTTCGGGCTTCTCACGTTTTCCAGCCATCGCTGATCCTCCAGTTTGTGGGATAATCCTAGTTGGTGGACCACTTTCAGGGGGCTACTCCACTCCTGAGAAGTTAGCCAACGGATTTGCGTTCGGCTTCAAACGACGTATTCCGGGCGTAGACGCGGGATGCAACGCCCAACAAGCGTGCACACCGGTTTCAAGCCCTTCACTCAGAAAACTTTGGGGGTGTCCGCAAATGGTGTTGGTGTACTACGAGGGAAAAAGCGGCCGTTTCGTGTATCGGCAGCCAACTGGTATGAACGGTAAGCGCTGTTCTGGCCCCACCTTCCGGATTGCGGCGTGATCTGCGAGTCCGTTTCCAAGTGTAGATTTGGAACGGAGGCGACGTTGGTAGTGACCCAGCTTGGCCTGCAGAACGCCCGTATTTGCATCTCCAGCTCGGCTCCGATTTCGCCTGCCATCCTGCATTGGTTTGAAAGGCTGGGGATCAACATCAGCGAAGGCTGGGGCATGACCGAAACCGGTGGCGCCTCGACCGTCAACTACCCCTATCGCACCGACAAGGTGGGTACGATTGGCGACCCAATACCCGGAACGGAAATCAGGATATCGGCCGAAGGTGAGATCCTTATTCGTGGTGACGGCGTGTTTCCCCGCTATCACAAGGAGCCTGAGAAAACGGAAGAGGTGTTGTCGAACGGATGGTTGCACACGGGTGACAAGGGCGAAATCGACAGTGACGGATACCTGCGGATCACCGGGCGTGTGAAAGACATCTTCAAGACGGGCAAAGGGAAATATGTCGCTCCGGTCCCGATCGAAAGCCTGGTGTTCGAAGACGAGCATGTTGAGCAGGTCTGTGTGGTCGGCAGCGGCTTGCCGCAGCCCGTTGCCATGTCAACGGCGGCGCAAAATCCGGCCACGGGGCGGAGCAAAAGTCGGCCATTCTGGGCGTGACCGGTGCCTTGGCAAACGTGCTCCCCATATTGCTGACGGTTGCCAAGGCACCTTGGTCCGCGAGGACCAAACTCGGTCTTGGTTCAGGAGTTCTGCCGGGCCTTGCTTTGAGCGAGGCGGTAGCTGTCGCCATTCATCTCCAGAATGCTGACATGGTGTGTCAGGCGGTCGAGCAAAGCCCCTGTGAGGCGCTCTGATCCAAAGGTTTCGGTCCATTCGTCAAACGGTAGATTCGAGGTGATCAGAATGGAGCCGCGCTCGTAACGTTGGGAGATCAGTTCGAACAGCAGCTCAGCGCCAGTCTTGCTGAGAGGGACGAAGCCGAGTTCGTCGATGATCAGCAGCTTCTGCTTCACCAGCTGCTTCTGAAGCCGCAGGAGTTGGCGCTCGTCGCGGGCTTCCATCAACTCGTGAACGATGGCGGCGGCGGTGGTGAAGCGGACGGCTATCCCCTTTTGACAAGCGGCTAGGCCGAGACCAAGCGCCACGTGGGTCTTGCCGGTGCCGCTTGGGCCAAGCGCAATCACGTTCTCGCAGCGGTCGATCCATTCGCAACGGGCGAGCTCCAGGACCTGCATCTTGTTGAGGTTCGGGATAGCAGTGAAGTCGAAGCTGTCGAGGCTCTTGACCGCCGGGAACCGCGCCGCCTTGATCCGGCGTTCGATCATGCGCCGTTCACGGTCGATGAGCTCCAGCTCGATCAGACGGGCCAGGAACTGGACATGGTCACGCCTTTCGGCAGCACAGAGCCGCGCCTGCTTGTCGTATTACCGAAGGATGGTCGGCAGCTTCAGCTTTTTGAGCTGGTGGTTCAACAGGATCTGCGGCGCTTCCGTCATGACGCCTGGCCCGCCGCCGTCAGGCACATGTAGCTCGCAGGGGATGTCGTCGCGACCCTGGCTCGAGGCAGGTACGGATAGCCGTCCAGATCGAGCCTCGGTGGCCGTCGTTCGACCTGGCACAGCACTAGGTGCTTCACCGCATCGAAGCTGATCGCACCCATCCGCAGCGCGGTTCGCACCGCGGCGTGAACTTCCTCCATCTCGAAGGTCTCGAGCAGCCGGAGAACCTGCACATACTCGCGCCGACCAGCCTTCAAGAGACGCGCCTCCATCAGCCGTTGCAGGGTGGCGAATGCCTTGGGCAGGTCCCACCCCGCGAGCGGTGCCGCCTGCTCGAAGGCACCGATCTTCTTCTCGATGAGAGGCAGGTAGTGGACTGGATCGAAGACCATATCCTCGCGGTCGTAGCTGCGGAGATGCCGAGCGATGACTTCCCCACCACTGCCGATCACCACCCGGTCGACATAGGCCCGGATCCAGACATCGCGGTGCCCGTAGGCAACCGGCACGGAATAGTCGTTGGTCTTGTAGCGCACCAACGCGAGCGAGCTGACACGGCCCGATGTCTGGTCGCAGGCTTCAAAGGAGAGTGCAGGAAGCGTCGCCATCGCGTCCAGATCGCGTTGGAGCCTCTCGCCAATCGTCTCGTTGTGCCCGCGCAGCTTGTCTGATTGCCGCTTCCGGCATTGCTCTTCGAGCCAATCGTTGAAGGCGTCCCAGGTGGGGAAGTTCGGGATCGGCACCATGAAGTTGCGCCGGGAATAACCGACCAAGCCCTCGACCGATCCTTTGTCGTTCCCCTTGCCGGGCCGCCCGTAGCGATCCCGGATCACGTAGTGGGACAGCATCTTGCTGAACAGCCGCGCACGCCTGCGGGTTCCATCCGGTTCGATCTTTGCCACCAGGCAGCGGTCGTTGTCGTAGAGGATCGACCGCGGTACGGCACCGAAGAACGCGAAGGCATGGACGTGGCCGTCCATCCAGGCTTCCGCTGTCGCCGCCGGATATGCACGGACGTAGCAGGCATCGCTGTGGGGCAGATCCAGGGCAAAGAAATGGGCCTTCTGTTCGACACCGCCGATCACCACCACCGCTTCGCCGAAATCAGCCTGGGCATGACCCGGCGTGTGCGTCAGAGGAACGAACACTTCGCGATGCCGCCGACCGTGCTCGCGGACATAGTCTTTTATGATAGTATAGCCGCCCGCAAAGCCATGCTCGTCGCGCAACCGCTCGAAGATCCGCTTGGCCGTATGCCGCTGCTTGCGTGGTCTGCCCCGGTCTTCCGAAAGCCATTGATCGATGATTCCAGTGAACCCATCCAGTTTGGGCCGCCGGATCGGCGCTGAGCGCCGATAGCCAGGCGGAACCGAAAACGCCAAAATCTTCCGAACGCTGTCACGAGATATCCCGAAATGCCGGGCCGCTTCACGCTGGCTCATGCCCTCGGCACAGGCCAGACGAACCTTGCGATACAAATCCACGGTGAAGATCCTCCCGCCCTCCCTCCGTTAAATAAGGAAGGGCAAAGGTGGACGACTTTTACGCCGCCCGCAGCAGGCTCATCCCACCGCTACCGTGGTCGACTTTCTCACCGCCGCTCTCAGCCGTTGCCGCGAAAATCACGGCAAAGATCAGAAAATTGCGAATCTGTTCGTTGCAGAACGATTTGCTCGCGGCGTTGGTGCGACGCGCTCGGAAATACAGGGCGGCCATCAACAGGCGATTGACCGCGAAGCCCAGCACAAAGAACGTCCAGCCTTTGCCATCGATGGCCGGGATCGCAGCGGCCATGAACATAACGGTGCAGATCATCAAGGACATGATGATCCGGTGCCAGAAATCGGTGCTGACATAGATGGAGTTGAAGATGCTCAGCTCGCCCCAGGCATACCAAAGGGCAATGAAAACACCGGCAAAGATCAAAAATCCTTCGAGATCCAGATGATCCGACAGGTAGTTCCCCAAAAGGAAGATCGTCACCACATGTATAAGGTCGTAGAACAGCTCGACCCAGTGGACGTGGTCATGGGTGTTCTCAAGATCGTGGTGATGCTGTGGTTTCCGCCACATCGGGTGATCATTCAGGGCCATGTCCGGGGGTCTTTCCGCTATTGGATGGCCCGCCCCAACCGGGGCGGGGTAAAAGAGATCAACGATCGTTAGGATGCACCCAGGCGTATTTGTCCATGCCGCGATCCAGTCGCGTGTGGGCCAGTGCATTGGTGAAGTTCGAGATCAGCTTGGCTGCCAGTCCCGTCAGCACGTCCAGCGCCGCCTTGCGGTCATAGCCCGCATCCAGAAACGCCTGCAGGCGGTCGTCGCCGATATGGCCGCGCTTCTCAAGCAACTCTCGGGCAAAGCTTTGCAATGCCGCCAGCTTGGGGTCGGCCAGCGTTCGGCCTTCGCGCAGATCGTCGATGATGTCATCGGGCATCTTGGCCCGTTTCATCATCATCGTGTGCCCGGCCATGCAGTAATGGCAGCGATTGATGAAGTTCGAGGTCATGAAGACCACCTGTGCCTCAAGCGGGGTGAACGAGCTGTGTTTCAGGAACAGGCCGAACACCTTGTGGTAAGCTTCGTAAGTCACCGGGCTTTCGGCAAACAGCGCGTGCAGGCTGATCAGCCCGCCGAATTCGGCCACGGTCTGATCAATCAGCGGTTTCGAAGCCTCGGGAGCGGTGTCCTTGGTGTGATAGGTAAAACCGGTGTCGGTAGCGTCTGTGTCGAGCATAGTTCAGTCCTTCTTTACGTCAGAAGCAAACCGCGCGGCATTCGCCTTGGCCGCCGCCGCGATATCGCCCTTGCCGAAGGCCGACGGACGTGGCTCGGGCAATTGCAGAGCCTCCTGCACTTTCGGCATTGCATCGAGCCGGTCGAACCAGGCCTGAAGGTTGGGCAAGCCTTCTATATCCACGGTTGCCCAGAAATAGCTGCGCGCCCAAGGATAGGTGGCGATGTCGGCAATCGACATCTCGCTGCCCACCAGCCAATCGCGGCCCTTGAGCCGCGTATCCAGCACCTCAAGCAACCGGCGGCTTTCGGTCACGTAGCGGTCGATGGCATAGGGCACTTCATTGCCATTGGGCTTGGCGATGCGCTGAAAGAACATCGCCTGTCCCATGATCGGGCCGATATGGCCGACCTGGAAAAACAGCCATTGCAGCGTCTCGGACCGCTCCACAGGATCGTCGGACAGGAACCGCCCATATTTTTCCGCCAGGTGCCACAGGATCGCGCCGCTCTCGAAGATCGCGCGTTCCTCGGACCGGTCCCAGATCGTCGGGATCTTGCCGTTCGGGTTCATCTTCACGTAGTCGGGAGCGTGCTGCTCCTTCTTCGAGAAGTCGACATTAACCAACTCATAGTCGATCTCGGCCTCGTGCAGGAAGATGAGCGGCTTCCACCCGTTCATCGTGTTCGCGGTGTAGAGAACGATGTCAGGCCGCGACATTTTCGGCCTCCGCGAATACGGCACCCAGATGGGCATCGAACCGGGCGAAATCGGCCTCGACTTCCGGGTTCTTCATCACGTCGAAAGCGGCAAAGGTTGGCAGCGGTGTCATGTCGAAGAACCGGGCGTTCAAGTGCATCGGTCGTAGCAGATCGTCGACGCTGCCACCCCGGAAGAACGGCTCTGACGCGTCGTCAAAAGCCTCGCGCGGGGCGTTGAAAGTGACTGACAGCATGTATTTGGTGCCGGTCAGCGCGCCGCCCATGCCATAGTTTTTCTTGGGCGCCTCGGGGCTGCGGCCGTCGCCGTTGGTCAGGCGGCCGTCCATGCCGACGGTGTAGACCTCGTCCATGTATTTCTTGAACGACCACGGCGCGCCCATCCAGTTGATCGGGAATTGCATGATGACCGTGTCGGCCCAGATGTGGCTTTCGACCTCGGCATTGGCGTCGTAGCCTTCGGCCACGGTGGTCACACGCACGGTGTGCCCCTGCGACTCGAGAAAGGCGCGGGCGCGGTCCACCAGTGTGGCGTTCAGCGTGCCGGGTGCGAATTCATAGGGCTGTGCCCCGTTCAGAATCAGGATGTTGCTCATGGTCGGTTCCTTTGTGTTTCGGCGGGCCCCACTTGACTCGCGGCCCGTTCGAGGGGAAATAGCGATTGCAAGGAACTGAAATCAACCAGTATACTTTTGGTAACCTTAAAAAACAGCAACGGAGACACCACATGCGTGCAAGAGTCGAAGACGACGCCCAGGGAAGGCGGCAGGTCTATGAGGCCTGTTTTGAACCTTGCGCGATCGAAAAGGGCATGCGGATC
>NZ_LQBQ01000015.1:2500-5924 GCF_001507595.1 Ruegeria marisrubri
GCGTTGTCCAAGTCAAGTACACTAACCAGGTGCATTCGAGAGAATGTCACCATGTTCTCGTTCACCGACATGAACGAGAGCGGGATAGTATGCTTTTGGTTCAGAAGGTGAGCCGGTTGTTACCAGCTGCCGGCGTGCAGGCCTTTGGGGTCTGTCTCTTTCTGGATCAGATCAAGCGCGAGAAGGGCGTTTGGTGAATGCCTTGGCAGCAAGAGGCGATGAAGGACGTGATACTCTGCGATAAGCTGCGGGGAGCCGAGAATAGGCTTTGATCCGCGGATTTCCGAATGGGGCAACCCACCTGAAAGCAACATATTGTCATCTGTGATGATCAATATGTTGCTTAACCAGGTACTTAAGACCTGAACACATAGGGTTTTAAGGGCGAACCCGGGGAACTGAAACATCTAAGTACCCGGAGGAAAGGACATCAATTGATACTCCCCTAGTAGCGGCGAGCGAACGGGGACCAGCCGAGCCTTGAGAGTGAGAAGAACCAGTTGGGAAACTGGGCCATAGCGGGTGACAGCCCCGTATTCGAAGCTCGATGGGACGTATTAAGTAGGGCGGGACACGTGAAATCCTGTCTGAAGATCGGAGGACCACCTTCGAAGGCTAAGTACTCCTTGCTGACCGATAGCGAACCAGTACCGTGAGGGAAAGGTGAAAAGCACCCCGACGAGGGGAGTGAAACAGTACCTGAAACCGGACGCCTACAATCAGTCGGAGGATCCTCGAGATCTGACGGCGTACCTTTTGTATAATGGGTCATCGACTTGGTCTCACGAGCAAGCTTAAGCCGTTAGGTGTAGGCGCAGCGAAAGCGAGTCTTAATAGGGCGCATGAGTTCGTGGGATCAGACCCGAAACCGAGTGATCTAGGCATGGCCAGGTTGAAGGTGCGGTAACACGCACTGGAGGACCGAACCCACATCCGTTGAAAAGGATCGGGATGAGCTGTGCCTAGGGGTGAAAGGCCAATCAAACTCGGAGATAGCTGGTTCTCTGCGAAATCTATTTAGGTAGAGCGTCATCCGAATACCCCGGGGGGTAGAGCACTGGATGGGTAATGGGGCCCCACAGGCTTACTGATCCTAACCAAACTCCGAATACCCGGGAGTACTAGATGGCAGACACACTGCGGATGCTAACGTCCGTAGTGGAGAGGGAAACAACCCTGACCGACAGCTAAGGCCCCCAATTCATGGCTAAGTGGGAAAGCAGGTGGGACGACCAAAACAACCAGGAGGTTGGCTTAGAAGCAGCCATCCTTTAAAGATAGCGTAACAGCTCACTGGTCTAAACAAGTTGTCCTGCGGCGAAGATGTAACGGGGCTCAAGCCATGAGCCGAAGCTTCGGATGCCGTAAGGCATGGTAGCAGAGCGTAGTGTGACATAGATCCATGCCTCCTTGATCCCTTCGGGGATATTGGAGGCGAGGATCTTTCGATGAAGCCGGGGCGTGAGCCATCCGGTGGAGAGATCACTAGTGAGAATGATGACATGAGTAGCGACAAAGAGTGTGAGAGACACTCTCGCCGAAAGTCCAAGGGTTCCTGCTTAAAGCTAATCTGAGCAGGGTAAGCCGGCCCCTAAGCCGAGGCCGAAAGGCGTAGGCGATGGGAACCAGGTTAATATTCCTGGGCCAGGAGGATGTGACGGATTGCAGGTGTAGTTCAGCCTTATCGGATTGGTTGGGCTGCTGAGCAGTTCCTGGAAATAGCCCTCCATCAGACCGTACCCTAAACCGACACAGGTGGACTGGTAGAGCATACCAAGGCGCTTGAGAGAACGATGTTGAAGGAACTCGGCAAAATACCTCCGTAAGTTCGCGAGAAGGAGGCCCGGTTCCTAGGCAACTAGGGGCTGGGGGCACAAACCAGGGGGTGGCGACTGTTTATTAAAAACACAGGGCTCTGCGAAGTCGCAAGACGACGTATAGGGTCTGACGCCTGCCCGGTGCCTGAAGGTTAAAAGGAGAGGTGAGAGCCTTGAATTGAAGCCCAGGTAAACGGCGGCCGTAACTATAACGGTCCTAAGGTAGCGAAATTCCTTGTCGGGTAAGTTCCGACCTGCACGAATGGCGTAACGACTTCCCCGCTGTCTCCAACATCGACTCAGCGAAATTGAATTGCCTGTCAAGATGCAGGCTTCCCGCGGTTAGACGGAAAGACCCCGTGCACCTTTACTACAGCTTCGCACTGGCATCAGGACTGCAATGTGCAGGATAGGTGGTAGGCTTCGAAGCAGGGACGCCAGTTCCTGTGGAGCCTCCCTTGAGATACCACCCTTTGCATTCTTGATGTCTAACCGCGGTCCGTCATCCGGATCCGGGACCCTGCGTGGCGGGTAGTTTGACTGGGGCGGTCGCCTCCTAAAGCGTAACGGAGGCGCGCGAAGGTTGGCTCAGAGCGGTCGGAAATCGCTCGTTGAGTGCAATGGCAGAAGCCAGCCTGACTGCGAGACTGACAAGTCGAGCAGAGACGAAAGTCGGCCATAGTGATCCGGTGGTCCCGAGTGGAAGGGCCATCGCTCAACGGATAAAAGGTACGCCGGGGATAACAGGCTGATACTGCCCAAGAGTCCATATCGACGGCAGTGTTTGGCACCTCGATGTCGGCTCATCTCATCCTGGGGCTGGAGCAGGTCCCAAGGGTACGGCTGTTCGCCGTTTAAAGAGGTACGTGAGCTGGGTTTAGAACGTCGTGAGACAGTTCGGTCCCTATCTGCCGTGGGTGTAGGAGACTTGAGAGGAGTTGCCCCTAGTACGAGAGGACCGGGGTGAACGATCCACTGGTGGACCTGTTGTGGCGCCAGCCGCAGTGCAGGGTAGCTATGATCGGACAGGATAACCGCTGAAGGCATCTAAGCGGGAAGCCCCCCTCAAAACAAGGTCTCCCTGAGGGCCGTGGAAGACCACCACGTCAATAGGCCGGAGATGTAAGCGCAGCAATGCGTTCAGTTGACCGGTACTAATCGCCCGATAGGCTTGATTTGATCCAGTAATGGACAGACCAACAAGCATACGCACCTTGATCATGGACAACGACAATTGATTGAAAACCGTGCGGCAACGCGACTTTATCTGCGATAAAGACGCTGACTGCCGCCCGTCGCTTTTGCGCCGCAGAAGTCGACGTGGGGATTTTCCTCGGTTTGGTGGTCATAGCGCGAGCAAAACACCCGGTCCCTTCCCGAACCCGGAAGTTAAGTGCCGCCGCGCCAATGGTACTTGGGCTCAAGCCCTGGGAGAGTAGGTCACCGCCAAACCTAGAAAAATCCCCAAATCTCTCAAAAACGATGAAAACAAAAAGGGCCTCAATACAACAACGCCCAACAATCTTGCCGCGGGGTGGAGCAGCCAGGTAGCTCGTCAGGCTCATAACCTGAAGGTCAGAGGTTCAAATCCTCTCCCCGCAACCAAA
>NZ_LQBQ01000016.1 GCF_001507595.1 Ruegeria marisrubri
CAACGCCCAACAATCTTGCCGCGGGGTGGAGCAGCCAGGTAGCTCGTCAGGCTCATAACCTGAAGGTCAGAGGTTCAAATCCTCTCCCCGCAACCAAATTCTACACACAATATCAAACGCTTAGCCTCGCATCTCGCGGGGCTTTTCGCGTTCTCGCCCCGCCCGTGGAAGCACTGTGGAAGCAACGGAAACGTGTCCTGCTGGCGTAGCAAGTAGGCAACAATCGCGATTTTGGTCAGAGCGTCGGCGCCTCAACTGCTCCTATCGAAAAAACTTCAAATGTCGCCTGCGCGCCGAAATCGAAGTGTAGCGCTTCCAGCGGGGCAACTTTGGATTTCTGCCGAAATCTGTTAGTATGAACACTTGTTTTGTTTTTGGTTGGGGGCGGTATGTGATGAGAACAAGTATTTTTTCTGGAGTTATTCGGGACCATATCACCCAAGTTTTTAAGGATTTGCTCGGAGATCAAAATCCGGCAATTACGGCCCTTGAGAACGCAACTTCAAACAATGTTGACATTGCATTTCCAGAGGTTGGGCCGAAAGACGAGGTTGGTCCGAAAGGTAGTGTAGACTTAACGTCTCTACCACAAACTGCTCCCCAAGATTTTTGGGAGTCCGAACTACACCGGTCTTCTTCTGGGCTTGACAGGTTAGTTGTCGAAGAAATCCAATCTTTGGTTTTTTCTGAAGGGTGCGTTTCCTCCTGCCTTCTAGATATTGTCGCAAGTCACGTCAAAACGTTCGAAATAACCTACTCTGGTGGCGACAACCCCGTTCTTGGAATGGGTTGGTTCGAACTGCCTCAGCAATTCCTTGAATTGGACAACTTGCCTGCAAGTTGGGGCGCGACCGGTGGACTTGCGTCTGAAGTTGGGGGCAGGCCGGGCACAACGACCACGATCAACTCTGATGGACGTCTGCAGGTCATGATTGAATTGGCCAGCGGGATCGGCGCTGCCGATATTGAAGGCTTGCTTTCTGGTCTTGGGGGAGAAGTTGCGGGCACCGTGCGAATGCAGGGTGGACCATTGGGAGGTGATGTCGGCGCGGTGCTGACTATTGCGCTTCCGGGAGACACTGTTTTTGAAACTATTAAGTCGGCGCTTGAACGCTCGCCGATGATCGAACACGTCGAACTTGATTACATTCGAGGCTTGGCAGAATTCAGCAATGACCCCTATTATTCCAATGGCTCCCTTTGGGGTATGTATGGCCCGTCGGGCGACGGTATCGGAGCGTACAGCAACGTCTACGGCTCTGGTGCGGACGTGGCGTGGAATGTTGGTTACACGGGATCGTCGACCACAGTCGTCGGAGTAAACGACACTGGCATCGATCCGACACATCCTGACCTCTACCTGAACGTCTGGATCAACCAGGATGAAATCCCGGACTCGACCTACTCCAATCTCGTGGATGTCGACGGAAATGGTGTTATCACTTTTCATGACCTGAACGATGCACAAAATTCGGGATGGGTCGCCGACAACAATGGCAACGGTTTTATCGATGCACTGGATCTTCTCGGTGATAGCCGGTGGGAAGACGGGGACGACCGTGACGGCAACGGTTTTGTCGACGATCTTTTCGGATGGAACTGGCAGGATGACACCAATCGCCCGTTCGTCCTAAGCACCAGAGACGATTCCATCGGATTCGGGCCCTTCCGCCAGGACACAGGCTCTCACGGGGTCCATGTCTCGGGAACAATCGGCGGCATAGGCGGCAATAGCGAAGGCGTGGCCGGCGTAAACTGGGATACGCAAATTGTCGCGATGAAGACTTTCTATCAGGGCTCCGCCCCGACGTCTTACATCATTGCCGCCAACAACTACTTCGCGGAACTGGCGAGCCGGTCGCTCGATCCGGCTTCACGTTCATACAATTTTGATTACGTTGCCACGAACAACTCCTACGTCGATCCAAATTTCAGCCAGCTGGAACTAGACTCGATCGTCGATCTCGCAGCGGTTGATGTTCTTCATGTCACGGCTGCCGGAAACTCTAGCGATAACCTCGACGCTTCAGGTAACGATGCCTACCCGGCGGAATACTCCACATTGGGGCTTTACGCATCCGATGGCACATACATCGATTACGACTCTGTCATCGCGGTCGCGGCCATCGACTCCGCCGGAAATCTTTCGAGCTTCTCAAGTTACGGCGCTACCTCTGTCGATATTGCCGCTCCAGGGACTGCCATCTGGTCGGCGCAGGCCGGCGGAGGCTACGTTCTGAAGGATGGCACTTCGATGGCAACGCCGCACGTCACTGGTGCCGTCGTTCTCTACGCGGCGTATGCTCCGGACGCGAGTGCGGCCGAAATTAAGGCCGCCTTGCTCGGGTCGGCGGCCTACACCTCATCTCTGGATGGCTACGTTCTGACTGATGGACGGCTTGACGTGGCAGCAATGATGGCAAGCCTGCCCGACTCGTCCAACACCACCCCTGTTGCCGCCGACGATAGTTTCACGACCAATGAGGATGTTGATCTCTCGGGCAACGTGTTGGCCGACAACGGGAATGGAGCCGATTCAGATGCCGACGGAGATTCTCTCACCGTGGCCCTCGTCTCCGGTCCTTCGAACGGCGTGCTGACGCTCAATGCGGACGGCAGTTTCGACTACATGCCAGTTGAGAATTTCAACGGCGATGACAGCTTCGTCTACTCGATAAATGACGGCAGGGGCGGTTCCGACACGGCGACGGCCTCGATTGCCGTCAATTCGGTGAATGACGCGCCGGTTGCCTTCGACGACAACGTGACAACTGACGAAAACGCCCCGCTTTCTGGCAACGTGCTGGTCGACAACGGCAATGGCGCTGATTTTGACGTTGACGGGGATACCCTCACCGTCGCGCTCGTCTCAGGTCCTTCGAACGGGGCGCTGACGCTCAATACCGACGGCACTTTCGGCTACACGCCAGATGCCAATTTCATTGGTGCTGACAGCTTCGTCTACGAGATCGATGACGGTAATAGCGGATCGGACATGGCGACCGTGTCCATCGTAGTCAACGAGGTGAACACCGCTCCTATCGCTGCCGACGATAGTTTCACGACCGATGAGGATGTTGTGCTCTCGGGCAACGTGTTGGCCGACAACGGGAATGGAGCCGATTCAGATGCCGACGGAGATCCCCTTGCCGTAGCCCTCGTCTCCGGTCCTTCGAACGGCGCGCTGACGCTCAATGCCGACGGCACCTTCGGCTACACTCCAGATTCCGACTTCAACGGTTCCGACAGCTTCGTCTACTCGATAAATGACGGCAGGGGCGGCTCCGACACGGCGACGGCCTCGATTGACGTCAATTCGGTGAATGATGCGCCGGTTGCCGTCGATGACAACGTGACAACTGACGAGAACGTCCCGCTTTCGGGCAACGTGCTGGTCGACAACGGCAACGGCGCTGATTTTGACGTTGACGGGGATACCCTCACCGTCGCGCTCGTCTCCGGTCCTTCGAACGGCGCGCTGACGCTCAATGCCGACGGCACTTTCGACTACACGCCAGATGCCAATTTCATAGGTGCTGATAGCTTCGTCTACGAGATCGATGACGGTAATGGCGGATCGGACATGGCGACCGTCAGCGTGACGGTAAACGCGGTCAGCGCAGACGTGTACGGCGGAGACACGACGGACGACATCCTGCAATCGAACGGTGGTATCATCAGCGGTTTGTCAAAAGATGGAACTCATAACGGCGCGGGGACCATAGACACACTGATCGGGAAAGCCGCCGCCGCAGACACCTTCTTGCTCGGCGACAGCCGTGGAGTGTTTTACGACGACGAAAGCAATCGACCCGGTGGTGGAAATCAGGATTACGCGCTTTTACAAGGCTTTGAAGTGGGGAGCGACAAGCTTGGCCTCGTCAGCACGGCGAATTATTATGCAGATTTCGACGGCTCTGATACGTACATCTATCTCGACGTCTGGAAGCCGGGATCGGACAGCCGGAACGAGTTGATCGCCAAAGTGGAAGGTGCCGACTTGACCGACGGCTCGGATGGAATTTTGTGGACCCACATTTATCACACGGACGACTTGCCCATTGGTTAAACGAGCACAAATTCAACGCCCGCCAGCCAAATTGAAGTACACGATCCGCTACTTGTCCAAAGATGGGTGCCGTTTCACAACTCATCGAACAGTCTGACGTGGGCGCTGACCGGACGGATTTAGGGGTTCGAGCAACGGAGATGTGCTTTCTCGAACCAAAGCGAACCGCATCATGTGATTGCCATTAGCAGACTACCGACAGAAGCGTACACCTTCAGACGCCTTATCTTTGCAATACAAGGCACGATTACACAGGGTTTCCTGAATCATCGAAGCCATTGTCAAGCGAAGATGAACAAATCCGGAGTATCGAAAGAAGCCGCGGGAACCGATCGAAGCGCGACGATCCGCTGCCTCCCCGCTCTATTTGAACCGATACCGGCTCGCGGCCTTCCCCAACCGTTCATCAATCGGTAGCGGATGTTCGTCAGACAGACGTTTCAATGCCTCAACGTGATTGTCGAGAAAGCCGCAGAATTCTTCTGACTTCACGTCAGACGCCGCCGCCCGCGACACAAAAAGACCCAATATCTGGCGATCCAGCATCCGCATGTGTTCGTCGCGGTTGGTTTCGATCACCTCGCTGGGTAGGACGCCCAAACAATTCTCTTGCAGGTCCACAGCGACAACGCTGCTGACTTGCTGCCAGAGCGCGTGTGTCGGCCAGCGGGCGCGGTTCCGGTCCGTGGTGGGGCAGGTATAGCGGATGCGCTCACAGAACTCGCTGAAGGCGTCTCCGACGAGCGCGTTGAGATCGGCCCAACTGCGCATTTCCCAGCGGTTGCGCAATTGCTTGCTGCCCATGCGCAGTTCGAAACGCCAAACCTGACTGGTTTCGGCGTCCGACAGGTCCAGCGGCGGCTTGCCGATCTGGGCACGCGCGCCGTTCCAGATGGTGAGCCAGCCCAGCTTGCTGTTTTCGATGATCTCTGCCCGCTTGTCGTAGATCACCAATTGCCGGTTGGCGATTGCGCCAAAATGCAGGCCTGTGACTCGCGCGCCCGATGTATGCGTCTGGCACTTGTCCTTGCTGGCGTGTTCGGTCCCGCGCGTGCCGGGTGGCACCACAACCGCCTCCCGGTCCGGCTCGAACCACGGGGCCAGAAAGTCGATGGCGTAATCAACGCGGGTAACGCGCAACTGGGTTTCGCCATAGGGAATGCCGAAGGCTGCCATACACTCCCGGAAATGGCGTTCAGCGGCGTCCAGCCCGCCGGTGGCGAGCAGGAAGGCTCGAAAGTCGACGGTGACGCCGGGATTGTTGGCAGGCCGGTTCTCCGGGTCCAGAAAGTACCACTCCGCCCCGTACTCGCCGGTATGGGCGGAAAAGGCCGATCCGCCCGAGCGGCGCACGGCAAGGGCGATGTCACCAAATTCCACAACGCAGTCCCGGTTGGTCTTTACCGCTTCGGCTTTCGCCGCTGCCAGTTCGGCCCGGAACTCCGGCGGAATATCGGTCTGGATGGTGAATTTCAGTCCATCAAAGCCCGAATGCAGGATATCGGCGTTCATTTGCTCTGACCTTCGCTTTCGTATTCGTGGAGGGGGGTGTTACAAGACCCCCCCCCTTTGGCGCGGCACGCCCTGCCGCTGGGAGATTTGGTGATGTTGGGAAAAGGGGCGGGGGCTTACGCCCCCTTGGTGCCTCCGGCGGGGCAGCCTTGGTTTTGGGGCCGGAGCGGGGCCGCTCCGGCGCTGCAATCACCTGGCATTGGTTTGACGGCCAATCCAGATTTCGGCGCGCTCCGCGCATTTGGCGA
>NZ_LQBQ01000017.1 GCF_001507595.1 Ruegeria marisrubri
GAAACGATCCGGTTCTGGTGGAACAGGTTCGGCCCGATGTTCGCGTCTGAAATCAGACGACGGCGGGCGGAAAGATTGCGGTCCGGGCGGCAATGGCAGTGGCATGTCGACGAGGTTTTTGTGAAGATCAACGGCGAACGTCACTACATGTGGCGCGCTGTTGATCACGAAGGCGAAGTTCTGGAAGCCGTGGTCACGAAACGTCGAAACAAGCGAGCCGCCCTGAAATTCCTCAGAAAATTGATGCGGCGCTACGGTCGGCCGGAAGTTCTGGTGACGGCAGCGGGAGATAATCCTGTTCCCGAAGACTTGCGCTGACCGTTGTTCTTGCGTGAAGGACTGTCGACGCGATCCGAGACGCACAATGTCGAGTTGGAAGGTTATTTCCCTGTAGCGCTCACGCGTACGACGGGCAGCCTATGATAAGAGACCGGGCGGACAAGTCCCATTCCTTCGATGCGCGGCGTTCTATCGGAGATGCTTTTCCCGAATAGCGGAAAAACTTTCGAAAACTGGGCTTCTGCCGAACGTGGCAGGAAACTCGCCGCTAGGCTCCATATCCAAGATCATGTCGCAGTCTTCGGCAATCTTGCTGCAAACCCTTCTCATGGCAGTGTCGCCACTTGCATCTGCGGCCTTGCGACCGATGTTGGCACATCTCTGTACTAGGGTCATGTCTGCCGCGAACGCAGTGGTGCGATCCGCTTGCATTTGCACTGCGGGACATACCGCAGGCGCTGGCAGGTCACCGCTTAGAGCGGCCCGTTTGATAATCGCCGTTCCGTAGAGCATCGCAGCGCCGCTTAGTCGCCAGGCATTGTCGGCATCGGCTTTCTGTCCGGAATGCCAAAGCTTGAAAGCATGCAGCATAGATTGCTCAACTAAGGCAATCAGCTCAGCGATAAAGGAAGCTAGTAACGGGGGCGTTCTGTCTTCTCCCCTGTCCATCGGTTCCAGCTTGGCGATTTCCGCGTTGAGCCAATCTCGATACGTTCCGCGCGGCGCGGCGGCTTCATCGACATAGGCCCGCGCGGCTTCGCCAGTGATATCCAGTGTCTCAATCACCCCCGAGAGGTGCTGCTCCATTTGCATTTCCGAGAACAGGATCGAAGTCAGATCGCACCCCGGCCGGAAACTGTGGGACGACAGAGAGACCAGGTTTCCGCGAGACACCAAGCTATCGATGATCTGCATGGCATTCTTGAAGTCGACAGTGTCGATTGCAGTAATCCGATCAAGGAGCTCACCACGCTGCCATTGCCGCAATGCAAGCATGTGAACGAACTGTTGATGAACAGCTGTCAACTCAGCACGCAGCAGTCGAAGCAGGTCGTCGGTTTCCTTGTTCTACATTCTCTCATTATGCCAAAAAAAGGGGCTTTTGTCTTCGGGCGCACGGATTTTTGAAAAGCAGACTTTGAAGTTTGGGTCGGCAATGGCAGCTGCGTCCGCAAAGCAGCTACTGGAACAAACCGCAGCGATTGACCGAATGTATACTCAGGCTGGAGGCAATGCATGTGTCTCCATTGCGGCCTTGTAGGAACGGCTTGCATTCACAGATTTGCAAAGCGCGCTGAGCTTGGGTCGTGAGTCAAAGAGAGACGGTTTGTTGGCGTGCCACTCTGTCAGCATTGTGACGTAAAAATCCAGTGCGGTCAGACCGCTCGCTAAGAAGTAGGGATCGCCCGCAATCGCACCCTCCATGACATCGAAAAAGGCGTCGTAATCGACAGCCGCTTTTGCGCCGACCTCCTCAATCGCTTTGCTGCTGTTCGCATAGCGCGCAGGGTGGCCGAGGCGTGCTGCCGTCATGTAGCCTGAGGTCGTCATGACATTCAGCCAAAACAGATACTCTCCACGATTATCATCACCGGGCGCTGGAGCGACCCCACTCTCAGGATACATCTCGCCTAGCAGCGTAACAATCGCGGCAGTCTCTCCAATCGTCTTGCCATCCGCGTATCTAAGAGCCGGTATGCGGCCGGTTGGGTTTAGGCGCAGGAAATCTGCGGCGCGATGTGCGTCAGCGCCCATGTCCACGTAATGCAGTCGATAGTCTGCGCCGATTTCTTCAAGGACTGCCTGAACCACAATCGATCCCGCCAGATATTCCCAATAAAGCGTGAACATGCCTCGTCTTCCCCATGGTTCCGTTTTTCATGGCGGCTTCCTGTGCCCCAATGCTCAGTATGGCTGGGTGCGACTGCTTTGCACGCGTGATTTCATTTGGCTGCACTAAAGGAAACCTTTAGGCACTGTCAGAACAACCCAGCTTGAGACGGGGATGGCGATTTTGTAGCGTCCGGCCATGACCAAACGATCCCCGTTTCGCTATTTCAAAACCAGCCCCGAGATCATCCGGCTGGCGGTGATGCTGTATGTTCGGTTCCCGCTGTCGCTCCGGAACGTGGAAGATTTGCTACACGAGCGCGGCATCGACGTGAGCCACGAAGCCGTGCGGTTTTGGTGGCACAGGTTTGGCCCGATGTTCGCCGCCGAGATCCGGAAACGACGGATCCAAGGCATGTGCTCCAGCAAGTGGCGCTGGCATCTTGACGAGATGTTCGTGAAGATCAACGGCCGACGCCATTACCTTTGGCGGGCTGTGGATCACGAGGGCGAGGTTCTGGAAAGCTTCGTCACAAAGACGTGCGACAAGAAAGCCGCGCTGAAATTTCTAAAGAAAGCAATGCGAAAGCACGGGCGTCCGGAAGTGATCGTGACCGACAGGCTCAGATCCTACGGGGCTGCGCTGCGGGAAATCGGCGCAACTGATCGCCAGGAAACCGGACGCTGGTTGAACAACCGCGCCGAGAATTCTCATCTGCCGTTCCGACGACGAGAACGAGCTATGCTGCGCTTCCGGCGGATGCGAAGTTTGCAGAAATTCGCCGCAGTCCACGCCTCGGTCTACAACCTGTTCAATTCGGAACGAAGCCTCTCCTCAAGATCACATTTCAAGCTGAACCGCGCCGCCGCTCTAACCGAGTGGCGCGGTCTCTGCGCCGAATAAGGGACAGCCATCCTGCCCTTGTAGAGACGAGTTAGAATTGGTCTGACACCACCCCGTTGAGGGCTTCGATGAGAACTGGGTTGATGTCGAGCTTGGATTTGCCACGGACTTGACCGGTCAGGGTGGAACGCAGACCGTACTGCAGGGCGGCTATCGCGGCTCGTTCGGTAGTGATTATGACAGTCAAAGCCTTCAGCTAAGCCTGAAAATGTTGTTCTGACGGCTGACCGGTTGTCAAGTATGGCTCATCTATCGGTTTGAGAGAAGCGGTCCCGTCAACACGGGGTCGCGATCTGTTTTGGGCGGTGTCAGAAGGAATCCTTTTGAGGCGGGCAGGGCGGTTTCGCAGCTTTCGGTCATGCCCAAACGTGATCCATTCAAGTAATTCCACAGGGGCCCCGAGATCATCCGTTTGGCGGTCATGATGTACGTTCGCTTCCCGCTCTCTCTGCGGAATGTCGAGGACCTGCTGCACGAACGTGGAATCGACGTCAGCCACGAAACGATCCGGTTCTGGTGGAACAGGTTCGGCCCGATGTTCGCGTCTGAAATCAGACGACGGCGGGCGGAAAGATTGCGGTCCGGGCGGCAATGGCA
>NZ_LQBQ01000018.1 GCF_001507595.1 Ruegeria marisrubri
TCGCCAAATGCGCGGAGCGCGCCGAAATCTGGATTGGCCGTCAAACCAATGCCAGGTGATTGCAGCGCCGGAGCGGCCCCGCTCCGGCCCCAAAACCAATGCTGCCCCGCCGGAGGCACCAAGGGGGCGTAAGCCCCCGCCCCTTTTCCCCACATCGCCAATTCTCCCAGCGGCAGGGCGTGCCGCGATAGAGGGGGGTCTTGTAACACCCCCCTCCACGAATACGAAAGCGAAGGTCAGCGCAAATGGAGGCAATCATCCTGCATTCGGGCTTTGATGGGCTGAAATTTACCATACAGGCGGATATTCCAGAGGGCTTTCGCGAAGAACTGGCTTCCGCCAAAGCCCATGCCAAAGAGAGTTACAGCGATTGTGTTCTCGAATTTGGCTCTGTCTCGCTCAACGTCACCAGCAAGGGCGCACGAGGCTTCACCGCCCATACCGGTGATCATGGGGCCATGTGGCTGTTCCAAGACCCGCAGGACCGCATTCCCAAAAATCCCAGCATCACCGTCGATTTCCGTGCCTTTGGCCTTGCCACCGGCGGCCTTGAAGGGGCCGAGAAACACTTTCGCGACTGCATGGGCGCCTTCGGCGTGAAATACGTTGAAACGCAACTGCGTGTCGCGCGGGCTGACTTTGCGGTCGACTTGCTCGCCCCGTGGTTTGAACCCGACCGCGAAGCCTTGGTTGTGCCACCCGGAACCAAGGTCACGGAATATACCGGGGTCGACGAAACCGCGACGGTTTCCAGCGGCGCGCGCGTGGTTGGTCTGCGTGCCGGGGCCGTCGCAAATCGGCAGCTTGCGATCTATGACAAGCGGGCCGAAGTGATCCAGCAAAACAAGATGGGCTGGCTGACCATCTGGAACGCGGCGCTAGAGACCATGGGCAAGCCGCCCCTTGACCTGACCGACCGGGACAAAAGTCAGGTCTGGCGTTTTGAGATGCGTCTAGGCTCCAAGCAGCTACGCAACCGGTTCGATATGCGGAACTGGCAGGACGTGCACAACATCATTGGAGACGCCTTCACAGACGCGCTGGGGCGCATTCGCTACTGCATGCCCAATAATGCAGACGGCAACCGCGCCCGCTGGCCCACACACGAGCTTTGGCGGCAGTTCGAAGCCATTATCGGCAATGACCTATTACAGAACTGCGCGGGCGTATTGCCCAGCGATGTGATCCACGCCAACAAAGCTGCGAAAATGCGAGAACTGGATGCACAGCTAGCGGGACTGTTTATCACGCGTGCTGCGATTTCGGACATCCATGCATGCGATTTCGATGACTTCATCGGAAACCACGTTGACGCTTTGGTGCGGCTCATCAATGAAAACCAAGTGCCGGTAGAAGAGCGACTTTCAAGAGCACGCGGTAAATACCGGTTTGGCTAGATTAGCCGTTTCCAGTCTCTTGGAAATTCAAGATTCTTCTCATAATTTATTGACTTACTGAATATTTCAACTCTACCTTGCCGGCGCACACTACAGAACTTGTTTAGGTAGATTTCTTGGTCGAATTCCTGGATTCTGAAGCGACCCGATTGCACCCGATATGCCGTTACTGGCCACCAAAGGAATCGTTGTGGGAAACATGAAATGACAGCAATGCACCTCGATTTCGAGCAGGCACTTAGGAAGTCAGATGCGTACGGCAAGAGGCATCTGCTACTCGGTAATGGCTTTAGCATCGCCTGCAAGCCAGATATTTTCGCCTATGGGTCCTTATTCGAAGAAGCCAAGAAAACGATGTCCAGAGAACTTGCCGCGATATTTGCGGCAATGGGAACGCAAGACTTCGAGGAAGTTATCCGTGCACTTCAGCACGCGGCAACAATCGTAGGTGTATATCGCCCGAGTTTTTTGAAGACACAGAAGCTGCTCTTGGACGATGCTGACAAGCTAAAAACAGATCTAATTCAGGCTGTTGCTAGCCGTCATCCTGCGCGACCAAATGATATTTCTGATGAACGCTACACAGCCTGCCGGAGCTTTCTCTCGAATTTCGTTGGCGATGGGGTAAGCGGCAAAATCTACACCATGAACTACGATCTGTTGCTCTATTGGGCGCTCATGCATGAGGAGGACGATGTATTGGCACGTATCGATCTGACCCATGATGATGGCTTTCGCAAGGATCAAAACGACTACGATGCTCCATATGTCGAATGGCAAGGCGAAGGAGCAGCGCATGGTCAAAATATCCACTACCTGCACGGCGCTCTTCATCTCTTTGATGCTGGCTACCAGCTCCAGAAATACACGTGGATTAACACAGGCAAAGCACTAGTAGATCAGGCCAACGAAGCGCTCAAAAAGAACCTGTTTCCAGTTTTTGTGGCGGAAGGAGATAGTAGGAGCAAGTTAACTAAAATCCAACATAGCGCCTACTTACACCACAACTACAAGAGTTTTGCCGGGGTGTGTCAGACGAAATCGAGGGGTGGTACCGCACTTTTTGTATACGGCCATTCGTTTGCCAGTAATGACGCTCACATATTGAATATGATCGGATACGGCAAGATTGCTCACCTCTTTGTAAGTCTTTACGGGGACCCTTCAAGCAAGGCAAATCTAGCAATTCGCAACAATGTTGAGAAGATTGTGCGGCTTCGACCGAAATATTTCCCTGAGCTTAAGGTCGATTTTTTTGATGCGGTATCAGCAAAGGTCTGGGGCTAAATTGCGCTACCAAACCGCACTTCCTTATGCGTTGCGCTTCGGCCACAGCCGCATTTGCCATCCATTTGCTTCCACAGTGCTTCCGCGGGCGTTGGCACAAATGGAAAAGCCGCCCGGAGGCGGTTGCCAAGTATCTGTTTTTGCAGTGATATTTTGGTTGCGGGGAGAGGATTTGAACCTCTGACCTTCAGGTTATGAGCCTGACGAGCTACCTGGCTGCTCCACCCCGCGGCAAGATTGTTGGGCGTTGT
>NZ_LQBQ01000019.1 GCF_001507595.1 Ruegeria marisrubri
TGTTGATTTCTGCTGAGAAGTGACCCGGTAGCCCCCCAGATTTTCACTGAGAATTGACCCATGTGAACACGTTGCCCTGACGGATTCGGTCGGGGAGATATGGAGTGATCGACATGGGATTTTTGAGTGTTATCCGACGTTGGGCATTGCGTGACAAAATGCCAATCCGCGAGATAGCCCGGCGGACGGGCCTGTCTCGCAACACCATCAGAAAGTACCTGCGCGAAGGCGCGGTGGAGCCGAAGTTCAAGACGCCAACCCGGTCGAGCAAGCTGGACCCTTATGCGGATCGTCTTTCGGCCTGGTTGCTGGCGCAGACGCGCAAACCCCGCAAAGAGCGGCGGACTGTGACGCAGATGCACTCTGATCTGGTCAAACTTGGCTATGACGGGTCCTACGGGCGTGTGGCGGCCTTTGCCCGTGCGTGGCGTGCCGATCGGCACCGCGCGGAACAGACGACCGGGCGCGGCACATACGTGCCCCTGGTGTTCCAGCCTGGCGAGGCGTTCCAGTTCGACTGGAGCGAAGACTGGGCCAATATCGGCGGCGAGCGGGTCAAGCTCCAGGTCGCCCATATCAAGTTGTCACATAGCCGGGCGTTCCTGGTGCGGGCTTACCCGCTGCAAACCCATGAGATGCTGTTCGATGCCCATTGGCACGCGTTCCGCGTCTTCGGCGGCGTTCCGGGCCGCGGGATCTATGACAATATGAAGACGGCAGTGGATCGTGTGGGCAAAGGCAAACAGCGGGACGTCAATGCCCGTTTCAAGGCCATGGCCAGCCACTATGTCTTTGAGCCTGAGTTCTGCAACCCGGCGGCGGGTTGGGAGAAGGGCCAGGTCGAGAAGAACGTCCAGGATGCGCGTAATCGCCTGTGGCAGGTCATGCCGGTCTTCAGCGATCTGAACGAGCTCAATCAGTGGCTGGAAGATCGCTGTATTGCTCTATGGGCGGAGACACCACACAAGATTTTGCCCGGTTCTATCTCGGACGTGTGGGACGCCGAGAAGCCAACGCTCATGGCACTGCCCCCGGCCTTTGATGGGTTTGTGGAGCACAGCAAACGGGTGTCACCGACATGCCTGATCACCTTCGAGCGCAATCGCTACAGCGTACCGGCCAGCTTTGCCAATCGCCGCGTCAGTTTGCATGTCTACCCTGAACGGCTGGTCGTTGTGGCGGAAGGTCAAACCGTTTGCGCCCATGATCGCATCATTGAGCGGTCGCACCACAAGCCAGGCCGGGTGATCTATGATTGGCGACACTATCTGGCTGTCATCCAACGCAAACCTGGTGCCCTGCGCAACGGTGCACCGTTCATCGAGATGCCCGACGCCTTCCGCCGCCTGCAGGATCACATGTTGCGCAAGGAGGGCGGTGACCGGGAGATGGTCGATATCCTGTCCCTGGTTCTGCAGCACGACGAAGATGCCGTTCTGTGTGCTGTAGAACTGGCGCTGGACGCCGGCGTGCCAACCAAGACGCATGTCCTGAACCTCCTGCACAGGCTGCTCGACAAGAAGCAGACCGATCATCCAGAGGTCGATCCGCCAGAGGCTCTGGCCTTGGAGACGGCGCCGAAGGCCAATGTCGATCGCTATGATGCTCTGAGACAAGCTGGGGAGAAGCGCCATGCGTCATGATCCGGCAGGAGCCTCCATTGTGATCATGCTCCGTAGCCTGAAGCTGCATGGCATGGCACAGGCCGTTGATGATCTGGTTGCCCAGGGCGCACCAGCGTTCGAAGCAGCCACACCGATGTTGTCCCAACTTCTCAAGGCGGAAATGGCCGAACGTGAAGTCCGGTCCATTGCCTATCAAACCAAGGTGGCGCGCTTTCCGTCCTACAAAGACCTCGCAGGCTTCGACTTCAAATCCAGCGAGGTCAATGAAGCCACCGTCCGACAGCTGCACCGTGGCACCTTCATGGAAAACGCCGAGAATATTGTCCTGATCGGCGGGCCTGGAACAGGCAAGAGCCACATTGCCACGGCCATCGGCGTCCAGGCCATCGAACACCACAGATGCAAAGTGCGCTTCTACTCGACTGTGGAACTCGTCAACGCGTTGGAGCAGGAAAAGGTGCTCGGAAAGGCCGGCAAATTGGCTGAGATGCTGACCAAGATCGATTTGGTCATCCTCGATGAACTCGGCTACCTGCCGTTCAGTTCATCCGGCGGCGCGCTGCTCTTCCACCTCCTGAGCAAACTGTACGAGCGCACCAGCGTGGTCATCACCACCAACCTCAGCTTCTCTGAATGGGCCCAGGTCTTCGGCGATGCAAAGATGACCACCGCGCTTCTCGACAGGCTCACACACCGCTGCCACATCCTGGAAACAGGCAACGACAGCTACCGCTACAAGGCAAGCTCAGAAGCCGCAAAGAAAAAGAGAAAGGAGGCACCCGCATTGACCACAACATAACCGATGAGACATAAACAAAGGTGGGTCAGTTCTCGGTGAAAATACCGGGTCACTTCTCAGCAGAAATCAACAT
>NZ_LQBQ01000020.1 GCF_001507595.1 Ruegeria marisrubri
CCATTCCGACGAAGAGAACGGGCCATGCAGCGCTTCCGGCGCATGCGAAGTTTGCAGAAGTTCGCCGCCGTTCATTCCTCCGTTTACAACCATTTCAACCAGGAGCGCCACCTCTACACCCGCGAAAACTTCAAGCTGATCCGCAACGCCGCTCTCGCCGAGTGGCGTCAGCTATGTTCCGCCTAAGTTCCCGTGGTTATTGGGAAACTGAGACTGGTTAGAATCTGTCTGACAGCACCAGCCCGGCTGTTCCTGATGCAGACATACTTGCTGATGACCTGCATGACATTCGCTGCACGATCCGCACCCGCAGATGAACGGTACGGTGACCCGGTCGCCCACGTTCCAGTTCCTTACGTCTTTGCCAACCGCCTCGACCACGCCGGCCAGTTCGTGGCCAGGGATGTGAGGAAGTACGATATCGCTGTCGTGACCCATCCAACCGTGCCAGTCGCTACGACAGACGCCAGTCGCTTCGACCTTGAGGACGACACCATGCGGCTCCGGTGACGGGTCCGCAACGCTTACGACCTTGGGGGCTTCTTGGAATTTCTCAAACAGGACAGCTTTCATGGCAGGGTCTTTCGGTTGTATCGACTGGTTGAGTGGAAGCTATCAACTAAGGATGAAATTGCCTTGCCATCCTACCCTCAAAAATGATAGTTTAGAGCATAAAGCCCTCAAAATGAGAGCCAATTGAGGAAAGTCTTCCCTTGCCAGGCATCGACGCAGTCAACGCACAGATTCTCGAACTTCTCCAAGCTGACGGGCGCATGACCAACGCCAAACTGGCTGAGCACCTGAACATGAGCGAAACCCCCTGTTGGCGACGGCTCAAGAAACTGGAAGAGACGGGCATCATCGAGGGCTACCAAGCCCACCTCAATCGCCGAAAGCTCGGGCTCGGCGTCATGGCATTCGTTC
Organism: Ruegeria marisrubri; assembly: GCF_001507595.1. Lineage (GTDB taxonomy): Bacteria > Pseudomonadota > Alphaproteobacteria > Rhodobacterales > Rhodobacteraceae > Ruegeria > Ruegeria marisrubri. Next base: position 925 of record NZ_LQBQ01000020.1, read on the forward strand.
AGCTGAGCTGTTCAGAGCACGATCAGGCCGCAACCGCCGAGTTCCAACGTATTATCGAGGTCACGCCCAATATCCTCGCCTGCCATAACACCACCGGCGAGGACGATTTCCTGCTGATCGTGGTCGCGCGCGATCTGGACGACTACAGCGCCTTCGTCGACAGCACGCTGCGGCGTCTTCCTGGTGTGACCAGCATTCGCTCGAACCTGTCACTCAAAGAGATGAAGGCATCGAGCAAGCTGCCAGTGCGTGGTTCAGAGCGATGATTAGCAGAGCGTTTCAACAGCAGACTTTCGTGCAGCTCCATCGAAAGACGGCTTCGTCCGCGATCCGTGAATTTGCTTCCGGATCAATGCTGCGACTGTCGCGAACGACCGGTTCTTGAGCCGCTCTGCAGCGCGAGAAATTACGCAGGTGCAGAAATATTCGTGCCGCGCGCGCACGCAGCGAGAAAATCGAACTCACGGGATGGGCTCGAAACGGCCGTTTGCCGCAAGGTGCATTAAGGTCGCCAATGCGGACGTTCCGGACTATTGCGGTTGCGGCTTTCGCTGGTGCAGAAATTGTTCGCGCCTGCCGCGAGGTCTTCGCCGCGTTGCAGCCTAAGTCGTCGAACCGGTCATTCAAAGCGCCGAAATCTTGCAGATCGGAAACCTCCCTTTCGCCGCAACCGGTCTCGACAAACAGGATGCGGGACAAATCGCTCTTTCGCTACGGCTGCGCCAACGGCGACTTTGGATGAATGGGGCGGGTCACAAACGATGGTTTTCGCCGGTGACAGAAACGTATGAGTTTTGGCAATTCCGTGAAAGCCGGACGAGGCCAATTCCGAGCTCGCAGTGATAACTCCGCGATTGTGCTATGCTTGCAACCGAATAGGTATCATGGAGAGGTGAAATGACAGACCAAGAACTCGTTCTCGCAACATTGGAAGAATACGCTGACGCCTACTGTGCAAAGGATATCGACCGGCTGATGGCGATCTTTGTCGATGGCGATGGAATTTCGCTGATCGGAACGGGCGGTGATGAACTTTGTTCGGGGCGAGGCGAAGTGTCATCGGTTTTTGAACGGAACTTTGGTGATGCAACAGCCAACAAGTTCGAATGGGGTTGGAAGCACGTCGCAATTCATGGCGACGCAGCTACCGTCGCAATCGCGCTGATCATCCACCTGATGGTCGAGGAAGCAAGGCTTACAGTGCCGGTGCGTTGGACTGTTTCACTCGTCAGAACCGATACTGGATGGAAATGGGCCCACAGGCATGCGTCGGTCGCCGCCAGCTCGCAGGATGAGGGCACCGCTTACCCCACAGATAGTCGCTAGTCCGAGTTGGTCCTCCATGCAAAAGCTGTCAAAACCCTCGTGACAAAAACTCCCTGCCAAAAACGGTCGTTTTTAACCTCAATCTGATTTTCAATCCCCAGGGAGAGCCTAGGGTCAGGACTCATTGTCTATCAAAGCCAGTAGATGACAAGAGCTGCGAGAGCTATGGCTGACAGGAAGACCTTTGGGCATCTGTCGTAACG
>NZ_LQBQ01000021.1 GCF_001507595.1 Ruegeria marisrubri
CCGCGACGGTGTAGGTTGCCGTGCGCGGCGTGCCGTCGCTGGCGGTGTCGAGGCTGACGCCGGTCACCGAGAGCGCGCCGCCGGGTCCGGTGACGGTGATGTCGCCCGGATCGATGGTGGCGGTGTCGATGGCCACGTTGTCCGTGAAGGTGACGGTGACGTCGGTGGTCGTCGTTCCGACCTGGGCCGGTCCGATATCGGGGGCCGAGGCGGACTGGACCACGGGCGCGGTGCTGTCGCCGCTGTCGGCGGTGAAACTGGCGAGGGTCGGATCGGCGGCGACGGCGTTTCCGCTGGTGTCGGCGACCTCTCCGCCCAGCAGCGCGACGGTGTAGGCGCCGTCATCGGCGCTGTCCCAGCTGCCGCCCGGAGCGGCGACCGTGTAGGTGGCGGTGCGGGGGGTGCCGTCGCTGGCGGTGTCGAGGCTGACGCCAGTCACCGAGAGCGCGCCGCCGGGTCCGGTGACGGTGATGTCGCCGACGTCGATGCTGGCGGTGTCGATGGCCACGTTGTCCGTGAAGGTGACGGTGACGTCGGTGGTCGTCGTTCCGACCTGGGCCGGTCCGATATCGGGGGCCGAGGCGGACTGGACAACAGGGGCGGTGGCGTCGGGCCCGCCGCTGCCAACATATTGAAAGTCCATATAGTCTGTGCGCAGAGGCTCGCCGGCATCCTCGAAACCCACGATCTCGATCACGTCCCCCGAGGACAGCGAAACGCCGCTTATGGTGCGCTCGGCAAATGAGGACTGATCCGCAAATTTGCCGCCGGCATCTAGATCCCAGACGAAGCTATCAATCTGAGTGCCGTTCAGCAGAATGCTCATCTGCGACTGTCCGTCGGATTCGTCGAAATGGCCGATGGTCAGATCGTAGACACCAGCGGTCAAGGCAAAGGTGTGGGCAGCGCGCTGCTCATCGCCATCGCCGGCCTGCAGGAACTGGCCGCCCGAGCCCTGGCCGTTGTTCTTCACGACAAAGCCGCTCAGGACGGTGAAGGTTTCGGCCTCGACCCGAGACGGATCTGGTGGGGGCGGCAGCGTCGAAAGGTCGGCCGTGAAGCTTGCCAGGCCCGGATCGGCTGCGACGGTGTTTCCGCTGGTGTCGGCGACCTCTCCGCCCAGCAGCGTGACGGTGTAGGCACCATCATCGGCGCTGTCCCAGCTGCCGCCCGGTGCCGCGACGGTGTAGGTCGCCGTGCGCGGCGTGCCGTCGCTGGCGGTGTCGAGGCTGACGCCGGTCACCGAGAGCGCGCCGCCGGGTCCGGTGACGGTGATGTCGCCGGCGTCGATGCTGGCGGTGTCGATGGCCACGTCATCGGCGAAGGTGACGGTGATGTCGGTGTTCGTCGTTCCGACCTGGGCCGGTCCGATATCGGGGGCCGAGGCGGACTGGACCACGGGCGCGGTGCTGTCGCCGCTGTCGACGGTGAAACTGGCGAGGGTCGGGTCGGCGGCGACGGCGTTTCCGCTGGTGTCGGCGACCTCTCCGCCCAGCAGCGCGACGGTGTAGGCGCCGTCATCGGCGCTGTCCCAGCTGCCGCCCGG
>NZ_LQBQ01000022.1 GCF_001507595.1 Ruegeria marisrubri
GGTCACCGAGAGCGCGCCGCCGGGTCCGGTGACGGTGATGTCGCCCGGATCGATGGTGGCGGTGTCGATGGCCACGTTGTCCGTGAAGGTGACGGTGATGTCGGTGTTCGTCGTTCCGACCTGGGCCGGTCCGATATCGGGGGCCGAGGCGGACTGGACAACAGGGGCGGTGCTGTCGCCGCTGTCGGCGGTGAAACTGGCGAGGGTCGGGTCGGCGGCGACGGCGTTTCCGCTGGTGTCGGCGACCTCTCCGCCCAGCAGCGCGACGGTGTAGGCGCCGTCATCG
>NZ_LQBQ01000023.1 GCF_001507595.1 Ruegeria marisrubri
ATGAGGAACTTCACCATCGCAGCGAAAATTAGCGCTTCCGGATTGGGTTCGGAGCCGCCATGCGGCAGTACAGTAGATTCTGAGGATTTGACGCAATCTTATTGTCCACTCACGCCATTCTGCATCGATCAGGACGCACCCGCAGTGAATGTCTGCAGTCCGCCCTTTGTTGACGGATACTAATCACTCCGTTTCTCCAGATTGAAACGCATCTGTGAAAGTCGATTAGAAGTTTATTCAGTGAGAGCTGTTCCTGACGTGCGATAAACTTCCATTGTGATTTTCCGAACTGCCGGAGGGCAAAAACTGGGTTAACTGTGGATCTTTCGTGTTCAAAAGCGGGACATGCCAGGCAAGGACCAGCAAAGGCTCTCGGCTTCATCAAGTGCACCCCAAAAGAACTCTTTGCCAAGACTCTCGAGGCGCCCGGAAGATCGTTGCTTGAAGAGTTCTTCGACTTCTTCTGCGGACTTCTTGTCAGGGAAAGCCTGCGAAATCAGACGCAATGCCCACTTCCCGCAAGCCGCCGGGGGAATCCCTGCGCTCAGTTCTTCACACCGGCGCTTTGGTGCAATGGATACGCCAATTTTCATGGCAACCGACTTGTCGCCAAAGGCTTTCTTCCTGCCGATGAACGCGTGGCCGTCCCCATCATAGACGGCGAGATAAAGGTAGGTGTCGCCGTCCTCATAGACGGCGGTCCTTTCGCCTGCGCTGCCTGGAAAAGCACGCGAAGGCTTGAAAACCTCAGCGAACGGCTTCACCGACTCCGCCTCCGACTGCACGGGAGGTTCGCCAAAGACATTGACCTCTCGAACCCGGATTTTCAGAGCTTGGGCAATTTCGTCCGGATCGAGGTCGGTTCCATGAACCGCAAGGGCTTGGCCGGCTTCCGGCCGGTAGGAATTGAAGGCAATCGTGCTGATCATGACCTTTTCTTCCGCGCGCCAGGCCCGGCGAACGGGGAGCCCGTAGGTCCATTTGTCCGCCCACCCCTTCTCCTTCTTGCGCTTCAGGCCAAGCTCAGACGCTTTCTCGTAATCCATGATGGGCGTTGCATCGATCTGCACGAAACCGAGCACATAAGAGCGGAGGGACTGCTCGGTTTCCTTCGCGTTTGCTCCGTAGATCATGATGAGATCGCCATCATTCAGCTTGCCCAGATAGCTGTCTCTGGCGCTTTCCTGGGACCAGCCGATATAGCCGTCTTCCTCGGGGTTGAAGCCATAGAGGGAACGGATCCAGATTTGTTTTCCGTCGGGCAGCCCTGTATTCATTCCGGTTTTCCCAAATCAAAGTTGTTTCAAGCTTCTCAGCCATGGGGTTTGCAACGCGATTTGGACGTGTGAACTTGCTACCACCAAGGCTCAATGCCGTCGGAAATAACGGCAATAATTCATCGGGTTGCAGGAAGCCAATTTCGGTGCTTGCGATAGTTCGAGACTTTGCGCGTCAGCCTGTCGAACGCATCACGCGCGATCAGTTCAGCTTCTTCCGCTGGACGTCCCCTTCTGCCTGTCTGAATGGCTTCTCTGACCACATCCCACGGCAATATCTGGCGCATCATCCTGCCATGCGGATCTCCATCCATTGGATTGAGCCGCGCCGCTGCCGCCGCCTGTTTCTCGGCCTGTTCAAGAATATCGTTGGGCACGCCGGCACTCTCGGCCAGCCAGAACATTGCGGGGCTGCATTTCAACCGCCCCCACATGCCCCTGGCATCAACCGTCATCGGGTCCTTGCCTTTCATCCGAGCCTGACATTCCTGAACCACCATCCATCCCAGCATATGCTCGCGCTGAGATCGGTACCACTTGTCGTGAAACCCTGTTCCAATGCGAATGCGTTGTTCCAGAGCAGTCGTGCGTGGGGGGTGTTCCGGGTATGCGGCCATATATGCCTTGAGTTCCGTGATGCTTATCATGTCGAGATCTAATTTTTGGATTGGGACAAAATGCAGTTCTACTCCGCCGCCGCCAGCACGTTGGCGGAGGGCTCCAGCGCCTCGTGGAGGAGGGCTTCGAGGAGGCAGGTGCGGGTGGTGTCGGCGGTGGTCAGGGCGGCCTCCAGCCGGTCGCAGAGGGCCATGAGGGCATCGACCTTCGCCACGATGCGGTGTTGTTCGGCGAGAGGGGGAAGGGGAATTAGGACTGTCTCGAGTATGCCGAGATTGATGTTCTTTTGCGCAGTCGCTGGGGCGAACTCGAACAAGTTCGCTTTTGCTGTTCGAATGAAATACTCAAAATACTTCGCACTATCGAACATTGAAGCAGGAACAAGACCGACAACGCTGTCGGGAAAACAAGCGTCGAAGTCAAGAATCCCACTATCGGCAATATTGGCAGCAATAGTGATGCACATTGTGCCACGGGGCCAAAGCATACTTTGAGCTAAACCCACATCATTATAGAAACTGGTGCTGGATGTGATTAAGCCTTTGGATCGTGCGACATCGCCTGTCTGAACAAATGGAATTTTCCCATCACTGTAAAGCGCAGGGTCATTTCTCGGACGGTGCTTGGATTTGCCACGCCCAAAAATTCCGAGTTCTGGGAACCTCGCCCAAACCCAACCCACTGGCAACTCGAACGGCACCAACTCTGAATCAATCGCTGGTAAGCGCTTTGGTTTCTTCATCTTGCCGGCTTTCGCCAACACCGCTTGCTCAACTTTAATTTGCTGCAACAACTCCGACGCCGGTTCATCCTCCGGATCCTGCTCGACCAGCTTCCCGCGGACGGCGAGGTTGAGGATGGTTTGGCGGAGGGTTTTGATCTGGTCGGGGCGCTTGGTGAGGGCGGGCAGCGCTTCGAGGGCGAAGCGGGCGTGGGCGGGGAAGTCCTCGGGCGTGGTGTCGGGGGCGGTCAGGCGGGCGAGGCTGGCGGCGGTGAGCTTGTCGCGCGTCTCCTCGCGGGTCTTGCGGGCCTCCTCCAGCCGATCACAGAGCGCCATGAGCTCATCGACCTTTGCAACGATCCGGTGCTGTTCGGCGAGAGGGGGGAGGGGAACAGTTAGCTGCCTTACCTTGTCTGCATTTAGGTTCTGAACAACAGCGCCAGATGCGGCCTCCGCAAACGAGCGCTTTGCGTGTTCCGACAGGAACAATGTATAGAGGAATAATTTGCTGATAAGTTTCTCGGGCGTCCGAATGACCAGCCATCCATCGTGGATGCAGCCTTCGACATTCGTGATGTACGGGAAGCCAAAGCTCATTGAGTTTGATAACAGCAAGTCCCCTGGAACCACGAGCCGAGATTTCGCAAGGCCCTCTGCCTTAATGCGCTCTGCGGTGTTATCGATGTAGATGCTGCCGCGAGTTGAATCGCCGATTTTAATCCATGGAATTCCATTTGGTTCGTCCGTTAAGTACGATTTAATTGGGCGGGGCGAACCACCTCGTGCAATAGCTGCTACATCATCCAAATAGCACCAATGCCAGTTTGTGGGGAGCTGGAAAGCAAACGCTTCCTGATTCCTTTCGAATTTCCCCTCATACCGCTTGAACTTGCCGTCACCGACAATTTGCGCTTTCTCTACCTCGATCCGCTTCAATAGCTGCGATGCAGGCTCATCCCCCGGATCCTGCTCCACCAGCTTCCCCCGCACGGCCAGATCCAGCACAAACCGCCGCAGCCGCACGATGGCGTCCGGCGCTTCGCTGATCTGCTCATACAATTCCAAAAAACGGTCGGCATTCATGGCTTAGAGAACTCCTCAAAGGTCGGGCCGTTCTTGAGGCGGAATTCGACCTCGTAGGATTTGAACGTCACTGAGGGCACGACCGTGAGCGCGTAGTGCAGTTGCGGGTCGCCTTCGGTGGCGACGACGAGGCCCTCGACCGTTTCGCCACCTTCAACCAGATGTTTCTGCACCCAGCCCATATAGCGGAGCACCTGACCGACCACCGCGTCCGATGATTTCTCGCGCTTGAGTTCGATCACCAGCCAGCTCGGTTTGCGTTTATGCTTGGCCAGCAAGTCGATGCGCCCGATGGGGGTGCGGAATTCGTAGCCGGCCTCGGGCTCTCCGTCGCGGGTGTAGATATCCCACTCCTGCGCAAGGTCCAGCATGTCCCAATTGTCGAACATGTAGTCATGCAGGTGGCGTTCGAGGGCAAAGCGGGTGGTCTTGGTGGCTGGAAGAGCGTTCTGAGTTCCCAGTGGGGGAACTGCAGGCTGATCGACGTTCTCTTCGTCATTGTCATCTTCAAGATACCACCAGATCGAATCAAGGGTCCAAAGGTCGACATCAAGTTCATCCGCCAGAGCGACGAGGACTTCGTTCACTGCGGCATAGCGTTCGCCGAAACTGGCACCCCGAGGTGGATGAGGGAGCAGGCCGAGAGCGTCCAGACCATCATTCGATGTGTTGTTCCACACGCCGTATTTTTTGGGATAAGCGACATGAAGGATTGCGGAGATGATCCCTTTCCCCATGCCTTTTATCTCAGTAACAGGTTGCATCCGGTCTGCTATTGGACGCGTCTCATTAACTAACTCAGCGAGTGCTGCACGGGTTGCGGTCATGTCGGCGCATACACGGTTTACCTGACGATGCAGACCGGACCAGTGGTGATTGTTTTCAATACGCAGAAATGATCGAAGGACGTCTTCTTCGAGGTTTTTAATGCGATCGGGTTGGAACGCGGGGCTATACCGCGCAAGGACCTCATCCTGGGATTCGAGGATTTTAGCGATCTCAAGATCCTCGACCATCGCGGCCTTGGCCGCCCGCAGTTGCCCCAAGGCATAGTCAGAAAAGCTGTGAGTGTTCATCGTGCCAGAGCCTCAGTCAGAATGGCTTTCAGCTCGGTGCGCAGGCTTTCGACTGAGGCCTCAGCCTTGGTCAGATCGTTCAGCAGTTCTTCTGGATCGCCATGATCATCCTCGACGATATGTGGGTTCTTGATGTCGAGGTTGAAGTTCCGCTCGCGGATCTCGTCGATCGAGACTTTCCAGGCGCGGTCGTTTTCCTGCCGCCCTTCACGCTCGGCTCCGCCCCACCATGCGGCGCAGTCGTCCAGATGTTCCAACCGGATCGGCTTGGTCATGGAATAGGCCTTCTGCCCCTCGGGCACGCGGTGCTCCCAATACCAGACCTCTTTCGTTGGTGAGCCCTTTTCAAAAAACAGCAGATTGGTGCCGATCGAGGCGTAGGGTTTGAAGACCGAGTTCGGCAGCCGCACGATGGTGTGCAGGTTGCATTCGGTCAGCAGGTGTTCCTTGAGCCGGGTCTTGATCCCCTCGCCAAAAAGCGAGCCGTCGGGCAGCACCACCGCGGCGCGGCCGCCCTTTTTCAGCAGGCGGATGATCAGGGCGAGGAAGAGGTCGGCGGTTTCGCGGGTCTTGAAGGCGGGGAAGTTGTTCTCGATCCCGTCCTCTTCCTTGCCACCAAAGGGCGGGTTGGTGAGGATGATGTCGACGCGCTCGTCCTTGGTCCAGCTGATCAGCGGGCGGGCCAGCGTGTTGTCGTGTTTGACCCAGGATGGTTCCTCGACATTGTGCAGCAGCATGTTGGTGGTGCAGAGCATGTGCGGCAGCGGCTTTTTCTCCACCGCGCGCAGCGAGGCCTGCATCAGTGTCTCGTCCTCTGGGCGCTTGACGTAACGCTCGCGCATGTGGCGCATGGCGCAGGTGAGGAAGCCGCCGGTGCCGCAGGCGGGATCCATCAGGATTTCGCCGGGCTTGGGGTCGACCTGTTGCACCATGAACGAGGTGACCGCGCGGGGCGTGTAGTATTCGCCGGCGTTGCCTGCGTTCTGCAGGTCGTTCAGCAGCTGTTCGTAAATATCGCCGAAATGCTGGCGTTCGGTGAGCGAGTTGAAGTCGACTTCGTTGATCTTGTTGATCACCTGCCGCATCAGGTGGCCGGACTTCATGTAGTTGTAGGCGTCCTCAAAGACCGATTGCACGACGCGGGCGCGCGGCGTGGTGGCCGGCAGTTCCTTGAGGGTCGGGAAGAGTTCGCTGTTGACGAAGTCGAGCAAGGCGTCGCCGGTGATGCCCTCGGGGTCGGCCGCCCATGCCCGCCATTGCAGGTTGGCGGGGATCGGCGAGACGTAATCGTCCTTCATGACCTCAAGCGCTTCGTCCTGGTCGTCGATGATCTTGAGGAAGAACATCCAGACGAGCTGCGACAGGCGCTGCGCATCACCGTCGACGCCAACGTCCTTGCGCATGGTGTCCTGGATGGATTTGATGAGGTTTCTCATGGACATAGCTCAGGCGACCTTTTCAATGATTATGACTTCCTTGCGAACAACGCAGTAAGTTTGACCGTTAGTTCGACGATCTCCCGCATAGATATCCTCTCTGGGCACCTTTGTGTTGGAGGACAAACGGTCTGAATCAATGAACTCGATCTTGCTTCGCTTCGGAAGCGCCACCAACCAGTGCAGGTCCGGTTTTGTCAGTCCGACTATTGCGCTTTTCCCTTCGCGGTTTTCCGCGAACAATCTATCGAATGCTTGCCAAAACTCGTCGTTGGACTTGGGTTGGTTCGCGCGGAAGGGATACGAAACATGAAATCTGTCTAATCCCTCAACTTCACCCAGGCAGAACTTAATCATGGTCTCAAGATCGCGAAGTGATGTGCCTTCCCAAAGGGTGCTCGGCCAGCGTGAGCGCGACAGTGCACGACAGCAAGCTTGAAAAATTTCGTTTTCGTATCCGGCGTTGAGTTTCAGAAAAGAGTTCACAACTGCATATACACCGCACAAGCCATCCAAATGGCCTTGCTGTTTTGCTCCCGACATCAACTAACCTTTTTGTAGATGGCGTCCTGCAGGTCTTGAACCGCCTTCTGATAGGCTGCTTTTCCCCCAAATGCGCGGACAAGTTCAAGCGGTGTTCCCATGTGCGCGAAAGGATCAATCTTGAGCACATTGGTGTCGTCGAGATTGAGCACGCCGTCATCAGCGTATTTGTCGAGAAGCGCCTCGAGCACGGCCCGCGCCGTGTCCCCATATCTTCCGAAGGCATCCTGTTTCTTGACGTTGTTGGCCCGCTCCTTTCGGGTCAGAGGCTTGGCGTCGAAGGCGACATGGCAGATCAGGTCGAAGGGATCGAGATCCTTGCCGAGTTCAGAGCCGATGATTTTGAGATCGAGGCCCTCTTCGGCAAGTTCTTCAATAATGGCCTGTTTGCGCTCCTCCTCGTTCCAGCGCCGAAGGAAGTCGTCCATCGTGGCGAAGCGCTTGGTCAGGTGCTTGCGCGTGAAGTCCTTGAGGCTTTCAGTGACGAGCTTGCCGTTGGAGTCGAGATATTCGACCCGTTCGGCGAGGATGGTGGCGCCGATGCCATCGACATAGATCTTCTTCTGCGGGCCGGTTGGTGGGCTCGTGTCCTGACCAGGATCGATCCATGAGCCCTCCGGGTCCACTGGATCGATCAGGTCTTCACCACCATCCGACCCACCTTCATCCTCGCCTGGACCGGGAGCCGGTTCATCAGGCGGCATCATCGGATCATCCGGGCCCGGCTGGTAGATCTGAACCGGATCACCGTCGAAGTCAGGATCGGCGAAGTGGTTCGTCGCACCGCGGAAATCCATCAGAGTGAAGTAGTATTTTCCTGTATCGGTATGGACCCGGGTGCCCCGGCCGACAATCTGCTTGAACTCGGTCATCGAGCCAACTTCCCGGTCCAGCACGATCAGCCTGCAGGTCTGCGCGTCCACGCCAGTGCTGAGCAGGCGCGAAGTTGTTACGATGACCGGGTAGTCGACCTCAGGATCGATAAAGTTGCTGAGTTCGTTAAGTCCTTCCTTGTCGTTCCCAGTGATCCGCATCACATAGCGCGGGTCTTTGGCGACGAGGTCTTGGTTCTCGTTGACGAGGGCTTGGCGCATCCGCGCCGCGTGTTCCTGGTCGACGCAGAAGACGATTGTTTTCTGGTAACGATCACCACTTTCCTTCAGGAACTGGGTGACGCGCTGGGCCACGAGTTTCGTGCGGTCATCGATGACGAGCGTTCGGTCGAAATCCTTGGCGTTGTAGATCCGGTCCTCCACCTCGTTGCCGTCGCGATCGAGTTGCCCCGGATCTGGGCGGTAGCCTTGAACGTCCCGATCTATGTGGCACTTGATAACCTTGTAGGGCGCGAGGAAACCGTCATCGATTCCCTCTCTCAGGGAGTAGGAATAGATCGGCGCACCAAAGTAGTTGATGTTCGAAACATACTCCGTTTCCTTCGGGGTCGCGGTCATGCCGATCTGGGTGGCACTGGAGAAGTATTCGAGGATTTCCCGCCATGCGGAGTCGTCGGCAGCGCTGCCGCGGTGACACTCGTCGACGACAATCAGGTCGAAGAAATCCGGAGACAATTCCTTGTAGATTTTCTGCGCCTCAGTGGGGCCGGTCAGGGCTTGGTAAAGACCGAGGTAGATTTCGTAGGCGGTGTTGATCCGGCGTTTCTTGTCGATAGCCAGATCCAGGGTCTCCACGCTTCCGTCCGCACGTTCGATGGTCTTGGAATGCGTCGAGAGCTTGGCCATCGCCCCCTCGAAGGGCCTGAAGTCGTTTACCATGGTCTGATCGACGAGAACGTTCCGGTCGGCCAGGAACAGGATCCGTTTCTTGGCACCCGATTTCCACAGCCGCCAAATGATCTGGAAAGCCGTGAAAGTCTTGCCTGTCCCAGTCGCCATGACGAGGAGAAGCCGGCTCTGCCCTTGCGCGATTGCCTCGACCGCGGCGTTGACGGCGTTCATCTGGTAATAACGCGGCGTCTTTCCGGTGTCATGGTAACCGTGGAACGCCACCCCCGCCTGGGCCTCATTCATGCCTTTCCAGGCTTCATAACGGCGGAGCAAACTCTCCGGAGACGGAAACTCGTTGAGACCAATCTGCGTTTCCATGGCGGCCGAAAATCCGGTCTTGTCGTGGAAGACAAATCCATCGCCATTTGACGAGAAGGCAAACGGGACACGCAGCATTTTTGCGTAGGTCAGTGCTTGCTGCATTCCATCGCCGATGGCGTGCTTGTTATCCTTTGCCTCGATGACAGCGATCGGGATGTTCGGCTTCAGGTAGAGGACATAGTCGGCCCGTTTCTGCTTGCCGCGCGCCACCAGCTTTCCGCGGACGATAATGCGCCCATCCGTGAGGGTCTTCTCCTCAGAAATCTGCGTTTGCAGGTCCCAGCCCGCGCTCTGGAGCGCAGGCGTGATATACTTGCTGCAGATGTCTCTTTCGGAAAGAAGTTGTTTGTCCATGCTTCACACTCGTCACGTTCTGTAGGCAAGGTAACGAAGGCACAGATTGATACAAGCACTGGTTGCTTTTTCAGTTGGAGCAAGCACTGATTGTCACAGATTTCAGAGATTCTTCCAGCGTCATGGCTGGATAGCCGGACAGAACAGGCATGTGAGAAGCGCACCGCTTTGGGTTTTTTTTATGGCGCTTTGAAATGACACCCAAGAGAATTTTCAGAAAACGAAAAACCGTGACCGTAGAGGGTATCCACTCTGCTTGCACGTGTGGGTTGACAACGTCGATTAGCACTCATATGTGTCAACGCAGGCTATGGTCGGCCTGGGGCAGCTACGAAGTTCGGTGTGGCTGACAAAGAGACCTACAGCTGTCGCTGAGCCAACATGTTTTGCCACTCCCACCGAACGCGGAGAGGCTAATATGCTTTCAACAACATCAAACTTTGCACCGAAATTCCTTCCGTTCGACAACTTTCACGTCGCGGAACTAACTGGAATTGAGCCGGATTTTCTGCGCGGTTCAGCGCGTCGTCTCGCGAAAGACCGAGAGGATATCAAACACACTACCGTCCTCAACTATATCTGCAGAGAACTCGGTTTTCGGGGTGGCTTCGCGGGCTTCAAAGAGACACAAGTGGCCAAACTTGAGGAGTTCAAAAAGCGCCATAACTTGCAGATCGCTGGCCTGCGCGATCCGAATACTCTGGACAGGCCAATCGAAGTAGACTTGGCCCAAATTTCGGATCGGTGTTTCGGGTCAGGAAGACAGTGTCCTACTCGTGTCTTCACGGGTGCAGGTGTAGACTGGTTTGACTTGCTCGAGGCGGCCGTGGGCATTCCTGGATTTGAGGTCAGGAACCGGTTTACCGGAGCGACAATTCGCGACACCTCAGAAATACCTATAGCTCGGCGCGACATACCCATGAATTGGATCATCCAACATGAGGATCGGATTCTTTCGTTAGATGCTTGTTGGATGCTGAGCACGCTGCTTGGTGACCAGTTGCTTCAATACGCACGCGATCCCGGCGAAACGGAAACGACTTTTGTCGCGAAGGTCTACTTTCCCAATTACATGGGGGCCGAGGAAATTGAACTGGAAGAAAAACGCTACCGTGGAGCGGCCGAAATTCTGACCCGAGTAATACCAAAACTGAAGCGGGGATGGGTGGACGTATTGCCGTTCAATGAGAAGCTGATCTTTCTTCGCGATTGGGCTGGGGGATATGATTTTGTTTTTCCAAAACTCAGAAAAACCAAGTTCAACCACAACATTCACCTTCCCTATTTGAAGAACGCCGATGTCCCGAAATCGGATGATCTCTATCATTTTCGGAGATGGGCCTATTTCGAGAACGATGGATGGTTGGAACTGGATCAGCACAACGCTGAGCAGCATTACTATGCGAATGGGAACCAACCGCGAAGTCACCCCGGCGAGGAGCAAGTTCTCCGAACCTATCTCATTGAGAAGGGGCGTTACATAGCGCCTGCAAGAGGCGCACCTTTGGCCGATGGGTTCAACGAGGTCATCATTGAGGGCAAGCGTCTCGCGGTTTCGGATCCAATCTCGATCAAAGAGTTTCGGCACTTCATGATGCATGAGAACGAACTCTACACCCGCTACCGTCCTTTTCCACCCGAGCAAGATGATTGGCGTCAATGCAATCTTGACGATGACATCCAATCCGCTCCGGCATCAGTCACGTGGTATGACGCTGCGGCGTTTGCCGCGACTGTCAGCAAGGTTCGAAAACTGCCGGTCAGACTTCCGACCGAAAAAGAATGGCTCGCAATCACAAAAGAGTTTCGCTCCAAACTTCGGGCGGTCCAGGTTGATTTCGAGTATCTCAACGCGGGCCGTATCGTTGAGACCGGCAACAGGGATGAAAAGCATCAGTTTTTCGGGACCAAGTATAGATGCAATGAATCCAAGCTTCCCTGGGAACGAACAGATGATGGTGTGCGTTTCCTGCGAGCAATTGACTTCGGTGAATGGCTTTCGCTTCATGGGGCGGCGATCAACAGCTTGCACGCTGGGGCTATGAATTCGGCGCCACTGCATCTCGCGGCGATCCCTGATTCAATGTCCGAGGAAGGAACCGAGTCCCCTCGCTGGGGAGACAGAGTTTCAGCCGAGCGAGACAGGATGGCTCCACATTCAACTGGTGCCTACAAGAGAATGCGTATCGGATTCAGGCTTGTCTACGAACTTGAGTGAAAATCCACCCGGTAAAGATCCAAAGCACTCAACGGGCGGGGCCTTGCCGCCCCCCCAAAAAAAACACTCAGACAGATGCCGTGCGGATCTGACCAATCGGCAAGAAATGCGAAGGCAGCAATCAATCAAACTTTCAGAGGAGAAAATACAATGGGAAAAGGTCAAGGAAATGGTGGTGGCTGGCCGAGCACAACTGGCAACCCCTCCGGCGGCGGGCGTTCGAACGGCCCCGCGGGAGGTGGAAAAGCGAAGTAGATCGAAAGGCGGGGGCTTCAAGCCCTCGCCACTTTCTCAAGGCCGGTTTTGGCTTCCTGCAGGGACCGACAGAGCATCTACTCCGACTTCGTGGACGGTCTCGGTTTCCTAATCCTTCGTAACAGTAGATTCCCACGGCTTGGCCTTACCGTCGCCAACCAGGAAAATCTCCAATGGAGTGACGCCGCACTTGATTGCCATGGATTGGAACTTGTCAATTCGTGGGGCGGCATCAGACGGGAAAAACAGCCAGGGGGAAAATCCCTGATTTTGCCAGAGCGCGCAGTTTCCCAGTAGAGAAACCAGATTGGTGGTCGGCTCCTTGGAGGAAAAGTTTTTCACTTCTGCAACGATTGTCGGTTTTCCATCCACGCTCACCACGAAGTCACATGGAGGAACAACAGCGCGTCCACTCGATACTTCGGGTCTTGATGGAAAATTTTCGCCCTCGAGCAATTGCGCAAGCAAGTTGCTGACTTCCTCCTCCAGTGCTTCAGCTTTTCTTCTCTTGATTTCAATTGGGCTGAGTTTGTCAGGTGCTACTGGCTTTGGACGGTATTTTTTGTTTAGCTCGACGACTATGTCCGCGAGTTGCGGGCCGCTAAATTTTCCTTCGAAAACATCACTGGAAATTTCCTTTCCGACTGATGGATCGAGCCTATGGATTGTCCGCAGTTGAAGCGCTTGCGTTAAGGGAAAAAGTTCGGGCGGATTTTCAATGAGCTTCGGGTAAAATCCCTTCACCCAAGTTGTGGCATCTATGATTTTCCGGATGGTGTGAATGCTCTTCCCATACCGCGCGGCGCACTTTTCCATGATGCCCGCCTCTGTCATGCCACCCGAATCATCTCGGGCCTCCATCGCGCCCAGTATCTCTTTTCCGACCTGAAGCCAGTGTTTGCCATCGTGGGCGGATGATATTTTTCTCTTTCTTTTCAATGATTCAAACCTGAGCCACAAATGACTTGATTACACGGTGTAATGATGTGTAAAGTCCCGCCATATCCAAACACCCTCCCCAACATCATTGAGACCTATGAAGCTCCACCCACATGCAGAGCCTGTGGCTCGTCGTATTCATACAAGAGGAAAAATGCAGAAAGCCAGTTTCCTGTCTGGCAGCAAATTTCCCGGGATTGTCCAAACCGAAAGCAGCATGGAAGCAACAACTGCCATGCTTGCTGAACTTGATCCTCGCGTCAGGAAAATACAACCGCAACCCTGCACGATCGATCTTCTTTCAGGGGAAGTTTTTTCCTCGAAGACCGCTTGCCTCGATCGGTTCTCGGGAACTGGTCACATTCCCAAGCCCTTCACGCCGGATTTCCGAATTACCAAGATTTCCGGTGCAACAGTTTTCCTCGAAACCAAGCACTGCCACTGGATCAAGGTCAATCCAGAATACCAAGACCTTCCGGTTTTGCTGGGCACGATCGGTCTCGATCTGCAACTGGTCACCGACGAACTTCTGTTCGGTCCCATACAGTGGAATGCTCGAGTCCTGGCGCGCTATGTCCGAGGTCAGAAACCTCCCCAAGAAGCTTGTGAACTCCTTGCAGCTGCAACAGAGCGCGGAACCGTGCTCGGAGCACTTTTAGACGACGGATTCGACAAGAAGACCGTCTATGCGGCCATCGCTCAGGGCTACCTCGCCTGCAACATCGTCAATTCCAGATTTTCTTCCAACACCGCGGTTCAATGGGCCGACGGCGACCTGAGCTACCTGGAGGTTCTACCGCTATGAAAAAGGACTTCAGAGACTACATCGGCGCAACAGTCATCCTCGACGATCAGCAATATTCGGTTGGTAGCCTGTTCTCCGATAGAGGCATCGTCGAGCTTCAAAGCGAAAAGGGAGGCGACGCGGAGATTTCGCTTGAGAGATTCCGTGTGCTGATTGCCAACGAGAAGGTGCTCTTCGACAACAACAGGCACGAGCACGCCAACCGGATCTATTCACCAGCGCAGCGCGAAAAGGCCCGCTGTATACGCAGATTGCTCAATCGGGACGACCAACTGCTCGCGCAAGGCCTGCCTTGGGCAATGCGGCACCGGAAACTGACCGAGGAATTCGCCAATGATCCCAAGTTTCTGGCAGCAGGAATCGGGGTTCCCAGCATTCGAAGCATCCAGAATTATCGCAAGATCCGAAGGGATCTTGGTGACGCCGGCTTGGTCCCGAAGGATCACCTGAAGGGGAATCGCACAGCGCGGCATGATCTGTTGTTCGAAGAGATCGTTCTGGATCTCTTGGAGGAATTCTATCTCACTTCTGACAGACTTTCGATTTCAGAGATCGTGGCCGTAGCTGGTAGGCGCTATCGCGATGCCTGCAATGAAAAGCGGAAAACGCCCAAATGTTGCGGGTACAAGGCAGTCAAGTCGATTACCGACAATCTTCCGTGGTTGCGAGTGACCAAGCAACGTCTCGGCGGTGATGAGGCGAGGCAGCGGACCGTGTTCGCGCAGGACATCCTGAAGGTCGAACAACCTTTCGATAGGGTAGAGATCGACTGCACGACAGCTGATATCTTTGTCGTAGATGACGAAGGCAACGTGGTGGGACGCCCGACGATCTGCGCGGCCATTGATTCCGCGACGGGCGTCATACTCGCAATGCAGCTGTCCCTCAGTGCTCCCTCGCAATCGCTTGTTGCCCGAACCCTGAAGGAAATGTTGGTGCCGAAAGACGACTCGTTTTTTGACCGGCACGGAATTTCCAACAGATTTCAGGCGTATGGCCGCCCACTGACAATCGTGACCGATCAAGGGTCCGAGAATGGAGGCGATATGATCGAAGCCTTTGTCACTGCCGGCTCGACGGAATGGCAGAAGAACCTGCCAAAGCACCCGTGGAAAAAGCCCTTCATCGAACGGTTGTTCCGGGAAATAAGTGCATTCCTGCAAAAGCTGCCCGGCGCAACTTGCACGGCGGAGATCAAAAGGCAGGATCGCACCGAAAAGGCCATGAAAGAGGCTTCGCTTACCCTCGATGACCTTGAAACCATGCTTCAGGTCTGGCGCTACGACAGCTATGGGATGAAACCTCGAAGGCGCGTCATGAACCCGCTGCGTTCACAAGAAAGCCCCACCAAATGCTGGCGGCGTCTTGAAACAACTGGGTTTCTCGACGCGCCCTATACCGCCAGTGAGGTACGGAACATGTTCATGGTCCGGAGCGAAGCCCGAACGCTGTTCCGTTACGGGATCAACTTCAAGAGGTTGATCTACGCTGGTCCGGAACTATCCAGCATCATTGCAAAGATCGGAACCGGCCGAAAAGTCGAGGTCTGTTTCGATCCGCATGACATCCGAGAAATCGCCGTTCTGGACCCCGACACCGGCCGCCATGTTCCAGTCCGGACAAAGGATCCTGAGATGCCGGCCATCTCGTTTGCGGAACTCACCGAGATTCTCGAAAAGACCAAACCGGACCCTGAAGAAGAAATCGCCGCCCGCCTGGTACTCGCGGAGCTTGCCATGGCAGCGGACAAAGCCGGCAAATCCAACAAGGGGCTGAGATCCAGGCGCAAAGCCGAGATCGGGCGCAGGAAGGCAAGAGAAGTCAACGCCCGCTCTCTGCACGACAAGAAGGTCGAAATGCCGTTGGTCGATGAAGCCCATGCTATTCCCAAGCCATTGAAGCGACCGGAGAGTTACACGCGGATGGTGCCCCGATGACAAACACACTTGCCGAAACCATTGCAAAGGACCTGCGCAAAACGGTTCTTCACGACAAGTATATCAAGGCAAAGAATGAAGTCCTGGCGCTGGCGGGGCTTAATGACGAGCATTCGGGGCTCATCATACCGCTCCTTGGCCCCACTCGATGCGGAAAGACAGAGCTCCTTCAGGATCTGAAGACCACGCTCGAAACCAGGCAGCAATCTTCACGGCTGTTTGCGGAAAGCGATTTTGTTCTTGGACGTGTGCCGCCGATCCCGAATGGCAAGAGTCTCAATGGCGCGATCCTGGCCGCCTTGGGTTTCAGGGTCCGCCAGAAGGAACCGACCAGCAGCGTTCGGGACCGGGTCATTTCGACGATCCAATCCGATGGAATCCGCTTCGTCGCACTCGATGAGTGCAATCACCTCGTCGAACGCGGGTCCGACCTTTCGCTGCGAACGGCGGCTGACCAGTTCAAGGCGCTGGTTGATGCGACCGGAATCACACTGATTCTTAGTGGCCTACCTCGCTTTCAGAAAATAATCGACGCCAATGAGCAGCTCCGGGACCGTGCCACCCGAACGGTGAACTTCCTTCCCTACAATTGGAGCATCGAGGAAGATCGAAATGAGTTTTTCCGCGCGTTTCTGACTGTGCTCGACGTCTTCGCGGTGCATGGTGTGCGCATCGAGCTCGATGACGAGGATTGCGCGCGCAGGACTTACGGCGTGACGTCTGGCCGTGTGGGCATGATGCTGCGCCTGTTCTCAAGTATTGCGAGAAACCTCCGCGAGCCTGTTCTGGATCTTGCAGCGGTGTCCGAAGTGTCCCAGAGCCTGCTTCAGACGTCGAGGCAGCCAGAAATCTATTTCGGCGAGCAGCCGCCCACAGATGCCACTCTCGTCCGTTCATACACTTCTCTTCTCACGGAAGCCGGCGTGAAGTTCACGCCTGCCAATCTTCTCGAGTTTTCTGCGGCGGTAGAACATGCGTAACGGCAGATGGCGACTGGTTGACCCTGAGCAGGACGAGAGCCTGAACGGATATCTTCACAGGCTGGCCGCGGCCAACGGGTTTCCCGAGACGGCCGAGTTCATCGCCTGCTTCGGGCTTCGATATGGACGCCAGATGATGGAACGGATCGAAGATCTGGCCCGAGAACTCGGCCAAGATCTCTCCCTGATGCAGAACCTGGCGCCGAGGGCAAGGCCAGAGGACATCCGGCTCGAATGGCATTTTCACAGGACGAATATCGCTCCCGTTTGTCCGGATTGCATCGCAAATGGCCATGTGCATGATCGGGCTTGGCAGCATGTATTTGTAACCGCCTGTCCTGCCCACGGCACGCGCCTCATCGAAACCTGCGACCGGTGCCAAGAACCGCTTCGCCCGTTGACGGGTTCCTTCGATAGCTGCTCCTGTGGATGGCCATATCGGTCGTCTTATCGTCACGGGGCGACCGAGTGGGAACTGCAGATCAGCAAAGTGCTTTGCCGTTCTGACCAGTCTGAAACCGTCCTTTTTGAGCGCACACCGGCGCGGATTGCGGCCTTCCTGCAATTTCTCGGAAGTCACGCGAAGTCACACCAAACGGGAAAGCCGGGGAAAACGCCCCTCCCAAAAACCGTGGGGTCTGCAGCCGCCTTTCTGGCGCCTGTCGGTGAAATGCTGACCCGGTTCCCGGAAGGGTTCGATGACCACATTCGGGAACGGTTCGAGACCGCCCCGCCCGAAGCGACCACGATCCCGATGGCGCTCGGAAAATGGTATCAGCGCCTCATGTCATTCAGAGAAGCGGAGTTCAGGACGTTTCAGGAACGTGTGCCAATCGTAGCGAGATCTTTTCCGGTCCTGAGCGGAGAAAACTGCGATGATGGAGATTGGCTATCTGTGAAAGCCGCGGCAAGCTTGATCGGTGTTGGTGTGACACGCCTCACCAAGGCCATTGATGATGGAAAGCTTCGCGCCAGGACTTCAACTTCCCAATCAGGCCATCGCCAATACCTGGTTTCACGCGAGGTTGCGAATCGTGCGGCCGGGGTGCGTAGCGATACGATCGGATCAACCGAGCTTCGCGCGATCTGGGGGATCTCCAAAGCACAACTTCACCTGCTCGACGAGGCCGGCGTTCTCGATAAAATCACGGCCGGCGACGGATATGGAGTCGCCGACGGAAAATTCTCCAAATCCCGAGCGGAAGAGGTGGCTTCGGCCCTGCGCATTTGCCTCTCTGAGCCGACAGGTGACATAATCAGGTTTGGCGAAATCAACCTGCGCAAAACAACTGATCGCATGGCGGTCGCGCAGGTGTTCCGGGCGATCTTTGATGGTATCCTAAATCCGATCTATGCGCCGGAATCCGCGCGTTTGAACGACTTCGCATTCTGCAAAAGGGAAGTCGAACATGCGATGGCGACCAGTTCGAAACCTCTCGGCATGACGATCGAGGAAGTCGCAAGCATCCTCGGACAGAAGCCTCAATGCGTCGGCTGGTGGGCCAAAACTGGCCTGCTGAAGTCTACTCAGGCTCCGCATGCAGGGAAGGAGCGGCGGGTGGTATCCCGAGAAGCCCTTTCCGCGTTTCAGGCCGAGTTCATACCGGTTTCAATGCTGGCCAGACGCACCGGCCGTAGTTCGCGCAAGATCTTGAAAACTCTGAAGACACGCGGGATCGAGACACACGGTTCGTTTGCCGAAGGCAATACCACAAGAGGGCACCTTGTGAGGGTAGGGGATCTGTTGGATGCATTATTCGAGCCACAAGCTCGCTGAATTTCAACGGCATGTTCGGAAAGCCGTCATTCGTCAGGATTGGCGAAAAGCCTCTCAAAGAGTTGTCAATCTGAGGACCTTCCAGCGGACGAAGGGTGACTGAAGTCTTAATGATCCTTCAAAATAGTTCCGTAGGGGTCGGTGGATAGAGAACAGAGAAATCAAACTCTGGATAAACTGGGTTGGTTCAACCCAAAACACTTCCCAACCGAGAGCCTGTGTCCATTTTTTGCTACGCCCAGACCTTCAGGCGTCGTCCTTGGCACTGCTGCGCGTAAAGCTTTCCAGATCGACCAGAAGATTGGGGTTGGTGCCCTTGCCTTCCAACTCTTTGCAGACGTCGTTCAACACCTTCACATAGCGTTCGAGATGCGATTTTCCGTCCACCTTTCTGGCCAGATCGTCTGCCAGAGTTCGGGTGGCAGCCAGCAGCCGGTCGGCGGTTTCGTCGCGGCCGGCGACCAGCGCCCAAGGCTCATTCAATCGCCAGCGCAGCAATCCCACCAGAAGATAGGGGCCATAGGAATAGCGCGTGGTGAAATCGCGGCCCACTGCGTCGTGCACCTTGGCTTCGGCGATGTCGGCGAGTTGTTCCACCTCGTCCCGCGTCAACAACATGGGCGCGGTTTCGGTGCGCGACAGCAGGAAGGCGGCGCAGGCCATCTGATCCTTTTTCCAGCCGTCTTCGGGCAGGCTGAACAGGTGATCGAAGGCGCGCCGTTGGTCCCGTTCGTCGCGGGCCGTGCGCCCGACCCCCTGCAACAGAAGCGTGCGGGACTGGTGGTGTGCAAAGAACACATGGCGTCCGTGCCCCGCCTCGAGCGCATCCAGCATGGCCGGAACCACCCATTCGGGACATCTGGCAAACAGCCAGGTCAGGAATTTCAGCGAATGGTTGTCGCGGCTACCGCCTCCGTCCAGCCGGGCCCGCACATCCGCCTCGGCCAGTTCGGTCGCCCGGTCCAGCAGCTGCCGCCCCTCGTCCGGCAGATCGTCGGGCAGCTCGCCGTCGCTCGAGACCGCATAGCGGCCTTCGGGCCGGTTCGACAGTTTGCTGGCCAGCAGGTTCCAGTCGGGCCACAGCGCGGGCACCTCCTGCTGCAGCAGTTCCAGCAGACCGGGACGGTTCCGGCGCGGATACCAGTTGTCGGTGCCGCAGGGCAGGACCAGCCGGTGCGGGATGGTGGGCATCTCGGGGGTCAGACTGTCGATCAGCTCCGGCCAGCTCTGGCTCAGCTCTTCGGCGCTGTCCCAATCCACCACCACCGGCCCGGAAAAGGCCGGCGACATCAGGGTCAGCCGTGCGGCCCCGGCGGCGGGGGTCTGCTGGACGTGCAACTCGACCCGCTCGGCCGAGGTCTGAGGCACCGGCAGCCTCACCTCGGCACGGCGCGGGGCAGGTGCGGTTTCCTTCTTCAGATGCACCTTGATTTCGGACGTGCCCGGTTGCAGCCCCAGAACCGCCGGTCGGGTGCTGCGATAGGGTTGGCCGGCCGGCAGCAGCGCGTCCTTGGGGATCAGGTCGTAATTCTTCGCCGTGTCGCCATCCTGGACGATGGTCGAGATCTGCGGAAGAAAGTCGAAATAGACCGGTTGGTTGGCGGACAGGCGGCGGGCGGCCTCGAGCGCCCCCAGCGCGACCGCATCGGGCGCAAGCGCGTAGATGTCGCGCCCCGCCGCCGCAACGAGCGCTTCGTGGATCTGCCGACGGATCGCGCCCCGCGTCGGCGTTTCGAACAGGATCAGATCGCAGCCCTGCACGCTTTGGGCCACGCTGTCGGGAATGGCGCAGGGCGCGGGGCGGAAATCCGGGGGCGGCACGATCAGCTCCCAGCTGGCGTTCCATTTCCGCAACGGTTCGGGCGGACAGTCGAAGCCCAGGGCCAGCCTGTGCGGCAGATCCGAGGCGATCAAGTGATCCGCGCGATCGGGGTTGGCGCAGCAGGCCCGCAGGGCGGTGACGGCCTGATCCAGCAGCGGTTTCAGGCCAAGGCCGCAAGGGTGCAGCCGGCCCGTGTCGCGGCGTTCGGGCGCGATCAGCGCGCCGTGCCGCAGGCGCAGGGTCTGCGTGACGAAGCCGCCCGCATCATGGCCGATGATGCCGATGTTGCGCACGTCGGACCAGCCGATCCGATCCAGCCGTTGCAGGGCCGCCAACACCGCCAGAACCGGTCGCCAGACCAGAACCGTGCGCCCCGGCCGCAACTGGCGCAGGGCCTTCAGCAGGGCCTCTTGACGGTGTTCGTCCAGATCCGGCAGATCGGGGATGGCCAGCGCGACCGTGGCCTTGCGGGCACCCGCCATCGCCTTCAGCGCGGCGGCGATCGCATCACTCTGCGACGCGGGGTCGGTCAGAATATCGCTCACCCGGAGGCGCGGTTGCGTCCCGATGTCGCCCCAGCCGCCGCCGCGGCCATGCGGAGCGCGCGCCGCCTGCATGCCACCGATCAGATCGGTTTCGGCACCGGAGTCCTTCAGCCGCACGACCACGCCGCCCGCGCCGCCATTCACGACCTGGTCCCTGTCTTCGACGGGCTCCTGCCCCGGAATTTCCAGCCAGTTCCGGGCGGCGAAGTCGCTCCAGCCGTTCAGATCATAGCCGACCAGACGTTTCATGCGGCCTCCGCCGTGAACAGAGAGCGGACGAAACCCGCCAGCGCCTGCTTACCCTGCCGCAGCGCCGCGCCGCGCGCATCGAAGACGATGCCGCGGACCCGGCTGCCGCCGCTGGTGGTCTCGTGGCTGTCGAAGGTCGCATCGGCCGGGGCAAGGATCACCCCCTCGCGCATCACCTCATGGGTGGCGTGGCGGCGCAGCATCTCGATCAAGGTTGCCGCCTGCTGCGTTTCGGTGCGCAGATCCATCGGTTCAAAGCTGTGCGGCGTCCAGACCGGCACCCGTCGTTCGATTGCGTCCGAATTCAGATCGGTCACCCGCAGCCAGACATGCGCCCGCGCGGCGAACTGGATGCGGGAAACCCGTTCAGGGCGGGCCTGGACCTCGACGATCAGGCCGCTGTCGCGCAGCCAGAACACCGCCAGAGGCCGGTCATGCAGGAACCGGCGCCCCTGGATGGCCTCGTCCAGCCAGATCAGAGGGGCCTGCGCCAGAAGCTGGGCCTCGTCCAGACCGTGCAGGGCCAGCGTGACCGCCAGAACGCAGAAATCGGTCCAGCTCTGGGCCTGCCACGCCCACAGCTCGTCCTCGGCCTTGTTCTGCCGCAGCAGTTTGTCCCAGGCTTGGCGGATCGCGCGATAGGCGCGGTCCTCCATCAGCACGTAATTGTCGGTCACGTCCGGGTCCGCCACGCCGACATTCAGCTCGCGCAGCTGGCGCGAAAGGCGGCGGCACAGGCGCTGATAGGATTCGACATTGCGATAGCGCTGACTGCTCTGAGCCGTCTTGTGTTCGCGCAGCCATTGCCTTGCAAACCGCTCGGCCAGCCGCAGATAGGCGTGGAACACGCGGTTCTCGAGCGTGTTGAAGTTCTCGTGCCGGGCAATCGCAAGAACCCGCTGGTCGGCGCCGGCCCGTTCGGCGATGCTGCGGCCCGGCTGGCGCACCATCCACAGCATCGAGGCCCGGTCCATTTCCTGCACCCGGTCCAGCGGCACCATCTCGCGGTTGCGGCGCAGCACCCGGCGAATGCGTGATTCCAGTTGCAGAACATGGGGCCGGGTCTGCTGCGACTGGCGCACGATCTCGGCCATGCGCGGATCGGCTTCGTTTTCGGCCCGGTCCCACGCCGCCTGCAGGCGCGGCCACAGGTTTTCGGGGTCGTCCAGCGCGCCCTCGACCTCGTGGATGCGCGCCAGCACCCGGTGCATCCGCGCCGAAGCGGCAAGGGCCACCCTTTCGTCCTCGGTGCGCGGCTCGAGCCCGATCTTGGGGCGCGCGGGCAGGCCGGTGATCTGGCACGGGGCATTTGACCGGCCCGTCTTGGGATAAGGGTACAGGCGCAGCTCGGCCCCGTCGCGCGCCAGAAGAACCGCATGCCGGGACTGGGCGCCGTGGCTGCCCGAAGCCTCGCCCAGCAGACAGTCCGACGGACCGAGCACCGCCGCCGCGGGGTCCTCGGTGCGGTGCGACCAGGGCCTACGGATCAGCTTCATCCGCGCGCCACCCCGCGCCAGACGAACTGTCCGGTCTCGTCCTCGGCGTGGCGGACGGACTCGCGGATCGCCTGAGCCAGATCGGGGTCGCCCAGATCCGCCTCGACATAGCCGGCGAGGTTGTCCAGCGGTCCGGTCAGGTTTTCCACCTCGACGCCGCGCAGCTTGGGCAGCAGCCGCATTTCGACCTGATCGGCCAGCGCGGCCTGAAGGTCGCGGTGGCCGTTGTCCTCGGGGTAGTTGGCGGCGTAGGCCATGATCGCCCGCCCCAGCCTGTGTCCGAAGGGGCGACCCAGTGCTGTCATGTGGCCCACCATCTTTTCGACGTGGTCTTCAACCTTGGGACGGTCGGACCCCAGCGTGTCGATGTCACGCACCCAGGCGCGCCACTGGCGGCGGGTCAGGGCCCGGGTTTCGACCGGCGTGCCCTGGGTCTGCCCGGCTTTGATCGTGCGTGGCGCCGCAAAGCGCAGCACGTTGGCCCGGTCGACCACCTTGTCCGACAGCGACTGGGTGCTTTCATCCTCGTTCATGGTGCCGGCGAACAGCACGTTGTAGCCAGGGAATATCCGCGGCGCCTGCCCATCCGGCATGGGAATGTCCAGGTTCAGCTCGGCATCCTTTCGGGCTTCGGCGCGGTCGGTCTCGTCGATGCCGGGGCGGCTTTCCAAGCGGCTGAGGAAGTCCGAGAAGTAATATTCGACCCGCGCCAGGTTCATCTCGTCCAGCAGCACCAGCAGCATCCGGTCGTCAAAGCCGCCATCCGCCGGACCATTCCATTCATCCATGTAATACAGCGCCTGCGCCAGATCGGTGGGCCGGTATTTGCCTTCGATATAGTTGTAGAACCCCATCAGATCCTGCGGGCTGTCCCATCGCGGCTGAACCGGGACCTGCAGGAACCCGATCCCCATCGCCTGCGCATAGCGGCGCGGCAGCTGGCTTTTGCCGGTGCCCGAAATCCCCGCCAGAACCGCCATCTGAGTGGTCTCGTTCACCTTCATCGCGGTGTGATAGGCGCGGATCACCCGGCGGTGATAGTCCAGCCCCAGCACCTTCATGTGCACGGAAACGCGGTGCAGCGCCTCGGCTTCGGTCTCGCGCGCGTGTTCGTCCCAGCCCTGCATGTCGCGCAGCACCGGCGGCAGCGACCTGAGCTCGACCAGCGGGTCGGCCTGCTTGCCGCCCCCGCCCGCCGCAAGCCCGGCCTTGTCCTTCATCGCCTCGATCTGGGCCAGCAGTTCTGCGCGCTGTGCGTCCATCCGGGTCAGTTCGGTCTGGGCCGAGGCCAGCCGGGCCGCCTCGTCGGTATGGGCCGCGCGGATCTGTTCCAGCCGCTCCTCTGCGGCGCGGGTACCATCTTCGGCCTCGTCGCGGCGGGCGCGGAAGGTCTCGACCTCGCCCTGCAGGCGGGCGGCATCGCGCTCGAACCGGTCGATGCGCTCGCGCAGCTCGGCCTCGCGGGCCTTCAGGTTTTGCAGATCGGACAGCTCGCCGCGCAGATCGGCCACCGCCTGTTCCAGCTGGGCGCGGCTCTGTTCCAGCTGCTCCGTCTGGGCGACCAGCCGTTCCGCCTTCTGAAGGCGCGCTTCGACCTGTTCCAGCTCGGCGGCCTTTTCGGTCAGATCGCGCGTGACCTGCGCCAGCGCGGTCTGTGCCTCGTCGGTTTCCTGGCGCAGGGCCAGGATTTCCTGCCGGCGGTCTTCAAGCTGGTTCCATTCGGCCTGCAACTCGGCCTTTTGCCGAACCAGCGCATCCACTTCGGCCTGTTTGAACGCGTAGTCCGCTGCGGTTTCGCGAAGCTTTTGTACTTCGGCCTCAAGATCGTCGCGCAGGTGTTTTTTGCCCGCGATCTGCGCTTCCAACTCGCCCAAGGAGGCCATCGGTCCCTTGATCGTGATGGCATGGTCGGCCCGCCAGGCCACCATCCCCATGATCGCCGCCAGGACGAACAGAACGAATGCCGCAAGCAGCGCCGAGATCAGCAGCGTTCCCATCAGTTGGCCTCCTGCGTCTGTGCTTCGTCGGATTGTCCGGCGTCATTCTGCGGGTCGGGCGCGGCCGGCGCCTCGACCATCGTCCGCATCACCGCAAGCCGCCCGGTGATCGTCGCCAGTTCCTTGCGCGCGTCGGCTGCTGCGGTCTCGGCGGCTTTTTTCTGTGCCCGCAGATCGTTCACCGCGACCTCAAGTTCGATTTTCTCGGCAGACAGCCGTTCTTGCTCGGTCTTCAACGTCGCGGTTTCTGCCGTCAGCGCCGAAAGGCTGGCCATCAGATCCGCCTTCTGTTTTTCCAGACCGTCCCGATCCTGTTCCAACTGCGCAATGGCCTCGGCAATCCGGGCGCGGCGGTCCTGCTCGGCCTTCGTTCTGGCCAGAGCCTGGTTCAGCGCCTGTTCGGCTGCGTCCTTGTCCGTGGTCACCGTCGCCAGCGCGGTCTGTTTTTCGGTAATCTTTCGGTCCAGATCCGCAAGCCGGTTTTGGGCCTGCTGCAGGTCAGTTTCCAGCTTTTGGGCCTGCTGCTGCCAGTCCGAGGCATCCGCCTGAGCCGAGGCCAACTCCGCCTGCGCTTGCAGCAGGTTCTGACGTGCGGTGGTGATTTCGGTTTCCAGTCGGCGCTTTTCCTCCCGGCGCGCGTTGATCTGCTGATTGACCTCGTCCAACCGCGTTTCGGCGTCCTGAACCTTGGTTTCGATCCCTTTCAGGCGGGCTTCTTGATCCTGAAGTTCGCCAACCCGGTCTTCGGCAAGCTCGATATCGCGGCGCAGCCCGTCCAACTCGGCCGTCCGTTCGCGGACTTCGTTCTGCGCGGACTGAAGGTCCGAGCGCGCCTGTTCGATCTGAGGCTGAAGCCGATCGAGATCCTCCTGCGCCTGCTTCGCGCGGCGCTCGGCGGCAACCGCTTGGGCGCTCTGATCGGCACTTTCCTTTTGAACGGTCTTCAAGTCACGTTCGGCGGCGGCCAGTTCGTCTTTCGTCTTCTGAAGATCGGCCGCGACCCGGTCGCGCTCTTGCTTGAGGCGATTCAGGTCGTCCACCTGATCCTGAAGCTGGCCACGGCGGGATTCCAGATCGCGGGCTTCGTTCCGGGCGTTGGTTTTGCGGGTCTCAAGCTGATCGATCTCACGCTGCAGTGCCGCTTGTTGGTCGCGCATCCCGTCCAGAAGGCTTTGAGCCTTGTCGATTTCAGACCGGACCGCGTCGCGGGTAGCGATCTTCTGCTGGGCATCGGTTCGGTCGGCCTCCAACGCCTTCAGGGCGGTCTGTGCCTCTTGGACCTTGGCGTTCAGGCTCTGCAGCTGTCCGATCAGGGTTTCGGCCTGCACCCGCTCGGCCTGCAACCCCGCCAAATCGGCCTTCGCGCCCTCGATTTCCGCACCAAGTGCGGCAAGCGTCGCCTGCCCGTCGGCGATGTCGCGCTCGATCCGGGCGCGGTCGTTGCGGATCTCGCCGAACTCCTGCTCCAGACCGATCACGAGGTACACGAAAGCGGCCAGAACCGCCGCCGTGATGACGGCGCTGCCGATGGCCAGCCAGGCAAACAGATGCGACTTGCGCACGGTGTCAGTCGTTGAGGTCTCGTTCGACGAGGTCAAGGCACCCCTCCATGTCCTGTTTCAACTCATCCACCCAGAACCGCCGCACCTTCCAGCCCAGTGCGCGCATCTGGTGATCACGCCAGTGATCGTCGATCTTGCGGTTGCCGTCGGCATCCTGGTGCCAGCGGCGACCGTCGACTTCGAGGTCCAGCTTGACCCCGTTCGCCCCGAACAGGGCAAAGTCCAGCCGGCGGCCTGCGATTTCGTATTGCGGCTGCGGATCGAGGCCGCGCGCCTTCAGCGCGTGGAACACGATGCGTTCCCAGTCACTTTCGAACACGCCCTCGCCGGAACGGCCACGCGGTTCGGTCGCGCGCGCGGCGAGGCTTTGCAGCTGCCTGATCTTCCCCGAACGCGCGTAATCCAGATCGCCGAACACATGGGCCACCGCCCGCGCTCGGCTGATCGCCACGTTCATGCGCCGCCATTCGCGCACCAAGAACGTCACCGCAGAGGGCGCGGCCCCTTCATGCACGGTGGGCGAAAACAGGATCAGGTCGCGTTCCTGGCCCTGAAACCCGTCAACCGTGCCGACGCGCAGATCGGCCCTGGTCCAGCAAGTGTCCGGCAGCGCCTGTCGCAACGCCTGGGTCAATGCGTGCACCTGCGGTCGGAACGGGGCAATCACCCCGACCGTTCCCATGTAGGCCTGAGTCACCAGAAGATCCTGAACCTCGCGCGTGATCGCGGCAACTTCGGCAAGGTTCACGTTCTGTGCCGTGGATGTCGCCCGGCCCGGGCCGGGCACATGCGTCCACGCCAGGCCCGGCTTGCGCCCCTTGGGCAGTTTCAGCGCCTCCAGATCCGCCGCGACCCGCAGCTTACCGCCGTAGAACTGCGTGTTGATGTAGTCCACGATCCCTTCGGCCGAGCGATACTGATCGCGTAGCATGACCGCCGGAACCTCCGGCGTGCTGCGGGCCAGGTCGAACAGGCTCTTGCGGCCCTGCGAGAACCGGCCGGTTCCCGAATCCGGCAGCCCGTTGGCGGCCATCAGGTTGCGATCCTGGGAAAGCCCGATCTGGGAAATGAAGGCCAGCTGCCGATCGTCGCCCACGATCACCGCCCGCTTTGCCCGCGCCAGCAGGGGCAGGGCCGAAGCGATGTCGCACTGGCTGGACTCGTCAAAGATCACCAGATCGAACAGGCCCTCGTACAAGGGAATGCGCCGGGGCGTACCCAGAACCGAGGCCAGCCACAGCGGGCGGTGATCCAGCACCGTCTGGGCCAGATCGCGGGACATGGCGCCGCCTCCGTGCAGGGCCAGGTCGTCATGCTGGTTCGACAGATCGATGCGCTGACCCTCGGTCAGGGCCGCCCGTGCGACCAAGGTCTGGCGCATGACGGTCTTGGCGAGGGGTTCGATCTGTTGGGTCAGATCCACCGGGTCCGGTGGTGGGGCCAGCCGGGCCAGTTCGGCCCGCAGCGCCCGGATTTTGGCCTCGATCGCGGCGCGGCCCGAGGGCGGGGGAGCGTCCGCGGCGCCGGTCGGGTCAAAGCGGCCCGGCAGCAGCCAGCGCAGCAGACGGGCCAAAAGGCCCCGCGCCTCGGGGCCTGTGGCCGGTTCCGGTTCGGGGTCGTCCGCGCGCAGGTCGAGGGTTTCGATCAGATCGGCCAGTTGCAGGTTCAGCACGCGCCGGGCCTCGACCGTATCGAGCGCTTGCAGGCGTCGGCCCGCCAGGTCGGTCAACTGATCCGCCAGTGCCGGATCGTGAAACCCGGGCGCCCTGCCGGGGTCGTTGACCAGCTGCGCGACCACATCTGTCATGCCCTGATCGATCTCGCGCGCGGGGTCCAGCGTGCGCACCATGAACGGAACGTCAGGCGCGATTTCGGACAGGCGTTGTTCGACCGCGTCCAGCGCCTGGTGGTTCTTCGAGGCCACCATCACCGACCCGCCCCGCAGCAGGGTCGTTGCGGCCATGGCGACGATGGCCTGGCTTTTGCCGGTGCCCGGCGGCCCTGTCACCACCGAAAGCGGATGCGCGGCGGCATTTGCCACGGCGCGGATCTGTTCGTGGTTCAGCGGTCCGACATTGATCGGCGGATCCGCGGGGATCTCCCCGTCATGTTTCAGCCCCAGCAAGGGGCCCAGGGCGGTGCGGGCGATCTTCTCGGGCGCCCAGGTGGCGATCTGGTCGAGGTCACGCACCGCGCCCGCCGTGAATGAACTTTCGGTGGGCAGAAACAGCCCCATCGCGTCAAAGATGCCCCCATCCGCCGGGTCGAGGCTGGTGGCGAAGCGGCGGCCCGTGATCTTGCCGCGGATCGATTTCGCCGCGGCCTCGCGCAGCCGCAGCAGGAAATCATCGCGCGACAGCCCGGCCCCGCCCTGACCGGCAAAGATGTCGCGCAGGGCCCCGGCCGTCCAGGCGGTTCCGGTTGCGGCGGCCCGGATCCAGTCGGGGTTGACCATGACGTCATCGACCGCGATCCGGATCACCAACTGTTCGCCGCTGCGCTCCCACGTGGCCGCGATCAGGCCGACGGGCCGGATCGCGGGCGCGCCGCTTTTGCGGCCGATCGAAATGGGCCAGCCGATGGCCAGCGCCCGGTCATTCGCCTCGCGGCGGGACAGAGCCTCGCGGAAACTGTCGGGCAGATGCTCCAACGTGACCCGGATGATGCCCGTTTCGCCGTCTTCGGGGAACGGGTCGCCCGCGCCGCAGATCAGCTGATACGCGGTTCCGTGCCGGTCATCGGCCTGTGTCAGCGCGCCGCGCGGATCGCTTTGCAGCGCCGCACGATAGTATCGCAGCAAGGCAATCGGATTGATCTGTGCCGTGTCCGCGCCGTCCTCGGATCCGGCGGTTTCCCGGTCCGCCTGCCGCGAGAAACCCGCCGGAACCGCCTGAAGCACCGCGCCCGGATCCGCGCCGGCATCCAGCCCTGCCCCGGTTTCGTGACGCCCGGCCGCCACCACCGTCCGGCTGACCGCCCGCCACTTGTTGTCATGACCAAGGGTCACGACGCCCTGCTTCTGCAAGGCGAGCAGTTCGGCCAGGATCTGCTCGCGCCGGGCGGCGCTGAACTCAACATCCAACAGCGCGTACAATTCGTCGGTCGTGCGACCGCGGGGGAAGGCTTCGACTGTGCGCAGCAGGGTGCTCAAAGGCGACGCTCCATGCACGTTAAGCGGGTTTTCACGCGATCCGGCCCCGTACCTTCTGAATGTTAACCGTTTGTTTCAAAAGTGTTGTTCCACCCGACAGTTCGAGGCGCGGATGAACAGATGCCAAGTTTCAGTCTGACATGCAAGGGTTGGTTGTCCTGACCATGCGTCGGTGCCGAAGCGCGAAAAACCGACTGCGCGGCATCTGCCGACAGGGCGACGTCTTCCGCGCAAGTCGGCGTCAGGCCGGGTCCTCCGGCCCGCTGCTCAGGCCTTTTGGGGCGGGATGCACAGCTTGTCCTTGATGGGGCCGAAAACTTTTTCAGGGGCATTGCCTTTGATCAACGCGCGCAAAGGATTCACGAGGTATCCATCGACGGCTTCAGGTCTGTCGAGTGCTTCGAGCTGCACCGCGTAGAACCAGCTGCGGTCGTCGTCGCAGTAGACCCAGAGACTGCCTCTCGGGTTGCCGTCTTCACTTTCGCCCGCGCCCTCGGGGTTGGCAGTGTCGAATTCCCACCGGTCGTCCGATTTCGGGGACGGGCAATACCCGACCAGAACCTTGGCTTGCCGCCCGTACTCCCAATCGTCGCCGTGACCCGGATCGGAGGTCAGTTGAATGGCCAGAGTAATGTAGCCCAGCCCCTTCTTTTTTTCCTTGTCCTTCCCGACGTTCAGGCGCTCGTTCACCTTGTAATAGGCATTCCAGACGGGTCTGACCCAATCCCCGCCTTCATAGGTGTTGCTGTCAAATTCGATGATCAGACCACCTTTACCGGTTTCGTCAAGTTCAACCGTGTCGAACGCGTCATACAGCTTTTCCAGGTTCACCTGCACATCCAGCAGGTTTCGGGTCGATTGCCAGAGGGCTTCGCTTGCACTCATCAATTCATTTCTTGTTGAAACGTGGTTTTGTCGTGGCCAACCTGTGCCGCGTCATTGCGCATCGCAGCCGGTGCCATCGTTGAAGAAAAACGTGACGGCAGGCGGCATGGCCAGGTCCAGCCATTTGCCCAGCACAGCGCCCTGACCTGTGCCACTCAGGAAGGTTGCTGCCACGTCGGCTCAGGCTTTCAGGCCCGGGACGGTATCCGATTACATCGAGACTACTTCAGTTAATCAAAATGTGACATTTCGACAAAAAAACCCTTGCTGACCTTTGTGATCTGCACAATTTGGTATCTGACCCGCCCATCGAGCTCTACGAAATCGCCAACTCGCGCTCCGAGCAGATCTGCCGAAATCGAGTGGTCAGGGTGACGAAACGTCACTTTTTGCGTTGGGTCTGTCGAAGGAGTTTCCGATACGCTTACGAAGAGAACGCCATCTTTGCCCGGCTTCTTCAAACATACGATGTCATCGAAATCTACCGTTGTTGCGCGCCGTTCCGCTTCAAGTTCAGCTTCCAAAGTTTCAACACGCAATCTGAGAGCCACCAGCTGTCGCTTTGTTTGCTCAAGAGCTTGTTTCGTCTGGTCGTGACTTCGCATCTGCCTGAGCAGACGCAGAATGGTTTCATCCTCGCTGCTTCTGGACTGAAGTGAAGCGATCCGTTTGGAAACTCTTTCCTGCAATTCTAACGCATGCGGCCGCGAGCGGTGCTTTAGTTCTTCCGACAACTCCAGCAGTTTTTTCAGGTTCCCGAAATGCTGTCGGTATTCGTATTCCAATTCCTGCGTGGAATAATGAAAGTAGGTCCGGTTCATTTGTCTCAGCTCAATAATTGTGCAGCCCTGCTGGCAGCCTCGGTTAAGCGAAGATTTCTTCTCGCAACGAGGCAGATGCGTTCCGAGCAACGTCGAAACAAATAGATCCTTGCGCGGGTGTAATTTTTCACCGTTGATTGTCGTTTTTTAGAGCTCTCATTGCAATCACTGCATGAAACATCGTCGTCCTACTCAATCAGTTTTCTGCCAATTCAGCGCGCTGCGCGCCATTCGTCAATCGGTGTTCGGCCCCTGTGTGCCGACATCTCGTCGCAGCTCGACCTTGCGCGGTGCCGGGTCGGTCAGGCGGGTCAGCAGGGCCGCCAGATAGCGGTGCCCATCCGCCCAGGACCCCTCGGTCCAGCGCGCGTCATCGGGGGTCAGGCGGCCGCTGCGGATCTCGGCCATCAACAGGCCCGGAAGCGTGTCATAGGCCGCGACCGGCAGCGCCCGGGGCGGCAGCTTGTCCAGGAACCAGCGCACCGTGTCGGCGGCCTGCCCGAACCGGCAGGTCATCAGGAAGCGTTCATTGGACATCAGCAGGTTGCGCCGCAGGATCGGCACATCGTCCTGCGTGACCTTCAGGCCCGACAGAACCGCCGCGACGGCGTGACGCTTGGCCGCCGTCAGGCCCCAGAACGCGGCGCTCCAATCGTCGGGGAACAGCTGATCCAGCCGCGCGGCCAGCGGCGCGCAGGCCGCGAAGGTGCCGGCCGCAAGGCGTCGGTTCAGGGTGTCGTCAAACAGTTTTTCAAGCATCCGTCATGCTCCGTTCCATGATCGGGTCCGGCATCAAACCTGGGTCGGTCAGCGGGCCGAGGCGCGGACCTTCGGGGCCGGGCGACAGGTCCAGGCTGGCCACCTGCAGGGCAAAGCCGCTACCGTCGACCACCCAGTCCCGCCAGACCCGCGTGCCCTGTCCCGCAACCGCGGGATACAGCAATACAAGCCGCGTCGGCGTCGGACTCCGTCCGTATCCCTGACCGTAGGCAAGCATCTGATAGATGTCGGATTGCGACACCCCGGCCTTGTCCTCGGATAGGGTCAATCGTTTCCACTTGGTATCCACGATGAGGGTTTCGCGCTCGGTTTGCACCAGAATGTCCGGGCGCAGCGCGAACAGGCCGCAGGTCGTGACGCTCTTGCCCCTGGCCTGAATGCGCGCCCGCCGCCCCATCGCCCGGCGGAACAGTTTGGCGGTGTAGTTTTCGAACAGCTCGTTCATCGGAAACAACAGGGCAAACCCCTCGTCACTGCCCCGCCGCGCCGATTGCGATCGGCCGGCCAGCAACAGGCGCGCCATGCGGTACATCCCGTGCCAGGCCGTGTTGGTCCGATCCAGCACGACGCGTTCGCGCAGAGGGTCGGGGCTGCGGCCGACTCTGTCCATCCGATCCAGCGCATCGTTCAGCATGGTCAATGTTGCCGCCAGCGCCGTGCGGCGGACCAGCATCCGAGCGGCGGCCGCCACGACACGGGTCAGGGGGATATCCGGGGTCAGTTCGTCGAACCGGCAGGCCAGCCGGTCGGGGCGGACCGCATGTGCGGAGAACTGGCGTTTGACGTCCAGCGCCCCGCGCAGAACCGGCAGGTCGTCGGCCTCCGTCCGATAGCGACGCGGCAGCCCGTTGCGCAGCGTGTCCGACAGGTGCCGGGCAAAGGACAGGATCACCACCTCGAGCAGGTCCAGAGACTGCGGCGCAAAACCCGCCTGCCCCTCGGACCAGATGCGCAGGTCATGGGCCACGTTCAGCATATGAACCAGGGTCGCACGCCCGTCTTCGCCGTCGAAATCCAGTTTGGGCAGGATTTCCAGCGTCACGCCCGGCGCCGCCAGAACCCCGCAGATCTGCCCTGCCTTCAGATGCGCATGGCGCCGCGCGAGAATGTCCTCGGGGCGGCACCTGAGCCGGTTGGCGTAGGCGGCCGCGAGGCGGCACAGGCGGTCGGCCTCGGTCGGGGTCACGGCGCCTGCGCCGTCGCCGACCGGAATCTGCTGCCATTCGCGGCACGTCAGGCGCTTGTGACCGGTGAAGGGTTTCATGCCGCGGCCTCGGACGCCGCGGTGCCCGTCAGCAGCTCCTGATAGGCGGCGGGGCCGAACACGCGGTTGACCTCGTAGCGATAGCGGATCTCGCCATAGCCATCGTCCAGACCCGGCGGCGGCGCCAATTCGACCCGGCGCAGAAAGGCATCGCCGCCGCCCAACACGGCCCGCACGCGCCCCAGGTCGTCATGGAAGTACTCGCGCAGAAGGGGGATGATCTTGTCAGCCATGATGCGATCCAGTGCCGCAATGTCGGCAACCCCCATCATCCAGCCATGGCCGATCAGGTGATCGGGCCCGATCAGGTATTCCAGCCGCGCGTTGATCGTTTCCAGAACCGCCCGCAGGTCGATGCCCTGCACGG
This sequence comes from Ruegeria marisrubri, assembly GCF_001507595.1. Lineage (GTDB taxonomy): Bacteria > Pseudomonadota > Alphaproteobacteria > Rhodobacterales > Rhodobacteraceae > Ruegeria > Ruegeria marisrubri. The sequence goes on from NZ_LQBQ01000023.1 coordinate 33,064, forward strand.
GCTCCACCAGGGTCGGATCGGGTGCGACCGACTCGAATCGGAAGCGCCGGCGCAGCGCGGTATCCAGAAGCGCGATCGAGCGGTCGGCCGTGTTCATCGTGCCCAGGATGTGCAGGTTGCTCGGCAGCGAGAAAGGTTTGCGCGAATGCGGCAGGATCACCGACAGGGCGTTGGCCGCGCCCTCGCGTTTGTCTTCCTCGAGCAGGGTGATCAGCTCGCCCATCACCTTTGACACATTGGCGCGGTTGATCTCGTCGATGATCAGGACATGGGGTGGTCGATCCGCCGAGGACTGGATCCGATCATCGCCAGATTGAAGATAGGGCAGCAGACCTTCCCAGCGGATCTTGCTCGGAACCATCCGATAGATGCTCTGCTGTGAAAAGCGGCTTGAATAGATGTCTGCAACATCAATACCGTCACCGCTTGCGTCGATCCAATGCCATTCGACCTTGCGACGATGATAGTAGTGATCGTTGGCCCGGGGCACAAATTCGTAGTCTCCGGTCACGATGCCGATTGCTTGAGCTTTCAGGTTGCCGTGACTTACCACGACCACGTCGCCTTTCTTCATGGACGCACGAAGTTGCGCCGTCTGCACAATATTCGGATCGTATCCACTGGCGGTTTCGTTTCCGGGTAGGCTGCGCCAATGTTTGTAAATGGTGTTGAAATTGTCGAACCGGGCGTCTGACCAATCGACTTCACCGCCATAACCCAACAGCACATAGCCGTTCTGGAAACACTCCTCTCGCAAGTATTCCTCTTCCTCGAAGCCTGCGCGTCCGAGGGACATTTTGAACACGTTTCGTCCGGCTCGGTCGAACTTAGTTCCCTGGGAAACCGGTCGTGTACGCGCGCGGTCGGAGATGGTCTTGAGTACACCATCGACGGCCTCCAGCCGGAACCCGGCCTGCCCCTCGGCACCCTCATCCGTCACCGGACGCAGGCCCTCGACGAATTCCTCGTAGCCATAGCTTTGGTGGAAGGTGACGAAGGCAACCCGGTTTTCCGCGCACAGTTCGTGATAGCGTGCCATGATCGCGGCGCGCCGCTGCCGCGGGTCCGGGTGATCGGGCACGGTTCCGTCGCAGATGCGAACCGCGCGTTCGGCGGTGGCAAAGGTCTTGCCGGTGCCCGGTGGCCCGTACAGGATGGTGTTCAGCGGTTGGGACACGGAAGCCTCCATGGTGGGTTTTTTCGATGTTTCAGCGCTTTCAAGCTTGGGGGTGTGATCGTGGATCACCCACAATGCCGACTGCACGTCCAGCAGGTTTCGGGGGGCCAGGCCGCGATCCGCGAAGGCCTGTTCGACGGCTCGGGCAAATTGCAGCTCGTTGGCGAATTCCTCGGCCGTGTCGTCTGAACGCGGAAACGCCTGGCCCGTGGCCTCTCGAAAAAGCGAATCCAACGCACGGCGGCGGAAATAGACGGCCCGGTCGGGGTGCAGCAGCATGGCGATCAGGCCGGCGATCTGTCGTGGATGATCCTGCTGTGGGGCCGGGCAGTTCTGCATCCATGCGTCGATGAATTGCGAGACGAACTGCCCGTCGTCCATATCCGGTGCGTGAAAATACCGGCGGATCACCCGTCCCAACTGGGCCTGTGGCCAAGGTTGCTTGAGCGGATTGATCGTGCGCCAGTTCAACAGGTTGAACCCGTCGAACACGGCCACCACGGTCGCGGCATAATCCTCATCGGTCGCGCAGCGGTTCAGCGCGGCGCGCAGCTTCTCGGCCTTGTCCAGCTTGTAGGCGGTCTCGGTTTCGTCGAATGTTTCGTGCGGCGGGTCGAAATGGTGGAACCCCGGAAATGCGGATTGCAGAACCGCGACCCAGCGGTCGATCGTTTCATCATTCAAAATCATGTCTTTCATCAATCCCAATGCGGCAAGTGCGGCCCGGATACTGGGCAGCGAGTTGTCGAGCAGATCCCAGGCCGATCTGTCGCGGAACCCGTGGTTTTTCAGCCCCGAATGGCGCCCTTCCCGGTCGGCGACGGCGTCCCAGGGCGGTTGCTCGCGTAGTTGGAACCCGGCGTCGCGCAACCGGTCCGCCAGCCCGTCGCAGAACCACAGTTTCGGGCGGGCCTGCTCGTAGGCGATGGCAACGGGCTGGTGATCGGGTGTGACCAGGCCGCCCATCTTCTGCGCCATCGTGCAATCGGGGTTGGGCCTCAAGGCAGACGCCTTGATCAGCGCAACCACCGCGCGCCGGTCCTGCGACACACCTTTCTTGGCCTCCACGATCTTTACTTGCGCGTCCATCGCGCTCCAGTCAGTCATCGTCACCTCCAAGGGATTTCAAAGCCGCCAGCGCGTTGACCAAGCGCATCTGCTCGACCGTGTCGCACAGGGTGGCGGCCAGCTGCGGCGCGGCGAAGACGAGGCTCAGCGCCTTGGCGCGGCTGATGGCGACGTTCAGGCGCTCGCGTGAGAGCAGGAAATCCAGCCCGCGCGCGGTTTCCGCCGCCGAACTGGCCGTCATCGATATCAAGGCGATCGGGGCCTCCTGCCCCTGGAACCGGTCCACCGTGCCCACGCGCACCCCCTCCAGCGCCTCGGTCAGAGCGTTGACCTGCGCGTTGTAGGGGGCGACGACGATGATGTCGGATCGTGTGATCGGGCGGGTCGTGCCGGTCTTGTCGGTCCAGGTGCCGCCCAGCAGGCGATCGACCGTGGCGCGGATGGCGGCGACCTCTTCGGGGCAATCCTGCGCACGCCCCTCATGCGGGACGGGCACCAGAAAGGCGCCCGCGCGGGGCAGCCCGTTCGCCGTCACCGCCTGCCGCTCGGTGTCGGGATGGGCGGTCAGCGTGCCGGCATAGAACTGGTCCGAGACATAGGCGGTCACGGCCGGGTGCATCCGCCTTGTGGTGTCCAGATACAGGCCGCGATCGGGCGACAGCACTGGCTCGTCACCCATGATCCAGTCCAGGCACGACAGGTCGGCCGGATGCGGATGCGCGCCCTGGATCACCTGCGGCAGCTGGCGCGGATCGCCCACCAGCACCAGGTTGCGCGCCGCCCGCGTCATCGCCAGCGCATTGGCCAGCGACACCTGCCCGGCCTCGTCCACGAACAGATAGTCGAAGGCATCGGCCAGATCGTCGCGCGCGAACAGCCAGGCGGTGCCGCCGACCACATGGGCGCTGCCGTGCAGCGGGTCGCCCGACGAGCGGGTCTGGCGGATTGCCTCGAACCCCTCGGGCAGAGGCGCGGCCCCGGCCTTGTCCTTGTGGGCGATGGTCAGGTCCTCGACCGTCAGATCGATGTCGTCATCCTCAAGCGCCCGGATGCAGCCCATCAGCACGTTGCGGATCGCCTCGTGGCTGTTCGAGGCCACGCCCACCCGCTTGCCCCTGCGCACAAGCGACAGGATGGCGCGGGCGGTGACATGGGTCTTGCCGGTTCCGGGCGGGCCCTGCACCGGCAGCACGGTGTCGTCCATCGCGCCCACGGCGGCGATCAGGCGCTCGACCGGTTCGCCCGTGGCCCGCAGCGGCGAGGGCCCGACAAAGCGCGGCGCGGCGCGGGCAAGAAGGTCTTCGGCGGCGCGGTTGCGGCGCGGACCGCATTGATCGGCGATCACCGCCGCGATGGCCGAGGGGATCGGATGCGGGTTGATGGCGAAATTCGGCAGCAGGTCCAGCCGGTCGCGCAACACATCAGCGTTCTTGTTGCCCACCTTCAGGGTGACGGTGCACGCCGTGCGGTCCAGCGCCGTAATCGTCACCGAAGCCATCGTGCCGTCGCCCCGATCCACGCAGGCGGTGGCATCGCGGCGCAGTTTCGTTTCCTGAAACGGATAGCGATAGCTGCGCTCGACCGAGGATTTCACCGGTTGCGCCGGGCCGGTCGCGCGCAGCCCCGCCAGACAGTCCAGATCATCGGCCAGATCGTCGAAATCCTTGCCCGCGGCATCGAACACCGCCCAGGCGGCGGGCTTGGCCTCGCGCGTGTGGAACTGCCCCAGATCATACAGCAGCTTGCGCCGGTCCTCGGGCAGATCGGCCCCGGCCAGCCGGTCGCGCAGCTGGTCGGCCTCGGCGTCGGCCTCTTCGGTCTTTTCGGTGGTTGCCTCGCCCAGCTCGTTCCATGTCGCCCAGTCGGGGCGCAGCCCCAGCAGCCAGTCGCGCAGCATCTGGGTCGAGATGCAGTCGATCCGGTTGTACTCCTCGATCTCGTCCAGAATGCCCTGATCGCCGGTCTCGCGCCAAGCCTCGTAGGCCACGACCGAGCCACCGGCGGTCTTGACCTCGCCGGTGCGGGCGATGTCGTAGAAGGCTTCCATGTCCTTGATCGAATAGCTTTTCTCGGACGCGATGATCCCGCCGCGCACCACCGCGAACAGGTCCACGAACCGCCCCTCGCGCAGCCAGCGGTCCAGCTGCGCCTCGCCGAAACCGTACTGCGTGCACAGCCGTTTCAGCGAAGTGATCTCGTAGGGCGCATAGTGATAGATCCGCGCCTGCGGATGCGCCGCCAGCCGGTCCGAGAAGAAGGCGAACAGCTGGATCAGGGCGTCCTTCTCGGCGGCATGGTCATGCGCCCAGAAGGCGGTGAACTGGGCCCCGTCCCAGACCCCGTGCAGATATTCCAGGCCTTCGGCTCCGTCCTCGCGATAGAACGGGTCGCCCTCGATGTCATAGAACAGATCTCCCGCCTGCGGCCGTGGCAGCAGGTCGAACCCCTTGCCCGCGACATGGGGGCGCAGCTCGGCCCTGGGCGGGCCGGATTTGCGGGCCTGCTGCAACCGCGCCTGCGTCACCAGCTTGTCCAGCGTCGGCGCCGCGATCCGTGGAACGCGCTCGGTCCGCTCGGCCAGCGCGGCCATGGTGGTGACCCCGGCGGCTTCGAGCCGCTGAACCTGCGGGCGGGTGATGTTGGCGACCTGGAACAGGCTGTCCTCGTTTTCCCAGACCTGCTGGCAATGCTCGCGCCAGCGGCACAGGCCGCAGGTCTTGCAGGGCACCGGGCGCGTCGGATGCGGGTCGGCCACGAACCGTTCCAGCCGCCACCGCGCGGCGCGGGCATAGGCGGCGTATTCCGACAGGCGAAAGCTGAACCGCTGCCCGTTGCCCAACTGCACATGGGCGCGGTCGGGCGCAAGGCCCTGAACCTGCGCCAAGAGGTCGGAATACAGGACCAATTGCAGCACATGGCCCGGCGCGGGTTTGCGTTTCAGCTTGGTGTCCACCACCTCGTAGGAAAAATCGCCCAGGTCCGAGGGCCGGTCCACCCGCTCCAGAAAATCAGAGTATCCGCCCCACATGTCGCCTTCGAGCGCGCCCTGAAAGATCACCTCGGGGCCGGCGCGCAGGGCGGTCAGCGTGTCGGCCACCGCCCGGTCAAAGGGCACGCCGTCGGTCTCGATCCGCGCGATGCTGCGCCCCTGTTCGGCCAGGCGGTGCAGATGGTCGGCCTCGTGCGCGTCGCCGTGGCGTTGCAGCAGTTCGGCATCCGCGCTGTCCTCGACCGGGTCGGGGCCCGCCCCTTGCAGCCGCTGCAAATCCAGCGTCGTGGCATGGGCGCAGGCCATGAAGCGCATCAGATCCGAGGCGGACAGGCGGATTTGGCCATCATCCAGCTTCATGCCGCGTCTCCTGCTTGCGTGATGGCCAAGGCCGTGCCCCCCAAGGCGCGGAAGGCCCGTTGCCGGCATGAGAACACGATCACCTGCAGATCCTGCGACTGCCTGGTCAGGGCGTCGAACATCTGCTCGATCCGGTCATCGTCGGTATAGACGATGGCATCGTCCAGAATGACCGGCGCCGGGCGGCCGTCCCTGGCCAGGATGCGGGCAAAGGCCAGCCGCACCAGAAGGGAGATCTGCTCTTGCGTGCCGCCCGACAGCACGTCGAACTCCTCTTCCTCGCCGCGGCGCGTGATGCGGGTGATCAGCCCGGTATCGGCGTCGATCACCGGCTCGGCGTCTGGCCAGATCATCCGCAAAAGCGGCAGCAGCTCGCGGTGGACAGCGGCGACATAGTTCTCGCGCGCGGTGTCGCGGGCGGCCTGCAACGCGCGTTCCAGTCGTTGATGCACGGCAATGTCGAACCGGATCCGCGCCAGCCGGTCTTCGGCCTGCTTCAGCTGGTCCTCGGTCAGGGCCAGCTCCTCTTCGACCGCGTTGGAAGAGACCACCGAGATGCGTGAATTCAGCCCGGCGTACTCCTCGCGCAGGCGGGCGATCGTGTCAGTGGCCGATTTGATCACCGACTCGGCCCGCGTCATCGCGGCCTCGGCCGCCGCCAGATCGGGGGCATTGGCCAGACGAGCCTGTTGCGCCTGCCGGGCCTGTTCCAACGCGCTGGCGGCCTCCTGCTGCAAAACCCGCAGATCGGCCAGTGCCTTGGCGGGATCCTGATGGGCTCCCAAGGCCTCCTGCGCCCTCATGGCTCGGTTTTCGGCATTGGCCATGTCGACCTCGGCGCGGGTCAGGCTGTCCTTGGTCGCATCCGCCGCCGATCGCGCGGCCTCAAGCGCTTCAGAGGCTTCTGCCAACGTGTCCTGGGCCGCCATTTCGGCGGCTTCGGCCTGTGCCACGTCCGGCACGTCTCCTTCGGTCTCCACCGGCTCGGGCAGCGCATCATGCTCGGTGCGCAGGGCATCCAGTCCGTGCGGGGCCAGCGCCCTGAGGTCGGCCTCGGCCTGCCGGAGTTGCGTTTCGATCCCGCGACGCCGAGTCAGGGACTCTCGTGCCGCGGCAACGTTGTCCATTCCGGCCTCGGCCAGCGCGGTTCGCAGCGCGGCTTCGGCCTCGGCCACCGCGCCGTCATCCGCCTGCGCCGCACTGATCTCAAGCCGCCCGATTCCGTCAAGATCCAGCGTTGCCCCGGTCAGGACCGGATGCCGCCTGCCGCCCTCCACCGGCTGGCCTTCGCTGGTGATCCGGCCTTCGCCGCCGGCGCAATAGGTGACGCTGAAGGCCGCCGCCGCGTTCTCGTGGCTCTTCCTCGCGATGCTCAGGTCACGGGCCAGCTCTTCCAGCTTGCCCAGCGTTTCCGGAGCGATTTCGCCGCCCACCTGCTTGCGCAGCTCTGCGATGCGCACGCCCAGCTTCTCGGCCTGTGCGATACGCTCCTTGAGTTCGGTGCGTCGGGTGGCCGAGGCTGCGGCCTCTTTCGCCCGCATGGCCCGCCGCAGATCGGATGCCGCCCTTTCGACCGCCTTGCGGGCCGTGTCATGGACCTTCTTCGCCCTCTCGAGTCGCTTTTGCGCCTCGTCATTCTGGCCGGTGCGCTCATCAACGATCGCCTTGGCCTTTTCCACGGCTTCATGGGCGGATCTGGCCTCGGTGAGGATGCCGTCCAGCGCCTCGATTTGGGCATCGCAGGAGTCCAACTGCGCCGACAACCGGGCGATCTCGTTTTCTCCATCCTTCACTTTGCGGTCATGCGCACGCGCGGCCTCAAGAGTCTCTCGGGCCTCCTCAAGCGCTTTGGCGCGCTCGTGATGGGCTTCGGGCGCGTCCAGCTCGGCCAGCTCGCGCCGCACCTGGCGGCGACGCTCCAGATCCTGTTGCAGGGCGCGCATGTCGGCCTGCAGCTGGTCGCGACGTTCGGTCAGCGCCTCGACCTCGGTCGTGGCCTGATCCAGCCCGCCATTCCTTTTCGGCCTGCCGGTGCCGGTCAGGTGCTGACCCAAGAACGCGGCGCAGTTTGCCAGCGCGGCTTCCATCCGCCGCCCGCCGGTCATCGCCTCGACCTCGCCCGCGACCGAGGTCATGATGTCGCGCCGCGCCTGCTGTTCCTCGCCGCCGCTGTCCAGCCCGACAACCCCCTGCCGCACCCACAGAAGCCCCGCCGGGCCGCCATCCGAGGGCGGTTTCAGCAGCCCCGACAGCATCGCGTCGGCCTCGGCTTTCTGGGCGACCAGAACACCGTCGCGCCACAGTTTCGCATCCTTGCGCCCGGCGCTGGAGCTCCAGCATTTCATCAGCTTCCACTGCGCGCCGTCGGCCTCGAAACTGACCGTGACCTCGGGGTCGCCGCCCACACGGGGCACCAGCGCCTTGACCGTCTTGTCGAACGATCGGTGGCTGACGAAGAACGCCGCGTGCAGCGCCTCGAAGAAGGTGGATTTGCCATGCTCGTTCGGCGCCACCAGCACGTTCAGGCCGGGGCCGAACCCGTCGATGCGGACCGGGTCCACGAACCGGCGCACGTTTTTCAGGGTGACCGAGGTGATCTGCATCGCTCAGCCCTCCCGCACCAGCGACCACAGGCGGTTCAGCGCCGCCTGCGCCACGCGCCGGTCCTCGGCCGAAACCTCGGACCCCTGTGCCTCGGCCCGCAACTCCTCGGCCGCTGTTCGCAGTGCGCCGCCCGCGGCGATCAGGTCCAGATCGTCGGCCTCGTATTCGGTGGCCAGCTCGTCGTCGCGCAGATCGAACAGGGCAAAATCGGGCGCGGCCCGGCGCACGGCGTCCTCGAAGGCGGCGCGTTCGGTCATGCGCAGATAGCCGGCGGCGCGCAGCTGCACCAGCACGTCGCGCCGCGCCGCCCGGTCGGACGGCAGCAGCCGGTCCAGCTCGGCGCCCAGATCCATGCCCGGGCTCAGCATCAGCTCGGGTGCGCGCCAGTCGAAGCGGCCGGTCTGAACCGGGGTGATCTGCGGCATCGCGCCGGGGCCGTCGATCGTTACCGCAAGGCACTGCCCTCGGCCGCCATGTTTGAACCGGTCCCGTTCCGGCGTGCCGCTGTAGCAGGTGCGCTCGCCGATGGTCAGCTGGCCGTGCCAGTCGCCCAGGGCCAGATAGTCCAGCCGCGCGGTGCGGGCGCGGTCCGGCGGGATCAGGGCGGAGCCGTCAAAATCCTCGCCGAAGGACACCACCCCGCCATGCGCGAGCCCGATCCGCAGCGCCCCCTCGGGCGTTTCGGCCCCGGCCATCCACGCGGTCAGGTCCGTGCCCGGAAACTGACGCGGCAACGGCGCGGGCAGCAGGAACACGCCTTGGGACATCTCGACGGGCTCGGGGCTGCGCAGCAGGCGCACGTTTGTGGAGCATTCGTCCTCAAAGGCTGCCCACAATTCCTCGCCCTGCAACGAGTCGTGGTTGCCCGGGATGATCCACCAGATCACGTCGCTTGCCGCGCTCATCGCGGTGGCGGCCTGACGGCGGACCTGCGCCGACGGGCCGGTGGTGTCGAAGAGGTCGCCGGCGATCAGCACGTGGCTGGCGCCGTGGTCCCGCGCCGCCTGGGCCAGGCGGCCAATCACCTCGAACCGCGCCTCGATCAGGCGGCCGCGCAGGTCCTCAGGCATGGAGCCGAACCCTTTGCCAAGATGCAGGTCCGAGCTGTGGATGAAACGAAAATCGGCCATCAAGTCTTCCTCGTCAAAACACGTCGCAGCGACAAAATGCACCGCCGCCGCATTCCGATGTGACATCGGGGGGTGTCAAAACCTGTCGCAGGGGGTGACGCCTGCCGCGAAAAAATACTGGAAATCCGGAACAAAGATGAAACATGATCAGGGAAGTGCGTCAAAATCGCCGCGCCGGGCCGGGTGGACCAGCCGAGCCAGCGCCTCGGGCGCCACCACCTCGACCGAATCGCCCCATTGATACAGGTGCCAGGCCATCTCGAGCCAGCCGCCCGCGTGAAAGCGCACCTCGAGCCGCCCGTCCTCCAGCAACCGCGTGGTCTGGCCGGGGTGGAACTGCCACGAGGCCGCACGCTCGGCCGCGTCGGGGGCAAAGCGCCAGATCACCTCGCCATACTGGCCGTCGTCATGGTACGAGCCGAAGGCACGGGCGGCGTGATCGGCCAGGTTGAAGCCTTCGTCGCGGGCGAACCACTCGTCGGTCGCGGTGGCCTCCTCGATCCGGTCCAGCCGGAAATGGCGCAGCCGGGCATCCTTGTCGGGCTGGCGCGCCACCAGGTAGCGCCGCGCGCCCAGCAGGATGCCGTAGGGTTCCAGCAGGCGCCGCGTGCCCGTGTAACGGATCCACAGCCGGTGCGGCCCCCGCAGTGCCTCGGAAATCGCATCCACGATCCCGGCTTCGATCCGGGCCACAGGGCCGGGCCGGGCCGCCATGCCATAGGCTTCCAGCAGCGCTTCGGCATCGGCTTCTACCCGTCGCGCGCTGGCCGAAGGGATCGCGGCCAGCAGCCGTTCCCGCAGGCCGGTCAGCGCTCGCCTTTGCCGCAGGTCGGCCGGGTCGTCCAGCCGCGCCAGCGCCACCTCCAGCGCCTCGAGCTCATCGGCGCCGTTCAGCGCCAGTGACGACAGGCGGTTGGGTTTGAGCACCCAGCGGCGCGTGCGGTCGGGATCCTCGATCACGTTGACGGAATGGGGGAAGGCCTCGTGCAAGGCCTGGGTCATCCGCTGCGCGGTGCGTCGGGTGACGCCGAACGCCTCCTCGATCTCGCGCAGGCTGACCCCGCGATGACGTGCGGCGGCCATGTCCGCCAACCGCAACAGATCCTTTGCCTTTTCGAATGACATGCTCTGCACCGCCCCGGTTTTTGCTTGCCCGGTGTACAGCAAATATTGCACCCGCTATCGAGAATTGCCAGTCTGAGTTGAAACGCATTGAGGATATTCCCGCATGTCAGATTTCGACCGATTGAAAACCCGTCAACGCGCGATCCGCGACGGCTTCCCGTCTGACTTCGGCCTGCGCATCCACCGCGCCATCAGCTGGCTGGGCCGGGCCGAGCGCGAAACCGAGGACCCCGACGCCGCCTTCCTGTTCTACTGGATCGCCTTCAACGCCGCCTATGCGGCCGAGCAGGATCTGGCGGGTGAAAAGGATCTGTTCCGCAGCTACCTGCAGAAGGTCGTGGCGCTGGACCACAGCCACCGCATCTACGATGCCGTCTGGACCGGGTTTCCCGGCCCCATCCGCATGTTCCTGCAAAACCGGTTCGTCTTTGGCCCCTTCTGGCACCATTTCAACGGGATCGAGGGCTTTGACGACTGGCAGGACCGTTTCGCCACCTCGAAACGCCGCTTTGCCGAGGCGCTCAAGGCCAGGGACACGCTGACCATCCTGTCGATGCTATTCGACCGGCTGTATGTTCTGCGCAACCAGTTGATTCACGGCGGCGCCACCTGGAACAGCGGCGTGAACCGCGACCAGATGCGCGACGGCACCGCCATTCTGGCCTTTCTGGTGCCGGTGTTCATCGACCTGATGATGGACGCCCCCGAGCAGGACTGGGGCGCGCCCTTCTATCCGGTGGTGCAGGCGTGACGGCGGCAACCCCAAAAGGGGTTTTGCGCCGCCCCGTGGCCGGAAATCGTACCGCCGTTGACATCTATTCATTGAGCCCGCCTTTCGAGCGAACATGGCCTGAGTCTGTCCCCACCCTTCTTCGAAACCGACAAACTCGCCGTCCTGACGCTGTTTGAGAAGGCGCTTCAGAAGCACCTTTTCGTCATTCATTTTCTTCACCACCACCCTCCGAAAGCTTCAATTCCTCTTCGGGCATGGATTCAACGAAGTCTGGCCCCACGCCCTTCTTTTCGGGCAGTCCCGCTCGATACGCATAAGCCAGGTTCGCCGCATCCTGGCCAGCGCGGTGTATGACCTTCCTGTTCATGCGACTCTTGTATGCGTGATGCAAACGCCCCGGTGCAACGATGCCATCCTCGTGCGAGAAAGCGATCCAAAGAATCCGGTCAAAGTCGTCGACCTGCATATGCGGCGGCTCTTCTATTGTGCTCATTAGCCTATCAAGCCAGCGCTGATCGAATTCGGGGGCATCAGAGACAAGGGTCCGTCCGATCGTGATAGCTCGAAGCCATTGCGCCACTTCTTCCGCCGGCTCAGCCTCGTCTAAGTCAATGCGCGGGATGTTGTGAACCGTTTCGCTCTCTGGATTCCAGTCTTCTTCAGGCCAACTCGGATCCGGCTTGATCAGCTTGCTTTCAACAAAAACCCGGTTGCCATCGAGCCAGGCAATTCCAACTTCGACCGGCCAGGATCGTGGGCTAAGGGACGATGCTTCAAAATCTATGAAAACCAGCCCCTTCAGATGGACTATCTTGCCGTCCTCATCGAGACCGACGCCAACACCAAGTGTCCGCTGCTTCGCAAAGAAAGTTTTCTCGTCCGGCCCGGGGTTGCTAAGAGCCTCCAGCAGCTTATCGCGTTCGTCCTTGTCCATGAAATCAGTATAAGTTGCGGCATAAATCGGAGCAAACAAACGTGGCTCCATCAGAATGCAACGCGTTGATATTGCGACAATTCTAATTTCGCAGCACAGCGGAAAGCTTTGATTTTTGGTTTCAAATGGGCGGCGTAGCGTAACCAAGCCCTTTTCAGTCGACCAAGTTTCGCTGCGTCCGCTTGGCGTGACCTACGCCTCTGCTCTATACTCATTTTATGTCGAAGAAGCTTCAACATCTCAGCAGATCTGACCTCATCGCGCTGATTGAAGAATTTGCGCCGCGAGAAGAGCTCGCTCTTCGCGTTGATGAGTTGCTTGAACTGAAGACCGAAAGAGCAAAAGAATGGCAGCGCGAGAACGCGGGCGCCTTCTCTGAACATCAGCGGTGGCTTGAAGAGAATGGCCATCCGCTCGCTAAATTCTTCAAACCCTAACAACTAAGCTCTTTCGGCCACTCGCGACCTTCTTCGGATTGATTTTCGCTTCCGCCAAAGATTTCTCATTCATCCCAACTTCGCCGACGATCTAAACATCTGTCGTGGCTACATTCTTGCGCGCAACAAATGCTCTTACGTGGGCGAGTTCAGCACCACGCCGCCCATGGAAAAGCGAAACTAACAGGCTGCTGAAGAAGTCGGCTCTCGACGCGGCCTGAGGAACTTGATTCACCCACAGCACAATTTCGGCGGGGGTTGATGAAGCGCGGGACGGACGAAGCGAGCGGATCGCTTTTCAGCTATGTCGAATTGGAAGAGCGTATCCCCGCGCGGCAACCTCTCCGCATGATCAGGCAGGTGGTCAACGACGCGCTGACCAGTCTGGATGCCGACTTCGAGGCGGTCTACACCGATATCGGCCGCCCCTCGATCCCGCCGGAACGGCTGATCCGGGCCAGCCTGCTGCAGATCCTGTTCTCAATCCGCTCCGAGCGGCAGTTGATGGAACAGATGCAGTATAATCTACTGCTCCGCTGGTTCGAGGGCCTCGGGATCGATGATCCGGTATGGGTGCCGACGGTGTTCAGCATGAACCGCGACCGGCTGCCCCGGTTGCTGGCGGAATGAGGCTGGAGGGGGGGCGCAGGCCAGCTTCCAGCCACCCAATCCGGAAGACCGATAAGAGACCTCAATCCACCACAGAGAACTGCGTCCCGCTGGCCTGACTAATTCAGCGGCCTGACAAGAGATACTGCTTCCATGAATCGAAAAACTGTGGTTTGAATCTAATGCGAAAGAGCCTTTCTTCTTGGTAAGAAAAGATTTTTTCTGAGCGCAGCATTATAGGCAAAACGCGCAGTCTTATGCGCAACTGCCGCGAAGATATTTGAGGAAATATCGCCTGTTTTTCTCTTTGAAATCAATGAAGGCTGCGCAAGCTTTCGCGGCGACATACAGGAAGTGTTTGACGGATCGCAAGCCTCCAACGCGCCCCGGTGGCGGGAGATAGCTTCAGACGCAGGGCAGCTGCGCGCCCACTCAACCCTTCCTCGATCAACTTCTGAAACCGCGCCCGAAGCGCCTCCGGCAAAGGTGCTGACATGATCAATCCTCCCAAGCAGGGTGAATCACAGATCAGCCATCAAGGGAAGCCCAACGATTCAGGTTTTGAGCCGGACGCTTTGGTCAGTTGTCCTCGCCCAGCTTGGGTGCCGGGCGCGTCAGGGCCAGATCTGCATCGGAGAACACGAAGGGGGAACGGACGCCCGGCACGCCGTCCAGTTCGATCTGCATGCCGCGCGCCACGACCTGCGGGTCAGCCATCACCTCGTCGAGCGTGTTGATCGGCCCGGCGGGGATGCCTTGCGCCTCGCAGGCCGCCAGCAGGTCTGCCTTGGCCCACTGCGCTGTCGCCCCGTTCAGGCGCGCGATCAGCACGCGGCGATTGGCCAGCCTGTCCTTGTTGCGCAGAAACTCGGGCGCCTCGGCCATGTCATCGAGGCCCAGCACCCGGCACAGCCGCTGATACTGGCGGTCGTTGCCGGTGGCGATGATGATATGCCCGTCGGCGCAGTCGAACACCTGGTAAGGCGCGAGGTTGACATGCGCATTTCCCATGCGTTCGGGTACCTTGCCAGTGCTGAGATAGTTCAGCGCCTGGTTCGCCGTGACCGCCACGGCCACATCCAGAAGCGCCATGTCGACCTGCTGCCCGCGCCCGGTCCGCTCGCGCTGGTAGAGCGCGGCCAGAACGCCGGCCACCGCGTGGATGCCGGTGAACACATCAGTGATGGCGACGCCCGCCTTTTGCGGCTGGCCCTCGGGCTCGCCGGTAATCGACATCAGGCCGGACATACCCTGTATGATGAAATCGTACCCCGCGCGGTGCGCGTAGGGGCCGGTCTGGCCGAAACCGGTGATCGAGCAATAGATCAGGCGGGGGTTGAGCTCTTTCAGGCTGTCATAGTCCAGCCCGTATTTCCTGAGCCCTCCGACCTTGAAATTCTCGATCAGGATATCGGCATCCGCCACCAGCTCGCGCACCCGCGCCTGCCCCTCGGGTGTCGAAAAATCCACTGTGACCGAGGCCTTGCCCCGGTTCGCGGAATGATAATAGGCAGCGGAAACGTCCTCGTCCCGTGTGATGAATGGCGGGCCCCATGCCCGCGTGTCGTCGCCCGCGGGCGATTCAACCTTGATCACTTCGGCGCCGAGATCCGCAAAGGTCTGGCCGGCCCAGGGGCCGGCCAGGATCCGCGCCAGTTCGATGACCTTCAGGCCAGCGAGAGGTGCCGTCATCAGTTCCCCAGTTCCGCTTCGATCAGCTTCTTGAAGTCGGCATAGGGCTGGTTCTCGACCATCTTACCGTTCACGATAAAGGTCGGAGTCGCGTTGACCTCATGCTTCTCGACGTTTTCCTGATACCAGGCTACCAAGGTCTGCGCGTTTTCCCCATCCTGCAGACAGGCTTCGAGCTGATCGTTGTCGATGCCGGCAAGACGCCCGATCTTGCGCAGTTCTTCCACGATCTCGTTGGGCCCTCCAGCACGCGCCCATTCGGACTGGCCCTTGAATATCAGTTCCGTGATCCCAAAGAATTTTTCTGGCCCCGCACAACGCGCAATCGTGGATGCCCACAATCCGTAGCGGTCGAAATAGACCTCTCGATAGATGAATTTCACCTTGCCGGTGTCGATGAAATCCTTCTTGAGCTGCTTGTAGGGGCCTTCGTGAAAGGCCGCGCAATGTGGACAGGTATAAGAGGCGTATTCGATGATCTCGACGGGCGCATCCTCGGCCCCTTGGACCATTTCGACAACCGAAGACGTGTCGATGCTTGCCGCCTGGGTTTCGTCCGTTTCGATCTGCGGAGCGGCCGGCGGCGGGGAAGAAGGCCGGGTCATCCAATAAGCTCCGGCGGCCACGGCGGCCACGACGACGACCGCCAGGGTCACGGTTGAATTTCGGCTCATTTTTGCCCTTTCTCAGCGTTTTTTCTTGGATAATACGTTGCGACCCAGACGTTCAAGAGCGGCGCGCAGATCACCATCATGCACCTCGCTCGCCGCCTTGCTGGCCTCCGCGACAATCTCGGGCGCCGGGGCGGTTTTCGCAGGTTCGGCCTTGTGCGTGAACTGGGCCTGCCCCTCGGCAAACCCCGTCGGCGCGGTCTGGGTGATGCGGATCCGGCTGATCGCGTTGTAGCCATAGGCTGCGTTCACCCTGGCGCGCAGCTGCTCCCTCTGCATTTCCAGCATCGGCGCCTGCGGCCCGGTCGTCAGCACGGTCAGCGTGGCCCCGAACCCGTCCTTTCCATATCCCACCTTCACCGGTCGGGCGATGGCGGCGATGTCCTGCCCCACGATCTCGGCCCAATGGGTCAGCACCCGCGACACGGCAAAGCCCCGGCTTTCCCCTGCCCGGCGGATCTGGTCATTCAGCAATGTCGCGGTCCGCTTGAACCCGCGCGTGGTTGATTGTCTGGACGGCATCTGGTTTCCGACTCCTGTGCGGCTATTGTAGTGAGGCAGATTGCGGGTGCTAGCGAAACCCGACGGGCCGGGGGATAAAACTTGCGTGACAGTATCGACCTTGAAGTGAGCCATGCTCTGCTGGAGTGGTACGACCGCCATGCCCGCGACCTTCCGTGGCGGGTCGGGCCGGTCGAGCGGGCCGCCGGGGTGCGGCCTGATCCCTACCACGTCTGGCTGTCAGAGATCATGTTGCAGCAGACCACGGTCGCGGCGGTGCGCGACTATTTCCACCGCTTTCTTGCACGCTGGCCGACGGTCGAGGCGCTGGCCGCCGCGCCGGATCAGCAGGTCATGGGGGAATGGGCCGGCCTTGGCTATTATGCCCGCGCCCGCAACCTGCTGAAATGCGCGCGGGTCGTCGTGGAGGAGTTCAACGGCCGGTTTCCCGGCACGCACGACGCGCTGTTGAAGTTGCCCGGCATCGGCCCCTATACCGCTGCCGCCATTGCCGCCATTGCCTTTGACCGGCCCGAGACCGTGATGGATGGCAATGTCGAAAGGGTCATGGCGCGCCTGTTCGACATCCACGAGCCGCTGCCCGGCTCGAAGCCGGTGCTGAAAGAGAGGGCCGCGGCCCTGACACCCGCAGTCCGGCCCGGAGACTATGCCCAGGCGGTGATGGATCTGGGCGCCACGATCTGCACGCCGAAATCCCCGGCCTGCGGCATATGCCCCCTTCGCGAGGCCTGCCGCGCGCGGGTTTCCGGCACGGCCGCGGACCTGCCGAAGAAAAGCCCGAAGAAACCCAAGCCCACGCGGTTCGGCCATGTCTATCTGGCAAGGCGCGCAGACGGGGCCTGGCTGCTGGAGCGCCGGCCGGACAAGGGGCTACTGGGCGGCATGCTGGGCTGGCCGGGGTCCGAATGGAACGACTCTCCGTGCGAGGCGCCCCCGTTCGAAGCCGATTGGCGGCCTTTGCCGGGCGAGGTGCGCCACACCTTCACCCATTTCCACCTGATCCTGAAAGCGCACGCCGCCACGCTGCCCGCCGACTTTCAGCCCGCGGATCTGCACGTTGTCGGCAAGCACGAATTTCGCCCCTCGGATCTGCCCACGGTCATGCGCAAGGCCTACGGCCTCTGGCGCGGCCAATAGACTGCTGGGCAGCTTGGCGATGCGGGTTTATGATCCGCGCCAACAGAGATGGATGACCAAGATGATCGCGCCCGAAACCCTGTCTCGCTGGCAATCCGCCCTGCCTTTCTGGATTTCCTTCCTGCTGGTGCCGCTGATCTGGGTAACCGCCAGTCTGGGCGGCTGGTGGCTGCTGCTGGTGCCGGTTTCGACATGGTGGGTCTTTGCGGTTCTTGACCGCCTGACCGGGCTGAACCTGGAGAACGCAGACCCGGACACGCCGGATGATGACCTGCGCTGGTACATCCTGCTGACCAAGGCTTGGGTGCCGGTCCAGTTCCTGACCCTCTATGGCCTGATCTGGTATGCAACCCGCGCCGGGCATCTGGACAGCATCGAACGCGTCGCGCTGTTCTTTGGCGTCGGCATCCTGACCGGCACGATCGGCATCAACTACAGCCATGAACTGATGCACCAGAAGGGGCGGTTCGAACGCTGGCTGGGCGACATCCTGCTGGCGATGGTGCTGTATTCGCATTTCCGCTCGGAACACCTGCTGGTGCATCACCGCTATGTCGGCACGCCGCGCGACCCGGTAACGGCGCGCTACAACGAGGGCTTTCACCGTTTCTACCCGCGAGTCCTGCGCCAGAGCCTGTTGTCGGCCTTCCGCGCGGAACGACAGAAGCTGGCCCGCAAGGATCTGCCCTGGACCGACCTGTCAAACCCCTTCTGGCGGTACTGGGCGCTACAGGGCGGGATGCTGTCGCTGGCCTTCATCATCGGCGGCTGGAGCGGGCTGGCGCTGTTCCTGATCCAGGCCGGGACGGCGATCTGGCAGCTGGAGCTGGTCAACTACGTCGAACACTACGGACTGACGCGAAAGCACCTGGGCGACGGCAAGTACGAGCATGTACACCCGCGCCATTCGTGGAACGCGGCGCACAAGGCGTCGAACTGGCTGCTCATCAACCTGCAGCGCCATTCGGACCACCATTACAAGCCCGACCGCCGCTTTCCGCTGTTGCAGAACCACGATGAAGAGGCCGCGCCGCAACTGCCCTATGGCTATCCGGTGATGACGATTGCGGCGATGATCCCGCCGCTGTGGCGGCGCGTGATGAACCCGCGAGTCCGGGCGTGGCGGCGACAGTATTACCCCGAGATCACCGATTGGAAGCCCTACAACAAGGCGCGAAACCCCATGCCGCGGTAGAAACGCCCTTCACATCGTCCAGATGTTCATGCGTTGGCCGATGCCCCGGATCTCTTGATCTTCTTTCAGTTCGAAGCCTGACAGCAGGTCGGGGTCGGCCCCCGTCTCGCGCAGCACCTGACTGCGCAGTTCGTCGCTCATGATGATCCGCACGCCGTAGTCCCGGGTCAGGGCTTCGAGCTTGGCAGCCACGTTCACCGCGTTGCCGATCACCGCGAATTCCAGCCGGTTCGCCCCGATGTCGCCCAGTACCACCGGGCCGTAATGCAGGCCGATGCCAACCTTGATCTGCGGCTCGCCCGCCCGCTGACGCTCGCGGTTCCAATCGTCGATGACCTTGACCATGGATCGGGCGCAGGCCAGGGCGTTGGTGGCATCCCGCTCGCCCGCCACCGGCGTGCCGAAGGTGGCCATCAGCCCGTCGCCCAGATACTTGTCGAGCGTGCCGTGGTGGCGAAACACCTCGCTTTCCATGCGTGCGTGGAAACTGCGCAGAACCTCGATCACCTCATAGGGATCGCACCCGGCGGCGTATTTGGTAAAGCCCACGATGTCGATGAACAGGACGGCGATGTTTTCCTGGCGCACCTGTTTCAGCGGCTCGTCATTCTGGCTGAGTTCCTCCACCACGTTCGGCGAAAAGTAACGCGACAGGTTGGCCCGCTCACGCTCGAGCCCCGCGTTGGTCATCAGCAGGCGGTTGAGCCTGCGCATCGACACCCCCAGGGTGACCGCGACCATCATGAACACGATCACCTCTTGCAGGCGCATCGGGATCATGAAGCTGTTGGGGTCAAGCATCTCGGCAACGGCCGGATAGCCGGCAAAAGCCGCCGCCGCGGCTGCCGACAGTTCCGGCATCGGCGTCGACAGCCACCAGGCCAGAAGCCATCCCGCCGTCCACATGCCCGCCGTCCACGAGCCGATGGCGATCACCGTGCGCCAGGAATAGGCCAATGTCCCGGCCGCAAGGATGATGAAGAAATACTGAAAGTTGTCGAAGCGATACTGCATCGCCACGGGCCGCACGTCGTCGCTGAACGGGTTGGGAACGACCATTCCGACGGTCATGATGAGCAGATCCAGGAAGATCAGGAACAGTTCGGCCCGCGACTGCCCGACCCGGCCCGCCCGCCGGATGAACCAGCCGTTTGCGGCGATCAGCGCCAGAATGAAATGGTAGTAAAGAACGTCCCAGTTCGGGTTCAGAAACACCAGAAGCGGCGCGGTCAGCGCCATCGCGATCCAGCGCGCCCGAACCGCCAGTTCCAGCCCTTCCCGCTTGTGCCGCTCCAGCGCGGCTTCGGTGTATTTGTTGTCCAGATCGAACGCCTCCGGCTGCGTGATGAAGAACCGCTGGAACCTCGATCGGCTCGGGCTGGTGTCGGTCATGCCTCTTGCTTCCTCGTATCGGAACTGGGGTGGGGCTCTGCGGGCTATCCAAGCACCCCATGCCCAAAAGGAAAAGACCCCGCCGGTGTCGGCGGGGCAAGGTGGTAGTGCCATGTGTCAGGCCACAGGCACCGGCGGTGTTCATCGGGGTCAGTTGTGCATCTCGGCCCGGATCTGCTGACGCAATACGTCGATCGGCACGGTCTTGCCGTCGCGCTTGAAGCACCAGTATGTCCAGCCGTTGCAGGAGGGCGCGTTTTCCAGATGGGCGCCGACCTGGTGGATCGAGCCCTTGATGTTGTCGCCGACCAGCGTGCCGTCGGCCCGCACCTTGGCCTTGTGACGGCGGTTCATCGAATACAGCTCCTCGCCCGGGCGCAGCATGCCGCGTTCGACCAGTTGACCGAACGGAATGCGCGGCTCGGCCCGCTTCGAGGCCGACACCTGCAACGCCTCGCGGTCGAACTTGCGCACCTTGGCGATGCGTTTCTCGGCCACCTTGCGATAGTTTTCCTCGCGCTCGATGCCGATGAACTCGCGTCCCAGCATCTTGGCCACGGCCCCGGTGGTGCCGGTGCCAAAGAACGGGTCCAGCACCACGTCGCCCGGATTCGTCGAACCGATCAGGACGCGGTGCAGCAGCGCCTCGGGCTTTTGCGTCGGGTGCGCCTTGTCGCCGTTTTCGTCCTTGAGCCGTTCATGCCCGGTGCAGATCGGCAGCACCCAGTCGCTGCGCATCTGCACGCCTTCGTTCAGCGCCTTGAGCGCCTCGTAGTTGAAGGTGTATTTCGCCCCCTCGGCCTTCGAGGCCCAGATCATCGTTTCATGCGCGTTGGTGAACCGCTTGCCGCGGAAATTCGGCATCGGGTTCGACTTGCGCCAAACGACATCGTTCAGGATCCAGTAGCCGGCATCCTGCAGGGCCGAGCCCACGCGGAAGATGTTGTGATACGAGCCGATCACCCAGATTGCGCCGTTGGGCTTGAGAAGCCGATGCGCCGCTTTCAGCCAGTCGCGGGTGAACTTGTCATAGGCGGCAAAGCTGGAAAACTGGTCCCAGTGGTCGTCAACCGCGTCCACCCGGCTGTTGTCGGGGCGATGCAGCTGCCCCTTGAGCTGCAGATTGTAGGGCGGGTCCGCAAAGATCAGGTCCACGGACGCCTCGGGCAGACCGTTCATCACCTCGATGCAGTCGCCGGAAAGAATCGTGTTTAAAGGGAGCGCGGATGCGCCCTTTGTCTTGGTCGTCGTCATTTCTCTGCCTCAATTTCCACGGCGCTTTTGCGCTCATTTGGTTGAGACAAGGATGAGTCAAACCGGATTCGCGGTCAATTTCTTTTTTGAATCAGCGGCTTACGATTTACTCTTGATACAAGATATTGTGGACGGGCTTGAACGAACGCCTATGATGTGGGGTCACGCCCAAATTTTGCAGTGCCTCGCGATGCTGTTTTGACGGATATCCGGCGTTGGTTTCCCATCCGTAACCCGGATGCTGTTGCGCCAAATCCACCATCACCCGATCCCGCCGGATCTTGGCGACGATCGAAGCGGCCGCGATCGAGACCGATTTGGCGTCGCCCTTGACCACCGCCTGAGCCGGCAGCGACAACCCGGCGGGAATCAGATTCCCGTCGATCAACAGGTAGTCCGGCACCGGATCCATCGCCGCCACGGCCCGTTCCATCGCCAGGTGCGAGGCGCGCAGGATGTTGAGCTTGTCGATCTCTTCGACGCTGGCCTCGGCAACTGACACCTCGGCCCGTTCCAAGAGGATCTGGTTCAGGGCTTCCCGCCGCTTTGCCGTGAGTTTCTTGGAATCGTTCAGCCCTGCGGGGATGTCCTCAGGGTTCAGAATCACGGCCGCGGCCACAACCGGACCGGCCAGGGGCCCGCGCCCCACCTCGTCGACCCCGGCGACTCTGAGATACCCTTGCGCGCGCAGCGCCTGTTCCAGTTCGTAGTTCGGTGCAGTCATGCCCATGCAAAACCGCGTTTGCGCCCGACAGGCAAGAAAAAAGAGAGGGCGCCTCGGGCGACCCTCCCCCGCGGCACGCTTGTCCGGTGCCGCTTCTGCTCGACTTTCAATAGTTGTAGACGACCCGGTATCCCTTCTGCCGCAGGCAGCGCGGTTCATAGGCGTGGCGCACCTTGGAGCCGTTCCAGAACCCCACCTTGCAGGACTGCGGCAGGCTGCCTGCGTGCTTGTAGTGCTTCTTCAGGCATTTCGGCCCCAGAAGCGGGTGCTTGCCGGGATAGCCTTCATAATGGCGCAGGCACCTTTGGGGCAGGTCATACCGCGCCACGCGGGCCGGCAAGGGGCGAACGTGATGCGGCCCGGAATGCGGGCGGACATGCTGCGGGCGCGGAGGCTCGTAGCGCCGGGTTACGTATTGGTCCCGTTCGCGTTCCCTGTTCTTGTTGTATTGATGAACCGCGGCACCGATGAGGGCGATGGCCGCAAGACCGCCCAGCAGATCCTTCGCATCGGCGGCCCTTGCCTGTGAGGCGGAGACTCCGGTGACGATGATCGCGGTCGATACGATGAGAGCAATGAATTTGCGATGCATGGTGCGGATCCTTTCGAGTGCGTTTGCGATCCCTCAGCGGACCGCGTCGAACATGAACCCACACTGTCCGTCGCCCTTCCCGACAAGCAATATCGACGGCGTGTTATCGGATATCAGCCGCCTCAAACCCCCACTGTTATTGAATATCCCCTCATCCCTGCGCAGGATGTGGCCCATGAAACAGATCCTTGCTTCCTTGGTCCTGACGACCCTGATAACCCTGTCACCCGCAGTTGCGGCAGCGCAGTGCTATGCCGAATACAAGGCCAAGAGGGATTCGCCCCTGCGCCTGCATTATGGCGTCATGGAGGTGTCCAGCTGCTCGCCCGGCGAAGCGAAGGGTGAAGTGGCCGGGCGGCTGAAATCGGCAGGCTGGACGCTGCTGAACGTGATCTCGGTCTTCGGGCCGGAGGGGTTGGAGAAAAGGAAGGCGAATGCCGGAAAATACTATCTCCGTTTCTGATGCCCGGCGCTCGGGCGCGCGGCTGGTCGGAGTAGGAATAGCAGCCATCGTCATCATTCTGGTGACCGCCGCGGCTTTGCTGTTCTGGACCCTGCCGGATGCCAATGCCTTCAACGCAAGGGTCGAGCGGTTGTTCGTCGAGAGCGACCTGACCTCGCAGGCCGAGATCCGGCTGCTCGAAATCCTGGCGCAGTCGGGCACCGCCTTTGCCGACACGCTGGCAAGCTATCGCATGGTGATATTCGTGCTGCTGATCTTTGCCAGCGCCATGCTGATCGCCGCGCTTGTCTTTCTGGTGATGCTGGCCGCCCTGAACCGGCGCATGGCGCAGATCGAGCGCACGGGCATACAGGTGACCTCGTTGTTGATCAGCCGAGAAGAGAACACCGTCTATCTCAACAACATGGATTTCAAGCTGACGCCCGCCGCAATGGAGACGCTTTCAGTGCTGGCGGAATCACGCCTTGATGACGAAATCCTGTCAGGCGCTGAAATCGAGGCGATGGTATCCGGCAAGGAGGCCTCGGAATGCGAAGAGGCCGCCGGCGCCACCCGGATCAAGAGGTTGCGCGATACGCTGGGCAACCAGATGGTCAGCGAATTGCTGGTCAGGAACGTGGCCCGCAAGGGTTACATGCTGGCCATCGACAAGGATGTCATCCGGATGATCTGAGCGTCAGTGGTTGGGGGATTGGCGGCCCCCGACCTCCGGTCGTTTCACCGGCCGCGTGAGAGGTTGGCACGCGCACCGTGCCATGTTGTCGTATATCAGTTCTTCGTGGATGTTCGTGCACCCCTTTCCGGGGCGCGTGACCAGACGTCCGCCGTTGGCGCGGGTCTGGCAAACAGCCATGCAGATGCACTCGCTGCGGTTGGGCCGTTTCGACGTATCCGCCATGGCAGCACCCGAAAGCACCAGGCCCAGAGCCACCCCCATTATCTTCAATCCAGTCATTCCAACTCTCATCTGGTAAAATCCTCGCGCCGCCTCTTGGAAACCGGGCGAAACAGACCATCCTTAAAAGATCTCCTGAAAGGAGGCCGTACATGAACGTTCACGCTACTCCGCAGTCCAAAGGGTATGGCATCGACATCGAGCCCCTCAAGGGCCGTGTCGCGATCTATCGCGGCGACACGCTTCTGGCCGAAAGTTCACGCGCCAAGGTCATGTACGAAACCCGCCTGCCGCCCACGATCTATTTTCCCCGCGAAGACGTGCGGGTCGATCTCAGCGATCCGACAGAGCTGCAGACCTTCTGCCCCTTCAAGGGAACCGCCACATATCACGATGTCCTTTTAGGAGAGGAACGGATCACCAACGCGGTCTGGACTTATGAGACAGCCCTGCCCGAGAGTATCGGCATACAGGGCCATGTAGGCTTCATGCCCAATGCCCATACGCGGATCGACCTTGGTGAAAACAAGCTGCGCAAGGGCGATGACGGCAACATCAGCGGCCCGCTGATCGATTGGCTGTTGCGCGAGGCCTCGGGAATCAAGACACCCGAGGACTTCACACGGGCGCTGGCCGAAAAAATGCTGGAACACGGGATCGCCGTCCAACGCCTGGGCATCCTGGTCTGGTCGCTGCATCCGCTGATTGCCGGAAAACACTACATCTGGGAAAAGGGCGCGGCAGAGATTTCGACTTTCGCACCGACCTACGAAATCTATGACCACCCCGCCTATACCAACAGCCCGCTGCGCCACGTCTCGAACGGACTGGGAGGCGTGCGGCAGCGGTTGACCGATAGCCGTCTGGAAGACAGTTTTCCAATCATGGAAGATCTTCGGGCCAAGGGCGCAACCGACTATGTCGCGATGCCGATGCCCTTTTCGGACGGGCGCACCAATGTCCTGACACTGACTTGCGATCACCCCGACGGATTCACGACGGCAAATCTCGGGCTGATTTTCGAATGCTCCGCCATCATCGGCCGGTATTACGAGGTTTTCGTGCAGCGTGAGAACGCACAGACACTTCTGGAAACATATCTCGGCAAACGAACGGGCGCGCGGGTCCTGGGTGGCGAGATCCGGCGCGGCGACGGGGATGAAATCGATGCGGCGATCATGTTCTGCGACCTGCGCAATTCCACGGCTCTTGAAGAAAGCCTTGGCCGGAATGCCTATCTCTCGTTGCTCAACGGGTTCTTTGAAACCGTTTCCGAGATCGTAAACGAAAATGGCGGAGAAGTTCTGAAGTTCATCGGAGACGCCGTGTTGGCGGTGTTTCCCGCAGGCGACGACGCCACGGCGGCGCAAGCCAACGCACTGCGCTCGGCCAAGGATATTGTTGAACGGCTGGCTGAACTTCGCGCCTCGGCGGAAGATACGCATTGCGATTGTGCGATCGGTTTGTCCTACGGAAGAGTCACCTACGGGAATGTAGGTTCGCGCGAGCGACTGGATTTCACGGTCATTGGACAAGCTGCGAACATTGCCGCGCGCCTTGGCGACTATGGCAAAAGCAATGGTCACCGGATCGTGGCATCGCAGGAAATCCAGCCGGTTCTTTCCGATGCTGCTCCACTTGGCCAGGTCAGGCTGCACAATGTCTCGCGCCCGGTGGCATGCTACGCGATCCGAACACCGATGGATGGCGCGTCTCTTGCCAAGCCTTCGGCAGGCGAGGTCAGAAACGCAGGATAGACCGGATCCCGGCCCTTGTCGCAGTTGATACGGCAGGTGCGCCGGGGCGGCAGGTGGCACCCCGCAGTTCGGCTGGCGCGAGCGGTGAAACAGGCCTGAGCCTGCCACGCCTGAAACGCTCTATTTGTATTGCAGCAATTGCAACGCAGTGCGGGCCGAGACACTGGATAGTGAAGACGGCGGTGCCTGTGCCCTGGCAAAGAAAGTGGTCATCAAACGGTCGACCGCCTCCGGCAGCTGGAATTGAGATATGTCCGGAGAACCGGTCTGTCGCGCCAGCTTGTCCCTGAACATCTCCAGTTGCTTGTCGATATCGAGTTGGGCGAAGGCTTTGGGCAGCCCCAACGCCGTTTCCATCAGGTCGCGCAGGGGCGGCAGGCTCATCAGTTCGAACCATTTCGCATTTTCACCGCCGTTCTTGCGGGCCAGGTCGGTCAGGGTACGTCTCGCAAAGAGCGCGATCCGCATCGCCTCATCGGTCTGACCGACCGCAACCTCGAACCGCGAAACCAGATTTCTGTGTGCGATCTGCGCCATTTCACTCGCCTGCCCCGTCTTTACGACCTCGCCGGGGCCAAACCCGAAAGCCGATGCCAACTGCTTGTACCGCTTGTCCGACAGACGGCTGGACAACGCATCCTGCGCACTGAAACCGTCCTGCAACACCCTGCGGATGAAATATGTGTTGGCCAAGTCGTCCTCCAACCCGAAGGCCGTCAGGGCCACCCGCAACAACCGCCGGTCGGACACCAGGCTCTCGGCCGTTTTCACCTTGCCGATATTGTCCAGGAAATACCGGGTGTCCCTTTCGTTTTGTGGCGTGCCGGAAAAAACCTCCAGCTGGGCGTCGTAGGTCCTTTTCAGAAAATGCCAGCCGACAAGTCCGGTGGCGGGAATGACTGGCTGGAAACTCATTGCCGATAGGCCAGCAGCCTCTCCTCGCGCGGCAACAGCGACCGCAACGACTTGAGGCACCGGTAGTACTGGCCGCTGGTCAATGCGCTGGTCGCCTGTGCCAGGATGTTTCGGCTGTCAGGGTCTGTGAACACCTGGCTCAGTTCCTCTACCCGGCGCAACAGCTGCAGCCGAGCGGCGTCCGGGTCCAGATCGCCCGACAGCACGAGCTGCGCGGCATAGCAGACACGCCGTACCGGAGTACTGGCCTCATCGGGGCGAATCGCGTCTCGCAAACGCAGAACATGAGCTCCGGGCGTCATGATCGAAAACCGGCCGCGACGGTCCCCGTTTTCGATCACCACGCCGTTGATCAGCACCCGTTCCTTTGGGGCGAGTTTCAGTACCAACCCGCTCATGAGGCGGCTCCGCCCGGGCGCAGGCCACGCAGCACGGCCGTGTTGATCTCGAGAAGCGGTTCGACCGTGCCCTTGCCGGCCAGTACCCGGCTGCTGTGGTGCCTGGTAAACTCAGCCAGATAGAAAATCCTGGCGCGCAGTTCCTCGGGGAGCCAATTGTCGGCGTCCGCGACCCCTGCCGCCAGGATTGTCCAGAGGCGCCGATTGTCATGCAACGCCTCGGCGAATCCGCCAAAATCGGTATCCTTGCGCGCGGCCGCGGCATTGAGCCGGCGGGTGACCCTGGAGATCACTTCGAATTCCGTGTCCCGAGGCGTTCGCGTCGGCGTGCTGGCCTGCGCATAGGCCTGTCGTGCTAAAGTCTGCGGCGTCACTTTGGACCCCCTTTTTGATTGATCTGGTCAGCGGGCATCACCGGAGCGCGCCAAACGCGCTCCGGCTGAGACAGCGCGGTTAGCGGAACAGCGACAGAATAGTCTGCGGCGCCTGATTGGCGATCGACAGTGACTGAACCGCCAGTTGCTGCTGTGTCTGAAGGGCCTGAAGACGAGCCGAAGCCTCCTCCATATCGGCATCGACCATCGCGCCGATCCCGGATTTCAGCGAGTCGCTAAGTTTCGAGACAAACTCCGACTGGGTTTCGATCCGACCCCGCGCCGAGCCGAAGGAGGCCGCCGAATCGATGGCCGTCTGGATCAGCCCCTCGATATCCGTCAGGGCGCTTTTGGCCCCGGCAGCGGTGGTCACATCGATGTTGGCGAGATCTTCGAGGCCGCCACCGATCGTCACGCCAGCCGTTTCAATGGCCTGAAGCGACACGTTGTTCCCTGTGCCGGTCTCACCGGTAAAGGTGATCGTGGCCACGCCGCTGGCAGCAACCGTGACCGCCGCCTTCAGGGATGTCCCCGATGACAGGGTTCCGTCTTCGACGGCTGCGGAAACCCGGTCATTGAAAGCCTTGGCCAGAGCGTTGGCCACATCTGCCTGGGTGTCACCATCCCGTGCCACATAGGAAACGGCGCGGGCGCTGTCATTGAATGCCGCGCCCACCGAACCGGCGGCGCCCGAGATATTGATCTGCACCCCGGTTCCGGCCGCGACGCTTTCGATGTCAAGCGTCGTGGTCGGAGGCGTGGCCGCCCCCGTCAGCGCAACGGCGGACGCCGCGTCCAGGGCACCGCCGATCGTGGCGCCCGAGCCGCCGGCCGCTGCTGTGCCGGTCGTCCAGTCCGTAGCCTGGGTGCCCAGATCCTTTTTGACCACGTTAATGTGGCTGACGTTGACGGTTCCATCCGAACTGCGATCGAGCGAGCTCAGCACGTCGATGCTTCCCGATCCGGTGGTGGTGTCCCGGTTCGACAACAGGTTGAGGCCGTTGAACTGGGCCGCGCCGACCACTGAATTGATCTGATCCCGCAAGGCGGAGATATCGGTCTGGATTTTGGCGCGGTCGACGTTCTCTTCCTGTGCGGCGACGATCTTGCCCTTGATCTGGGTCAGAAGGTCGGCAACCGTTTCGGCCCCGTTCTGGGCGACGGCCACGGTGGATTCCCCCAAGGACAGGCTGTCGGAAATTCCCTTGAAGCCCTTGACGTCGGACTCCATCACCTTGGAGATGGCCCAGACCGCCGCGTTATCCTTGGCTGACGCCACCGACTTGCCGGTCGATATCTCGTTTTGGGTCACGCCAAGGTTCTTGTTGATCGACTTCAGGGTTTGCAGCGCAACCATCGCGCCGTTGTTTGTCAGAATGCTGGACATGGTTTCATCCTTTTCAGTTAGGGCATTTCATCGCCCTCGGTCATCCCGCCCACCAGGGCGAGGGCTATGTCGTTCTGACTTATGCGACTGACCGGATCGGCTTCGCGCCACCCGTGTTTCGGGTGCCGGCCCACCATCGTCCGCAATCCCCTAACGGAATCCTAAGTCCACCGGTTCACGTCGTGCGGATTTGAGACAAATCGAAACTCATGCCTTTTTCTCAAGCTGGGTCTGCAACCGCACAGGAAAACTGTTCCGCTTCCCGGCCGCATCATAGGTATGGAGACCCTGCCGCACCCGGCGCAGTTCGGCCATGCGGTCGAACACAGCCCGCACTCCGTCGGCCGCGCTTTCGAGCAGCGCCTGGTTCCGCTCGAGCTTCTTCTGAACCCGCTGCACTTGTTCCGACCTGCCAGTTGCGCTCTTGCCCAGGGAATCAAACAGCTTCTCTTTTTCCGGCAGCAGATTCTCCAGTTGACCCAGCTGCCCGTCGAGCACCGCTTTGCGCTCGAGATCCAGCAACTCCTCCAAGGCACGAAACGGGTCTATTTTCGTCTCATTCTTCATAGGCTTGCTCCAAGATTGACCTGAACAGGATTTCGGACAAACCGATGCCGCCTGCCCGGGCTATCTGCCGGGCCTGCTGCATCACCAGCATCGAAGAAAACTGCTCCTCGCCGACCCCGCCGCCCAGGGCGCCCGACGACTTCCCCAGGCCGCCCGACCGGAGCATTTCAGCAAGAAACGTGGCCTCAAGCTCTACGGTGGCGGATTTCAGGGCCTCGCGGTCGGGCAGGTTGTGAGCGGGAGGCACATGCATGTGCACTTTCATCGCATACCTCGGAAATTGCATCGAACTTTCACGATCAGAGCAGGTAGCCGTTAAAATAGCCGTAACCTGGACCCGGCAGATTACAGCCATCCGAAGGAGGACCGGGTGGCCATGCTGGCATCAGAAACGACCATGATCCCGACAACCAGGCTCGCAGAGGCGGTGCCGGCGAAACCCATGCGCCAGGAATTGCCGGGCAACCATCGAACCTTTGGTCAGTTCGTCGGGGAAGATACACAACAAGACACCCAAGAAACCGTCGCCAGGGACCACACCCTCTCGGGTTCCGAGGCGACTCGGGGCACCCCCGATGGACAGACCGAAACCCAGGGCAGCGAACATCGGATCAGCGAAACGCCGGGGGTCGCGAAAGGACATGCCGTTGATTCGGAACCGCCGGGTACCGTATCGGACGACTCTGAGGAGAAATCCGGTGAACGGATGCCGTCGGACATGCAATCCGTGCCGCCCGCAAGCTTCACCCGAAATGGGCCGCCCATCCGCCCTTCTGCGGTGGACTTGACCGGTCAAGCCGGGGCCGTGGACGCCGGAGGACTGGATATTCTTGCGTCTGCCTTGCCCCTCGGGCCGCCGGAGTCACTCGGCGAGGGCGATCGAAACGAAATCACAACCGTGCCCCCCACGGCCCGGGCGGAAAGCGGACGACAGGATTGGATGCCGCAGCGGGTTTCGCCCGGCACAGCCGTGCGAATGATCCGTCTTTCACCATTAATGAAACCGGAGTGGAATTGGACAAGGGAAAGAAAACACCACCCGAGGCTGCAAGTGGCGAACCGCGCGGATTTTCGGTTGGTCAGCAAGGGCCCTGGCCTGCACCGCCACCCAGAGATACCCCGATCCGCCCAATCCATGCTGCGATGGAACCGCGCGCCCTCCGCCTGCATACCGAACCTGGTGCCGCCCTTGACCCGCCAGGCATCGGTGCGGAATTCAGTGCGGCCCAGGACGCTGAAGCCCCGGTTGGCCTCCCGGTTACCCATACCCCGGACCGCGTTCATCCCCAGACCCCGGCGGCGACATACTCCGAGACCATTCGCTCGGTAGCACGTCAGATGTCCGCCGCGATCGCCGTCCGCCCGGAAAACGGCGGCGCGGATATCGCCCTCAACCCCGTGGAGTTGGGTCGCGTCTCGATGGCATTGCGCGCCGGGGAAGACGCAGTGCTGTTGTCCATCGCCACCGAGCGCCCCGAAACGTTGGAACTCATGAAACGCCATATCGCGGATCTGACCGCAGAGTTCCAGGAGCTGGGCTACAGCGATATTTCGTTCGAATTCCAGTCAATGGCGGACGGTGCGGGCGGACATTCTGGATATGCCGACCACCTACCGGCAGGCGACATGATGGACAGCGCCGAGCCGACATCGGACATCCGCACGTCAAAGAGCAGTCCATCGACCGGCATTGATATGAGGTTGTAACCCATGATCACCGAGACAGGCCCGAGCGTGCAGCGCGAAATAACGGGCAATCAGGTTGCCCAGCGCGAGACGAAATCGGGGCTCACATCCGATTTCGAGACCTTTCTCAAGATGTTGACGGCTCAGGCGAAAAATCAGGATCCCCTGGACCCTCTCGAGTCGACGGAATACGCGGCGCAACTGGCCCAGTTTTCAATGGTCGAACAGCAGGTTCAGACGAATGACCTGCTGAACGGGTTGGCCGCCACGCTGGGTGGCTCCGGTCTCGGCCGACTGGCGGGGTGGGTGGGCATGGAGGTTTCGAGCATCGGCCCGGCCCAATACGACGGTGAATCGATCACGGTTCTGCCAACCCATGCGGCAACGGCGGATACTGCGTATCTGGTGGTGCAGGACGGGACCGGCGCTACCGTGGACCGCTTTGCGATTCCGCTGTCCTCGGATTCGGTCGCCTGGCCTCGACAGGAGGAGAGAACCATCCATCCCAGCGGGCCGTATTCCTTTTCGGTCGAAAGCTATAGGGCTGGCTCACTGGTGTCTAAGGATCCGGCCGCAACCTATGGGAGGGTGACCGAGGCGCATCTGCGGGAGGGTGAGGTCACCCTGACCCTCGTCGGTGGGCAATCCGTCGACGCCGCAAGTGTCAAGGCGATCCGCGCGGGGAGTTGATCTGCGCCGCAGGACTTGCCAAACCATGCTCCTAGTTCGTCTGTGCAAACCGCGTGACAAAGATTGGAGCCGACCCTGCCCGCCGATTCACCCCCTCCACCTGCCTTGGTCGCAGACCTCAGGTCCCGCGGCCTTGTGGTCGATGGTGATCGGTTCCAATTCCTCTATGGCGGCAGGACCAATCGGGTTTGGAGATTGCTGGGCAGCAAAAGCGACCGGGTTCTGAAACTTTATCGTACCGGTTTCAACAATCCCCTGTTTCGCAACGACGCAGACCTCGAAACCGCCTGCCTGCGCGCTTTCGAAGGCGCCGGGTTCTCGCCGCGACTGCGCGCCTCGGGGCGCATGTTGGAAGCAAGCTGGGTGCTTTACGACCACGCACCCGGTTCGCCTTGGCGTGTGGACCCCGAGCCGGTTGCAGCGGTTCTCAGGGCTCTGCATACCCATCCCGCGCGCATCCCGGCACCGAATGGATGCAACGGCAGCGCGGATCTTGCCGCGCATGGCGACAGGATATTGTCTCTGTGCACCTCACCGGACCGCGCGACACTGGCAGAGTTGCGGCCATCCTCAGATGTCGCACCCCTTGCCCACCGCTGCCTGATTCACGGCGACCCGGTTGCCGGGAACGTCCTGATCTCGGGCAGCCAGACGACGCTCATAGACTGGCAGTGCCCTGCGCTTGGCGACCCGAGTGAGGATTTGGCCCTATTCCTTTCCCCCGCCATGCAACAGCTCTATCGAGGGAGCCCGCTGTCGATGGAAGAGCAGGAACGGTTCCTCGCCGCCTACGGGGATGCCGCCATCACCGCCCGCTATCGCGCCCTGAAACCCTGGTTCGCGTGGCGCATGGCCGCCTATTGCCTGTGGCGCAGCGAGAACGGCGCGCCCGACTATTCGGCCGGGTATGAACTGGAACTCGAGACGCTGCGCACCGGGTAAGGTTCACAGATCGCTCAGGGCCAGGGTCGCGTAGACCGGAGGCATCAACGCCCGACGGCACCGCCCCAGGGGAAACCGCGCTAGGGGCCGCGAGATCGGCTCGGGCAGGCCAGACGGTTGTCCGAGCGCCAATCGCGCAAGTGCGCGGCCGCAATAGGTGCCCATGGCCACGCCATTGCCGTGGTAGGCGAGGCCGGCGAACATGCCCGGGCGGCCGGGAACCGGGCCAGCAAAGGGCGTCAGGTTGCGTGCCAGGCACACCAGACCGGACCACATGTGGGTGGCTTCGACGCCCGCCCAGGCAGGAAACATGCGGTCGAAGTCGCGGCGCATCTGGGAGCGGATCGCCGCCTCTGCCCCGGGAGAGGAGAACAATCCGCCGCGCATGCCGAACAGGAATCTCCGGTCCGGCATCAGGCGGAAGTAGTGCAACAGGTTGCGCGTGTCATAACAGATCTGGTCCGAGGTCCACCCCTGCGCCCGAAGTTCCGGCTCGCTCAGCGGTCGTGTCACCATCACCGTCGATTGGGTGGGCATGTAGCGCCCAGCCAGCCAGTCGGGCATGTCCTCGCTGGAATAACCATTGGTGCAGATCAGCAGGGTTTCACAGAAGACACGACCATTGGGAGTGGTGACGGTGTATTTTCCGCCCGCCTTGCCGATCGACATCGCGGCGCTGTTCTGGAACATCGACGCTCCGGCTTTCCCGGCGACTTCGGCAAGTCCGAACAGGTATTTTCGCGGGTTGAGGCCGAATCCGACCGGGATCGTGTAGCCTCCGAAAAACTCTCCCCCCAATCCCAGCGCAGCCAACTCGCCCGGCTCGTGCAGAGTGCCTTCGGCATCCGCCTTCCGACGCAGAGCCTCCATCGCGCGCGGTGTGTGCGCCAGCTGCGTCTCGCCCCTGGAGTGGCGATCCGCGTCGATCCCGTGGGCCTCCAGCAGTTCGGCGACCAGGGCAACGGCGTCATGCTCGGCCTGATCATATGCTGCCGCGGCGGCGCGGCCATATCGGCGCACCATGGCGGAATGGCTCAACTTCGAACCGCCAAGGCAACAGAATCCGCCATTGCGCCCGGACGCGCCCCATCCCGGGGTTTCCGCCTCGAGCACGGCGACGGAGGCTCCGGCCTGCGCCAGGTGGAGGGCCGCCGACAGGCCGGTGAAACCACCCCCGACGATGGCGACATCAACGGTCAGATCCCCAGCCTGAACCGGCCAGTCCGGGGCTGCGATGGTATCGTCCCACCAGCAGCCCTGGCGCGGGCCGGGGCCGTAGGTGTAGTCGGGGAAGATTCGCTTCATGTGGCCCGCGCCGCGGCCTGTTCCTCCTGCTTTTGCCGGACCGCCGCCCGCTTGGTCACCAGCGATGCGGTGATCACGCCGATGGTCACGACCGCGATCATGAGCGTCGACAAGGCGTTGATTTCCGGGCTGACGCCGAGGCGCACCGCCGAAAAGATCTTGATCGGCAGCGTGGTGGCCGAGGGGCCGGACGTGAAGGAGGCAATGACCAGATCGTCCAGCGACAGGGTAAAGGCCAGCAGCCAGCCCGAGATCACCGCAGGCGCGATGATAGGCAGCGTCACCAGCCGGAACGCCTGTGCCGGAGAACAGCCAAGATCCAAAGCGGCCTCTTCCAGCGACCGATCAAAGGTGATCAGGCGCGAGGACACGACGACCGAGACGTAGCACATCGAAAAGGTCGTGTGCGCCAGAACGATGGTGAAAATGCCCCGGTCCAGCCCGATGCCGATGAACAGCAGCAGCAAAGACAGGCCGGTGATCACCTCGGGCATCACCAGCGGCGCATAGATCATGCCCGAGAACAGCGTGCGCCCGAAGAACCGCCCGCCCCGAACCAAGACATAGGCCGCCATTGTTCCAAGGATCGTCGCCAGGGTCGAAGAGAAAACCGCCACCCGCACCGTGACCCAGGCCGCGTCAAGGAAAGCCTCGTTGTGGATCAACTCGCCATACCATTTGGTCGAGAACCCGGCCCAGACGGTCACCAGCTTGCTTTCGTTGAAGCTGAAGATGATCAGGATGATCATCGGGATGTAGAGAAACGCGAAACCCAGCGTCAGGGACACGGCGTTGAACCAGCTCAGCCTGTTCATTGCTCTGCCTCCGCCTGTTTCTGCTGGTTGCGCTGGAACAGCACGATCGGGATCACGAGGATGAGCAGAAGCACGATCGCCACGGCGCTGGCCACCGGCCAGTCGCGGTTTGAGAAGAACTCCTCCCACAGCACCTTGCCGATCATCAGCGTGCCCGAACCACCCAGCAGCGACGGGATCACGAATTCACCGATCACCGGGATCATGACCAGGAAACAGCCCGCGATGATGCCGGGGCGCGACAGCGGAATTGTCACCAGCCAGAACGCCTGCGCCCGGGAACAACCCAGGTCCTCGGCCGCCTCGATCAGCGACCCGTCCAGCCGGTCGAGCGCGGAATAGATCGGCAGAATCATGAAGGGAAGGTAGGTATAGACGATGCCGATATAGACGGCCGTCTGCGTGTTGAGGATGGTCAGGGGTTCGGAGATGAGACCGGTCCACATCAGGAACTGGTTGAGATACCCCTCATTGCTGAGAATCCCCATCCACGCATAGACCCGGATCAGGAACGAGGTCCAAAAGGGCAGGATCACCAGCATCATCAGCGTCGCCCGCCACTCTTGCGGGGCCCGCGCCATGCCATAGGCGATCGGATAGCCGACCAGCAGCGTCAGCGCCGTCGAGATCAGCGCGATCTTGACGCTGGACAGGTAGGCTTTCCAATACAGGTCATCCTGCGTGAGAAAGATGTAATTCTCGAAGTCCAGCTCGCTGATGAAGGCCCGGATGCCTGCGGCCCAGTCGAATTGCGGGAAATAGGGCGGGCGCGCGATCGCGGCATCCGACAACGAGATCTTCAGAACGATGGCAAACGGCACCAGAAACAGCGCCAGCAGCCACAGATAGGGGATGGCTATGAGGACGAATCTGCGCATCAGTTCGCCAGCAGAACGCCCGCCGTGGCGGTCCATGACAGCCAGACGGGGTCTTCCCAGGAAAAGGAACGTCGAGAGATCCGGCGCGTGTTGGCGGTCTGCGCCTTGATGATCGTGCCGTTGGGCAGTTCGACATGGTAGGTGGACAGATTGCCGAGATAGGCGATGTCATGCACCTTGCCCTGAACGGCATTGGCCGCGTCCGCCGGGCGCTCGGCCGTGATCGTCACCTTCTCGGGCCGGATCGCCAGATGGCATTTCTGTCCCTTCTCGATGGCCGCCGAAGAGGTCGCCTGCAACGGCGTCTGTCCCTCGGCCCAGTCGATGGAATAGCTGTCATCGCCCTTGGGCGTGGCGCGCCCCTCGATGATGTTCACGTCACCGATGAAGTCCGCGACGTAGACCGAGTTGGGGGTTTCATAGATCCTGGCCGGCGTGTCGGCCTGGATGATGCGCCCGTGGTCCATCACGGCCACACGGCTGGCGACGGTCATCGCCTCTTCCTGGTCGTGGGTCACGATGACAAAGGTGGTGCCGGTCTTTTCCTGGATGTCCATCAACTCGAACTGCGTGTCCTGCCGCAGTTTCTTGTCCAGCGCCCCCAGAGGTTCGTCCAGCAACAGCAGCTTTGGCGCCTTGGCCAGCGAACGCGCCAGCGCCACGCGCTGTCGCTGTCCGCCCGAGATCTGGTGAGGCTTGCGGCTGGCGAATTTCTCCAGCCGTGTCAGACGCAGCATCTCGTCGACGCGCTCCTCGATGTCCCGCTTGGGCATCTTGTCACGCTTCAGTCCGAAGGCGATGTTGTCCCAAACGCTGAGATGCGGGAACAGGGCGTATGACTGAAACATCATGTTCACCGCCCGCTTGTTCGGCGGGATCGGGTCTATGTCCTGCCCGGCCAGCAGAATGTGGCCCTCGGTGGGTTTCTCGAACCCGGCCAGCATCCGCATCATCGTGGTCTTGCCGCATCCGGACGGCCCCAGAAGGGCAAAGAATTCGCGCTCGAAGATGTCGATCGACAGGTTGTCGATGGCCGTGAATCCCCCAAATCGCTTGGTCACGTTCTGGAACTGGATCAAGGGTTTCGCCTGTGGGTCGTCCCACGGCGCAAAGACGGTAGAGTTCAAGAGAGCCCCCATAGGTCAGGCGGAACTGGAGTTGCGCAAGGCGAGCCGTTGCCGCCTTGCGCGCAGATTGCTCGGATCAGGTGCCCGATTTGATCTTGGTCCACAGACGGGTCACGACCCGCTGCACCTTTGCCGGATAGGGCCGCGTGGTGAACAGGTTCTCCAACGCGTCGGCGGGCGGATAGATCGCCGGGTCTTCGAGGATCTCGGGCAGCACGAATTCCTGCGAGGCCTTGTTGCCGTTGGCGTAGTAGACATAGTTCGTGGCCGCCGCCATGTTCTCGGCATCCATGATGAAGTTCAGGAACTTGTGCGCCCCGTCCGGGTTGGGCGCATCGACCGGAATCGCCATCTGGTCGAACCACATCTGCGCGCCTTCCTTCGGCGCGTGATAGGCGATGGTCACGCCGTTGTCGGCCTCGTCCGCCCGGTCACGGGCCTGCAGAACGTCGCCCGACCAGCCCACGGCCACGCAGATGTCACCATTGGCCAGCGCGTTGATGTATTCGCTGCTGTGGAACTTCTGGATGTAGGGGCGCACCGCCATGAACACGCCCTCGGCCTTGGCGATCACGTCCGGATCGTGGCTGTCGGGGTCTTCACCGATGTATTTCAACGCTGCCGGGATCATCTCGGCCGGTGCATCCAGAAAGTGAACACCGCAGTCGGCCAGCTTTTCCATGTTCGCAGGATTGAACACCAGGTCCCAGCTGTCGATGGGGGCGTCCTCGCCCAACAGCTCTTGAACCTTGTCCACGTTCACCCCGATCCCGGTGGTGCCCCACATGTAGTTGATCGAGTATTCGTTGCCCGGGTCATACTGTGCCGTGCGTTCCTCGATCACGTCCCACATGTTGGCCAGATTCGGCAGCTTGGACTTGTCCAGCTTCTGGAAGGCGCCTGCCTGGATCTGGCGCTGGAGGAAGGTGCCCGACGGCACGACAACGTCATAGCCCGACCCGCCTGCCAGCATCTTGGTCTCCAGAACCTCGTTGCTGTCGAACACGTCGTAGATCAACGTCAGGCCGGTTTCTTCCTGAAACTTGGCCAGCAATTCCTCGTCGATATAGTCCGACCAGTTGTAGACGCGCACTTCTTCGGCAAAGGCGGCCGAAGTCCCCAGTGCGATCACGGCCGTCATCGTCAGCGTTTTCAAAGTCATCTCTTTCTCCCTGCGACTGTGCGGCTATTTTCCCGCTTTTTCAGATTTGATCAAGTTTTGCGTTTCACGGCAACAATGTTTATGCTGTCCCGAGGCGCAATGCCCGACGAACCATGACCCTCGGAATCAAGGTAACCCTATTGAATATGATCAAAAATAAGACATCAGGGCGAAACCCCGACACCGAAAAGCGCCCCGCGCATGAACAGGTCTATCACACGCTGAGGGAACAGATTCTGTTCGGCGAGATGGTCCCGGGGCAGCCCGTAACCATCCAGGGACTGACCGATTCGCTGGGTGTCGGGATGACACCGGTACGCGAGGCGATTCGCCGCCTGATCTCGGATGGCGCGCTGGTGTTCCAGGGCAACCGTCGGGTCAGCGTGCCGATCTTGTCCCGCAACGATATCGAGCAGCTCATTTTCGCGAGAATTGCAATTGAATCAGAGCTTTCCCGCCGCGCGACCCTGCGGATGACAGAGGACGAGATCGACGCGCTCGAAGCCACAGATCGCACGCTCGACAAGGCGATCGACGCCGGAGACGTCAACGGCTACCTGCGCCAGAACTATGCCTTTCACGCCGGCCTCTACGCTCAGGCCGACGCCCCCGTTCTCAGCGATCTGGCCGAGCGGCTCTGGCTTCGGTTTGGCCCCTCTCTGCGCGTGGTCTGCGGGCGATTCGGCACCCAAAACCTGCCGGACCGGCACAAGGACATCATCACCTGTCTGCGCAACAAGGAAGCCGAAGGCGTTGCAGAGGCCATGGCAAAGGACGTTGAACAGGGGATGGAACTGATGGCCGACGTGCTGACCAGAACGTCGTGATGATGCCGCCCGATTGACAAGAAAAAATTTGATCATATTCTGGGCCGCAACTTTTCCGCAGGAGATTTCCCGATGTCCACCATCACCAACCACATGCCGACCGCCGAGCTGCAGGCGATCGATGCCGCCCACCATATGCACCCGTTCTCCACCAACGAGGACCTCGCGAAGGAGGGTGTCCGGGTCATCACGCGGGCCAAGGGCGTCTACCTGACCGACAGCGAAGGCGAGGAAATTCTCGACGCGATGGCCGGGCTGTGGTGCGTGAACATCGGCTATGGCCGCGACGAACTGGCCGAGGTGGCCGCCCGCCAGATGCGCGAGCTGCCCTATTACAACACCTTCTTCAAGACGACCCACGTCCCGGCCCTTGCCCTGGCCAACAAGCTGGCCGAGTTGGCGCCCGGCGATCTGAACCACGTGTTTTTCGCCGGGGGCGGATCCGAAGCCAATGACACCAACATCCGCATGGTGCGCACCTACTGGGCCGAAAAGGGCAAGCCGGAAAAGAACGTCATCATCAGCCGCCACAACGCCTATCACGGCTCGACCGTGGGGTCGGCCTCGCTGGGCGGCATGGCGGGCATGCACGCGCAGGGTGGCATTCCGATCCCGAACATCCATCACATCAACCAGCCGAACTGGTGGGCCGAGGGCGGCGACATGACCCCCGAGGAATTCGGCCTGGCCCGCGCGCGCGAGCTGGAAGAGGCGATTCTGGAACTGGGCGAGGACCGCGTCGCGGCCTTCATCGCCGAGCCGGTTCAGGGCGCAGGCGGCGTGATCGTCGCGCCCGATACCTACTGGCCGGAAATCCAGCGCATCTGCGACAAGTACGAGATCCTGCTGATCGCGGACGAGGTGATCTGCGGCTTTGGTCGCACCGGCAATTGGTTCGGATCGCAGACCGTTGGCATCAGGCCGCACATCATGACCATCGCCAAGGGCCTCAGCTCGGGCTACGCGCCGATCGGCGGCTCGATCGTCTGTGACGAGGTCGCCGGGGTCATCGGCAACTGCGAATTCAACCACGGCTACACCTATTCCGGCCACCCTGTCGCTGCGGCGGTTGCGCTGGAGAACCTGCGAATCCTCGAAGAGGAAAAGGTCATCGATCACGTCCGCAACGTCGCCGCGCCCTACCTGAAGGAAAAATGGGAGGCGCTGGTCGATCACCCGCTGGTCGGCGAGGCCAGGATCGTCGGCATGATGGGCTCGATCGCCCTGACCCCGGAAAAGGAAACGCGGGCCAAGTTCGCCTCGGAGCCGGGCACGATCGGCCTCATCACCCGGGAACGGTGCTTTGCCAACAATCTGGTCATGCGCCATGTCGGCGACCGCATGATCATCTCGCCGCCGCTGATCATCACGCGCGACGAGATCGACGAGATGTTCGTGCGCATCCGCAAGTCGCTGGACGAGGCGCATGCCGAAATCCTCAGGCAAGGCCTGATGCGGGCGGCCGCCTGACCGCACTCAGACAAGAGCGGAAACACCACGGGCTGATCGCGAAAGCGGTCAGCCTCTTTTTTTGCGACCATAAAATTATGCGTCGCGAATTTGCCCTCAACTGTCGTTATTCGGTTGCGTGAGCCCCCGTTGCGCGATTAACTTTCCCTCAACAGCGGCACAGATCGCAAGAAAACAAATACGGGGAGTTGGCATTGACTGCACCAACCGGCAACGACGCGTTTGTCGAATTTGAACGTGTTCAGAAAAGCTATGACGGCGAAACACTGGTCGTCAAAGATCTCAACCTCACCATGCCGAAGGGCGAGTTCCTGACGATGCTCGGCCCCTCGGGTTCCGGCAAAACCACATGCCTGATGATGCTGGCCGGCTTTGAAACCGCGACGCACGGCGACATCCGGCTGGGCGGGACTTCCATCAACAACATCCCCCCCCACAAACGCGGCATCGGCATGGTGTTCCAGAACTACGCCCTGTTCCCGCATATGACCATCGCCGAGAACCTGTCCTTCCCGCTGGAAGTGCGGAAGATGGGCAAGTCGGAGCGCGAGGAGAAAGTCCGCCGCGCCCTGGACATGGTGGAAATGGGCGCCTTTGGCGGCCGCCGCCCGGCGCAGCTTTCGGGTGGTCAGCAACAGCGGATCGCGCTGGCCCGGGCGCTGGTGTTCGAACCGGAACTGGTTCTGATGGACGAACCGCTGGGCGCGTTGGACAAGCAGCTGCGCGAGAAGATGCAGTTCGAGATCACCCACCTGGCCCACCGTCTGGGAATCACCGTGGTCTACGTGACCCACGACCAGACCGAGGCCCTGACCATGTCGGACCGCGTTGCGGTGTTCAACGACGGCGTGATTCAGCAGCTGGCGCCGCCGGACGTTCTCTATGAAGAGCCGGCGAACAGCTTCGTCGCGCAGTTCATCGGCGAGAACAACACGCTCGAAGGTGAAGTCCTCGAGATCAAGGATGGCATCGCCGTGGTCAAGCTGGATGATGGCGAGCTGATCGACTGCAAGCCGGTCAATGTCAGCAAACCGGGTGAACGCACCCGCGTTTCCATCCGCCCCGAGCGGGTTGAATACAACAAGGACCGCTTGCAGGAGGGTGCCCACACCCTCAAGGCAGAGGTTCTCGAGTTCATCTACATGGGCGACATTTTCCGCACCCGTCTGCGCGTGGCCGGAAATGACGAGTTCATCATCAAGACCCGGAACGCACCGGACCAGGTCCGCCTGCAGCCGGGGCAACAGATCGAGATTGGCTGGCTGCCGGAAGACTGCCGGGCGCTGGACGCCTGACGCGGCACGGCCTTGCAACCCGGCGGCAAGACCGGGGGGCTGACACCTGTCGGAACAAGTATTCAACAAGGAGAGAAGTGAAGATGAAGCTATCAAAACTGTCCGTTCTGGTCGCCACGACCGCGCTTTGCGCACCGGCGGCCTTTGCCGAGGAAATGGCCAATGAAATGACGCTGGTTTCCTGGGGCGGCGCCTACCAGGCCAGCCAGGTCAAGGCCTATGTCGAACCCTATCTGGAAATGAACCCGGGCCTGAAGGTCATCTGGGACGAAAGCTCGGCCGAAGCCACCGCCAAGATGCGCGCCATGGCCGAAGCCGGCAACATCACCTGGGATCTGGTCGACGCCGTGGCCTCGGACGCCATGCGCATGTGCGACGAGGGTCTGATCGAAGAGATCGACCACGATGCCGTTCTGGCGCCTGCGCCCGATGGAACCCCGCCCTCCGAAGATTTCGGTGAGCTGCTGGTCAGCGACTGCTTCGTGCCGCAGATCGTGTATTCGACCACCTTCGGCTATCGCACCGACCTGGTGGGCGACACGCCTCCGACCAGCGTCTGCGACGTGTTCGACCTCGAAAAGTATCCGGGCAAGCGCGCGCTGCAGAAGCGTCCGATCGACAACATGGAGTGGGCGCTCTACTGCGACGGCGTGGCCAAGGACGAGATCTATGACGTGCTGAGCACCCCCGAGGGTGTGGACCGCGCACTGGCCAAGCTGGACACCATCAAGGATCAGGTCGTCTGGTGGACCGCGGGCGCCGAAACCCCGCAGCTGCTGGCGGACGGCGAAGTCGTGATGGGTTCGACCTTCAACGGCCGCCTGTTCTCGGCCATCGCCGAGCAGGGCCAGCCGATCGGGATGCTGTGGGACATGCAGTCGTTCGACCTGGATGGCTGGGTTGTTCCCGCCGGCCTGCCGGCAGACCGCAAGGCCCGCGTCATGGACTTCCTGAAATTCGCCACCGACACGCAGCGTCTGGCGGATCAGGCCAAGTACATCTCGTACGGCCCGGCGCGCAAGTCGTCGGCTCCGCTGGTCGGCAAGCACGCCGAACTGGGCATCGACATGGCGCCGCACATGCCGACCGACCCGGCCAACGCCACCAACGTTCACGTCTATGACTACGAATGGTGGGCCGACAACCGCGATGACCTGGACGCAAAGTTCCAGGCATGGCTGGCCAAGTAAGAACCTGAACTGCTGCAAGGGGGCCGCGCTGCCCCCTTGCGCCAACAAGAACAGGGCGGCTGAACAAGGCCGCAGACGCTGCAAGACGGCAGCGGACAACGGGGAAAACGATGACCGACACAACCCAAACCGGTCCGGTTCTGGCAGCCGACGGCACGCCTCTGAAGAAAAGCCTGGCACGGGCGCTGCGGATGCAGAAGCTCCGCGCCCTGATGCTGATCGCACCTCTGCTGCTGTTTGTTCTGATCACCTTTCTTCTTCCGATCGCGGACATGCTGTTCCGCTCGGTCGAGAACAATATCGTTTCGGACACTCTGCCCAACACGGTCGTCGCGTTGGAGGATTGGGACCCGAACTCGGGTGAAGCACCCGGCGAAGAGGTTTTTGCGGCCCTCGCGGTCGATCTAAAGGCCGCGGCCGAAGCCAAGACCCACACCAAGGTCGGCACCCGTTTGAACTATGAAAACCCGGGGATTTCGTCGCTGTTCCGCAAGGCCGGTCGAAAGGTCAAAAAGTGGGACACCGAAGCTGATGGCCCGTTCAAGGAAAAGTTCCTCGAGATGGATGATGCCTGG
This sequence comes from Ruegeria marisrubri, assembly GCF_001507595.1. GTDB lineage: Bacteria > Pseudomonadota > Alphaproteobacteria > Rhodobacterales > Rhodobacteraceae > Ruegeria > Ruegeria marisrubri. The sequence continues at coordinate 76,127 of NZ_LQBQ01000023.1, forward strand.
GGCGACATAGGCGTCTGGCAGACCATCCAGACCTATTCGCCGAAGCTGACCAACGGCTATTTCCTCAACTCGGTGGACCTGAAAAAAGGCAACGATGGCATCGAGGTCCGCCCGGAGAACGAGCGCATCTACATCAGGCTGTTCATCCGCACCTTCATCATGTCGCTGATCATCACCGGCGCCTGCATCGTGCTGGGCTATCCGGTGGCCTGGATACTGGCCAACCTGCCTTCGCGCACGGCCAACCTGCTGATGATCCTCGTGCTGCTGCCCTTCTGGACATCGCTGCTGGTGCGCACCTCGGCATGGAAGGTCATGCTGCAGCAGCAGGGCGTGATCAACGAGACCCTGGTCTGGCTGGGCCTTGTTGCGGATGACGCGCGCCTGGTGATGATCAACAACCAGTTCGGCACCATCGTGGCCATGACCCATATCCTGCTGCCGTTCATGATCCTGCCGATGTATTCGGTAATGCAGACGATCAACCCGTCCTACCTGCGCGCCGCGAAATCGCTTGGCGCGACCAACTGGACCGCATTCTGGAGGGTCTATTTCCCGAACTCGGTGCCGGGCATCGGCGCGGGCAGCATCCTCGTCTTCATCCTTGCCATCGGTTACTACATCACCCCCGAACTCGTGGGTGGCACCAAGGGTGTCTTCATCTCGAACCGGATCGCCTTCCACATCTCGACCTCGCTGAACTGGGGTCTGGCTGCGGCTCTGGGCACGATCCTGCTGGCCGTGGTCCTGCTGCTCTACTGGACCTATGACAAGATCGTCGGCATCGACAACGTGAAGCTGGGGTAAGCGACAATGACCATCACGAACGTGCAACCTCAAACCCCCGGTTTCGTCGCCGCCGTCTCGGCAGCCGCCGGAGCCTTCTTCGGCCTCTTCGTCGGCACGGCGCAGGGCTCAGGCCTGATGGGCGTCATCATCGGCGCTGTGCTGCTGGCCGCGATGGGCTTTGTCCTGACCGGCATGACCGACAAGGAAAAACCACTGCGCTGGATCGTCTTTGCGGCCTTCCTCGTTGCCGGCTATGCAATGGGCGGCTTTTCGGTCGCCCTTGTCGGCGCGCTGTTCGGCTGGTTCGCCGGATGGTTCATCTTCTGGCTGGCCACGTCGCGCTATCGCATGCACCTGGCGCCTTACCTGACCCCCGGACAGGTCCTGTGGCACTACACTTTCCGGGTCATCTGCGGCGCAATCTTCGTCTTCCTGATCACCCCGATCCTGGTGGTCATGCCGCTCAGCTTCAACGCGCAGGACTTCTTCACCTTCACGCCCGAGATGCTGCGCTTTGACCCGGCCGGCTACTCGCTGAAGCACTACGAGGATTTCTTCAACAATCCAGACTGGCAACAGGCGCTGTGGAACTCGCTCAAGATCGCACCGATGGCGACGCTGCTTTCGGTCAGCTTCGGCACCCTCGCAGCGATCGGCCTGAGCCAGCCGCATGTGCCGTTCCGCCGTCCGATCATGGCGATCCTGATCTCGCCCATGATCGTGCCGCTGATCATCTCGGCCGCCGGCATGTATTTCTTCTACAGCCGCATCGGCCTGCAGGGCACCTATTTCGGCGTGGTCCTGGCGCACGCGGCCCTGGGCATCCCCTTCGTGATCATCACCGTAACGGCCACGCTGGTGGGCTTTGACCAGTCGCTGACACGCGCCGCAGCCAACATGGGGGCTGGCCCGGTCACCACCTTCTTCCGGGTGCAGATGCCACTGATCCTGCCGGGCGTGATCTCGGGCGCGCTGTTCGCCTTCATCACCTCGTTCGACGAAGTCGTGGTCGTGCTGTTCGTTGGTTCGGCCGGCCAGAAGACCCTGCCGTGGCAGATGTTCACCGGCCTGCGCGAGCAGATCTCGCCGACCATCCTGGCGGTCGCGACGCTCCTCGTGGCCATCTCCATCGTGCTGCTGACCACGGTCGAGATGCTGCGCAGGCGATCAGAGCGGCTGAGGGGCATGACGCCGAGCTGACACGATCAAAGGCTCTTGATCCCTCCCGGTTGGCCGCTTTGCGGCCAACTTTTCTTTTGGGGATTCCGCACCGGTTTTGAACAAGGCGCCCAGGCCCCGGACCCACAGCCTGCCCGGGATTGACAACAGAAAGTTCAAAGTCCCGGGCCGCAGTTGAGTTTATCGGTCAAACCCCCTATCTCGGTGCCGGTACGGCACAAAGGACATTTTCGTGGCTAATCACCTCTACAAAAACGACCTGCCCGACGGGCTGGATCTGGGCCCCGTCGTGGCCATCGATTGCGAAACCATGGGGCTCAACCCCCATCGCGACCGCCTGTGCGTCGTGCAGATGTCCGGCGGCGACGGCAACAGCCATATCGTTCAGATCGAAAAGGGGCAGTCCGAGGCGCCGAATCTCTGCGCCATGCTGGAAAACCCGGATGTCCTCAAGCTGTTCCATTTCGGGCGCTTCGACATCGCCGCCCTCTATCACACCTTCGGGGCTCTGGCCGCGCCGGTCTATTGCACCAAGATCGCCAGCCGGCTTGTCCGCACCTACACCGATCGCCACGGTCTGAAGAACCTGTGCCAGGAACTGATCGGGATCGACATCTCGAAACAGCAGCAGATGAGCGATTGGGGCGCCGAAACCCTGACCGAGGCGCAACTGGAATACGCTGCATCTGACGTGCTTTACCTTCACCGCCTGCGCGAGGAACTGGACAAGCGCCTCGCCCGGGAAGGGCGGACCGACATGGCGCAGGCCTGTTTCGACTTCCTTCCCACCCGCGCCCGGCTCGATCTTGCCGGCTGGCCCGAAATCGACATCTTTGCCCACGCATGACCGATACAGAATCCTTCCTCAGAACCGCGAGACAGGTCGTCACGGACGAAGCCCGGGCCCTGGACGTGCTGGCCGACAGCCTGGACGAGAATTTCGCCAAGGCCGTGCAGTTGGTTCTTGATGCCAAGGGGCGCATCATCGTCAGCGGCATCGGCAAGTCCGGCCATATCGGCCACAAGATCGCGGCCACGCTGGCCAGCACGGGAACGCCTGCCTATTTCGTGCACCCGGCCGAGGCCAGCCACGGGGATCTGGGCATGGTGTCGAAGGACGACGTTGTTCTGGCCATCTCGAATTCCGGCGAGGCGCCCGAGTTGGCGAACCTGCTGGGCTTTACCCGCCGCTTCGGCATTCCGCTCATCGGTCTGTCGAGCAAGCCCGAAAGCACGCTGATGAAACAGGCCGACGTGCATCTGTTGATCCCGTCGATGGGCGAGGCCTGCGGCTTTGGCATGGTGCCCTCGATCTCGACGACCCTGACGCTTGCGATGGGCGACGCGCTGGCCATCGCGCTTATGAAATACCGCGATTTCCGGCCCGAGAATTTCCGTGAGTTCCACCCGGGCGGCAAGCTGGGCGCGCGGCTGAGCAAGGTCAGCGACCTGATGCATACCGGGTCGGCGCTGCCGCTGGTGTCGATGAAAACGCCGATGAGCGACGCGCTGATCGAGATCAGCCAAAAGGGGTTCGGCGTCGCCGGTGTTACGGATACCGACGGCAACCTGGCTGGCATCATCACTGACGGCGACCTGCGCCGTCACATGGACGGGCTGCTGGACAACACGGCCGAACAGGTGATGACCCGGAACCCGACCACGATTGCGCCCGACGCCCTGGCCGAAGAGGCGGTGGCGGTGATGAACCAGCGCAAGATCACCTCGCTATTCGTCGTGGACGAGAACGGCCCGGCGCGCGCGCAGGGGCTGCTGCACATTCACGACTGCCTGCGCGTCGGTCTGGGATAACGGGGGGGCGATCGTGGACAGCTATTCCCGCATGGTGCAGTTCCTCAAGGTTCTGCTGCCGCTTGCGGCGATTGTCCTGCTCTCCACGGTGTTTCTGCTTTCGCGCGGCATCGAGACGGATGTCACCGGGCCCTTCTCGGAACGGGACATGGACGACCGGCTGAAGGGGCAGCAGATCACTCGCCCCGTCTATACAGGCACCACGCGGAAGGGCGACGAAATACAGGTGTCGGCATCCATTGCCCGCCCCGGCGGCGCTCAGGCCCCGACCGAAGCCTCTGACTTCAAGGGCACAATACGCTTCCAGAACGGGCGGGTGATGACGCTCGATTCCGATCTCGGTTCGGTCAGGCCCGACCGCGGGATGGCAACGTTCACGGGCAATGTCGTCATGACAACGGCCGACGGCATGCGCCTGACGACCGATGTGCTGAACACGGCGTTGGATGAAATCAAAGGCGACGCGCCCGGAACGGTCCACGGCACCGGACCGATCGGAGAGCTCACGGCCGGAGCGATGCGTTTCGGCGCCGAAAAAGAGGACGGGCCGGTGCATATCCTTTTTACAGACGGTGTGAAGCTGATATATCACCCTGAGAAGCCGGAAAGATAACTCGTGATCGATTTACGCATTTTGTCGTTTTGCACCGTTTTGGCCCTGACCGTGACTTCTGCACTCGCGCAGGAGACCAGCCTGACTTTCGGCGAAGGGGCGTCGGATCCGACCCTGCCGGTCGAAGTCACGTCCGAAACGCTGGACGTGAACCAGGAAGACGGCTCGGCCGAGTTCAAGGGCAACGTCGTCGTGATCCAGGGCGACATGCGCCTGTCCGCGGACCGTGTCCTTGTCATATACAACGAGGAAAAATCCGCCATCGAACGTGTTGAGGCGACCGGCGACGTGGTGCTGGTCAGCGGACCCGACGAGGCCGAGGCCGACAAGGCAGATTACACGATCGAAAGCGGCGTTATCGTTCTGACCGGCAATGCCCTGCTCAATCAGGGGCCGAATACGATTTCGTCCGACAAGGTGACCGTGAACCTGGCAACCGGCACCGCGCAGATGGTCGGTCGCGTAAAGACCATCCTGAAGACGGAACAGAATTGATGGCCCGCCCGAATCTTGCAGTCGCAGAAGGGTCTTCGGGCCTCAAGATCGAGAAGCTGCGCAAATCCTACCGCAAGAAGACTGTGATCCGCGACGTGTCGATGTCGCTCGACCGGTCCGAAGTGGTGGCGCTGCTGGGGCCGAACGGGTCGGGCAAGACCACCACCTTCTATGCCGTTGCCGGGTTGGTTTTCCCCGAAGCCGGCACGGTCACGATCGACGGGCAGAACGCGACCACCCTGCCGATGTACCGCCGCGCCCGCATGGGAATCGGTTACCTGCCACAGGAGATGTCGATCTTTCGCGGCCTGAGCGTCGAGGACAATATCGCCGCCGTTCTCGACATCACCGTGAAACATGCCCACAGGCGCAAGGAGCGGCTCGAAGAGTTGCTGTCCGACTTCTCCATCGAGCATCTGCGCCGTGCCCCCGCCCTGGCGCTGTCCGGGGGGGAACGCCGCAGGGTCGAGATCGCCCGCTGCCTGGCGGCCGATCCGAAATACCTGCTGCTGGACGAGCCCTTTGCCGGGGTTGACCCGATCAGCGTTGGCGATATCCGTCATCTGGTCGCCGACCTGAAGAAACGCGGCATCGGCGTTCTGATCACGGATCACAATGTCCGCGAAACGCTCGAGATCGTGGATCGCGCCTATATCCTGCATGACGGTCAGGTCCTGATGTCGGGCACACCCAGCGAGGTGGTCGAAAACGAGAACGTCCGCCGCGTTTATCTGGGTGAAAACTTCCGGATTTCCTGAAACCGGCTCCGTCCCGCAGGCGAGATACCGGAAATCGCGTCAACTCATGCCTGTTTCGATTGACTCTGCCGCCATCTCTTGCCTCAATTGCATCATGGCATTTCTTCGGTTCCAGTCTGGATCACGGCCCCCTTTCCGGGAAGGGGGCGCTTTCGGACCACCGTTGGTGATGCCGTCCCCCACCACCCGATAAGAACAGGCACGCCGAAGTTTCCGGCGTCAGAATGGGTGCGAATTGTGAAGGAGATCACATGCGTTATCAAATCAGCGGAAAACAGATCGACATCGGCGCAGCTCTGCAGACCCATGTGCAGACTGAGTTGGGTGAGGTCATGGGCAAGTACGCCCAAAGGCCGACCGACGCCAACGTCGTCTTTTCCCGTTCGGCGCATGAGTACGTGTGCGAAGCGACCGTACATCTGTCCACCGGGCTGACCGCCCAGGCCAAGGCGCATGCAAATGAAATCTATGCAGCGTTTGATGCCTGCTGCGAAAAGATGGACAAACAACTGCGCCGCTACAAGAGACGCCTCAAGGACCATCACCGCGAGCGGGCCGAACCGGTTGAACTCTTCGGTGCGTCGTCCTATATCCTCGCCTCGGACGAATCGAGCGCGGCGGATGAGCCGAACTCGTTGCAGCCGATCATCGTTGCCGAGATGGAAACCAAGATTCCGTCCTTGAGTGTCGGCGAAGCGGTGATGCAGATGGAGCTTGCCGGAGCCCCGGTTCTGGTGTTCCGCAACGAAACCAAAGATGGATTGAACGTCGTGTATCGCCGGGATGACGGCAATATCGGCTGGATCGATCCGTAACAGGCAAGATTGACGATATGTGCCTCCGCCATGCGGGGGCACGATCAGGAGCGAAATCATGGAGCTTTCGAGCATCCTCCAGCCCGAGGCGGTGCGTGTTCTGGCCTCCGCCTCGAGCAAGAAGCGGCTGTTTCAGGAAATCGGTGATGTCGCCGCCAGCGTACTGAACCAGGATGCACAAACCGTCGTAGAGTCGCTACTCGAACGCGAAAGCCTGGGCCCGACAGGTGTCGGCCACGGTGTCGCCCTGCCCCATACCCGCCTGCCGGATATCGACTCGGTTGCAGGCGTTTTCGTTCTGCTGGAAAAACCGCTCGATTTCGGTGCCGTCGACCGGCAGCCGGTCGATCTGGCTTTTGCCCTCTTCGCGCCAGAGGAAGCTGGCGTCGAGCACCTCAAGGCACTGGCGCTGGTGTCACGCACCCTGCGTGAGTCGGCGGTATGCAACAAACTTCGCGCCAACCCGGACCCAGTAAAACTCTATGCGATCCTGACCGAAGCACAGTCGGTCCAGGCGGCATAAGCGCATGTTTCAAAATGGAAAAGGCCCCTTGCGGGGCTTTTTTGTTCGCGCTGCTAGCGGTCAGAGGGAATAGCCGCCAGCCCCCATCTCCAGCGTCCACCACAGCTTGCCGCTTTTTTCCTGATGCCAGGCAAAGCCGATATCCGTCGCCGTCGGGTCCATGATGACCGCGCGCGAGCCTTTTTCCTCCATCCAGGCGGCCAGTGTCTCGAGTTCCGTCTCATAGGTCTCCGAGATCGCCTCTCCCACGAAAGAGCCCGGATAGCCGGCACGTGCCACCCGGTCGAGCGGTGAAGATCCGTCGGACCCAAAGTGCCACGGGCGGTTCTGACGCGCCATGTCCTTGGCGTGAGTTGCCGCCGCTGCGGTCAGTTGAGCGTTCAATTGCACTGGCTGCAGCCCCGAGGCCTGGCGCAACGCATTGACGGAATCAAGCATCCGGTACTGAATCTTCTCCGGATTACCGCGAATCTTGTAGACTTGAGGCAGCGGCTTGCCATCGGCGCCCAGCTTCTGCGCGCTATTGGGCGAGGTGCATGCGGCCAAAGCAAAAAAACAAATCAGAAGAAGGGAAATTAGGCGGATCATGACAAACCTGGTCGTTGTTGCGCGCACTCGAATAACGTGTTGAGACGTGCTGGGCAAATACCCATTGCCCCAAAGTGCATGAATTCGCCGGTTTGATTTGCCGATGAGGCATTCCGGCAATAGACTGTCGAGGATTTCGAGCCCAAAGGAAGATAGAGGACCGTATTCATGGTCAAGAAACCCTTTCACATCGCGACCCGCCGTGGATTTCTGGCCGGCGCAACCTCCGCACTCGCATCTCCGGCGATCGCGCAATACATCCCCGGCGACCCACTCCGCCCGGCCCCCGAGGCCGAGCCGCCCGTCCGGCGCAACGTTTCCGGGTTCCGCGCACAGAAGTGGCAAACATATTTTTCGAACACCCGAAACGGGGCGATTCTCGTCGATACGGTATCCCGCGCACTGCACTATTGGTCCGAAGATCTGTCGATCTACAGGCTATATCCGTCGTCCGTTCCCCTGACCGAGGAAATGACCCGCCGCGGACGAACCAGCGTAATTCGAAAGGTCGAAGGCCCCAGCTGGTCGCCGACACCCTCCATGAAGAGGCGAAACCCGGAATGGCCCGACTACATCCCTCCGGGGCCGGACAACCCGCTGGGAACGCATGCTCTGTACCTGAGCTGGCAGTATTATCGAATCCACGGCACGCATGACACGCGCAAGATCGGACGGCGATCGTCCAATGGGTGTATCGGCCTTTACAACGAGCATATTTCCGAGCTCTTCTCTTTGGCGAAGGTCGGCACGCAAGTGTTGCTAATTTGACGACATTTTCGAAAGCCAGGGCGCCGAAGAAACAAGTATCAATTGCATTCTGTGTGGATAGCTGATTAGAAAACGTTACGAGGTAAGTCTTGGGTGCGCGCTTCAAGTATTGGGAAACGCGCAAATTCTGGAGGTTAAAATGAAGAAACTCGTTCTCGCCGCAGCTCTGACCGCAGCAGCTTCGACGGCATATGCCGGCAACCTGGAAGAACCGGTTGTCGAAGCGCCCGTCGTCGTTGAGGAAACTCAGGGCACTTCCGGTGGCATCGTTCTGCCGCTGGTCCTGCTGGTTCTGGTCGGCGTTGCTGTCGCAGCAAGCTAATAGGACACACGATACGTGAAAAAGGCGGTGGAGATTTCCACCGCCTTTTTTTCTTTTTTGCGCCCGTTCAATCGAGCCAGCCCTTCAGATTGTCCTCGATCACCTGCGCGAGCGCAGAGATATGCGCGTCATCGTCATTCAGGCAGGGGATGTAGGTGAAGGTTTCGCCACCGGCCTCCTCGAAACTTTCGCGAATCTCTTCGTTGATTTCTTCCAGCGTTTCGATGCAGTCGGCGGAAAAGGCCGGAGCGACGACCGCGATATTCTTTTTGCCCTGCCGCGCCAATTCGGCCACGTGATCGACGGTATAGGGTTTCAGCCATTCCTCGGGGCCGAAACGCGACTGGAAGGTCGAAACGATCTGGCTGTCGTCCCACCCCAGGCGCTCCTTGAGCAACCGCGTGGTCTTGACGCACTGGCAGTGATACGGGTCGCCCTGCTGAAGATAGCGTTCCGGCATTCCGTGATATGAGCACACGAGGATGTCCGGCCGGGTGTCCACGCCTGCGTAGGCCCGCTCGATCGAGGCGGCCAGCGCGTCGATGTATTCGGGCCGGTCGAAATAGGCGGGAACGGTGCGGCTGGCCGGTTGCCAGGTTTCTTCCATCAGCGCCCGAAAGAACTGGTCATTCGCGGTGGCCGTGGTGGCGCCTGCGTATTGCGGGTAGAGCGGAAAGAACAGGATCCGGTCGCAGCCCTCGGCCACCATTTCCCGGACCTTGGACTTGGTCGAGGGATTGCCGTAGCGCATGCAGAAATCCACCATCACGCGATCTCCGAAACGTGCCTTCATCGCGCTGCGAATCTTTGCCGTCTGGTCCTTGGTGATCAGCATGAGGGGGCTTTCGCCCTTTTCATGATCCCAGATCGACTTGTAGGCCGCGCCCGAAGTGAACGGGCGCTTGGTCAGGATGATCGCCTGCAGGATCGGTTGCCATTTCCACGCCGGATAGTCGATCACCCGCTTGTCCGAGAGAAACTCGTTCAGATAGCGCCGCATCGGCCAGTAGGTGTAGTCATCCGGCGTGCCGAGATTGGCCAGCAGGATGCCGACCCGGCCCATTTTCACCTTCGGGTGATCGGCGGGCGCATGGGTTGGGCGGGTGGCATCAAACATATCGAGCTTCCTGAGTGTTTTTGCGGTTCCGACTGAGATAAAGGGATATCGGACCGCGTCAATCGGGCAGTTTGCCCTCGGTGGCTCCAAGCGCCTGCGCCAGCGAGGCCTGCGCCGAGCCGGGGCGCAGCGGTTTGGGTTGGCTTTCATGCGGCGCCCATCCGGTCAGGCAGATCAGGTCGAAGGTGGCCCGGAGGCGTCCTTCCGGCGTGGCGAAATGCTCGGCATAGAGTTGGTCGGCGCGTTCGAACACCGCGCGTCGCGTCGGATGTTTCAGACGGGCGGCCAGCGCATTGGTTTCGCCCATTGCCCTCAGATCGCGCATCAGGTGCCAGATATCGCGATATTCCGCCGTCAGCGCCACGTTGTCGGCCACCGGCAGGGCCAGCCCAGCGCGTTGCAGCAAGGCCCCGAGATCGCGGATCTCGGCCATGGGCGCTATCCGGGGGCTCAAACCGCCCGTCACCTCGACCTCGGCCTGCCCCAGAACCGCGCGCAATTCGTGCAGGGTTTCCCCACCAAGGCAGATCGCCAGCAACAGACCGTCCGGCTTCAGGGCGCGGTGGCATTGAATCAGCTGACCGACCGGATCATCGGCCCAATGCAGCGCCATCGCGTGAACGACCAGATCATGAGCGCCCTGCTCGAATCGCAGAACGTCCTCATCCGCCACGATCGCCGCATCGGGCAGAACGTCTTGCCAGACATGAGGGTAGGGGGTGACGATCGCCGGCGACGAAAACCTTCTGTTAACCATCGCGAGGCGATCCTTCACCTCGTCCACCGCCGCGCGGTGCAAAAACAGCGCATCATCCTGGGCACGGGCGCGATGGGCGGCCAGGGCGGCCCGGTCGAACAGGGCGGGTTTTGTGTCGGCGGGCATTTTCATGAGGCGCAGTTAACGCATGTGGAGCCGGATTCAAACCGCCGTTGAGCTGATCTACCCGCCACGCTGCGTGGGCTGTGGCGAACTGGTCGCTGCCGATTTCGGACTGTGCGGCGCCTGTTGGCGGGAAACTCCGTTCATCGGCGGTACCGTTTGCGACAGCTGTGGAACGCCCCTGCCGGGCGAACCGGATGGTCATCGAATCGAATGCGATGACTGCATGAGGACGCCCCGGCCCTGGGCGGACGGGCGGGCCGCGCTTTTGTATCAGGGCCTCGCGCGACGGCTGGTTCTGGCCCTGAAACATGGTGACAGGCCTGAGCTGGCACGACCCGCCGCCCTGTGGATGGCGCAGGCAGGCCGGGAGATGATGAGTGACGGCATGCTGATCGCCCCGGTGCCCTTGCATTGGTCGCGGCTGGCGAAGCGGCGCTACAACCAGTCTGCCTTGCTGGCCTCGTATCTGGCGCGGGAAACCGGCCTGTCCGTTTGCCCCGATCTGCTGGTGCGGACCCACCGCACCGCGATACTGGACGGCAAGAGCGCCGAAGAGCGACGCGAGATCCTGTCCCGCGCCATCTCGGCGCATCCCAGGCGGCGTCATCGGATGGTGCGACGCGATGTGCTGCTGGTGGATGATGTGATGACCTCTGGCGCGACGCTGGCGGCCTGCGCCCGTGCCTGTCTTGACGCAGGCGCAGAGCGGATTTGCGTGCTGACACTGGCGCGCGTTGCCAAGAATGCTTAATTCCCCCTAGATTGAGGCAAATCTCGGGGAACGGAAATGAAACCGGTAGAAATCTACACCTCGCCGCTATGCGGTTACTGCCATGCGGCCAAGCGGCTGCTGACCAAGAAGGGTATCGCCTTCACCGAAATCGACGTGCTGGCCAACCCGGATCGCAAACCGGAAATGATCCAGCGCGCCAATGGCCGCCGCACGGTGCCGCAGATCTTCATCGGGGAGACCCATGTCGGCGGCTGCGACGATCTGTTCGACCTCGACATGTCGGGCAAGCTCGACCCGCTGCTGGCCGCCTGATGAAAACCGCGCTGCTGCAGCTGACCTCGTCGGACGATCCCGCAGCGAACCTCGATATGGTGCGCGCCATGATCGGCGAGGCGGCGGTTCAGGGCGCGAAATTCATCCTGACGCCCGAGGTCACCAACTGCGTCTCTACCAGCACGACGCGGCAACGCGAGGTGTTGCTGCACGAAGAGGATGACATCACGCTTGCCGGCCTGCGCGGGCAGGCTGCGGAACTGGGCATCTGGCTGCTGATCGGCTCGCTGGGGATCAAGACGCATGACGCGGACGGCCGCTTTGCCAACCGGTCATTCCTGATCGATCCGCAGGGGCAGATCGTCGCGCGATACGACAAGATCCACATGTTCGACGTGCAGGTGACCGAGGCGGAAACCTTCCGCGAATCCGCCAACTATCGCCCCGGCAACCGCGCCGTGGTGGCGGACACCGATTTCGGCAAGGTGGGCATGACCATATGCTATGATCTGCGCTTTCCGCATCTCTATGCCGCGCTGGCGCAGGCGGGGGCGCGGATTCTCACGGTTCCTGCGGCCTTCTCTCCGGTGACCGGCCTGGCGCATTGGGAGCCGCTGCTGCGCGCCCGCGCCATCGAGAACGGTTGCTGGGTCATCGCGCCGGCTCAGACGGGCACGCATCCCAAGACCCGGGGCAGGACGCGCCACACCTATGGGCACAGCCTTGTCGTCAGCCCCTGGGGAGAGGTTGTGATCGACGCAGGCACCGGACCGGGCATTCACTTTTTCGATCTGGATGATAATTCTGTTACCGAGGCACGCCGCCGAGTGCCTTCCCTGACACATGTCCGTCCTTTTGACGGGCCCTGATCCAAACTCGGAACATGGCAGACGACGCTCAATCCCTGGCGGTCGCGCTGTTCAGCGAGATCCTGACCGCCGATCAACTGTTGCGGAACCGGCTGAGCCGGGTGCTGCCCAAGGGCATGGAGCTTTCGCATTTCTCGGTGCTGAACCATCTGGTGTTCGTGGGTGGCGAACGCAGCCCGGCGCAACTGGCCAGCACCTTCCACGTCACCCGCGGCGCCATGACCAACACGCTCGCCAAGCTGGAATGGGCAGGCTACATCCACATCCGTCCCGACTGGGACGATGCCCGCCGCAAGATGGTGGCGATCAGCCCCGCCGGGCGGCAGGCGCGCGATCAGGCGATTTCGTCGATCGCGCCGCTCATCAATCGTGTCGTCGGCGAACTGGGACAGGACAGGGTGCGCGCGGCCCTGCCCATCCTGCGCGATCTGCGAATCAGGCTGGAAGAGGAATAGGACGCACTCAGCGGGGCTTTACGCTGGCGGTGACGTAGTTGACGCTCAGATCGCGGTCCGAGATCGACCAGCTCCAGGAAACCGGGTTGAACACGAACCCCTTGCGGTCCACCGGCTCCAGCCCGGCCTTGCGCAGCAGGTCATAGAGTTCGTCCGGCGTGATGAACTTGGACCATTCATGCGTCCCGCGCGGCAGCCAGCGCATGATCACCTCGGCCCCGAAAACCGCGACGGCATAGGATTTCGGATTGCGGTTGATGGTCGAACAGATCTCCAGCCCGCCGGGCTTCAGCAGCTCCTGCGTGGCGGTCAGATAGCTGAGCGGGTCGGCCACGTGCTCGACCACCTCCATGTTCAGAACCACGTCGAACTGTTCACCCGCCGCGGCCAGCGCCTCGGCCGTGGTGTGGCGATAGTCGATGTCCAGGCCCGACTGCTCGGCATGAATCCGGGCCACGGGCAGGTTGCCCTCGGCCGCATCCGCGCCCACCACCTCGGCACCCAGCCGCGCCATCGGCTCGGACAGCAGCCCCCCGCCGCAGCCGATATCCAACAGGCGCAGCCCATCGAACGGTTTCGGCGCTTTCAGGTCGCGATCGAACTCGCCGGCGATCTGCTGCGTGATGTAGTCAAGACGACAGGGGTTGAGCATGTGCAGCGGCTTGAATTTACCGTGCGGATCCCACCACTCGGCGGCCATGGCCTCGAATTTCGCGATCTCGGACGGGTCCACCGTGTTTGGAGGCGCTTGCATTCCTGTCTCCGTGTGCTCTTTTACGCTTAAGGACTATATAGGCCCATAATGGACAAATACCCGGACCAAAAGCGCGCAGTTCAATATCTCTACCCGCCGACCGACCCCTTTGATCAGCGGATGGTCGATGTGGGCAACGGCCACCGTATCTATGTGGAACAATGCGGAAATCCCAGCGGTATTCCCGTAGTCATATTGCACGGCGGACCGGGCGGCGGCTGTAGCCCCGCGATGCGGCGCTATTTCGATCCACAGGTCTTTCGGGTGATTCTCTTCGACCAGCGCGGCTGCGGCCGGTCGCGACCGCATGCCTCGGTCGAGCACAACACGACGTGGCATCTTGTCGCCGATATCGAACGTATCCGGCAGTTGCTCCAGATCGAGGATTGGATTGCCTTCGGCGGAAGCTGGGGCGCGACGCTTGCGCTGGTCTATGCCCAGAGCCATCCTGATCGTGTCCGCCGGTTGGTTCTGCGTGGTGTATTCCTGATGACGCAGGCCGAGCTGGATTGGTTCTACGAAGGCGGCGCCGGGAAGTTCTGGCCCGAGCACTGGCAGAAATTCCTGTCGCTTCTGCCCGAGAACGAACAGAACGATCCGATTCGCGCCTACCACAAGCGCCTGTTCTCGGGAGACTACGCAACCGAGATCCTCTATGGCAGGGCCTGGTCCAACTGGGAGAACGCTCTGGCGTCAGTCCACATAAGCGGGCCGGTCGGAGAAAGCCCCGGAGATTACGCGCGCGCCTTTGCGCGCCTTGAAAACCACTACTTCCTGAACGGTGGCTTCTTGGAACAGGATGGTCAGATCCTGGCCCAGATGGATCGAATCGCCCATATCCCCGGGCATATCGTGCAGGGCCGATATGACATGATCTGCCCGCCGGATTCGGCCTGGAAGCTGAGCGAAGCGTGGCCCGAGGCCGAACTCAGGATGGTACGCAACGCCGGCCATGCGCTGTCAGAGCCGGGGATCAGCGCCGAGCTGGTCCGGATCATGGATCGGGTTGCGGAGGGCGTGGCATGACCCGGATCGACCGTCGTGCGCTCTTTGCCTCCGGTGCCGCGGCCGCGCTGCTGGCGGCGACCGGCGTTTCGCTGGCGGGCACGCCCAAGACCGGCGGCACGCTGCGGCTGGCGGTCCCGCGGGACGACAGCCTGGAACAGGTGGCCCGCGGCGCGGTTTTCGACACGCTGACGGAAATCGCGCCTGACGGCACCTTGCGCGGCGAACTGGCCAGCGGCTGGCAGACCGATGCCGAGGCCCGTATCTGGACGTTCGATCTGCGCGATGGCGTGACCTTCCATGACGGAGCGCCTCTGCGCGGCGAAGATGTCATCGCGATCCTGTCGGAATTCGGCCGGGCCGAGGCGCTGGCGCCGAACCGTGTGCTGGTGGAACTGGCCGGCTCGACCCCGGACCTTCCGTTCCGGCTGGCCGACAACCGGTTCGTGATTGCCCGGCAGGGGCAGGGCGTGACGCCGCTGCAGGACGCCAACGGCACCGGCTGTTATCGGGTCGAGCGGGCGCAGGATCACCGGCATTTCCTGGGGCGTCGGGTCGCGGGTCATTACAAGGACGGTCAGGCCGGCTGGGTCGATGCGGTCGAGATCATCGTGATCCCCGATGCCGCCATCCGCGCCGAGGCCCTGCGCGACGGTTTTGTGGATGTCGCCGCCCTGCCGATGCCGGATGACTTGCGCACGCGACGGGGCTTCCGGTTTCACCCCTCCGAGTCGGACATGGCGCTGGCCGTGGCCCCGTCGGTCGGGATGCCTCGACAGATCGCGGGACGCGGAGTGCTGGACGATGGCCGTATCGCCGAGCGGTGGTGGATGACCTGAACAAGGGTCGCCCCGAGCGGCATTGCGCTGTGCGACAAAGCCAGGGGTTGCAGATTCGCTTCTCCGGGCGTATATGCCCTTTCAACAGCGGCGCGTCGGGCCAAGGGCTCGGGGCTCCACCGGAAATGATCGACGGGCCGCGCGCCCGTTTTTTTGTGTTTGGACACTTATGACAAACGACCTGATAGCAAAGGCTGCCATCGACCGGCGTCTGGCCGAGATCATAACCCCCGTCATCGAGGACATGGGGTTCGAACTCGTCCGCATCCGCCTCATGAGCGGCAAGCAGACCACCCTGCAGATCATGGCCGACAAGCCCGAGGGCGGGATCGAGGTGGATGACTGCGCCGAGATCTCGAACGCGGTCAGCGCCACGCTGGATGTCGAGGACCCGATCCTTGATGCCTACACGCTCGAGGTGTCCAGCCCCGGCATCGACCGGCCGCTGACCCGGCTCAAGGATTTCGAAGCCTTCGAGGGCTACGAGGCCAAGCTGGAAACCGCCGAACTGATCGACGGCCGCCGCCGCTTCAAGGGGGAACTGGCGGGCGTCGAGGGGGATGAGGTTCTCATCAACATCCCGCAAGGCGATGAAACCATCACCATCGGTCTGAAATTCGACTGGCTGAGCGATGCCAAGCTGGTTCTGACCGAAGACCTGATCAAGGAAATGCTGCGTCAGCGAAAGGCCGCGGGCGCCCTGAACGAAGACCAATTCGACGAGATCGTGACCGAAGGGTCCGAAGAGGAGACGAACTGATGGCAATCACCTCTGCAAACCAGCTGGAGCTGTTGCAAACCGCCGAGGCCGTGGCCCGCGAAAAGATGATCGACCCCGGTCTGGTGGTGGAAGCGATGGAAGAGTCGCTCGCCCGCGCGGCCAAGAGCCGCTACGGCTCGGAGATGGACATCCGCGTGTCGATCGACCGCAAGACCGGCAAGGCGACCTTTACCCGCGTCCGCACCGTGGTCGACGACGACGAGCTGGAAAACTACCAGGCTGAAATGTCCGTTGATCAGGCCCGTGCCTATTTCGAGCCCAGCAAGGATGGTCGCTCGGTCTGGCTGCGCGACGGTCAGCCGATCGAGGATTTCTCGACCGGTCCGCAGGTGGGTGACGTGTTCCAGGAAGAGGTTCCGCCGGTCGAGATGGGCCGGATCGCGGCCCAATCCGCCAAGCAGGTGATCCTGCAGAAGGTGCGCGAGGCCGAGCGGGATCGCCAGTACGAGGAATTCAAGGATCGCGTCGGCACCATCATCAACGGCGTCGTCAAGCGCGAGGAATACGGCAACGTCATCGTCGATGTCGGCACCGGCGAGGCGATCCTGCGCCGCAACGAAAAGATCGGCCGCGAAAGCTATCGCCCGAATGACCGCATCCGCTGCTACATCAAGGATGTGCGCCGCGAGCCGCGCGGGCCGCAGATCTTCCTGTCGCGCACCGCGCCGGAATTCATGGCCGAGCTGTTCAAGATGGAAGTGCCGGAAATCTATGACGGCATCATCGAGGTCAAGGCCGTGGCCCGCGACCCGGGTTCGCGCGCCAAGATCGCCGTGATCTCGTATGACAACTCGATCGACCCCGTCGGCGCCTGCGTCGGTATGCGCGGCAGCCGGGTTCAGGCGGTCGTGAACGAGCTGCAGGGCGAAAAGATCGACATCATCCCGTGGAACGAGGATCAGCCGACCTTCCTGGTGAACGCGCTGCAACCGGCCGAGGTCTCCAAGGTGGTTCTGGACGAGGAAGCCGGCAAGATCGAGGTCGTCGTGCCCGAGGACCAGCTGTCGCTGGCGATTGGCCGCCGCGGTCAGAACGTGCGCCTGGCCAGCCAGCTGACCGGTCTGGACATCGACATCATGACCGAGGCCGAAGAATCGGCCCGTCGCCAGAAGGAATTCGAGGCCCGCACCAAGCTGTTCATGGAAAGCCTCGATCTGGACGAGTTCTTTGCGCAGCTTCTGGTTTCCGAAGGCTTCACCAACCTCGAAGAGGTCGCCTATGTCGAACTCGATGAGCTGCTGGTGATCGACGGCGTGGACGAAGGCACCGCGAACGAACTGCAGGCGCGTGCCCGCGACGTTCTCGAGGCCCAGGCCAAGGCCGCGCTGGACAATGCCCGTGCGCTGGGCGCCGAGGACAGCCTCATTGAATTCGAAGGCCTGACACCCCAGATGGTAGAGGCACTGGCAAAGGATGGCGTGAAGACGCTGGAGGACTTCGCCACCTGTGCCGACTGGGAACTGGCCGGCGGATGGACGACGGTCGATGGCCAGCGGGTCAAGGACGACGGCATTCTCGAACCGTTCGACGTGTCTCTGGAAGAGGCGCAGGATCTGGTGATGACCGCGCGCATCATGCTGGGCTGGGTCGATCCGGCCGAGCTTGAGGCCGAGGCCGAAGACGCCGGCGAGGTCGAATCGTCCGACGAGGAGGCCGGGGCCTGATCTCGGGCCCCCGGGGTGGCGCGGATGGGTCGCGGCGGCGTCTCCAAGGATCGTTCGGCAGGGCCCGAGCGGAAATGCATCGCCACGGGCGAGGTTCAGCCTAAATATGGGTTGATCCGCTTCGTGGCCGGGCCGGACGGCCAGGTATGCCCGGATATCGCGGGCAAGCTGCCGGGCCGGGGCGTTTACGTGGCCGCCGATCGCGAGGCGTTGAACCGCGCGATCAGCAAGAAGCTGTTCGCACGTGGGCTCAAGGCGCCGGTGACGGTGCCGGAAGATCTGGCCGGCGAGGTGGAGCGTCTGCTGTCCAGACGCGTCGTCGAACTCATCAGCCTCGCGCGGAAGTCCGGAGAGGCGGTCGCGGGATACGAAAAGGTCAAGACCTGGCTCGACAAGGAAGAAGCATGGGTCCTGATTCAGGCGGTGGATGGCTCGGGTCGCGGCAAGTCGAAACTGAGCACGCCGCATTATGGAAAATACATCGGCTGGCTCACGGCGGATGAACTTGGCATGGCATTTGGGCGCCAAACGGTGATTCATGCGGCGCTCGCCTCTGGCGGACTCGCCAAACGTGTTGTAGAGGAAGCGCAGCGCCTGCGTGGCTTGCGCGAAACGGATGACGGCGGCAAGGGCCGCTCGGAAGGGTAAGAAGCTTTATGAGCGATAGTGACGGCAAAAAGACATTGGGTCTGCGTGGCGGGGCACGCCCCGGGAATGTGAAACAGAGTTTCAGCCACGGACGGACCAAGAATGTCGTGGTGGAAACCAAACGCAAGCGCGTGGTCGTCCCCAAGCCGGGCGCGGCCAAGCCGAGCAGCAGCGGGACCGCACCGGCGGGTGACAAGTCGCGCCGTCCGGCGGGGATCTCGGATGCCGAGATGGAGCGCCGCCTGAAGGCGCTGCAGGCCGCCAAGGCACGCGAAGCCGAAGAAGCCGCCAAGCGCGAGGCCGAGGAAAAGGCCCGCGAGGAAGAGCGTGCACGCCGCCGCGCCGAGCAGGAGGCCAAGGAGCGCGAACAGCGCGAGGCCGAAGAGCGCGCGCGCCAGAAGGCCGAAGACGAAGAACGCAAGCGCAAGGAGGCCGAAGAGGCCGCCAAGCGGGCTGCCGCCGAAGCCGCGGCTGCGAAAGAGGCGCCCAAGGCCAAGGCTGCGGCGCCGAGCAAGCCGGCCCTGTCCGAAAGCCAGCCGCGCCGCACCGAGCGCGAGCAGCGCCCCTCTCGCGGCAAGGGCCGCGACGATGGTCGCCGGTCCGGCAAGCTGACCCTGAACCAGGCGCTTTCGGGCGAAGGCGGTCGTCAGCGGTCGATGGCCGCGATGAAGCGCAAGCAGGAGCGCGCGCGCCAGAAGGCGATGGGCGGCCCGGTCGAGCGCGAAAAGGTGGTCCGCGACGTGCAGCTGCCCGAGACCATCGTGGTTTCGGAACTGGCCAACCGCATGGCCGAGCGCGTGGCCGACGTGGTCAAGGCGCTGATGAACATGGGCATGATGGTCACGCAAAACCAGAGCATCGACGCCGATACCGCCGAGCTGATCATCGAGGAATTCGGCCACAAGGTCGTGCGCGTGTCCGACGCCGATGTCGAAGACGTCATCGCCGATATCGAGGACAAGGAAGAAGACCTGCAGCCGCGTCCGCCGGTCATCACCATCATGGGCCACGTCGACCACGGCAAGACATCATTGCTGGACGCCATCCGCAACACCAAGGTCGTGTCGGGCGAGGCCGGTGGCATCACCCAGCATATCGGTGCCTACCAGGTGCAGACCAAGGACGGCACCACGCTGACCTTCCTGGATACGCCTGGCCACGCGGCGTTTACCTCGATGCGCTCACGCGGGGCGCAGGTAACCGATATCGTGGTGCTGGTGGTTGCTGCCGATGACGCGGTGATGCCGCAGACGGTCGAGGCGATCAACCACGCCAAGGCCGCCGGTGTTCCGATGATCGTGGCGATCAACAAGATCGACAAGCCCGAGGCCAACCCGGACAAGGTGCGCACCGACCTGCTGCAGCACGAGGTGATCGTCGAAAAGATGTCCGGCGACGTCCAGGATGTCGAAGTTTCGGCCATCACCGGTCAGGGTCTGGACGACCTGCTGGAAGCCATCGCGCTGCAGGCCGAGATCCTGGAGCTGAAAGCCAACCCGAACCGCGCCGCGCAAGGCGCCGTGATCGAGGCCCAGCTGGACGTGGGCCGCGGTCCGGTCGCGACCGTTCTGGTCCAGAAGGGCACCCTGCACCAGGGCGACATCTTCGTCGTGGGCGAGCAGTACGGCAAGGTCCGCGCGCTGATCAACGACAAGGGCGAGCGCGTGAAAGAAGCCGGGCCTTCGGTGCCGGTCGAGGTTCTGGGGCTCAATGGCACCCCCGAGGCCGGTGACGTTCTGAACGTGACCGAAACCGAGGCGCAAGCCCGCGAGATCGCCGAGTACCGCGCACAGGTCGCCAAGGACAAGCGCGCCGCCGCAGGTGCCGCGACCACGCTGGAACAGCTGATGCAGAAGGCCAAGGAAGACGAGAGTGTTTCCGAGCTTCCGATCCTCGTCAAAGCCGACGTGCAGGGCTCGGCCGAAGCGATCGTTCAGGCGATGGAAAAGATCGGCAACGACGAGGTGCGCGTGCGCGTTCTGCATTCGGGCGTTGGCGCCATCACGGAAACCGATATCGGCCTCGCCGAGGCATCGGGCGCTCCGGTCTTCGGCTTCAACGTCCGGGCCAATGCATCGGCACGCAACACCGCCAACCAGAAGGGTGTCGAGATCCGCTACTACTCGGTGATCTACGATCTGGTGGATGACGTGAAAGCGGCCGCATCGGGCCTGCTGAGTGCCGAGATCCGCGAGAAATTCATCGGCTATGCCGAGATCAAGGAAGTCTTCAAGGTCTCGGGTGTCGGCAAAGTGGCTGGCTGTCTGGTCACCGAGGGCGTTGCCCGCCGTTCCGCCGGCGTGCGTCTGCTGCGCGACAACGTGGTGATCCACGAAGGCACGCTGAAGACGCTGAAACGCTTCAAGGACGAAGTGGCCGAGGTTCAGTCGGGTCAGGAATGCGGCATGGCGTTCGAGAACTACGACGACATCCGCCCCGGCGACGTGATCGAGATCTTCGAACGCGAAGAAGTGCAACGAACCCTCGACTGATCCGGCCGGGAAAGCGCGCTTCGCCAAGTGCTGCATGGAAAAAAGGGGATGGCGCCGCCATCCCCTTTTTGATTCGTGAGCGGTAAGCCGTTGAAGTCAGACAGCCTTTTTCACGGGGTGCCCGCGAAAGATCTTGTCTCCTACGCGCACCGACACGCGGCCATCTGGCCATTTTCTGACCAACATTCCCTGAACCAATACGCAACTGCCCAGTGTGATGGTTCGAAGCATGCCCGATCCCCCCATAAGAACAAGACACACGAAAAAATAGACGAATTTCGCCAGAACGCCACGAAAATACATCTTGTTGAGGGAATGCGCCGGTCTTCCCGGGTCAATGAGGCCGGGCATGCCGCCCCGGTGCCGCCTTTCTCTGCAGTTCCTGAATCTTCTCGCGGGTCTTCTCGGCCTCGCGAAAGGCCTGAGCTGCTCCGCTGAGATATTGCCTGGGCCATGCAGAATCGTTGCGTGCCCCATACCATGCGGCCGCCTGATGGGTGAAATACGGGTTCCACAGGTGCGGGCGCCCAATGGCCACCAGGTCGGCGCGACGGGTGTGCAGGATGGTATTGACCTGCGCCGCTTCTGTGATGGCGCCCACGGCCATCGTGGCGATCCTGGGCACGTTGCGAACCGCTTCGGCCAGATGGGTCTGGAACATCCGGCCATAGACTGGTTTCTGGTCAGGCACCGTCTGGCCAGCGGACACGTCGATCAGGTCGCATCCGCCGCCGTGGAAGGCCTCTGCGATCCCGATCAGATCGGCTTCGCTCAGACCGCCGTCCTTCCAGTCGGTGCCCGAGACGCGGACCGACATCGGCCTGTCAGAGGACCAGACATCGCGCATGGCGGCAAAGACCTCCAGCGGAAAGCGCAAACGGTTTTCCAGGCTGCCGCCATATTCGTCCTCACGCAGGTTCGTCAGCGGCGACAGGAAGGAGGCCAGCAGGTAGCCATGCGCGCAATGCAGCTCCAACATATCGAACCCGGCGCGGGCGGCGCGCTCGGCTGCCTGCACGAAATCGTCTCTGACTCGGGTCATTCCGGCCCGATCCAGTTCTGCAGGCACCTGGCTTTCGCCTTCGAACCACGGCAGCGGCGAGGCCGAGACGATCGGCCAGTTGGCCTCGGCATCCGCAATCGGATGGTTCTCGCGCTCCCAGCCCAACTGGGTCGAGCCCTTGCGCCCGGCATGGCCGAGCTGCATCGCGACCTTGGCGGCCGAATTGGCATGGATGAAATCGACGATCTCTTTCCAGCGCGCCTCGTGCTCGTCCGTCCACATGCCCGGACACCCCTCGCTGATGCGGGCATCGGCCGAAGGGCAAGTCATCTCGGTAAAGATCAGGCCCATGCCTCCCATCGCGTGGCTGCAGTAATGCACCT
The DNA here is from genome assembly GCF_001507595.1 of Ruegeria marisrubri. Taxonomy (GTDB): domain Bacteria; phylum Pseudomonadota; class Alphaproteobacteria; order Rhodobacterales; family Rhodobacteraceae; genus Ruegeria; species Ruegeria marisrubri. The sequence continues at coordinate 98,688 of NZ_LQBQ01000023.1, forward strand.
TGTGCCATTCGGTCGGGTTGCCCTGCCTGTCCGCGGAGTATTGCGCCATCGGAGACATCACCACCCGGTTGGCCAGTTCCATGCCGCGCATCCTGAATTTCGAGAACATCGGAGTCGGGCGGCTCTGACGCAGGTCCTCGCCGGTTTCGCGCAAATGACGGGCATACCATTCGTCATCCGCTTTTCGCACGAACTCGGGGTCGCGGATGATCAGGTTGTCATAGGTGATGGACTTGGCCCGGCACATCACCACCATCGCGAACTGATAGGGCTCCATGTCCCATGACCGGTTCATGTGTTCGAACCAGGCCAGCGAGACATCGGCGTTGTGCTGAATGATCTGGCAGGGGGTGCGGCGGGCCTCGTCATAGGCCCGGAACGCTGCCTGCACATCGGTCTCGGCATGGGCGACCAGCGCATCCGACAGCGCAATGGCGCATTCCATCGCCAGCTTGGTGCCCGACCCGATCGAGAAATGCGCGCTGGCCTTGGCGTCGCCGAGGATGACGATATTGTCCACATACCAGTTCTCGCAGAAGATCCGGGGGAAATTGCGCCAGTTCGACCGGTTCAGCAGCAGGGGGTGGCCCTGCAGTTCCTCGGCAAAGATCTTCTCGAGCTTGGCCTTTGATCCTTCCTCGTCGAACTCCTCGAACCCGTGACCCTGCCACGTTGCCTCGTCCATTTCAAAGACCCAGGTCGAGTGGTTCTTTTCGTATTGATAGCAATGGGCGACCATGTGGCCGTGCTCGGTCTCGCGGAAGAAATAGTTGAATTCACCCATCGGCCGGGTCGAGCCCATCCAGCAGAAACGGTTGGATTTCCACGTGGTCGTGGGCCGGAACCCGTCCTTGAAATGTTCGCGGATGGCCGAGTTGATGCCGTCGCTGGCCACGATCACGTCGGAATCCGCAAACTGCGTCCTGAGGTTGGCCGCGTCGATCTCGGCGCCGAAGGTCATCTTGACCCCAAGTTCCGCGCAGCGTTCCTGCAGGATCCGCAGCAGGGTGTGCCGCGACGTGCCGCAAAACCCGTTGCCGGCACAGCGCATTTCCTGACCCTTGAAGTGAATCGCGACGTCGTCCCAATAGGCGAACTCGCCCCGCATGCGGTCAAAGACCGGTTTGTCGCGGCTGAGAAATTCGTCCAGCGTCTCGTCGGAAAACACGACACCGAAGCCAAAGGTGTCGTCGGCCCGGTTGCGTTCAAAGACCTCGATCTCCCAGTCGGGGCGTGCCTTCTTGGTCAGAAGCGCCGTGTAGAGGCCACCGGGCCCGCCGCCGATCACCGTGATTTTCATCCTGGTCCTCCCCCGAGTCGTCTGGCGTCTCGCCTTGTTGGATAGCACGTCTGGCCATTTAATTTAAGTATGAAATATTTAGGCCTGTAAGGACATGCGCCCGGAACAAGCCCTGCACCTAAGCCGTCTGAAACGTTCCGGCGTGCAGGATGATGTCGAAGTGATGCAGACCCTTTTGCAGATCGAAGCTGACCGAGTGCCCCGCCTTGCGCAGCAGTTCGGCGAAATCCCGACTCTGGCGGATGAACTCGGCCGTATCCCGCTCGCCGACGGTGACGCGGAAATGTGGGCCGGGCTCGGGCAGGTGGCGGATTGGCGAAAGCTCCTCGATTTCTTGTGGCGTCAGCTGCAGCGGGTCGTTCACCGGCACCAGCGCGATCGGCTCCAGATCGAAAATACCGCTTATTAGAGTCACATTTGCCACCGTCAGACCGGCATCGGCCAGCATGGGCGCGGCACTCGCCATCACCATCGCCGCAAGGTGACCGCCGGCGCTGTGCCCCGACAACGAAACCCGAGCGGGGTCAAAAGCAAGCTCGTCGGACTGCGCGGCCAGCCACAGCAGGGCGTCCCGGCATTCGTCGATCATGTCGCCCAGCCGGGCATCGGGCGCGATGGTGTAGTTCAAGGTGGCAAAGGCATGGCCGCTGTCGATCAGCCCCGGCGCCATCATTGCCGAGTCACGCTGGCTGAGCGCCTGCCAGTATCCGCCGTGGATGAACACATGCAGCGGCGCGCCGGGTTCACGCGCCGGAAAATAGTCCAGTACATGCGTCGGGCCTGGCCCATAGCGCAGGTTTTCGCGCACCCGCAGGTCCGCGCGCGCCTTGGCGCTCAGCGCCGCGTAGCTGGCCAGATAGGGGGTGATGTCACCCCCCACCATCGCACTTGGAGAATACTCCAGCGCCAGTTCGTCGGACGAAAACCCGCGATAGAGCATGTTTCACGCCCCCTGGTTGTACATGAGCTCGGACCGCATGTCGTAGAGGTCGTGAAAGAACTTCAGCTCCAGCGCCTTTCTGAGGAAGGCCACGCCGCTGGACCCGCCGGTTCCCGGCTGCATCCCGATCACCCTTTCGACGGCGGTCGCATGGTCGAAGCGCCAGCGCTGGAACAGCGATTCCACGTCCATCAGTTTCTCCGCCAGCGCGTAGAGGTCCCAGTACTTGTCGGTGTTGCGGTAGATCTCGGTCCAGATCTTCACCACGCGCGGGTCGCCCGTGTAGGGCTGCGAGAAGTCGCGCTCCAGCAACTCCTGCGGCACGTCGAATCCCTGCCGCGCCAGCATTTGCAGCACTTCGTCGTAGAGCGAGGGCTTAGTGAGGGCGGCGTTCAGCATCTCCATCACCTCGGGGTCGTGCTCATGCACCTTGAGGGTCGAGGTGTCCTTGTTGCCGAGGATGAATTCGATCTGCCGGTAGCCGTAGCTCTGGAACCCCGACGAATTCCCCAACGCGTGGCGGAAGGTCATGTAGTCGGCCGGAGTCATGGTCAGCAACGTGTCCCAGGCGGCGATCAACTGGCGCTGGATCGCCTTGATCCGGTCGAGATTCTTCATCGCGGGGCCGAAATCGTCCTGCCGCAGAAAGCGGCGCACCTCGACAAGCTGGTGATGCATCAGCTTGAGCCACAATTCGCTGACCTGGTGGATGATGATGAACAGCATCTCGTCCGGCTGGGCCGGATCCTGAAAGGTCTTTTGCAGGCTCAAGAGCGTCTTGAGCTGCAGGAAATCGCCATAGGTCTTGCGGTGCTTGTCGGCGAAATCGGTGACGAGAGTATCTTCGATGCCGCGTTGAGAAAGGCGATTTTTCTTGTTCTGGTCAGCCATGTGCGTTCTCCGGGATGCAGAGCCAAATCTGCGAAACCTTCTTTGTTAGAGCCTGTTTTTCAGTTTTGCGGTCGCTTCGATCTCGAGCAAGGCCCCGTCTTCCACCAATCCGGCAACCACGACCAGGGACATTGCCGGGAAGTGCCGCCCCATCACCTTGCGATAAGCTTCGCCCACCTCCTTTTGGCGCGCGAGATATTCCTCCTTGTCGACAACGAACCACGTCAACCGGGTAATGTCCTGGGCCGCTCCTCCGGCGGCTTGAACGATATCCAAGATGTTCCGCAACGCCTGCTCCATCTGGCCGATGAAGTCGTGCGCCTCGAACCTCTGCTCGGACGTCCAGCCGACCTGACCACCCACATAGAGCGTACCATCGTCGCTGAGAATCCCGTTGGCGTAGCCCTTGGCGGGCGCCCATCCTTCGGGATGTATCACCTGATTGCTCATTTCTCGTCTCCAATCATTTCGGAAATCTTGTCGCGCACGTCCTGCGGCCAGGGATCGGGCACGTAGTTCTTGATGTGCACCAGAGTCGCCTTCGCACTCAGACGGCGCTCGCTGTCCGAGGTTGCAACCAGCCCGTAATCCAGGCTGGTGCGTCCGATGCGCAGCGGCTGAAGAGCGAAGTCCAGCCAGTCGCCATGCCGGCTGGGGGCGTGAAAGGTCGTTTCCATCTGAGCCGTGGGCACGCCCGCCGCCTCTTTGTGGAATTCCTCGAAGGGGTAATGCAGAACGTCGAAAAAGAACGCCTCCACACAGTCGTTGATCATCATGTAGTAGCGCGGAAAGAACACGATCCCAGCCGGGTCGCAGTGTTTGAACAGCACCTTCTGCCGCCAGTGGTAAGCCATTGTCATACTCCAAGGTATCGGTCGGTAATCTCGGGGGGCAGCGTGCCCATCGTACCGTGCCAGACGGTCTCGCCCCGCTGCAGAATAACAGCCTCGTCCGCGATCTGCCTCAATTCGCGCAGAGACTTGTCCACCACCAGAAGGGCCAGCCCGGTTTCACGCTTCAGCGTGGCGATGGCGGCCCAGATCTCCTGCCGCACGATCGGGGCCAGCCCCTCGGTTGCTTCGTCGAGGATCAGCAGGCGCGGGTTGGTCATCAGGGCGCGCCCGATGGCCAGCATCTGCTGCTCGCCCCCCGACAACGAGGCAGCCGACTGGGCGCGTCTCTCCTCCAACCGGGGAAAGAGTTGCGCCACCCGCTTGAGGTCCCAGTGGCCGGGGCGGGCGGCCGCCGTCAGGTTCTCTTCGACGGTCAGGTTGGGAAAACAGCGCCGCCCCTCGGGCACCAGCCCCAGACCCAGCCGGGCCGCCTTGTGGCTGGGCAGGCGGCGCAGGTCGTGGCCGTCGAACAACAGCTCTCCCCCGGCGGCCGGCAGCATCCGCATGATCGTCTTGATCGTGGTCGATTTCCCCATGCCGTTGCGCCCCATCAGGGCAACGACCGCGCCCTCGTCCACCCGGAGGCTCACCTTGAACAGGGCCTGGGACGCGCCGTAGAAGGCCGAGACATTGGTGAGGCTGAGAAGGCTCATGCGTCTTCCCCCAGATAGGCGCGGCGCACCTCGGCGTGGTTGCGTATCTCGTCAACGGATCCAGTGGCGATGACCTTGCCATAGACCAGCACGCTGATCCGGTCGGCCAGTGCAAACACCGCGTCCATGTCATGCTCGACTAACAGGATCGGCGCCTCGTGCCGCAGCTCGTCCAGAAAGGCGGTGAGGCGTCTGGAACCGCTGGCGCCAAGACCCGCCATAGGCTCGTCCATGATGAAGGCACGGGGGCTGAGCGTCAGCGCAACGGCCACCTCCAACTGCCGACGCTGACCGTGGGACAGGTCCGACGTGCGGATGGCCGCGTGATCCAGCAGCCCGACCCGGTCCAGCGCGGTTTCCGCGACCTGCCGCAGGGCCTTTTCCTGCAGAACCGGCCGGAAGAAGCGGAAGGGGCGGCCGCTGGCCCCCAGGGCACCCAGCATCGCATTCTGCAGCACGGTGTCTTCCATCGCCAGGGCCGAGATCTGGAACGTCCGGCCCAGCCCCATGCGTGCCCTCTGCGCCGTGCCCAAGGCCGTGACGTCCTGTCCGAGGAAGTGAACCGTTCCGCTGTCGGGCTGCAAACCGCCCGAAATCTGCTGGATCAGGGTCGATTTTCCGGCGCCATTCGGCCCGATCAGGGCGTGGATTTCTCCGGGGCGGAGGTCGAGCGACACATCATCCGACGCCTTCAGTGCGCCAAAGCTCTTGGTGATGTTGCGGACGTACAGCACCGGATCAGTCATGCTTCACCTCCTGCCCGGCCAGCGTGCCGATGATTCCGCCACGGGCATACAGAACCACGACAAGCAGAAGCAGCCCCAGATAGATGTGCCAGAACTCGGACAGCCCGCCCAGAACATGCTCGAGCGTGATGAACAGCGCGGCCCCTGCCACAGGCCCGAACAGCCGGGCCGTGCCGCCGAGGATGATGAAGATCATGATCTCGCCCGAGGTCTGCCAGCTGAACATGGTCGGACTGACAAAGCGGTTGAGATCGGCGAACAGGGCACCGGCAAGCCCGGTGATCATCCCGGAAAGGACGAAGGCCGTCAGGCGCAGGCGATAGGGAACGATGCCCACGGTTTCGACCCGTTCCGCGGTCTGCCGCGCCGCGTTCAGGGCCAGCCCGAAGGGCGATCCGGCAAGCCGGGCAGAAAACCGCAGCGCCGCCATCAGCAGCACATATGCGATCAGGAAGAACTGGATCGGGTCCAGCGTGTTCAGGCCGGGAAAGCTGTTGCGGACATAGATCGACAGACCGTCCTCGCCACCATAGGCGGGCCAGCTGATCGCGAAATAGAACAGCATCTGGCCGAAGGCGAGCGTGATCATGATGAAATAGACGCCCGAGGTGCGCAGCGACAAGGCTCCGATGACCAGCGCCGCCAGCCCCGACGCGACGATCGCCGTCAGCCAGATCACCGGCATCGACTTGGTGCCCTCGATCAGGAAGGGCGTTTCCATCAGCGGGCTGTAGCTTTGCGCGTGGCTGGCGAGGATGCCCATTGCATAGCCGCCGATCCCGAAGAAGGCCGCGTGCCCAAGGCTGACCAGCCCGCCGAGCCCCAGGGCGATGTTCAGCCCGACGCCCGCCAGGGCAAGGATGGCCACGCGCGTTGCCAGCGTGATCATGAACGGCTCGTCGGCGAAATAGGCCCAGAGCGGAAACGCCAGAAGCCCAAGACCCAGAGCCGCGTTCAGGATGGTCTCGCGGGTCATGCGCGTGCTCCGTACAGGCCCATCGGCTTCACGACCAGGACGACGGCCATCAGGATGTAGATCAGCATCGAGGCCAGCGCCGAGCCGACCGCCGTGGCCGAAGCCGGGTCCATGAACAGCTTGAAGGTTTCGGGCAGCAGGACGCCGCCCAGCGTGTCGGTCAGCCCCACCAGGATCGAGCCGATCAGCGCCCCCTTGATCGAGCCGATTCCCCCGATCACGATGACCACGAAGGCCAGGATCAGAACCGGCTCACCCATCCCGACCTGAACCGACTGGATGGCCCCGACAAGGGCTCCGGCCAGTCCGGCCAGTGCCGCGCCAAGGGCAAAAACCACTGTATAGAGCCTGTTTATGTCGATCCCGAGCGCGGCAATCATCTCGCGATCACTTTCGCCCGCGCGGATCTGAACGCCCAGACGGGTGCGCGAGATCAACAGGAAAAGGCCCAGCGCGATCATCAGGCCCACGGCGATGATGGTCAGGCGATAGACCGGGTACTCGATGCCTCCGGGCAGGGTGACAGGACCCGACAGCGCCGGGGGAATGTTGAGATAGAGCGGGAACGAACCGAAAACCCAGCGGGTGCCTTCCGAGAAGACCAGGATCAGGGCGAAGGTCGCCAGCACCTGATCCAGATGGTCGCGACTGTAGAGCCGGCGGATCACCAGAACTTCGACCAGCGCGCCGGCGGCGGCTGCCGCGGCCAGGCTGGCGGCCAGCGCCAGCAGGAAACTGCCCGTGGCGGCGGCCGTCGCGGCGGCCGCAAATGCGCCGATCATGAACAGCGATCCGTGAGCAAGGTTGATCAGGCCCATGACGCCAAAGACCAGCGTCAGGCCCGCAGCCGTCAGAAACAGCATCACCCCGAATTGCAGACCATTCAGGATCTGTTCGATCAGTAGAAGGAGGGACATTTCGATACCCGCAGGGGCGGGCGCGGGGACCGGCCCCGCGCCTGCTGGTTCCTACATCTTGCACTCGCCGGCATAGGCGTCGGCATGATCCTCGAGCGCGACACCCAGGATCTTGTTGGTAAAGACGTCACCCTCCTGCAAGACCTCACGGACGTAGATGTCCTGGATCGGGTGATGGTTCGGGCCGAACTTGAAATCGCCGCGCACCGACTCGAACTCGGCCGCTTCCAGCGCGGCACGGAAGGCGTCCTGATCCTTGACGTCGGCCTTGGCCATCGCCGACAGGATCAGGTTCGCCGTGTCATAGCCCTGCGACGCATAGAGCGAGGGCAGGCGGCCATATTCGGCTTGGAATGCCTCGACAAAGGCCTTGTTCGCCGGATTGTCGATGTCCTTGTTCCACTGGCTGGTGTTCTTGACGCCCAGCGCAGCGGCGCCGACGGCCTGAAGGATGCCCTGATCGAAGGAAAAGGCCGGGCCCACCACCGGCAGGTCAACACCGCTGTCGGCATATTGCTTGAGGAAGGAAATCCCCATCCCTCCAGGCAGGAAGAAGAACACGCTGTCCGCGCCCGAGGCCCGGATCTGGGCGATTTCGCTGGCATAGTCCTTCTGCCCCAGCTTGGTATAGACCTCGCCGGCCAGATCACCCTCGTAGAACCGCTTGAAGCCAGCCAGCGCGTCCTGGCCCGCCGGATAGTTGGGCGCAAGGATGAAGGTGTTCTTGTATCCTGCGGTGTTGGCATAGGCGCCCGCCGCTTCGTGCAGGTTGTCGTTCTGCCACGCGACGTTGAAGTAGTTCGGATGGCAACCCTTGCCGGCCAGCGCCGACGGGCCCGCGTTCGGCGACAAGTAGAACTTGCCCTGCGCGGTCACCGACGGAACCACCGCCATGGCCAGGTTCGACCAGATGATGCCGGTCAGGATGTCCACCTTGTCCGACTGGATCATGCGGTCGGCCAGCTGCACCGCGATGTCGGGCTTGCGCTGGTCATCCTCGACCACGACTTCGATATCCGGGTTTCCGGATTGCTTCACCGCCAGCATGAAGCCGTCGCGCACGTCGATGCCAAGGCCCGCGCCGCCGCCCGACAGCGTGGTGATCATGCCGACCTTGACCGGCTCGGCCAATGCCATTCCGGCCGACAGCACCGCTGCCGTCGCCGCCAGAAAAAAGGATTTCTTGTTCATCTTCTTCTTCCCCTGTTGAAGGACAGTTATCGAAGGTTTTTCAAGGCGCTCCTGTTCCGGGTGCCGATTTTTTCCCGCAGGCCCCTTCGTAGCCGGGCGGGTTTGTCATGGTTTTTCCCCTGCGCCCATGCCGAGCAGGCTAACCGGTTTCGCCAAAGGTGCAACAGCGCGTGTCACCTTGCGACCTCGCGCAACTGGAAACGCTGGATCTTGCCGGTTGCAGTTTTTGGCAGGGCGTCGGTGAACACGATGCTGCGCGGATATTTGTAGGGCGCGATGGTCGCCTTGACGTGGTCCTGCAGCGCCTTTGCCATCGCGTCGTCGCCCACATGGCCCTCGTTCAGCACCACATGGGCCTGAACGATGTTGCCGCGTGCCTCGTCGGGTTTTGCGACGACAGCACATTCGGCGACGGCAGGATGCGACAGCAGGGCCGCTTCGACCTCGGGTCCGGCGATGTTGTAGCCCGAGCTTTGGATCATGTCGTCGTTGCGGGCGGCGAAATGCAGATAGCCGTCCTCGTCCATGACAAAGCTGTCGCCGGTGATGTTCCAGCCGTTCAGCACATAGTCCTTCTGGCGCTCGTCGTTCAGATAACGGCACCCGGTCGGCCCACGGACGGCGAGCCGGCCAGTCGTGCCACGAGGCACCTCATTGCCTTCGTCGTCGATCACCCTGGCCTCGTAGCCTGTCACGGGTCGGCCGGTGCAGGCCGGGCGATGATCCGAAAAGCGGTTGGTGACAAAGATATGCAGCAGTTCGGTGGCGCCGATCCCGTCGAGCATCGGCTTGCCGGTCTTGGCCATCCATTCCTCGTAGATCGGGGCAGGCAGGGTTTCCCCGGCCGACACCGCCGCCCGCAGGCTGGACAGGTCTGCACCCTCGTCCATCGCGGCCAGCATGGTGCGATAGGCGGTCGGCGCGGTGAAACAGACGGTGGCCTTGTAGGTCTGGATGATGTCGATCAGGTTGGGCGGCGAGGCATTTTCCAGCAGCGCCGCCGAAGCGCCGAAGCGCAGCGGAAAGATGGCCAGCCCTCCCAGCCCGAAGGTGAAGGCCAGCGGCGGCGACCCGACAAAGATGTCGTCCGGGGTGACCTTCAGCACCTCCTTGGCATACCCGTCCGCGATGATCAGCAGATCGCGGTGGAAATGCATCGTCGCCTTGGGCGAGCCGGTCGTGCCCGAGGTGAAGCCCAGCAGCGCCACGTCATCCTGGCTGGTTTCGACCGCATCGAAATGCACCGGTTTTTCCAGCGCCAGCCGGTCGAGTTCCGCGTCGTGGTTGGCAGTGCCGTCAAAACCCACCACCGCCTTGAGAAAGCGCGAGGTCTTGGCGCAGGCGGCCAGTTCATCCATCAACCGCGTGTCGCACAGCGCATGGGAGATCTCGGCCTTGTCCACGATTGCGGTCAGCTCGCCGGTGCGCAGCATGGGCATCGTGTTCACGACCACCGCGCCCGCCTTGGTCGCCGCCAGCCAGCAGGCGACCATCGCCGGGTTGTTCGCCGAGCGGATCAGGACGCGATTGCCGGGAACGACGCCCAGATCCTCGACCAGCACATGGGCGATGCGGTTGCTCCAGTCGGCCAGTTCCTTGTAGGTGCGCCGCCGACCGTTGCCGATCAGGGCAGTGTGGTCACCAAAGCCGCGCTCAACCATCCTGTCGGTCAGTTCCACCGCCGCGTTCAGGCGGTCAGGGTAGTCGAACCCATCCAGAAGCAGGTCGGGCCATTGCTCTCTCGGCGGCAGATTGTCCCGCGCGAAGGTGTCGATATGGGCCGATTCTCCGAGCATTTTCATCCTCCCTGATGAGCACCCAGGGTCTGCCGCGCAATCACCACGCGCTGCACGTCCGAGGCGCCTTCGTAAATGCGCAGCGCACGGATTTCGCGATAGAGCCGCTCGACCGTCTGGCCGGATTTCACCCCGTCGCCGCCGAACAGCTGAACCGCCCTGTCGATCACGTCCTGGGCGTGGTCGGTGGCGAACAGCTTGGCCATCGCGGCCTCGCGGGTGACACGCGGCGCGCCCGAATCCTTTGTCCATGCAGCGCGATAGACGAGCAGCGCCGCCGCATCCACATCCAGCGCCATGTCGGCGATATGGCCTTGAACCATTTGCAGGTCGGACAGGGGTGCGCCACCGATTTGGCGGGATTTTGCCCGTGTCAGAGCCTCATCCAGCGCACGCCGGGCAAAGCCCAGAGCCGCCGCCGCGACGGTCGAACGGAACACGTCGAGCACTGACATGGCGATCCGGAACCCCTCGCCGGGGGCGCCGATCATCGCGTGAACTGGAATGCGGCAATCGGTGAATCGCAACGTGGCCAGCGGGTGCGGCGCGATCGTCTCCAAACGTTCGACCACCTCGAATCCCGGCAGGCCAGCCGGCACGACAAAGGCGGACAGGCCTTTGGCTCCGGGCGCTTCTCCAGTCCGGGCAAACAGCGTGTAGACATCCGCGATACCGCCGTTCGAGATCCATGTCTTTTCGCCGTTCAGAACGAAATGCTCTCCGTCACGGGTCGCGGTCATGGTGGAGTTGGCGACATCCGAACCCGACTGCGGCTCGGTCAGGGCAAAGGCCGAGATCGCCTGCCCCGAGCGCGTGAGGGGCAGCCACTCGGCCTTCTGGGCGTCACTTCCGAACAGCGAGATCGCCCCCGTGCCCAGCCCCTGCATGGCAAAGGCAAAGTCGGCCAGACCATCATGGCGGGCCAGCGTCTCGCGGATCAGGCACAGGGTGCGCACGTCCAGCTCACCACCTTCGGGCGGAACCGCGGAATGCGTCAGCCACCCATCCCGGCCCAGCGCCGAGACCAGGTCCCAGCAGGCTTGATCGGTGTCGGAATGGTCGATCCGGCCCAGTTCCCGCGCGGCCCACTGCTCGAGCGCCGTTGCCAGTTCGCGGTGGCGATCCTCGAAGAAGGGCCAGTTCAGGAACGACCGGTCGGGCATCCGTCAATCCCCCTCGAAAACCGGCTTTTCACGCGCGACGAAAGCCTTGTAGGCGCGCTCGAAATCCCCGGTCTGCATGCAGATCGCCTGCGCCTGCGCCTCGGCCTCGATCGCCTGTTCGATCGACATGGACCATTCCTGCGCCAGCATGGTCTTGGTCATCATATGGCCGAAATTCGGCCCCTGGACCAAGCGGCGCGCCAGGTCGCGCGCGGCCGTTTCCAGGTCTTCCCCCGGCACGATCCGGTTGAAGAACCCCCAGCGTTCACCCTCTTCGGCGCTCATGGACCGCCCGGTATAGAGCAGTTCCGCCGCGCGACCCTGTCCGATGATCCGGGGCAGGATGGCGCAGGCGCCCATGTCGCAGCCCGCAAGGCCGACGCGGGTGAACAGGAACGCGGTCTTGGCCTCGGGCGTGGCGATCCGCAGATCGCTGGCCATGGCGATGATCGCGCCCGCGCCCACGCAGACACCGTCAACCGCTGCGATGATGGGCTTGCCGCAATTCACCATCGCCTTGACCAGATCCCCGGTCATGCGCGTGAAGGCCAGCAACTCTTTCATGTTCATGCGCGTCAGTGGCCCGATGATGTCGTGTACATCACCGCCCGAGCTGAAATTTCCGCCGTTCGAGGCAAAGATGACGGCCTTCACGTCATCCGAATAGACCAGATCGCGGAACCAGTCGCGCAGTTCGGCATAGCTGTCGAAGGTCAGGGGATTCTTGCGGTCGGGCCGGTCCAGCGCCACCCGGGCTATGCCATCCGAAATCTCGCACAGGAAGTGCCTGGTGTCGCTGCGCATGTCCATCATCTTCCTCCGTCCAGAGACGCCATCAGTTCCTCCAGCCGCGCGCCCATGGCCGCGGCTTCCTCGGCACTCAGCGCACCCAGTATCTCGTCGATCCAGCCCTCATGCGCGGCCGCCTGGGTCGCGAAATCGGCCTGCCCCTTGGGCGTCATGCGCACCAACGAGGCCCGCCGGTCACCTTCGACCGCCACGCGCACCACCAGCCCCTCGGCGACCAGCCGGTCGACGATGCCGGTCACGTTGCCATTCGACACCCGCAACACGCCCGAAAGCTCGCTCATCTTCAGACCGTCCCTGTGCCGCGACAGGGCGGCCATCACGTCAAAGCGGGGAAGGGTGGAGTCGAACTCCCGGCGCAGATTGGCGCGCAACCGGGCCTCGATCCCGCGCGACAGCTTGAGCAGCCGCAGCCAGAGGCGCAGGCGTTCCTTGCTGGGCGTTTCGCCGGGCGTGGGATTGGGTCGGGTCATATTTCCCCTCCGGATCGGGCAAGAGCGTGGCCATGAACGCTGGGCGCATCGGCGGCGAAGCCTCTCCCGGTCAACAAAACACGTGCATCGGAAATGATCATCGCGCACCTCTGTCGGGGAGAAGGTAGCAAATCCGATTTGCTTCAACAATATAAATTTTGAACCTAAAATATATAGCGGTCCGGGCATTTCCGCAGAAGGAGACGGAAACGACATGCTGTCTGCGGTTTCTTGTCATCGATCCCGCGCAGCTATACCGTTCGCCGACAATTCAGTCTGACAGGCGTTTTTTGTACCGGCAAATTTCGGCCTGCCGGAACCGGATGCCGAAGAAAACCCACGACCAAGGTTTCTCCGAGAGATGCTGCAAGTTCTGAAGAACCGGGTTTACCGTCATCTCTACGCCGCGCAGCTCGTTGCGCTGACCGGCACAGGCTTGGCGACCGTTGCGCTCAGCCTGCTGGCCTACGATCTGGCCGGTGATGCGGCCGGCATGGTGCTGGGGACGGCTTTGACCATCAAGATGACTGCCTATGTCGTGGTGGCGCCGATCGCAGCCGCCTTTGCCGAGCGGGTGAACCGTCGCCGGATGCTGGTGACGCTGGATCTGCTGCGCGCGGGCGTTGCCGTCTGCCTGCCCTTCGTGACCGAGATCTGGCAGGTCTATGTGCTGATCTTCGTTCTTCAATCCGCTTCCGCGGGCTTCACCCCCGCCTTCCAGGCGACCATCCCGGATGTACTGCCGGACGAGCAGGACTATACCAACGCCCTGTCCCTGTCCCGTCTGGCGATGGACCTCGAAAGCCTGCTGAGCCCGGCTCTGGCCGCGGCCCTTCTGCTGCTCGTGAGCTATGACAGCCTGTTCTGGGGCACCGGGCTGGGCTTTGTCGCTTCGGCGTTGCTGGTCGTGTCGGTGGCGTTGCCATCGCCGAAACCGGCCAAGCGACATGGGATCTATGACCGGACGACGCGTGGCATTCGGATCTATCTGAACACGCCCAGACTGCGCGGATTGCTGGCCTTGAACTGGGTATCGGCCGCCTTGGGGTCGATGGTATTCGTCAACACCGTCGTTCTCGTGCGCTCGGATCTTGGGTTGGCGGAAAGCGCCGTGGCGCTGGCGCTGGCGGGGTTCGGCCTGGGCTCGATGCTGGCTGCGCTGATCCTGCCGCGCGTGCTGCATCAGGTCGAAGACCGCAGCGTCATGCTGGCAGGCGCCGTGCTGGGCATGGGCGCGATGGGGGCGGCGGCCCTCATGAGCCAGCTTGTGCCGATGACCCTGGCCCTGCTGTCGCTGTTCTGGGCCATGATCGGCTTTGGCTATTCGACGATCCTGACGCCGTCTGGCCGTCTGCTGGCCCGTTCGGCCCATGCGGCCGATCGTCCTGCCGTCTATGCCGCCCAGTTCACGCTGTCTCATGCCTGCTGGCTGATCTTCTACCCGCTTGCGGGCTGGCTGATGACAGTCGGGGGCGCGACATTCGCGATGGGTGTTCTCGCGATCGCCTCGTTGGCCGGTGCAACTGCCGCATGGGCGCTTTGGCCGCGGCACAGCGGGCAGCCGGTGGCGCACAGCCATCCCGATCTGCCCCCCGATCACCCGCATCTGGCAGGGGCCGGGCCGCACAGCCACGCCATCATCATCGACGAGTTGCATCCGCGCTATCCGCAGGAGCCTTGAGCCACGGGCCGGATCTGCTCTACACCCGATAGGGACACGACCCGCACCGGAGCCTCCATGGACCAGCTCGACCGCCGCATCATCGCCGCGCTGCAACACAATGCGCGGGAGTCGACGACAAAGATCGCGGCCAAACTAGGCGTCGCGCGCACGACCGTGCACGAGCGGATCGCGCGCATGGAGGAAAGCGGCGTGATCGCCGGCTATACCGTTGTGCTGCGTGAACCTCAGGATGAAAGTCGGGTGCAGGTCTGCGTGATGCTGGAAGTTCAGCAGAAAGAGACCAACCGCATCATCAAGCGGCTTGAAGCCTACCCGGAGGTCAAGCTTTGCCTGTCGATCAACGGCGAATACGACCTGCTGCTGTCGGCCGAGGCGCCGCGGATCGAGGATCTGGACGTGCTGGTGGACGAACTGGCCGAGATTCCCGGCGTTATCCGCACCAATACCAGTGTCGTGTTCGGCCGCCGCATCGATCGGAAGTGACGCTTTGACAGATTTTCCGTCACTATGACGGCCTAGTCGGTCATTCCGTCACTCTGATCCCTACAGATCGGACAGTGGATACGTCAGACTCTCTGCCAGAGAAGGAGACGTGCCATGCAATGGAATATCTGCATCGTCGGAGCCGGCAAAATCGGCCAGATGATCGCCACTTTGCTCAAGACCTCGCCCAACTATGCCGTCACCGTCGCGGATCATGACCTGTCCGCGCTGTCGGTTCTGAACAGGATGGGCGTTGCCACCAAGCAGATCGACGCCAGGGACGAGGCCGGGCTGGCCGAGGGCCTCAAGGGTTTCAACGCCGTGATCTCGGCGGCCCCGTTCTTTCTGACACCGGCCATCGCCAAGGCCGCCAAGGCGGCAGGCGCGCACTACTTCGACCTGACCGAGGACGTGGCGGCCACCAACGCCGTGCGCGAACTGGCCAAGGAAAGCGAGACCGCCTTCATGCCGCAATGCGGTCTGGCGCCGGGTTTCGTCGGCATCGCGGGCGCCGCGCTGGCCTCCGAGTTCGACGAGATCGACAGCCTGCACATGCGGGTGGGTGCGCTGCCGCTCTATCCGACCAACGCGCTGAAATACAATCTGACCTGGTCCACCGACGGGCTGATCAACGAATACTGCAACCCCTGCGACGCCATCGTGAACGGCCAGCGGGTCAAGACCCAGCCGCTGGAGGATTACGAGATCCTCGGCCATGACGGGGTCGAGTATGAGTGCTTCAACACTTCTGGAGGCCTGGGCACCCTGCCGGAAACGCTGGAAGGCAAGGCGCGGGCCGTCTCCTACCGCTCGATCCGGTACCCGGGTCACCGAGACCTGCTGAAGCTGTTGCTGAACGATCTGGGGCTGGAACGCCGCCGCGACCTGTTGAAAGAGATCTTCGAGACCGCCCTGCCCCGCACCGATCAGGACGTGGTGCTGGTCTATTGCACCGCCAAGGGCCTGATCGACGGGCAACTGCGCGAGAAATCCCTGATCAACAAGTCCTTCGCCCGCACCATCGACGGGCAGGTCTGGAGCGCGATCCAGGTCACGACCGCCGCCGGTGTTCTTGGCGTGGTCGACCTGATGCGCACCGGAGTTCTGCCGCAGACGGGGTTTGTCCGGCAGGAGCAGGTGAAGCTCACAGATTTCCTCGAAACCGAATTTGGCCGCCTCTACCGGGCGGGGGACGCAACCGCACAGAACAAGGCAGCCTGAGACATGAAAGACGTAGTCATGACTTTTGAAACCACCCTCTCGAAACTGGGCCTGACCGCCGCCGACCTGTCCGGCGGCTCGCTCAAGGTGACCTCTCCAATCGACGGCAGCCTGCTGGGCGAAGTGCGCGAAACGCCCGTTTCCGAAATGGATGCGGTCTTTGCCCGCGCCAAGGCCGCGTTCAAGGCATGGCGGACCGTGCCCGCGCCTCGTCGCGGCGAGTTGATCCGCCTGCTGGGTGAGGAGCTGCGCGCCGCCAAGGAAGACCTCGGCGCGCTGGTCAGCTGGGAGGCCGGCAAGATCACCTCGGAAGGTCTGGGCGAAGTGCAGGAGATGATCGACATCTGCGATTTCGCCGTCGGCCTATCGCGGCAACTGTATGGCCTGACAATCGCATCCGAACGCCCCGGCCACCGGATGATGGAGACCTGGCACCCGGCCGGTCCGGTCGGCGTGATCTCGGCCTTCAACTTCCCCGTCGCCGTCTGGTCGTGGAATGCGGCGCTGGCGCTGGTCTGCGGCGATCCGGTGATCTGGAAGCCGTCGGAAAAGACCCCGCTGACCGCCATGGCCTGTCAGAAGATCTTTGAAAAGGCCGTGGCCCGGTTCGGCGACGCGCCCGAGGGGCTGCTGCAACTGTTGATCGGCGGCGCCGATCTGGGCAAGGCGCTGGTCGAAAGCCCCGAGGTGCCGATCATCTCGGCCACCGGCTCGACCCGCATGGGCCGTGCCGTCGCCCCGATCGTGGCCGAGCGCTTCGGCAAGTGTATCCTTGAGCTGGGCGGCAACAATGCCATGATCGTCGGTCCCTCGGCGGATCTGGAAATGGCCGTGCGGGCCATCGTCTTCTCGGCCGTCGGCACCGCCGGCCAGCGTTGCACCACGCTGCGCCGGCTGATCGTGCACAACTCGATCAAGGACGATCTGGTCTCCCGCCTCAAGAAAGCCTATGCCGGCCTGCCCATCGGCGACCCGCTGGCCGAAGGCACCCTGGTCGGGCCGCTGGTGGACGAGGCGTCGGGCAGGGCGATGGCAGCAGCACTCGAATCGGCCAAGGCCGAGGGCGGTGTCGTGTTCGGCGGCAACCGCGTGACCGAAGGCGTGCCTGCCGGCGGCGTCTATGTGGAGCCTGCCATCGTCGAGATGCCGGGCCAGACCGAGACCATGAAGACCGAAACCTTCGCCCCGATCCTCTATGTCGTGGGCTATGACGATTTCGAAGAGGCCATCGAGATCCAGAACGACGTGCCGCAGGGCCTGTCGTCCTGTGTCTTCACGCTCAACATGCGCGAGGCCGAACAGTTCCTGTCGCCTGCGGGGTCGGACTGCGGCATCGCCAACGTCAACATCGGCCCCTCGGGCGCCGAGATCGGTGGCGCCTTCGGCGGCGAGAAGGAAACCGGCGGCGGGCGCGAAAGCGGCTCGGACGCGTGGAAGGGCTACATGCGCCGCCAGACCAATACCGTGAACTATTCGGCAGAGCTGCCGCTGGCACAGGGCGTCAAGTTCGATATCTGATCCAGGCGCCGACCCAGACCGAACCGCCCCGGCTTGGACACCGGGGCGGTTTTTCGTGACTTCGGCAGGTCGCCAATAACGCTCTGTAAACGGGTCGCGGCCTAGCGTGGCCGGGAGACGCAGAATCCCGGACCGGCAGAATGCCCAGCGACATTTTTAGACAACTCCGCTTATTGCCGTTCGTCCTGGCGGCTTTCCTGGCCTCGGCACCCGCTGTTTCAGCTTCGGGCCATGGCCGAACCGCCGCGCTCTGCGACGCCGCCGCACAGCGGGCCGCGCAGGCAGAAGGGGTGCCCCTTGACGTTCTGCGCGCGATCACGCGGGTGGAAACCGGGCGGATGCGTGAGGGACGGCGAATGCCCTGGCCCTGGGCCGTCAATCTCGAGGGCAAGGGGTTCTGGTTCGACAATGAGGCGCAGGCCAGGGCCTATGTCGCCCGGGTGTTCGAGGCTGGTGCACGCAGCTTCGACATCGGCTGCTTCCAGATCAACTATCGCTGGCACGGCCACAGGTTCGCCTCGCTCGAGGCCATGTTCGACCCCGATCAGAACGCGGCCTACGCAGCCCGGTTCCTGCGGGAACTGCATGCCGAATACGGATCGTGGACGGCTGCAGCCGGCGCATATCACTCGCGCACTGCAACGCTGGCCACGGCCTATGCCAGACGTTTTGAAACCGTTCTCGCCGCTTTGAAGGATCAGCCTTCGGTTCGGCTTGCCGATGCCCAGCCCGATACGGTTCCTAACCAAAGGCAAGCGCTTTTCTCGATCGCAACCGCCAGGACAACGGCGGCCGGGCAGGGCAAGCTCGGCTCTCTGGTGCCGGTATCCGGAGCGCGCCCAGCCTTCATCACGTTCAACTAGGAGGATCGCGTGCCAAGGATCGATACCCGCGCCCTGTTCTCTCCGACGGTGCTGCTGGCGCTGGCGCTCATGGCGATCATCGTCATGATGATTCTGCCGATGCCGGCCTGGGTCCTGGACGTGGGGCTGGCGGCCTCGTTCGCGCTGGCCATCCTGATCTTCACGGTGACCCTGTTCATCGAAAGGCCGCTGGATTTCTCGTCATTCCCGACGATCCTTCTGGCGTCTCTGATGCTGCGCCTGTCGCTCAATGTCTCTTCGACCAAGCTGATCATTGGTCAGGGGCACTCGGGAACAAATGCGGCCGGTGACGTGATCGAAGGCTTTGCCCAGTTCATCATGGGCGGCAGCGTCTTTCTGGGGCTGGTGGTCTTTGGCGTCCTGCTGATCGTCAACTTCATGGTGATCACCAAGGGCGCGGCCCGCATGGCCGAGGTCGGAGCGCGTTTCGCTCTGGATGGGATGCCGGGCAAACAGCTTGCCATCGACAGCGACATGTCGGCCGGAGCCATCGACCACCAGCAGGCAAAAGAACGCCGGGAACTGGAACAGCAGGAGACGACCTTTTTCGGATCGCTGGACGGCGCGTCGAAATTCGTCAAGGGCGACGCGGTCGCGGGTCTTCTGATTACCCTGCTCAATCTGGTCATGGGCCTCATCATGGGCACATTGGTGCACGGGATGCCCCTCGGCTCGGCCTTTGAAACCTACGCAATCCTCACGGTTGGCGACGGTCTGGTCACGCAGATCCCGGCCGTGATCATTTCGATCGCCTCGGCCCTGCTGCTGGCGCGCGGCGGCACCCAGGGGGCAACCGACACCGCGATCTTCTCGCAGCTCGGCCGCCACCCTGCCGCGCTGGCCACGGTTGGTCTTCTGATGGCGCTGTTCGCACTGGTTCCTGGCCTGCCGTTTCTGCCATTCTTGGCCGGAGCGATGGTGCTCGGCTTCGCGGCCCATTGGGTGCAGAAGCAGGGCAAGGCTGCAGCCAGGGACTCAGAGGCCGCCGCCGAAGAGGCGCAGGCTCCGGCTTCGCAGGCGATCGGCGACATTCTGGATCTCGACGACATTCACATCGAGTTTGCGCCCGATCTTGTCAGCATGGTTCTGAACCCCGGGACAGGGCTGGATGCGCGGATCGCCAACATGCGCACGCATATCGCCTCGGTCTTCGGCCTGATCCTTCCTGATATCCGCCTGACTGACCGCAGCGACCTTCCGACAGGTACCTATGTCATCCGAATTCACGGCGTCGAACAGGCGCGGGGCGTCCTGAACCCCGACCTGGTGCTCGCCCTGGGACACGACGGGCCGGATCCGCTCCCGGACGGAGCCGACGTGGCTGAACCGGTCTATGGCGCCCCGGCGCGCTGGATCGCCCCGCACGATCAGGAGAGCGCAGCACTGTCCGGCGCCACGATCGTGTCTCCGCCCGAAATCCTGGCCACGCATCTGCTGGAAATCATCAAACAGAACTTTGCCCGCCTTCTGACACTCAAATCCCTGCGCCGCCTGCTTTCCGA
This sequence comes from Ruegeria marisrubri, assembly GCF_001507595.1. Lineage (GTDB taxonomy): Bacteria > Pseudomonadota > Alphaproteobacteria > Rhodobacterales > Rhodobacteraceae > Ruegeria > Ruegeria marisrubri. The sequence goes on from NZ_LQBQ01000023.1 coordinate 118,726, forward strand.
GATGACCCGTCTCAGCGATCCCGTCCGCGCCGAGGCGAACCGCAAGCTGCTGGACGCGCTCATCCCCGACAAGGTGCCGATCGACACGCTGCATGCGGTCCTGCGCCTGCTGCTCGACGAACGCGTGTCGATCCGGAACATGCCGCTGATCCTCGAAACGGTCGCCGAGGCGCGTCTGATCAGCACCCAGCCCGAGGCGATCTGCGAAATCGTCCGGCAACGCCTGGGCTTTCAACTTGTCGCGGACATGAAACGCGAAGACGGATCGATCCCCCTGATCCAACTGGCTCCAGAATGGGAGGACATCTTTGCCATGCACCAGATTGACGCGGATCCGACCCGGCTGGACGTGGCCCTGCCGCCGGACCAGTTCAACAAGCTGGCGAATGGCGTAGCCGACCAGATGGCACAATCGGCGGATCGCGGCCTTTATCCAGCTCTGGTCACCTCGACCCGTCGCCGGCGATTTCTCCGAACGATCCTACGCGCTCGCGGGATTTCGAACCCGGTCCTTTCCTTCGAGGAAATCGGGCTGGAGGCGCACCCGGCTCTGATCGGAACAGTTGCAGCATGATCGCTCTGCAAACGGAACTTTTCCCAACGTTAGGGTCTGAGTTGCAGCACCTCTTCGTCGTTTTCTTGCGCGTCTCCGCACTCGTTTCTGTAATGCCTGTCATGGGCGAGCGATGGGTTCCCTTGCGCGTGAAATTCGGTGCGGCCCTAGCCTTTGCGCTGGTCATTGCTCCGGCACTCGAGCAAAAAGGAGCATTTTCAACCCTCCAGCAGTTCATCGCGTTGACCGGAACCGAAATCCTGATCGGATTGATTCTGGGGCTCGGGCTGCGCTTCTTCGTCCTGGCACTGCAGACAGCTGGCGCCATTGCGGCACAGGTGACTTCGCTCTCGCAGATTCTCGGTGGCGCGGCAGCGGAACCGGCCCCCGCAATCAGCCACCTGCTGGTGCTGGCGGGCCTCGCCCTGGCCACGCTGCTGGGACTGCATGTCCAAGCCGCGCAGTTCCTGGTCCACAGCTACATCCTGTTTCCCACCGGGGCACTGCCCGCCGCCTCCGAGTTGGCCGAGTGGGGCGTTGCCCAGGTCTTGCGCTGCTTCTCGCTCGCTTTCGCGCTGGCGGCACCCTTCGTCATTGCCTCGTTGCTATACAACCTGGCACTGGGGGTCATCAATCGGGCGATGCCGCAACTCATGGTGGCCTTTGTCGGCGCGCCGGCCATTACATTTGGCGGCCTGTTCCTGCTGTTTGCCGCCACCCCGTTGATTCTGGCGGTCTGGCACGGCGCGCTCGTCGATTTTTTTCTCAACCCGGTCGCCACCTCCCCATGAGCACGCAGGACGAAGACGAGAAGGCCTTTGAGCCGACGCCGCAGAAGCTTCTCAAGGCAAGGGAAAAGGGTGAGGTGGCCCGATCCACCGACCTTTTCGTCGTCGCCGCGTATGCCGGACTGCTGGTTGCGCTGCTCACAACCGGCAAATCGGCGCTGACGCAGCTCGGCACGCTTCTGTCCGTGTTGACGGACCAGTCTGATACGCTGCCCAGCCTTTTCCTCGATGGATCCGGCCGCGCCGTGGTGGCCGCAATCTTCGAGAGCACGGGCCGGTCGTTGTTGCCCCTGTTCACGATACCGGCCACGGCCGTGGTGCTGTGCATCGTGGCGCAACGCGCGTTCGTCGTCACGCCCGGCAAGCTGAAGCCCAAGATTTCGCGGGTTTCGGTCCTGTCAAATTTCAGAAACAAATTTGGGCGGAGCGGGCTGTTTGAATTTGCCAAGAGCTTCGCCAAACTCTTGATCTACTCAACCTGCCTGGCTCTTTTCCTGCGCGCCAGGCTTCCAGAGATCGTGACCGTCTCCGCCGCGGGAGCCCAGGCTTCGATCGCCGCGATGCTAAGCCTGCTTCTACGATTCATGGCCATCGTGGTTGTCGTGGCCGCTGCGATCGGGGCGGTCGACTATCTCTGGCAGCGTTCAGAACACATCCGCAAGAACCGCATGTCACGAAAAGAGATCCAGGACGAGGTGAAGGAATCCGAAGGCGACCCACACATGAAGCAGCAACGGCGTCAGCGTGGGCAGGAAGTTGCGATGAACCGGATGATGGCGGATGTCCCGGCTGCGGATGTCGTCATCGTGAACCCAACCCATTACGCGGTGGCACTGAAATGGTCGCGGGCGCCGGGTGCGGCACCGGTCTGCGTGGCCAAGGGCGTCGATGAAATCGCCGCCCGAATCCGCGAAACCGCAAGCAGCGCCGGTGTGCCGATCCGATCCGATCCGCCCACCGCCCGCGCCTTGCATGCCACCGTGGAGATCGGTCGGGAAATTTCCGAAGAACACTATCGTCCGGTCGCCGCCGCCATTCGTTTTGCAGAGGCCATGCGCAAACGTGCGAAGGAGCGCATTTGATGAAACCCGCGAACCTGACTGAGATGGAAAGACTGGCCGAAGCCAGATTTCTCAATGAATTCGAAAAGCTCCGGCCGATTATCGAGGCCGAGGCCAGAATTCGCCGCCAGATGGTTCAACTCGACGAACAGACAGCGGAAATCCGAACCTCGTCCCCGCATATGTTCGACTACCGGGCATTTGGCGCGGACGTGGCGTGGCATGCTTGGGAATCCCGTACCCGTCGAGTTTTGAATTTGGAACTGGCGCGGCTGCGGGCTCAAAAACTCGTGGCAATGGAAAATTTGCGTCTGGCGCACGGTCGACGGCAGGCAGCCGCGAAGCTGTTGTCCCAGTTCCGGAATCAGTCCGCGCGCCAGCGCGAGCGAGTGCAGCTCGAGCAACTGTGCCTTTCAGAGTGCCTCGGCCCGGCACGATAGGCCGGAACCTCACGGCGTCGCATTTCGCGTCGATACCACACCACTCGCGGCGTCATGAATCCTGGCGCGCTATGCTAAGAATCAGAACGCGAGAAATGTCGTCTCCCAAGACCTGCCGCGCGACATCCAGCAGGGCCTGGCGCAGGGTGTCCAGCCTGTCGGACTGCGTGAAAGCCCCGTCGAACCCGCCCATGTTGGCATGATCGAACAGAACCTGCAGGAACTCGTCCCGCAGCTTCGGCTCGGCAGAGTACAGCGCCTCTCCCATGCCGGCAGGCGTTTCGAGCCCGAGGGACAGAGTCACAAGAGCTGAAATCCGGTCCCGTTTCACCACCGGGATCACAAACTGTTTCGTCAGGTTGTGATACTCAAGCTCAGGGTTGCCACCATGTTTGGTGTCCGTTTCAGACGGCATTTCATTTTGATCGGGCTCCTGCGCGTGATCTTTCTGCGCGACTGCGCCTCTCGAGCCGTCCGGCAATCCCAGGAACAGGCCGGCACCAGAGCCGGCTGCCAATCCACCGATCAAGAACAGAACTGGAAGAACCTTACCGATCATGAACGCACCTCAAAACGGAAGAACCGCGTCGAGAATCTGCTGCCCGTAGCGGGGCTGCTGAACGTCGGTGATCTGGCCCCGGCCACCATAAGAGACCCGTGCAGAGGCGATCTTGTCATAGGTGACCTCATTCTGACGGGAAATATCCTGGGGCCGAACGAACCCGGACACCAGGAGTTCTCGCATTTCGAAATTGACCCGCAGCTCCTGCGACCCGGCGATCGAAAGGACGCCGTTCGGCAGAACATCCACCACCGTGGCCGCCACCCGAAGCGTCAACTTCTCCTTGCGCTTTACAGATCCCTTGCCCTTGGTCGAACTGGCGGAATCGACCGACACCGCATTGCCCAAAGAGGCGCCATCAGGAAGTCTTTCATCGGCGCGCTGGGGCAATCCGAACAGTTGCGGCACCTCCAGGCTTTCCGACCCCGTCCGAGACCGGTTCGTATCGTTGGAGATCTCCGCCTTTTCATCGAGTTCGATCACAACTGTCAGGATGTCTCCCTTTTTCATGGCGCGCTGATCCCCCAACAGCGATGTCTGGCCGCCACTCCACAGCGATGACCGATCGACCTGACGCTGGGGCTGGCTGTACAGCGGCAAGCCGGGCCAGAGCATGGCCACATGTTCGGGTGTCTCGGTGATTTCGGTGAAGCTGGGTGGCTTGCCGAGGTGATCAAGACGCCCGCAGGCCGAGACTGCGAACACAAGCGCCAGCAGCAATCCGAAAATCCGCAAGATCTGCATCATCTGACCTCTATTTTTCCGTCCGGCCGGATCCGGCCACTGACAGTGTTTCGGGACGATAGGTTCATGGCGCGGACGGTCTCGCCGGCAGAGCCACGGCCAAGCGCCCGCCCCTCGACCGCGATCGACAGCTGGCCTCTGGCAAACACGAGAGTAACCAGATCATTTCTCTCCACGATCGCGGGAGGGCCGACATCTGCGGCACGGATTGGGCGGCCGGGATACAGGGCGACCCGCGCTTCCTTGCCCAGCAGATCTCCCAGATGCGAAACCGCACCGTCCACTTCGCCCGGTTCGACGGCGAGGGAGTCGACGGTGATGATTTCCTTGGCTCGGATCGTCCGGACCGGCACAACATGATCTGCCCAGGCGGGCAATGCGACGATCAGCAAGGGCATGATCAACAACAGCCGCATCACCGCACCTGCGTCATCGCGCCCATCATCTGATCGACTGCGGAAATCACTTTGGCATTCATTTCATAGCCTCGCTGCGCTTCGATCAACTCGGTGACCTCGCGCACCGCATCGACTGAACTGTCCTCCAGATAGCCCTGCCGCAGCGTTCCCAATCCGTCCTCTCCGGGGGTGCCGACCACCGGCCCACCCGAGGCCTCGGTTTCCTTGAACAGATTGCCACCGATCGCCTCCAGCCCCTTTGCGTTCGCAAAGCTGGCAAGCGTGAACTCGCCCAGCAACTGCGCTTCGGCGGCATCGTCGAAATAGGCATAGACCTGTCCCGCGGCATTGATCGAGATCGAGCGCGCATCGTTGGGAATGGTGATTTCCGGCGCGACCGCATACCCGTCCGACGTCACGATCAGACCTTCGGCCGAGCGTTTCAGGCTGCCGTCTCGGGTGTATGCGGACTGTCCGTTGGGCAGCGTCACCTCAAGGTAACCGCGGCCTTCGATGGCCAGGTCGAGATCGCTGTCGGTCTGGGACAATGTCCCCTGCGCCAAATGAACGGTGACGGCAGCCGGACGAACGCCGAGTCCAAGTTGAATTCCCGTCGGCAAGGTCGTGCCGTCCGCCGCATTCACCGTGCCCGGGCGCGCCATCTGCTGATAGTGCAGATCGGCGAACTCCGCCCGTCGGGCGTTGTAGCCGGTCGTGTTCATGTTCGCGAGGTTGTTCGAGATCGTTTCGACCCGCATCTGCTGCGCGGTCATTCCGGTGGCGGCGATTTGCAGGGCACGCATGTTGGACACTCCTTCGGTTGCGGATCAGCGCATCAAGGCCTTGAGCGCGCCGCGGACACGTTCGTCTTCGTTTTTGAGAAAGCTCTGCCCCAGTTCGTAGGCGCGCTGGATTTCGACGAGCCGGGTGGTCTGTTCGAGGGCGTTGACATTGGAGCCTTCGAGGAACCCTTGCAGGACTTTCGGACTCTCGACCGGCTCGACCTCGCCGTCGGCGCGGAACATCGCGCCGCCTTCCCGGACCAGGTCCCCGGGATCGGCCGGGCGATAGACACCGATCTGCCCCAGAGGCTGCCCACCCGCGCTGATCGTCCCATCATTCCCGAGATGGACCGACACGGCATCGGGCGGAATGAAAATTGGAGCACCATTCGCGTCCAGAACACGATGGCCGTCCGGCGACGTCAATTCCCCTTGGGCGTTGGGAGTGAAGCTGCCCGCACGGGTCAGCCGGTTGCCAGCCGGCGTTTCCAGCACGAAAAACCCGTCACCCTCGATGGCAAGATCGAAGGTCCCGTTGGTTTGCGTCATTCCTCCCTGCTGCAGCGACGTGTTGCGGGCCTGGGCGCGCGCCATCGACAGAGACGGCCCTTGGCGTGAGCCCTGGATGAATTCCGAAAACACAAGACCCTGCTGCCGGTACCCGGTGGTATTGGCGTTTGCGATGTTGTTGGCAACAAGGCGTATCTCGTTCAACAGGCCCGACTGGCGGGACAGGGTGACATAGGCGGTTTCCATCAGCGGCCTCCTGCGATCAGGGGAACGATCGTCGTAGTGAAGAATGTCGCCAGCGTCTGCGTCATGAATCCCATCGAGATCCAGAAAACCACGACGATGGCGACAAGTTTGGGGACGAAGGTCAGGGTCATCTCCTGAATCGAGGTCAACGCCTGCAACAGCCCAACGGCGAGCCCCATGATCAGCGCCGACGCCAGGATCGGGACCGAGACAATGACCGCGATCCACAGCGCCTGGCGCAGGACATCATGGAAGAGACCTTCACCCAGCATGGTTCAGACCGGCATCCGCAGAACTTCCTGATAGGCTTCGACCACCTTGTTTCGAACGACCACGGCGGTCTCCACGGCCAGTTCGGTTTGCGCCAAGGCTTGCACCAGCGCATGCGGATCTGCTTGGCCGACCATGGCAGATTGCGCCATCTGTTCACTGTGCCGCAGGGTGTCGGCGAAATCGGTGAAGGGCGCGCGCAGCCCTTTGGCGGAACCGGCGTGATCGGGGTTGGCCAGCGTGGCAGGCCGGGCCGATGTGTAGTTCTGCGCGGCACTGAGCGATCGGATATCCATTCTGGTCGTCCTTTACTTGCGGAGGAGATTCATGAGGTTCGCCGACATCTGGCGTGTCTGGTCGAACATCTTCAGGTTCGCTTCATAGCTGCGCTGCGCTTCGCGCGCGTCGGCGATTTCGATCATCAGATCAACGTTCGAGCCCCGGTAGTGGCCGGTTTCATCGGCCAGCGGATGCCCCGGGTCGTAGATTCTTTCCAGCGCGCGCCGGTCCAGCCTTACGCGCCCCACCGCAACCCGCTCGCCACCTGCTTCTTCAACGGCTTCAAATGACACCATCTTGCGGCGATAACCCGGCGTATCGGCGTTTGCGATGTTCTCCGACACATGCCGCAGGCGTGCCGCCTGAGCACGCAGGGCGCTTGCGAAAGCAGCTAGGGAATTCGAGAAATCACTCATCGCACCGCACCTCAGACCTTGCCGATGCTTGTACGAAGTATGGTCAGGGAAGAACGATAGATCGCGAGCGCGCGGTCGTGCTGTCGTTTGACGTCAACGGCCTTCAGCATCTCTTCTTCCAGTGAGACACCGTTTCCATTCGCGTCCTGACGGCTTTCCAGGGTATATTCAGCCCAAGCCTGACCATCTTGCGCCTCAACGTTCATATGTCCTTCGCGCGTCGCGGACATCCTCATCCGCCGCCCGCCCTGCGAATAGGCGGCCTGAAAGGCTTCGATCTCGCGCGGCTGGTACCCGGGGGTATCGGCATTGGCCAGGTTCCGGGCAATCACGGCCTGCCGTTGCCCTGCATGCGTCGCCACGGCGTGCGCCAGTTTAAAGACGTTCAAGTCCGAGAACATCGGGGCTTCTCCCTCGATCCGTTTCAATCAAGGCTTAACCCCGATTCCTTTAGAAACCGTTTTCAGATAACCGATGGAGATGCCGCCATGTCCGCACCCGATCCGTCCTGTCTGACAGCGGAACTCGACAGCCTCAGCCCCGTGCGCCATGTCGGGCGCGTTGTTGGTGTGGGGCGCGGCCATCTCGAAGTCGAAGGGCTGAGCACCAAGGCGCGCATCGGCGACCGGCTGGACCTGAAAAGGCGTTCTGGCCCGGTGCTTGCGGGCGAAGTGCTGAGTATCGGGCATGACGTAATCCACATGATTCCGGACAGCACCCCAGATGGTGTCACGATCGGCGATCCCGTCACGTTGGCGCCGATGCCGGACTTTGCACCGGGGCTGCACTGGCTGGGCCGCCTGATCGACCCCTACGGGAAACCGTTGGACGGCAAGCCCCTGCTACGCGGCCAGAATGCGCGCGACATCATGCAGGCGCCACCGCCTGCGGCCGATCGCCGGGCACTGGGTGAGCGGCTGCCGACCGGCCTTGCGGTTCTCAACACGCTGCTGCCGATCGTGCGCGGGCAACGGGTGGGTCTGTTTGCCGGGTCGGGCGTAGGAAAATCGACGCTGTTGGCGACGCTCGCGAAATCCATGCAGGCCGATGCCGTAGTCGTTGCTCTGGTGGGTGAACGGGGGCGCGAAGTCAACGAATTCATCGAAAAGACTTTGGGACCCGACGGGATGGCCCGCGCCGTGGTGGTTGCGGCGACCTCGGATCGGTCCGCACATTTGCGGCGGCGCTGCGTCTTTTCTGCCATGTCCGTTGCCGAGTTTCTCCGCGACAGAGGGCTCAGCGTCCTGTTTCTGGCGGATTCGGTCACACGCCTTGCCGAGGCCCATCGCGAAATGTCGATCGCCATGGGAGAAGCACCAGCGTTACGCGGCTTTCCACCCTCGGTGGCGCCACTCATCGCCGGGCTCTGCGAACGGGCCGGCCCGGGAACGGGCGAACAGGGCGACATAACCGCGGTGTTCAGCGTATTGGTTCCGGGATCCGACATGGACGAGCCGATCGCGGACATCCTTCGCGGGGTTCTGGACGGGCATATCGTGCTGAGTCGAGAGATCGCGGAACGCGGTCGCTTTCCGGCAATCGACGTCAGTCGTTCAGTCTCGCGCAGCCTGCCGGATGCGGCCACGCCGGAAGAGAACGACATGATCGCAGAGGCCCGGCGGCTTGTCGGCACCTATGAACGTTCGGAAGTCATGATCAAGGCCGGCCTGTATGCCGAAGGTGCCGATCCGGTTCTGGATCAGGCTGTTCGGGTCCATGACGAGTTGGATGCCTTTTTTGCCCGTTCCGACTCCGACGGCATCGGCAACAGTTTCGCCCGGTTGTCGCTGATCCTCCGGCGGGCCAGTGCCGCAGCCATGAAATGAGGGCGATAGCCCCCAGCTGCCCGGCGCCGGCAATCCTGACAATTTTCCCGTTAGCCAGCCCTTAACCCCTGCGCTGCTATCCCGTTCGTCGGGTGACAAAACAGGTGGTGGAAATGGCAGCGCGATCCAACGCGGCGCCGATCATCATACGGAAGAAGCGAAGCAGGGGTGACTCGGCGCACCACGGCGGCGCGTGGAAAGTCGCATATGCGGATTTCGTCACGGCCATGATGGCCTTCTTCATGTTGATGTGGCTGCTGAACGCAACGACTGAAAAGCAACGCAAGGGGCTGGCGGACTACTTTTCGCCGACCATACCCGTCAGCCCGGTTTCGGGGGGCGGCGACGGCGCATTCGGCGGTGACAACATGTTTTCCGAGAAAGCATTGGTCATGAACGGATCCGGCGCCACCAACCGGCATCATGCCGATACCAAAGCCGCCCGCGGCTCGACCGGCGTCGAGACTCAGGGCGACGATGCCGGATACTTCCAGGACTTCACATCGATCGAGGCAGAGCTTCTGGGGCGCAGTGGCGAAAGCGCGGTGTCAAAGAAACTGCTTGAACACATCGTGACGCGCGTCACCGATGAAGGTCTGATCGTGGAGTTCTTCGCGACCGAGGAGTCCCCTTTGTTCGAGCCCGAGACCGATCGCCCGACACAATTGATGCGCGATCTCGTGCGGTTGGTCGCGCGGTCCTCGGACCTCGTGACCAACGGAATCGCCGTTGGCGGGCATGTCAGCGCCCGTCCGGTCGTGGTTGCAGAAAACCCGGTATGGGAACTGTCGAGTTCACGCGCGGAAAAGGTTCGGGCTTTGCTGGAACTGAGCGGCGTCACACCCGAAAGACTCGTCAGGGTAACCGGCCATGCCGACCGGGATCTGGTCGATGACAAACCGATGGCCGCGCGCAACAACCGGATCGAGGTCATCTTTCTGCGCAATCCCTGACAAGGGGGAATGACGCGCATTTTAGCTGTTAGGCTGCCGTTAAGACGCCGCGCGTTACCTGTTGCAGCAACCACTGATGCAACAGAAGGGCGTGCCGATGACTATTTCCTCTTCGCTGAATTCCGGCGTCGCGGCGCTGAAGGCCAATGCCAACCGTTTGGCCAGCATCTCGGACAATATCGCGAACGCCTCCACCTTCGGCTACAAACGGGTGGAGACGGATTTTCACTCGATGGTCACGGCGACTTCGGGCGGGGCCTACTCCGCGGGCGGCGTGCGCACCACCAGCCAGCGCATGATCGATCAACGCGGCTCTCTGGTCACCACGAACAATTCTACCGACCTGGCGGTGCGGGGTCGCGGAATGCTACCGGTCATGCCCAGCTCTCAGATCGCTACGGGGACGACCGAGATGCTGCTGGCCACCACGGGTTCCTTCCGCACCAACGAACAAGGCTATCTCGTCACCGAATCCGGTCTTGTCCTGTTGGGGTGGCCGGCGCAATCCGATGGTTCGATCCCGAGCGTGCCACGCGACACGCCCGCAGGTCTGCAGCCGGTACAACTGAGCGTCAATCAGCTGTCGGGGTCGCCCACGACCCGGATGACACTGCGCATGAACCTGCCTGCAACGGCGACCGAAGCCGGATCGCCTGGCGACACGCAGCCCTTGTCGGTCGAGTATTTCGACAATCTCGGCAAATCAGAAAAGGTCGATATCGATCTGTCCCCCATCGTTCCCGCCACCGGCGCGAGCAACGAATGGAGAATGGTCTTGCGCGATACCGCGTCCAGCGGCGCGGTGATTGGCGAGTACATCCTGACTTTCGGCGACAGCCGGACCACTGGCGGCACGCTGTCCGCCGTTTCGACGGTATCGGGTGGTGGATACGACCCGGCGACGGGCAGTTTTCTTGTCAATGTCAGGGGCGGACCGATGGAGATCAATATCGGTCAGCTGGGAGATTCGGCCGGAATAACGCAACTCTCGGACACTTTCGCGCCTGTCTCGATCACCCGCGACGGCTCGGCGGTCGGCACCATGACCAGCGTCAAGGTTGATGAAAACGGGTATGTCTACGCCACCTATGACAGCGGGATTTCCCGCCGCGTGTTCCAGATCCCGCTGGTGGACGTTCCCAACCCGAACGGCCTGACCGCCCTGGACAGCCAAACCTATGCGCCGTCTCGAGACAGCGGAACGTTTTTCCTGTGGGATGCCGGGGACGGCCCGACCGGAGATCTGGTTTCCTTCGCCCGCGAGGAATCGACAACCGACGTCGCCACCGAATTGACCGCCATGATCCAGACCCAGCGCGCCTATTCCTCCAGCGCCAAGGTAATCCAGACCGTCGACGAGATGTTGCAGGAAACGACCAACATCAAACGCTGACCTGAGCGGCCCAAGACAGGAGTAACTTCATGACCATGTCCACGGCATTCCAGAACGCGCTCGGCGGTCTGGCTGCGGCCAGCCGCGGAGCAGCGGTGGTGTCGGACAACGTCGCCAATGCGCTGACACCGGGATTTGCCCGACGCTCTCTGGAACTGACGACCGCTTCAGACACCGGGAGCGGTGTGCGGATCGTCGGAATTGCTCGACACACGGATCCGGTTCTGACAGGCAACCGCAGAAATGCGGACGCAACCCTGGCCAACGCGCAAGCTATTTCCGAGTTCCATTCCGGGCTTGAAATGCTGATCGGGGCGCCAGATGGGCCTGATACGATTCCCGGCCGCCTGACAAGTTTCGAAAACAGCCTGATCATGGCGGCCGGCCGGCCGGAATCCGCGACCCGCCTAGATCAGGCCGTCGCCGATGCGAAAGATCCCGTCAACGCGATCAGAGCGGCCTCTGACGGGGTGCAAAAGATGCGCGCCGACGCCGATCGCACCATCGGCCAGCAGGTGGAGAGGCTGAACCAAACACTCAAGGACATAGAGACCTTCAACGCCCGAATTCAGGCGATAGGGAATTCCGGCGGAGACACTTCCTCTCTTCTCGACCAGCGCCAGAACCTGATCGATACCGTGAACGAGCTGATCCCCGTTAATGTCGTTGCACGCGAGAACGACCGCGTTTCCCTTTATTCCGACGGCGGTCTGATCCTTCTGGAGGGGCGCGCGGCGGATTTCTCCTTTGCCACCAGCAACCAGATCATGCCGCACATGACCGGCGCCAACGGATTGCTGTCCCAACTGGAATTCAATGGCAAACCGATCCGAACAACCGGCGGCGATTCCGGCATTCGAGGCGGTGGATTGGCGGCGCAGTTCAGCATCCGGGACGAGCTGGCCATCGAAGCGCAGTCGGATCTCGATGCGCTGGCCAGGGATCTGATCGAACGGTTCGAAACTGCCGGGCTCGACCCGACATCGGGCCCGCCCTCTCCCGGTCTCTTTACCGATTCGGGATCCAGATTCGACCCGACGACCGAACAGGGGATAGCCGGACGGCTCACGGTCAACGCACTCGTGGACCCGGATGCTGGCGGCAGCAGCTGGAAGTTAAGAAGCGGGCTCGGCGCCGCGTTGCCCGGCGACCCGGGCGATGCCCGACAGCTTCAGGCTTTCAGCGAAGCCCTGAGCGCCGCTCGCCCTTTGCCGACCTCCCGCTTCGGCACCGGGGTTCTTTCGGCGGCCGATGTCGGCGCGGCGCTGATGTCGAAAACCGGAAGCCGCGCAAATTCCGCGGCAGAGCGTCTGGCCTTTGCAACCGCAACCCGTTCGGAAATGGCGCGAATTGAATCCGAACAGGGTGTGGACACCGACTCAGAGCTGCAAAGGCTGATGCAGATTGAACAGACCTTCGCCGCCAATGCCCGCATCATTCAGGTCGTGTCCGACCTGATGGATGACTTGTTGAGGATTTGATACATGGCGTTGAATTCGATTGGAGATCTGGCGAGGGGGCTGACACTCCAGCTTCGCAGCACTCAGATCAAACGCGAAATTGAGTCCCTGTCTCGGGAACTGTCCACTGGCAAGGTCGCGAACATCAGGGAGCATCTGCACGGAGATTTTTCGCAGATTTTACTGATTGACCATGACCTGACGCGTCTCGCCACATTCTCGACGGCAGCATCCGAGGTTGAACTGTCCGCGGGCACCATGCGGACAAGTTTGACGGTGTTCCAAAATTCGGTTTCCGAACTGTCATCTGCGCTTCTTGCCTTCGGTTCGGACTCACCGGTAATTCCGGATGAACAGATCGGCGCTCAGGCGCTCAACCATCTGGATACTATGATGTCGGCCTTGAACACCCGGGTCGGCGGTCGCAACCTGTTTTCAGGAACCGCGACCGACCGATCCCCGCTGGCGGCGCCCGAGACATTGCTTGCCTCGCTGCAGTCAGAGCTTTCCGGCATGACGACAGCGGCAGAAATTCTGCAGACTGCAACGAACTGGTTCGAGGATCCCGCCGGGTTTCGGGCTGCCATCTATCAAGGCAGCGCAGAATATCTCGCGCCCATGCAGGTATCGGACCAAGAGAAGATCAATCTCTTGGTCAAGGCAGACGACCCTGTCTTCAGAGCCGCCTTGCGGGATACGGCTGTGGCCGTCCTGGCTTCCGACTCGTCCTTGGATCTGACCGCGGACCAGCGGGCCGCGCTGTTCAAGGAACTGGGGGTCCAGCTGACGCAAGCGAGCGATGAAACCGTGCGATTGACCGCACGGATCGGAATGGCCGAAGCACGGGCCGAGCAGGCGGCAGCCCGAAATGCTGCCTCAAGGACGGGCCTGGAATATGCAAGATCCGAACTGATCGGCGCCGACCCCTATGAAACGGCCACCCGGCTGCAGGCCGTCCAATTCCAGCTCGAAAGCCTCTATTCCGTTACCGTTCGAAATGCGAACCTATCGCTGGTGAATTTCCTCAGATGAGACTCCTGCTTCTGCTCCTTGTTCTGCTCCTGCCCGGCATTGCACCCGCCGGCGCGATCCGTCTGAAGGACCTGGTGGATTTCGATGGCGTGCGCGGCAATGATTTGATCGGGTATGGTCTGGTCGTCGGTCTGAACGGCACCGGCGACGGGCTGCGCAACGCACCATTCACAGAAGAGATCATGTCGAACATTCTGGAACGGCTTGGCGTCAACGTCGCTGGAGAGGAGCTCCGGCCGAAAAACGTGGCGGCCGTCTTTGTCACCGCCAGTCTGCCGCCTTTCGCTCGCGTCGGCAGTCAGATCGACGTTACGGTTTCGGCCATTGGTGACTCGAAAAGCTTGTTGGGCGGCACCCTGATCATGACCCCGCTCAACGCTGCGGATGGTCAGATCTATGCGGTTGCGCAGGGAACCGTTTTGGCCGATGGCGTTGCGGCAGAGGGCGATGCGGCATCTGTCGTGCGTGGGGCTCCCACCGCCGGTGTAATCCCCGCGGGCGCACGTGTTGAACGGGAAATCGATTTCGATCTCGGGACCCTGACGCAGATGCGTCTGGCCTTGCGTGAGCCCGACTTCACCACCGCCAACCGGATCGAAGCCGCCGTCAACCGGGAGTTCAACCGCAGAGTTGCGGTAATGCGTGATTCCGGCACTGTTCAAATAGACATCGCCGCCACACAGGCCCATTCGACGGCCCATGCCATCAGCCGCATCGAGAACATTCTGGTCGAGCCGGAACGAAAGGCGCGGGTTGTCGTCGATCAGAGGTCCGGCACGATCGTAATGGGCGATGACGTGCGGATTTCGCGGGTTGCCGTTTCACAGGGCAACCTCACCCTACGGGTCGAAGAGGCGCCAATCGTGGTCCAACCCAACCCTTTCGCCGAAGGGCAGACTGTAGTCGTGCCCAGAACCGTCGCCGGAATAGAGGAGGATCCGGGCACAAGGCTGGCGGAAGTTCCGGAGACGACGACACTTTCCGAGGTCGTTGCCGGCCTCAACGCGTTGGGTGTCTCACCCCGCGACATGATCGACATTCTCAAGACGATAAAGGCTGCCGGGGCCCTGCATGCCGAATTCGTCGTGCAGTGAACTCCGGAATCACGGTCAAGCCGGCAGCCAGGTGATTTGCGCGGGTCAAAGTGCCGCCTCGCGACAATCCGAACCCCGGCGGCAATGGCTCTTGGCCTTTTCGATGTAGCCACACCCCGGGCGATTCACGAACTCGGTCTGTCTATTTGCTTTTCCAACTGTCCAGCCACTTCTGGAATCGTCCACGGGACTCTTCCAAGGCGTCGCTCGCGGCATAGTAGCCGTCCTCGACACTTTCTATCATGGGAACCACCTTTGCCTCGCGGAACCGACGCCAGCGAACCCAAATAGCCCGCAACAGCGCGAAAAACAGAATCAGGAAGATGATGTTGAACCACGGGATTATGCGGACATCGGGCCCGTCGACCGGCTTGATGGACACGGCATTGGGAAAGATCGACAGGATCTCGCTCCGCCAGCCATAATGGGTAACAGCCACCCATTCCGGGTCTTCCTTGGTCGAAATTGCATCATTTGCCTCGGTATAGAGGTTCGCGGTGTCGAACTTGAAATAGGGGGGCCAGCCCCAGCCGGTATCCTCATTGCGATAGACGACAACCTTGCCATTCGGTCGCACCGCCTGAATGAACTGGACATCCCGGTTCGTCAGGTTCGCCGACTGGTCATCCGGCGAAGCCCAGAAAATCCGGGTCCAGTCGTTCAGCTCCTGCCGCTCTTCATAGGTATTGACGATCCGCACCACGTCATGTTGCGGCAACGTGTAATGCAAAAGAGCCGCAACACTGCCCCAGAAAATCAGGATAAACGCCCATTTCACATAGGCCATGTGTCAACTCCTCACATGTAATTCACAACGTAGATAAGGGTCAGGATCGCGGCCCAGGGCACGAGATAAACCCCAAGGATCAGTTTGCGGCGAAAGGACTTGTCATAGGCCCGAAGCCCGCGCGCAACGAACGCTTCCTTGTCACCGACAATCTGCTTTCTTTCCCAATGTGCCTCCAGCTTCAAGCGCCGCACCCTGCGGGAATAGATCGACAGCCAGACATAGGCAATCGTCTGCACCACCAAAAGCCCCAGAAACAGCCGCACGGCTCCCGACATATCAGCCCTTTCTTACCACGCCCCAAGGCCCGCCCCGCCGGATCATTTCATCGCTCGCCCGGACATCGTCGCTCATGTCGGACTCGTGCCCAAAGAGTGCGGCCCGCACGTCGCCTCGACCCGCGAGGTCAGCCCTTCGGTCCGCGCCTGGCTTTGCCGCACCTTCCCCTGCGTTTCCTCGATCAAGGCGTCAAATTGCTGGTTCGGCATCGCGCTCAATCCTTTTGCCCAATACCTGCTTGAGATAGGGAATGTTACAAGGATTTACATCCCCTCGTTTTCAATCAATTCCAATGAACTGTGACAAACTCGCGTACAAAAAGATAGACAACCGAAAGCACTTGCTCGCGATTGAAGGATGACCGGTAAAACGCGTCAACCCTTGAAAACCAAAGGGCCGCCCGGTCAGGACGGCCCCATTTCATCTTTTCCAAAATACTCCCGCCGGAGGCATGGCCCGTCAGGGCCATTCCACCTCAACCGACGACGTTGAATTCCGGTCCATAGGGATACTTGGTGATGTTCTCGTTGCCGTCCTCGGTAATGATCAGGATGTCATGCTCACGATAGCCACCGGCGCCTGGCTGTCCGTCGGCGATGGTCAGCATCGGCTCCATCGAGATCACCATGCCCGGCTCCAACACCGTGTCGATGTCCTCGCGCAGCTCCAAACCCGCCTCGCGGCCGTAATAGTGCGACAGCACCCCGAACGAGTGCCCATAGCCAAAGCTGCGATACTGCAGCAGGCCGCGCTCGGCGAAGAACTCGTTGATCTTGTGGGTCACCTCCGCACAGCTTGCGCCGGGTTTCAGCAACGAAATCCCCAGTTCATGCGCACCGATATTCGCTTCCCAGTAACGCAGGCTCGCCTCGTCAACCTCGCCCACGAACATGGTCCGCTCGAGCGCCGTGTAATAGCCCGAGATCATCGGGAAGGTGTTGAGCGACAGGATATCGCCCCGCTGCAGTACCCGGCCGGTCACCGGGTTGTGGGCCCCGTCGGTATTGATGCCCGACTGGAACCAGACCCAGGTGTCGCGGTACTCGGCATCCGGGAAGCGCCTGGCGATCTCAAGCTCCATCGCGTCGCGGCCCGCCATGGCCACGTCGATCTCGCGCACGCCTTCCTTGATCGCATCACGGATGGCGTAACCACCGACATCCGCCACTGCGGCCCCGGCACGGATCATCTCCAGCTCGGCCGGGCTCTTGTGCATCCGCTGCCGCATGGTCGCCTCATAGAGATCGACCAGCTTTGCCGGTTTCAGGAACGCCTCGAGCTTGCCCTGCTGCAACAGGGTCAGGTGGTCGCTCTCAAACCCGATCACCTTGCCCTCGCCGGTGACCGAGCGGATCGCGCGCCAGAAATTGTCACGCTGCCAGTCGGTATAGGTGATGTTGTCGCCATAGCAGCGCCGCCAGGGCTGTCCGGCGTCGATCCCGGCCGAGATGGTCACGCAGTCAGACGCGGTCACCACAAGGCCATAAGGCCGCCCGAACGAGCAATAGGTGAAGCCGGAATAGTAGGAAATGTTGTGCATCGAGGTGAACACGGCGGCTTCGACACCCTGATCGATCAGGATCTTGCGCAGACCGGCAATGCGGGCCTCGTATTCGGATTCGGCGAACTGCAGCGGCGCCTTTTCTCCGTTGTGAAACCGGTAGAAATCGGGGCGATCCGCGGCCGAGGTGAAGTTCAGATAGTTGGGAACAGCAGTCATAGCGACCCTCCTCAAAAGGACGGTCCCGGCGTTCAGGACTGGGAAATCGGGCGCATGCGCTTGCGCATGAGGCGACGCCATCGCCAGAGCCCGCGCAATTTCTGCCTTATCGCCCGGATTCGATCAAGTGGAACTTTGCGGATGCCTCCCGACAGACAATTTGATCAAATCTGGATTGATTCAACATCCCCAGTGGCCATAGACAAGTGCAGAGGCACCTGTTTGTGTGTCTGCAATCCCATTCCAACCGGAGGCCGAACCATGCTGGACGCACCGACCGATCTGAAATCGCTCCTGAAAAACCCGGAGTTGCTGGCAACCAAGGCTTACATCGGCGGCAATTGGGTCGATGGCGACAATGGTACCTTCGCCGTGACCAACCCGGCCCGCGGTGACGTGGTGGCCGAGGTGGCGGATGTCAGCCGCGCCCAAGTGGCCGGCGCCATCGCCCAGGCCGAAGCGGCCCAGAAGGAATGGGCGAAATACACCGGCAAGGAACGCGCCGCGATCCTGCGCCGTTGGTATGACCTGATGATGGAAAACGCCGAGGATCTCGGCAAGATCCTGACCGCCGAACAGGGCAAGCCCCTGCCCGAGGCCATCGGCGAGATCGGCTATGGCGCCTCGTTCATCGAGTTCTTCGGCGAGCAGGCCAAGCGGGTCTATGGCGAGACTATCCCCGGCCACCAGCGCGACAAGCGGATCATGGTTCTGAAACAGCCGATCGGCGTGGCCGCCTCGATCACGCCGTGGAACTTCCCCAACGCCATGATCACCCGCAAGGCCGGCCCGGCGCTGGCCGCAGGCTGTTCCTTCGTCGCGCGCCCGGCGGCTGAGACGCCCCTGTCGGCGCTGGTGCTTGCGGTTCTGGCTGAACAGGCCGGCATCCCGGCAGGCGTGTTCAACGTGGTGCCGTCATCGCGCGCCAGCGAGATTGGCAAGGAATTCTGTGAAAACCCCGGCGTGCGCAAGCTGACCTTCACCGGCTCGACCGAGGTCGGCCGCATCCTGCTGCGCCAGGCCGCTGACCAGGTAATGAAATGCTCGATGGAGCTGGGGGGCAACGCACCCTTCATCGTGTTCGACGATGCCGATCTGGATGCCGCTGTCGAGGGCGCAATGCTGTGCAAGTTCCGCAACAACGGCCAGACCTGCGTCTGCGCCAACCGGATCTATGTTCAGGCCGGCGTCTATGACGAATTCGCCGCCAAGCTGAAGGCCGCGGTCGAGGCGCTGAAAGTGGGCGATGGCCTGACCGAAGGCGTCAACACCGGGCCGCTCATCAACGCCGAAGCGGTCGAAAAGGTGCAGGAACATCTGGCCGACGTGACCGCAAAGGGCGGTCGGATCCTGACCGGTGGCCTGCCACACGATCTGGGCGGCACCTTCTTCCAGCCGACCATCGTGACCGGCGTGACCCAGGACATGAAGGTGGCGCAAGAGGAAACGTTTGGCCCGCTGGCGCCGCTGTTCAAGTTCGAGGACGAGGATGAGGTGATCGCGATGGCCAATGACACCATCTTTGGTCTTGCCTCCTACTTCTATGCCAAGGACCTCAGCCGCGTCTGGAAAGTGGCCGAGGCGCTGGAATACGGCATCGTCGGCGTCAACACGGGCATCATCTCGACCGAGGTCGGCCCCTTTGGCGGCGTCAAGCAATCGGGCCTTGGCCGCGAAGGCAGCCACCACGGGATCGACGAGTATCTCGAGATGAAATACGTCTGCATGTCCGTCTGACCCGAGCGCGGATCAGACCGAGCGACGAATCGCAGAAAAGAAACCGCCCCGCGCCTGGAGGAGCACGGGGCGGCGCGATAACCCAGGGAGGGAAGGATTATCGCATTTGGTTTTCGCGGTTCGGTTGCCGAAGCTTCGTGTAGCCTCAGTTCACGCTTTTCGCGTCAACCACGTCCTTTTCGATGGCCTTGGCCGAGGTGATCTCGATCCGGCGCGGTTTCAGCGCCTCGGGCACTTCGCGCACAAGGTCGATATGCAGCATTCCGTTCTCGTGGGTTGCCCCGGTCACGCGCACATGATCGGCCAGCGTAAAGCGGCGTTCGAATGCGCGGGTGGCGATGCCACGGTGCAGATAGGTGCGTTCCTTGTCGTCGGCGGCTTTCTTGCCGGCAACCACAAGGGAGTTTTCCTTGACCTCGACCGACAGGTCCTGTTCCGAGAACCCGGCGACGGCGATCGAAATGCGATAGGCGTCGGGTGCGGTCTTTTCGATGTTGTAGGGTGGGTAGCTCGACTGAGCCACGTCATTTGCCAGCACCCGGTCCATCAGGTCGGCAATCTGGTCAAAACCGATGCTGGCGCGATGCAGCGGGGTGAAATCAAAACTACGCATGGTCGTCATCCTCTTTTCACGAGCGATCTACGTTGGGTGCCCTCCGATCGGACGGGCGCTGTTGAATGGCCGAACCCCGACATCGGCGGTCCGGTAAATCCAGAAATGGGAAGCAGTTGACCGCAGTTCAAGACCCGTCGGAGCGGATGAATTTCGCGCCCGAGCCTGACTTTCCCGATCCGACCTGCAAGCGCCGAATCGTGGCCTTGGGCCTGGGCGCGTCACGGCGCAAGCGGGCCTTCAGGTCACTGACGATCTTCGAGAGTTCCATCCCGAAACCAACCGTTTTTCCGTTTATCTTCCCACCGGCCGACACGACGGACAGAATCTGCCACCGCACCCCGTCTTTGGCGAGGATCGCCGATCCCGATGGCCCAAAGGTCACCTTGCAATCAAAGGCGATTATCCCCTGGCGGCGGTCCAGAATCCGGCAGGACCGCTGGCGCGAGATCGCCTCTTCCCGGCCCCGTCCATAAGAGGCGCCGCTGACCTCGGCCCCCGAAAGATTGCCGCTGTGCAGAGCAAAAGGGTTGGCCTGAGCGATGGAAATGGGTTCTTCCAGCCGCATCAGGGCGACATCCCTGCGGATTCTCTCGACCGAGACCGGCGCATTGGCAACGAAATCGGGATGCGTCACGATCTGGACAACCTTGCGATCGGCGACCGACTTGCCGTCGCGCAATCCGGCCCGGAACGTGACCTGCCCCGGGCCAAAGGGCTTGCCTGTCCTGCCGTCCAGGGCGCAATGCGCCGCCGTCAGCACCAGATCCGGCGCTATCAGCGTTCCGGTGCAAAAACCCGCATCCGCTATGTCCAATCGCCCGACTGCTTCCCACCCCAGCAGATCGTCACGGTCCGTCAGCCGCCTCATCCCGGCGTTCTGGGCAGCGGCCTGGGCCCCCAGTGCAACGGCCACGGCCAAGAGCAGAAGAAACTGGCGCATCACGGTCTGACGAACTTGGCGCCAGAGCGCGTTTCCGATGCGCCGATTTCAGGGGACGACGAGCCAACCCCTCGCCCGGCCGACAGCTCGGCCTGCAACAATTCCAGTGACCCCTCAAGCGCAGTGCCCAGCGCAACACGGCGGCCTTCAAGCTCGGCTTTGGCCGAAACCACCGAGACGATACGGGGGCGATCGCCGGAAAAGGAAAAGATCGGGGCCCCGGACGAGCCGAAGTCGACATCGCAGGACATCACCAGAACGCCCCGCTGGCGGGCAATCACCGAGCACACTTCCTGCAACGAGGGTGCCTCGGCGCGATCCTTGGCGTAAGAGACGACGCCCACGTCCTCTCCGCGCGCCGGGCGGCGGCCTGTCTCGAACGGGATGACCGCGGTATTCCGGATCGGCTGCAGCAGTTCGATCAGGGCCACGTCGTTTCTTACGCGCTCGGTCGAAGCGGCCCCGTCGTAGCGGTAGTCGGGATGCGCCACGACCTGCCGCACCGAGCGATAGGCCAGGGCCCGCCCGCGCCGCCAGCCTGCAAGAAATTCCATCCGCGCGGGGTCGATACGTTTTCGTGTGACCTTGTCATAGAGACAATGCGCCGCCGTCAAAACCAGCGTGGGCGCAATAAGGGCCCCCGTGCAAAACCCGGTGCCGTCAATATCCAGCCGCCCCACCGCCATCCAGTCCCGGCCAGCATCAGACGTGTCCAGGCTTTTCAACCCGGAATCCTCGGCCGCAGCTGCGAGCGGCAGAAGCGTCAATGCAAGTGCTCGGATCCAATTGCGCACCTGGTTCCCTCCGGTCTCCTCCCCCGGTCAGTCTGATACGGGCAAGCCTTGACGAAAATAGGGCATCGGTCCAGCGCGCAGTTTGAAACAACGCACTGATGCGGTGCTGCATCAGTATCTCAGCGCAGATCGGGGACTTCTGCCTGACCGTCCTCTGCACCTTGCAGCGAAGGCGGCATCGGCCCGCCCGTGGCCCAATCCAGCAGTTCCACCGTGTGCACAACCGGCAGCCCCGTCCCTGAACCGATCTGGATCATGCAGCCAATATTCCCGGCCGCGATCAGATCGGGGTTCTTCGCCTCCAGCGTCCGCACCTTGCGATCCCTGAGCTTCCCCGAAATCTCTGGCTGCATCAGGTTGTAGGTTCCGGCGCTGCCGCAGCACAGATGGCTGTCGGCGGGTTCAACCACCCGGAATCCCGCGCGTTTCAAAAGTGCTTTGGGCTCGGATTTCACCTTTTGCCCGTGCTGCAGAGAGCAGGCCGCATGATAGGCCACGGTCAGCCCCTTGTCCTCTCCTTCGGGCAGGTCCAGCCGGGCGAGCAACTCGCTGACATCCATCGCGATCGCCGATACACGGGCGGCATCGTCTGCCAGAGGGTCATTGCGGAACATGTGGCCGTAGTCCTTGACGGTCGTTCCGCAGCCCGAGGTGTTGATGACGATGGCATCCAGCCCCTCACCATCCATTTCACGCACCCACGCGCGAATGTTTCGGGCGGCAGAACGGTGGCTGTCCTCGGATTTGCCCATGTGATGGGTCAGCGCCCCGCAACACCCCGCGCCTTCGGCCACCACCACCTCGCAGCCCAGCCGCCGCAGCAGCCGGATCGTCGCATCATTGATATCCGCGTTCAGCGCCCTTTGCGCACAACCCGTCATCAGCGCCACGCGCTTCACCCGCTGGCCCTTGGGGGCAAAGCTCTGCGGGTCGTCATTGCGGCTGACCGGAGGTATATTCCGCGGCGCCATGTCGAGCATCGCCCTCAGCCGCGCATCCGGCATCAGAAAGCGGAAGGGTCGGCCCAGCTTGGCCCCGATCAGCGCCCAGCGGAACCGCGTGGGATAGGGCAGGATCTTCGCCAATACCCACCGCAAGGCCCGCTCGCTGAAGGGGCGTTTGTAATTCGCCTCGATATATGCCCGCGCGTGATCAACCAGATGCATGTAATGCACACCCGATGGACAGGTGGTCATGCAGGCAAGGCAGGACAGGCAGCGGTCGATATGTTTGACCGTCTTTTCATCCGGCACACGCTCGTTCTCCAGCATGTCCTTGATCAGGTAGATACGTCCGCGCGGGCTGTCCAACTCGTCGCCCAACACCTGGTAGGTCGGACAGGTCGCGGTGCAGAATCCGCAATGCACGCAGCTTCGCAGGATCTCGTTCGACCGCTGGGTCGCCGGATCCTTCAACTGTTCCGGAGTGAAAGTCGTCTGCATCGCCTACCCCATCAGCCCCGGGTTGAAGATCCCGCGCGGATCAAATTTCTGCCGCAGCCCCTTCGACAGGGCTGAAACCGCGGCCGGTTCGGGCTGCAACCGCCCCAGCGCCTCGAATGTCGCCTTGCTGGCCCGCACCAGCGTCGCATGCCCCGAGAAATCGCCCAGTCGCGCGCGCAGGTCCGTGCCTTCAGGAACAAGCACCCAGATCAGCCCGCCGCCCCAGTCGAACAACAATCCGTCCGCCTCGGCCCGGGCCGCCACCTCCGGCGCATCCGAGGGCTTGACGGAAATCCGCCAGACATCTCCCTGACGGTCATGGAAGACCTCGACATCGCGAATGGCGGTCCAGAGTTCCGGCGCCGGCCCTTCCCGGCTGGCTTCGCCGAACGCGCCCACAAGCGAACTCAGCCGGTCCGCCCGGTAGGCAACCGAGTCCTCAAACCCCTCGATCCTGAGCAATGCGCGCCCGCTTTCCGGATCGTATGCGGCCCCCGTTACCTCGTAGGGCGACCCGAGCCCCGCCGACAGCGCCCTGATCGCAGCGCCTGTGTCAGGCACCTGCACGGAAATCGTCTCAGAGGTCTCGGCTTTCGGCAGAACCTTCAGGGAAACTTCGGTGAGCACACCCAGCGTCCCCCATGACCCCACCATCAGCTTGACCAGATCATAACCGGTCACGTTCTTCATCACGCGGCCACCGTTCTTGAGAACCTGCCCACGACCATCGACGAAACGCACTCCCAGCGCAAAGTCCCGGCAGGCCCCGGCCTGCACCCGGCGCGGCCCCGACACGTTGGCGGCAACCACCCCACCCATGGTCGGCTCACCGCCGGTCCCCAGCAATCCGCGATGGTCCATCGGCTCAAAGGCCAGTCGCTGCCCCTCGGCATCCAGAGCCGCCTCGACCTCGGCCAAAGGCGTCCCCGCCCTGGCAACCAGGGTCAAGGCACCGGGCTCATAGAGCGTGACACCGGTCAAACCCGTCGTGACCAACGCCGTTTCGGGCCCGGAAATTCCGCGCGTGCCGCCACCCTGAACCCTCACCGGCTCCGTCAGCCCGGCCACCAATTCGGCAAACTCTGCCTCTGTCTCAGGTTTCATCGCTCTTCATCTTTTTTCAAATACTCCGGGGGAGTCGCGCATCGCGCGACGGGGGCAGCGCCCCCTATTGGGCGGCCACACGCGCCGCGCGGCGGCTCTCGGAAACCGGCAGCGGAAAGACCTTGGCCGGGTTCAGCAGCCAAGCAGGATCGAACACATCCTTGACCGCCATCTGCGCCTCCAGATCCTCGGGCGAATACTGATACGTCATCAAATCCCGTTTCTCGATCCCGACTCCATGCTCACCCGTCAGACACCCGCCGGCATCGACGCAGAGTTTCAGGATCTCCGCCCCGAAGGCCTCGCACTTCTCCAGATCACCCGGCTTGTTGGCGTCGAACAGGATCAACGGATGCATGTTGCCATCGCCGGCATGAAACACGTTGCCGACCGGCAGGCCGAACTCCTTGCTCAACTCTCCGATCCGGCGCAGCACCATCGGCAGTTCGGAGACCGGTATGGTTCCGTCAAGGCACATGTAATCGTTGATCTGCCCCATCGCGCCAAAGGCGGATTTGCGCCCCAGCCAGATCTTAGCGCTTTCCTCGGCCGACTGGCTTTCGCGCAACTCGACCGGGTTGTGGCGCTTGGCGATCTCGATGATTTTCTCAAGCTGGCTCTCGATCTCGGCCTCCGAGCCCTCGACCTCGACGATCAGCAGCGCCTCGCAGTTCGGATAGCCGGCATGGGCAAAGTTCTCGCAGGCCTCGATGCACAGCCGGTCCATGAATTCGATCGCGACCGGCAGAATGCCCGACTTGATGATGTCCGAGACGCATTCGCCCGCCACCGCGTTGTCATCAAAGCCCATCAGGACCGGCCGCGCGCCCTCGGGCTTGCGCAGGATGCGCAGCGTCGCCTCGGTCACCACACCCAACTGCCCTTCCGAGCCGCATATGACGCCCAACAGATCTAGCCCGCCCGCGTCCAGATGCGCACCGCCGAGCTCGATCACCGTTCCGTCCATGAGAACCATGGTCACGCCCAGCAGGTTGTTGGTGGTGACGCCGTATTTCAGGCAATGCGCCCCGCCGGAATTCATCGCGATGTTGCCCGCGATCGCGCAGGCCAGTTGCGAGGACGGGTCCGGAGCGAAAAAGAAATCCTCCTCTTCGACCGCGCCGGTCACGCTCAGGTTGGTCCGGCCCGACTGCACGCGGATGAACCGATTGTCATAGTCGGTTTCCAGAACCTCGTTCATCCGGGCCACGCCCAGGATCACGCAATCGGCAGTCGGAAGCGCGCCACCCGCCAGCGAGGTGCCCGACCCGCGAGGCACGACCGGAACGCCCTCTTCCTGGCAGATCCGCAGAACGTCGGACACCTCCTGCGTACTGGATGGCAACACGACCAGCATTGGAGGGCACTTGTAGGCCGTCAGCGCGTCGCATTCATAGGCGCGGGTTTCCACTTCCTCATGGATGATGGCGTCATCCGGCAACACCGACCTCAGACGCTCCAACAACATTGCCTTGCGAGACATCACGCCCGGATTGGGCTTGGGCATTTCCATAGCGCGTCCTTTCTTTGGTAAATTTATATTACCAATTATGGCGTCTGGCAAGCTGAACCGGATACCCCTACTGTCGCGGTCATGACATGGATCGACCGCGCCCTGCTGTTTTCTCCCCTCGACTACGCCGCAATCGGGTTTTTGCTCGTCTCCTGGCTGTGGATCGGTTGGCGGATCGAGAACCCGTCGCCGAACAAACCCTCGGTGGCTGTCATGATGGACGAATTTCGCCGCGGCTGGATGAGGCAGATGGTCACCCGGCAACCGCGCATGTTCGACGCGCAACTGGTTGGGAACATGCGCCAGAGCACGGCGTTCTTTGCCTCGACCTCGATGATCGCAATCGGCGGCGGGCTGGCGTTGCTGGGCAACACCGAACGTCTGGCGGTCGTGGCCAAGGATCTGACCTTCGGCAGCGCCCCCGCCGTGGTCTGGGAGATCAAGATCCTGATCTCGACCCTGCTTCTGTCCAGCGCCTTCCTGAGATTCGTATGGTCACACCGGCTGTTTGGCTATTGCGCGATCCTCATGGCCGCCGTGCCCAACGACCTCGACGATCCCCTGGCCAACCCCCGAGCCGCACAGGCTGCCGAGATCTGCATCACCGCCGGGCGCAGCTTCAACCGGGCGCTGCGCACGATCTATTTCGCGCTTGCCACCGCCGCGTGGGTCTTGGGCCCGGTGCCGCTGCTGCTGGCCACGTTGGCGACGGTGGCGGTGCTCTACCGGCGCGAATTCGCCTCTCACTCGCGCGAGGTCTTGCTGACCCTGCCGCCTGACACGCAGTCGTGATCCCCTGGCCGGCCGAAACTTCCTATTCTCGCCGCATGAGATACATCGCCCTTACCGCCCTGCTGGCGGCACCTGCATTGGCCGAGCCACCCGTGATCGAAAACGTTGCCGCCCGGCAGCAAGGGGACGGCTGGCATTTCGAAGTCACGGTCTCGCACCCCGATACCGGCTGGGACCACTATGCCGACGGGTGGCGCGTGCTTGACATGCAGGGCAACGAGTTGGGGATGCGGGTGCTGCATCACCCGCACGAGACCGAGCAGCCGTTTACCCGTTCACTGGGCGGCGTCCAGTTGCCGGAGGGCGCAACGCATGTGCAAGTGCAGGCGCGGTGCAGCGTCGATGGCTGGGCCGAGGCAACCTATCGGGTCACCCTGCCCTGACCAGCGCTCAGAACACGCCCAGGCTCAGCCCCGCGCCCAGCGCCATGCCGATCTCGCGGCATCGCTCCAACTCTGCCTCGGAGATCGTTTTCGGTGCCAGAATCTGCTCCGGCGTCTGGGCATGGGTGCAGACGATCAGGGGCGGCTGGACCTCCTTCAACCGCCAGCCCTGGGCAATGCGCGCCATCTGGCGCACGGCATTCTCTCCGTCCGAGCCCGCGCAGACCATCTGCGCATAGGGTCGTGCCTCGATGCGGCCCAGCACCGGATAGTAGCAGCGATCGAAGAAATCCTTCATCACCCCCGAGATCGCGGCAAGATTTTCCGGGGCGCAGAAGATATAGCCGTCCGCCCGCAGCAGATCCCCCGGCCCGGCCTGATCGGCCGTTTTCAGAATCGTGGGCGTTTCACCCTGCGCCGCCTCGGCGGCTGCTTCGGCCATCTGCCGGCTGCCGCCCGTCCGCGAGTGATACACGATCAACAGTTCCGCCATTTCCGATCCCGCTCATACCCTGTGATACGGCCCGCCCGACAGGATCGTGGCCGCGCGGTAGAGCTGTTCCGCCAGCATGACCCGCACCAGCATATGCGGCCAGACCATCGCGCCAAAAGAGATGGAAAAATCCGCCTCGGCCCGCAGCGCCGGGTCGATCCCGTCGGCCCCGCCGATGATCAGCGCCAGGTCCTGTCGCCCGGCGTCGCGCCAGCCGGCCAGCCTTTTCGCGAAATCGGGCGAGGACATCACCTTGCCGCGCTCGTCCAGGGCACAGATCACCGCCCCTTTCGGCAGCGCCTTGCGCAGAAGATCCGCCTCGGCCTTCATGCCGGCATTCTTCTTGTCCTCGACCTCGATGACCCGCGCAGGACCCAAGCCCAACGCGCGGCCCGTGCGGTCGAATCTGGTCAGATAGTCGTCAATCAAGGTTTTTTCCGGTCCGGCCCGCAACCGGCCGACCGCGCAAATGCAAATACGCATTCTCTCTCGCCTCCGACCCCTCAATATGGGGCGGGATGGCGCCTCAGTTGGCTGAGGCGCTGCTGCCCTGCGGCAGCCACATCTTTTCCAGCTGGTAGAACTCGCGAACCTCGGGGCGGAAGATATGGACGATCACGTCGCCCGTATCGATCAGCACCCAGTCGCCGGCATCCTTGCCTTCGACCTTCGAGGTGAACCCGAATTCCTGCTTGATGCGATCCGTCAGCTTTTCCGACATGGCCGAGACCTGACGTGTCGAACGTCCGGACGCGATCACCATGTAATCCGCCACCGAGGATTTCCCGCGCAGGTCGATCTGCACGACATCTTCGGCCTTGTCATCGGAAAGTGAGGAAAGGATGCGCTCAAGCAGCTTTTCGCTGGTCAGCTGAGAGTGGGCCATCACACCGGCCCGTTCATCGGCGGGCAAACCCGCCTGTGCTTGAAGAGACAGGACATAGTCCTCCTTTGCAGCGCGCCGCCAACCTCCGGCGCCGAGGTACTTCAAAATTAGCAATCCCCGGGGGACATTTCAATGAACTGCAAGGCCACTGCGGCCACGCTACGTCACTCTTTGGCGAGTTGTTGCGAGTCCGACCCGCCTTGGTCGTCCTTCAACAACCTGACTTCGCGCTGCGGGAACGGGATGGAGATGCCCTCGGCCTTGAACGCATCCCAAAGCGCTAGGTAGACGTTGCCGCGGATATTGGTCAATCCGGCCGTCGGATCCCTGATCCAGAACCGCAGAACGTAATCGACGCTGCTGTCTCCGAAGCCGGTGATGTGGCACACCGGTTCGTGTCCAAGGTCACTCAACACCCGATTTACCGTTTTCACGGTCCGGATCGCCACCGCGCGCACCTTGTGCGGATCATCGCCGTAGCTGGTGCCGAAATGGAGATCCAGCCGCACGAATTCATCCGAATGCGACCAGTTCACCACCTGCCCGGTGATCAGGTCCTCGTTCGGGATCAGGTATTCGCGCCCATCACGCGTGACGACCGAGACATAGCGCGCGCCCAAGGCGTTGATCCAGCCGAACGTGTCGCCCAGCGAGATCACATCCCCCGGCTTGATCGACCGGTCCATCAGGATGATGATTCCCGAAATCAGGTTCGAGACGACTTTCTGCAGGCCGAAACCGATACCGACGCCGATGGCGCCGGAAAGAAGCGCGATACCCGTAAGATCGAAGCCCAGCGTCCGTATTGCGACCAGAAAGACGAGCCCATAGAGGGATACCTGGATCCCCTTGGCCAGCAACACCTGCATCGACGGCGTGATATCGTCATTTTTCTCCAGCGCACGCGAAGCCGCCTGGGTGGCCAGCCGGGCCAGCGTCAACAGAGCACCGATCAGCAGAACCGCCTTGAGCATGCCCAGAACCGAGATGTGCAGATCTCCGATCGACAGGGCTATGCTGTCGAGAAAACCCGCCACGTCATCCGTCAGGTTCAGCGCCACAAGCGTTGCATAGATCCACATCGACCACTTGAAGATCTTGCGAAGGGTCCGGTTCTTGACCAGACGGGCCAGCAGGGCGATGACCAGCCAGGCCGTCGCAAGTGTCGCCACCACACCGATTATGTAGCTGCGCGATGGCCAGGTGGTGTGCTGCATCACCGTGTAGACAAGCCAGGACACCAGCACGAAGTAAACCAGGGTCAGGCGCCGCAGAATCTGGACCAGCGTGCGCAGCCGCCATTTCGGCCAACCGACGCGGGCCCGGGCCCAGGCCTCCCAGCGTCCCTTCGTCGCCAGTCTGAGCAGATAGGACAGAGCCACCAGCAGCACGATGATGACCAGCTGATACTGCCGCCAGCCCGGTGTCGCGATCAGGTCGTAGATCTTGCCGCCCTGCTCGGAGAATGCCGCAACCATCGCTGTGAACATCTCGGAAATGGTTGGCGGCAAAAGGTCTTGGTCCATCGATACCTCCCGCGCTCAGCATGACCGGCTTTCGCGGTTCGGCGCAAGGCCCCGAGGCTTGCCGAGATCGATCTTGATTGACGCGGTGCCCCGATATATCTGGTGCGCATGAGACACATCCCTGCCCCGAAACCGAATCTGCAGGACCGCACGCGGTTGCGTGAACGGTTCGTCGGGGCCGCCCGCTCGGTTCTGGCCCGCCTATGAGCGGCAGCCAGTCACCTGTCGCCAGCCATTCTCACAATAATGGGAGAGGACCGATGTCCCCCAAAACACTCTATGACAAAATCTGGGATGCCCACGTCGTGCACGAGGCCGAAGACGGCACCTGCCTGCTTTATATCGACCGGCATCTGGTGCACGAAGTGACCAGCCCGCAGGCCTTCGAAGGTCTGCGCATGGCGGGCCGCAAGGTGCGCGCGCCGGAAAAGACGATCGCCGTGCCGGATCACAACGTGCCCACGACGCCCGACCGCGTGAACGGCATCGAAAACGAGGAAAGCCGCATCCAGGTCGAGGCGCTGGACAAGAACGCCCGCGACTTTGGCATCCACTACTACCCCGTCAACGACATCCGTCAGGGCATCGTCCACATCGTCGGCCCCGAACAGGGCTGGACCCTGCCGGGCATGACCGTGGTCTGCGGCGACAGCCACACCGCCACCCACGGCGCGTTCGGCGCGCTGGCCCACGGCATCGGCACGTCTGAGGTCGAGCATGTTCTGGCCACGCAGACGCTGATCCAGAAGAAATCCAAGAACATGAAGGTCGAGATCACCGGCAAGCTGCAGCCGGGCGTGACCGCCAAGGACATCACCCTGGCCGTGATCGGCGAAACCGGCACCGCCGGCGGCACCGGCTATGTGATCGAATATTGCGGCGAGGCGATCCGCGACCTGTCGATGGAAGGCCGCATGACCGTCTGCAACATGGCCATCGAGGGCGGCGCCCGCGCCGGCCTGATCGCGCCGGACGAAAAGACCTTCGAATACGTCAAGGGCCGCCCGCACGCCCCCAAGGGCGCGCAGTGGGAGGCCGCCCTGGCCTGGTGGAAGACGCTGTATTCCGATGACGACGCCCATTGGGACAAGGTCGTCACCATCCGCGGCGAGGACATCGCCCCCGTGGTCACCTGGGGCACCAGCCCCGAAGACGTCCTGCCGATCACCGCGACCGTGCCCAACCCCGAGGATTTCGAGGGCGGCAAGGTCGAGGCCGCGCGCCGCTCGATCGAATACATGGGCCTCAAGCCGGGCCAGAAGCTGAGCGACATCGAGATCGACACCGTCTTCATCGGGTCCTGCACCAACGGCCGGATCGAGGATCTGCGGGCCGCCGCCGAGATCCTGAAGGGCAAGAAGATCAAGGACGGCATCCGCGCCATGGTCGTGCCCGGCTCGGGCCTCGTGCGCGCCCAGGCCGAAGAGGAAGGCATCGCCGACATCTTCAAGGAGGCCGGCTTTGAATGGCGCCTTGCGGGCTGTTCGATGTGCCTAGCCATGAACCCCGACCAGCTGAGCCCGGGCGAGCGTTGCGCCGCAACCTCGAACCGCAACTTCGAAGGCCGTCAGGGTCGGGGTGGTCGGACCCACCTGCTGAGCCCGGCCATGGCTGCTGCGGCGGCCATCACAGGAAAGCTGACAGATGTGCGCGAGTTGATGTAAGCTTCCCTCATTATTGATTTTTTGAGGGAGAGACTGAAATGAGTGACTGGCTGAAACTGCTTCTTCTGGGGATATTGTCCATCGTGTTCGGGATCATCGTCCTGGGCGCGCCGATAATTGCCTCGGTCGCGATCACCACGCTGGCCGGCTTCATGCTGCTGATCGGCGGCGGTGTTCAGGTTGTCGGCGGTTTCACCGTCGAGGGCGCGGGGAACAAGATCCTGTCCATTCTCATGGGCCTGATCATGGTTTTCCTCGGCTGGTCCTTCCTGAAGAACCCGCTTGAAGGGACGCTGACCCTGGCGACCGTGATCATGATCCTGTTCATCGCGGGTGGGATCGCGCGGATCATCCTGTCCTTCCAGATGCGCGGAACGCAGTTCTTCTGGCCGACACTCATTTCGGGCGTGCTGTCGCTGGCGCTGGCCGGCTACATCTTTGCCAATGCCTCGGTTGGTCTGGCGCTCAGCCTGCTGGGTATCCTGCTGGGCATCGAGATGCTCTTCAACGGCTTCGGCCTGATCTTCACCGCGCTCTTCGTCAAGAGCGGCGAAAACGAACTGAAACAAGCGTAACGCGGGCAGCAGGGGACGGCCCTCTCCCGCAGGAGTGAAACATGGAAAAGTTTGAAAAAATCCACGGGGTGGCCGCCCCCATGCCTCTGATCAATATCGACACCGATATGATCATCCCCAAGGTCCACCTGAAAACCATCAAGCGCTCGGGCCTTGGCGTCGTGCTGTTCGACGAGATGCGCTATCACGAGGACGGCAGCGAGAACGAGGATTTCGTTCTGAACAAACCCGCCTATCGCAATGCAGAGATCCTCGTCGCCGGCGACAATTTCGGCTGCGGATCTTCGCGCGAGCACGCTCCTTGGGCGATCAAGGATTTCGGCATCAAGGTCGTGATCTCGACCAGCTTTGCCGACATCTTCTTCAACAACTGCTTCAAGAACGGCATCCTGCCGATCGTCGTCAGCCCGGAGGAACACGAGACCCTGATGGCGGATGCGCAGAAGGGCGAGAACGCCCGCATGACCGTTGACCTGGAAAACCAGGAAATCACCACTTCGGATGGCGAGGTCATCAAGTTCGACGTTGACCCCCACAAGAAGCACTGCCTGCTCAACGGGCTCGATGATATCGGGCTGACGATGGAAAAGGCGGAATACATCGATCGTTTCGAATCACAGGCCGTCCAGTCCCGCCCCTGGGTCTGATTCCACGTGCCACAACATCCGACGGGGTCGCTCAGCGACCCCGTTTTTTGTTTTGGGCCTGGACACAACTCAACCACAACATGTAGCCATTCCCGACAAACGCAGGACATACTAAAGACAACAATGATGCAAAGCGGCACCAGTTCCGCCATCTTTTCGCCCAGAATCAGGTATTTCCTGTGCTTTGGCTTGAGTGAAGTGTCTTCTGCTTTCACAACTTTAGGACAAGGAGGCATCCGTCGGCTCGGCGGACTCGGGCAAAATAAAGGGCTCGGAACAGAACCGGCCTGCCCAATTTGGAAGGGGTTCGGATAGTGATTGCACGCACGACAGGGGCGGTGATACGCGGCGTTCTGGTGGCGCTGATGGTGCTGACGCCAGCGCTGTACCTGCCCCCAATGACGTCCAATTCGACCGAAATCGTGGTCTTTCTCGCGATCTTTGCGTTCTTTCTGACCTTTGCCGAATACAACTCCGCCTTCCCCAGCTTCATCGAGTTCCGGGATGCCCCGCCGATGAACCGGCTGCGTTTCGTCGGGCTCATGTCGATGGTCACTTTCCTGACCCTTATCTGCAAGCACGCCTACACGCCGACCCCGACCACGGCCGTCTTCCATGGGATCGGCGCATTGATTGCAAATGTCGTGGACTTTCCATACTCGCCGGTGCGGTTGGTCGTTTCAGTGCTGCCGCAGGACGTGGCCCCATCCGTCGCGGAACAGGTCCGAATGACTGCGAGTGTTGCCTATGTTGCGGCCCTGGTGACCGTGGCAAGTTTCGCTTGGGCGGTCCGTGTTCGCGGCTGGCCCATCGGGAATGGCGCCTTCAACGTCTGGATCAACCTGCCGCTCTTCGATCCGACCGCCGGTGGTGATGTCGTGGCCCGCATGCAGAGGGATGGGCGGCTCAACATCCTTGCCGGCATTTTGCTGCCGTTCCTGATCCCTGCGCTGGTCAAGCTGGTCGCCGACTATGCCAATCCGATCACGCTGGCGAACTCTCAGACCATGGTATGGACCGCCAGCGCCTGGGCCTTTCTCCCGGCCAGCACCGTCATGCGCGGCATAGCCATGTTGCGGATTGCCGGCCTGATCGCGGAAAAACGCCGCGCCTACGCCACCGCCGAGGCCCCCCAGACCGCATGACCCGTATCCTGCTGCTGCTTCTGTTGCCGGTGGCGGTGCAGGCAGAGACGCTGCGGGTCGCGACCTTCAACACCGAACTCAGCCGTGACGGGCCGGGGCTGTTGCTGCGCGATATTCAGCGCGGCGATCCTCAGGTCATGGATGTCGTCAGCGTGATCGCGGCCGTCGCCCCGGACGTGATCGCGCTGCAAGGCATCGACTGGGACTTCGACGGACTCGCGTTGGAGGAACTCGTGAACCGGCTTGCCGAGGCCGGCCTGCACTATCCCTACCGGTTTTCGCGCCAACCGAATGCCGGGCTGGAAACGGATCTCGACCTTGACGGAGACGGCAGGAAATACGGTCCGGGCGACTCTCAGGGGTGGGGGCGATATTCGGGGCAAGGCGGCCTGGCGATCCTCTCGCGCCATCCGATCGCAACCCAAGCTGTGCGGGATTTCTCGGGCCTGCTGTGGCGCGATCTTCCGGGGGCCCGGTTGCCGGAACTGGATGGCAAGCCGTTTCCGTCGGCCCAGGCGCAATCCGTGCAACGCCTGTCGTCGACCGCGCATTGGGTGGTGCCGATCGAGGCGCCATCGGGCCAGTTCGACCTGTTGACCTTCCACGCCTCGCCGCCCGTGTTCGACGGCCCCGAAGACCGAAACGGGCTGCGCAACCGCGACGAAATCCGCCTGTGGCAGGTTTTTCTCGACGGCGGTCTGGGACCGGCACCCGAAAACCGTTTTGTGATTGCCGGAGACGCAAACCTCGACCCCAAGGATAGCGACGGTCACACGGAAACCATTGCGGGTCTGTTGGCCGACCCGCGCCTTCAGGACCCGGAGCCCCGGAGAAATGGCGTCTTGCAGGGCGCCCCGTCCCCGGATGACCTCGACACCGTGGTATGGGAAGGCATCGGCAGCTTTCGCGTGGACTACGTTCTTCCATCCGTTGACTGGAAGGTCTCCGGCGCCGGCGTATATTGGCCCGGTCCCGGAGAAGAGGGGCACGACGCGGCCACGCGGGCCAGCCGGCATCGCCTTGTCTGGGTCGACCTCGTTCCCTGAAACCCTGAGTGCCGGCCCGATCCCGCGAAGAGGAGTGGAGGCGCCACCGCGAAGGGAATCAAGCCGGTTTTCTCGGTGTTTTGGCCGGTTCGTCTCATTGACCCGTTGCCGCGCACGCGCTAGGGCCATTGCGACCTAACGCAAGGAGACCGTTCATGTCCAACCCCTCGCTCCTCATCCTTCCCGGTGACGGAATCGGCCCGGAAGTCATGGCCGAAGTGCGCAAGATCATCGACTGGTTCAGCGCCAAGCGCGATCTGCAATTCGACGTCAGCGAGGACCTGGTCGGCGGCGCGGCCTATGACAAGCACGGTGTCCCCCTAGCCGACGAGACCATGGCCAAGGCGCAGGAGGTCGATGCGGTTCTGCTGGGCGCCGTGGGCGGGCCGAAATACGACGATCTGGATTTCAGCGTGAAACCCGAGCGCGGCCTGCTGCGCCTGCGCAAGGAGATGGACCTGTATTCGAACCTGCGCCCGGCCCAGTGCTTTGACGCGCTGGCCGATTTCTCGTCGCTGAAAAAGGACGTGGTGGCGGGCCTTGACATCATGATCGTGCGCGAGCTGACCTCGGGCGTCTATTTCGGCGAACCGCGCGGCATCTTCGAGGAAGGCAACGAGCGCGTTGGCATCAACACCCAGCGCTACACCGAATCCGAGATCGAGCGGGTCGCGCGTTCGGCCTTCGAGCTGGCGATGCGCCGCAACAAGAAGCTGTGCTCGATGGAAAAGGCCAACGTGATGGAATCGGGCATCCTGTGGCGCGAGGTGGTGACCCGCGTGGGCAAGGACTATCCCGAGGTCGAGCTGAGCCACATGTATGCCGACAACGGCGCCATGCAGCTGGTGCGCGCGCCGAAACAGTTCGACGTGATCCTGACCGACAACCTGTTCGGCGACATCCTGTCGGACTGCGCCGCGATGCTGACCGGCTCGCTGGGCATGCTGCCTTCGGCCTCGCTGGGCGCGCCGATGGCCAATGGCCGGCCCAAGGCGCTGTATGAACCGGTCCACGGCTCGGCGCCGGACATCGCGGGTCAGGGCAAGGCCAACCCGATCGCCTGCATCCTCAGCTTTGCGATGGCGCTGCGCTATTCCTTCGATCAGGGCGCCGAGGCCGACCGGCTGGAAGCTGCCATCGAAAAGGTTCTGGCCGATGGGGTGCGCACCGCGGATCTGCTGGCGGAAGAGGGCGTGCAGCCGGTCTCGACCTCTGAAATGGGCGACGCGATCGTCGCCGCGCTGGACGCCAGCCTCTGATATTTCGGCCTGCGGCGGTATGCTGCCGCAGGCCAAGCCCCCGAAACCGGCGTATCTATCCGTGCCGGCACATGAACCGGGATATGTCCGATTCACGCGGTCTGACCCCGGTGAAGACCTCGACATAGTCGGGCATGTTCGCGATCCGGGTTTCCCTGTTTTCCTCGATCTGCATCGAAATATACCCGACCTGGGTATACATGACGGTCATCGCGCGGACATGTGCCTGTTCGGCCTTGAAGCCGAAACGGAGGAACATTTTCGTCACCGCCTCCTGCCGCACCCGGTCCGCGTTGTCCAAGCGCCGTTGCAGCTTCGGATCATTCCGCGCCCAGTTTCGGATCGCCAGATCCAGCCGCGCATCGAACAGGTCATCATCGAGCCAGCAGTCGAACAGGTTGAACATCGCCTCGACGATGGTTTCGGCATAGGCTTCGGTCCGCGCCACCAGATTGCCGGTATTCTTTTCCTCCCAGCGGCGCACCATCGCTTCCAGCAGTTCTTCGCGATCCTTGAAATGCCAGTAAAAGCCGGTGCGGGAAACGCCGAGCTTCTTCGCCAGGGTCATCACCTTGACCGCCTCGACCCCGCTTTCGGTCAGCAGGTCATAGGCGGCGTTCAGCCATGCGCTCTCGGTCACACCTTGTTTCGATACGTCATCCATGCCCCGCCTGTTATCAAAGCAAACAGGTCTGCACAACAATATTGACACATGTGTCAAGTTCGGGAACACATATGTCAATCACCACCCTGTATGATTTGAGGATTCGCCCCATGGAGCATGCAACCCAGACCCGGCAGCGTCGCACCCGTCGCGGCAGCGCCAAGTCGGCCCGCAGCAATCAGCCCGGACAGAACACCCATCTTCGCGTGCCCTACATCACGCGCAAAATCCCCACTTTTGACCTGCTCGACGAAGAGAGCCTGCAAAAGATCGAGGCCACGGCCGACCGCATTCTGGCCGAGATCGGCATCGAAGTCCGGGAAGATGCCGAGGCGGTGCGTCTGTACCGCGAGGCCGGGGCGAAGGTGACAGAGGTGTCGGCCGAGGCCTGGAACCTGAAATTCGAACCGGGAATGATCCGCGAAATCCTGCGCACCGCCCCCGCGCGCTTCACCCAGCACGCGCGCAATCCGGCGAACAATGTCGAGATCGGCGGTGATGCAATGGTGTTTGCCCCGTCCTACGGATCGCCTTTCGTCATGGATATGGACAAGGGCAGGCGC
The DNA here is from genome assembly GCF_001507595.1 of Ruegeria marisrubri. GTDB lineage: Bacteria > Pseudomonadota > Alphaproteobacteria > Rhodobacterales > Rhodobacteraceae > Ruegeria > Ruegeria marisrubri. The sequence goes on from NZ_LQBQ01000023.1 coordinate 156,108, forward strand.
TACGGCACGATTCAGGATTTTGAAAACCTCGTGAAGCTGGCGCAGTCCTCGCCGTGGCTGCATCACTCGGGCGGCACCATCTGCGAACCGACCGATGTCGCGGTGAACAAGCGGCACCTCGACATGGTCTATGCCCACATGCGCTATTCCGACCGGCCTTTCCTGGGCTCGATCACCGCGCCCGAGCGCGCCGCGGACAGCATCGAGATGTGCCGCATCCTGTTCGGCGCCGATTTCGTCGAGAACAACTGCGTCATCATGGGCAATTTCAGCACCTCGAAGCGGCCTGACGGTCAGGCCATGCAACAGGCCATGATGTCGATGATGTCGGCGGTGCAGGGCGGCGCGAACTACATCCTGCACTCGGCCGGTTTCGTGGATGGGCTGCTGTCGATGTCCTACGAGAAATTCGTGATGGACACCGACATGTGCGGCGCGCTTCATGCCTATCTGAACGGTATCGAGGTCAACGAGGATACCCTGGGCTTCGAGGCGCTGGCGCAGAATGGGCCGGGCGAGCACCTGTTCGGCACCGATCACACTCTGCGCCATTATGAAACCGCCTATTGGGACAGCGCCCTGAACGACGACCAGCCTTTCGAGACCTGGGAGGAGCAGGGGTGCATCGATTCCGCGCAGCGCGCGAACCGGCGGTGGAAGGATATCCTGAACGCCTATGAGGCCCCGCCGATGGACGAGGCGACCGACGAGGCGTTGCAGGATTTCGTGGCGCGCAAGAAGGCCTCGATGGCCGACGCCTGGTATTGAGGGAGGAGATGATGTCGAAAGACCCGCTGCTGCAACCCTATCAGCTCAAGCATCTGACCCTGCGCAACCGGATCATGACGACAAGCCATGAGCCGGCCTATCCCGAGGACGGCATGCCCAAGGAACGCTATGCCGCCTACCACGCCGAGCGCGCCAAGGCGGGGGTGGCGCTGGCCATGACCGCCGGATCGGCGGCGGTATCGAAAGACAGCCCTCCGGTCTTCAACAACATCCTCGCCTACAAGGACGAGGTGGTGCCGTGGATCAGGCGGCTCACCGATGCCTGCCATGACCACGGTTGCGCAGTGATGATCCAGCTGACCCATCTGGGGCGGCGGACCGGGTGGGCCAAGGGCGACTGGTTGCCCTCGGTGTCCTCCTCGAAACACCGCGAACCGGCGCATCGGGCCTTTCCCAAGCTGGCCGAAGAATGGGATATCGAGCGGATTATCAAGGACTTCGCCGATGCCGCCGAGCGCATGAAGGAAGGCGGCATGGACGGGATCGAACTTCAGGTCTACGGCCACCTGCTGGATCAGTTCTGGTCGCCGCTGACCAACGATCTCGACGGGCCTTATGGCGGCCAGACGCTGGAAAGCCGGCTGAAGCTGCCGATGGACGTGCTGTCTGCCATCCGCAAAAGGGTGGGGGACGCGTTCATCGTCGGTCTGCGCTATACGGCGGACGAGGCGCAGGAGGGCGGCATCAGCCCCGAGGAAGGCATCGAGATTTCCAAACGTCTGGCCGCGAGCGGGATGGTCGATTTCCTCAACGTGATCCGGGGCCGCATCCATACCGATCCGGCCATGACCGACGTGATCCCGGTGCAGGGGATGAAGAACGCGCCGCATCTGGATTTCGCGGGCGAGGTCAAGAAGGCCACCGGCATGCCCACCTTCCACGCGGCGAAAATCCCGGACGTGGCGACCGCCCGTCACGCGGTGGCGGCCGGGCTGCTGGACATGGTCGGCATGACCCGCGCGCACATGGCCGACCCGCATATCGTGAAAAAGATCGTCGAGGGCCGCGAGGATGACATCCGCCCCTGTGTCGGCGCGACCTATTGCCTGGACCGTATCTATCAGGCGGGCGAGGCGCTGTGCATGCACAATGCCGCCACCGGGCGCGAGCTGACCATGCCGCATGAAATCTCTCCGGCCCAAGAGAAGAAGAAGGTGGTGATCGTCGGAGCCGGCCCCGGCGGGCTGGAGGCTGCGCGCGTCGCGGCGGAACGCGGCCATGACGTGACCGTGTTCGAGGCCCAGCCCGACCCGGGCGGACAGGTGCGGCTGACGGCGCAGCACCCGCGCCGGCGCGAGATGATCAGCATCATCGACTGGCGCATGGCGCAATGCGCGGCCCGCGACGTGGAATTTCGCTTCAATAACTGGGCCGAGGCCGAGGATGTCACCGCGCTGAACCCCGACGTGGTGATCGTGGCGACCGGGGGCCTGCCGAATACCGAGCTTTTCGAAAGCGGCCACGAAGAGGATCTGGCCGTGACCGCCTGGGATCTGATCTCGGGCGACGTCAAGCCGGGCAGCAATGTCTTGATCTATGACGAAAGCGGCGACCACCCCGGGCTGATGGCGGCCGAAGTCGCGGCAAATGCCGGCGCCAGGGTCGAGGTCATGACGCCCGACCGCGTGTTCGCGCCCGACATCATGGGCATGAACCTGGTGCCCTACATGCGCGCGCTGCAGGACAAGGACACCACGTTTACCGTCACGCGCCGCCTGCTGGGCGTGACCCGCGAAGGCAACCAGCTCAAGGCCCGGATCGGCACCGACTACAGCGATTTCACGTCTGAAAAGCTCTACGATCAGGTGGTGGTCAACTACGGGACGATGCCGATGGCCGATCTCTATTTCGACCTCAAGCCGCTCTCGTCGAACGAAGGCGCGGTGGACCATGACGACCTGATCGCGGGCCGCCCGCAGAGGATCATGCGCAACTCCGACGGCAGGTTCCAGTTGTTCCGGATCGGCGATGCCGTCAGCGCCCGCAACACCCATGCGGCGATCTATGACGCGCTGCGGCTGGTCAAGGACATCTGATGCGGATCGGGATCATCGGCACCGGCACCATCGCCTCGGCGGTGGTGCGCGGCATCGCGCAGGACGGGCACCGGATCACCGTCTCCGAACGCAGCGCAGGCAACGCGGCTGCCCTGGCGGCCGAGTTCGAAAACGTCCATGTCGCCCCGAACCAAGGCGTTCTGGACGCAAGCGAGGTGGTGTTTCTCGGCCTGATGGCGGAGGTCGCCGCGGACATCCTCGGCCAACTCAGGTTCAGGCCCGAGCATCGCGTCATCACGCTTATGGCCGGCAGGTCTCTGTCAGAGGTGGGCAAGCTCGTCGAACCCGCCTTGGCCGAGGCCATCATGATGCCGTTTCCGGGCGTTGCCGATGGCGGCTCGCCGATCATGATGCAGGGTAACGCGGCTCTGGTCCGCGAGATCTTCGGCGCCCGAAACCCGGTCTTTGAACTGGAAAGCCCCGCCGAGATGGAGGCCTATCTCTGCGCCCAGGCGGTTCTGTCGCCGGTCACGCGCATGGTGGAGGATGCCGCCCGATGGCTGGGCGCCAGAGTGTCGGACGCCGAGCAGGGCGAGCGTTTTCTTCGGGCGCTGGTTGCCTCGTCCCTGCAGGCCTCGGCCTGTGCGCCGCTGATACAGGCGCTGAACACGCCCGGCGGCTACAACCAGCGCCTGAGGCAGCACATGGAGCAGAGCGGCATGGGGCAGGCCCTGTCGCAAGGACTGGACAAGCTGGAGAGCGGTCGATGAGCCTGAAACACGTCTTTTCCCCGGTGAAACTGCGCCACAAGACTCTGAAAAACCGCATCGTTTTCGGCGCTCACACGACCAATATGGCCCAGAACGGCCTGCCGGGCGATCAGCATCTGGCCTATTACCGCGAACGCGCAATGGGCGGCGCGGCCATGATCGTGGTCGAGCCGATGCCGGTGCATCCGGCCGCCGTGCTGACGCGCGGCAATTTCCGCCACTCCAGCGACAAGGTGATCCCGCATTTCACCCGGCTGACCGAGGCCTGCAAGGCCCACGGCACGGTGATGATCCAGCAGCTTTACCATGTCGGCGCACATGGCGACTGGGACAACAGCTGGCACGCGAACTGGTCGCCTTCGGGCGGGCCGAGCTATCATGACAATGACGGCAGCCATGAGATGACCGTCGATGAGATAGAAGAGACGATCGACAGCTTCGTGCAGGCCGCGATCCGTTGCCAGAAGGCCGGGTTCGACGGGGTCGAGGTCTGGGCGGCCTATCACTGCCTGCTGGATCAGTTCTGGACACCGTTTTCGAACCGGCGCATGGATGAATGGGGCGGCAGCCTTGAAAACCGCACGCGCTTTTCCCGTGAGGTGCTGCGCCGCATCCGCGAGGCCTGCGGCGAGGATTTCATCATCGGCCTGTCGGTGAACGATGATTCCGACAAGGAAGTCTGCCTCAGCCGCGACGAAATGGTCGAAATCGTGGCCCTGCACGATGCCGAGAACCTCATGGATTACGTCACCGTGGGGTCGGGCAGCTATTTCGACTTCTACAAGCTGCTGCCGAGCTTTCAGTATCCCGAAAACCTTGGCGCCGATCTGGCCGAGCGCCTGAAGGGGGCGGTGCAGCACGCGCTGGTCACGGCCGAATCCAATATCCGCACGCCCGAGAATGCCAACACCGTTCTTGGGTCGGGGCAGGCGGATCTGGTGGCGCTGGTGCGGGCCCAGATCGCCGACCCTCACCTCGTGACCAAGGCGCGGCAAGGCCGGCTGGAGGACATCCGCGGCTGCCTGACCTGCAACCAGCAATGCTGGGGCCGGCGGGGGCGGGATTACTACATCTCCTGCCTCATCAACCCCTCGGCCGGCCATGAATACCTGTGGGGCGGCGATCGGTTCACCCCTGCCGAAAAGCCCAAAACCATTCTGGTGGTCGGGGCCGGCCCGGCCGGTCTGGAGACCGCCCGTGTTGCCGCCGAGCGCGGCCACAAGGTGATCCTTGCCGAGGCCTCATCCGAGCTTGGCGGCCAGTTCCGGCTTGCCGGTCTGCAGCCCCGCCGCGCGCAGATCACCGACCTGATCGCATGGTATGGGCGGCAGCTGGACAAGCTGGGCGTCGATCTGCGGTTCAACAGCTATATGGACGCCGAAGACATTCAGGCGGTCGGAGCCGACGAGGTCGTTCTGGCGACCGGTTCGATGCCTGCGGGCACGGGGTTCCAGAAAGCCCTGCCGCACGTCCCGGAGTTGCCTGGTATCGAAACTGGCAATGTCTGGTCCGTCGAGGACGTGATGGGTCGTGCTGCCCGGCTGGGACAGAAGGTCATCGTTCTGGACGAGGGCGGAAACTGGCGCGGAATCGGAACCGCCTGGCATCTGGCCGAAGCGGGCCATCAGGTCTCGATCGTGACCCCGGATGCGATGGTTGCCAGGGAGTTGTTCCGCTCGGCCACGGATTTCCCGGCCCGTCGCACTCTGGCCAGGCTGGGCGCGTCATTCGTGACCGAGGCTGCGATTGCCGGCTGGTCGGGGCAGGCGGCCGAGGTGCAGTGCCTTCTGACCGGTGAAAGATCGCAGTTGCTGGCGGATTCTCTGGTTCTGGCAACCGGGAACGTTGCCGAGAACAGACTTGCCGGTGACCTGCGCGCCTTGGGGATTGCGTCATACATCGTGGGCGACGCCTGCGCCCCGCGTCTGGCCTCGGCCGCGATCTTCGAAGGTCGAAAAACCGGTCTGACAATCTAGCAGCGGTCGGCCGTGCCGGCAGAACCATCGGCGACTACTGCAGGGCCGGAAAATAGTCCGCGGGCGAAATCCGGACCTGTTGCAATTCGCGGCCCGCGCGGGTCAGAAGCACAATCTCCGGCCCGATGGCCGGTGCGTTTCGGACCGGAGGAATTCCGGCCGCAGCCTGCCGAATCGCCAACACACCCTGTTGCATCGGGTCGTCGAACGCCGCGGCCAGCACGCTTCCGTTCATCAGGCCCCGCAGGATCGTGTGGCTTATGTAGGTCGAAACCAGCAGTGGCGGGTCGGGGTCGGCGGAGTTCTCCAACAGTCCCATTGCGGCCTCGACCGCAGGCGCGCTGCCGATCAGGTAGTCGGCCTCCGGGTGGCGTTGCAGCGCGGTTTCCACCAGCGCCAGTTGCTGTCGCAAACCCGTATCGGCACCGAACACCTCCAGAATGGCGACAGCGCTGCCTGAAAGCCCCATGCGCAAACCGGCCTCCAGCGGCCCGGTCCAGCCGGCCTCGCGCGGACCGGAAAGGAATACGGCCGTTTTCGGCGGAGATCCCTCTGGATGCCGCTCCGTCAGATGGCGCCCGATCGCGTATCCCATGTCCTGCCAATCGACGCCGACACGACCGCCGAGAACCTCTGCATGCAGTTCGTTGACCAGCCCGAAAACGGGGACGGTCGGCGCAACTTGCGTTATCGCATCCGTGAGATCGGGGTGATCCGAAGCGACCGCGCCAATCAGAATCGCATCCACCCCGCGTTCCGCGCAGGCAAAAAGCTGCTCGATCTGCTGCGCAAGGGCGCGGTAACCACCCGCTTCGTAGAACAGAAGGTCGACGTTCTGCCGCTCCGCTTCCTTTTCCAGCCCGCATCCGACACTCAGCCAGTACTCGTCCTTGAAATGTGGGACAAGGACACAGAACACCGGCCGTGACCCGGCGCCGGTGACCGATGGCCAGAGCGCGGCGCATAACGCAAATGCCTTGATTGAACACGCACAGGCGGCCCCGTAGTGTCTGACTATGCGACGGACAAGATTTGACACGCGGCTGATCCAGATCCTTTCCGCCATGGGGGCGCTGGCCATCATGGTGGGGATCGCCGCAATTGCCGTCAACCGCTATCTGGTTCGAGCCCACAATGACCTGAACCAATCCAGCCTGCCGGCGATGGAGCTGGCAAGCCGGATCGGCGCCTCGGCCGAGGTGGTCGGCTCGCTCGCAACTGCCTTCGTGCAGGCAGACACCAGCGAAGACCTGGACCGTATCTCGGATGCGCTGGCGGCGGCAGTGGGTGACATCGAAGCCGGTGCGAGAGAGTTGGCCCGGGCGAGCCCGTCAGCCCCGGTGCCGGCACCGGAAACGCGGGCCACCGAGCTCGTCGCACAGATGACCGGAACCGGTCACGACGTATTGAAGCTTGCCGACCGCATCGAGGGTCAAGCGGCCGAGCTGGCGTCACATGGCTCACGTCTCGACGCGCTGATCGAAGCGGAAACCGACCTTGCCCGGCTTAGAATAACCGCCGGAATCGTCGGCATCTATCTGGATCCGGACGCGAACTCGCGCCCGGCACTGGACAATCTTGCCGACCGCCATTTCTTCGCCTTCGAGCGGTTGACGGAACTGGCGCGCCTGGTTGATGCCGTGCGTTTGCGGGTGCAACAGGTGCCGGATATCACGGCGCAACCCGAATTGGTGGCCACGGCTGAGGACCTGTCACGGCATCTCGAGCTGGCCGGGCGCCGTCTCGATTTCCTGCCGTCGGCAAGTGCCCGGGACGAGGCAGCAGAGCATCTGAGCCGATTCAATTCGGCGATGGCGCCCGGCGGACTGATTGACCTGCAGAAGGACAGGATCGCCTCGGAGGCGGCAACAGCGGAAGCCAGCGAGCAATTGCGACGGATCATTTCCGACCTGTCGGAACAGGCGCGGCGGGCGCGGGATGCTGTCCAAACCGAGGGATTGGCGCGTATTGCCGATGTGCAGCGGCAGTCGGCGATGGTGACCGTAGCCCTGCTGGCGGTCGTGGCCGCGGCGGTTGCAGCCGGTTCGATCTTGTGGATCTACGCCCGGCGCCGGCTGGTCGCGCGGCTCGGCAACCTTTCGCGCCGTATCGTCGCCGTGGCCGGAGGCGACCATGGCGAGCCGTTGCAAATCAGCGGACAGGACGAGATCGGGCGGATGGAAAAGGCGCTCAACATCCTGCGCCGCCGTGCCCGGGACGAGGCCCGACTGCGCGAACATCTGGAAGAGGCGGTGATCGCACGCACCGGTGACGTGGTGGCCGAGATGCGCGCCTCGGATGCCGCCCGCGCCGAAGCGGAGGCCGCCAACCGCAGCAAGACCGAGTTCCTGGCGCGGATGAGCCACGAGATTCGCACACCGCTCAACGGGATCATCGGCATGCTCGGGCTGCTGAAGGCCGAGATGAGCGACCCGGATCACCGGGAACGGGTGCAAACGGCGCACAGTTCGGCCCGCGAATTGCTGGACATCACCAACGACATCCTGAACTACGCAGGCAGCGAGGACGGGGGCAACCGCGGCAATCCGGTGCATTTCAGGCTGCGCGACCTCGTGGGGCAGATGGGTCACCATTTGCGGTCGCTGGCCGCCGAGAAGGGGCTGGAGGCAGACGTGGATCTGGCGGAAACCGCGCCGCCGGTGCTCTGCGGCGATGTCGTGAAGATCCGGCAAGTGGTAGGCAACCTGATTTCCAACGCGGTGAAATACACGACGCAGGGAACCGTGACCCTGTCCGTGGATCACGCAACCGCGGATGCGAGCGGGCAGCCGGTCGTCAGTTTCACCGTAGCGGACACGGGTATCGGCATGACGCGCGAGGCGATCGAGCACGCCTTCGATGCCTACGCGCGCACTGACGCGGTAAAACGCGCCGGGATCGAAGGGCTCGGTCTCGGTCTTGCCATTTCGCGCAACCTAACCGAAGCCCTGGGCGGGGTTCTGAGTGTCGAGAGCGAGCCGGGAGTCGGCAGCCGCTTTACCCTGACCGTGCCCCTGATGCCCGGCGATGCGGAGTTGATGGAAGAGGACGAGGCCAAACCTTCCGCTGCGGACCTGAACCGCCGCGTGCTGGTGATCGACGATCACGCGGTGAACCGGATGGTGGCACGGGGCTATCTGGAGCGGATGGGTTGCCGCGTGCGCGAGGCCGACACCGGGGCCGCCGGGGTGCAGGCAAGCCGTGCGGAACGCTTTGACCTGATCCTGATCGACCACGACCTGCCAGACATGAGCGGCGAGGAAGTCGCGGCGCGGATAGGCGAGGGCGAGGGCAAGCCGTTGCTGGTGGCCCTCACCGCGCATCTGATCGAGGACACTGCCGAAAACCGCGCGCGTCTCGGCGTCGCACAGGTTCTGTCGAAACCGGTCTCGCCGCGGGCGCTGTCAGAGCTGCTGGCGGGACTCTCGCCAGTGAACCCGACCAGCGGCGGAACGGACGTGCACGAAAGCCTGATCGAGGACATTTCCGACCTTGGCCGGGATACGACCGGAAGGATCGTGAGAGAGTTTCTCCAGGACCTCCCAAGTGCCGTCAACGCAATCCGAGCCGCACCCGCCGACCAGCAACGCAGAGCGGCACACCGGTTGAAGGGCGCTGCATCGAATTTCCGGCTCGACGACCTCTGCGCTGTGCTGGCAGAGGTCGAGGATTGCGAGGGTGGCGCGGATGGCACTCTGCTGAACCGGGTTGGAGAATGCGCCAATACCGCCGCCGCGCAGCTGGAAGCCGCCGCCGCGCAGGCCGGTCTTCAGATAGAGGCGGGATCGACAAAGTGATAGCCCTGACCGTGTTCGGTCAGAATCCATTCCGGGTTCGCCGGGTCTCTTTCCAGCTTCTTGCGTAGCCGTCCCACCACCACGTCGATCACCCTGTCGTTGGCGCGCACCGGGCTGCGACCGATCATTTCCGATAGCCGTGCACGGCTGAGTGTCTGGCCGGGACGGTCGGTCAGCGCCGCCAACACTTCGAACTCCTGCGGGGTCAGGGGCTCGACCCGCGCCGCCGAGACCAGCCGGCGACGGATGCGGTCAAAACACCAGGGGCCGAACGTCTCTACCGGTGGCGGCCCCTGCGGCGCCTGCCCGATGTCGGCGATCCGGGCCAGCAGGTTCTTGACCCGCGCCGCCAGTTCGCGCTTGTCAAAGGGTTTCGTGACATAGTCGTCGGCCCCCATTTCCAGTCCGACGATCTTGTCCACCTGGTCGTCCCGTGCCGTCAGCAGGATGATCCCCACCCGGCTCTTCGCCCGCTGTTCGCGAGTGATCGTCAGCCCGTCCTTGCCGTCCAGATTGATGTCGACCAGCAAAAGTTCGGGCGGATCGAACCCGACAATGGTTTCCATGTCGTCGGCATTTTCCGCTTCGCTGACGCGGTAGCCCAGCTCGCGCAGATAGGCAGCGAGGCGCATGCGTGTCGTCCGGTCGTCTTCGACGATGAGGATGTGCTGGGCCATGCGCAGAGTTTACAAGTCTTTACATTTTCGAACAAGCCGGTTTGCGGCGAGTCAAGGCCGCCGAGGGTGCGATGGAACATCGTCGCGCCGAGTTTCTGCCATAGGAGGCCTGATATGTCATTCGCCAACCCAACGCGCCGCGCATTCCTGCAGGGTAGTGTCGCCTTCGGCGCCGCCACCCTGATGAATTCGACCGCGATGGCCGCCATCGACCCGAACTCGTTTGCCGGCCGCACCTTCCATGCCACGCATTTCGGCCCGTTCGAGGCAGTTGTCCGCGATGGCAAGCTTGTCGGGATCAACGCGATGACCGAGCTGGACGCGCGCCCGACCGAGATGCTGGCCTATGGCTTCATGGACCGCACCTATGACAAAAGCCGGATCAACTATCCGATGGTCCGGAAGTCCTATTTGCTGGGTTGGGAAACCGGCGATGTCAAACCCCAGCTTCGCGGCAAGGAAGAATATGTCCGCGTCGATTGGAACACCGCCTACAGCCTGACCGCCAAGGCGCTGCTCGACACCGCCACCAATCACGGCAACCAGGCGATCTTCAGCTCGTCCTATGGCGGCTGGTCCAATGCTGGCGTATTCCGCCCCAACGTGCTGCAGGGGCGACTGCTGAACCTGATGGGCGGCTGCACCAACACGCAAGGGGACTGGTCCGCCGGCGCCTCGCAGATCTCGCTGCCGCATGTCATCGGCGACATGGAGGTATATTCGGCGCAATCGGCATGGGAAACCATCCGCGACAACACCGAGGTTTTCGTGCTGGTGGGTTGCGACCCGGTCAAGAACAACCGGATTGAATACCGCGTGGCCGACCACGGCATGTACACCCCGTGGGAAATGATCCGCGACGCCGGGGTCAAGTTCATCTCGATCAACCCGCAGCGGACGGCCTCGGATGAATACCTGAACGCCGAATGGATCAGGATCATCCCGAACACCGACGTCGCCCTGTTCCTGGGCATGGCCCATCACGTGCTTGAAAACGGGCTCGAGGACCGAGCCTACATGGACAGGTACACCGTCGGCGCCGACAAGTGGATCGCCTATGTGAAGGGCGAGACCGACGGCACGCCCAAGACACCGGCCTGGGCCGCATCCATCACCGGCATTGAAGAGGCCAGGATCAGGGAACTGGCCGAGCTGCTTGCAAGGTCCAATACCGAAATCGCCGGCGCCTGGGCGCTTCAGCGCGCCCAGCACGGCGAAATGACCCACTGGGCCATCGTCAACTTTGCCGCCCTGACCGGCAAGATCGGCAAACCGGGCTGCGGCGTCGGCTTCAGCTGGCACTATGGCAATGGCGGCATGCCGCAGTCGGGCAACTCCACGCCGTCGGGCCTGAGCCAGGGCCGCAATTTCGTCAAGGGCATCTGCCCTGCTTCGCGGATAACGGAGATGCTGGAAAACCCGGGCAAGGAGTTCTTCTACAACGGGAACACCTACACCTATCCGGACGTAAAGATGATCTTCAATGCCGGCAACAACTTCATGTCGCACCAACAGGACACCAACCGGCTGATCCGGGCTCTGGAAAAGGTGGAAACCATCGTCAGCGTCGATGTCTGGTGGACCGCCGCAACCCGCTGGGCCGATATCGTCCTGCCCGCGTCCTCGACGCTGGAACGCGACGACATCACGTCGGGCGGCACCTATTCCAACAACCGCGTCTACGCGATGAAAAAGGTGATCGAGCCGATCGGCGAGAGCAAGTCGGACTACGAAATCTTCGAAGGGCTCGCCGACAAGCTGGGGCTTTGGGCGCAGTTCACCGATGGCGAAGACTACATGACCCACATCCGGCGCGCCTATGAGCGGTCTTCGGCAGCCAAGACCACGCCCTTCGAGGAATTCTGGGAGAAGGGCTATGCCGTGATGGAGACGCCCGACGACGCGCGCAAGTGGACCCGCCACGGCGCCTTCTACGAAGACCCCGACGCACACCCGCTGCACACCGCCTCGGGCAAGATCGAAATGTTCTGCGAGACCATCGCGAACATGAACATCGATGACTGCCCGGGCATGCCGATGTGGATGGAAAAGCACGAATATCTCGGCAACGCCAGGGAAGGTCAGCTGCACGTCGTTTCGCCGCACCCGTGGTTCCGTCTGCACAGCCAGATGGATCAGTCGAAAACCCTGCGCGGGCTCTACAAGGTGCAGGGCCGCGAACCGGTTCGGATCAACAGCCAGGATGCAGCCGAGCGCGGCATCGAGGATGGCGATCTCGTCGAGCTCTACAACGACCGCGGCACGGTCATCGCCGGTGCGGTCGTCAGTGACGACATCATGCCGGGGGTGATCTCGATCTACGAAGGCGCATGGCCGCAGCTGGACAGCAAGGGGCGCTGCAACTCGGGGCTGGTGAACTTCATCACCTCGACACAGCGGTCCTCCGGCCTGTCAGAGGCGACCTCGGCCAACACCGTTCTGGTCTCGCTGCGCAAATGCGTGGACCCCGAAGGCCCCAACACGGCTTACGAGAAGCCGCCGATCATCGAGGACATGGAAGTGGCCGCGATCGACGAGGACAAGCTGGGCCTCGACCGCCTCTATGAACTCACCGAGAGCCTCTATGCCGACATGGAGCCGGGTGAAAAGATCTTCTACGAACGCTGCACGGTCTGCCATGGCCCGCGCGAGGTCTCGCACTTCACGCGCCAGCAGTGGAAGGGCATCACCCCGTCAATGTTCCCGCGGGCCGGTCTCGACGAGGAAGAAGCGGCACTCGTCATGGACTACCTGATGAAGAACGCCTCTGACGCCATGTAACCTGCATAACGGAACGGGCGGCTGGATGACCGGCCGCCCGTTGCGCCCTCCGACAGTCAGCGATGGATAGTCCGATGAACAGTGTCAATGTCTCTGGTGAATGCGGCTGTGACGGTCTCGAACCTTCGTCCGGTGCAGACCTGATGCGTGTTTCCGAAGCCAGGGCCTTGGCGCTGGCGCAGGTCGCGCCCTTGCGGGACGGACAGACGGTCGCGCTGAGCGATGCGCTTGGCCGAACCACGCGCCGGGACATTCGGGCTGCGGCAGCCATGCCCTATTTCGACAATTCCGCAATGGATGGTTTTGCGCTGCGTTGCGCCGATCTGGCCGGCGCTCGAAGCCTGCCCATCGCCGGAACGGTGGCGGCGGGCGACGCGTCCCGGGCATTGCCGGACGGCGCTGCCCTGCGCATCTATACCGGCGCGCCGCTGCCCGTGGGCGCCGATGCCGTGGTGATGGTCGAGCAATGCAATGAGGTTGGCGGCCGGGTCGAGTTCAACCTGCAGCCCTGCCCGGGCGACAACATCCGCCGGGCCGGCAGCGATCAGGCATCGGGGCAGATACTGGTGCCTGCGGGCACCCGTCTGGCCCCGCGCCATGTCGGGCTGCTGGCGGCCAATGGCATCACCCGGGTCGAAGTCGTCCGACCGCCGCGACTGGCCGTGTTCTCGAGCGGCAACGAGGTCAGCGACGCGCCACGCGCGCCGGGGCAGATCCCGGACGCCAACCGTCCCATGCTGTTGGCGCTGGCGGCCCAGGCCGGGGCGGATGTGACCGATATGGGCATCCTGCCCGACGACCCCGGAACCATCGCCGATGCCCTTGACGGCCTTGATGAGAGATTTGATCTCGTCCTTACTTCCGGAGCCGTGTCGATGGGAGGCAAGGACAACATCCGGGGCGCGCTTGTGGCCGCCGGGGGCAGCGTCACGGGATGGCGGGTGGCCCTGAAACCGGGCAAACCGGTGATGTTCGGAAGGCTGGGCAGCACCGCGGTGACCGGCTTGCCCGGCAATCCCTTTGCCGTTCATGTGGGTTTTCACCTGTTCGTCGCCCCACAGATCGCCAGACTGGCGGGCACGGAACCTGCCCCCTTTGCACCGGTTCCGGCGCGCGCCGGTTTCAGTTGGCGCCGAAAGCCGGGACGCGCCGAAGTCTTTCCGGTGCGCCTTCGCGGATATGATGCGGGCGTGCCCATTCTGGAGCGGCTCGGGCGCAGTGTCTCGGCGACATTGTTTCCGCTGGCCCGGGCCGACGGGCTGGCCATCGTCCCCGCCGGGACCGACCGGGTCCGCCCCAGCGATCCGCTTCGCTGGCAACCGTTCGGAGTGGCATCCGCAGCGGAGGACCCCCATGCCCCTTGACACCACCCCAGCCCCGCTGACGGACGGGTTCGGCCGGGTGGTGAGCTATCTCCGCCTGTCGGTCACCGACCGGTGCGACCTGCGCTGCACCTACTGCATGGCCGAGAAAATGACGTTCCTGCCCAAGCGCGACCTGCTGAGTCTCGAGGAGCTGGCCCGCCTGTCTGACCTCTTCATCCGTCACGGCGTCCGCAAGCTCAGGATTACCGGCGGCGAGCCGCTCTTGCGGCGGGATGTGATGGACCTGTTCCGCGACTTGTCGCGGCACCTCCGATCCGGCGCGCTGGATGAACTGACATTGACCACGAACGGTACATTGCTGGCCCGCCACGCCGAGGATCTGGCGAAGTGCGGGGTGCGGCGGGTCAACGTGTCGCTCGATACACTGGACTCCCAACGCTACCGAGAGATCACCCGGCTGGGCGACATCCGCAGAGTTCTGGCCGGGATCGACGCCGCTCGGGAGGCCGGGCTGAAAGTCAAGCTGAACACGGTGGCCAGCCGGGGTGCGTTCGAGCGCGAAGTGGACGATCTGATCCGCTTTGCACATGGGCGCGGCATGGACCTGACACTGATCGAGGAAATGCCACTGGGCGAAACCGGCCTGAACCGCAGCGAAAGCGTGCTGTCGCTGCAAAGCCTTCGAGCCGATCTGGCGCGCCGTTGGATGCTGACCCCCGAACGGCACGACAGCGGTGGCCCGGCGCGCTATTTGAGAGTGGCCGAAACCGGCGGCCGGCTGGGTCTGATCTCACCCATGTCATGCAACTTCTGCGCGCTTTGCAACCGCGTGCGGCTAAGTTGCACCGGCCGGCTGTACACCTGCATGGGCGACGAAGGGTCGGTCGATCTGCGCGCGCCCCTGCGCCGGTCCGAGGTCGCCGCCCTCGCTGCCATCCGGACGGCGATTCTCATGAAGCCCGAGCGGCATCGGTTTGACCTTGCACGCATGGCGGCGCCGGCCGTGTCGCGTCACATGTCCGCGCTCGGCGGATGAATCCGGCCGCCGCCGAAACAGGAGCCGGCCAACGAACCTCGGAGGTCCTCACTTGGCCTTGTTCCTGTCCCTGGCACCGGTTGCGGCCCGAAATTTCCCTACACGTCACGAAGCGCCGCTTTCATGTGCGGGTTCCGTCGTGTAGGTCGTCCCCATCTTTTTTTCGGGGAATCGAGCCTTTTGCCGGGTTTCGGATTCGGGCGCGGCCAGCCAGTGCTCGCCCCCTCGAACGAAGGAAAGGACGAAGCTTAGCCTGCCCAGATGTTCCACCAGAACGGCATTCAGGTAAGCAATTCCCAACAACTCGACGGATTCCTCGAGGACCGCTATCAAGCCATAGATGCGATCCTTCGTGACGAAATCAGCGTAGGCGCCGCCAATCGCTTCGATCACGATCGCCCCGGACAGGAAAATCGCAGCACCCCAAAACAGCTGCCTGACCAATGGCTGCGGGCCTTTTCGAAAAAACGGGATGAAACAGATTGCCAATGTCAATGCCACAGCCACCCCGGCAAACACCCAGCCGTGGTCCTTGAAACGCTGCTTGGCGATCGGGGGCGGGATCTTTTCGTGAACCTGGGCGACTTCGTCATATGCCAGCACCAGGAAAAACAAGGCGATCAAAAGCCAATACAGGTTGAACAAGGCCCGCTGTTTTTTCTGCTGCGTGAAAAAGACCAGTAGCGAAAGCTGCGAGGCCGTGAACATGAGAAGATAACTCAGCAGAGTCGGAAAGCTGGTCTCGTTGTTGAGAATGAAGCGATCGGCAATCTCCTCGATCAAGTCGTTGTCGGTAAGGGATTTGATTTCCATCATGATGACAGAAAGGACGGCCATCGCTGGAATTCCGAAAATTATCAGCACCCAGAGATATTTCGCGGATAGCTGAATCCTGGGCTCATTCAGGGCACTGGATGCCCGGTCCGATTCACACATAACTTCACTCGTCATCTCTAATGAACCAACCCACTGAAAAATGGGCCATGGATTAGCGTTCTTCACCAAAGAACGCTCGGAACACGCTGCCGATAGTTTTCAATCCGCCTTCAAGCCAACAAACGGATTTGCCGGCTTGAATCCTACCCCAAGCCCGCCAGACCTTGTTTCACCCGAACCCAACCGCGCCTCTCATTGCGGGTTGCGCAACGGTGTTGGCAGTGCGGGATGATCACGGCCAACCCGTGCCGCCAATTTCCGCATGTTCCCGAAACGCCATTGTTTCCTTCTTGGCCTTTGCGTGAATCACAGCTTAGCACGAAATCGCACAAGCCGAAAATTTCATCGATTTCAGGGCTGTCTTATCCTGCAGCGTGGCGATGCTGCACGCGATTGAGGTTCGGTCGCAATGCCCCTGCAAGGCCGTTTGGTCACGTACTCGCACCCCGGTGACCGCGGCGATCACCGCAATGCCGGCATCCGCCGCAAAAGATCATGCTTGCATTCCCTGCCCACCTGCCGCATCCAACCAACATGATGATTTGCAAGTCCGCGCCAGTTTTTGACGCCTCGCACTTGTTTCGGTTGCAGGCAGGAGTTCAAACCGAGCATCCAGTATCGGCATGCAAATTTCGACGCAATTGATTTCCCAAGATTCATGAGGAGTAGGACACATGCGTGTCGCAATGATTGGAACCGGTTACGTTGGATTGGTCTCGGGCGTTTGTTTTTCGGATTTCGGACATGACGTGATCTGCGTGGACAAGGCCGCCGACAAGATCGAGATGCTGCAAGCTGGTGAGGTGCCGATCTACGAGCCCGGGCTGGATGTCTTGATGGCCAAGAACATCTCTGCGGGGCGGCTGAGCTTCACGACGGATCTGAGTGCTGCCGTTGACGGGGCGGATGCGGTATTCATTGCCGTGGGCACCCCGTCGCGACGCGGCGACGGCCATGCGGACGTCAGCTATGTGATGGCCGCAGCCGAGGAAATCGCGCGCGCCATGACCGGCTACACGGTGGTCGTGACCAAGTCCACGGTTCCGGTGGGCACCAACCGGCAGGTGAAGGACACCATTGCCCGGGTCAATCCGCAGGCCGAGTTCGACGTTGCCTCGAACCCGGAATTCCTGCGCGAAGGCGCGGCGATCTCGGACTTCATGCGCCCTGACCGTGTGGTCGTCGGGGTCGAAAACGACCGTGCCGCCGAGGTGATGGCCGAGATCTATCGCCCTCTCTATCTGCGGGACTTTCCGATCCTGACGACAGATCTGGAAAGCGCCGAGATGATCAAGTACGCCGCAAATGCCTTTTTGGCCACCAAGATCACCTTCATCAACGAAATCGCCGGCCTGTGCGAGCGGGTCGGCGCCGACGTCAAGCAAGTCGCGCGGGGCATCGGCCTGGATGGGCGCATCGGCAACAAGTTCCTGCATGCAGGTCCCGGCTATGGGGGATCGTGCTTTCCCAAGGACACTGCGGCGCTGGCGCGTATCGGGCAGGAACACGCCTTTCCGATGCGGATCACCGAAACCGTCATTCGCGTGAATGACGAGGTAAAGAAACGGATGTTGGACAAGATCCGGGATGCTTGTGACGGTTCGCTGAACGGAAAGACGATCACGGTTCTCGGAGTGACCTTCAAACCCAATACCGATGACATGCGGGATGCCCCGTCCCTGACCATTGTTCCCGCGCTCATCGGCGCCGGCGCAAAGGTGCAGGTCGTGGATCCCCAAGGCAAGACCTTTGGCGAGGCGCTGCTGCCTGGCGTGCAATGGGTGGAGGACCCCTATGAGGCCGCGGATGAGTCCGACATGGTGGTCTTGTTGACGGAATGGAACGAGTTCCGGGCGCTGAATCTCGTGCAACTGGCCGAAAAAATGAAGCACCCGCGGATGGTGGATCTGCGCAACGTCTATTCGCGCTCGGCCGCGGAAAAGGCCGGGTTCGAAACCTATGTCGGGGTCGGGCGCTGAACGGCTGCCACTGAATTTTCCACCCAGCGGCAACCGGAAACCCTGAAAAGGGTCCACTATTTGCGGGCGTATACGTCTTCGTAGCGGATGATGTCATCCTCACCCAGATAGGTGCCGGTCTGCACCTCGATCAGGACCATCGGCACCTTGCCCGGGTTTTCCATCCTGTGCACGGCGCCCACGGGGATGTAGACCGACTCGTTCTCGGTCACCAGCTTCACCTCGTCATCGATCGTGACCTTCGCCGTGCCTTCCACCACGATCCAGTGCTCGGACCGGTGGTGATGCGATTGCAGGCTGAGTGCGGCACCGGGATGAACGTGAATGCGCTTGACCTGGAACCTGTCTCCGATCGCAAGGCTTTCGAACCAGCCCCATGGACGGTGATCCACCGGCAGCTCTTCGGCCTGTTTCGCACCCTTGGCCTTCAGCGCGGTCACCGCCTGTTTCACGTCCTGGGCCTTGTCCATGCTGGCAACCAGAACCGCATCCGGCATCGCCACCGCGATCATGTTGTCCAGCCCCATGGCCACGAGTTCCTGGTTGCCCGCCTCCGAGCGCAACAGCACGTTGTGGCAGTCGATCGCGGTCACCTCACCGGAGGTCGCGACGCCCTCCTCATCCGGATTGCTGAGTTCCTGCACCGCCGACCAGCTGCCAAGGTCGGACCAACCCGCGGAATAGGGAACGACGCTAAGGTTCTTGGCTTTTTCCATCACCGCATAGTCTATGGAAATATCCGCGACCTCGGCCCAGGCCGCCGGATCAAGCCGCAGAAACCCAAGGTCAGCCCTGGCCTGCTCGACCGCTGCCCGCACCGGCGCCATCAGGTCGGGCGCGTGCGCCTGGAACGCAGCAAGGATGTCGCGCACCGCAAAAAGGAAAATGCCCGAGTTCCACAGATAGCTGCCGTCAGCCAGCATCTTCTTCGCAGTGTCCAGGTCCGGCTTTTCGACGAACCGGCCCAATGGCTGCGCCTTGCCGGTTCCGTCTGGAGAGGCCTGCAATTGCAGATAACCATAGCCGGTCTCGGGCCGGTCGGGCGTGATGCCGAAAGTCACGAGATCTTTCTGGTCTGCCGCCACCCGCGCCCCTTCGGCCACGGCAGCAAAAAAGGCTTTGGAATCAGGAATCACATGGTCCGAAGGCGCGACCAACATGATCGCATCCGGATCAGACGCGTTCAGATGCAGCGCCGCAGCCAGAACCGCAGGGGCCGTGTTGCGCCCCTCCGGTTCGATCAGGACGGTGCCCGGGTCAATTCCGACTTCAGCAAGCTGCTCGGTGACAATAAAGCGGAAATCGGAATTGGTCAGGACGATCGGCGCGGCGAAAGGCGCGTCTTCCGGGCCGCGCATCCGTTCGGCACAGGCCTGAAACAGGGTTTGTTTCCCCACCAGCGGCACGAACTGTTTTGGATAGCTCTTTCGTGACAGCGGCCACAGGCGCGTACCAGAGCCTCCACACAGGACAACGGGGTGAATGGTTGCCATGTTTTCAATGCCTTTCATCAAACCTGTCCGAACAATTTGTGCCACACAAAACCGGCCCCTGAAAGACCGAAGAAGGCTATGAGGAGCCCGGACAGGCAGATCGTATTGCCCCTGTTATTGCGCCGCCTTTTCCGTCAGGGCGATCTCTTGCAAGTAGCGGCGCAAGTCGTCGCGCAGATCGTCGCGTGCCAGAGCAAAGGCCACGGTAGCCTGAAGGAAACCTGTCTTGGAGCCACAGTCAAACCGCTGGCCACGGAAGCGGTAGCCATAGACCGGGGTGTCGGAACCGATATCCTCGGCGATGGCGTCGGTCAGTTGAATTTCTCCGCCGCTGCCCTGTTTCAACTTGTTGAGATTTTTCAACACAGACGGGCTCAGGATATACCGACCGATCACGGCCAGGTTGGAAGGTGCCTCTCCGGTTTCCGGTTTCTCGACCATGCCCCTGGCAGCTACGACCGAACCCATGTCCTCGCCGACATCCAGAATGCCATAGGCGCTTGTCTGTTCCGGCGGAACTTCCATCGCCGCGACCATGTTGCCGCCGGTCTCTTCATAGGCCTCGACCATCTGCTGCAGGCAGGGTTTCTCGGCTGCAATCACGTCGTCCGGCAACATCACGGCAAAGGGTTCGTTGCCGATCAGTCGGCGGGCGCACCAGACCGCGTGGCCCAGCCCGAGCGCCTTGTGCTGGCGGATGTAGGCGATGGCTCCGCTTTCCATGTTGGTGGATTTGAGAACCTCCAGAAGGTCGTTCTTCCCTTTCTTCCTTAGCTCCTGTTCGAGGATCAGATTGTGGTCGAAATAATCCTCCAGCGCCGACTTTCCACGCGAGGTGACAAAGATGAATTCCTTGATGCCGGCGGCCCGGGCCTCGTCGATGGCGTATTGCACCAGCGGGCGGTCCACCAAAGTCATGATCTCTTTCGGAACCGATTTCGTAGCTGGAAGAAATCTCGTCCCCAGCCCAGCAACCGGGAAAACTGCCTTGGTCACCTTGCGTGGCATGTTATCTCCAAATCCAATTTGTTCATAAATGGCTGTCTCAGCCTGGTTTCCCCTATTAGGCGTGAAATCACCCGGGAATCAATGTCATACGGCCACATGGCGGCAGGCCGGCGGAAGACCGGATCCACCATAGCCCACCCCCTTCAACGCAAACAGCTTGGCGGGCGCCCCGAGGCGCGCGGCGAGGACGGATCGGCAACAAGGATGCAGTCCCGGCATGTTGCATCAGTTTGTTGTTTTAACGTGCTTTTTCATCTCTTTGCACCGATTTCCGGTTTCTCGGTTGCCTTGCAGGCCCTGCACCGAGAGGCGGCCATCCCTGTTGAGCATATTCGATGCCAGCGGCCTTCGGCGGCGTCTTGCCGATTTCCGCCTGACGCGCCTCTTCTCTGTGTATGCCGTCGAAAATTTTGCTAACCGTGCGCCAAGTAGCAGGTTTCAGCGGTAAATACAGGTGTTTGGGAAGGTTTCGATCGCAACAGATCGAGATTGCCCAATTGATGTCACAATACTGAACCAAGATCGGCCGGGATCTCGACTTCTTGGCGTTTTCTTGCGAAGGTTGTGAAAACAAAGAAACTGGAGGCATAGGGCAAGCAATGATCGTTGGCTTCTTGGCAGTAGGTATGCTGGTGGGCGGCATCGCCGGAGGAACCGCCGTTTATTTGGGGTACCCCTTTCTGGTTGCGGTTGGTTTCTTTTCCATTTTCGGATCAATCGCCGTATTGTGCAGCGCAGTCGCAACCTTGTACGCTCTTCCCTTTTTCAGGGTTAGGATCCTCCGCCACGACTGACCAGAAGACTAGGCGGTCGTTTCGGTCAAACCCCGCCTGCCTGCAACGGCTTCCAACTTCCCGCCAGCCCTAGCTCTCCCGGAAGGCCTTTGTGAAATAATTTGTCAGCGGGCGGACGAGATACGCGATCGGCGAACGGTCGTCGGTGCGGATGAATACATCCACCGGCATACCGGGCAGCAGGTTCGCCCCTTGCGGAAGTTTGCTGAACTCACCTTCCGACAAGGTAATCTCGACCCGGTAATAGGCGGCTCCGGTGTGTTCGTTGATGAAGGCATCTGCGGACACGCGGTCGACATAGCCATTCAACTCGGGCGTCGTGCGGCCATCAAAGGCCGCGAAACGCACAGCGACGGATTGGTTCTTTTGCACTTGGTCCACATCGATGGCGGCAATATGCGCTTCGATGACCAGCGGCCGGTCCTGGGGCACCACATACATCACCGGTTCTGCCGGGCGAATGACGGCATCGGCTCCGAAGACCTGTGGGTCGTGGATGATACCGGAAACCGGCGCGCGCAAATCCAGCCGGCTCAGCCGTTCCTGCAATGATCTGCGGCGCTCCAGCAGTTCCATTTCGTTGTAGCGCAGATCGCGCAGCTGCGAGATCGCCTCCTGGCGGCGTTGCGAGTTGAGCTTCAACTCCTCGATTTCCAGTTCGGCGATACGCTCCAACGCCTCGGCCTTTCTGGCCGTCAGGTTCCCCAACTCGCCAGCCAGCCGGGCTTCTTCGCGCTGCAGGGATATCACCCGCGAAGCCTGAGCCAACCCCTTTTCCAGCAGCGCCTTCTGGCTCTTCAATTCCTCGGCAATCAATGCGTTCTGACGCGCCAATGCCTCGCTCTGGGCCTGAATGCCGTCGATCTGCGAACGCAGTTGCTTTCGCCTGTTGCGCAACTGTTCCGTTTCTCTGGCAATCGAGGTGTTCCGGGCCTGGAACAGTCGGCGTTGCCCGGCCATCTGCCGCCCGACCTCGGGCCGTTCCTCTTCCATGGCCAGCAGTTCCGGGTCGAAAACGATCTCTGCCGCCTCGTCGCGCTCCGCCTCCAGACGCCCGCGCCGCGCCATCAATTCTACCAGCCGCCCCTCGACGACGGCCAGTTCGGATTTCAGGTCGCTGGCCTGAAGCCGAAGCAGAAGATCGCCGGCCGCAACCGGATCACCCTCTTCGACGAGGATTTCGGCAACCACCCCGCCATCCGGGTGCTGAATCACCTGACGGTTCTGATCGACGACGATCCGGCCAGTCGCCACCACCGCCCCGGAAATATTGGCGCGCGCGGCCCAGGTGCCGAAACCGCCGAGCAGAACCAGCAGGGCCAGAAATCCGATGGCAAGCGGCAAGCTGGCGGAGAAGCCGGGTTTTTCCTTGCCGTTCATGTCACACCAACCGGGTTGCCGCCCGCCCGTCGGATCTGCTGATAGTTCTGAACCACGTCGGCCAGAACCTTCTCCCGCGGACCCCAGGCCTTGCGCATTCCGCCCTCAAGCACCAGCAGCAGGTCGCATTCCATGATCGCCGCCGGCCTGTGTGCCATGATGAGCACCGAGCGCCCCTCTTCCTTCATCTGACGGATCGCTTTGTTGAGCGCGACCGAACCCTCGTTGTCGAGGCTGGAATTGGGCTCGTCCAGAACCAGAAGCACCGGGTCGTCATACATGGCCCGGGCCAGGCCGATGCGCTGAATCTGGCCACCTGACAGCTGACCGCCCGCGACAGAGACCGGGGTGTCGTAGCCGTCCGGCAGTTGCAGGATCATGTCATGCGCAGCCGCCTTCTTTGCCGCTTCGACCACCTTGGCATCGTCCGGTGTCAGGCTCAGCCGGGCGATGTTCTCTGCGATGGTTCCGTCAAACAGCTGCACCCTCTGCGGCAGGTAACCGATGTAGCGCGCCAGTGCCTCGGGCGCGTATTGCTCGATCGGCGCCCCGTCCAGGCGAATCCTGCCGCCCGAGGCGGGCCAGACTCCGGTCAGCGCGCGGGCCAGCGTCGACTTGCCCGAGCCCGAAGGGCCAATCACCCCGACAGCCTGCCCCGGTTGCAACTCGAAGCTGACCAACCGCAATGCGGCCTGGGTTGCGCCCGGCGGCACGATGGTAAGCTGCTGCACCTCGAGCCGGGCCTGTGGTCGGGGCAATTCCGTCCGCGACGGCTCTTCAGGTATTGCCGACAACAGTTGAGCCAGGGCATTCCAACCATGTCTGGCGCGCTGCACCAAGGGCCATTGGCCGATCACAAGATCCACCGGGGCCAACGCCCGCCCCAGCAGGATCGAAGCTGCGATCATCGCTCCGGGAGTCAACTGGCCACGCAACACGAGAAACGCGCCCAGGCCCAGCATCGTGGACTGCAGGAAAAGCCTGAAGGTCTTTGATGTCGACGCGAAACTGCCGCCCATGTCATTGGCACGCAGCCCCTCCTTCAGTGCGGTTTTCCGAGCGAGGTACCAGCGGCTGAAGAAGTTCTCCTGCATTCCCAGACCGCGTATCATTTCGGCTTCGGTCACCAGATGTTCCGCCATCCGGTCGGATGCATTCCTTGCCGTCCCGGCCTTCGCCTGTGCCGCGCGGGTTGTGATCTGGTTCAAACCCGTGACGAAAATCAGAACGCCGCCTCCGACAACGGCCAGCAGGCCCAGCCAAGGGTGAAAAATCGAGATGCCGACAAGAAACACGGGTGTCCAGGGCAGGTCGAACAGAGCGGCAAATACCTGCGAAGCATAAAAGGTTTGCACCGCTTCGAGGTTCTTGAGCTGGTTTTCGCTCTCGCGCGGATCGGGGCTGCGGATCGTCTTGCGAAGAACCGCGTCGAAAACCCGCCTGTCGAGCAGCGTCTGAAAGCGGGCGCCAACCCGCGCCAGGACCCTGCCGCGCGCCCATTCCAATATCCCCATCATGAGGAACAGGAACGCCATCAGCACGACAAGCGCCGCCAGCGTTTCCTCAGACCGGCTGCCGAGAACGCGGTCATAGATCTGGAGCATGAAGATCGGCCCGGTCAGCATCAGCAAATTGACGAAAACGCTGAACAGGCCCACGCACCAAAGCAAAGCGCGACTTTTACGACGGGCTTCCCGCAGTTCTGTTAACCCTGAAGCGCGGTCACTTGTCAGCATCCGCTTGTTCCACTCAATCACTGGTCGGCAAATGGTCCACCGAAATCAACGCTGTTGCGACCATGGCACACTAAAAATTACCCCAAGACTAACAATAACATCGAAACATGTCATCTAGGTTGATGACTGACCTGCTGCCGGGAAAATCTCCAGCCGGGTGGTCCAAACACGCCGAGCAGGACATCCTTCCGTTTTCACGAACATAACGGCGGACCACTTCTGTGGGGGGAGGATCACCTGCGCACGGTCCATTCCACGCCCAGTTCCTGCTGTTCCAAGCTCGGGATCGAGAAAGCGCGCATGTTGCCGATCCAGACAAACATGAAGCTGATAGAGGTCGCCCTGGCCTGCGGATTCAACAGCCGGCCACTTTTCGAAAGTTTACAAAAGACACTACGGAATTGCTCCGAACGAAGAGAGGGGTGTCAATCTCATTGCCTGATCGAAGGTGCGGGGCAATTCCTCGCCGCATCATTCAGCCGGTTACGTCCGGTTCTCATCTCCGACCAGTTCAACGTCCGCTTCGATCACGTCCGCTTCCGTGGACTCGGCATCTTCCTCTTGGGACTCGCCAGCGTCCGGCTCCGATTCTTCGGATTTGTCGTCCAAGGCGCCGACGATCAGCGGCAGCATGTGAACACCGGTGGCCGATGCGATCTCGGGTGTTTGCGGAGTCTGCCAGCTGAGCGTGTCGAAACTGTTGCAGTTCTGGCAGACCGGCGCCCATTCGGCGTGAATGTCATGACAGTTGTCGCAGACCCACTGAGGCCCACGCGGCGCATTCAAGGCTTTGGCGAGCCAGCCCTGCACCACCGCATCCGACGCACCTTCGCCCCGCTCGATCGCGGCCATCAGCGTGTAAGCCCGCGCATCGGCCTGGTTCTCGATCAGGTTGCCCAGCGCACGGCGTGCCTCGGGGAAATCCTCGGCCACGATATTGAGCTCGGCCAGGATCAGGCGGGTTTCGGGGTGATCGGGGTGGACCCGGGTCAGCGCGGTAAAGCGGCGGACGCGTTCCTCGGGTGTTTCATTGGGCTCGATCTCCGCAAAGGCATGCGCCAGATCCGGGTGCGGCTGCGCTTCCCAGGCCTTTTTCAGTATCTTGGTGGCATAGCGTGGCTTGCCCTTGGCAATATAGGCGCGGGCGGCCATCGCGGCGGCGGGAACCAGATCCGGTGACAGGCGATTTGCCTCGATGGCTTTTTCCTGCTGTTCGATGGTCGCAGTCTCGTCCAGCAGGGTCTTGGCCTCGGACAGGGCCAGCACCGCGTCGCGGCGCTTGTAGACATCACGCGGAAGCGTTCCGGCCTTCAGTTTGGCAGTCAGAGTCGACCGCGCGCCCGCCCAGTCCTGCGCCTTGGTCTGAAGTTGCAGCAGGACGTCCTGAGTTTCCGCGTGGCGCGGCTTGAGCGCCAGCGCCTTTTCGGCCAGCTTGCGTGCGGTTTCGTCGTCGCCCTCGGCCAGTTTCTGCTTCATGATCCCGCGCACCCCGACAAAGCGGGTGGACGGGTCGGTGATCAGTTTCTTGTAGGCGTCCGACGCCTTTTTGGTGTTACCGGCCATCTCGGCGGCCTGCGCCACAAGAAGATTGGTCAATTCGGGCTTGTTCAGCAGCTTTTCGGCCTTGGCCGCCCGGGTCAGGGCAAGCCGGCCTTCGCCAGAGGCCAGCGCCATCAAGGCGTCCGCCAGGGCCTGATATCCCCTGCGTTCGCGGCCGCGGTCGAAATAGCGCGACAGCGCGGTTTCATCGCCATTGAGAAACTTGAGCGTGGCCACAAGCAGGGTCAGCAGCTTGAAGAACAGCCAGACCAGGAACACCAGCACCAGGAAGGCAATGACCGATTGCAGCGGCCCCAAGGTATATTCGGTGCCCGCGACCGTGATCTGAACGCCACCGCTGGTTTCCATCAGCAACCCGGCGCCAAAGGCCAGCAGGCCGACGATTGCCACAAAAACCAGTATCTTCAGCAGTGACCAAAGCATGGCAGGCCCCTCAGTTCGTGTTCAAGCTTTGCGCAAGCGCATCCGCGGCTACGATTGCCGCCTGTCGTGTACGGGCCTTGCTGACCCAATCCGCCAGCGCGGGTTGCGCGGCTTCTGGCAAGGCGTCCAGTTCATTCAACGCCGCAGGCACGTCGCCGGCGATCAGGGCCGCTTCTGCCCGTGAAAGGATCGCGTCAGGATCATCGCCGTCGCGCGGGGCCACTGATCTGGCACCCGTCTGGCGTTGCAGGAAAGCGACCAGCCCCGTGCCCTTTTCCGCCTCGCGGGCATCGGCCAGCGCCGCACGCGCCGCGGGCGGGAACTCGTCCTGCAGCGCGGTCAGTGTCGGAATGCCCGTGGTTGCGTGGGCGGCCAGTTCGTCCGGCACGCTCATGCCGCCGGCTTCAAGCTCGGCCACCAGGTCCGCATAGGACGCCCCGGAATCCAGTTTCACCTGAAGACGGGAAATCGTCGCCGCATTGGCGGCTGTCTGTGCATCGGCGGCCGCCTTGGCCTCGAGCGCCTGCGCCTCGGCCACCATCTTTTCGACTTCGGCCCTCTGAGCCGCCAGCGACTCGCGCAACCTGTTCAGTTCCTGTTCATAGGCTGCGACCGCCTCGGGCGAGGCGCCCTCGGTGATCGGGCGCTTTTCCAGTTCGGTCAGGCGCTGCTGCAGCGGCTCGACCGAAGCTGCCAGCGCATCCAGGCCGGACCGCAGCGTCTCCAGCTCGGCCAGAGCCGGTGAAATCTTGTCCGACAGGTCAGAAACAGCGCCGGGCAGGGCGGTCAATTCGGGAATCTCGGCCACGGCTTGCTCAAGACCCGCAATCCGTGCGTCCTGTTCGGCCAGCGCCGCCTCGAGCGCCGCGATCTGGTCGTCGGTATTCGATCCTCCGGGCAGGATCATGTCGCTGCGCCCGGCGGCAAAGCCCAGCGCGGCCGCGATCACGCCACCCAGAAGGGCAGGAATGAAACCGCCGCGCTTTTCGACGGTGCGTTCGACGATCTTTTCCTCGACGGCCGGAGCGGCTTCGGCTTCGGCTTCGGCTTCGGCTTCGGCTTCGGCTTCGGAGGTGGATTCCTCGGTCACCGCTTTTTCGTCAAGGGCCTGTTCAGCCTCTTCGGCCTTGCCCTTGTCGATTTCGGTTTCCGGCTTTGGGTCGGTTCCCGGTTCCTGATCGGTATCCTTCTTATCAGCCACCGTTAATGCCCTTTCGATTCCAAATAGCCTGAACTACAGACCAAAGCAGGTTAATCCGCGTCCCCGACACCCTCAAGCCGCATCGCGTGTTTCACGAGCTTCCTGACCGCCTTGCCCATCTGTTCCGAATTGGGTTGTTTCGCGATCTTCAGACAATGAAAGTTCATCGATTCAAGGGGTTCCGCGGCTGCCTCGCTGATTGCGGCCAACATCAACGGAACCGACCCGGACCACAGGTCGGCAAATTGTCGCGCCGTCCTCGGAGAGAACACGGGGGCAATCACCGGCTGGTCGCCCAGCATCGCCTCTGTCGCCTCATCCGAAAAAGGCAGCAAAAGCTGCCGATAGATCGCCTGATCCCGCACCGTCAGCCCCGATTGCGTCAGCCGCTCGGCCAGGTTGCCTCGGCTGTGTTCGCCTCTCAGATGCAAAAGCGGGCCAGGCGGTCTGCGGCGCAGAAGGTTCGCGAAAAGCGCCTCGGCCGTTTCACCTGCCATTTCGGCCTGCCAGCCCGCCCTGGCCGCGGTTGCCGTGGTCACCTCTCCGACGCAATAGGCAGGCAACGACCTGTCACCCGTCAAACGTGCGGCGGCCTGAACCCCGTTCGCCGAGGTAAAGATCAGCCCGCCATGACCCGACATCCCTATCTTTCCCTCAATCGGGCGGATGTCGAGCAACGGAGAATAGATGACCTTCACCCGCTCAAGCACTTTGGGCGGCAGTTGCGCGACAAACCTCTCCGAGGCGGCGCGGGGGCGGGTCATCAGCAGGTACATCGGGCGATGCCTTCGACCTCGGGATTGTTTGACTGCGCGTGGGGTGATACCCCGCTGTGCAACCATCATGCAACGGTTAAACGGAATGGCGCAAACACTAACGATACTCGGACTGGAAAGCAGCTGCGACGACACCGCGGCCGCGGTTGTCCGGCAGACCGAGGGCGAACCGGCGCAGGTTCTGTCCTCGATCGTTCATGGCCAGACCGAATTGCACAGCGCCTATGGCGGCGTGGTGCCCGAGATCGCGGCGCGCGCCCATGCCGAAAAGCTGGATATCTGCGTCCGGCAGGCGCTGGAGGAGGCCGGGCTGGAACTGGCCGATCTGGACGCCATCGCCGTGACTGCCGGACCCGGCCTGATTGGCGGCGTCATGTCGGGCGTGATGTGCGCCAAGGGTCTGAGCGCGGCGACAGGCCTGCCCCTGATCGGCGTCAACCATCTGGCCGGCCACGCCCTGACCCCCCGCCTGACCGACGCCATCGCCTATCCCTACCTGATGCTGCTGGTCTCGGGTGGCCACTGCCAATACCTGATCGTCCACGGGCCCGAGCAGTTCACCCGCCTCGGCGGCACCATCGACGACGCGCCGGGCGAGGCCTTTGACAAGACCGCCCGCCTTCTGGGCCTGCCACAACCCGGCGGCCCCTCGGTCGAGGCCGAGGCGCGCGAGGGCGACCCCGACCGGTTCCGCTTTCCGCGCCCGCTGCTTGATCGCCCCGACTGCAACCTGTCCTTTTCCGGGCTCAAGACAGCCCTGATGCGGATGCGCGATCAGATCGTTGCCGAAAAGGGTGGGCTGACCCGGCAGGACCGGGCCGACCTCTGCGCCGGGTTCCAGCAGGCCATCGTCGAGACACTGGCCGAGAAAACGCGACGCGCGCTCAGCCGCTACATGGAAGAAAACCCGCCCGAGCCGGTGGTCGCCGTCGCCGGTGGGGTGGCCGCAAACACCGCCATTCGGTCCGCGTTAGAGTCTGTTTGCGCGGAACAGGGCGCGAAATTCACCGCGCCGCCGCACAGCCTGTGCACGGACAACGCCGCCATGATCGCCTATGCCGGACTCGAGAGGTTCCGCACGGGCGCCCGCGACGGGCTTGACCTGACCGCCCGCCCGCGCTGGCCTCTGGACAAGAGCAGCCCGGCGCTGCTGGGCAGCGGCAAGAAGGGGGCCAAGGCATGAGTGTCGCCGTGTTGGGTTCGGGTGCCTTTGGCACCGCACTGGCGGTTTCGCTTGCGGGCAAGGGGCCGGTGACCTTGTGGGCGCGCTCCGCCGAACAGGCCGAGCTGATGCAGACCGGCCGCGAAAACGCGCTGCGCCTGCCGGGGGTGCGCCTGCCCGACTCGCTGCGCGTCACCGCCGATATTGCCGACGTGCAGGCCTGCGAGACGGTGCTGCTGGCCGTGCCCATGCAAAAACTGCGCCAGGCGCTTGCCGATCACACCGAGGCCCTGGGCCGTCATGTTCTGGTCGCCTGCTGCAAGGGGATCGAGCTGAAAACCGGGATGGGGCCGGTCTCCATCATTTCCGAGGTTCTGCCCGATGCCCGACCGGCGCTTCTGACCGGCCCCAGCTTTGCGCAGGACATCGCGCGCGGCCTGCCGACCGCCCTGACGCTTGCCTGCGCCGAGGCCGATCTGAGCGCGGCGCTGCAGGAGGAACTGACCACCGCCAACCTACGGCTCTATCGCACGACCGACACGATCGGCGCCGAGCTGGGCGGCGCACTCAAGAATGTCATGGCCATCGCCTGTGGCGCGGTGATCGGGGCCGGCTTGGGCGAGAGCGCGCGGGCGGCCCTGATGACGCGCGGCTATGCCGAGATGCAGCGCATGGCGCTGGCGCTCGGTGCCCAGGCCGAGACCCTTGCCGGGCTCAGCGGTTTTGGCGACCTGGCGCTGACCTGCACCTCGGAGCTTTCGCGCAACTACCGGCTCGGGCTCGCCCTCGGCCGGGGTGAGTCGTTCGATCCGTCGATCACCGTCGAAGGCGTCGCGACCGCCCACGCCGTCAATGCCAAGGCCCTCGAATTGGGGCTGGACATGCCGATTACCCGCTGTGTCACCGGCCTGGTGGATCACAGCCTGACCCTGAACGACGCCATGGCCCAGCTGCTGGCGCGCCCCCTGAAGGAGGAATGACATGCTGATAGCCCTGATTGCCCGCGACAAGGAGGGCGCCCTGCAAACCCGTCTCGACAACCGTGCTACGCATCTCGCCTATATCGAGGAAACCGGTGTGGTCTCGCAGGCCGGGCCTTTGCTGGATGGCGACCAGATGATCGGGTCGCTCGTCATTCTGGATGTCGAGGACATGGCGGCGGCGCAACGCTGGGCCGACAATGACCCCTACGCCAAGGCAGGCCTGTTCCAGTCGGTCGAGCTGATCCCGTGGAAAAAGGTGATCGGCTGATGGCCTACTGGCTTTTCAAATCCGAACCCTCGACCTGGAGCTGGGATCAGCAGGTCGCCAAGGGCGACGCGGGCGAGGAATGGGACGGCGTGCGCAACTATCAGGCTCGCAATTTCATGCGCCAGATGAAGCTGGGCGACCGCGGATTCTTTTACCATTCGCAGAAGGACAAGGCGATCGTCGGTATCGTCGAGGTCTGCGCCGAGGCACATCGCGACAGCACCACCGATGACGACCGCTGGGAATGCGTGGATATCAAGGCGGTGCGGCCCTTCGAAACCCCTGTGACGCTCGAGCAGATCAAGGCCGACCCAAGGTTGGCAGACATGGTGCTGGTGAAGAATTCGCGCCTGTCAGTGCAGCCTGTCACCGAGGCCGAATGGGCGGCGATCTGCGAACTGGGGCAGACAAGACCCGATTGATCGGACATTCCGTCAACCAAAGCCTAATGACCGAACCGTTACTGACGCTGTTCTGAAAGGAAAACGGGAAGGCCCCGACGACGCGGAACCTTCCCCACCCCGCGTGCTCCCTACCACCACACGCGAATTGAATTCTCTGGTTCCGACCGTCCTGGTCTTGCCCCCATGTCTAACCTGTTTCGGCAGGTTCGGGCAAACTGTAAGTCCCTAGAATATAGCTAAAATCGTCAGCGCCCGCGGGATCGCGGGCGCGTCCTGCCCGCCGGGTCAACCGTAGACGGATTCCTTTCCGAAATGCTTGGTCAGCATGTAATAGACGACCGCGCGATACTTGTTGCGCTCGGACTGGCCATAGGTGTCGATCACCTTGTTGATCGCCTCCATCAGTTCCGGCCCGTCGGACAGACCCAGTTTCTTGATCAGGAAGTTCTCCTTGACCGTCTCCAGCTCGCCTTCCTGCGTCGCGGCGACCGTGGATGCATCGGCGTCATAGATCGCCGGCCCGCAGCCGATGGTCACTTTGGTCAAAAGGTCCATGTCGGGTTCCATCCCGCATTTGTTTTTCAAGTCATCGGCATATTTTGCGATCAGTTCATCACGCTTGCCCATCAAATCTCTCCCTGTGTCTTAGTTGAAATCGAATTTTCGGCTTCGATCTCCGAAGATTACCCGTCAAGGAGAACCGGACAAGAGATTTCCGCCCGACCGGCATGAAGATCCGGGCAGGGAACAGTGAAGGCGGCAAATTTCGGTATCCGCGACAAAATCGTTTCTTGGCAGGCTCGCGCGACTTCGGTCTTATCCCTTCGTGCGACAAATTCATTGGAACGGACAGGAATGACCAAATACCTCAAGATCACACCGACCCGGGACGGCTATTTCGGCGAGTATGGCGGCGCGATGCTGCCGCCCCCGCTGGAGCCGCATTTCAAGGAAATCTCCGAGGCCTATGACAAGATATCCAAATCGGCCGAGTTCATCCGGGAGCTGCGTTACATCCGCAAGCATTTCCAGGGGCGGCCGACGCCCGTTTCCTACCTCAAGAACCTGTCCGACCTGTGCGGCGGCGCCCAGATCTATGCCAAGCGCGAAGACCTCAACCACACCGGCGCCCACAAGCTGAACCACTGCATGGCCGAGGGCCTGCTGGCCAAGCACATGGGCAAGACCAAACTGATGGCCGAGACCGGCGCGGGCCAGCACGGCGTGGCGCTGGCCACGGCGGCCGCCTATTTCGGCCTGGAGTGCGAGATCCACATGGGCGAGATCGACATCGCCAAAGAGGCCCCCAACGTCACCCGCATGAAGCTGCTGGGCGCCGAGGTGGTGCCGGTCGGATTCGGCGGCCGGTCGCTGAAAGAGGCCGTGGACAGCGCCTTCCAGAGCTATCTGAACCAGGCCGATACCGCGCTGTTCGCGATCGGCTCGGTGGTCGGCCCGCACCCGTTCCCCAAGATGGTGCGCGACTTCCAGCACATCGTGGGCATCGAGGCGCGCGAACAGTTCCTGGAAATGACCGGCGACCTGCCGGACATGGTCGCGGCCTGCGTCGGCGGCGGCTCGAACGCGATGGGCATCTTCGCCGGCTTCATCGAGGACGAAGGCGTCGAGCTCTACGGGGTCGAACCGCTGGGCACCTCGTCGCGACTGGGCGAGCACGCGGCCACCATCACCTATGGTCAGGACGGCGACATCCACGGCTTCCGCACCATGGTTCTGGTCGATGAGAACGGCGAACCGGCGCCGGTGCACACGGTGGCCTCGGGGCTGGACTATCCCGGCGTCGGGCCCGAGCACGCGCATCTCTACCGCACCGGCCGCGCCAACTACACGGCCGCCGACGACAAGGAGGCGCTGAACGCCTTCTACGCGCTGTCCCGGCACGAAGGCATCATCCCGGCGCTTGAAAGCGCCCATGCCGTGGCTTTCGCCATGCGCGAAGCGAAAAACAACCCGGGCAAGTCGATCCTGATCAACCTGTCTGGCCGCGGTGACAAGGATATCGACTATGTCACCGAGACCTTCGGCTTTGGCGACAACGCCTGACGCATCCGCAATGTAAAAGGGCGGCCCCGATACGGGCCGCCCTTCGATACTGCGCAATTGACCGCAATCAGTAGCGGTAGTGTTCCGGCTTGAACGGGCCTTCCGGCTTGACGCCGATGTAATCCGCCTGTTCCGAGCTCAGCCGGGTCAGCTTGACGCCGATGCGATCCAGATGCAGGCGCGCGACCTTCTCATCCAGGTGCTTGGGCAGGATATAGACCTTGTTCTCGTATTGATCGCCCCGGGTCCACAGCTCGATCTGGGCCAGAACCTGGTTGGTGAACGAGGCCGACATCACGAAGGACGGATGGCCGGTGGCGTTGCCCAGGTTCAGCAGGCGGCCTTCGGACAGCAGGATGATGCGGTTGCCCGAGGGCATCTCGATCATGTCCACCTGGTCCTTGATGTTGGTCCATTTGTGGTTTTTCAGGCTGGCCACCTGAATCTCGTTGTCGAAATGGCCGATATTGCCGACGATGGCCATGTCCTTCATCTCGCGCATGTGCTCGATGCGGATCACGTCGCGGTTGCCGGTGGTGGTGATGAAAATGTCGGCGGTCGAGACCACGTCCTCCAGCAGAACCACCTCGAACCCGTCCATGGCGGCCTGCAGGGCACAGATCGGGTCGACCTCGGTGACCTTCACGCGGGCGCCGGCACCGCGCAGGGACGCGGCCGATCCCTTGCCCACGTCGCCATAGCCGCAGACCACGGCGACCTTGCCGGCCATCATCGTGTCGGTGGCGCGGCGGATGCCATCGACCAGCGATTCCTTGCAGCCATACTTGTTGTCGAATTTCGACTTGGTGACCGAGTCGTTCACGTTGATCGCCGGGAAGGGCAGGTGACCCTTTTCCATCATCTTGTAGAGACGATGGACGCCGGTGGTGGTTTCCTCGGAAACGCCCTTGATCATGTGGCGCTGCCTGGTGAACCAGCCGGGGCTCTCCTTCAGGCGTTTCCTGATCTGGTTGAACAGGGCGACCTCTTCCTCCGACTGCGGGTTCTCGATGATGTCGGTCTCACCCTCTTCGACGCGGGCGCCCATCAGGATGTACAGCGTCGCATCGCCGCCATCGTCGAGGATCATGTTGGCGCCGCCTTCCTCGAACTGGAAGATGCGGTCGGCGTAATCCCAGTATTCCTCGAGCGTTTCGCCCTTGATCGCGAACACCGGAATGCCGGCGGCAGCGATCGCGGCGGCGGCGTGATCCTGGGTCGAGAAGATGTTGCACGAGGCCCAGCGCACCTCCGCGCCCAGCGCGACCAGCGTTTCGATCAGAACGGCGGTCTGGATCGTCATGTGCAGCGAACCCGCGATGCGCGCGCCCTTGAGCGGCTTGCTGTCGCCGTATTCCGCGCGCAGGGCCATCAGGCCCGGCATTTCGGTTTCGGCAATATCCAGTTCCTTGCGGCCGAACTCGGCCAGTGAAATGTCCTTGATGATATAGTCCCCGGCCATCAGATGCTCCATTCCGGTAAATCCTGATCCGGGATGCCACTAACACTCCTTGAGTTCAGTGGCAACGACGATGGCCGAACATCCAATTCGGCGCGTTGCCGCGCCTGGGCTCAGCTGGCCGTACCCTTGGCCTTTTCCTTGGGTGACGCCTGGAAGAAGTCCGTTCCGGCCGCCACGATGCAGCTTACCCCGTTGGGGTGCGTCAGCAGAACCGTGAACGTGCCTGTTTCATTCGACGCCCAGACCTCCATCACCGTCTGCCCGCCCCTGACACCTTGCAGCCCCCCGAAGGTCAGCTCTTCGGAGTAGGCTTCCTGCAGTTTCGCGATGATGGTGTCTCGCATCGCGCAACTTGCGGCCAGCGCAGGGGGCGCGGTCGCGGCCATGCCAAAGGCAAGGGCAATACCGAACAAACGCTTGAACATGGCAAGCTCCTTTCGATACAGGTTTCGCTGTGTGGGGGACGCGCGGGGAGGAACGCACGCCCCCCACGCCACTTGATATCGTGATCAGCACGCGCCGCTTCAAAGCACGGTCCTTCAAGAAGGCGTCGGCAGCATGTGATCAAGATGTATTCAGGATACCACAATTCCACGGCGCGGGCACGGCCGGCAAAGGGGGCATGGCAGAATGGCAACACAACCCAGAGCGTGGCAGAGGATGCTGTCGGGGCGCCGTCTGGACCTGCTGGATCCAACCCCGGTTGATATCGAGATCGAGGATATCGCGCACGGGCTGGCTTTCGTGGCGCGCTGGAACGGTCAGACCAAGGGGGACTTCGCCTATTCCGTCGCCGAGCATTCCCTGCTCGTCGAAGAGCTGTTCGGTCGGATCGCTCCCAAGGCACCGGTCAAATGGCGGCTGGCGGCATTGCTGCATGATGCGCCGGAATATGTGATCGGCGACATGATTTCACCGGTGAAGGCTGCCGTTGGACCGGGCTACGGAGAGCTGGACCATCGCCTGTCAGCGGCCATTCACATCCGCTTCGGCCTGCCGGCCGCCATTCCCAAGACCATCAAGAAACAGATCAAGCGGGCCGACCGGATCAGTGCCTGGATGGAAGCGACCCAGATCGCGGGGTTTTCAGAAGCCGAGGCAACCAAGTTCTTCGGCCGACCGGACAAGGCGCTGATGGAGGGGTTGCAGATCACGCTAAGACCACCGATTGAGGTGCGCCGAGCGTATCTGGCGCGGCATGCGGAGCTGTTGGCGGAGCTGTAGCACGTGATGCCCGTCCGATGTCCGCTTTGAGCCCGGAGCGGACACAGTGGCTATCAGTTTCCAAGAAGAATTGCGTTGCTGAAAATCAGCGTTGCACTTACTCGGGCAAGCCGGCCGAACGCAGAGACGCGCAGTCTTTCTCCAATCGTTCTGCATCAGAGAAAAGCTGAGTTTTCGCCCAGTCTGATATGGAAAACTGAGGGCGATATTTCATCACATTCCGTGCTTCTCCGCGAGCGGCCTCAACGTTACCCGTTTCCACGTGTACGATTACGAGGTCGAGGTGCCCAAAACCTTCAACCCTTTGACCGTATTCGGTGAATGCCTTCTTGGCTTCCTCGTATTGACCGTCGAGCCGAAGGGCCAAGCCCAGAACGCCAGCATACCAGCCCGGATAATGAGGGTTGAGAGTAATGGCTTGCCGCGCCACGCGGATAGCTTCTTTTGCCTGCGCATTGAATGCCAATGTAATCGACAGCCTTGCAGCCACATCAGCGTGGTTTGGATTTAGCTGCAGTGCTTCGTTGAACTTCTCGATAGCCGATTCCAGCTTGCCATCGATTGCATCCGCGAAACCCGCAATTGCGTGAGCCTCTGGGTTGTAGCTGTCTATTTCCAGAGCACGTCGAGCGCAGTCACGTGCCTCGGCCAGCGCCGCATTTCGGTCTGCTACAAAGCCGTGCCTTGCTTCGACAGTACAAATGAACCCCAAAGTGCAATATGGCGCAGAGTAGCCAGGATCCAGGGAAATTGCCTGCTGAGCAAACCGGCGAGCGTCAGCCTGTGCTTCCTTTGTTATTCTGCGCGACGCCTCCACGGCTTGCAATTGAGCAGTCCAGGCATCCAGATTTTTAGTCCCCGAACCTCTGAAACGCGCCATCTCGCCTGCCAGCAATTCGACTTGAAGCTCAGTCGCAATTCTCAGGGCAATTTCATCCTGAACCTCGAATACGTCTTCTATCAGGCGATCAAACCGGTCTGCCCAAATGTGCATTCCGGACTTCGCGTCGATCAGCTGCGCAGTAATTCGCACACGACTACCGCTTTGGCGGACACTTCCCTCGAGAACAAGATCGACTCCTTGTTCCAGTCCGACCTGTTTCACATCCACGGAGCGCCCCTTGTAGACGAAAGTGGAATTCCGCGCGACGACCAGTAGGTTCGGGAGTTTTGACAGAGTGGTAATTATCTCTTCGGTAATGCCATCGGCAAAAAATTCCTGATCGGGGTCAGAAGAAAGATTGTCAAAGGGCAGGACGCCGATCAGCAATGACTTCGAGTGACTGGCTGGCGTCACTCGCGGTGGAGCGGAGCCGGGTGGCGACCATTGGAATACTTCCACTGGTGACGGGGCATTCTTGAACTGCCGTTCGCCAGCGCGGTGAAATTGCTCGGCCAGCCTCTCGTCAAGGCTGCGATGGACGACATCGGAAATCAACACAGCCTCTTCGTCGGCAGCCTCTTGTAGCCGCGAGGCTATGTTGATCCCGTCGCCGAAGATGTCATCTTCGTCGAATACTACATCTCCCAGATGAACGCCCACTCGCAGTTTAAGTGAAGACTGGGCTGACACTTGGCTTTGAAGGTCGAGGGCGCACCGCACAGCGTCCGAGACCGAGTTGAACTCGACTATCCATCCATCGCCCATTCTCTTTACGATATTGCCGCGATGATCGCTAACCAATGGATCGAATAACTCTCGACGCAGGACACGGAGTTCGCTGAGAGTTCTGTTCTCATCCGCCTTTATCTGGCCCGAGTAGTTCACTACATCGGCCGAGAGTACTGCGGACAGTCTACGGTCTCCGGTCATGTCTCTTCGTAACGCATAATACGTTGCGTGGAAAAGACATCTTGTTTTGGGAATCTTCGCACGAACTTCGACCGGCTGCTTTGTCCGCGCTGCAGCCATTCCAGCTTGCTATTAAACGAACTTGGACTTCGAGCCGGCGTAGCGCGGCACGATATTACCGCGGGCTGCGTTTCGCCAGAATCCGCTGCAAGGTCCGGCGGTGCATGTTCAGCCGCCGTGCGGTTTCGCTGACGTTCCGGTCACACAGCTCATAGACCCGCTGGATATGCTCCCACCGCACGCGGTCGGCGCTCATCGGGTTTTCCGGTGGCGGCGGCAGCTCGTCCGGCTTGGCCAGCAGCGCGTTGGTGATGTCGGTGGCGTCGGCGGGTTTCGACAGGTAATCCGTCGCCCCGATCTTGACCGCCGCGACGGCCGTGGCGATCGCGCCATATCCGGTCAGCACCACGACCCGGCAATCAGGCCGCTTGTCACGCAGCACTTCGACCACATCCAGCCCGTTGCCGTCCTCGAGCCGCAAATCGACCACCGCATAGGCGGGCGGCCTCGCGGTTGCGATCGCGCGACCCGCCGCAACCGACGCTGCGGTTTCAATCTCGAACCCGCGTTTCTCCATGGCCTTGGCCAGACGCCGCAGGAACGGCTCGTCATCATCTACCAGCAACAGCGACTTGTCGGGTCCGATTTCAAGCTGGGTGGTTTCGGCCATGCTCTTACTTTCCGCTGTTCTTGGGTCGTTGGCTTGCCGCCGAGTATTACCAGCGCCTCAGGAAAGGTCAAACGCCCCGTTTCGGCTACATGTTTTCCAGGAAGCAGCCGATCCGGTCGGCCATCTCCTCGGCCGTCTCATCCCGCTTGAAGAACTCGACGAACCCATATTCGGGCAGGACCAGGTATGAGAAGGTCGAATGATCGACCAGGTAGTATTCGTCGCTCTTGTCCTGAGCCTTGTAATAGGTCTTGTAGGCCTTGCTTGCCGCCTTGACCTGTTCCGGCGAGCCGGTCAGGCCGATCATCCGCTCGTGCAGGTTGCTGGCGAACTCGCCCACCACCTCGGGCGTATCGCGGTCGGGGTCGATCGAGATGAAGATCGGCGTGACCATCTGGCCGCGCTCTTCCAGGATATCGACGGCTTCGGCGTTGCGCGAGGTATCCAGCGGGCAGACGTCGGGGCAGAAAGTGTAACCGAAATAGAGCAGCGAAGGGCCGGTGATCACGTCCTTGTCGGTGACCGTTTCCCCCTTGGAGTTCACCAGCTCGAACGGCCCGCCGATCGCGGCCGTGCCGCCCGCGACCTGCCCGGCCCGGCATTGGGCGAACCGGTCATCCGACCCACCTCCGACCGCAAGCAGCCAGGTGATTGCCAGCGAGACGATGACGATGGCGGCGGCGGCAATGGCATAAATCCGATTCATGGTATCTCACCCGAGGCTTGGCACAGTTGATCGTTCTGCCGCAGACACCTATCAAGGTAGCCAGCGGTTGCAACAGGACATAATCGACCGATGGCAGAATCCAACATGAGCCTCTGGCGCGGGCACGAGCGCAGCAGCTGGATTCGCCTCCGCACGCTGATCCTGCTGCGCTGGGTCGCGATCATCGGACAGATCATCGCCATCACCGTCGCCCAGCGCATGTACGACCTGCAGCTGGAACTGGGCCTGTGCTATTTCGCAATCGGCATTTCGGTCATGGGCAACCTGACGGCGATCCTGATATTCCCGGAAAACAAGCGCCTGTCAGAGTTCGAGAACTTCCTGATGGTTCTGTTCGACCTGCTGCAGCTTGCCTTCCTTCTTTACCTGACCGGCGGCCTGCACAACCCGTTTGCGCTGCTGCTGGTGGGTCCGGTGACGATCTCGGCAAACGTGATGAGCCTGCGTTCCACCATGATCATCGGTGGTGTGGCGATCTTTCTCGTCACGCTTCTGGCCCAGTTTCACCTGCCGTTGCGGACGGATATGGGCTTCGTCATGCGCATCCCCGACATTTTCGTCTTTGGCAACTGGGTGGCGATCGTGATCGCAATCGTCTTTCTGGGTGCCTATTCGCACCGCGTCAGCTCCGAGGTCCAGTCGATGTCCGAGGCGCTGGCCGCCACCCAGATGGCGCTGTCCCGCGAACAGAAGCTGACGGATCTGGGCGGCGTGGTGGCTGCCGCCGCCCACGAGCTTGGAACGCCGCTGGCGACGATCAAGCTGGCCAGTTCGGAACTGATCGAGGAATTGGACGACCGCCCGGACCTGCGCGAGGACGCCGCCCTGATCCGGGACCAGGCGGATCGCTGCCGCGACATCCTGAGGAACATGGGGCGGGCCGGGAAGGACGATCTGCACCTGCGGCAGGCCCCCCTGTCGACGGTGGTGCACGAGGCCGCCGAACCGCATCTCAACCGCGGCAAGCAGATCCATTTCGACGAGGGGCCGGCGCAGGGCGGAGACGTTCAGCAACCCTCGATCCTGCGCAAGCCCGAGATCATCCACGGGCTGCGCAACCTCATTCAGAATGCCGTGGATTTCGCCCGTACGAATGTCTGGGTCGAGGCGGAGTGGACCGAGGACTGGATCGCCGTCAGCATCATGGATGACGGGCGCGGATTTCCGCCTCACATGATCGGCCGCATCGGCGACCCCTTCGTCCGGCGGCGGCGGGCCGAGTCCGACCAGAAGACACGCCCGGAATACGAAGGCATGGGTTTGGGTCTGTTCATCGCCAAGACCTTGCTGGAACGCAGCGGCGCGCAGTTGAAATTCGCCAACGGCTCCGATCCCTACCAGACCCTGACGGACCAGCCCGACCGGCGAGGCGCCGTGGTCAGAGTGATCTGGCCGCGGAACCTGATCGACGCCCAGATCGGCGACTACCCCGTCCCGTCCGGCCTCAACGAGAAATTCCAGGTCTGAGTTAACACGTCGTTAACCTTTGTCGCTCCATGTTTTCCTGGACGGACTAGACTGGCACGGGCAGAATTCATGGCCGACTGGATCATTCTGGGCGCAATCAGCCTCTTGTCGTCCGGCCTCGCCGTCTTGTGGTTGTCACCGCGGCGGCGGCGCCGGGATACGACCTTTGGCCTGTTGTCTCCGCATTCCATTTTTGACGCCGTGTTCCTGTTCGACGGCGACAGGCTGGTCGCGCATTCGGACATCGCTCTGGCCGGCTATCGGGACGTCACCGACTGGGGCGGCCTGAGACAATTGCTGCGCCGGGATTTCCCGGAGTTTCCCGATGCGCCCGACGCCGTGCGCACCGCCGGAACCATCACCGTACCTGCAATCGACCATGCGATCGAAAGAGAGGTTCTGTGCGAGTGGATCGACGGTATCGTTCGGGTGCAGCTGCGCGATCTGACCGAGCTTCCCCGTTCGGACCATAAGGGCGGCCCGGCAAACGACCCCATGCGGCTGGCCATGGACAAGGCGCCCTATCCGGTCTGGCTGTGCGAGGCCGACGGCAAGGTGCGGTGGTGCAATGCCGCCTATGTCGCCTTGGCGCGCCGGATTCGTGGGGCAGCTGCGGATCTGACCCTGCCGCTGTTTCCGAATCCCGAGGAGAGCGGACAGTTCGGCAAGAAAAGGCGGGTGTCCATCACCGCAGACAAGTCGGACCGAAGGCTATGGTTCGATCTGACCACGGTGGAATGCGAGCCTGACATGCTCTGCTATGCCGTCGACATCAATGCGATCGTCGAGGCCGAAATTGCCCAGCGCAAATTCGTTCAGACCTTGGCCAAGACCTTTGCGCAGCTTTCGATCGGATTGGCGATTTTCGATCGCAACCGACAGTTGGCGCTGTTCAACCCCGCACTCGTCGATCTGACCAGCCTGCCCGCCGATTTCCTGAGCTGCCGGCCCAGTATTTCCAGCTTTTTCGACCAGCTCCGGAACAACAACATGATGCCCGAGCCCAAGAACTATCGCGGTTGGCGCAAGCAGATGGACGACCTTCTCGAAGCTGCGCAGGACGGCAGATACCAGGAGACCTGGTCTTTGCCGTCGGGCTCTGTCTACTCGGTCAGCGGCCGCCCGCACCCGGACGGTGCGGTGGCATTCCTGTTCGAGGACATTACCGCCGAGATCACCCTGACCCGGCGGTTCCGATCCGAACTGGAGCTTGTTCAGGCCATTCTCGACAAGCTGGCGGACGCGATCGCGGTCTTTTCGGCCGACGGCACGCTGGCTTTCACCAATGACGCGTATCACAAACTCTGGGGTGACAATCCCGAGTCGGGCTTTGTCCAGACATCGGTGCTGGACTCGACGAAAATGTGGCAGGACCAATGTATTGCCACACCGATCTGGGGTGAAATCCGCGATTTCGTGGACATGCGCGAAAACCGGGCCGAGTGGTCGGCGCAGGTCCGCGCGCGCAGCGGCACGTCCATGACCTGCACGGTCAGCCCGATCCAGAACGGGGCGACGATCGTAAGGTTCGGCGTGGAGGCATATGAAAACTCGGAACTGGAACCGGTCGGCACC
The DNA here is from genome assembly GCF_001507595.1 of Ruegeria marisrubri. GTDB lineage: Bacteria > Pseudomonadota > Alphaproteobacteria > Rhodobacterales > Rhodobacteraceae > Ruegeria > Ruegeria marisrubri. Next base: position 198,400 of record NZ_LQBQ01000023.1, read on the forward strand.
TGATCCGGCTTGCAGCCGACTCCGCTCGGGGCCATTGTGGCGCCATGACGTCCACGCTCGTGAAACTGACCCCCGAATCCCCCGAGGAAACCGCGGATATCGCGGCGCGGATCGGGGCCGAATTGCAGCCGGGTGACTGCCTGTTGCTGCGCGGCGAAATCGGCAGCGGCAAGACCCACTTTGCCCGCAGTCTGATCCAGTCGCTGATGGTCGCGCCCGAGGATGTCCCCTCTCCGACCTTCACCCTGGTTCAGGTCTATGACACGACCAGGGGAGAGGTCTGGCATTCAGATCTCTACCGCCTGTCCGCGGCCGAAGAGCTGGAAGAGCTAGGCCTTTCGGAGGCATTCGAATCCGCCATTTGCCTTGTCGAATGGCCTGACAAGCTGGGCCCACTGGCGCCGCCCTCGGCCCTGACACTCACTTTCGCGACCGATCCCGAACACGAGGAAACCAGGCACTTGACGGTTTCCGGACCTGATCCGAAATGGTCGCCCCTGCTGGAGATGCTTTCATGACGAACCGGACGGTATTGGCCGAGGCCCTGATCGCCCGGACTCCGTGGGCGAACGCGACCCGCGCGCCTTTGGCCGGAGATGCCTCCAATCGCCGGTATGAACGCCTGACCGATCCCGAGACCGGCCGCACCGCCGTCCTGATGGATGCGCCACCCGAAAAGGGTGAAGACGTCCGACCATTCGTCAGGATCGCAAACCACCTGCGCTCAATTGGCCTGAGCGCACCCGAGATCTATGCCGAAGATGCCGAACACGGCTTCCTTTTGCTCGAGGATCTGGGCGACGACCTGTTTGCCCGCCTCCTGGAGAAGCACCCCGAGATGGAACGGACGCTGTACGAGGCGGCGACGGATGTTCTGGTCACGCTTTTCGAGGCTCCGACGATTCCTCTCGACAGCTACGGGCCGGCGCTGATGACGGAACTGGCCGCGCTGGCCTTTACCAAATACGCAAGCGGCATCACCGGAGAGCCTGACGATGGCAGGCGAGAGCGGTTTGAGCGCCGGTTCGAGGACATCCTGCACCGCGAGGTTCAGGGACCCAAGGTTCTGATCCAGCGCGACTATCACGCGGAAAACCTGATCTGGCTGCCGGATCGCGAGGGCGTGAAGCGCGTGGGGCTGCTGGATTTCCAGTGCGCCATGCTGGGCCACCCGGCCTATGATCTGGTGTCGCTGTTGCAGGACGTCCGCCGCACGGTGCCGGCCGGGATCGAGATGACGATGGTCAACCGCTACATCAAGGCGACCGGCATCGACGATCACGGGTTCCGCACCGCCTATGCCGTGCTGGGCGCCCAGCGCAACCTGCGGATTCTGGGCGTGTTCGCCCGTCTGGCCACTGAATACGGCAAGCCACGCTACGTGGACATGATCCCGGCCACATGGGCGCATCTGATGCGCGACCTCGACCATCCCGCACTGGCGTCAGTGGCGGACATGCTGCGCGAGGCCCTGCCGCCCCCGACACCGGAAAACCTGGACAGGCTGAGGGTGGCATGACGAGAAGCCCCGACGCCGTGATGCTCTTTGCCGCGGGTTTCGGCACCCGCATGAAAGAGTTGACCAGGGACCGGCCCAAACCGCTGATCGAGGTCGCCGGCCGCCCGCTGATCGACCACGCACTCGATCTTGCCCAAGGCGCGCGCGTGTCGCGGATCGTAGCCAACCTGCACTATCTGCCGGATCAGCTCGAGGCGCATCTGGCGCCGAAAGGCGTTCTGCTGTCACGCGAAGAGCCCGAGATTCTCGAAACGGGGGGCGGGTTGCGCGCGGCCATGCCGCTTTTGCAGTCCGACCCGGTGTTCACACTGAACACGGACGCGATCTGGGCCGGCCCCAATCCGTTGAGGATGCTGCGCCAAGCCTGGGATCCCGAGAGGATGGATGCCCTGTTGATGTGCGTACCGGTTGCGCAGGCGGTGGGCCATTCCGGGGCAGGTGACTTCGTTGCCGACGCCGAGGGGCGGATACGGCGTGGGCCCGGTCTGATCTATGGCGGGGCGCAGATCATCCGCACCGGGGAACTGGCGGAATTCGAGGAACGGGCATTCTCGCTCAACCTTCTGTGGGACAGGATGCTTCAGCGAAACCGGCTGTTCGCTCTCACCTATCCCGGCCGCTGGTGCGATGTCGGCCATCCCGGCGGCATCTCGCTGGCCGAGGAGATGCTGGCCGATGTTTGAACCCGGGACGAAACCAAGGGTTTTCGCGGTTCCGCCCGGGGTGGATTTTCCCAAGGCGCTGGTGTCGGGGTTGCGACAGCGCAGCGCCCATCTGCCGCCCGAGGCGCTGGCGCGGGTGCAGCTGGTGGTCAACACCCGCCGCATGGCCCGGCGCATCCGCGACCTGTTCGATCAGGGGCCGGCCTGCCTGCTGCCGCGCCTGTCGCTGGTGACGGACCTTGGTGAAAGCGCCGAACTGGCCAAGCTGCCCCCGGCCGTTCCGCCGCTGCGGCGCAGGCTGGAACTGACCCAGCTGATCGCCAAGCTGCTGGACGAGCAGCCGGACCTTGCCGCGCGGTCCTCGCTGTTCGATCTGGCCGACAGCCTGGCCGCGCTGATCGACGAGATGCAGGGCGAGGGCGTTGCGCCGGCCGCGATCCGCGAACTGGATGTCAGCGACATGTCCGGTCACTGGGCGCGGGCGCAGGCCTTCATCGAGATCGCGGACAGGTTCATCGCCGCGGATGACGACGCGCTGGATGTTCAGGCCCGCCAGCGCCGCGTCGTCGAAAACCTGATCGAACATTGGCAGGACGCGCCTCCGCGGCACCCGGTCATTCTTGCCGGCTCCACCGGCTCGCGCGGCACGACCCTGATGCTGATGCAGGCGGTGGCCCGCCTGCCCCAGGGCGCTCTGATCCTGCCCGGATACGACTTTGATCAGCCGGATCACGTCTGGTCGGGGCTGGATGACGCCCTGCTGTCCGAGGATCACCCGCAATTCCGGTTCCGCAAGCTGATGCGCGAGCTTGACCTCGCGCCTTCCGAGATCCTGCGCTGGACCGATGACAAGCCGCCCTCGCCGGCCCGCAACCGGCTGGTTTCGCTGGCGCTGCGCCCGGCGCCCGTCACCGATGCGTGGATGACCGAAGGCCCGCTTCTGACCGATCTCGACGAGGCCATGTCGAACGTCACGCTGGTCGAGGCACAGTCCCCGCGGGCCGAGGCGCTGGCCATCGCCCTGCGCCTGCGGCAGGCGGCGGAAACCGGCCAGACCGCCGCCCTGATCACGCCCGACCGGATGCTGACCCGACAGGTCAGCGCCGCGCTGGACCGCTGGAACATCCTGCCGGACGACAGTGCGGGCCTGCCGCTGCAACTCTCGCCGCCGGGCCGGTTCCTGCGCCATGTGGCGGCGCTGTTCGTCAGTCGTCTCGACGGCGAGGCGCTCTTGACCCTGCTGAAACACCCGCTCTGTCATGGCGGCGGAGACCGGGGCGCGCATCTGCTGCATACGCGCGATCTGGAACTGGACCTGCGCCACAACGGCCCCCCGTTTCCCGATCCAGACAGCCTGGCTGCCTTCGCCACCCGCAAGGACGTGCCCGAGGACTGGCTGGCCTGGCTCTCGGCCCATTTCTGCGGTCAGGTGGTGCAAGGCGAGCTGCCCTTGACCGACTGGGTTCAGCGCCTGCGGCGCCTGGCCGAGGCGATCTCGGCCGGCAGCACCGGCGAACCCGGTCCGCTCTGGGACAAGAATGCGGGCCAAAAGGCGCTGTCGGTGATCACCGCGCTCGAGGACGAGGCATCGCATGGCGGCCCGATGACGGCCCGCGACTTTGCTGACCTTCTAGGGGCCCTGCTTGCGGGTGAGGAAGTCCGCGACCGCGATGCGCCGCATCCCAGCATCATGATCTGGGGCACGCTCGAGGCGCGGGTGCAGGGGGCCGACCTGCTGATCCTCGGTGGGCTCAACGAAGGCAGCTGGCCCGAATCCGCCTCTCCCGACCCGTGGCTGAACCGCCAGATGCGCGACAAGGCCGGGCTGCTGCTGCCCGAGCGGCGGATCGGGCTTTCGGCGCATGATTTCCAGCAGGCGATCGGCGCGCCCGAGGTCTGGCTGACCCGCGCAACCCGCTCGGAAGATGCCGAAACCGTGCCGTCCCGCTGGTTGAACCGCCTGACCAACCTGTTGCAGGGGCTTCCCGGTCAGGGCGGCCCCGACGTTCTGGCAGCCATGCGCGGGCGCGGGCAGCAATGGCTCGACTGGTCCAAGCAGTTGGAGGACGCGCCACCGATCCCCGCCGCCGCGCGCCCGTCGCCCCGGCCACCCGTCAAGGCGCGGCCGCGGCAACTGTCGGTGACCGAGATCAAGCGGCTGATCCGCGACCCTTATGCGATCTATGCCAAGCACGTCCTGCAGCTGAAACCGCTCGATCCGCTGGTACAGGCCCCGGATGCCCTGCTGCGCGGCATCGTGATCCACGAGATCCTCGAGCATTTCGTCAAGGACAGCGTGCTGGACGGGGCCCTTCTGACCCGCGAGAACTTTCTGAAGCGCGCCGAGGCGCTTCTGGTTGAAAATGTCGCCTGGCCCACCGCCCGCAAGCTCTGGCTGGCACGGCTGGAGCGCATCGCAGATGCGTTTCTGGCCGCCGAGGCCGACCGCCACGCCGATGGCGGCCCGGTCGCCTTCGAGGTCAAGATGAAAGCGCGCCTCGATCCGCTGGATTTCACCATCGTGGGCCGCGCCGACCGCATCGACCTCAACAGCCGCGGCGCGCTGCGGATCTATGACTACAAGACCGGCCAGCCACCCACCCGGAAACAACAGGCCAAGTTCGACAAGCAACTGCTGATCGAAGCCGCCTTGGCCGAGCAATACGGCATCGACGGTTTCGATCCCATGCCCGTGGCCGAGGCGGTCTTCATCGGCATGGGCGGCACCTACAAAGAGGTCGCGGCCCCCTTGGACGAGGAACCGGCCGACAAGGTGCTGGCCGAGCTCAGACAGCTGATTTCGGCCTATTTAGAGCCTGATCAGGGCTTTTCCTCGCGCCGGATGCTGCACCGGGACAGCGATGTCGGGGATTATGACCACCTGGCCCGGTTCGGAGAATGGGACCGCACCGCCATGCCCAGGCCGGAGGATCTGACATGACCCCGCGCGACGAAGCGACGGAGCGCCAGGTTCAGGCCGCGCGCCCGAATGCCTCGACCTGGCTGGCCGCCAATGCCGGCTCGGGCAAGACGCGCGTTCTGACCGACCGCGTTGCGCGGCTGCTGCTGAACGACGTGCAGCCGCAGCACATCCTGTGCCTGACCTACACCAAGGCCGCCGCCAGCGAGATGCAGAACCGGCTGTTCAAGCGGCTGGGGCAATGGGCGATGCTGGAGGATGCCGCGCTGCAGGCGCAACTGACCGATCTCGGCGTCGATGGCAGCATCGATCCCGCACGGCTTGCCCATGCGCGCACGCTGTTTGCGCGGGCGATCGAGACGCCGGGCGGGCTGAAGATCCAGACGATCCACTCGTTCTGCGCCTCGCTGCTGCGCAGATTCCCGCTCGAGGCCGGGGTCAGCCCGCAATTCTCCGAGATGGAGGACCGCGCCGCCGCGCTGCTGCGCGAAGAGATCGTCGAGGACATGGCCGAGAGTGCGCACGGGCATCTGGTCGAAGCGGTCGCGCGTTTCGTCACCGATACCGGATTCGACGGATTGACCAAGGCGATCGTGCAGAACCGCGACGGGTTCGCGCAGCCGCTGGATTGGGCGGCGCTGCTGCGACTGTTCGATCTGCCCGAAGGGTTCGATGAACAGGCCTTGCTGGACCGCGTCTATCTGGGCGGCGAAGTGGAACTGATCCGCTCGATCTTGCCGGTGCTGATCGAAAGCGGCGGCAACAATGCCAAGGCGGCCGACAAGCTTGCCGCGTTCACCGAGCCGACGCTTGCCAACCTGGCCGTGCTCGAAAGCGTTCTGCTGACCGGGGCGGGGGCCAAGGCGCCGTTCTCGGCCAAGGTCGGCTCTTTCCCGACGAAAGTGGTGCAGGCCGTTCTGGCAGACAGGATGCCCCAGATTGACGCCCTGATGCGACGGGTCGAGGCGGCGCGCGAGCAACGCCTGGCACTGGTGGCGGCGCAGAAATCGCTGGCGCTGCACCGGTTTGCCGCCGTTTTCCTGCCGGAATACGAACGCCGCAAGCAGCTGCGCGGCTGGCTTGATTTCGATGATCTGATCTTCAAGGCGCGGCAGCTGTTGAGCGACCCGGCGGTGGCGGAATGGGTGCTCTATCGCCTCGATGGCGGCATCGACCACATCCTGGTGGACGAGGCGCAGGATACCAGCCCCGAACAATGGGACGTGATCGAGAAACTGGCGCGGGAGTTCACCTCGGGCGAAGGCGCGCGGTCGGACGTGGAGCGGACGATCTTCGTCGTCGGCGACAAGAAGCAGTCGATCTATTCCTTCCAGGGCGCCGACCCCGAGGCCTTTGACCGGATGCAGCGGGAATTCGGACAAAGACTGCGCGATTCAGGCTCTAACCTTGAGAATCTGACGCTGGAATTCTCTTTCCGCTCGTCGGATGCGATCCTGCGGCTGGTCGATCTGGTGTTCGAAAACCGCACCGATGCTGGGTTTCACAAGGATGCGCTGCACCGCGCCTTCAAAAGCGATCTGCCGGGGCGCGTGGACTTGTGGCCGGTGGTCGAGAAGGTCGAGGAGGAGGAAGAGGGCGACTGGACCGACCCCGTCGACCGGCCTGGGGCACGGCATCACAACGTGGTGCTGGCCGAGCAGGTGGCGCAATCGATCAAGCAGATGATCGCGCGTGGCGAGACCATTCCGGTGGATGGCGACAAGCCCGGCCAGCTCAGGCGCCGCAAGGTTCGGCCCGGAGATTTCCTGATCCTCGTGCAGCGCCGCTCGGACCTGTTTGCCGAGATCATCCGCGCCTGCAAGGCCGCCGGGCTACCCATCGCCGGGGCCGACCGGCTCAAGGTCGGCGCGGAACTGGCGGTCAAGGATCTGGCCGCGCTGCTGAGCTTTCTCGCCACGCCCGAGGACAGCCTGTCGCTGGCGACGGTGCTGAAATCGCCCCTGTTCGGCTGGACCGAACAGCAACTCTTCGATCTGGCGCATCGGCGCGAGGAGAAGTTTCTCTGGACGGCGTTGCGCAAGCGGGCGGACGTATTTCCCGAAACGCTGGCCGTTCTGGACGACTTGCGCGATCACACTGATTTCCTGCGCCCCTATGACCTGATCGAGCGGGTTCTGACCCGCCATGACGGGCGGCGCAAGCTGCTGGGGCGGCTGGGGGCCGAGGCCGAGGACGGCATCAACGCGCTGCTGTCGCAGGCGCTGGCCTATGAGCGCACCGACATCCCCAGCCTGACCGGATTTCTCGTCTGGATGCAGACGGATGACCTGGAGATCAAGCGCCAGATGACCGGGGTCGGGGACATGATACGGGTGATGACCGTGCATGGTTCCAAGGGGCTCGAGGCGCCGATCGTGATCCTGCCCGATACCGGCGCGCGGCGGGCACCATCGGATGACGAGGTGATGCTGGCCGACGGCACCCCTTTGTGGCGCATGTCCCGTGACCTGTCGCCCGCCATCATCGCCCGGGCGCGGGCCGAGGCTCAGACCCGCCAGCTGAACGAACGGATGCGGCTGCTGTACGTCGCGCTGACACGGGCCGAGAAATGGCTGATCGTGGCCGCGGCCGGCGATATCGGCAAGGATGGTTCCAGCTGGTATCAGATGGTCGAGGACGCGATGGGCCGCGCAGGGGCCACGCTTGTTCCCGGCACAGGCATTCGCCGGCTGGAGCATGGCGACTGGCACGCCCCCCCGCCGGCCGATGTCGCCAAAGCCACCCACATCCCGGCGCCATTGCCGGAGGCGTTCTGGAAACCGGCCCCGGAACCCGTTTCCGCGCCAGAGGTCCTGAGCCCCTCTGATCTGGGTGGCGCAAAGGCCCTTCCAGGCGATCAGGGGCTGGACGAGGAGGCCGCCAAATTGCGGGGCACGCGGATTCACCTGCTGCTGGAGCACCTGCCCGGACTCGAGCCCCGGGACTGGCCGGAAAGCTGCGTGCATCTGCTGCCCGACGTGACCACCTCAGAGCGGGACGGCTTGCTGGCAGAGGCCGCCGCCGTTCTGACCGCACCGCATCTGGCGCAGGTCTTTGCCGCGGACGCTCTGGCCGAGGTGCCGGTCACCGCCGATTTGGGCGCGTTCCGGGTGCATGGAGTCATCGACCGTCTCATCGTGACCGAGACCGATGTTCAGGTCATCGATTTCAAAACGAACGCCACCGTTCCCGACCGGCCCGAAACCTGCCCCGAGGGCCTGCTGCGGCAGATGGGGGCCTATGCCCGGGCGCTGGCCCAGATCTATCCGGATCGCCAGATCAGGACCGCCATCCTCTGGACGCGCACGGCCGACCTCATGTGGCTGCCGCACGATCTTGTGACAGAGGCGCTGGGCCGCAGCCCGATACCTTGACCTCGCTCTGGGCCGCACCTAATTTCTTGTCTCAAGCACATCTCATTCAGGAGACACACATGTCCACCGTAGCCGTCACCGACGAAACCTTTGACGCCGAAGTGAAGAACTCGGACATCCCCGTTGTGGTGGATTTCTGGGCCGAGTGGTGCGGCCCCTGCAAGCAGGTCGGCCCCGCCCTGGAAGAGCTGGCCGCCGAGTATGACGGCAAGGTGAAGATCGCCAAGGTCGATGTGGACAGCAACCCGAACTCCGCCGCCGCAATGGGTGTGCGAGGCATTCCGGCACTGTTCATCTTCAAGGATGGCCAGGTCGTTTCGAACCGCGCCGGCGCCGCTCCGAAGGCCGCGCTGCAAAGCTGGATCGAGTCGTCGATCTGAATCCGGCTACTGACGATTTTTCCGAAGCGCCCGCAGGGGCGCTTCTTTTTTGTCCGTTTCGTACGCGGTTTTCAGGGGTCTTCTTCCGTTTTGTACAAACCGGTTTGGCCGTTGCCCGTGGGACGCCGCCCGCGTTGCCGGTCTCGTCCCGGTTCGTCCGGATCGCGGGACAACATGGCCAAGTAGACACCAGGACCAGCGCCGGCAAACAAGAAAAAAGCCGCTCGTCGTTTCGAGCGGCTTTTCATTCGGTCGATCGATTCATTGGCATCAGATCTTGGCGATGTCGCTGCGGGTCAGGCCGATATCGTCCAGCTGGGCATCGGTCAGCCGGGACAGTTCCTTGCGGGTCACACGGGCCTCGTTCCATTCGACGATGGCGTTCTTGGCCGAGATGATTGCGTCCACTACATGGAGAACGGTGACTGCTCCGAGCGGCGCATTGATGTTTGCGGTGTTTGCCATTGCGCATTTCCTTCCAACAGAAACAGCCGACCCCTCGTCGGTTGCAGGTCTCATCTAGGAACAAGGGCCGCGATTCACAATTGTTGGTTCGACAGCCCCGGAATGCACGCAATGCATACCGTTGGGTCAGCCTTAAGCCGTTGCGCTTGCCCGCGACCCGGCCCATATACTGACTTCAACAGTTCGGAGGCACGCATGGCGGACAGCGATTTTCCCGGTTGGCACGGCACCACGATCATTGGCGTGAAAAAGGATGGCGAGGTCGTCGTGGCCGGGGACGGGCAGGTCAGCCTGGGCCAGACCGTCATCAAGGGCTCTGCGCGCAAGGTGCGGCGGCTGTCCCCCGGCGGGTTCGAGATCGTCGCGGGCTTTGCCGGATCGACGGCCGATGCCTTTACGCTGCTGGAACGGCTGGAAGCCAAGCTCGAGGCCACGCCGGGGCAGCTGGCGCGCGCCTCGGTCGAGCTGGCCAAGGACTGGCGCACCGACAAATATCTGCAAAAGCTCGAGGCGATGCTGATCGTCACCGACGGGGCGGACATGTTCGTGATCACCGGGGCGGGCGACGTGCTGGAGCCCGAACATGACGTGGCCGCGATCGGATCGGGCGGCAATTTCGCGCTGGCGGCGGCGCGGGCGATGATGGATGGCGACAAGAACGCCGAACAGGTGGCCCGCGACGCCATGGCGATCGCCGCCGATATCTGCGTCTATACCAACGGCAACCTGACCGTGGAGCGGATCGCGAAATAGCGGGGTTCCGCCTTGTGTTTCCGCAGCCCATGCTTAGGTTCCCGGCGAAACAACGGGATTTGAAAGCACATGACCGACCTGACCCCGCGCGAGATCGTCAGCGAACTGGACCGTTTCATCATCGGCCAGAAAGAAGCCAAACGGGCCGTGGCCGTGGCGCTGCGCAGCCGCTGGCGGCGCAAGCAGTTGCCCGATGATCTGCGCGAAGAGGTGTTTCCCAAGAACATCCTGATGATCGGCCCCACCGGGGTCGGCAAGACCGAGATCAGCCGCCGTCTGGCCAAGCTGGCGCGTGCGCCCTTCATCAAGGTCGAGGCGACCAAGTTCACCGAGGTCGGCTATGTCGGCCGCGATGTCGAACAGATCATCCGCGATCTGGCCGATGCCGCCATCGTCCAGACCCGCGAATTCATGCGCGAAGAGGTCAAGGCCAAGGCGCACCAGGCCGCCGAGGACCGGGTGATCGAGGCGATTGCCGGATCGGACGCCCGCGAGGCGACCCGCGAGATGTTCCGCAAGAAGCTGAAATCGGGCGAGTTGGACGACACGGTGATCGAGCTCGAGATCGCCGACCATTCCAACCCGATGCCGATGTTCGACATTCCCGGCCAGCCCGGCAGCCAGATGGGCATGATGAATCTGGGCGACATTTTCGGCAAGGCCTTCGGCGGGCGCACGGTCAAGCGCCGGATGACCGTGGCCGAAAGCTATGACATCCTGATCGGGGAAGAGGCCGACAAGCTGCTGGATGACGAAACCGTCACCCGGACCGCGCTGGACGCGGTCGAGCAGAACGGAATCGTGTTCCTCGACGAGATCGACAAGGTCTGCGCCCGGGCCGATGCGCGGGGCGCCGATGTCAGCCGCGAGGGCGTGCAGCGCGACCTGCTGCCGCTGATCGAGGGCACCACCGTCTCCACCAAGCATGGCCCGGTCAAGACCGACCACATCCTGTTCATCGCGTCGGGTGCGTTCCACATCGCCAAGCCGTCGGACCTGCTGCCCGAGCTTCAGGGCCGACTGCCGATCCGGGTCGAGCTGCGCGCGCTGACCGAAGAGGATTTCGTGCGCATCCTGACCGAGACCGACAACGCCCTGACCCGCCAGTACACGGCTTTGATGGGCACCGAGGACGTGAGTGTCTCGTTCACCGATGACGGCATCGCCGCGCTGGCCCGGATCGCGGCCGAGGTGAACCGCAGCGTCGAGAATATCGGGGCGCGGCGGCTCTACACGGTCATGGAGCGCGTGTTCGAGGAGCTGTCCTTTGCCGCGCCGGACAAGGCCGGGGCGCAGATCACCGTGGATGCCGATTTCGTGCAGGAGAACCTCGGTGAGCTGACCAAGTCGATGGATCTGAGCCGCTACGTTCTCTAGACGGGCCGGAAATATCCGCTAGCGTGGGGCGGGTGCGACCGGTGGTCCGCGCGCCCAACTCACCGTGGATATCCAGGCTGATGAAACCGTCGGGGTTACGCCAATACCTGTCCGACAACGCCGCGTGGCTGGCGGCTGGCGTGCTGTTGACGTTTCTGTCCAGCTTTGGCCAGACCTTCTTCATCTCGATCTTCGCCGGGGAAATCCGGGCCGAGTACGGGCTGAGCCACGGTGAATGGGGCGGCATCTACTCGCTCGGCACCACCGTTTCGGCGATCGTGATGCTCTGGGCAGGACCTCTGACGGACAGGTTCCGCGTGCGCGTGCTGGGGCCCGTGGTTCTGGTCGGGCTGGCGCTGGCGGCACTGGCGATGGCGTTCAATAGGTGGCTTGTCCTGCTGCCAGCGGTCATTTTCCTGCTGCGTCTGTTCGGTCAGGGCATGAGCATGCATATCGCCGTTGTCGCGATGGCTCGCTGGTTCACGGCCACGCGGGGCAGGGCGTTGTCGATCGCAACCTCGGGCTATGCCCTCGGCGAGGCGCTGCTGCCCATTCTTTTCGTCTCCGCCATGGACCTGGTGGACTGGCGCCTGCTCTGGGTTGCGGCGGCCGGCATTGCGCTGCTGGGACTGCCGATCCTGGCGCGGCTGCTGCGTCAGGAGCGCACGCCGCAGAGCCTGTCCGACACCCATTCCGCCACGGGGATGGAGGATCGCCACTGGACCCGGCGCGAGGCGCTGGGGCATCCGCTTTTCTGGTTCGTGGTGCCCGCGCTGCTGGGCCCCGGAGCCTTCATCACCGCGTTCTTCTTCCACCAGGTCCATCTGGCCGAGATCAAGGGCTGGCTGCATGTCGAACTGGTGGCGCTGTTTCCCGCCTTTACGACCGCCGGGGTGCTGGCGATGTTCGCCTCGGGCTGGGCCCTGGACAGATGGGGCACGGCGCGGATGATGCCCTTCTATCAACTGCCGATGGCTGCCGGATTCCTGGTCCTGACATTTGCCGGAACATTGGCCGGCGGCCTGGTCGCGATGCTCTTTCTGGCCCTGTCGACCGGTGCCAACAGCACCCTTCCCAGCGCCTTCTGGGCCGAGTTCTACGGAACCCGCCACATCGGCGCGATCAAGGCGGCGGCGGCGGCGGTGATGGTGCTGGGATCGGCCATCGGCCCCGGTGTGACCGGGGTTCTGATCGACCTGGGCATCGGACTGGAGACGCAGTTCGCCGGAATCGCGGCCTATTTCGTGGCCACCTGCGCCTTGCTGTGGATCGGCGTGTCCCGGGCCGCCAGAACGCTTTAGCGGCTGCGGCGCAGGTAGACGTAATAGGCGCCGTCGCCGCCGTGGCTGACATGCGCGGTGGTGACCTGAAGCACCGCCTGCGCCAGGGGCGGCAGGTTCAGCCATTGCGGCACCTGGTTGCGCAGAACACCCCGGGGCGTCGGAATCGGGCCGGGCTCGTCGCGGTCCTTGCCCTTGCCGGTGATGACCAGGACCAGCCGCTTGCCCGAGGCCTGCGAGGACAGGATGAAGCGGATCAGGGCCGGATGCGCCGTATCGACCCGCATCCCGTGCAGATCCAGCCGCGCTTCGGGCTTCAGCTTGCCGCGCTTCATCCGCGCGAACGCCTTGCGATCCATCTGCACGGGCGCCGCCGCCAGATCTTCTGTCACCGTCGGCTTGAGGCTGTTTTGCCGCGGCCGGGATCGGGACATCTGGCCCAGTTCAAAGGACTCGATCCGCGCGGGCGGCAGCCTGGTCGGTTTCGGCTTGGGCAGGGTTTTGGGGTGCACCGATTTCGGCATCTCGGGGTGCAGCCGGTCGGCCTGCCGCGCCACCTTGCGCCACAGCTCGATCTCCTCTGCCGTCAGTCGCCGCCGTGTCATCAGGAGCCTTCCGTCGTCGGCGCCTGGCCCCCTGGACCCGACGGCAACACGCGCCCCCGGACCGGTCCCCCCGGAAGGACGGCCGCTTTGCCGACGGGGTCACCACAGGTGTCAGGGAAAGCCGACAGGGCCGCAGCCCAGCCCTTCGGGTCGTCACAGGTCAGGTCGGTTTGCATGACCCGGGCCCCGGCGTCGCTTGCGGCGGCCGTGACGGCTCCTGCCGGAAAAAGCGACCGGAGCGCGGCAATCATGCGTCCGTTGCGACAAGCAGCCAGTTCGGATCGTCAGAGCCCATGACGCGGGCGAAGGTCCAGCTGTCCTTCTGGCGCTTGACGGTGTTCGGGCTGCCTTCGACGATTTCGCCGCTGGCGTCACGCACGACCGAGGTCAGTTCGCCCACGAAGCGCATGGTGATTTCGGCCCGGTTGGTGTCCTTGTCGAACTTGACGTCCGTCAGCGCGGTTTCGCGGATGCCGATGAACTCGGCCTCGATGGTCAGGCCTTGATCCTCGCGCGCGGCGACGCCGGCGACGAAGGTTTCGAAAACCTCTTCCGACAGGAAGGGCTGGATCTCGTCCAGGTTGCCGCGCTCATAGGCCATGACGATCATCTCGTAGGCCCCGCGCGCGCCCTGCACGAACTCGGTGACCGAGAAGCTTGGCTCGACCCGCTTCATCGCCGCAAGGGCCTGCGCCTGCGGGCTGTCTTCGGGCACGTGGTCGATGATGTCCTGATCCGGCCCGCCTTCGATCACCTCGAAGTCCCGACGCTTGGTGCCAGCGGGCTGTTGCGGCAGGGGCGGTTTCTCGAACCCCTCGCGGGTGCCCAGAACGCTTCTCAGGCGCAGGATCAGGAAGATGGCAATGCCAGCCAGCACCAGAAGCTGGATCAGGGGTGAGTTCATTTCGTCCTCTTTTCCGAACCGAGACTTTGTAGAAAGGGCCTCGTGTCACTATGTAGGGGACAGTCGGGGGCAAGTCCACCGTCCGACACGAAGGAAAGGATAAGCTGAATGTACCTGTTTCTGGCCTTTTTGCTGGTCCCGATCATCGAGATCGCCCTGTTCATCCAGGTCGGCGGCCTGATCGGGCTGTGGCCGACGCTGGCGATCGTGGTGCTGACCGCGATCCTGGGCACCTGGCTGGTCAGGACGCAAGGGCGCATGGCGCTGGGCCAGTTGCAGCGGGCGTTCAACGAGTTGGACGACCCGACCGAGCCGCTGGCCCATGGCGCCATGATCCTGTTTTCCGGTGCGCTTCTTCTGACGCCGGGGTTTTTCACCGACGCCGTGGGCTTTGCCCTGCTGATACCGGGCGTGCGGGTGGCGGTGTTCCGCTATCTGCGGTCGCGGGTGACCGTCACCCAATTTCAGATGGGTTCCGCTGCCCAGTTTCATGCCCGGCGCGATCCGTTCGACCAGGGTGACATCATCGACGGCGAATTCACCGAGGTGCACCCGGGCCGTGAGCCCGGAAAACCCTCGGGCTGGGTCGAAGGACCGCACCGGCATTGAGGTGCCGCGCCCAAGTTGCTAAGCAAGGACGATTTTCAAACCCGGAGTTGATCCATGACTGAAGAAACCGCCGCAGAAAACAAGGCGGCCAGCCAACCCCCGCAGGTTCAGATGCGTGTATTGGGGCAGTTCATCCGCGACATGTCCTTTGAAAACGTGATGGCGCAGAAGGGCGTCTCGGGCGAGGTCCAGCCCGAGATCACGGTTCAGGTGAACCTGGATGCCAAGAAGCGCCAGGCCGAGCATCAATACGAGGTGTCGATCAAGCTGAACCTGAAATCCAAGGCCAAGGGGATGGAAGACGTTCTGTTCCTGCTCGAGATCGACTATTGCGGCCTGTTCCACGTGGAAGGCGTGCCGGAAGACCAGCTGCACCCGTTCCTGCTGATCGAATGCCCGCGGATGCTGTTCCCGTTCCTGCGCCGGATCGTCAGCGACATCACCCGCGACGGCGGCTATCCGCCGGTCAATCTGGACACGATCGATTTCGTGCAGCTTTACCGCAACGAATTGCTGCGCCGGCAGGCCGCGCAGGCCCAAAAATCCGAAGCCTGATCACAAGGGCCGCGCCTGACGGGTGTCAGGCGCGGTTCCACAGGGCTTTTTCCCCCAGTTTCTCGACAAAGGCGTCATGCGCCGCGCGTTCCTCGTCGGTGATCCGCGAGGGCAGAGGGTTTGGCCGGGCGGTGGGACGCCAGACCTGACCCGCATCGGCGGTATCGGTCGTGGCAACCGCCGACAGGCCGAAATCCGGCTGGCGCCCGCCGATCAGTTCCAGATAGACCTCGGCCAGGATCTCGGAGTCGAGAAGCGCCCCGTGCAGCACCCGGTTCGAGTTGTCGATGTTGAACCGGCGGCACAGCGCATCCAGCGAGGCCGGCGAGCCGGGAAACCTCCTGCGTGCAATGGCAAGCGTGTCCACCGCCTGCGCCATCGGGATCAGCGGCAGGCCGATCCAGCCGAGTTCCGCATTGAGGAACTTCATGTCGAAGGCGGCGTTGTGGATGATCAGCTTTGCATCCCCCACGAAGTCGCGGAACGCCTGACCGATCTGCGCGAAGACCGGCTTGTCCTTCAGCGTCACCTGACCCGGTTCGGGGGTCTGCGGCGGCTCCAGCAGGTCGGGGCCGATGCCGTGCACGCCAAAGGCCTCGGCCGGCATCGAGCGTTCGGGATTGATGTATTGGTGGTAGGTTTCACCGGTGGCCACGTGGTTCCACAGCTCGACCGCGCCGATCTCGACGATGCGGTCGCCGTTCTCGGGTTCGAAACCGGTCGTTTCCGTATCAAGAACAATCTCACGCATCTGCCAGTCCTGCTCTTATCTGCCTGACGATATCCTGCACCTGCTGGCGGGCATGGTCCAGAGTGTCGGTTTCGATGACGAAATCAGCCCGGGCGCATTTTCCCGCGTTCGGCATCTGCTTGGCGCGGATCTGCTCGAACTGCTCTTCGGTCATGGTGCCGCGGGCCATGACCCGTTCCTTCTGCACCTCCGGCGGGACGGTGACGCAGGCCACCGCATCCATTGCCGCGTCGCCCCCGGTCTCGAACAGCAGGGGAATGTCGAAGACGATGATGTCGGCCTTGGCATTGGCCCGGAACGCCGCCCGGTCCTGAGCCACCAGCGGATGCACGATCGCCTCGATGGTCTTCAGCGCCGCGGGGTCCTGGGAAATGATGCGCTTCAGGGCCGCGCGGCTGACGGCGCCATCTTCGATCGCTTCGGGGAAGGCGGCGCGCATGGGCTCGACCGCGGCACCGCCGGGCGCATAAAGCCGGTGCACGGCCGCATCCGCGTCCCAAAGGGCGCAGCCCTCGTCCACGAACATCTGCGCCGTGGTGCTTTTGCCCATGCCGATCGAGCCCGTCAGGCCAAGCGCGAAACTCATGCCAGCGCCGCCGCCCGGGTTGCGTCATCGACGTCGGGCCGTTTGCCGAACCAGCTTTCGAAACCGGGAACCGCCTGGTGCAGCAACATGCCCAGACCATCGACGGCAATGCACCCCGCCTCTTCCGCCTCGCGCAGAAGCCGGGTTTGCAACGGCGTATAGACCAGGTCCGTGACAACGGCGCCGGGTTGCAGCCCATCCAGGGGCACGCGCAGTTCCGGCTGACCGACCATGCCCAGCGAGGTGGTGTTGACGACAAGTTCCGCATCCTCGACCACGTTTCCGGCCTGCACCCAATCGACAACGGTGATGGTATCTCCGAATTCCTGCTGCAACTGCTCGGCGCGGGCGCGGGTTCGGTTGGTCAGCAGGATTTCAGGCACGCCGGCCTCGATCAACGCCGCGATCACGGCCCGAGCCGCGCCTCCGGCCCCGAAAATCACCGCGGGCCCGTCTTTGGGGTTCCAGTCCGGCGCGCCGCTGCGGAGGTTTTCCATGAAGCCGTACCCATCGGTGTTGTCGGCCCGGATCGTTCCGTCGCTTGCGAAAGTCAGCGTATTCGCCGCGCCGATCCGGCTTGCCTGCTCGGTGACGGTATCGGCGATCCGCAGGGCGGCCTCTTTGTGGGGAACCGTGACGTTTGCGCCGACGAACCCGGCCTTGGGCAAGGTGCGCAGAACCTGTTCGAGATCCTCGGGCGCCACGTCCATCGGGATGTAATGGCCCGCCAGACCGTATGTCTTCAGCCAATGCCCATGCACCTTGGGGGACCTGGAATGCGCAATCGGATGCCCGATCACGCCGGCCAAAGGGATCCGGTTCTCTGTCATTGGTCGATTACCCCCTGCAAGGTCAGGAAATGAAGCAGCTCCAGCAGGGGCATACCCAAAACGTTAAAGTAGTCCCCGTCAATGCTGGTGAACAGGCGCACGCCTTCTTCCTCGAGCTTGTAGGCGCCGACCGCGTGGCGGATGCTGTCCCAGTTGCGGGCCACGTAGCCTTGCAGATAGGCGTCCGAACTGTCGCGCATCCGCAGGCGCACTTGTCCGACATGCCGCCAAAGCGGTTCACCGTTTCGATAGATGACCGCGGCGGACAGCAGCATGTGGCGCTTGCCGCGCATTGCCTTGAGCTGCTCCAGGGCCGCCTCGGGGCTTTCCGGTTTCGACAGCAGGCTGCCTTCGAAATCGAGAACCTGATCGCACCCCAGAACCATCGCACCGGGGGTCTTGTCGCTGATCTTGCGCGCCTTCAGCTCGGCCAGGGCATCGGCGATGTCGCGCGGTGACGCGTTTTCGGCGATCAGGGCGCGTTTTGCGGTATCCTCGTCCACGCGCGGCACCTCTTTGGTGAACGGCACCGCCGCGTTTCGCAGCAGCCGGGCGCGGATCTCGGACCCCGAAGCGAGGATCAGAGGGACAGACATGTGGAAAACCCCGTGGGCAAGTGAATGAACGGTCCAGAACGGTTTGTATGGTTTTCCGGTTGACACGCAACCCCGGCGTTTTCGGGAAATTGATGCTCGAGTCGCTCTGTATCCGCCCATACGGGACAAGGATAACTCGGCCATTCTGGAAAAAGAGGATACTCGAAAACTGTCCACGAGTTATCCACGGAAAAGCGGAGCTATCAACCGTATAAGTTATTGTTTTTCAATACCTTTGATTGGTTCTTCAACATGCCGGGGAAATCGCCCGGCCGGCTCGTCCACCTGGGGAAAACCTGCCGACAAAAAAGTAATCCACGGATTTTGTCCCCCCTACAAAACCATCATCCTTTTTCTTTTCTTTCTTTTTTATTAGGGAGGGCCTGTCCAAACGAGAGATCCCGGATGACCGACCTTCTTTACACGCTGTACCCTTGGGTGAAGTCGCTCCATGTCATGGCCGTGATCTCGTGGATGGCCGGTCTGTTCTATCTGCCCAGGCTGTATGTCTATCATGTCGAGCAGGCGCAGAAGGTCGAAGGCGCGCCCAGGATCTTCCTTGAAATGGAAGAGAAGCTTTTGCGGGTGATCATGCGCCCGGCGATGGTCGTATCCTGGGCTTGCGGGCTGATCATGGTCTTCACGCCGGGCATCGTGGACTGGCAATGGGCGTGGCCCTGGGCCAAGGGGGCAGCCGTGATCGCGATGACCTGGTTCCATCACTGGCTGATGGCGCGGCGCAAGGATTTCCTGGAAGGGCGCAACAGGCTGTCAGGCCGCCAGTATCGCATGATGAACGAGGTTCCGACCGTTTTGATGATCGTGATCGTTCTGGCGGTCATCGTGAAGTTCTGAGCCGGGTTTGACTCCGCGCCTGCGCTCTCTTATGTAGGGAGGAACGCGCCCGTCCGGGCGATGTGTCTTCCTGTTCGAAATTCTCATCCATGCCGCTGAACCTGCGGCCAAGGGTCTTATCATCATGACAACCGAAACCCTGAACCTGTCCGATCTCAAGGCGAAGAGCCCGCAAGACCTTCTGGCCATGGCCGAAGAGCTCGAGATCGAAAACGCCTCGACCATGCGCAAGGGCGAGATGATGTTCCAGATTCTGCGCGAACGCGCGGATGAGGGCTGGACCGTGGGCGGTGACGGCGTGCTTGAGGTGCTGCAGGACGGCTTCGGGTTCCTGCGCTCTCCCGAGGCGAACTATCTGCCCGGCCCGGATGACATCTACGTCTCGCCCGAGATGATCCGCCAGTATTCGCTGCGCACCGGCGATACGGTCGAAGGCGAGATCAAGGCCCCCGAAGAGAACGAGCGCTACTTCGCGCTGACCAAGGTCACCAAGATCAACTTCGAGGACCCGGAAAAGGCCAAGCACAAGATCCTGTTCGACAACCTGACGCCTCTCTATCCCAACGAGCGGCTGAAGATGGAGATCGAGGATCCCACCATCAAGGACAAGTCGGCCCGGGTCATCGACCTGGTGGCGCCGATCGGCAAGGGCCAGCGTTCGCTGATCGTGGCGCCGCCGCGGACCGGTAAGACGGTGATCCTGCAGAACATCGCGCACTCGATCGAAAAGAACCATCCTGAGTGCTACCTGATCGTCCTGCTGATCGACGAACGCCCCGAAGAGGTGACCGACATGCAGCGCTCGGTGAAGGGCGAGGTGGTGTCCTCGACCTTTGACGAACCGGCGTCGCGCCACGTGGCCGTGTCGGAAATGGTGATCGAAAAAGCCAAGCGTCTGGTCGAGCATAAACGAGATGTTGTTATCCTTCTCGACTCGATCACAAGACTTGGTAGGGCCTTCAACACCGTGGTGCCGTCCTCGGGCAAGGTTCTGACCGGCGGTGTGGACGCCAACGCGCTGCAGCGGCCCAAGCGGTTCTTTGGCGCGGCCCGGAACATCGAAGAGGGCGGTTCGCTGACCATCATCGCCACCGCGCTGATCGACACCGGCAGCCGGATGGACGAGGTGATCTTCGAAGAGTTCAAGGGCACCGGCAACTCGGAAATCGTTCTGGACCGCAAGATCGCCGACAAGCGCGTCTTCCCGGCCATCGACATTCTCAAGTCGGGCACCCGGAAAGAGGACCTGCTGGTCAACAAGGCCGATCTGCAGAAGACCTTCGTGCTGCGCCGGATCCTCAACCCGATGGGCACCACCGACGCGATCGAGTTCCTGCTGTCGAAACTGAAACAGACCAAGACCAACTCCGAGTTCTTCGATTCGATGAACACCTGAGGCCGTCTCGGGACATAGGCGAGGCCTTCGAATGGACACGATCTTTGCCTTGGCCAGCGCGCAGGGCAAGGCAGGGGTGGCGGTGATACGCCTCTCTGGCCCCCAGGCGCATGAGGCGGCCGCCGTGCTTGCCGGACCGGGCCTGAAGGGCCGCGGGATGCATCTGCGTACCCTGAGGGCACCGGACGGCGAAAGGTTGGACGAAGGCCTGGTTCTGACCTTTCAGGCGCCTGCGAGCTTTACCGGCGAGGATGTGGCGGAGTTGCAGATCCACGGCAGCACCGCCGCGGTGAACGCTGTTCTGCGCTGCCTGTCGGAACTGGACGGGGTGCGCATGGCCGAACCCGGAGAGTTCACGCGCCGGGCGCTGGAGAACGGCAAGATGGACCTGGCGCAGGTCGAAGGCCTGGCCGATCTGATCGACGCGGAAACCGAGGCGCAGCGCCGGCAGGCGCAGGCGGTTCTGGCTGGCGAACTCGGGCAGCTCGCCGAGCGCTGGCGCAAGGATCTGATCCGCGCCGCGTCGCTTCTGGAGGCGGTGATTGATTTTGCCGACGAGGAAGTGCCTACCGACGTCACCCCCGAAGTGCGGTCTCTGGTTTCCGGCGTCATGGCCGATCTGGAGCGCGAGGTGGCTGGGGTCAGGATCGCCGAGCGGATCCGGACCGGGTTCGAGGTTGCCATCGTCGGCCCGCCGAATGCGGGGAAATCCACGCTTCTCAACGCTCTGGCCGGGCGCGAGGCGGCCATTACGTCGGAATATGCCGGAACGACGCGGGATGTGATCGAGGTTCGCATGGACCTTGCTGGCCTGCCTGTCACGCTGCTGGACACCGCCGGACTGCGTGAGACCAGCGATCATGTCGAAGGCCTGGGAATCGCCCTGGCACGTCAAAGGGCGGAATCGGCGGATCTGCGGGTCTTTCTGGCAGAGACGGTGGATGGGCTTGGAATCGCCTTTCAGGACGGCGATATCCATGTTCTGCCAAAAGCCGATTTGCGCGACGAGGCGGGAAACGCGATTTCCGGGCAGACCGGTGCGGGGATAGATCGGCTGATTTCCCAGATTTCGTGTGTTCTGACCGAAAGAACCACAACTTCTGGTATTGCGACGCGGGAACGGCATCGGCAAGCGATGAAAAAGGCGCTGACGGCCTTGGGCGAGGGGTTAGGCGTTCTGGAATCCGGGCCGGATATGTATGATATCGCCGCAGAAGAGCTGAGAACAGCGATCCGGGCCTTGGAATCACTGGTGGGCAGAATAGATGTCGAGAACTTGCTGGACGAGATTTTCGCAAGTTTCTGCCTCGGGAAGTAAGGAGTGTTTCACGTGAAACATTCACAATTCGATGTCGCGGTGATCGGGGCCGGCCATGCCGGAACCGAGGCGGCGCATGCCGCTGCCAGGATGGGTGCGCAAACCGCGCTGATCACCCTGTCGGAAAACGACATCGGCGTGATGTCCTGCAACCCGGCGATTGGCGGCCTGGGAAAAGGGCATCTGGTCCGCGAGATCGATGCCATGGATGGCGTCATGGGCCGGGTCGCCGACCGCGCCGGCATCCAGTTCCGCCTGCTCAACCGCAGAAAGGGCCCGGCCGTGCAGGGGCCGCGGGCACAGGCCGACCGCGCGCTTTATCGCGCGGCGATGTTGCAGGAAACCGTTGGTCGTCCGAATCTGTCGATCATCACCGGAGAGGTGACCGACTTCCTGATGGCGGGAGA
The DNA here is from genome assembly GCF_001507595.1 of Ruegeria marisrubri. Taxonomy (GTDB): domain Bacteria; phylum Pseudomonadota; class Alphaproteobacteria; order Rhodobacterales; family Rhodobacteraceae; genus Ruegeria; species Ruegeria marisrubri. The sequence continues at coordinate 220,542 of NZ_LQBQ01000023.1, forward strand.
TCGAGTTGCGGGTGTGATTCTGGCAGATGGCTCGGAAATTCCAGCGAAAACGGTGATCCTGACCTCGGGGACCTTCTTGCGTGGCGTCATTCATATCGGCGATGTTTCGCGCCCGGGTGGACGCATGGGAGACCGGCCTTCGGTCAGATTGGCCGAGCGGCTGGACAGTTTCGATCTGCCGACCGCGCGCCTCAAGACAGGAACACCCCCGCGGCTGGATGGGCGAACCATCGACTGGTCGGTCCTGGAACGCCAGGAAGGGGACGAAGAGCCGACGCTGTTCTCGTTCATGTCCAGGTCCGTCGTCGCGCCTCAGATCGCCTGCGGAATCACGCATACCAATGCCAGAACGCATGAGATCATCGAACAGAACCTGTCCCGGTCGGCCATGTATGGTGGGCATATCGAAGGGGTAGGCCCAAGATATTGTCCATCGATCGAAGATAAGATCGTCCGTTTTGCCGACAAGGACTCGCATCAGGTGTTTCTGGAGCCCGAAGGCGTGAATGACCACACGGTCTATCCGAACGGGATTTCGACCTCTCTGCCGGAAGACGTCCAGCTGGAATATGTCCGGTCGATCAAGGGATTGGAAAACGCGGAAATTCTGCAGCCGGGTTACGCGATCGAGTACGACTATTTCGATCCGCGCATTCTGACGCCGCGCCTGTCCTTGCCGCAGATCCCGGGCCTTTACCTGGCTGGTCAGATCAACGGCACGACGGGCTATGAGGAGGCTGCCGCGCAGGGATTGGTCGCGGGGCTCAATGCGGCCTTGGAGGTCAGGGGGGCCGATCCGCTGCATTTCACGCGATCGAACAGCTATATCGGCGTCATGATTGACGATCTGACGACGCGAGGAGTCGCCGAGCCATATCGAATGTTCACCTCGCGGGCCGAATTCCGCTTGTCGCTGCGCGCCGACAATGCCGACCAAAGACTGACGCCGACCGGGATTTCGATTGGCTGCGTCGAAGAGGCGCGAAAGGCCGAATTTTCCGTGAAAATGGAGCGATTGGAGGCGGCCAAGGCCCGTCTGACGGCTGAAACATACACGCCGCGTCAGATTCGGGAGGTTGGCATCGAGGTCAACCAGGACGGAACGCGGCGGGACGGAATGGCCCTTCTGGCCTTCCCGAAAGTGGAGTTCGAGCACCTGATTCCCCTGATCGAAGGATTGTCGGACGTGGATGAAGAGATCCGCCGGCAGCTGGAGCGGGATGCGATGTATGCGAACTACATCGCGCGGCAGCAGCGGGATGTCGAAGCGATGAAGAGGGATGAAGCCTATGAAATCCCAGACGATTTCGATTATGATTCGCTGGAAGGGCTGTCAAACGAGGTGAAGCAGAAGCTATCCCTCGCGAGGCCGGGCAATATTGCACAGGCCGGCCGTGTTGAGGGGGTTACTCCGGCGGCGCTTACCTTGATTCTGGCGCGCCTCAGGCGAGATCTGAAGGTGCGCAACGCATGACACCGGAACAACTCGCCGGGTTTTCCGATCTCGATGTTTCACGTGAAACATTCGATCGCCTGACGGTTTTCGCCACGCTGCTGGAGCGGTGGAACCCACGGATCAACCTTGTCTCCCGAAACAGTCTGAAAGATTTATGGACCCGACACATACTTGATTCCGTTCAGGTTTTCCGTTGTGTCGAGGCAAAGGGTCATTGGGTGGACCTGGGCAGCGGTGGCGGCTTTCCTGGAATGGTTTGCGCAATCATGGCTGCAGAGGAAGCCCCGGACGCCCATTTCACGCTTGTCGAAAGCGACCAGAGAAAAGCGGCGTTTCTTCGCAGTGCCGCGCGCGAGTGCAGAGCGAAATGCACGGTCCTGAGTCGGCGAATCGAGAAGATCGCCCCCTTGGAGGCAGACATTCTTTCGGCTCGGGCCCTGGCGGATCTGACGGTTCTTTTGTCCTATTGCGACAGGCATTTGCGGGATACCGGCGTGGCGCTGTTTCCGAAAGGCGCCACATGGGAAAAAGAGGTCGCCGAAGCGCGCAAACAATGGAATTTCGCCGCCGAGCCGATTACTAGTTTAACGGAGCCCCAGGCGGTTATCCTGAAAATCAAAGGAGTGTCACGTGGTTGATCTGTCCCGTCCTTCGGCCCCCCGGATCGTAGCGGTTGCGAACCAGAAGGGCGGCGTGGGAAAGACCACGACGGCGATCAACCTTGCGGCGGGGCTGGTCGAGTGTGGTTGCCGGGTGCTGGTCGTGGACCTGGATCCGCAAGGCAACGCGTCCACGGGATTGGGCGTCGAGGACCGGGACTGGACGACTTATGACCTGGTGATCGACGACGCACTGCTGGAGGCGGTCATTCAAGAGACCGAGATCGACGGGCTTTACATCATTCCCTCAACGGTGGATCTCAGCTCGGCGGATATCGAGCTGATTTCGAACGAAAAGCGCAGTTTTCTGCTGCACGATGCCTTGCGGCAAACCGGGATGGACGCGTTTCGGTTCGATTATATCCTGATCGACTGCCCGCCGTCGCTGAACCTGTTGACGGTGAACGCAATGGTTGCGGCCGATTCAGTCCTTATTCCGCTGCAAAGCGAGTTCTTCGCCTTGGAGGGGTTGTCGCAGCTGATGTTGACGGTTCGCGAGGTCCGGCAGACCGCCAATCCGGACCTGAGAATCGAAGGTGTTGTGTTGACTATGTTCGACAACCGCAACAACTTGTCCCGTCAGGTCGAGAAAGACGCCCGTGACAATCTGGGAGAGATGGTATTTAAAACCAAGATACCCAGGAATGTCCGGGTCAGCGAAGCGCCATCCTACGCGTTACCGGTTCTGCAATACGACTCGGGCTCTTTGGGCGCGATGGCCTACAGGCATCTGGCACGCGAAATGTTGCAGAAACACAGGAAAATGGCCGCTTGAACGGCGGATAGGGGGCTGAGGTGAGCGTCAAGAAAGGCAAATCGAGGGGATTGGGCCGGGGGCTGTCCGCGCTGATGGCGGATGTTGCACAGGATACCGCGGCGGCTTCGGTTGAACCCAGACGCCCCGACATGCGGGTTCCGATCGAAAAGGTCAGGGCCAACCCCAATCAGCCGCGCCGGACGTTTTCGCAGGATCAGCTTGATGAGCTGGCCGCCTCGATCAAGGAAAAGGGTATCATTCAGCCGCTGATCGTGCGCCCGGTGGCGGGTGGAGAGTATGAGATCGTTGCCGGCGAGCGCCGTTGGCGCGCGGCGCAGTTGGCGCAATTGCATGAAATCCCGGTTCTCGTGCGGGAATTCGACGATACCGAGGTTCTCGAGGTCGCGATCATCGAGAATATTCAGCGGGCCGACCTGAATGCGGTCGAAGAGGCGGCCGGCTACAAGCAGTTGATGGAACGATTCGGCCATACGCAGGAAAAACTCGCGGAGGCCTTGGGCAAAAGCCGCAGCCATATCGCGAACCTGCTGCGTCTCTTGTCCTTGCCGAAGGACGTTCAGGCGCTTGTCGTCGAGGGAAAGCTGTCTGCAGGCCACGCACGCGCCCTGATCACGGCGGAAAACCCGTCTGAACTGGCCCGAATCGTCGTTCGGGATGGGTTGTCTGTTCGCCAGACCGAGGCCTTGGTGAAAAAACAACAGAACCGTGGGGGTGAAGCGGGGCCTGCGCGTTCCAGTTCGCCGTCTTCTGCAAAGGATGCGGATACACGGGCGCTGGAAAAGGATCTGTCGGCCATTCTGGCGATGAAGGTCGTGATCAACCACAAGCCGGGCACCGAGACCGGGCAGGTGGTCTTGACCTACGAGAACCTCGATCAGCTGGACGATCTCTGCGCCAAGCTCAGCCGTTAGGACGCGACCAGATGAAGATCAGGACGCCGCTGAGGATGATGGCCTGAAAGATCAGAACGAAAACCGGCGCATTGAAGACGTAGGAAATCACCAGAACGGCGGCGATCGACAGGGTTGCCGCCTTTTTTGCGCGCGGATTTATGGCGCGGTTGGTCTGCCAGTCCAGGATAAGCGGACCAAAGACCCGGTGCGTCAAAAGCCAGGTGTGCAGCCGGGACGAGGATCGGGCGAAAAAGAAGGCCGCCAGCAGAAGGAAGGGAACGGTCGGCAGAAGCGGGAGAAAGACGCCCATGAACGCCAGAGCGACGCAGATCAATCCCAATCCGGCCCAGAGAAACTGCATCGTTCAATCCGCCAGCAATTCGCGGATGACCGCGTTCAGGACAGCTCGACCGTCTGGGGTCGCCCGGATACGGTTGTGATCGGTTTCGATCATGCCCAGTTCCGTCAAGTGATCCAGCTTATTGGCTGGCAGTGGGGCACTGGACAAACGCTCGAATCTCTCAATATCTAGTCCTTCCACAATCCTCATACCGATCATGAGGTATTCGTTTGCCTGATCCTGACGTGACAATTCGAAACGGACCGACTCGCCGGTACCCTCTGCGACCGCCGCCAGCCAAGATGTTGGCGACAGGTGGGTTTCGGTTGCGAACTTTCGGCCGCCGATGGTCAGACGGCCATGCGCGCCGGGGCCGATCCCGACATAGTCGCCATAGCGCCAGTAGATCAGGTTGTGGCGCGATTCGGCTCCGGGCCGCGCGTGGTTCGATACCTCGTAGGCTGGCATGCCATGCGCCTCGCAGATCTCCTGCGTGGCCAGATACATGTCGGCGGCGCTGTCGTCCTCGGGCAGGCCGCGCAGTTTTCCGACGGCATAGCGGTCACCGAACGCGGTGCCGTCCTCGATGGTGAGCTGATACAGAGACAGATGATCGATCGACATCGACAGGGCTTCGGTCAGTTCCGCCCGCCATGCCGCGACCGTCTGGTGCTGTCTGGCATAGATCAGGTCAAAGCTGACGCGGTCGAAACAGTCGCGCGCGATGTCAAAGGCGGCGCGGGCCTCGGCCACGGTGTGAATCCGCCCCAGACGGCGCAGGTCTTCGTCGTTCAGGGCCTGAATGCCCATCGAAACCCGGTTCACGCCTGCGTCGCGATAGGCGGCAAAGCGTCCGGCCTCGACCGATCCGGGATTGGCCTCGAGGGTGATTTCCATGTCATTGGCCGGGCGCCACAGCGACCGCGCCGCGTCGATGATGGCGGCAACGGTTTCGGGATCCATCAGAGAGGGCGTTCCCCCGCCGAAGAATATCGTGTTCAGGACACGGTCGGGGGTTTCGGCCGCCGCGCGTTCCAGTTCGGCGAGATATGACATAAGCCATTGTTTTTGTTCTATATTTTTTGAAACATGGCTGTTGAAGTCGCAATAGGGGCACTTGGCCTCGCAAAACGGCCAGTGCATATACAGGCCAAAGCCCCCGTTGCGCCAATCATCCGCCAAAACAGCCCTTCACGAATTTCTCCACCGCTTTCGCGCGATGGCTGATCTTGTTCTTTTCCCACCGGTCCATCTCGGCAAAGGTCTGGTCATAGCCTTCGGGGACGAACATCGGATCATAGCCGAACCCTTCGGCCCCCCGGATCGGCCAGACCAGATGGCCGGGCGCCACGCCTTCGAACACCTCGTCATGCCCGTCGGGCCAGGCCAGAACCAAGGTGCAGCGGAACTGGGCGGTGCGGGGGTGGGGCGCGTTTTTCGCCTCCAGTTCTTCATGGGCGCGGGTCATCGCCATCAGGAAGTCACGCCCTTGGCCGGTTTCGGCCCAATCGGCGGTGTGAACCCCGGGGGCGCCGTCCAGCGCGTCGATGGTAATGCCGGAATCATCCGACAGAGCCGGCAGGCCGGTGGCCCTGGCGGCGGAATGCGCCTTGATCCGGGCATTTCCGACAAAGGTTTCTTCGGTTTCCTCGGGCTCCGGCAGGTTCATTTCACCTGCGCCGACCACCTTGACGCCGAAAGGTGCGAGGAGATGCGCCATCTCCTCGAGTTTTCCCTTGTTGTGGGTCGCCACCAGCAGCGTGTCGCCCTCGAACCGGCGGGTCATGCGGTGGCGGCCTTTTGTGCGGCGACCAGTTCCCCGACGCCTTTTTCGGCGAGGGTCAGCAGCTGGTCCATCTGGTCCCGCGAGAAAACGGAACCCTCGGCGCTCATCTGCACCTCGATCAGCTTGCCCGAGCCGGTCATGATGAAATTGCCGTCGACGCCGGCCTCGCTGTCCTCGGGGTAATCGAGATCCAGAACCGGCTGGCCGGCATAGATGCCGCAGGACACGGCGGCGACCGGATCGAGCAGCGGATCGGAGATCACGTCGCCGGCCTTCATCAGCTTGTTCACCGCCAGACGCAGCGCCACCCAGCCGCCGGTGATCGCGGCGCAGCGGGTGCCGCCGTCGGCCTGGATCACGTCGCAGTCCACGGTGATCTGGCGTTCGCCAAGGGCCACGCGATCGACGCCGGCCCGCAGGGCGCGGCCGATCAGGCGCTGGATCTCGACCGTGCGACCGCCCTGCTTGCCGGCCGACGCCTCGCGACGCATCCGGGTGTTGGTCGCGCGCGGCAGCATGCCGTATTCGGCCGTCACCCAGCCCAGCCCCGATCCCTTGATGAAGGGCGGAACCCGGTCCTCGATCGTGGCGGTGCAAAGCACATGGGTGTCGCCGATCTTGATCAGGCACGAGCCTTCGGCATGTTTCGTGAAACCGGTCTCGATTGAAACCGGGCGCATTTCGCTTAAATCTCGTCCAGAGGGTCGCATGGGAAATCCTTTGTTAGCTGGGTTGGGGATACCGCCCGGCGGCCTGATGATGCAACCCCGATTGACCTTACCGTGGCCTGAGATTTAATGGGCCGCAACGAGGAACTGGCGATGAGCGAAGCGAGCAAGATTCTGGACGAAATGAACGACCGGTCACGGGAAGTGTTCCGGTTGATCGTCGAGAGCTACCTCGACAGCGGCGAACCGGTCGGCAGCCGCACTCTGACCCGCGCCATGAGCGAGAAGGTCAGCGCCGCCACGGTTCGCAACGTGATGCAGGACCTGGAGTTTCTCGGGCTTCTGAACAGCCCGCATGTCAGCGCGGGGCGGGTTCCGACGCAGATGGGCCTGCGCATGTTCGTGGACGGCCTGCTGGAGGTCGGCGATCTGAACGCCGATGACCGCAAAAAGCTGGACGAGACCCTGGGCGACAATGCCGGCGACGTCGGCGGCATGCTGGATCGTGTCGGATCGGCCTTGTCGCGGGTGACACATGGGGCGTCTCTGGTGCTGACGCCCAAGCACGAGGCCGAAATCCGGCATATCGAGTTCGTGTCGCTTGCCCATGACCGGGCGCTGGTGGTTCTGGTCTTTGCCGATGGCCATGTCGAGAACCGGCTGTTCACCCCGCCGCCGGGACAGACGCCGAGTTCCATGCGCGAGGCGGCCAATTTCCTGAATGCCCTCATCGAGGGGCGGACGCTGACCGAGGTGCGCCGGATCATCCAGACCGAAATCGCGGCCCGCCGTCAGGAGATCGACGAGCTTGCGCGCGAGATGGTGGAAAGCGGGCTGGCCGTCTGGGACAGAGAGGGCGAGGACTCGGCCCGCCTGATCGTGCGCGGGCGGGCGAATCTGTTGGCAGAGACCGGTCAGGAAGAAGAACTGGAGCGTATCCGCACCCTGTTTGACGACCTGGAACGCAAGCGGGATATCGCCGAATTCCTCGAATTGACCGAGGAAGGCGAGGGGGTGCGCATTTTTATCGGCTCGGAGAACAAACTTTTCTCACTTTCGGGTTCCTCTTTGGTGGTCTCTCCATATATGAACGCGGATCGGAAGATTATTGGCGCCGTGGGCGTCATCGGCCCGACGCGTCTGAATTACGGACGGATCGTGCCGATCGTGGATTATACGGCACAACTGGTCGGCAAGCTGATTTCCGACCGGAGCTAGAGGTAGAGAAATGGCAGAGCCGAAGAACGAAGAATTTCTGGACGATATTGCCACCGCCGAGGCCGAGGAACTGGCCGAGGAACTGGCGGAGATCAGCGAAGAGGCGCTGGAGCTGGACGCGCTGCGCGCCGAGCGTGACGAACTGAAGGACAAGTTCATGCGCGCTCTGGCCGATGCCGAGAACGCCCGCAAGCGGGGCGAACGGGCGCGTCGCGAGGCCGAGCAGTATGGCGGCTCGAAACTGGCCCGCGACATGCTGCCCGTCTATGACAACATGAAGCGCGCGCTCGAAGCCGTGACGGATGAGCAGAAAGAAGTCGCTGCCGGTCTGCTCGAGGGGATCGAGCTGACGATGCGGGTGCTGAAGGACGTGTTCAAGAAACACGGGATCGAGGTGATCGCGCCCGAGGTCGGTGACAAATTCGACCCGAACCTGCATGAAGCCATGTTCGAAGCGCCGGTGCCGGGCACCAAGGCAGGCGAGATCATCCAGGTTTCGGCCGAAGGGTTCATGCTGCATGACCGCCTGCTGCGTCCGGCGCAGGTTGGCGTGTCGTCAACCCCGGCAAGCTGAAACGCGCCCAAGGGCACGTGACTTCGGCGAGAGTATTTGGGAAAAGATGAAGGGGCGGTCAGGTTCTGGCCGCCTCTTTCAGTTTGTAGATCAGGTCCAGCGCCTCGCGCGGGGTCAGCTCGTCCGGCAGGATATCCTTGAGCATCACGTCCACAGCGGAGGTTTTCGGCGTGGGCGGCGGCGGTGGCGCCGCAGAAAACAGTGGCAGATCGTCGATCAGGGCCTTCTGCTTGCCGCCTTCGCGTTCGGTTTTCTCCAATTGGTCCAGAACCACACGCGCGCGCTCGACGACCGAGGCGGGCAGGCCCGCCAGTTGCGCGACCTGCACGCCATAGGAGCGGTCGGCGGCGCCCTTGTGGACCTCGTGCAGGAAGATCACTTCGCCGTCCCATTCCTTGACCGCGACGGTGGCGTTGTCGACACCTTCCAGCTTGCCGGCCAGCGCGGTCAGCTCGTGGTAGTGGGTGGCGAACAGCGCGCGGCAGCGATTGGCGGCGTGCAGATGTTCCAGCGTGGCCCAGGCGATGGACAGGCCGTCATAGGTGGCGGTGCCACGTCCGATTTCATCGAGGATCACCAGCGCCCGGTCATCGGCCTGGTTCAGAATGGCCGCGGTTTCCACCATCTCGACCATGAAGGTCGACCGGCCCCGCGCCAGATCGTCGGAGGCGCCCACGCGGCTGAACAACTGGCTGACCAGCCCGATATGCGCGCGCTCGGCCGGGACGAAACTGCCCATCTGCGCCAGCAGCGCGATCAGCGCATTCTGGCGCAGGAAGGTCGATTTACCGGCCATGTTCGGGCCGGTCAGCAGCCAAATGGCGGCGCCGTCCTCGGCGCTCAGGTCGCAGTCATTGGCGATGAAGGCATCGCCCGATTGCTGGCGCAGCGCGTGCTCCACCACCGGATGGCGGCCTGCAACGACATCAAAAGCGCGCGAGCCGTCCACCTGCGGGCGGCACCAGTTCTCGCCCCGCGCCAGATCGGCCAGCGCGGTGGTCAGGTCCAGCTCGGCCAGCCCGCGCGCGGCCTGGTTCAGGCGGGCAGCCTGGGCCAGAATCTCGTCAGAAAGCCTTTGATAGAGCCGCTTTTCGATCTCAAGCGCCAAGTTGCCGGCATTCAGGATGCGGGTTTCGATCTCGCTGAGCTCGACCGTGGTGAACCGCACCTGGTTGGCGGTGGTCTGGCGGTGGATGTAGGTCTCGCTGAGGGGCGGGTTCAGCATCTTTTCGGCATGGGTGGCCGTGGTTTCGATGAAATAGCCCAGCACGTTGTTGTGCTTGATCTTCAGCGACGCGATGCCGGTGTGTTCGGCGTATTTCTGTTGCAGCCCGGCAATGACCGAGCGGCCTTCGTCGCGCAGGGTGCGGGCCTCGTCCAGTTCGGCGTCGAAACCCGGCGCGATGAAGCCGCCATCGCGTGCCAGCAGCGGCGGGTCGGCGACCAGCGCCTGATCCAGCAGGTCGAGCAGATCATCAAAGCCCACGAGGTTCTGCACCGCGGTCGCCAGCAGCACCGGCAGGTCCTGCCCGGCGCAGATTTCGGCAATCGCCTGGGCCTGCGCCAGCCCGTTGCGGATGGCGGCCAGGTCGCGCGGGCCGCCGCGCTCGAGCGACAGGCGCGACAGGGCGCGGTCCAGATCGGGCGTTTTGCGCAGCGCCTCGCGCAGATCGGCGGCGATCAGGCTGTCCTGGGCGGCAAAATCGACCGCGTCCAGCCGCGCCTGGATCACGTCCAGATTGCGCGAGGGGCTGGACAGGCGTTGTTCCAACAGGCGCGCACCGCCCGGGGTCACCGTGCGATCCACCACCGACAGCAGCGATCCGGCCCGCCCGCCCGACAAGGATCGCGTCAGTTCGAGGTTGCGGCGGGTGGCCGCGTCTATCTGCACGACGCGATCCTCGGATTCCTTCATCGGCGTCTGCAGCAGCGGCAGTTTGCCCTTTTGCGTGATTTCCAGATAGTCGATCAGCGCGCCCATGGCCGAGATCTCGGCCCGGCCAAAGCTGCCGAACGCGTCCAGCGTGCCCACGTGAAACAACCCGCAGATGCGTTTTTCTGCCGCAGTGCTGTCGAAACTGGCCCGCCCGATCGGGGTGAGCGCGATACCCAGGTCGTCGACCGTGGCGCGCAGTTTCATCTCGGACCCATCGGCCACGATCAGCTCGGACGGGGCCAGCCGGGCCAGCTCGGGGCTGAGGCGCACCGAGGTCAGCGGCATCACGTGAAACGCCCCGGTCGAAATGTCGGCCCAGGCCAGCGCGGCCTCGTCGCGCACCTCGGCATAGGCGGCCAGAAAGTTGTGGCGGCGCGCCTCCAGCAGGGCGTCCTCGGTCAGGGTGCCGGGGGTGACAAGGCGCACGACATCGCGCTTTACCACCGATTTAGAGCCTCTTTTCTTGGCCTCGGCCGGGCTTTCCATCTGTTCGCAGACCGCCACGCGAAAGCCCTTGCGGATCAGCGTCAGCAGATAGCCTTCGGCCGAATGCACCGGCACGCCGCACATGGGGATGTCTTCGCCATTGTGCTTGCCGCGCTTGGTCAGGGCGATGTCCAGTGCCTCGGCGGCGTTCACGGCGTCCTCGAAGAACATCTCGTAGAAATCGCCCATGCGGTAAAACAGCAGGGCGTCTTTGTGGGCCTCTTTGATTTCCAGGTATTGCGCCATCATCGGCGTGACGTTGGACAAGGCTGCTCCCCTCTGGCGTATTCCGGGCGCGACCTTACAAATCCCCCAACCGCGACGAAAGGTGAAAACGCATAGTCGTTGAGGCGCGCCCCCGCCTGCGGTATGAGGCGGAAAGCCCCGAAGTCATGGAACCGACCGTCAAAATGCCCAAAGCGAAGATCACCAAAGAAGAGGCGCTGGCCTTTCACCTGGAACCCACCCCCGGCAAGTGGGAGGTGCAGGCCACCGTTCCCATGACCACGCAGCGCGATCTGTCGCTGGCCTACAGCCCGGGCGTGGCGGTTCCATGCGAAGCCATCGCCGAGAACCCCGAAACCGCCTATGACTATACCAACAAGGGCAACCTTGTGGCCGTGATCTCGAACGGGACGGCGGTTCTGGGGTTGGGCAACCTGGGCGCGCTGGGCAGCAAGCCGGTGATGGAGGGCAAATCCGTCCTGTTCAAACGCTTCGCCGACGTGAACTCGATCGACATCGAGCTGGACACCGAGGACCCCGACGAATTCTGCCGCGCGGTCAAGCTGATGGGGCCGACCTTTGGCGGCATCAACCTGGAAGACATCAAGGCGCCCGAGTGCTTCATCATCGAACAGCGCCTGAAGGAAGAGATGGACATCCCCGTCTTTCACGACGACCAGCACGGCACGGCGGTGATCTGTGCGGCGGGGCTGATCAACGCGCTGCACATCTCGGGCAAGAAGATCGAGGATGTGAAGATCGTCCTCAACGGGGCCGGGGCGGCGGGGATCGCCTGTATCGAACTGCTCAAGGCGATGGGTGCCAAGCACGAGAACTGCATCGTCTGCGACACCAAGGGCGTGATCTATCAGGGCCGGACCGAGGGCATGAACCAGTGGAAATCGGCCCACGCGATTTCGACCGAACTGCGCACGCTGGAAGAGGCCATGAAGGGCGCCGACGTGTTCCTGGGCGTATCCGTCAAGGGCGCGGTCACGCAGGAGATGGTCGAAAGCATGGCCGACAACCCGGTGATCTTCGCCATGGCCAACCCCGACCCGGAAATCACCCCCGAAGAGGCGCACGAGGTCCGGCCGGACGCGATCGTGGCCACCGGGCGCAGCGACTACCCCAACCAGGTCAACAACGTTCTGGGCTTTCCCTACCTGTTCCGCGGGGCGCTGGACATCCACGCCCGCGCCATCAATGACGAGATGAAGATCGCCTGCGCCCATGCGCTTGCGCATCTGGCCCGCGAAGATGTGCCCGACGAGGTGGCGATGGCCTATGGCCGGAACCTGAGCTTTGGGCGCGACTACATCATCCCGACGCCCTTCGATCCGCGGCTGATCTACCGTATTCCTCCGGCAGTGGCCAAGGCCGGGATGGAAACGGGGGCCGCCCGTCGCCCGATCATCGACATGGAGGCCTATGAGCTGGGCCTCAAGACGCGGATGGATCCGACCGCCAGCATCCTGCGGGGCATCAACGCGCGCGCCCGCAAGGCGCAAAGCCGGATGATCTTTGCCGAGGGCGACGATCCGCGCGTGTTGCGTGCGGCGGTGATGTATCAGCGGTCCGGCTTCGGCAAGGCGCTGGTCGTGGGGCGCCCCGACGACGTGAAGAACAAGCTCGAGGCTGCCGGCCTGGGCGACGCGGTGCGCGAGATCGAAGTCGTCAATGCCGCCAACACCGCGTATCTGGATCAATACAAGGATTTCCTCTACCGCCGCCTTCAGCGTCGCGGCTTCGACCAGAAGGACGTTCACCGCTTGGCCGCACGCGACCGGCACGTGTTCTCGGCATTGATGCTGGCGCATGGGCATGGCGACGGGCTGGTCACCGGCGCGACCCGGAAATCCGGGCACGTCCTCGATCAGATCAATCACGTTTTCGACGCGGATGCGGCGCATGGGGCGGCGGGGGTCACGGCCTTGCTGCACAAGGGCCGGATCGTTCTGATCGGCGACACCCTGGTGCATGAATGGCCCGACGAGAACGACCTTGCCACCATCGCCGAGCGCGCCGCCGCCGTGGCCCGCCACATCGGGCTTGAACCGCGCGTGGCGTTCGTCAGCTTCTCGACCTTCGGCTATCCGGTCTCGGAGCGCACCGAGAAGCTCTACAAGGCCCCGCAGGTTCTGGAACAGCGCGGCGTCGATTTCGAGTTCGAAGGCGAGATGACCGTTGACGTGGCGCTGAACGTAAAGGCGCAGGAGGCCTATCCCTTCTCGCGCCTGACCGGCCCGGCGAACATCCTGATCGTCCCGGCGCGGCACTCGGCCTCGATCTCGACCAAGCTGATGCAGGAGATGGGCGGGGCGACGGTGATCGGTCCGATCCTGACCGGCGTCGACAAGCCGATCCAGATCTGCTCGACCGTTTCGACGGCCAATGACATCCTGAACATGGCGGTTCTGGCCTCGGCCAAGATGGGCTAGGTCATGGCGATCTGGAACCTCGGCTCGATCAATGCGGACATGGTCTATGCCGTGCCGCATCTGCCGCGGCCGGGCGAGACGCTTGCGGCGACGGAGCTGTCGCATTTCCTGGGCGGCAAGGGCGCGAACATGTCCGTTGCCGCCGCGCGGGCCGGGGCAACAGTCCACCATATCGGCGCTGTCGGCCCGGATGGGCGCTGGACGGTCGGGCGGTTGGCCGACTATGGCGTGGACACGGAACATGTGGCGCAGGTCACGGTTCCCACGGGTCACGCGATCATTGCCGTCGAAGAGACGGGCGAAAACCTGATCGTGCTGTTTCCTGGCGCCAACCAGGAAATTGCCGTGGAACAGCTGGAACAGGCGCTGGCCGGGGCAAAGGCGGGCGATCTTCTGGTCATGCAGAACGAAACCAATGCCCAGGTCGAGGCGGCGCAGATGGGGCGGGAACGCGGGCTCAAGGTCTGCTACGCCGCGGCGCCCTTTGATGCCGAGGCGGTAAGCGCGCTGTTGCCCCATCTCGATTTCCTGATCCTCAACGAGGTCGAGGCCGAGCAGTTGCAGCAGGCCACCGGCCTTGCGCCCTCGGAGCTGCCGGTGGCGCAGGTCATCGTTACGCTCGGCTCGAAAGGTGTGCGCTATTTCGACTCTGACACAGGGGAATCGCAGGAATTTCCCGCCTACAAGGTCAAGGCGGTCGATACCACCGGCGCGGGTGATACCTTTACCGGATATGTGCTGGCGGGGATGGATCAGGGGATGTCCATGCCGCAGGCGATCGACCTGGCCATGCGCGCGGCCGCGATCATGGTCACGCGCCACGGAACGGCGGATGTGATCCCCTTACTCGACGACGTGCGGCAGGCCCGGCTGGGTTAACTGCCGGCGAACGGCGCCGCATCGCCCCAAAGCTGCCTGACCCGCGCGTCGCGGCCACAGGCCTTGCGGTAGGCCTTGTAGGCGCTGGCTTGGCGCTTGGGGCCGAAGCGGGTGAGGACGATCTTGGTCCCCTTGTAGTAATCCTGATGATAGGCCTCGGCCGGGTAGAAGGCCGAGGCCGACAGGATCGGCGTGACGATCTTTTGACCCAGATCCGTCTGCGCGCGCGCCTTGGCCTGCTCGGCAATGGCTTTTTCGCCTTTGTTAGAGACGAAAATCGCGGTCCGATAGCTAGGGCCCCGGTCACAGAACTGCCCCCCGGCATCGGTGGGATCAATCGAGCGAAAGAACATGTCGAGCAGCCGTTCGCGCGAAACCTTTGCCGGGTCGAAGGTGATCCGGACCGCCTCGTAATGGCCGGTATTGCCGCCCGTTACCTGTTTGTAGGTCGGGTTCTTGACCGTGCCGCCGGTATAGCCGGAAACCGCCTCGATCACGCCGGGTACCTTCTCGAAATCCGCTTCGACGCACCAGAAACACCCGCCCGCGACGGTCAGTGTTTCCGGTTGCGCCGCCGAGGCGGGCAGGCAGCGCAGGATGGCGGCGAGGGTGAGCAGAAGGAAAAGCGCGAGGGGCCTGATCGTGTCGAGCCGGGTCATGTCGATACTCCTTTGCAGGAACGCTGCCGCAGCACGGTCAACCGGGCAATCCTCTGTCATGGAATGTCACGCTCAGGTGAGTGGAGTTTACCCCTTGGCCCCGGATCGACAGCCGACTAGCTTGCGGCCATCAGGAGGAGTCCATGACCGAAAAAATGAGCACCCACCAGGCCGCAGAGGATGCGCGCAACGAAGAGATCCTCATCTATGTGGACGGCCGGATCGTTCCCAAGGCCGAGGCCACCGTCAGCGTCTATGACAGCGGTTTCATGCTGGGCGACGGCGTATGGGAGGGGCTGCGCCTCTACAATGGGCGCTGGGCGTTCCTCGACGAACACATGGACCGCCTGTTCGAGGCCGCCAAGGCGATCGATCTGGATATCGGCATGGATCGGCAGGGGGTGATCGATGCCTTGACCGCGACGCAACAGGCCAACGGCATGACGACCGATGCCCATGCCCGCCTGATGGTGACACGCGGCGTCAAGATGCGCCCGTTTCAGCACCCGTCGCTCAGCCGGTCGGGACCGACCATGGTCATCATCATGGAACACTCGCGCCCGAACCTGCCGCGCCCGATCCGTCTGGCGACCGTGCCGCATATCCGGGGCCTGCCGATGACGCAGGATCCGAAACTGAACTCGCATTCCAAGCTGAACTGCATCCTGGCCTGCATCGCGGCGGAAAAGGCGGGTGCGGACGAGGCGTTGATGCTGGACGTGAACGGGTTCGTGAACACCACCAACGCCTGTAACTTCTTCATCGTGCGCAAGGGCGAGGTTTGGACCTCGACCGGCGATTACTGCATGAACGGGATCACGCGGCAGAAGGTGATCGACCTGTGCCGGGAAAACGGCATTCCGGTTTTCGAGCGGAACTATTCGCTGGTCGATACCTATGGCGCGGACGAGGCCTTTCTGACCGGCACCTTCGGCGCCCAGACACCGGTGGGCGAGATCGACGGCCGCGTGATCGGCACCGGCGAGATGGGGCCGATGACCAGGCGGATACGCGAGCTTTACAAGGCCTTGATCGAAAAGGAGGTTTCGGCATGAAGATCGCGATGTGGTCGGGGCCGCGCAACCTTTCGACGGCGATGATGTATGCCTTTGGCGCCCGCACCGATTGCGCGGTGATCGACGAGCCATTCTATGCCGCCTACCTGGCGATGACAGGCCTGGACCACCCCATGCGCGAAGAGATCCTGGCCGCGCAGCCGCAAGACCCCGAAGAGGTGGCCCGCGCGCTGGTCGGCCCCAATCCCGGAGCAAGGCCGTTCTGGTATCAGAAGCACATGACCCAGCACATGATCCCGGGCGTGCCGCGCGACTGGATGCGCCAGGTGCGCAACGTGTTCCTGATCCGCCACCCGGCCCGTGTGATCGCCAGCTATGCGGCCAAGCGCGAGAACCCGACGCTGGACGACATCGGTTTCCGGCAGCAGGCGGAACTGTTCGACGAGGTGCAGGGCTGGGGCGGCGAGCCGGTCGTGATCGACAGCCACGACATCCGCGAAGACCCCGCCGGAATGCTTGAAAAGCTGTGCGACGCGATCGGCGTGCCGTGGTCGCCGCATATGCTGAGCTGGCCCAAGGGCGGGCACAAGGATGACGGGGTTTGGGCGCCGCACTGGTATGGCGCGGTCTGGAACTCGACCGGCTTTGCCGGGCCCGAAGGGCCGCTGCCCGAGGTGCCCGAGCATTTGCAGCCGGTGCTGGGGGCGGCGTTGCCTCACTACGAGAAGATGAAGGCGGTCAAGCTGTGACCTGAAAAAGGGATTGTCCGCCCTTCGGACAAGGGCCTACTTGAGCAGCTGCCCCAGCTTCATCGCCACGCCCATATCGCCCGAGATCTTGAGCTTGCCCATCATGACGCCGGTCATCGGGTTCAGCTTGCCGGTCAGCAGCCTGGTCAGGTTCTCGCGCGAGATGCGGATGGTGCAGTCGGTTTCCTGGTCCTGTGTCGTGGCGGACCTGTCCGCCAGAACGATCACGCCGTCCTTGCCGCAGTCGAATTTCAACGAGCCTTCGAAGTTCATGTCGGACAGACCGGCCCGAATGCCATCTGCGATGTCCTGAAGCGCCATTTCACTCTCCGTCTTTGACGTTCGAGGGTTATGCGCACCGACAGGACGCGGCAAGCCTGACCAGACGAGAGGTGCCTGGGTTACGGCAGGTCAAGCGCCTTCCGGGTCATCGGGCAGGCCTTGCCGCCATAGAAGCTGTCAAGGATCTCCTGAAACTCGGCGGGCGCGCCGGGGACGGCGGCGAACAGGGTCATGGATGACCGCAGTTTCTTGGCGTCGATGTGCCCCAGAATCTCCGCCGGGTCCTTGCCCTTGTGCGTCAGCATCAGGCGGCTGACCTCGATCAGGCGGCGGCGCAGTTCCGGGTGGTTCAGATAGGCCGTCGCCTCGGCCAGATCCTCGATGCCGAACAGCTGGGACATGCGGGACCGCCCCAGTTCGGCCAGCTGCGGAAAGACGAACCACATCCAGTGGCTGGTTTTCTGGCCGGCGGTCAGTTCACGCAGGACATCGTCCCAGACGGTGTCCTGCGCCTCGATGAAAATGTCGAGCTCGTCGTCGATATCGTCTTCGATGCTCACTTGGCGGTGCGCCTGTTGCGCATCGCCAGCAGGCGCAGACGCAGGGCGTTCAGCTTGATGAAGCCTGCGGCGTCCTTCTGGTCATAGGCGCCGGCGTCCTCTTCGAAGGTCACGTGCTCTTCGGAATAGAGCGAGTGATCCGACCAGCGGCCCACGGTCGAGGCCAGACCCTTGTAGAGTTTCACGCGAACGGTGCCGGTGACATGTTCCTGGCTCTTGTCGATGGCCGCCTGCAGCATCTCGCGCTCGGGGCTGTACCAGAAGCCGTTGTAGATCAGTTCGGCATATTTCGGCATCAGCTCGTCCTTCAGGTGCATCGCGCCGCGGTCCATGGTGATGGACTCGATGCCGCGATGCGCCTCGAGCAGGATGGTGCCGCCCGGCGTCTCGTAGATGCCGCGCGACTTCATGCCGACGAAGCGGCCCTCGACCAGGTCGAGACGCCCGATGCCGTGCTTGCGGCCATATTCGTTCAGCTCGGTCAGCAGGGTGGCCGGGCTCATGGCGACGCCGTTGATGCTGACCGGGTCGCCTTTTTCAAAGCCGATCTCGATATATTCCGGCTCGTTCGGGGCGTCCTCGGGGTGGACGGTGCGCTGATAGACGTAATCGGGTGCCTCGACGGCTGGGTCTTCCAGAACCTTGCCCTCGGACGAGGTGTGCAGCAGGTTCGCGTCCACCGAGAAGGGCGCCTCGCCGCGCTTGTCCTTGGCGATCGGGATCTGGTGCGCCTCGGCAAACTCCAGCAGCTTGGTGCGGCTGGTCAGGTCCCACTCGCGCCAGGGCGCGATCACCTTGATATCGGGGTTCAGCGCATAGGCCGCCAGTTCGAACCGCACCTGGTCGTTGCCCTTACCGGTCGCGCCATGCGCCACCGCGTCGGCGCCGGTTTCCTCGGCGATCTCGATCAGGCGCTTGGAGATCAGCGGCCGCGCGATCGAGGTGCCCAGCAGATAAAGGCCCTCGTAAACCGCGTTGGCGCGGAACATCGGGAAGACGAAATCGCGGACGAATTCCTCGCGGATGTCCTCGATATAGATGTTCTCGGGCTTGATCCCGAGCATCTCGGCCTTCTTGCGGGCCGGCTCCAGCTCTTCGCCCTGGCCCAGATCGGCGGTGAAGGTCACCACCTCGCAACCATATTCGGTCTGCAGCCATTTCAGGATGATCGAGGTATCAAGGCCACCGGAATAGGCCAGAACAACTTTCTTGGGCGCGGACATCTGACTTCCCTTCATGCGTATGACGCTTGGCCCCTAGCGTTTTTTCCACCGGGGGGCAAGTTGTGCCGCGTGACGAGGCGGAGTTTGTCGCAAGCGGGCAGTGTATTCCGATGTATTCCTTGCGCGTGGCGCGGTGTTGCGGCACTGAATCGGCCATGACCGACTTCATGACCCGCGCCCGCGCTGCCGAAAATGCCATGCGCACCGTCTTTCCCGCAACGCCGCTGCAGCGGAATGCCCATCTGTCCGAGAAGTATGACGCCGACATCTGGCTGAAACGCGAAGACCTCAGCCCGGTGCGATCCTACAAAATCCGCGGCGCGTTCAACGCCATGCGCAAGCAGCAGGGGCAGGGCCTGTTCGTCTGCGCCAGCGCCGGAAATCACGCCCAAGGCGTGGCCTATATGTGCAAGCACATGGATGTGAAGGGCGTGATCTTCATGCCGGTGACGACACCGCAGCAGAAGATCCAGAAAACCCGGATGTTCGGTGGCGACAATGTCGAGATCCATCTGGTCGGCGACTATTTCGACGACACGCTGGCTGCGGCGCAGAAATGGTGCGCCGAGCAGGGCGGGCATTTCCTGTCGCCCTTCGACGACGAGGACGTGATCGAGGGGCAGGCCTCGCTGGCCGTCGAGATCGAGGAGCAGCTTGGCCGCCTGCCGGATCACGTCGTCCTGCCGGTCGGCGGTGGTGGGATGTCGGCGGGGGTTGCGACCTGGTTCGGGGATCGCACCCATTGCCTGTTCGTCGAACCGGCGGGCGGGGCCTGCCTGCGCGCGGCGCTGGCGGCGGGCCATCCGGTTTCGCTGGGTCGTGTGGACACGTTCGTGGACGGGGCCGCCGTGGGGCGGATCGGTGACAAGACGTTCGAGTTGCTCAAGTCGCGGCACCTGTCGGACGTGATCGTTCTGCCCGAGGATCGCATCTGCACCACGATCCTCGAGATGCTCAATGTCGAGGGCATCGTGCTGGAACCCGCCGGTGCCCTGGCGATCGAAGCGATCGGCGACGTGCAAAGCTTCATTCGCGGCAAGACGGTGGTCTGCGTCACCTCGGGCGGCAATTTCGATTTCGAGCGCCTGCCCGAGGTCAAGGAACGCGCCCAACGCTATTCGGGCGTCAAGAAATACCTGATCCTGCGGCTGCCCCAGCGCCCCGGCGCGTTGAAGGAGTTTCTGAACATCCTCGGACCCGAAGACGACATCGCCCGGTTCGAATACATGAAGAAATCGGCCCGAAACTTCGGTTCGGTGCTGATCGGCATCGAAACGACGAGGCCCGAGAATTTCATGCGCCTCTTCGCCCATCTGGACGATGCCGGGTTCACCTACACCGACATCACCGAGGACGAAACATTGGCGCAATTCGTCATCTAGGGATCACGAGTTCTGTTGCAGGCCCGTTTGAAACAGCAGCCGTGACTGCCGGAAGGCTTCGAAGATCGCGTCGAGATCGACGGCCTGCGCGGATCCGGCCGCCGCGCGGAGTTCGCCGTCCTGACACAGGTCGGCAAAACTCTGGAACCCGAGACTTGCGGCGCCGCCCTTCAGGAAATGCAGGTTCTGTTCCAGCCCTGTCCGTCCCGTGTCCGCCTTGATCCGCCCGATCACTTCTTCGACTTCCTCAAGAAAGATCCGGACGACCTCGTCGAACTCATCGGCGCCGACTTCGTCGCGCAGTTGCTGGACCCTCGGCCAGTGAATCATGCTGCGTCCCTCCCTGTTCCGGCTTCTGACGTGCTATCGCACAGGCGTGAATGCCCGGTTAAGGGATTGCGGTTTCACATTTTCAGAGGATGTTAACGGGCTCCTCCTACGGTCGGTCGCATTCTTTATGATGCAAGCAGCTGGGAATGATGGTTTTTCACGGCAATGGCGCGGATGTTCGGGCGGACCTGGATTTCGGCGCCATTCGCAGGGTTCTGGTCGTCGATGACAGCCGCCTTCAGCGGCGGATACTTGTGGGCTCTCTCAGGAAATGGGGTTTCGAAGTCGTCGAAGCCGACTGCGGGGAAACGGCGATGGAACTTTGCCGGGCCGATCCTCCCGATCTCGTTCTCAGCGACTGGGTCATGCCGGGCATGAGCGGATTGGAATTCTGTCAGGCATTCCGGCGGCTGGAGGCGAACGACTACGCCTACTTCATTCTGCTGACCGCCAAAAGCGAGAAGAACGAGATTGCACAGGGGCTGGATGCGGGCGCCGACGACTTTCTGGTCAAGCCGCTGGGCGCCGACGAGTTGCGTGCCCGGATTTCGGCCGGAGCCCGCATTCTGAACATGCAGAGGGAACTGTCCGAAAAAAACCGCATCATCGAAAGCGCACTGGATGAGTTGAAGATCGCGCATGACGCGATCGACAAGGACTTGATGCAGGCCCGGAAGATCCAGGAATCGCTGGTGCCCGAGCTGTCGCGCAGTTTCGGCAAGTCGCGCGTCAGCCTGTTGCTCAAGCCCTGCGGCCATATCGGCGGCGATCTGGTCGGCATGTTCGCCCCCAGCGACAACCGGCTGGGATTCTACAGCATCGACGTCTCGGGCCACGGGATCACCTCGGCCATGATGACGGCGCGGCTGGGCGGATACCTGTCCAGCACCTATTTCGACCAGAACGTCGCGATGCAGAGGCGATTCGACCGGTTCTATGCCCTTCTTCCCCCCGAAGAGGTTGCGGCCATGCTCAACGCGCGCCTGCTCGCCGATACCGGGATCGACGAATACTTCACCATGGTCTACGCCACCATCGACCTGCGCAACGGCCACTTGAAGATGGTGCAGGCCGGTCATCCGCATCCCCTGCTCATGCGCAGGGACGGGCAGACCGAATTCCTGGGAGAGGGCGGAATCCCGATCGGCCTGCTGCCCGGCGTTTCCTATCAGCAGGTTGAAACCTACTTGCAGCCCGGTGACCGCCTGCTGCTGTATTCGGACGGCTTTACCGAATGTCGCCTGACAAATGGAGAGATGCTGGAGTCAGAGGGGCTGGTGCGGCTGGTGCGGGACTGCGGCCCCGATCGCGGCGGGCCGGAGTTTCTGGACGATCTGTATTGGCGCCTGACACAGGCCATGTCGCCGGAACATGGTCTCGACGATGATCTTTCCGCCGTATTCTTCGAGTATGAAGGGAACTAGAGCCCGCGGGCATGCAGCGCGGCAAAGTGCCGGTCGCCAGCATTGCCGAGGCGACGGGCGGCCTCGCCGGCCTCCATCCACAGGGGCTGGTGCTGGGCCTCGGTGGGCGGGCCAAGCCGTCGCACGGGTTTCGCGCGGTAGATCAGGCAGACCTTTTCCGCCCACAGATCGTATTCCGGCATGTAGGTAAAGCGCCGGAACGCGCCGATCCGGCGGGGCGCGGAGATCATCCAGCCGGTTTCTTCGTACACCTCGCGATGCAGGGCGGGCACCGGCGATTCCCCCGGATCGATTCCGCCGCCCGGGAGTTGCAGGTCGGGGCCCGGCTCCAGCTGCCACGTCAGCAGCAGCGAGGACCCTTTCGGCAGCAGCGCGTAGACGCCGACGCGACGGATATATCTGCGATCCGGTTCGGGGCTTTCGCCGAAACGTCTGATCATGTATGGCCCCTTTCAACCCTTAGCATTCGACATATATGGTTGCGATATGCCAACCTGTGGCCTGTAAGGAAACCCCATGTCTCTTGGTACCAAAATCGCGTGGGACGACACCGTCCTGCCCTTTCAGCTTGACGCATCCGACATGCGCGGCCGCGTGGCCCGCCTGGACGGTGTGCTGGACGGAATCCTGAAACAGCACGACTACCCGGCCCAGGTCGAGGCGCTGGTGGCCGAAATGGCCCTGCTGACGGCCCTGATCGGGCAGACCATTGATTTGCGGTGGAAATTGTCTCTGCAGGTCCAGTCCAACGGCCCGGTGCGGATGATCGCCACCGACTATTTCGCGCCGCGGGAAGAGGGGCGGCACGCAAAGATCCGCGCCTATGCCAGCTATGACGAGGACCGGCTGACCGAGGGCGCGCCGTTCGACCAGTTCGGCGAAGGCTATTTCGCCATCCTGATCGACCAGGGCAAGGGCACGCAACCCTATCAGGGGATCACGCCGCTGGCCGGGGGCTCTCTGCGCGCTTGCGCCGAATCCTATTTCGCCCAGTCCGAGCAGCTGCCCACCCGGTTTTCGCTGAGTTTCGGCAAATCGACCGAGGCGGGTTCCGACGAACGGTGGCGGGCCGGGGGGATCATGCTCCAGCATATGCCCAAGGCGTCCCCGTTTGCCGCGACCGGGTCCGGCAGTGGCGGGCTGCTGACCGCCGAGGACCTGGTGGACGGTGAGCAGGGTGAGAACTGGAGCCGGGTCAACATCCTGTTGGATACGGTCGAGGACCTGGAACTGATCGGGCCGTCGGTGCAGATGCCCGACCTGCTGGTGCGCCTGTTTCACGAGGAACAGCCGCGGGTCTATGACGCGCAACAGGTGCAGTTCGGCTGCACCTGTTCCGAGGACCGGGTGCGGCAGAGCCTGTCGATCTATTCGGCCAGGGACATCGAGAAGATGACAACGGACGAGGGCACGGTCACCGCCGACTGCCAGTTCTGCGGGGCGCATTACGTGCTCGATCCCAGCACCGTCGGATTCGATGCCGACTCGCAAGACGGTGCGTGACCCGGTTGCCGACCTGCTGGCGGCGCTGAACCGTCCGGGGGACGGGTCGAGCGATTTCGACCTGAACCCGGACACGGTGCTGCCTGCGGGGCGCAAGCTGCGCCCGGCGGGTGTGTTGGTGCCGATCTCGCTGGTCTCGGGCGCGCCTCGCGTGATCCTGACCAAGCGGTCCTCGGCCCTGAAACATCACCCCGGCCAGATCGCCTTTCCCGGCGGCAAGCAGGACGAGGGCGACGCGGACGTGACCGCGGCCGCGCTGCGCGAGGCGCAGGAGGAGATCGGCCTGCCCGCGCATCTTCCGCGCATCCTCGGGCATCTGCCGGCGCATGAGACCGTGACCTCGTTTTCTGTGACGCCTGTCGTTGCCGTGTTGGAGCAAGCCTTCGAGCCGGTGCCCGAGCCGGGCGAGGTCGAAGAGGTGTTCTCGGTGCCCTTGGGCCATGTGTTGAACCTGGACAACTACATTGTAGAGTCCCGCATATGGCGTGGGCAGAGGCGGTTCTACTTCACCGTCCCCTTCGGCCCCTATTACATCTGGGGCGCCACGGCGCGCATGTTGCGGGGGCTTGCGGTGCGGATGAACGGATGACACGGATCAAGGAAGCCTGGGTGAACGACCCCGACACGCAGAAGGTCTGCGCGGCCCTGACCGATGGTGGCGCGCAGGCGCTGTTCGTCGGCGGCTGCGTGCGCAACGCGCTGCTGGGTGTTCCCGTGTCGGATATCGACATCGCCACGGATGCCCGCCCCGAGCGGGTGGTGCAGCTTGCGGAAAAGGCGGGGATCAAGGCCGTTCCCACCGGGATCGACCACGGGACCGTGACGCTGGTCAGCGGTGGCGTTCCGCACGAGGTGACCACCTTTCGCCGGGACGTGGAAACCGACGGGCGACGCGCCAAGATTGCCTATTCCGACCGGGTCGAGGAGGACGCGGCGCGGCGGGATTTCACCATGAACGCGCTGTATGCCAGTCCGGACGGCACCGTTCTGGACCCGCTGGGCGGGCTGCCCGACCTCAGGGCGCGGCGCGTCCGGTTCATCGGCAGGGCCGAGGACCGCATCCGCGAGGATTATCTGCGGTCCTTGCGGTTTTTCCGGTTTCACGCCTATTACGGCGACGAAGAGGCGGGCTTTGATCCCGACGCCCTGTCGGCCATCGCGTCGAATCTCGACGGGCTGTCGAAACTCTCGCGCGAGCGGGTGGGGGCCGAGTTGCTCAAGCTGCTGGGCGCCCCCGACCCGGCGCCTTCGGTGGCCGCCATGCGCACCGCTGGGGTTCTGGCGCGGATCCTGCCGGGCGCCGGGGACCGCGCCCTGGCCCCGCTGATCGCGCTCGAGGCGCAGGCCGGTGTCAGTGCGGATCCGGTCCGGCGCCTTGCCGCGCTAGGCGGGGACGATGTCGTCTCGACCCTTCGGCTCAGCCGAGCGCAGCTCAGGCGCGTGGGCCGTATCCGCATGGCTGCGGAAGGGTCGGCGGGTGCGGCCGAACTTGGCTATCGCCTTGGCGCGGATGAAGGGCTGGACGCGGTGCTGTTGCGGTGCGCTTTTCTCGAACAGCCGTGGCACCCCGAACTGGCAAAAAGTTTGCAGAAGGGCGCAGGGGCGCTCTTTCCTATCAAGGCAAAGGACCTGGTTCCGGATTTCCAAGGCGTCGCGCTGGGCCGCAAGCTGGCCGAGCTTGAGGCGCGCTGGATCGCGTCCGGTTTCGCGCTGGGCAGGGACGAATTGCTGGCGCAGGCGAACCAGCCGCCGGCGGGGTGACAATCGGCGGTATTTGCGGCTAGGCTGCGCCTGTTCGCATGGATGGAGGGTGCGGACTGGGCGCGGCTTTGGCTTTCCGATGCCGCCTTGCCGCGCGATGTTTGATTGTCCGCTCGAATGGAGCATCTTCCATGTTTCGCTTTTTCGAAGACCTGATCGACCCGTTTCGCCCAAGCGACACGCCGCCGCCGCAAACCCTGTGGGCCTTCGTGCGCTGGTGCCTGTCGGGGGCCTGGCCGATGCTGGTCCTGGCGGCCTTTTTCTCGGCGGCCGCGGGCGCGATGGAGGCCGTGACGGCCTGGGTGCTGGGCCTGGTGATCGACCTGACGGTAGCCAGCGGCCCCGAGGGTTTTCTGACCGCCGACAATCTGTGGGTCATCATCGGCGCGGTTGTGTTCTTCATGCTGTTGCGGCCGGCCCTGTTCGGCCTGTCGTCGCTGTCGAACAACTACATCGTGATGCCGAACGTCCCGCCGCTTGTGCTGTCCAAGCTGAACCGCTGGACGCTGGGGCAGTCGGTCACCTATTTCGATGACGATTTTGCTGGCCGTATCGCCCAAAAACAGATGCAGACCGCCAACGCGCTGAGCTCGGTCGTGTCCGACACGATCAGCGCGGTGGTTTTCGCGCTGGCGTCATTGGTCGGCTCTTTGGCCTTGTTAGGGTCTATTCATCCCCTGGTGATGCTGCCATTCGTGTTGTGGCTGGCGGTCTATTTCGTCCTGATCCGCTGGTTCCTGCCGCGCATCCGCATCCGGTCGGGCGCCCGGGCCGGCGCGCGCGCGATGGTGTCGGGGCAGGTGGTCGACACGATCACCAACATCAAGACGGTCAAGCTGTTCGCCCATGCCGAGCATGAGGATCAGGCCGCCCGCGACGCCATGGTCGAACTGCGCGAGAAGGCGCTGGATTTCGGGCGCCTGTCGGTCAGTTTCCGGGTGGTCCTGATGGGGCTGGCGGGGGTGCTGCCGGTGTTGTTGCTGGCGGCCACGCTGCTGCTGTGGCAGGCGGGCCACGCGACAACCGGCGATATCGTTGCGGCCGGAACCGTTTCGATCCGCATCTCGCAGATGACCGGCTGGGTCAGCTTTACCCTGATGGGTCTGTTTGCCCATCTCGGCGAGGTCGAGAACGGGATGAAGACCCTTGCCGTGCGCAACCGGATCGAGGACGACATGTCAGCCGCCGAGCTGACCGTGACAAAGGGTGAGATCGCGTTTGACGATGTGAGTTTTTCCTATGGGCGCGACACGGGCGGTGTGCAGGGCATATCGCTGACGGTCAGGCCGGGGGAAAAACTGGGCATCGTCGGGGCATCCGGGGCCGGCAAGTCCACCTTGGTTGCGCTTCTGCTGCGGCTCTATGACGGGGAAAAAGGCGCGATCCGGGTCGATGGTCAGGACATTGCGACGGTGACACAGGACAGTTTGCGCCGGCAGATCGGCATGGTCACGCAGGAAACCGCGATGTTCAACCGTTCGGCGCGAGACAACATCCGCTATGGCCGTCCCGATGCCACCGAGGAACAGGTGATGGCGGCCGCCCGGAAGGCCGAAGCGCATGAGTTCATCCTCGGGCTTGAAGACGCGCAGGGGCGCAAGGGGTATGACGCGCATCTGGGCGAGCGGGGCGTCAAGCTGAGCGGCGGTCAGCGCCAGCGCATCGCCCTGGCGCGCGCCATTCTCAAGGATGCACCGATACTGGTGCTGGACGAGGCGACCTCGGCGCTGGATTCCGAGGTCGAAGCCGCGATCCAGACCGCCCTGCACCGGGTGATGGAGGGCAAGACGGTTCTGGCGATCGCGCACCGCCTGTCCACGCTCGGCGAGATGGACCGGATCGTCGTTCTGGACCAGGGGCGCATCGTGGAAAGCGGCACGCATGAAAGCCTTCTGGCCAGGGGCGGGCTCTATGCCCGGTTCTGGCACCGGCAGTCGGGCGGGTTCATTCGGACCGAGGCGGCGGAATAAGGCTTTTGCCGGCCCGCAGGCAACGTTATCAGGCAGGCCATGACACAGGCGTTCACCATTCTCAGGCTGGGGCATCAGGGCGACGGCATTGCCGAGGGCCCGGTCTATGCCCCGCGCACCTTGCCCGGAGAGGTGGTCAGCGGCACGCTGGCCGGAAACCAACTGACCGATATCCGGGTCGAGCAGCCCTCGGACCATCGCGTCAAGGCGCCCTGCCGGCATTACAAGGCCTGCGGGGGCTGTCAGTTGCAACATGCCTCTGACGCTTTTGTCGCCGACTGGAAGGTCGGGGTCGTCCGGAATGCCCTGGCCGCGCAGGGGCTCGAGGCGGAGATGCGGCCGATCCACACCTCGCCCGCGCAATCGCGGCGCCGGGCCGTGATCGCGGTGCGCCGCACCAAGAAGGGCACTTTGGCGGGGTTTCACGGGCGCGCGTCGGACGTGATCACCGAAATTCCAGACTGCCTGCTGCTGGACCCCGCCCTGATCGCCGGCATTCCGGTGGCCGAGGCGCTGGCGCTGTTGGGCGGCAGCCGCAAGGGCGTTCTGGCCGTGACGCTGACCCTGTCCGAAACGGGCCTCGACGTGGCCGTGAAGGGCGGCAAACCGCTGGACGGGCCGCTGGAGCTGGCGTTGGCCCAGGCGACCGAGAAACACGGGCTGGCGCGGCTGACATGGGATGACGAGGTGATCGCCATGCGCGTGCCGCCGGTGCAGCGGTTCGGCCGCGCCGAGGTGGTGCCGCCGCCGGGTGCGTTCCTGCAGGCAACAAAGGACGGTGAACAGGCGTTGTTGCAAGCGGTTCAGGAGGCGGTTTCCGGCGCGAAACGGGTGGCGGACCTCTTTGCCGGCAGCGGCACGTTTTCGCTGCCGCTGGCCGAGGATGCCGAGGTTCACGCGGTCGAGGGTGACGCGGCGATGACGCGGGCACTGGAAAAGGGCTGGCGCAAGGCGCAGGGGTTGAAACGGGTAACGGTGGAGGCGCGCGATCTGTTCCGCCGCCCCCTGATGCCGGACGAGTTGACAAGGTTCGATGCCGTCGTTCTGGACCCGCCCCGCGCCGGGGCCGAGGCGCAGGTGTCGGAGCTGGCGCAGGCCAAACGCCCGGTGATCGCCTATGTCTCGTGCAACCCGGTCACTTTCGCCAGGGATGCAAAAACGCTGGTCGAGGCAGGATACCGCCTGAATTGGGTTCAGGTAGTTGACCAGTTCCGCTGGTCATCCCATGTGGAACTGACCGCAAGCTTTGCACTGGAGAACGAGGGCTGATGAGCAATCAGGAGAGCGTTTCGATGGGATTTCGACAGCGTCTGTGTGCGCTGACCGAGGCACCGGCGTTCGGCCAGTTCATCACCGGCGTCATCCTGTTCAATGCCGTTGTTCTTGGCATGGAAACCTCGCCGGCCCTCATGGCGTCCTACGGCGTGGCGATCAAGTTCCTGGACGGGCTGTGCCTGACCATCTTCATTGCCGAGATCGCGATGAAGCTGGTCGCGCGCGGGCACCGGTTCTTTCTGAACGGCTGGAACCTGTTCGACTTTGCCGTTGTCAGCATCGCCCTTGTGCCAAGCGGTCAGGGCCTGTCCGTTCTGCGGGCCCTCAGGATTCTGCGGGTGCTGCGGGTCATCTCGGTCGCGCCGAGACTGCGGCGCGTGGTCGAAGGTTTCATCCAGGCGCTGCCGGGCATGGGCAGCGTGTTCCTTCTGATGACGATCATCTTCTATATCGGTGCCGTCATCGCGACCCGGCTGTTCGCCAGCGCCTTCCCCGAATGGTTCGGCGATCTGGGTCTGTCGGCCTATACGCTGTTCCAGATCATGACGCTGGAAAGCTGGTCGATGGGGATCGTGCGGCCGGTGATGGAGGTCTATCCCTACGCCTGGATGTTCTTCGTGCCGTTCATCATGATCACCACCTTCGCCGTGGTGAACCTGCTGGTCGGTCTGATCGTGAATTCCATGCAGGACGCTCATCATGCCGAGGACGAGGTCAAGACGGACGCCTATCGCGACGAGGTGCTGGAACGGCTGGACTCCATCGAACGGCGCCTGATCGGCCAGGATGACGCGAAAAAGTGATTTTTGGATCTGCGTTATTCTGGCATAATGGGGTCAAAACAAACATACGGGCAGTGAGACAATGGACCGTCGAGCATTCGGTTTGGGCGCGGTGGCGATGCTGGGGCTGTCGGCATGCGCATCGGGCGACCCGAGATTCCGCAGCTACAATGGACCTGAGGTGACCTCGGTCGTGGTCAACAAGAGCGCGCGGAAACTCTATCTGTTGCATCATGACAAGGTGTTGAAGCAATACGACGTCGATCTGGGGTTCGCGCCCAACGGCACCAAGAAGGCGCGCGGCGACGGCCGCACGCCCGAGGGCACCTACCTCATCAATCGCCGCAACCCGAACAGCCAGTTCCATCTGTCGATCGGGATTTCCTATCCCAATGCACAGGACATGGCCGCGGCCAAGGCGGCAGGCGTCGATCCGGGGGGTGACATTTTCATCCACGGTGAGCCCAACAAGCGGAAAGACCGCCGCCGGGCCCGCAAGACGCCGGATTGGACAGCCGGCTGCATCGCGGTCAAGAACGACGAGATCGAAGAAATCTACGCGATGGTGAAGAACGGAACGACCATCTCGCTGCGGCCCTAGCCGGGGGTCAATCGGGCTTCCAGGCCTGGAACCCAAACAAGAGATAGTCCCGCTGGTAGACGTCCGACGCCAGCTTCTCCAGTTCCGCGTCGTGGATTTCAGACAGCGAGAATGGCGCGTCCGGCAGCGGTTTGCGGGGTATTTGGGGGTCGCTGTGTCCGACGGTTCGCGCCAGATCGGGAAGGGCCGCGATCGCGTCCTCTTCGCGCAAAACCAGATCCGGCGGGGCAAATTCCGAGAAACTACTCAGGATTTGGCTCTGCGAGCGCCAGTTCGCGTCGACGCGGATCGAAGTCTGGCCTGCCAGGTTCAGGCGCAGAAATTCGAGAAACGCACCGAAGGCGGCCCGGTGTTGATCCGGTGAATAATCCGCTCCCGGGCCGTCGGCGGGTATGGGCAGTTTGAACTGGCGCCGCAGGAGGTTGCGAATGCGCGAGAAGGCGCCCGGCCCGGTGCCGAGAATGCGGCGGCAAAACACGCCGTGTGCCCGCAAGAGGGGGTGCCGTATGACGGTAAAGCGGCGGTGGCCCGGATGTGCCTGCATCCATCTCTGCGCCCGCCTGCGCGTCAGGCCGGTGGTCAGTTCATCGGTTCCGACTCCGTCCAGATTCGCCATCCATTCCCTGATTTCGTCACCGGCGCTTCCATCGATCGGCAGAAACATAAGGGGCGAGCGGGCGGCCAGGACGTAACTTGGGACGGAGGGGCCCCGGCGAGGCTCGAAATTCGGAGTGAGGGCGAGGTTGAACTGATCCAGTTCGGCCAGAGCCTCGGTCATCGCATCCGGATTGCTGACCTTCTGCGAGACCGGGCCGGGATTCTGACGCTTCAGGTTCTGGTTCAGGTTCGCGAGCCGGGACTCAAGCCCCAGCCATCGGACAAGTCCGTTCATCACCTCGATATCCTGCAGGTCTTCGTATGCCAGGTAGAACGGCGTCTGGCCGGATCGCTGCAACGCCTTCAGCAAACGCAGCTGAAAGGCCTGCAGCCTTTCGACATAGGCGACGAATTCGCCGGCTTCGAATTCGGCCTTGGCCTGACGCCTGCGCTTGATGTTGGTCAGTTTCCACTGGCCGGTCTGCCGCGCAATCTTCAGCGAGACGTAGCTGTCCAGAGGATTGCGCGTCAGAATGATCTTGGCGCAGCGCGGATCGTCCAGAACGCTGTCCAGAATGCGGGGATCATGGTCGTGAAAGTAGCGAAACCCGTTCAGCGCCCCCGGTTCAGCGCGGATCGCCTGGATCAGCGCTGCCGGGTCCGCATTGCGGGCCGGTTTGTCCAGTCCGAGAATTTCGGTCCTGTTCGGGTATCCGATGAAATGCGGATTGAAGGCTTCACCGAAGCAGGTGACGCCCTCCAGCGTGTTCAGCTGGGATTCCAGGAAGTTGGACCCGGTGCGCATTTCCGCAAAGATGACGAAATAGTCGAATTTTCCCGTCATGTCCGATCAATGCACCAGATAGGGCTTCAGAATGGGCCGCGGGGCAGGCTCGTTGTGGTCTTCAACGGGGTAATCTCCCATGAGATACGGGTGCATTCCCTGGTTCTTCAGGTTCTGCAGGAACTTCCCGAATCCGCTGAGGTCCACCGGCCTGGGCGCCTGTGACAAGGGCGGTGAATTTGTCGGCAGGATCTCGTCGATCACGGTCCGGATCGGCTCCATCGGAGCTTCGACGAATTCGGCCATCGTCCAGATGCGGACCCGGGCCTTGGTCCAGGTCGAACGCAAGATCTCGAGCTGCTCGGTCTCTATGCGCTGCAGGCGCGCCGCTTCGCTTCGTATCTCGGAAAAGCTGCGGCCCGACCGGAACAGTGGCACGGCCCAGGCGCCGGTTACGACGGAAATCTGGGCATTGATGTCTCGGGCCAGAAACCAGTTGATGTCCTGGTTGTCGCCAGGCCCATACTGAAAACACTGCCGTTCGCCGCGCGTGTTCCAGATCAGGTTCGACAGGAAAGCAGTCGGGTTGTAGTCGCGCAGACCGACATGGTTGGTGAGCCCGCCGTTCATCACCGCTACGCCACCGGCGAAGGCAACCCGGTCCGGCGCAAAAAGATGCCCGTGAACCCTCATGCCGGTGACCTTTGCCAGCCACGGCTCGAAATCCTCGAACATCTCCGAGAAGCCCTGGAAAACCGAGTAGGGACCGGATGTCAGACGGTTTTCGCAGCCATGCCGGGGAAAGCGGCTTTGCATGTAGAGCCCGTCGCGCCCGCGGGTTCTGCGCTCGACCGCCTTCGTGAACACGCGGTCTATCTTTGACGGGTTGGGCTCGGCGGGTTTCAACGTTGCAGCCTGATCGTTCAGAAAGGTCTGGTACAGGCGGTCTGCATCCCGCCAGATCTTTCGCGCGACAAAGCAGTCTGATCGGCGCAGGAGGTGCAGATGGTCGTCGTAGAAAATATGCGGCTTGCCCTGAAAATCGAACTTGGACAGGGTCAGGGAGCGGCTTTCGATATCGGTCGAATACCGCCTTGCCAGCGTTTGGAAGTAACTCTCATCCGGTATCCAGACCCGGCGGAAATAGCGATCGTAGATCGGGCGGTTGGGGTCCTCCAGAATGGCCGACAAGGTCCGGCGGGTCAGGCACCACCACTGGCTGCCCATATGCGGAACCAGCCCGTCGGGGATCTTCCGCTCGGTGCCGATCCGGCGCTGGAACCTGACGTAGGCGTCGAACAGCTTGCGCTGTTTGCGCCAGGAAAACGGAAACCGCAGCGTGAATCGTTCGTGATCCAGACCGCCGACGGGCCAGGTCACGTCTTTGGTCGTCGCGCTTTCGATGAAGTCGGTTCGGGGCCGCGCCGCCAGATAGTCGATCAGCTCGGGAACCGGTCGCAGCGGCAGGCAGGCGCCCGAGGCCAGGTAGACATGACGGACATCCGGGAAACGCTGCAGCAGCATGTGCGCCGCCGATTGCGTGGCCGCGACGATGCCCCAGCCGCCCCAATTGCAGACATGGCGTTCCGAGAACAGGATCTTGGGGTCGTTCGAGCAGGATCTGACGAAAGCCTCGTAAACGGATCTCGGCACCTTTCGGTCCACATGGATCACGACGGGACAGCCCGCGGCGGTCCAGTGCCGCGCCACCTGTTCGGCCCGGTCCAGTGCCGTGTGAACCAGCATGACGAAACCCAGCGTGCTCATGCCCAGTTTCCCTTCGACATGAGGCCCAGAATTTCAAGCTGGCGCCAGTTGATGTATTTTTCGGACCATTCGCACCAGAAGGTCGGCGCGTCAGTCAGGTGTCTGGCATAGGCCTTGTATTCCGCCGAGGCGCCATAATGCTGCGCGCGCGTCAGCTCTTCTTTTGCCTTGGCCGGAAAAGTGTCGATCAGTTTCGCATGGAGCAGCACGCCGCTGGACTTTTCGCCACCGTTGTCGTCGTAAACCAGGTTGAGCCCCCGCGGCAGCAGCGCGTGCGTCGAGCTGACATAGGTATAGCGGCGGTTCCAGCGCACCAGAGGAATCTTGTTCAGCGCCGGCGCCTTGCCGGGGTTGTCCCCGAAAAAGACGCGGCACCGCGGACCGCCCTGAATCCAGAGGTTGCCGTAGATCGGGTTCCTGGTGATCGTGTAGTTCCCGGAGTCGAACCAGCTTGCGATTTCAAGCGGATCCTGCCCTTCGCGATAAGGTTCTTCGGTCAGCGGACCCTTGGGGTAGACATCGATCAGCATTGCGCCAAAGCTCCGCACGCCGGTGTTGTCGAGCCAATCGGTGAGCGCCCGGATCGGCCGGGTGTCGCAGAACGGATAGACGAAGAATTCATCCGGATCGACGGTCAGAACCCAGTGGCCATGGGCGTAGCGGCGCAGCAGATAGTTCACCCAGTCCACGCCGAAAGTTGCGCGCTTGTAGCTGTGGCTGGTTGTCCACAGGGAAACATCCGGCTGTGCCGAAAGATATTCCGGCGTTCCGTCGTCGCTGTCATTGTCGATGAAAAGAAAGTGGTTGATGCCCAGTTTGCGGTAGTAGCGCAGGAAATAGGGCAGGCGGATCTTTTCGTTGCGGACGGTGCTGACCAGCAGGATGTCATCCGGCTGGATCGTTTTTGTGCGGTCGCGGACGATGGACAGTTCCCGGGATTTCAGCAGGCATCGATAGACGCGGCGCTTGCGCCGCAATCTCATCCGATATGAATCCAGAATGCCCACGCGACTGCCCAATCCTCTTTGAAACGCGAGCGCGCCCGGCTTTGTCGTTGCCTGCAACGGGCCGGGCGATTGATGCTTTATGTCACTAATGCAACTTGCATGGCAATGATTAAGAAATCCGTGCCGGTCGCGCCTGGCAAGATGTGTTCGTCATCGCACCGCGTCACTCCCACCCGCCTGAACTCATGAGACCGAGTTCCTCCAGTTGACGCCAGCCCATGTAGCGGACCGAAGACACCGTCCATAGCGTGGGGCCTTTCGCGATGGCGTCATAGTAATGGCCGAACAGGTCCGGGCTGTGGAAGTGCTGGCGGCGGGCCTTTTCCGTGATCGACTTCCCGACCACCTCCGGAAGGAATTTCGTGTGCAGCAGAACCCCGGACGGAGCGCTGCCGCCGGGTCCGTCATAGGCGAAGTTCAGGTGCCGGGGCAGTGCCGAATGGCTGGAATTGACATAGGCAAAGCGCCGGTTCCAGCGCACCAGCGGGATCTTGTTGAGCGTCGGGGAGCGGCGCGGCTCCTGCGCAAAGAACACGCGCTCTCGCGCGCCGCCCTGCACCCACAAGTTCCCCATCGGGTGCTGCCGCTGCGCCCGGTAGGGGCCAGCGTCGAACCAGTTCACGACCCGCGTCGGGTCCGTGCCGGGTTCATAGGTTTGATCGTCCAGGCGACCCTTGGGATACAGGTCCAGCATGTGGGCGCCAAAAACGCCCAGCCCCTGCTGGTCCAACCAGCGTGTCAGATCATGCAGCGACCGCGTTTCGTGATGCGCATAGACCAGCAGCTCGTCGGCATCGACCATGAGCGTCCAGTGCCGATGCGCGTATTTCATCTGGAGCCAGGTCATCCAGTCCAGCCCGAACCGGGAGGCGCGATAGCTGTCCCAGGTCTGCCAGAGCGACACGTCCGGCTGTTGTTCCAGCAACTCGGCGGTGCCGTCATCGCTGCCGTTGTCCACGACGAGGAAATGATCGACGCCCAGGCGGCGGTAGTACTCCAGAAACCAGGGCAGGCGCGAGATTTCGTTGCGCACGGTGGCGACGGCGAGAATGTCATGCGCCCCGATCCGTCCCGTGCGGTCGGCCCGGGCCGTCAGTTGGCTGCGGCTGCGGAACGACCGCCACAGCAGCCGGCGCCGTTTCCACCGCAACCGATAGGCGCCAATCCAGCCGGGATCCTGAGCCGTGACGGAAGAAACCGGGGTCATTCAGGCGTTACCGTTCGTAGTGACCGTTCTGGTGCCAGCGCCAGGCGTCGGCGATCATGGTCTCCAGCGTGGAGCGTTTCGGGCTCCAGCCCAGCTCGGCCTTGGCGCGGGTCGAGCCGGACACCAGCTTGGTGCAGTCGCCGGCACGGCGCGGGCCGATATTGTAGGGCACCTCGCGGTTGGTCACCGCTTTCGAATGCTCGATGACTTCCATCACCGAAAAGCCCGAGCCGGTTCCAAGGTTGAAGACCCGGCTGCCCTTGTCGTCCTCCAGCCATTTCAGGCCCAGCACATGCGCGTCCACCAGGTCGCAGACATGCACATAGTCGCGAATGCAGGTGCCGTCGGGCGTGTCATAGTCGGTACCGAATACCGTCAGCGCATCCCGCTTGCCGTCGATCGCGTCCAGCATCAGCGGCACCAGATGGGTTTCGGGCCGGTGGAACTCTCCGACCTCGCCGTCAGGGTCGGCGCCCGCCACGTTGAAATAGCGGAAGATCACGTGCCTGAGCCCATGAGCGGCCTCGAAGTCACGCAGGATGTCCTCGATTGCCCGTTTCGAAGCGCCATAGGCGTTCAGAGGCAGTTGCGGCGTGTTCTCGTCCAGCACCACGTTGTCGTGGTCGCCATAGGTGGCGCAGGTCGAGGAAAAGACGAAGTTCAGGCAACCGGCCGCCACCGCCGCCTCGATCAGGTTCAGAGATCCGGTGACGTTGTTGGACCAGTACCGGCCGGGTTGGGTCATCGCTTCGCCGACCTGGCTGAGGGCTGCGAAATGCATGACCGCAGCCGGTTGATACCTGGCGAAAACCTCGTCCAGACGTGCCCGGTCCAGCAGGTCGCCCTGTTCGAAGGGGCCAAACTTTACCGCGTCCTGCCAGCCGGTGACCAAGTTGTCGTAGGTTACGGGCGTGTAACCTGCGTTTGCCAAGGCCTTGCAGGCATGAGATCCGATATAGCCTGCGCCGCCGGTAACAAGGATATTGGTCATTTCAAATTCCGTTCTTGCGCTCCGCTCCGTTGTGTCGGGCAGGCGAGGCCTAGTCCAGCCCCATCGCGGCCATCATCTCTTCGATCTTGGGCACGTCCTGCGGGTTGTTCAGTTCCCAGAACTGCCGGCCCCTCGATTCGACCTCGACGCACAGAACCTTGCGGCCGTTTTCCATGAAACGCAGCTGTTCGAGCCCTTCCAGCGTTTCCAGCGGGCCGGTGGGCCAGCCGGGATAGGCGCGCAACGCGTCGGGGCGATAGGCATAGACGCCCACATGGTGAAAGACCGGCGTCGGGTCAGTGTCGCCATAGGTCTGCGAGGTGAAGGGGATCACCTCCTTGGAAAAGTAGAGCGCGCCGTGATCGGCTGCGAAAACCGCCGTCGTGCCGCCCACGCGGCCATGTCGGCGATCGTTCAGCAGGCTGTTCAGCGCGCCGCCGTCGCAGCGCAGAACCGGGGTGGCGACACCGGCATCGGGCGCGGCGCGCAGGCCGGTGACCAGGTCTTCGACGAACCACGCGGGGGTCAGCGGCGCGTCGCCCTGCAGGTTCACGACGATCTCGTATCCGCCGCCCAGTTTCTCATGGGCCTCGGCGCAACGCTCGGTGCCGTTGGCGCAGGTCGTCGAGGTCATCACCACCTCGGCGCCGAACCCCTCGGCCACCTCGCGGATGCGGTCGTCATCGGTCGCCACCACGACCCGATCCACGCCCGACACGGCCTTGGCCGCGCGCCATGACCGTTCGATCAGCGTCATGGTGGTGCCGCTTGCCCCGACCAGCGGCACCAGCGGTTTTCCGGGATAGCGGGTCGAGGCATAGCGGGCGGGGATCGCGATGAGAACCGACATCAGGCCTCCTTCAGATCGACGCCCGGCGCGTAGGCGATGAAGAACGGGTTGGCATAGCCTTCCTTGCCATAGGTCAGCGGGGTGTGGTCATCGAACCGGATCACCTTGCCGCCCGCGCCGGCGAGAACCGCGTGGCCCGCGGCGGTGTCCCATTCCATCGTGCGCCCGAGGCGTGGATAGAGATCGGCCTCGCCGGTGGCGACGAGGCAGAATTTCAGCGAAGATCCCGCGCTTTTGCTGTCCTTGACCTGGTACTTGCCGATGTAGTCGTCGGTCGCCTGGTCGCGATGCGATTTCGAGGCCACGACCATCAATGCGGAATTGTCCGGTTCAGAGACGGAAATCGGGCTCGCCTGTCCGGCGCCGGACTTGTCGAACGGACCGCTTTCCTCGACCGACCGGCCGTCGGCCAGGGTATAGAACATGCGCCCCTTGGCCGGAGCATAGACGACGCCGCGCGTGGGCGTGCCGTTTTCGACAAGCGCGATGTTGACGGTGAAGTCGCCGCGCCGGTTGATGAATTCCTTGGTGCCGTCCAGCGGATCGACGATCAGGAACGTATCGCCGGTCCGGGTGTGCGAGGCGGCCTGCTCTTCGGTCACCAGCAGGATGTCGGGAAACGCCTCGGTCAGGCCGGCCGAGATCAGCGCGTCCGCCGCCTCGTCTGCCTCGGTCACCGGGCTTGCGTCGGATTTGACCTTCACCTCGAAATCATCGGCGTTGTAGATTTCCATGATCTTGTCGCCCGCTTCCAGCGCCAGCCTGCGAATGACGGGGATGAGTTCGTCATAGGTCACAAAATTGCTCCGATCCTGTGATTTGTTGATCTGCACGGTCGCCGAACTTATGCTGTGTTGCAAACGGAACGGCAAGAATTCCGTGACATGATCCGGCCAAAGACGCAGGAAAAACGAAAACGTGTTCTACTACAGGCGAAATAGCACCCTGTTGGGCGGCGCCTTCACCATGGCCGAATTGGTGTTTCATGCTGTGGTGCGCAAGATCCGTTCGACCCACAGCAACGCCGTGATGGCGATCCTGATGAACATCCTGCAGGTTCTGGTCATGATAGTGGTGTTCTATCTGATCATGTCTTTCATGGGGCTGCGCGTCGCGAAGATCCGGGGGGACTACTTTCTGTACCTGATGTCGGGCATCATGCTGTTTCAGTGCCACGTCAAATCGGTGTCGGCGGTCGCGGGGGTGGGGACCGGCAACAACCCGATGATGTTGCATTCACCGATGAACATGATGGTCATGCTTCTGTCTTCGGCGTTCAGCACCCTCTACACGCAGATCATGTCCCTGATCGTCATTCTGTTCGTGTACCATATCGCGCGGGGGCCGCTCGAGGTTCAGGAACCTGCGGCGGCCTTTGGCATGCTGGTGCTCGCGTGGTTTACCGGCTGCGCCGTGGGACTGCTGTTTCTGGCGATCAAGCCCTGGTTTCCGACCGTTGCCGAGATACTCAAGAACATTTATCGGCGGATGAACATGGTCTTCTCGGGCAAGATGTTCGTTGCCAACGCGTTGCCTCCCTTTATGCTGAAGATGTTTGACTGGAACCCTCTGTTCCACCTCATCGACCAATGTCGCGGCTTCGTGTTCCGCAACTATTTTCCACGCGTGACGAGCTGGGAATACGCGGTGTGGGTCGGCATCGTCCTGGTCATGATCGGCCTGATGGGTGAGTACTATACCCGCCGCCAGGTGTCGAAAAGCTGGTTCGCCCGCCGCTGAGGTCCGCATTTCAGGTGGCCACACGCAGGGTCAGGTTCAGCCGCCCGCCCTTTGGCAGCAGCCGGGACGAGCCGAACCTGATCCGGTCGATGCCGTGATAGGTCAGGCGCGCGGGGCCCCCCATGATTACCACGTCGCCCGAGTTCAGCCAGACCGACTCGGTCTTGCCGCCGCGGGTCGTGTTGCCGATGCGGAACAGGGCGTCGTCGCCCAGCGAAACAGAGACGACGGGCCAGGAAAAATCGGCCTCGTCCTTGTCCTGATGCAGGCCCATCCGGCTGCCTTCGCCGTAGTAGTTTATCAGGCAGCAGTCCGGCTCTCGTTCCAATCCGGTGACGTCCCGCCAGATGTCGAGAATGTCGTCCGGGATCGCGGGCCAGGCCATGCCCTGGGGGTGGGTTGACTGGTATCGGTACCCGCCCCGGTCCGACACCCAGCCCAAGGCGCCGGCGGACGTCATCCGAACCGACATTTCCTTTCCCGACGCCGTTGTCGGCCGGAATGGCGGCGCCGCCTTCAGAACCGGGCGCAGGCATTCGATCAGCCGGGCCTGCGCGACCGAATCCAGATACCCCTTGCGAATGTCGAAACCGCGCACGAGCAGCCGTGTCATCTGCCAAGTTCCAGTCCTTGCCAAAACCGAGAAAAAAGACTGCAGATTCTCTAAAACCGTCATTTCGTGAAGGTTGCAGGCCCACAATCTGCTCCTTATATACGCCGAGACGCGCGATGGTGTAATGCCTGAGCGCCAGACAGATCGGGGCCGGGATGCCGTAACGGGTTCGGGTCTCGGGAAATCGCCTTGAAAAGAAAGGGATCGAATATGGGAAAAGTCATCGGTATTGACCTCGGCACCACCAACTCGTGCGTGGCCATCATGGACGGCTCGCAGCCGAAGGTCATCGAAAACGCAGAAGGGGCGCGGACCACGCCCTCGATCGTCGCCTTCACCGAGAACGAGCGACTGGTCGGTCAGCCGGCAAAGCGCCAGGCGGTCACCAACCCCGACAACACCATCTTTGGCGTCAAGCGCCTGATCGGCCGCCGCGTCGATGACCCCGAGGTCGAGAAGGACAAGAAAATGGTGCCCTATCGCATCGTCGATGGCGGCAACGGCGACGCATGGGTCGAAGCCCGCGGCGAAAAGTACTCCCCGAGCCAGATTTCGGCCTTCATCCTCGGCAAGATGAAGGAAACCGCCGAAAGCTACCTGGGTGAGGAAGTCACGCAGGCCGTCATCACCGTTCCGGCCTATTTCAACGACGCCCAGCGGCAGGCCACCAAGGACGCCGGCAAGATCGCCGGCCTGGAAGTGCTGCGGATCATCAACGAACCGACCGCCGCTGCGCTGGCCTATGGCCTGGACAAGAAAGACAGCCAGACCATCGCGGTCTATGACCTTGGCGGTGGTACCTTCGACGTGACCATCCTGGAGATCGACGACGGCCTGTTCGAGGTCAAGTCGACCAACGGCGACACCTTCTTGGGTGGCGAAGACTTTGACATGCGCATCGTCAACTACCTGGCCGAAGAGTTCAAAAAGGAACACGGCGTCGACCTGAGCCAGGACAAGATGGCGCTGCAGCGTCTGAAGGAAGCCGCCGAAAAGGCCAAGATCGAGCTCTCCTCGACCACCCAGACCGAGATCAACCAGCCGTTCATCTCGATGGGCTCGAACGGCCAGCCGCTGCACATGGTCATGAAGCTGACCCGTGCCAAGCTGGAATCGCTGGTCGGCGACCTGATCAAGAAGTCGCTGAAACCCTGCCAGGCCGCGCTGAAAGACGCCGGCATCTCGGCCAGCGACGTGGATGAGGTGGTTCTGGTCGGTGGTATGACCCGGATGCCGAAAGTCATCGAAGAGGTGACCAAGTTCTTCGGCAAAGAGCCCCACAAGGGCGTGAACCCGGACGAAGTGGTGGCCATGGGCGCCGCCATTCAGGCCGGTGTTCTGCAAGGCGACGTCAAGGACGTGGTTCTTCTGGACGTGACCCCGCTGAGCCTGGGTATCGAAACCCTGGGCGGCGTATTCACCCGTCTGATCGACCGCAACACCACGATCCCGACCAAGAAGTCCCAGGTGTTCTCGACCGCCGAGGACAACCAGAACGCGGTGACCATCCGGGTGTTCCAGGGCGAGCGTGAAATGGCGGCCGACAACAAGCTGCTGGGCCAGTTCAACCTTGAAGACATCCCGCCGGCCCCGCGCGGCATGCCTCAGATCGAGGTGACCTTCGACATCGACGCCAACGGCATCGTCTCGGTTTCGGCCAAGGACAAGGGCACCGGCAAAGAGCAGAAGATCACCATCCAGGCCTCGGGCGGTCTGTCGGAAGAAGACATCGAAAAGATGGTCAAGGACGCCGAAGAGAACGCCGAAGCCGACCGCAAGCGCAAGGAGCTGGTCGAAGCCAAGAACCAGGCCGAAAGCCTCATCCACTCGACCGAAAAGTCGATGGAAGAGCATGGCGACAAGGTCGACCCGGCCACCATCGAGGCCATCGAACTGGCGATTGCCGCTCTGAAGGACGAGATCGAGTCGGACAATGCCGACAAGATCAAGGCCGGCATCCAGAACGTGACCGAAGCCGCGATGAAGCTGGGCGAAGCCATCTACAAGGCTCAGGCCGAAGAGGCGGGCGAAGAGCCGGCCGCTGCGGATGCAGGTCCCGGCGAAGACGACATCGTCGATGCCGAGTTCGAAGACCTGGATGATGACAAGCGTAGCTGACGGGTAACCGGGCCAAGGCGGGCCGGTCCGGTTGCCGGACCGGCCCTTATTCGTTGAGGCAGAAGGAATGACTTATGTCCAAACGTGACTTTTACGACGTGCTCGGTGTGTCCAAGGGCGCTTCTGCGGACGAGATCAAGAAAGCCTATCGCAAGAAGGCGAAAGAGCTGCACCCCGACCGCAACAAGGACAATCCGGATGCCGAGGCACAGTTCAAAGAGGTGAACGAGGCCTACGAGATCCTCAAGGACGGCGAAAAGAAGGCTGCCTATGACCGGTTCGGCCATGCCGCGTTCGAGGGCGGTATGGGTGGCGGCGGCGGTCACCCCGGTGCTGGGTTCGGCTCGGGCGACTTTTCCAGCGCCTTCTCGGACGTTTTCGACGATCTCTTTGGCGACTTCATGGGCGGGCGTCAGGGCGGTGGGCGGCGCGCCGCTCGGGGATCCGATCTGCGCTACAACCTGAAGGTGACGCTGGAAGAGGCGTATTCGGGCCTGCAGAAAACGATCAGCGTGCCGACGGCCGTGGCCTGTTCGTCCTGCAACGGCACCGGCGCGGAAAGCGGCGTCGAGCCCACCACCTGCCCGACCTGCTCGGGCATGGGCAAGGTCCGCGCACAACAGGGGTTCTTCACCGTCGAGCGCACCTGTCCGACCTGCTCGGGCATGGGGCAGATCATCAAGAACCCCTGCAAGTCGTGCGGGGGGGCGGGCCGTGTCGAAAAAGAGCGCTCGCTGTCGGTCAACATTCCCGCCGGTGTGGAAACCGGCACGCGCATCCGTCTGGCCGGCGAAGGCGAGGCGGGCATGCGGGGTGGTCCTCCGGGCGACCTCTACATCTTCATCGAGGTTGCCCCCCACAAGCTGTTCGAGCGCGACGGTATGAACCTGTATTGCCGCGTGCCCGTCAGCATGACCAAGGCGGCGCTGGGCGGTGCGATCGAGGTGCCCACCATCGACGGCGGTCGTGCCCGGGTGCAGATCCCGGCCGGCAGCCAGTCGGGCCGCCAGATGCGCCTGCGCGGCAAGGGGATGCCGGCCCTGCGTGGCGGCGGCGTCGGTGACATGTTCATCGAGCTGGCGGTTGAGACGCCGGTCAACCTGACCAGCCGGCAGAAGGAACTGCTGCGCGAGTTCGAGGAGTTGGGCGAAAACAACAACCCCGAGTCGAAAAGCTTCTTTTCTTCGGTGAAATCCTTCTGGGATGGCATGAAGGGCTGATTGCCCGGAACGAGGTGAACAGGGCCGGTCCGCCTGGGCCGGCCTTTTCATTTGGCTTTGTTCATAAGTCCAGTTGGGGCATAATGTTCGCCGATTTGGCGCTTGATTCCAGTCGCGTCACCTGAGATTGTCGCGCCAACCGTTGGGGTGCCCGGTTTCGCGGGCTGAGAGGCGCAGCAGCGTCAACCCATCGAACCTGATCCGGGCAATACCGGCGGAGGGAACGGTCTTACATCGCTCAGACGTTTTCCAAGCCCCGTTGCCCAAGAAGAATGGAGCAACGAGATGGCGCATATCGCTCTGACCATAGCAGGATCCGACAGTGGCGGCGGGGCCGGCATCCAGGCCGACCTCAAGGCGATGTCGGCGCTGGGGGTTTACGGGGCCAGCGTGATTACGGCAGTCACCGCCCAGAACACGCGCGCGGTGACGGCGGTGCATGGTATTCCGCTGGACGTGATCGCGGCGCAGATCGAGGCGGTTCTGTCCGATCTCGACGTGGGCGCGATCAAGATCGGCATGTTGGCGACGCCCGAGATCATTCAGACCGTGGCCGACGGTATTGCAGAGTTTCCCGGCCCGGTGGTTCTGGATCCGGTGATGATTGCCAAATCCGGTGACGCCCTGCTGGCGCGCGAAGCGGTGCAGACTCTGCGCGATGTGCTGTTGCCACGCGCGACGGTGCTGACGCCGAACCTGCCCGAGGCGGCTTGCCTGCTGGATCAGATGGTTGCGGAAACCACCGACGAGATGACGGCGCAGGGCCATGCCCTGTGCGATCTGGGTGCGGGCGCGGTTTTGATGAAGGGCGGGCATGGCAAGGGCGATGTCTGTCGGGATCTGCTGGTATCTCCGGACGGGGTCGTCGCTCAGTTCGAGGCCCCGCGCGTGGACACGAGGAACACGCATGGCACTGGTTGCACCCTGTCCTCGTCCATAGCGGCGGGATTGGCCAAGGGGCTGAGGCTGGCGGATGCCGCCGCGCAGGCGCACTCCTATCTGCAGGGCGCGATTGCGGCGGCGGACGCTCTTGGGGTCGGGCACGGGCACGGCCCGGTTCACCACTTCTATCGGGTCTGGGAGTCGTGACGGTCTGGTCGGTCATAGGCGCCGGGGTGGCCGGTCTGGCCGTGGCCTCGGAAC
Organism: Ruegeria marisrubri; assembly: GCF_001507595.1. Lineage (GTDB taxonomy): Bacteria > Pseudomonadota > Alphaproteobacteria > Rhodobacterales > Rhodobacteraceae > Ruegeria > Ruegeria marisrubri. The sequence continues at coordinate 264,435 of NZ_LQBQ01000023.1, forward strand.
TGGTCGCACGGGGTGCGCGGGTGCAGGTTTTTGACCCCGGCGGCCCACCGGGGCCGCATGGCTGTTCCTGGTGGGCGGGCGGCATGCTGGCACCGTGGTGCGAATATGAAAACGCCGAGGAACCGGTGCTGCGGCTGGGGCGGCAGGCCATTGACTGGTGGGCGGCCCGCACGCCGGTGACGCGGCAGGGAACGTTGGTCGTGGCCAACTCACGTGATCTGCCCGACCTGCGCCGCTTTTCCCGCCGGACCGAGGGGTTCGCCCAGGTCGATCAGGCAGAAATTGCCGGGTTAGAGCCTGATCTGCACGGTTTCTCGCAAGGTCTTTTCTTCGCGGACGAAGCCCATCTGGACCCTCGAAAGGCGCTGCAAGACCTGTATCGCGAGTTGGTGTCCAAGGGCGTTGAGTTTCACCGCAAGCTGGCCCCGTCGCGGCTGGACAACGCCATCGACTGCCGGGGCCTGCACGCGCGCGACATCCTGCATGACCTGCGCGGCGTGAAGGGCGAAATGCTGGTGATCCGGTGCCCCGACGTGACGCTGACCCGGCCCGTGCGCCTGCTGCATCCCCGGATGCCGCTCTATGTCGTGCCGCGGGGCGAGGGCATCTACATGCTGGGCGCCACGATGATCGAATCCGAGGACAGCAGCCGGATCACCGCGCGCTCGATGCTGGAACTGCTCAGCGCGGCCTATGCGCTGAACCCGGCCTTCGGCGAGGCCGAGGTGCTGGAGATCGGTGTCGATCTGCGCCCGGCCTTTCCCGACAACCTGCCGCGCATCCGCCGGCTGGGCCGGACGATCTATGCCAATGGCCTCTATCGCCACGGCTACCTGCTGGCGCCGGCTCTGGCCCGGGGCGTGGCCGATCTGGCGCTGGAGAACACACATTCGGAGATGGTCGATGAAGATCGTGCTTAACGGCGAGCCGCGCGAGGTCCGCGCCGAAACCCTTGGCGAGCTGCTGGCCGAATGCGGCTTTTCCGGCCGCGTCGCCACCGCGGTGAACGAGGAATTCGTGCCCTCCGGCCTGCGCCTTGCGCACAAACTGGCCGAGGGCGACCGGGTCGAGGTCGTCGCACCGATGCAGGGGGGCTGAGGATGAAGACGTTTTACGGCACCGAACTGCCCAACCCGCTGATGCTGGGCACCGCGCAATATCCCAGCCCGGCGATCCTGGAACAGGCGTTTCGGACCAGCGGTGCGGGTGTCGCCACCGTGTCACTGCGGCGCGAGGGCGCGGGCGGGGCGGGGCAGGCGTTCTGGTCGATGATCCGCGATCTGGGCGTGCTGATCCTGCCAAACACCGCGGGCTGTCACACGGTCAAAGAGGCCGTCACCACCGCCCACATGGCGCGCGAGGTGTTCGACACGCCATGGATCAAGCTGGAGCTGATCGGCCACACCGACAGCCTGCAACCGGATGTGTTCCAACTGGTCGAGGCCGCGCGCATCCTGACCGACGAGGGGTTCCAGGTGTTCCCCTACACCACCGAAGACCTGATCGTGGCCGAGCGTCTGCTGGCCGCCGGGTGCCAGGTGCTGATGCCTTGGGGCGCGCCGATCGGATCGGGGCGGGGCTTGAACAACGAATACGCCCTGCGCGCGATGCGGGCCGAGTTTCCCGACGTGCCGCTGGTGGTGGATGCGGGCATCGGCCTGCCCAGCCACGCCGCTCATGCGATGGAACTGGGCTATGACGCGGTTCTGCTGAACACCGCCGTTGCCCGCGCGGGCGATCCGGTGGCGATGGCGCGGGCCATGGCGCTGGCGGTGCAGGCCGGGCAACTGGCGCATCAGGCCGACCCGATCGAGCCGCGCGACATGGCCGAACCCTCCACCCCCGTGATCGGAAAGGCCTTTCTGTCATGACGCTCGACCGCTTCTATCCGATCTTCGATCACACCGACTGGCTGCGGCGGATGCTGCCCCTGGGCGTGAAGCTGGTGCAACTGCGGATCAAGGAGCAGCCCGACGCGGTGGTGCGCGCGGAAATCGCCACCGCGCAGGCCCTGTGCCGCGACCACGGCGCGGTGCTGGTGGTGAACGACTATTGGCAGGCGGCCATCGACGCGGGCTGCGACTGGATCCACCTGGGGCAGGAGGATCTGGACGACGCCGATCTGCCCGCCATCCGCAAGGCGGGGCTGAAACTGGGCGTCTCTACCCATGACGATGACGAGCTTGAACGCGTGTTGGCGATGGACCCGGACTATGTGGCGCTGGGGCCGGTCTATCCGACCATCCTGAAGAAAATGAAATGGCACCAACAGGGCCTGCCGCGCGTGACCGAGTGGAAACGGCGCGTGGGCGACATCCCCCTGGTCGGCATCGGCGGCATGAGCGTCGAGCGCGCGCCGGGCGTGTTTCAAGCCGGGGCCGACATCGTCTCGGCCGTCACCGACATCACCTTGAACCCCGACCCCGAAACGCGGGTGCGCCAGTGGATCGAGGTCACGCGATGAGCCGTTACGCCCGCCAGATGATCCTTCCCGAGATCGGGGCCGAGGGGCAGAGCCGCCTTGCCCGCGCGCGGGTTCTGGTGGTGGGCGCCGGAGGGCTGGCCGCGCCTGCCCTGCCGCTGCTGGCCGGGGCCGGGGTGGGGCATCTGACCATCGTCGATCCCGATACGGTGGACCTGTCGAACCTGCATCGCCAGACGCTGTTTGCCGAATCCGATTGCGGCCGCCCCAAGGCCCAAGCCGCCGCCGACCACTGCCGGGCGCTGAACAGTGAGATCACTGTCGAGGCGCGAAAACAGACTCTAACGCCGGCAAATGCCGCTGATCTGGTGGCCGAGGCCGACCTGGTTCTGGACTGCGCAGACAGTTATGCGGCCAGCTATACGCTGTCGGATACCTGTCTGGCGCAGGGCACGCCGCTGATCAGCGCCTCGGTTCTGGGCCTGTCGGGCTATGTCGGCGGGTTCTGCGGCGGCGCGCCGTCGTTGCGCGCGGTGTTCCCCGACGCGCCCGACAGCGGGGCCAGTTGCGCCACCGCGGGCGTCTTGGGCCCGGTCGTGGCGATGATCGGCGCGATGCAGGCACAGATGGCGCTGGGCGCGATCCTGGGCCTCGATCCCTCGCCGCTGGGCCAGATGGTGCAGGTGGACGGGCGCAGCTGTATCAGCGGCGGCTTCCGCTTTGATGCCGCGCCGGAACCCGACAGCCATTTCCCCTTTGTCGCCCTCTCGCAGCTGACCCAGAACGACCTGATCGTCGATCTGCGCAGCGTCGATGAGGCCCCCGTGCCGATCCACCCCAACGCCCATCGCCTGACGGTCGAGGCGCTGAATACAGACCCTAACATGGGCAAAACGCTGGCTCTCTGCTGTGCCACCGGGCTGCGTGCCTGGCGCGCGGCCGAGGAACTCCACCCCCATTGGCCCGGCCGGATCGTTCTGGTCGCCGCCGCAACGTCGTGAAGCAAAAGGAAACGCAGACCATGAAGAAACTGATCACCGCCATCGCCCTGCTGGCCGCCGCGCCCGCTTGGGCGCAGGACAAGATGACCGTCCTGCTGGATTGGTTCGTGAACCCCGACCACGGGCCGATCATCGTGGCGCAGGAAAACGGCTATTTCGCCGAACAGGGGCTTGAGGTGGAAATCGTCCCGCCCGCCGATCCGTCGGCCCCGCCGCGCCTTGTGGCCGCCGGTCAGGCCGATCTGGCCGTGTCCTACCAGCCGCAGCTGCATCTGCAGATCCATGAAGGCCTGCCGCTGAAGCGGGTCGGGACGCTGGTCGCCACGCCGCTGAACTGCCTGCTGGTGCTGGAGGATGGCCCGATCAAGACGCTGGCCGACCTCAAGGGCAAGAAGATCGGCTTTTCGGTCGCCGGCGTCGAAGAGGCGATTCTGACCGCGATGCTGAACGCGCATGGCGTGTCGCTGGACGATATCGAGATGATCAACGTCAACTTCTCGCTGTCGCCGTCGCTGATGACCGGCCAGGTGGATGCCGTGATCGGTGCCTTCCGCAATTTCGAGCTGAACCAGATGGAGATCGAGGGCGTCGCGGGCCGCTGCTTCTATATCGAGGAGGAAGGCGTGCCGCCCTATGACGAACTGATCTATGTCGCCAACCCCGAGACGATGGACGCCGACAAGGTCGCCCGCTTCCTGGCCGCCACCGAGAAGGCCACGCAGTATATCGTGAACAACCCCGAGAAAAGCTGGGAGGTCTTCGCCGCCACCTCGCCCGAGTTGCAGGACGAGCTGAACGCCCGCGCCTGGGTCGATACCCTGCCGCGTTTCGCGCTGCGCCCGGCGGGGTTCGATGCCGGCCGCTATGCCCGGTTCGAGGCCTTTCTGAAAGATGCGGGCATGATCGACAGCATCAACCCGGTCAGCGCCATCACCATCGACGTGACCGCGCAATGAGCGAGTATGGCAAAGCCTTCGCGCTGATGCGCGATGCGGCGCAGGGGCCGTGGCGGGAGTACACCCGCCACGCCTTTGTCGAGGGGCTGAAGGACGGCACCCTGCCGCGCGCGGCCTTTCTGCATTATCTGCGGCAGGATTACGTGTTCCTGATCCACTTCTCGCGCGCCTGGGCGCTGGCGGTGGTGAAATCGGAAACCCATGCCGAGATGCTGACGGCCGTTGCCACCGTCAACGCGCTGGTGGCCGAAGAGATGCAGTTGCATATCGGCATCTGCGAGGCGGCGGGCATTTCGCAGGACGAGCTGTTCGCCACGCCTGAACGCCCCGAGAACCTGGCCTATACCCGCTATGTGCTCGAGGCCGGCTACAGCGGTGATCTGCTGGATCTGCTGGCGGCGCTGGCGCCCTGCGTGATGGGATATGGCGAGATCGGCACCCGGCTGGCGGCCGAGGCCACCTCGGACACCTATCGCGACTGGATCGATACCTATGCCGGGGACGACTACCAGGCGGCCTGCCGCGCGGTGGGTGAGCTGCTGGATTCGGCTCTGACACGGAGACTTGGGGCGGATTTCCGCAGCGCGCCGCGCTGGGAACGCCTGTGCCGGACCTTCCGCACCGCGACCGAGCTCGAGGTCAATTTCTGGCAGATGGGCCTGACCCCATGACCCCGCCCCCCGATCTGATCCTCAGCGGACAGGCCAGCATCGACGGCGCGCCTCTGTTCGCGCCGCTGACCCTGTCGCTGACGGCCGGGCAGTGGACCTGTCTGCTGGGCGGATCGGGGGTCGGCAAGACCACGGTTCTGCGCCTGATCGCCGGGCTGGCGACCGGGGCCGAGTTCACCGGCGAGATCCGCGCCAGCGACGGGCTGCCGGTGGCCGACCGCGTGGCCTACATGGCGCAGGACGATCTGCTGCTGCCCTGGGCCACGGTCGCGCAGAACGTGGCGCTGGGCGCGCGGCTGCGCGGCGAACGGGTCGATCAGGACCGCCGCGCCCGGCTGATCGCGCGGATGGGCCTGCAGGATCACATGGCCAAGAAACCCTCGGGACTGTCCGGCGGGCAGCGTCAGCGCGTGGCGCTGGCCCGCACCCTGATGGAGGACAAGCCGATCATCCTGCTGGACGAGCCCTTTTCGGCGCTCGATGCGCGCACCCGCGCCGACATGCAGGACCTGGCCGCCGAAGCATTGCAGGGCAGGACCGTCCTGCTGGTCACCCATGACCCGGCCGAGGCCGCGCGTCTGGGCCAGTCGATCATGGTGATGACGCGCCACGGCCTGACCCCGTGCCAACCGCCCCATGCGCCGGTGCCGCGCAAGGTGGATGATCTGGAGACGCTGGAGACGCAGGGCGCGCTGCTGAAACTGCTGCGCGAGGAGGTGGCATGAAGATGCTCTCGGCCCTCGCTGCGACCCTGTTTGCGCTGGTCCTCTGGCAGGCGATCGTCACCCTGACCGGCCTGCCGAAATTCATCCTGCCCGGCCCGGCGGTGGTGGCCGAGACCTGGTGGCAGAACCGCTGGCTGATCGCCGAACACACTTGGATCACCGCCGTCGAAGTGCTGATCGGCCTGGTCTGCGGCACCGTGCTGGGCGTCGTCACCGCGCTGCAACTGGCCAATTCCCGCGCCGCGCGGGTGCTGGTGCAGCCGATGCTGGTGTTCACCCAGGCACTGCCGGTCTTTGCGCTGGCGCCGCTGCTGACCCTGTGGCTGGGCTATGGGCTGTGGTCCAAGGTCGCGATGGCGGTGCTGATCATCTATTTCCCCATCACCTCGTCGTTTTTTGACGGGCTGATGCGCACGCCGCCCGGCTATCTGGACCTGGCCCGCACCATGCAGGCCAGCCCGCGCAGCGTGTTGTGGCATATCCGCATCCCGGCAGCGCTGCCCTCGCTGGCCTCGGGGATGCGGCTGGCGGCGGTCTATGCCCCGATCGGGGCCGTGATCGGGGAATGGGTCGGCTCGTCTCAGGGGCTGGGATACCTGATGCTGCTGGCCAATGGCCGCGCCAAGACCGACCTGATGTTCGCCGCGATGCTGACGCTGGGGGTGTTCTCGATCCTGCTGCACCTGGCAGTGCGCCGCGCCACGGCCCGCATGGCCGGCGAGGCGCGTTAACCTCTCGGAAACCGATTCTGCGGCAATCATGGGCGCATGACCAAGGACGCCTTTGCCGAAGCCCCATCGCTGTTCGAAAGTGACGAAGCGCCGGTCACGCCGCTGCCCACGGGGCGGCTGCCCTCGTATATCAAGGACCACCGCAAGCGCCTGCGCGAACGGTTCATGTCGGGTGGCGCGGGGGCGATGCCGGATTACGAGCTGCTGGAACTGGTCCTGTTCCGCTCGATCCCCCGGCAGGACGTGAAACCGCTGGCGCGGCGGCTGCTGGATACGTTCGGCGATTTCAACCGGGTGCTGACCGCCCCGGTCGAGCGCCTGCGCCAGATCAAGGGCGTGGGCGATACGGTCATCACCGACCTCAAGATCCTCGAGGCCTGCGCCCATCGCATGGCCCGCGCCCGGGTGATGCAGCGGCATGTGATTTCCAGCTGGGACGCGTTGCTGGATTATTGCCACACCACCATGGCGCATCGCGAGATCGAGCAGTTCCGCGTGTTCTACCTGGACCGCAAGAATGTGCTGATCGCGGATGAGGAGCAGGCGCGCGGGACCGTGGATCATGTGCCGGTCTATCCTCGCGAGGTGGCCAAACGGGCCTTGGAACTGAATGCCTCGGCGCTGATCCTGGTGCACAACCACCCGTCGGGCGATCCGACCCCGTCGCAGTCGGACATCGACATGACCTGCCGCATACAGCAGGCCTGTTCCGCACTGGGGCTGGCGCTGCACGACCACCTGATCATAGGCAAATCCGCAGAGCTCAGTTTCCGGTCGGCGGGATACCTGTAGGGATCTGCTCTCTCCCCCCTCTCGGAATGCGCCTCGTTGCCGATTGCGCCGTGGCTGCGAGAACCAGCCATGCGGAGTTTTCCGTGGCGCAATCAGAGTAGAACCACGGCAAAGGCGGCCTCCATCGAACCGTCCGCGCGGGCCACGCCGGATTGCCGGATCCCCGGTTGCGCCTGCGATTTATCTTGCCGCGATCTTCAGGTCTTCGAGAAGGTTGTCCAACACCAGAAATTCGCCGGTGGCGCCGCAATCAGGCATTTTCAGCGACAGCTCGCGAAATCGCAGCGCCAAGTTCGCCCGCAGTTCAAAGGACTGGGCGCTGAATTCCCGGCCGCAATTGTCATCTGTCACCTCGGCCTCCAGCGACAATGCGATGGTACCGGAGCGGCGGGCCGCGTCCGAAGGAAAGGAATAGATCTCGACCACCTGCGCCTCGGGGAAACCGGCCTTGCCCAGATGCGTCACCGTGCCCTGGCCGCGGGCCGCAGGGTCGGCCCAGACATGCCCGGCCTGGCCATAGCTGGCGCCAAATTCCAGGGCATGGATCTGGAAACCGGCTTTGCCGGCCCACTGCAGCGCAATGCGGTCGTACCCGCCCAGGTCATTCACGCGGGCCGATGCAACAGCACCGTGACGGTCATCGAGGGCCACGACGAACACCGCATTTTCCGCCAGGGCTGGGATCGTTACGTCGAGGCGCCCGTCCGGACCCGTGGTTTCCGTGAATGAGAGGCCACTGTGATGCACGGTCACGCGCTGGTTCCCATGGCAGGGCGCGCTGACCGAAAGATCGACGCTGGCCATCGGCGCCGCAGTGGCAGTGGCCGCCACCTTGCAGTCGGTGCGGCCCGCCGGGCCGGGCAACTCTGGGGCGACCCGCGTGGGGGTCTTGGCTGGCGGTGCTTTCCCGCCTTCCCGGGGCGTGACCGACGTCAGAGCAATGTTGCGCAGTTCCGGCAGAACCGCGACTTCGACATCCGCGACCCTCAGCGGCGCCGAAGCCACCCGCTCCGCGACCGCGTCGGGATCGGTTGGAGCCGCCAAGCCGTTCTGCACCAGGTATCCAGTGCTCAGTGCGCAGCAGAGCGTTCCGCCTATGGTCACAAAATTTCCAAACAGCGCCATCACACCCACCTCTGTCGCAAGGGGAATGATGACGGTCGAAAGGAAAGGCGGCCAATATGTGGCCGCCTTGGGGATTTTTCATGCCGTCGCGCGGGCCGAGGTTCAGGCCAGGCGCCCGTGGCAATGCTTGAACTTCTTGCCGGAACCGCAGGGACACCGGTCATTGCGCGAGGGATTTCCCCAGGTTTCGGGATCATCCTCGACGAAACCCGGCCGAGCGTCACCGGACGCCTCGGCTTCGGCGATCGCCTCGGCCTGTTCGGCGGCCTGTTGCATCTGCGCCTGCTGCGCCGCCATCTGGGCCAGCATCTGGCGCTGTTCTTCCTCGGTCAGGGGACGCACGCGGGCCAGCTGCTGCGTCACCGCTTCGCGCAGGCTGTCCAGCATGGCTTCGAACAGCTGGAAGCTTTCGTTCTTGTACTCGTTCAGCGGATCGCGCTGGGCGTAGCCCCTGAACCCGATCACCGAGCGCAGGTGTTCCAGCGTCAGCAGGTGTTCGCGCCACTTGGAGTCGATGGTCTGAAGCAACACCTGCTTTTCGATGTTGCGCATGTTCTCGGGGCCGAAATCGACGGCCTTTTTCGCCATCATCTCGTCGGTGGCCTTGATCAGGCGTTCGCGGATCTCCTCGTCATCGACACCTTCCTCTGCGGCCCATTCCATGACCGGAACGTCCACGCCCAGCTTTTCGATCACGGCGGCGTAGAGCCCTTCGGTGTTCCATTGGTCAGCATAGGAATTGGGCGGCATGTACTGGTCGAGCAGGTCGTCGATCACCTGTTCCCGCATGTCCGAAACGATCTCGGACAGATCCTCTGCCGCCATGATCTCGCGACGCTGGCTGAAGATCACCTTGCGCTGGTCGTTCATCACGTCGTCGAACTTCAGCACGTTCTTGCGCATGTCGAAGTTGCGGCCCTCGACCTTGGCCTGCGCACGTTCGAGCGATTTGTTCACCCAGGGGTGAACGATCGCCTCGCCTTCCTGCATGCCCAGCGTGGTCAGCACCTTGTCGAGCCGCTCCGAGCCGAAGATGCGCATCAGGTCGTCTTCGAGGCTCAGGTAGAACACGGTGCGGCCCGGATCGCCCTGGCGGCCCGAACGACCGCGCAGCTGGTTGTCGATGCGGCGGCTTTCGTGGCGCTCCGAGGCCAGGACGAACAGGCCGCCGGCCTCCAGAACCTTCTGCTTTTCCTCGGCGTGCCGCGCCTCTTCGGCGGCCCGCAGCTCGACCGGATCGGCCTCGGGGTTCGCCGCGATGGCCTCAAGCACCTTCATCTCGACATTGCCGCCCAACTGGATGTCGGTGCCGCGCCCGGCCATGTTGGTGGCGATCGTCACGGCGCCCAGACGGCCCGCTTCGGCCACGATCTTGGCTTCCTGCTCGTGCTGGCGGGCGTTCAGCACGTTGTGCTTGATGCCTTCCTTGGTCAGCATCTGGCTGAGCATTTCCGATTTCTCGATCGAGGTGGTGCCCACCAGGACCGGCTGGCCCTTTTCGTGGGCTTTCTTGATCTCTTGGATCATGGCCGCGTATTTCTCGGCCGCGGTGCGATAGACCTGATCGTCCTCGTCGACCCGCGCGATGGGCTTGTTGGTCGGCACTTCGACCACGCCCAGCCCGTAGATCTCGGCGAATTCCTCGGCCTCGGTCAGGGCGGTGCCCGTCATCCCGGCCAGCTTGTCATACAGGCGGAAATAGTTCTGGAAGGTCACGCTGGCCAGGGTCACGTTCTCGGGCTGGATCTGGACGCCTTCCTTGGCTTCGATGGCCTGATGCAACCCGTCCGACAGCCGGCGCCCCGGCATCATGCGGCCGGTGAATTCGTCGATCAGAACGACATTGCCGTCGCGGACGATGTAATCCTTGTCGCGCTGGAACAGCTTGTGCGCGCGCAGGCCCTGGTTGACGTGGTGAACGACGGTGGTGCTTTCGGGATCATACAGCGACTGACCCTCGGGCAGCAGGCCACGGGCATGCAGTTGCTGCTCGAGGAACTCGTTGCCCTCGTCGGTGAAGGTCACGCTGCGGGTCTTTTCGTCCAGCGTGTAGTGGTCTTCCTGCAGAGACGGAATCACCTGGTCGATCGCGATGTAGAGGTCCGAGCGGTCCTGCGACGGGCCGGAAATGATCAGCGGCGTGCGCGCCTCGTCGATCAGGATCGAGTCCACCTCGTCCACGATCGCGAAATTGTGGTGTTTCTGATAGACCTCGCTCAGGTCCGACTTCATGTTGTCGCGCAGATAGTCGAAGCCCAGCTCGTTGTTGGTGGCATAGGTGATGTCGCAGGAGTAGGCCGCCATCTTTTCTGCGTCAGGCTGGCCGGAATAGATCACACCCGTGGTCATGCCGAGCATCCCGAACACCTTACCCATCCATTCGGCGTCACGCTTGGCCAGGTATTCGTTGACCGTGACCACATGCACGCCCTTGCCCGTCAGCGCGTTCAGATAGGCCGGGAACGTGGCGACTAGCGTCTTGCCCTCGCCGGTCTTCATCTCGGCGATGTTGCCCTGATGCAGGAAGATGCCACCCATCAGCTGCACGTCGAAGGCGCGCAGGCCCAGCGCCCGCTTGGCCCCCTCGCGCACATTGGCAAAGGCCTCGGGCAGCAGGTCGTCGAGGCTTTCACCATCGAGGGCGCGCTTGCGCAGATCCTCGGTCTTGGCCTTCAGTTCGTCATCCGAGAGTTTCTCGAACTCCGGTTCCAGCGCGTTGATCTTTTCGACCAGCGGGCGGGTCGCCTTGATCTTGCGGTCGTTCGGTGTTCCGAACACCTTTTTGGCGAGCGTTCCGAGTCCCAGCATGTTCACTCCAGCGGATCTGTTCGTGTCGAGGTTGCGACAGGCTTGCCCGCCTTGCGCGCAACCCATAGATACGGGGGGTGAAAGGCGGTCCTGTCCTAGGCTTCAAGCGATGTAAGCGGCAGGTTCTGGAGTGTCAACGCCGCGCCCCGTCGCGGCATGAGAATAGGATGATTCAATGCCCAAAGGCTTCACTTTTCTGCCATCGCTGGCCCTGACCGTCGCGATGGCCCTTCCGCTGGCGGCCGAAACCCAGGCGGATGCCGACACCGTGGTCGCCCGAGTCAACGGGGACGAGATCACTTTGGGGCACGTGATCCTCGCGCGGGCCTCGTTGCCGGCGCAGTATCAGGAAATCGACGACAAGCAGCTCTACGACGCCATTCTGGACCAGCTCATCGATCAGAGCCTGCTGAAACAGGCGCAGGACGGGGTGGTGCCGAAACACGTCGCGCTGGCGCTGGAAAACGAAGAGCGGTCATTGCTGGCGGCCGAAACCATCGAAGACGTTCTGCGGGCCTCGCTGACCGAAGAGGCCCTGCAGGCCGCCTATGACGCGAAATACGCAAACGGCTTTGACGAAGACGAATACAATGCCTCGCATATCCTCGTCGAAACCGAGGAAGAGGCCAAGGCGATCAAGGCCGAGCTGGACAACGGTGCCGATTTCGCCGAACTGGCCAAGGAAAAATCCACCGGCCCGTCCGGCCCCAACGGCGGTGAGCTGGGCTGGTTCGGCAAGGGCATGATGGTGCCCGAGTTCGAACAGGCCGTGATCGGCCTGGAAAAGGGCCAGATTTCCGAACCCGTTCAGACCCAGTTCGGCTGGCATGTCGTGATCCTGAACGACAAGCGCACGGCGGCAGCCCCCGAGCTTGACGAGGTGCGCGGGGAACTGGCGCAGAAAATCCAGCAGGACGCGATTCAGGCGAAGATCGACGAATTGAGCAAGGGTGCCCAGATCGAACGTCCGGCGCTGGAAGGCGTCGGCCCAGAGGTCATCCGGCAGCTGGACCTGGTGCAGGAGTAAGGCCGGATGGCGAAGATCGCTCATGTTTCCCCGCTGGCCCCGGCAGGTTTTCCCGATCTGCCGGCAATCGCGGGGGTGCGTTTTGCCTCGGTCGAGGCGGGCGTGCGCTATCAGGGTCGGACGGACGTGATGCTGGCGGTGATGGACCCGGGCACGTCGGTCGCCGGCGTCTTTACCCGCTCGGCCACGCGCTCGGCCCCGGTGCTGGATTGCCAGGACAAGATCGGTGGTGCCAGTGACGGGCCGGCGGCCATTCTCGTCAACTCGGGCAATGCCAACGCGTTCACCGGCCATTACGGGCAGACCTCGGTGGCCGAGGTGACGCGGGCTGTGTCGGAAGTGACGGGCGTGCCGGTGCAGCGCGTCTTTACCTCGTCGACGGGGGTGATCGGCGAGCCGTTGCCGCATGAGCGCATCCTGGCAAAGCTCGACACTCTGAACGGCGCGCTGAGGCCGGATGCCCTGAAAGAGGCGGCAGAGGCCATCATGACCACCGACACCTTCCCGAAAGGGGCCTCGGCGCAGGTGGAGATTGGCGGCAAAACAGTCTCTGTTTCGGGGATTGCCAAGGGATCGGGCATGATCGCGCCGGACATGGCGACGATGCTGGTCTACATCTTTACCGATGCGCGGGTCGAGCAGGGCGCCTTGCAGCAGATGCTGGGCGAGTTGACCGAGCGGACCTTCAACTGCATCACGGTGGACAGCGATACCTCGACCTCGGACACGCTGCTGCTGTGCGCGACGGGTGCTTCGGGCGTGGATGCCACCGGCAATGCCGACTTTGCAGCGGCGCTGGAAGGCGTGATGCTGGATCTGGCGCAGCAGGTGGTGAAAGACGGCGAGGGCGCCACGAAGTTCGTCGAGATCCGCATCACCGGGGCGGCCTCGGATGCCGATGCCAAGGTGCACGGTCTGGCCATCGCCAACTCACCGCTGGTCAAGACCGCCATCGCGGGCGAGGACCCGAACTGGGGCCGCGTCGTCATGGCGATCGGCAAGTCCGGCGCGGCGGCCGATCGCGACAAGCTCAGCATCTCGTTCGGCGATATCCTCGTGGCGGAAAATGGTTGGGTCAGCCCGACCTACCGCGAGGAAGACGCCGCCGCCTACATGAAGGGGCAAGAGCTGGTGATCGCCGTCGATCTCGGGCTGGGTGCGGGCAAGGCCACCGTCTGGACCTGCGACCTGACCCACGGTTACATCGAAATCAACGCGGATTATCGCTCGTGAAAACCCTTCTCGTTTCCGCGGTTGCGCTGATCGACGTGGATGGCCGGGTGCTGCTGGCGCAGCGCCCGGAAGGCAAGTCCATGGCCGGCCTGTGGGAGTTTCCCGGCGGCAAGATCGAAACCGGCGAAACCCCCGAGGCCGCCCTGATCCGCGAATTGCATGAGGAACTGGGCATCGACACCTGGGCGTCGTGCCTGGCGCCGCTGACTTTCGCCAGCCACAGCTATGACGACTTCCACCTGTTGATGCCGCTGTTTGCCTGCCGCAAGTGGCAGGGGATTCCGCAGTCGAAAGAGGGCCAGGCCCTAAAATGGGTCCGTGCGGCGGATCTGAGAAACTATCCGATGCCACCCGCCGACATTCCGTTGATCCCGATCCTGCGGGACTGGCTCTGAGGCCCTGCGGGCACGGGACGCCGCTTGCGATCGCATTGCACTTTGTCATCTGCCCGGCATGACCGTCCTTTTGGCGCCGACCCAGCATCGCCGCGATGCGATGGCCGCCAGGGTCGCGACCGGGCGACGTTCTGTCGGCAAGTTTGAGGGGCGCATCAAAACCGAGTTGCAGGGTTTTGGTCACCAGCCGAAATCACGGCCGAGATAGGCAGTGAGCTTTTTGTTGTAGGGGCGGTAGAATTCTTCGAGCCGATGCGCGGCGGCTTCGTCAACCTTGGGATACGAGCGCGCTTCGGTGCGGGTTTTCCGGTATTCGAACCGGTGGTCGTCCAGTTTCAGGAAGTCCGTCGAAACCGACCGCAACACACTGGCCGGGTTCGCGAAATAGTCCGCGCTGTTGAGGACAAGAAGCTGATCTTTCGGGACCACCGCGTGCCAAAACTTTAACTGCTCTACATAAACGCCTCGCAGCAGTGCCAATGGAACGTTTTCGAGAGAGTGGCCACCCGACAGGAGTTCAGCAAACATTTCCTGATCTATGGCCCGGCCGGCCAGCCGGGCAAAATCCCGGTCGATCCAGTCTTGAAAGGAAATATCGGTCATCCCGCCCCGGATGTTGTACTGGTAGGTGGAATAGGCGCGCTGGGCCGGATTACGCAGCAAGAAGATGAATTTGCACGTCGGCAGACACTGATGAATCATTTTTGGAAGGTGCGGGAAAAGGCAGTAGGAAGGACTGGCTTCTCCGGTAATGCCTCCAATATCTGCCAGCTCGCGCTCGGTGGGGAAATGCGCGCGGTACCAGTCAAGAGATGGACGTTCTGCCTGGTCGAAATAATGGATCTCCTTGGTCCAAGCGGGCAAAATCTGGGGATGGGTCGCCAGGTTCTTGTAAAAGGACGTCGTGCCTGCCTTTTGGGCGCCGATCACTATGAAACTTGGAAGTGCGCGTGAACTGTCCCGAAGGTTCCGAAGATGAAGCTGTGTGCCGCGCGCAAATGAATATAGGATACTGCGCCGCACGCGGCGACGTATCTTGTCAACGGCGCTCATGATGCACCATCCTCGTCATTTGGCCCCGAACGCGCTGCCTGAGCGCCGTTGCCGAGGTTGGCTTGACCCGGCTGCTGCCCGTATCTGCGTATTGGTTCATAGCTTGTTGACCCCAGCATCGACGCGGCAAGGTTCAACAACTCCTACGAACGCCGCCTGTCCGATTTGTTCCCGGATTGTGTCATCATTGGTGAGGGTCAGCAATGCTTTGGCCAAGACAGCAGTCTGCTCGGGAGAAACATCCGGGGCAGGCCGCTGTCTTTAGGATCAGGGTGCATTGTAACTGACGACGCGGCGCGATTCCCGGTCCGAATGACGACCGACGATATGCCTGATCCCGTCTGGCAGAGCGTTGCTGCCCGCCGCGACCGGTGCCAAACGATTGACTAACCGAGTGCGGTCGGTAACCTTGTTGCGGTTATTTTCGGCTGTTTCGGGTTGACGAGTTTATGCAAGAATACTCCGGGCCGTTGTTCCTAGTTGGAAGCCCAAGAAGCGGGACAAAACTGCTTCGCGACCTGCTGAACAGACATTCCGTTATCAATCTCTGCAATCCCGAAACCTATTTCGTTCCGTATCTGTTCCAGAAGCATGGCGGTGATCCCAAGAATTTTGACGCGGATCTTGACCAATTGTTTGCCGATTTCGACCGAACGCCATTCCAGCTCTACAGCCGGGCGATGGGAAAGCCGACCATGACCCGGGCGGATTTCGATCAACTGAGGTTCGCGCGGACGTGGAGCGACGCATTCGAAATCATCATCAGGTTTTACTCGGATGGCGGAGCTGATGCGCAAGGTCTGTGGGGAGACAAAACCCCTTCCTATGTGTTGGAAATGGATCTTTTGAAAGAGATTTTCCCGGCTGCGCGGTTTTTGCATATCATCAGGGATCCGCGGGATGTGGCCGTGTCGGCGCATAAGGCATGGGGCCACAATGTGTTGCGAGTGGCAGCCAAGTGGGCCCGCGACATGGAGGCAGCGCATCGGAGTGCGCCCAAACTTGGGTCTGACTATCTAACTGTCCATTATGAAAGCCTGCTCGCGAACCCCGGAATTGAGTTGCGGCGGATATCGGAATTCCTCGAGCATCCATTCGAAGAAATCATGATGTCCCTGACGGTTCCGTCCGAAAACCTGGGCAACGCAAAAGGAAAGCTGGAAATCGACCAGAACAACTTCGGGAAATACCGCCAGGCGCTCAAGCCGCGGGTGCAGAAACGAATTGAAGAGATCGTCTATGACGTGATCGAAGCCACCCCTTACGAAGTGGAATACGCAGAGCGTTACAGACCCTTGTCGCGACCTGCGCTGATCTGCCTGACAGCTGCGGACGGTATGAGATCCATGATGCACGTGGTTCGTAGGCGCGGATTGGTGAATGGTGTTCGGGTCACAATCGGACGAAGGATTCAGAAAAAGCGAAACTCGCGCATTCGGCGAAGCTGACCGGGATCGGTTTCGCCGCTTTTGTTGTCACGATTGCAACAAGAGGTTCTCCTGCACGTGAGTGGTCAACGTTGATTGTTGGTGCATGGCGGGCCACTTGGATCGGCAGTGATTGCCGCGCGACTGGCGCGCCGGACCAGATAGAGGCCGTCGTGGCTCAATCATATCCAAGCTGCCGCATCAGGGGGCCGCAGCTTTCCTCTATTAGCGATCTGAGATTTTCCGGCAGTCGGGCGTGGGCTGAGGTATTCACATCTGCCCGCAGATGAGTGCTTGCACTGGAGATATCATAAAATGCGTCCACCTTCTGCATCCCGACGACCTGACCGTTCTTGTCAAAGATACGTGCCTTGTCCTGCAGGCAGAACCCTGAGACCGCCCTGGGATCGAGACCGCAGAATGAGAACACCTTGGCGCTGGTCGCAACAATGTCGGTGATGATCTCTTCGAAACGGAGCAGAATGATGGGGAAGTCTTCGCCGGCAAGTTCAAGAAATGTCCGTGCAACGGATTGGTACAGTTTCACGGATTTTTCCGGCGTTGCACCGCGCGAAATCATGCTTTCGCAAAGGCCGACAGCGTCGCGCACAATGCCAATGAAGATGGCGTTGGGATAGATCTGACGCAAGTCCCGGGCAAGTTCCACATTGTAGTTGACCAGTTTCACGACCATTCTGGAACTTTTGGCGGGGCCGTTCCGGTAAAACCCGTGCGCCTCCATGGCGGCCTTGTATCTGGAAACTTCTGCTTGATTTCGCAGTGTTGATTGCGTGAGCCTCTCTGAGACCCAGACCCGCATGCGTTGGTCCATTGCAGAGGGGCGCATTGGCTTGTGTGGGTTCAGCAAATCCCCTTTTGCGACCAAGACCGGCAGGTAGTGGTACGCGATGCGGGCGAAATCCAGCAAGGTGTTTTTGTTTTCCCAACTCGGTCGCAGTACCTCGTGAAATTCTCCGTTCGGCCAGGTCGTGTCCGGGTGAGACCGCAAGATGTTCAGGAGTTGATTGGTGCCGCCACGCTGTAGCCCAAGAATGAAGATTGGTCCGTCCGGTTTCATACGCGACCTCCACCGGTTCGGAAGACATGGTGTAACGCAGGAACTGGCGCGGGAATTGGGTTGCCGCTTGATACGGTGCAGGCCGCAAGCAGACGTTCGGCGGTCTGCCGAATGCCGAACCGTTCGCGGATCGTTTCAGCCGCATGCCCGGCAAATGTCTGGCACAGCCCGGCAGCGCAGCCTTGGACATCCTCTGAAGGGCTGGTTGAACGGGCCTCGAACCTCTCGCGATCCAGCGCTGACAAAAGCATCTTGCTATCGAAAGCGAGGCCTGTCGCTGATTCCGTGTGAGCGAGAACCTTGGTTTTTTTCATTCCAGTAACCGCTGAACACCAACAACTGATCAAAAACCGCCAAACAAAGCTCTCGCATTGTACAGCCGGGAAATGTTGAAACCGCCTTCGGTCGCGTTTTTTGCATCGCGGCCTCGGCGCAGTTTAGCCGAAAACAGCCGTCTTGCGGCAAAAACTTGCTCAAAAGGATTGGAAACACCCAGGTCTGTGCAGCAATTTGCCAATAAGTGCCACCTACAAGAAATAATTCGCCGATATAGAGTTTGGGATATCGCACTTACGGTTTTAAAAAAGAGTCATGGCGTATAGGCAGCGCCGCGCATGTTGGGATGCATGCAGTCCAAGGGGCACCACTCAGGCCCTAATGAAACCAATAAGACGGATCGGTACGGGTGGCGTGCCGTCCGGTTGAGATCGAGAAGGAATCCGGATGAACGGAGATTTGACCAGCGCCGATTTGGCGTTCGATGGCGCGCAGGGCTTCGGCTCTGGGGCGGATGGCGGTCGCGGCGGCGAAATCGTCAAGGTCACGACCCTGGCGGATTCGGGGCCGGGATCACTCAGATGGGCCCTCGAAGAACTCGACGGACCGCGGATCGTGGTCTTCGAGGTGAGCGGCGAAATCCAGCTACAGGATGCGATCAAGGTAAACGGCGACGTGACGATCGCCGGTCAGACCTCGCCCGAGGGCATCACGATTACGGGCGCCAAACTGCGCATCGTCGAAAGCGATGTCATTATCCGCGGTTTGCAGTTCCGACCCGGAGATGGCGACGGGGATACACCAGAGAACCGGGACGGGATCTCGATTGGCAGCAGCACCCAAACCGTCGAAAACGTCGTCATCGACAGCAACTCGTTCAGTTGGTCGATCGACGAGTTGATCACGGTTTGGTACGGCGCGAAGAACATCACCATCTCCAACAATATCTTCGCCGAAGCGTTGCAAAGCTCGTTGCACCCGAAAGGCGACCATTCGATGGGCATGCTGATCGGAGATGGCAGCTCGAACGTCACGGTGGTTGGCAACCTGCTGGCTCATAATGAGTTTCGGAATGCCACGGTGAAAGACGACGCCAAACAGATCGAGTTCATCAACAACGTGGTCTACAATTATGGTCCGAACGGCTTCCTCGGCCACGAGGGGACGACGGCTCATATCATAGGCAATATCTATCTGGCGGGCCAGGATTCGGCGGGCCGCGCGGCCATTCGTCTGGAGTCTCCGGAAAGTGGCACGGCATATTATGTCCATGACAACCAGGCGGAAGTTGACGGCGCAGCCATGTCGAAGATTTCCGACAGCTACGTGTTTGAGCCGAGCAATGTCACCGTACTGTCCTCGGACGAGGTTCTGGACTACGTCCTGTCAAATGCCGGCGCACGTTATCCGGAGCTAAGCCCGATTGATGCACGGATCATCCAGTCGGTGATCGACGGAACCGGCCGCATCATCGATTCCCCTGACGATGTGGGGGGGTATGTGTTCGTGCCCAACACCACGGCGCCAAAGGATAGCGACGATGACGGGATCCCGGACTACTACGAGGAGATCCTCGGCTCGAATCCGGATGTGTTCGACGCACATGGCGACGCAGACGGGAACGGCGTGCACAATATCGAAGACTACATCAACGGTTTGCTCGACGGTTATGCTTCGGATACGCAACCGGCACCCGCACCCGCACCTGCACCCGCCCCTGAGGAAAGCGGTGATGCGGTCGCCGACGGTGCTTCCGAGCACCGTATCGAGGCCGAAACCTTCGACTTGACCAACGGGTTTTCCGTAACTTCGATCGAAGGTGCTTCCGACGGCAAAGTGATCGGTGTCAAAGCCGGGACGAGCGGTGAAGCCTCGACCGTCTTCAACGGAACAAGCGGTACCTATGACTTCATCATCGGCTATTACGATGAGAACGATGGCGCGTCGAACCTGTCTGTTCTGGTAAATGGAAGTGTTGTCCATAACTGGACGTGGAATCAGGACCTTGGTTCGAACCTTGCGGATGGCGCTACCGCCACCAAAATCACCATATCGAACGTCCAGCTGAATCCCGGCGACGTGATTACGTTCTCGGGATCATCGGACGGCAAGGAACCGCTCAGAATCGATTATCTGGAACTGGTTCAGCCGGAAGCTGGCGGAGAAGAGGACGACGCCGCTCTGTCTGCGCCGGAGAATGGCACGAAGAAAACCCATCTGGTCGAAGCGGAAACGCTGCAACTCGAAAGCGGCTGGAGGGTCAGGGAGAGTTCGGTTGCCTCTGGCGGTGAAATGATCCAGGCCGTTGGGAAAGGACAGGCGAAAGCGTCGACGGCGTTCGAAGGCGAAACCGGGTTCTATGACATTGTCGTCAACTATTTCGACGAGGCCGATGGCGAAAGCAACCTGAGTGTCATGGTCGGTGGCGAAACCGTCGACAGCTGGGTCTGGGATCAGGAGACCGAACAGAAGTTTGCGGCCCGTGACAGCCTGACAAGCCACGTCATCGAAGATGTCTGGATCGAAAACGGCGAACTGATCGCATTTGAAGGGACCCGCGATGGCAGCGAGCCCCTTCGCGTGGACAGCGTCGAATTCTATTCGGACGACTTCATGATCGCGTAGTGCCAGCGTCGCTGGGATGGGGCCTGCCGGTCTGAACTGGAATGGCTGGCCCCAACGCAGAATACCGCCTCTGTGCGTAGCGGGCTGGGCTCTGATTTCAGGCCCCGCCCGTTTTTTGCATCCAGCGCAGAGCAATTTCCCGAAAGATTTCTGGTGCCGTGATGCGCAAAGACACCAGAAACGCTGTGGCAAAAGCCGCTCCCATCATGAACAGCAGCACGAGGTCGCTGTCTGTTTTAAGGGCGCTTTGAACAATCAGCGCCATTGCAGACGCGACCGCCGCGCAAACCGCGCCGGGTACCAGGGCTTCGAATGTCCTGTGCCCGGAAATATCCAGCCTGCTTTTGAGAAACAGGTAGTTGGACATCAACCGGATGATCGCCAGCACCAGTTGAATGAAAGCAACCGCCGTTATTCCGTACGGAACCGCAAGCCAAATCAGCACAAGGAAAAATGGCAGATTTATCAACGAGATCTTGAACATAAGGTCGGTTCGGCCGAGGGCTTTCATCAGATTTCCCGGAACCATGTCTATCGTTCCCGCCGCAAATGCGATGGCCAGAATCTGCATTGGTACAATCATTGCGTACCATTTCGGGGGGTAGAGCACATGCACCAGAGGCTCTGCGAGAACCGCGATGCCCGCGCCGGTCCCGAACATCAGAATGGCGCAGTATCTTAGAGAACCGTAGAAATACGATTTGAGTGCCTCCGGGTCGGATTGGATTTTTGACATGACCGGGTGCAGGACAAAGCCTGCAACGTTGGTGAAGCTCTTGATTCCCAGCGCAGGAATGCGAAAGGCCACCGAATATATTCCCAGCGCCGTCGCCCCCAGAACCTTGCCGATCAGAAGATTGTCCAGAAGTCGCGGAGTCGCGTTGATGAATTGTGCGCCAATCAAATGCGCCCCGAAACCGGCAATGTATTTGAATGTTGCCAGATCAGGTTTGCGGGTCGGCCGCCAAGGCCTGATGATCCAGGTCGTGATGGCGCCGACGGTGATCCCGGCGAGATGGCCCAACACCAGCGACCAGACACCAAAGTCCAGAACTGCAAGCAATATCGAGACAAGTCCCTTGGTCAGTCCACGCAATACGTCGGGCACCAGTTTGGCCTTGAGACGCAATTCCCGGACCAGGAAATTCAGATTCACAACGGCCGTTGCCCGCATCACCAGTGTAAGGGCAATCACGGGCAGAAGGCTCGAAAGAAGCGGATCACCGTACCAGTCGGCGATTCGCCCTGCGGTCAGCCAGAGCAACGTGGCCAGAGAGCCTGAAAACAACAGGCCACACAGGAGAACCGCGCTGGCTGTCTCTTCCACCTTGTCACGGGTGGAAACAAGCGCTGCCCCCATGCCGAACTGCGAGACGATTTCGAAATATCCCATGATCGCCAGGCAAATGGCCATGGTTCCGAACTCTGCGGGCTCAAGGTACCAGGCCAGGACAACAATCGATAAGAGATTGAGAACCTTGGTGCTGAAAAAGGAGAGGTAGGCCCACAAGGCGTTCCTGACGCTTTCGCCTACGTTATCGGAACGCGCTTTCTCAACCATTCGGACACGCTACACAGCTGCGCGGTATGCGGTAAGGCACTCGCTAAAATACATTGATACAGAAACTCCTGATAGCACAGTTTAGAGATACTTGTAAGCACGCGTTGCAGGTTGCTTTTCTGTGCAGCTCGCCTTTGGAGGAAAAGCGGGCACCAAGCGAAATGGTGCCGCGACAGGACCAGACCTGTTCGTGCCGGGACACCAATTGGTCAATGCCGCAATTTGAGTTCGGGTGATCAAGATCATGCCCTTCGGCCTTGCCAGACCCGATTTTCCCCGAAGGCAGGGGCAAATTTTCGCCACCGGCTGGCGATTTTCGTCTAAAGTAAGCTGACATTGCATTGCGGCTGAGCGGGTCAGAACTGCCCAATTTCTCTTTTTCGTCCAATTTGGCGCGGTGCACGCATTCCTCTGGCGCCAATCTGAAGGCGTTTTTTGGCAATTTGAGCAAATGGTTCTTGGTTCTCGGTTGGTATCGATATGCGAAAAACAAAAATCCTGGCACTGACGAAATCGACCGGCGGTATCGCGTTCTACAACAAGCTGCTGCTGTCATCCTTGAACCGAGAACAGTTCGAGTCGCACACCATTTGCCTTTCGGAAGGATCGCAAAGCTATGCGGAGGGTTTGCGCAGCCTTGGTCTGGGTGCGGAAGAGTTCCCCATGGACCGGTACAGGATCAGCCCGGTCGGCGACCTTCGGGTCTTGCGGCATGTGCTGAAGGTTGCGCGGAGCAGGAACATTGACATTCTGGTGTGCCACGGCAGCAAGGCGGGTTTCCTGGGCCGGGTTGCCGGGCGTATTTTGAAGATCCCGGCGATAAACCGTCAGGCGTCCATGCCGTTCCTGAAGCGGGTTCAAGGCCGGAAGGCCCCGATTTATTGGGCGCTCGAAGCCGGAGCCGGATTTTTTGGGGGCACGACCGTCGCGATCACCGACCATGCGCGTCGCGAGAGCCTGAAGAAACGGGTTGTCTCTGCCAACGCGATCCACGTGATCCGAACGGGTGTCGATACCGACAGGTTCCGGCCCCTGGGCTTGCGCGAAACCGTGGCTGCAGAGCTTGGGTTGGACCCGGCACGCCCCATCGTCGGGTGGCTGGGCCGGCTGGAGCCGCAAAAGGCGCCGCTGGATTATGTCGAGGCGCTTCGCGAGGTGGCCCCTGGACACCCGGACGTTCAGTTCGTCATCGCCGGGGAGGGAAACTTGCGGAAAGAAGTGGAACATGAGGTGCGCAAGGACGGGCAGCTGGAAAATGTTCTGCTTCTGCCGTGGCAAAAGGATCCGGCCCGCGCGCTTCAGGCCATGGACATCTTTGCCATGAGTTCGCACTGGGAGGGGTTGCCGCTGACTCTCCTCGAAGCGATGGCCAGCGGGTGCGCGCCGGTGTCAACAACCGTGGACGGTTGCGTGGAGGCGATCGAGTCCGGCGTCAGCGGATTGCTTGTCCCGCCCGGAGATCCATCGGCGATGGCCAAGGCTTTGGATGAATTGCTCTCCTTTCCCGACCGCAGGCGCAGCATGGCCATTGCCGCGCGCCAACGGGTCCTGGATCTGTTTGACCGGCGGCGGATGATCCGGGAGTGGGAGGAGTTTCTTTTGCAGCAGGTCGAAAGTTCCAGGCCGGATGGCCCGGAGAAAGGCGGGCTGGAACCACCACAACAGCCCACCACGCCCGAGGCATCGGCCCCGCAGGCGCCGATGAGGATCTGCATGGTGATCTCGTCTTACCACCCCGTTGTCGGCGGTGCCGAAAAGCAGGTGGCGCAGATTGCGCGCATCATGACCGACATGGGGCATTCCGTACGTGTGATAACGCGCCGTTATCCCGGTCTGGCCCCTTTCGAAACGATCGACGGCGTCGATGTGCAGCGTGTCGGGGGCGGCGGCCCCAAAACCGTGGCCGCATTGCGATTTGTCCTTGGGGCAACGCGTGCGATCCGAAGCTTCGCCCCCGACGTCATTCATTGCCATTCGGCCTTCTCTCCGACCCTCGCTGGGTTGCTGGGGGGGGTGTTCCCCGACCGACCGGTGCTGGTGAAGCCGATGTGTGGCGGTGAATTGACCTCGGTTCTTTCCAAGACCGGCGGCCATCTGCGCGGCGCAGCGATGAAGCGCAAAGTGAGTCGCTTTGTCGCTGTAAGCAGCGAAATCGAACAGGAGCTTCTGCAATTCGGATTTCCCGCCTCCAGGATTCTGCGCATTCCCAACGGCGTGGATACCGACCGGTTCCGTCCGTGCCGGGAGCCGCTCGAGAAATCCAAACTGCGAGAAAGCCTTGGCCTGCCCGACGGGATACTGGTGCTGTTTGCCGGACGCCTGGCGCGACAAAAAAGGTTGCCGCTGCTGCTGGAAGCCTGGCCGGAAGTACGGTCTCGCTGTCCGGACGTGACGCTGCTGATAGCCGGCGCCAACCGAAAGACGTCATCGGGATTTTCGGCAGCTATTGGCGATGCCGAGGACGTCCCCGCACATTTGCTGGAACAGGACGGCGTTCTGTTTCTGGGGCATGTGGATGACATGCCCTCCTGTCTCCGGGCCTGCGATATCTTCGTTCTTCCGTCGGCCAGAGAGGGGCTGTCCAACGTCCTGCTCGAGGCCTGTGCGTCCGGGTTGATCGTCGTGGCCTCGCAGGTCGGAGGAACCGAAGACGTGATCGAGAATGGCAGGAACGGCGTAATGTTTGCGCCGGACAGTCTTGATGAATTGTCTGCGGCGCTGGTCCAGTTGACTGCCGATATCGAGCGCCACCGCGGTCTTGGCGCGTCGGCTCGGGAAACCATCTCCCGGCGCTTTGACGTGAGAAAGACGGCTGAGCGTCTCTTGATGACCTATGCTACGCTGTGCAGCAGTGGCGAACACCCGCCCGAAGCCGGTATTCCCCGCGCGTCAGATCCCAACAGGAGTTAGGCGAAATCCACGGGGGTCCCGAACGCAGACGGGATGACAGCGCCAGGCAACGCGTTGTCATCCGTCCGGTATCTCGATGCTTTCTGGACTTGCCGCGCGGCCTCGGAGACCCTTGCCGCCTTGGATCGTCAGGATAGCGCAAGGGCCGTGCAATTTGCGTACCGGATATGGGGTCGATCCAGTGGCTGCTATCCGCAGCGAGCTGACAACAGATCCGTCTCGCGTTCAGTTCCTCAACTGGGGCGCTCATCGAGCCACCAACGCTTTCAAGGACATCCCCAACGTTGTCTTGGCGGGAACGCCCTTCCTGCCAGAGAGCCAGTATCTCGGTCTCGTTTACGCCAGCACCGGCTTACCTATCGAACAGGAAATCCCCGCTGACCTCCTCAAGGAGATGCGCCTCGGTGAGCATGGTCATGAGATCCTGCAGGGCCTCTGCAGAGCTTCGGTTCGGGGAGGTGGATCTCGCTGTCGTCCCTGCAATGGCTATATCGTCGCTGCCCCGAAGTCCGGCATACGGAAAGCACTGCCAACATGGTTCCCCGGCTGCGAGGTAAAGACCTGGAGGCCCCGGCACAAGCCGCTGAGGGGCAAGGTGAGCGGCATTTCAATGGTGGGGGAGGATCGCTCTTCCCCCCATACCCCTTGCCAACGTCATACCCGCCCCAACAGCATCGCGGCAGGACACCGCCCGCATAGGCCGATTGAAGTTCGCCGCCGGAAACCGCACTGGGCCTGCAGAGAGAGGTGAGGGGCTGCGCAGGCTACCGTAGACCAGATCGTAGACCATCTGGTGCCTGTTGACGCCGTCTGTCCTCTGCTGTTAGCCCTTGTTTCGTTGAAGGGAGACCCAAAGAGGGTGCCTGTAACGGGAACGGAACCGGAGACACAGCTTCTCCTGGGCACCATTCCCTACAGATAAGCCTCTGTTTCCCTTCAGTTTTCGCTACTGAGAGCTGGAGGCGTAGACCATGCTGGAGCTATGCTGCCGTGTTCAACCATTTGGCCAGCACTTCTAGCGGGTATCCATTCCCATATCCGTGTCCGACACCTTCGGTTTGCCAGCCGCCTATCTGGTCGACGATGTCAGCAGGACACTCCACGGCGCGAAGTCGGTCTCGCATCGAATGGCGGAACGAATGCATGGTGCAGTTCTTCGGCACGAAGCTCTTAATCCATTTGTTCAGTGCTGCACTTGCAGAGTTCGCATTCGTCTGGTCGCTTCGGTTATATCGAGGAAAGGCGAACTTCTGCCCGTTGGCACTTGAGACAACGCGCTGCGCAGCCCATAGGGAAGAGCCAACCAGCGGTACAAGCCGTTTGCTCCCGGCGGTCTTCAAGCGTCGCCACTCGTGTTCCTGAATGACGACGTGGGGTATTCAGTGAGCTTCACAGAGGTTTCCAAGTTCGTGGGTGCAACTGACGACCCAATGGCTGGTGCGACTGCACCCAACCTCAGCAAGTGTTTTCCCGGAAGGTCGATGTCCTGAACGCGCAGGTGGTACCAGTGTTCATCCAGCTGCTGGGCAGCTCGTTGCGCTCGCGATCTGGCCACTACAGCTGACCTCGTGCGAAGCGAGAAGCTGATCCTGCTCGCAGTGTAGTGGTGGGACAGGTCACTCGGAACCCGTCGTGAGAAGTAGAAAACCCCCTGCTTCACAAATGTGAACGGGGCAGTTTTGGTCTCCAGCATGGTCTACGCCTCCAGCTCTCAGTAGCGAAAACTGAAGGGAAACAGAGGCTTATCTGTAGGGAATGGTGCCCAGGAGAGGCATCCAAGTCCTATATCTTGGGGTGCCGTGGGATATCGATATTTCTCTAACCACTTCTAAAATAGACTTTTCATTGTTTCAACCTGTTCCGTTCTGCCCTATTGTACCCCATATGTAGGGGTGGACAGAGAGGTGGACAGGAAATGGCGCGCCCCAAGCACAAACTCTCCAGTGCGGAACTAAAAGCCAAGCCCCCAGGCAAGTATTCAGACGGTGATGGGCTTTGGTTTCACAAAAGGCCGGATGGTGGCGCGCAATGGTTCCTGCGCTACACCCTGTTTGGACGGCGGCATGAAATGGGGTTGGGCAGCTTCCCGGCAGTTTCACTGAAAGCAGCGCGGCAGGAGGCCGAGAAATGGCAGGCCGTGGTTCGCGACGGCAAGGACGCTATCAAGGAACGGGAACGCCAGAACCGCGAAGCCGAGCGCAACCTGAACATTCTGGCCGATATCGCCAAGGACGCCTTTGAGAGCCGCAAGGCGGAATTGAAAGGTGACGGGAAGGCGGGCCGGTGGTTCAGCCCCTTGGAACTGCATGTCCTGCCTAAGCTGGGCAAAATGCCGGTTTCGCAGATCGACCAGCGCGACATACGCGACACCCTTGCGCCGATCTGGCACACGAAGGCCGACACCGCGCGCAAGGCGATGAACCGGCTTTCCATTTGTATGAGACACGCGGCGGCGCTGGGCTTGGACGTGGATCTGCAAGCCACGGACAAGGCCAAGGCCCTGTTGGGCAAGCAACGGCACACGGCAACCAATATCCCCGCCCTGCCTTGGCAGGATGTGCCCGCGTTCTATCAATCGCTGGATGGCGGCAGCGTTACCGAACTCGCCTTAAGACTTCTTATCCTGACTGCGGTGCGCAGCTTCCCCCTTCGCAACATTCACCTAGACCAGATCGACGGCGATATCTGGACCATACCCGCAGAGGCCATGAAAGGCCGCAAGGGCGCGACCAGTGATTTCCGGGTGCCACTGTCGCAAGAGGCACAAAAGGTCATTGCAGAAGCCACCCCGCTTGCCCGAAATGGGTTCTTGTTTCCGGGTGTTCGCAAGGGTGTCGTATCCGACATGACAATGAGCAAATTCATGGAACGGCGCGGTATGGCCGAACGTCCGCATGGCTTCCGGTCCAGTTTCCGCGATTGGGTGGCTGAAACCACCAACACCCCGCACGATGTGGCAGAGATTGCATTGGGTCATACTGTCGGCGGTGCAGTGGAGCGGAGTTATCGGCGGACGGATTTTCTTGAACAGAGACGGAAGTTGATGGAACGCTGGGCGTTGGCGATTACAAGCCAATCAACCCACGTGGTGAAGTTAGAGGTACCGCGATGACGCCTGACGACCGGCAAGACCCAGTTAATTTTTCAGGTAGATTTCGAGAACAATTGCGCGTCGAGTTTGGAGACGATTTTGAAACTTGGTTGGAACAACTTTATCCACTATTGACGAAGGATTTTTGGGCCGCGTTTGATACCCTAGAAAGCCTAGCAAAAAGAGCTGAGCAGATAGACAGGTTCATATCGGCTCTAAAAAAGGCGAGCTCCGAAGCAGATTCCCTATTATCATCTATGCCGCAGTGGCTTCACTTGATGGAAGAGCGCGACGATATCGACTTCTATGCAACATATAAAACTTTGAAACAGGCCGAGAAATCCTTCGAACAGTGGCGCGACAAGGTTGACAAGGTCCTTCGTCAGATTTCCCGGCGCGGTGGTCGCGACCCTAGGGCGATTATGTTGGCTCAATTAACGGCAGGGGCTTTTTCGGAATTAGGCGAACCAGTCACATTCGGCCAAACCTACGATGGCAAGCCTTCTACGAGATTTGGGCGAGTTGTCGAAATGCTGCTGGAGGTAAACGGAATCCCCAGTCACTGGCGAAGGCCAACTCAAAGGGCGTGTGAAGAACATAAAAAACGTAGTGAGCTGAAAAGCTAAAATGCCGAAAAAGCCGAAAAGAATATTTTCTTTGGCATTTTGAAGGAGCTATAAGTTTTCCCCATTGTGTTCCCGTGGCAACCATGGAGCAGCACAATGCGTTATCTTACCTTCCGCGACCTGCAGGAAAAACTCGGCGGCCGAGGTCGCACGACTCTGTATCGTGATATCGAACTTGGGCGCTTGCCCAAGCCCGTGAAAATCGGTGGACGCCTGTATTGGGCTGAAGCAGATATCGACGCCGCAATCGCAGCACATGCGCAATAAGACCCACCCCACCCAGACTAGGTGTCTGGGCGTGGGGCGGGAATGTTCTTTGGCGGGAACACCTGCACCATACGCCCAGCGCCTTTTTGGCTCAACCAAGAAAGGCACAAGGCTATGAGCAGAAATCAATGGTATTCAAACCAGAGTCAGGTTTTCTGGACCTGTAAGGCGCTCTTGGACGGGCGCACAATCTCGCACAAGACGGAAATCCGCGAGGTGCGCGGCTGGCGGTTGGGCGCAATCGTTCACCGGCTGAAATCCGAATACGGCTGGCCGATCCTGACCGAGTATCGCGGGCCGGAAAACGTCGCCTACTACTCGATGAAGCCCGGTTTCGACCGTGCGGCTTTGCGGTTTCCCAGATCCGCGCGCAGCCTAAACGACGGGGAGGCGGCGTGATGGATCGACTGCGCATCGCTCACCTTCGCCGCCGGTTTGGCCTGACAGAAATCCAGGCACGGCTTGTTGCCGGTCTGGCCTATGGGGAGGCCCGCTGATGGCCGGTCAATTCAAACTGTCCCACAACGGCCAATCATGGCAAATCATGGCCCGCAAGGGCGCTGGAGCGGCCACAGAAGCGGCGTGGGTTTCTTTGGGTGGCTGCCCTGACCAGATTGTCGCGGTGCGCGTCTGGCTGGCGCTTGTGGCCCGTGAGGGGCGCGGCTGATGGCGAAGCCCTACAAACGGCAGAAAAAGGGGGCTGGGCGTCACGTCCAGCTTCCCGAATGGCTGCAAGCGTCCGAGGCTTGGGCAACCCTGCCACCTGGGCCAAGGGCGCTCTACGTCGAACTGAAACGCCGCTACAACGGCAGCAACAACGGCGAGATAATCCTGAGCCACCGTGACGCGGCAACGGCACTGAACGTCCACCGCAACACGGTTGGCCCTTGGTTTCGGGAACTGGAGGAACGCGGGTTCATCGCCATGACGCAAGCCCCGCACCTTGGCCCTTCCGGTATAGGGAAAGCATCGGTCTGGGCGCTGGGCGAGGTGCCAACCCGCGACGGAAAACCGGCTGAAAAGCGGTTCATGTCATGGCGGCAAAAACAGAAGCCCCGCACAAAAAACAGGACACCCCGTCACAATGGTTGTGACACTTGGCCGGTCATCGAAACAATATGAGGCGAAACCGTCCTGAATTTTGTGACGCCGGAACGGGAATCGGCCCGAATGGCGTCACAAATAACCGGACACATATACATCTAGCCATAGGCAAGAATGCCGGTACGTTGCTCGCGGCTATCACTCGCAGTCAATCTTGGGCTTTTCAAATCCGACGACCGTATAGCTTCCTTGCTTGTTCGGCTGCGCGTAGAGCGTATAGAAGCACGAATAGCTGCCCACGCCACCGCCGTATGTTGTCGAAGAAACAGTTGCGGTGTTGCCATATCCGGTCACATAGGAGTTCGTTGTCGTCGGCATTGCATACGCAACATTCTGATGCCACTGGAAGGCTGTTCGGCCATCTGGCATCTTGAACTGCGCTACTGGAGGGCCGTAATCGACAACGACTTGAGAGATATCTTTGCCCACATAACTCTGCATGATTTGGCTGGCACATGCACCTAATAGCATTCCCAGAAGAACCATGTACTTTTTCATCATAACCCCTTATGCCTGCTCGTAAAAGCTTAGGTTTCCACCACGGCCAACAACCGGTAAGTTGGCAAAATCACGCTATACTTACACTTGAATTCATCCAAGAGTTTTCAATTGATTTCGACAAAATCTGGAGGCGCAAATGGGCGGTGTCGGAAGCGGCAGACATTGGCACTGGAACGCGAAAGCGACCACAAGCGAGTATCTGCGCCTGGATGTGCGGCGTTTGGAACGAGAGGGCTTACTTGAACCCGGTTCCTACTTTGGTTGGTTCTGGAAACGCGACGGCGAGCCTGTCGGGGATATCAGAATCCGAGCCGAGTTTGAGCAGATCCACCTGAACTATCGGACTCGAAGCCACGGGGGCGACTGGGAACAGATGGACTACCCCGTCCGCTTGCTTTCTCAACCGTGCCACTTTGGCGGCAATCGCAGATGGTTTGCCTGCCCGGCGCGCGGTTGCGGGCGGCAGGTCGCCATTCTTTACGGAGGCGGGGTCTTTGCGTGCAGGCATTGCCACCAGCTTGCCTACCCGTCACAGCGGGAAAAGGAGTTTCAACGCTATTCCCGGCGCGCGGACAAAATAAGGGAGCGACTTGGCTGGGAAATCGGATTGGACGTCCCATTTGGCAGCAAGCCAAAAGGCATGCACTGGAGAACCTTCGACCAGCTAGTCACTGAACTGGCGTATTGGGAGGACGCGTCCGACATGGCGTTTACGCACCATTGCGAAATGGTGCTCCAAAAAACGACGCGCGCCGCACCAACCTTTCGAGGCAGCACGAAGCGCCTAGGTTCAAATTAAGCCCAAAAGAGCTGAAGAAATCCGTCTCGGTTAACGGGTGTTGGCGCGGACATCGGCCAGGCGCAATGTCAAGCCAACGCTCCTACAGGTATGGCATCCTACCTTTAGAGGAGACCAATAACGAGGGTTGAATTGCATGAAATGTAATCCCAAATGATATTTTGGGAGCGTTGAGTGAGGGGGACTGTTTATGAGTTTGAGAACATTGGTCGCAGCAAGCATTTTCGCCTTTGCAGGTCAGGCGAACGCGGCGGACACAGCTGACAAAGTTTGCTCGTGGCGCCCGAGTGTCATTTTGGGAAGTGGTGGGTCTGCTTCTGTAGCCGCCGCGGGTGCGGGTGTATCTGCGGCAGGAGCAGGAGCCAAAGCGGCGGGTTTCTACACGTTAACCCACTCCGTAACGGGCGCAACAATGCTAGGGTCAACTGCCGGGGGCGCATCTGCTGCTGGAACAGTGGGCATCATGGGCGGCACTGGGGGACTTGTCGGCACAGTCACCGCGTTTGTCACGGCCCCCGCCACCATAATAGCAGGTGCGGTCTTGGCCGCGGGTGTAGCTGCCTATGAGGGAGCGTGTTATTTCACCGATGAACGAATAACTGAATATGACGAAGTTTTGGCCGTTATGCAGAAGGTTGCTGAGAATGCCAACCCTGAGATGTTCGAGGTTTCGATGAATAACGGAAGCGGCGGGGCGGAAATAATAATTCGCGGCGCGGAAGGCTATGACAAGTACGATGTAAAAAACCTTTATATCGTCAATGGCGTACTGATGCATAGAGACTGGTTCAGGAATACAACCGTTGCCAGCCTAACTCTTGTTGTTCCAATGGAAAACTAGGGCTTGTAGACACCGCGTCTAACGTCGGCTTGATTCCCAGATTGCGATTGCTACGGGCATGGTGCAATGGCTTGGCTCGATTGCAAAATCTGCGCTGCTGTCAGGGCATTTTTCAGAATTTTCAGCTATGCCGCATGAGCAGAACTGATCGATCTCCGGTTCAAGTCCCTGATACCAAGTGTGGGGGGCCGTGCGGATCTCTGCCGGTTTTCTGCATCAAACCGCCCTTCTGGGCTTTCGCTTGCATCCGCAATTCAGAAAAACGGTTCGATAGAGGTAGCGGGCGTTCCGGCAAGGCCATGCGGCTCATTTTCGCCACATCGGACTCATTCTGCCCGGGTCAGGCAGCTTTACCGCAGATATCTTAGAGCGTTGGATTATGCGCCCGCCGTTAGGTGGACGATAGGGTGGATAACGGGGCGGTTAATCCCAGTTTAACCTTAAATATCAATAAGTTGTCTGAGGATTTTGGTGCCCAGGAGAGGACTCGAACCTCCACGTCCATACGGACACTAGCACCTGAAGCTAGCGCGTCTACCAATTCCGCCACCTGGGCAGGTGTCGTGGGGGGCGTTTAAGCCTACTCGCGGGAGGCGTCAACCGGATTTTGAAGGTTTTTCGAAAGTTTTTTCTCGGCGAAGATGCGCCCGGTTCAGAGCGGAACGCGGATGTCGCGGAAAGTGCCTGAAAATAGGGGATGTGCGGTGTTATTGCGCCTTGTTTGCGGGATGCGGGGGCGGTAGATCGATGCAAGACCCAGTTAGCAGGAGCCATTCCATGTCGAAACTTGTCACGATTTACGGCGGATCGGGATTTGTCGGCCGCTACATTGCGCGGCGCATGGCGAACGAGGGGTGGCGTGTGCGCGTTGCGGTGCGACGGCCGAATGAGGCAATGCATGTCAAGACTTACGGGGCCGTCGGGCAGGTCGAGCCTGTTCTGTGCAATATCCGCGACGAGGCCTCTGTCGCTCTGGCAATGAAGGGAGCGGACGCGGTGGTGAACTGCGTCGGCGTTCTGAACGAGCTTGGCAAGAATGGCTTCGACGCCGTGCAGGCCGAAGGGGCCGAGCGCGTCGCGCGGTTCGCCGCCGAGCAGGGCATCGATCGGCTGGTGCATATCTCGGCGATCGGTGCCGATGCGGATTCTGACAGCGACTATGCCCGGACGAAGGCTGCAGGCGAGGCAGGTGTGCTCAAGCACATGCCCAACGCCGTGATCCTGCGCCCGTCGGTCATTTTCGGCCCCGAGGACCATTTCTTCAACCGCTTCGCGGCCATGACGCGGCTGACACCGATTCTGCCGCTGGTCGGGGCCGAGACGCTTTTCCAGCCGGTGTATGTGGACGACGTGGCGAAGGCTGCGGTCAAGGGGGTTCTGGGCGAGGCCGCGCCGGGGATCTACGAGTTGGGTGGGCCGGAAGTGAAAAGCTTTCGCGAACTGATGGCCCAGATGCTCGAAGTGATTCACCGCCGCCGCATCCTGGTCGGCCTGCCGTTCTGGGTGGCGCGAATCATGGCGGGTGTTCTGGATATCGTGAAGTTCGTCAGTTTCCAGCTGTTCCCGAACAACATCCTGACCCGGGATCAGGTCAAGAACCTGCGCCGCGACAATGTCGTGGCCGAAGGGGCCAAGGGATTCGCGGAACTGGGCATCGAACCCACGACCCTGGAATCGGTGCTGCCCGAATATCTGTGGAAGTTCCGCCCGTCCGGTCAGTATTACGACATTCAGGAATCCGGCAAGAACCTGCGGGTCTGATCAGGAATAGGCGATTCCCAGAAGGATCACCCCAAGGATCACCCTGTAGATCACATACGGGGTGAAACTGGTGGTGCGCAGCAGGCGCATCATGATGCTCAAGGCGAGCAGGCCCGAGAAAAAGGCCAGCCCTGTGGCAATCGCCGCATCCCGCATGACCTGCGCGTTGGCCTCGATCGCCACTTCTGTCCCCAGCAGGATGCCGGATGCGGTGATCGCCGGAATGGACATCAGCATGGCTAGGCGCGCGCCGTCTTCGCGCCGGTAGCCAAGTTGTCGCGCGCCGCTGATGGTGATGCCCGATCGCGAGGTGCCCGGAATCAGGGACAAGACCTGCCACAACCCCATGATCAGGGCATCGCGCAGGCTCCAGTCTCCCGAATCCTTGATCTGTTCGCCCTTCTGGTCGGCCCAATACAGCACGAGTCCGAACAGCAGCATGGTCCAGCCGATCACGGTGATCGATCGCATTGCCCCGCTCAGCCCGGTGAAATGCAGAATGGTTCCGACGATGACCGTCGGGATCGTGGCCACGATCAGGCCCATTGCCAGACGCGCCCCGGGCGTATCGGTGCGCCCCTTCATTGCGCGCGGCAATCCGATCAGCCCTTTCTTCACGTCGGCCCAGAAATACAGCACAACTGCCCCCAGCGTGCCGACGTGGACTGCCACGTCGATGATCTGCCCCTGATCATCCAGTTCGGTCAGGCCGGGCAATAAAATCAAGTGGCCCGAAGACGAAATCGGCAGAAACTCGGTTATGCCTTGAATCAAGGCCACCAGAATCAACTGGAAAAGACTCATGAGGGGTGCCGTCTCGTTTGCGCGAAGGGTTTGGGCCTAGGGGGTATATTTGCCCAGCCAAAAAGGGAAGAGTGCAATTGGGACCGGACCGGACCTAAAAATGGTGGCAACCAGAAATTTTTTTCGCCAGACACGCAGATTTTCCGCCATTAGGTCAGTAAGGCTGACTTTTAATCCTGAAACCCTTCTTTTAAGGAAACTCGACCAAGAAAATTCACGGAGTCTGACCAGTGGCCAAGCAACCGATGCTGAAATTCGTGCAGATCGAACGCGACATGCCGGAAAAGCGTGCTGCAGAAGCGCGCAAGCAGGACTTCGACGAGATCTACGCGGAATTTGCCGCCGCCAAGGCCGCAGAACAGGCCAGCCGTTGCAGCCAGTGCGGCGTGCCCTACTGCCAGAGCCATTGTCCGCTGCACAACAATATTCCCGACTGGCTGCGTCTGACCGCGACGGGCCGGTTGGAAGAGGCCTATCAGACCAGTCAGGCCACCAACACCTTTCCCGAGATCTGTGGGCGCATCTGCCCGCAGGACCGTCTGTGCGAAGGCAATTGCGTCATCGAGCAATCGGGCCACGGCACCGTGACCATCGGGTCGATCGAGAAATACATCACCGACACCGCGTGGGAGAATGGCTGGGTCAAGCCGGTCGCGCCGGCGGTCGAGCGGTCCGAGAGCGTCGGAATCATCGGGGCCGGGCCGGGCGGTCTGGCGGCGGCGGACATGCTGCGCAAGGCCGGTATCCAGGTAACCGTCTATGACCGCTACGATCGCGCGGGAGGGTTGCTGACCTACGGCATTCCCGGCTTCAAGCTGGAAAAGGACGTGGTGATGCGCCGCAACGAACTGCTGCAGGAAGGCGGCGTCGAATTCGTGTTGAACTGCGACGTGGATGCCGAAAAATTCGCCGAGATTCGCGCCAGGCATGACGCCGTCATCATCGCCACCGGTGTCTACAAGTCGCGCGATCTGGCCATGCCGGGCAGCGGGCTGCCGGGGATCGAAAAGGCCATCGACTTCCTGACCGCGTCGAACCGCAAGAGCTTTGGTGACGAGGTCGAAGACTTCGACAACGGCCGCCTGAACGCCAAGGGCAAGCGTGTCGTGGTGATCGGCGGGGGTGACACGGCGATGGACTGTGTGCGCACCTCGATCCGGCAGGGCGCGACTTCGGTCAAGTGCCTCTATCGCCGCGACCGCGCCAACATGCCCGGCTCGCAGCGCGAGGTGCAGAACGCCGAAGAGGAAGGCGTCATCTTCGAATGGCTGAGCGCGCCCAAGGGCTTTACCGGCGACGACAAGGTGACCGGCGTGATGGTCCAGAAGATGCGCCTGGGCCAGCCCGACGCCACCGGCCGCCAGGCGCCCGAAGTGATCGAAGGCGCCGACTATGTGGAAGAGGCCGACCTGGTGATCAAGGCGCTGGGATTCGAGCCCGAGGACCTGCCGACCATGTTCGGTCAGCCCGATCTGCCGGTCACCCGCTGGGGCACCATCAACGCCGCGTTCCAGACCGGCGAGACCAAGATGGATGGTGTCTATGCCGTCGGTGACATCGTGCGCGGTGCATCGCTGGTGGTCTGGGCGATCCGTGACGGGCGCGACTGCGCTCAGGCGATCATCGAACGCTTTGGCGCACGTGCCGCCGTCGCCGCGGAATGACGTCGATGACAGAGCTTTCGGGACAATGCATGTGTGGCGCGGTCACGGTGACCGCGACACCCGCGCGCAAGGCGCTGGGCGCGTGCCATTGCGACATGTGCCGCCGCTGGAGCAGCGGCGCCTTCATCAGCTTTCAGGCCGAGCCGGGCTATGCCGCGCTGGGGCCGGTTCGAACCTTTCAGTCCTCGGACTGGGCCGAGCGGGCCTTCTGCGAGGAATGCGGCTCGCCGCTGTGGTACAGGGTGACCGCGCCCGGGGCGATGCATGGGCAGACCCAGATGGCGGCCGGCCTGTTCGACAACGCCGCCGGCGGCGAACTGAAACTGGAATTGTTCATAGACAAGAAGCCCGAGGGATACGCGTTCGAGGGTGAACGCCGGCAAATGACCGAAGCCGAATTCACGGCCATGTATGCCCAATCGGAACAAGGAGACAGCCAATGACCAAATACGATGCCGACTGGGTGCGCGCAGAAGAAGCCAAGCGCAAGT
The DNA here is from genome assembly GCF_001507595.1 of Ruegeria marisrubri. Lineage (GTDB taxonomy): Bacteria > Pseudomonadota > Alphaproteobacteria > Rhodobacterales > Rhodobacteraceae > Ruegeria > Ruegeria marisrubri. The sequence continues at coordinate 301,200 of NZ_LQBQ01000023.1, forward strand.
GGATGGCCGAGAATGGTCTCTATTCCGAGGAAGAAGAGCATTCTTCCTGCGGCGTGGGCCTTGTCGTTTCGGTGGACGGCAAGAAAAGCCGCAAGGTGGTCGAGGCCGGGATCGACGCGCTCAAGGCGATCTGGCACCGCGGCGCGGTCGATGCGGACGGCAAGACCGGTGACGGCGCGGGCATCCATGTGCAGATCCCCGTTGCCTTCTTCTATGACCAGATCAAGCGCACTGGCCACGAGCCGCGCCGGGATCAGCTGGTCGCGGTCGGCCAGGTTTTCCTGCCGCGCACCGACTTTGGCGCGCAGGAACGCTGCCGGACCATCGTGGAAACCGAAGTTCTGCGGATGGGCTACTACATCTACGGCTGGCGCCATGTGCCGGTGGACATCACCTGCTTGGGCGAAAAGGCCAACGCGACCCGCCCCGAGATCGAGCAGATCCTGATCTCGAACGCCAAGGGCGTGGACGAGGAAACCTTTGAACGCGAGCTCTACGTGATCCGCCGCCGCATCGAAAAGGCGGCGACCGCGGCCGGGATCTCCGATCTCTACATCGCGTCGCTGTCCTGCCGGTCGATCATCTACAAGGGCATGATGCTGGCCGAGCAGGTGGCCGTGTTCTACCCGGACCTGATGGACGAGCGCTTTGAATCCGCCTTTGCCATCTACCACCAGCGCTATTCGACCAACACCTTCCCGCAATGGTGGCTGGCGCAGCCGTTCCGGATGCTGGCGCATAATGGCGAGATCAACACGCTGAAAGGCAACCTCAACTGGATGAAGAGCCACGAGATCCGCATGGCCTCGTCCTCTTTCGGTGAGCTTGCCGAGGACATCAAGCCGATCGTGCCGGGCGGGGCCTCGGACTCGGCGGCGCTGGACTGCGTGTTCGAGGTGATGGTGCGCGCCGGCCGCAACGCGCCCATGGCCAAGACCATGCTGGTGCCGGAAAGCTGGTCCAAGCAGGCGGTGGAACTGCCGCAGGCCTGGGTCGACATGTATTCCTACTGCAACTCGGTGATGGAGCCCTGGGACGGCCCCGCCGCGCTGGCGATGACCGACGGCCGTTGGGTCTGCGCGGGTCTCGACCGCAACGGTCTGCGCCCGATGCGTTATGTCGTGACCGGTGACGGTTTGCTGATCGCGGGCTCCGAAGCGGGCATGGTGCCGGTGGACGAGGCCGCCGTCGTCGAAAAAGGCGCGCTGGGTCCGGGGCAGATGATCGCGGTCGACATGGCCGAGGGCAAGCTCTACCACGACCGCGCGCTCAAGGATCTGCTGGCCGCGTCGCGCCCGTTCGGAGAATGGGTCGGCAAGATCAACAACCTCGAAGACGAGCTGAACGGCGCAGAGGAAAAGCCGCTGTTCACAGGCGAAGAGCTGCGCAAGCGGCAGATCGCGGCAGGCTACACCGTGGAAGAGCTGGAGCAGATCCTGGCGCCGATGGCAGAAGACGGGAAAGAGGCGATTGCCTCGATGGGTGACGACACCCCGTCGGCGGTGCTCAGCAAGATGTATCGCCCGCTCAGCCATTTCTTCCGCCAGAACTTCAGCCAGGTGACCAACCCGCCGATCGACAGTTTGCGCGAATACCGCGTCATGTCGCTGAAAACCCGGTTCGGCAACCTCAAGAACGTGCTGGACGAGGACAGCAGCCAGACCGAGATCATCGTGCTGGAGAGCCCCTTCGTCGGCAACGCCCAGTGGGAAAAGCTGGTCGAGAACTTCAACGCGCCGATGGCCGAGATCGACTGCACCTTCGGTGCGGGAGAGGGTGCGCTCGGCGAAGGGCTGGCGCGGATCCGGGCCGAAGCCGAAGAGGCCGTGCGCTCGGGCGCCGGGCACCTGGTGCTGACCGACCAGTATTCGGGGCCGGGCAAGGTGGCGATGCCGATGATCCTGGCCACCTCGGCCGTGCATTCGCACCTGACCCGCAAAGGGCTGCGGACCTTCTGTTCGCTCAACGTGCGGTCGGCCGAATGTATCGACCCGCATTACTTTGCGGTACTGATCGGTTGCGGCGCCACGGTGGTGAACGCCTATCTGGCCGAGGATTCGCTGGCCGATCGGATCGAGCGCGGCCTGCTTGAGGGCAGCCTGACCGAGAACGTTGCCCGCTATCGCGAGGCGATCGACCAGGGCCTGCTCAAGATCATGGCCAAGATGGGCATCTCGGTGATCTCCTCCTATCGTGGCGGCCTGAACTTCGAAGCCGTCGGCCTGAGCCGCGCCATGTGCGCCGAATACTTCCCCGGCATGGTGTCGCGCATCTCGGGCATCGGGGTGAAAGGCATTCAGGCCAAAGCCGAAGAGATTCACGCCAAGGGCTGGGAGAGCGGCCTGGACGTGCTGCCCATCGGCGGTTTCTACAAGGCCCGCGCATCGGGCGAGACTCACGCCTGGCAGGCGACCACGATGCACATGATGCAGATGGCCTGCAACAAGGCGTCCTACGAGCTGTGGAAGCAGTATTCGGCCAAGATGCAGTCCAACCCGCCGATCCACCTGCGCGACCTGATGGACTTCAAGCCGCTGGGCAAACCCGTGCCGATCGAAGAGGTGGAATCGATCACCTCGATCCGCAAGCGGTTCGTCACGCCGGGCATGTCGCTGGGCGCGCTCAGCCCCGAGGCGCACAAGGCGCTGAACGTGGCGATGAACCGGATCGGCGCCAAGTCCGACTCGGGCGAGGGTGGCGAAGATCCGGCGCATTTCGTGCCCGAACCCAATGGCGACAACCCGTCGGCCAAGATCAAGCAGGTGGCATCGGGCCGGTTCGGCGTCACCGCCGAATACCTCAACGCCTGCGAAGAGCTCGAGATCAAGGTGGCCCAGGGCGCCAAGCCAGGCGAGGGCGGCCAGCTGCCGGGCATGAAGGTCACCGACCTGATCGCGCGTCTGCGGCACTCGACCAAGGGCGTGACGCTGATCTCGCCGCCGCCGCATCACGACATCTACTCGATCGAGGATCTGGCGCAGCTGATCTATGACCTGAAACAGATCAACCCGCGCTGCAAGGTGACGGTGAAGCTGGTGGCGTCCTCGGGCGTCGGTACGATTGCCGCCGGGGTGGCCAAGGCCAAGGCCGACATCATCCTGATCTCGGGCCATAATGGCGGCACCGGCGCGTCTCCGGCGACCTCGATCAAATATGCCGGCCTGCCGTGGGAGATGGGCCTGACCGAGGCGCATCAGGTTCTGGCGATGAACAACCTGCGCGACCGGGTGACCCTGCGCACCGATGGCGGCCTGCGCACCGGGCGCGACATCGTCATGGCGGCGATGATGGGGGCCGAGGAATACGGCATCGGCACCGCCGCCCTGATCGCGATGGGCTGCATCATGGTGCGCCAGTGCCAGTCGAACACCTGCCCGGTGGGCGTCTGCACGCAGGACGAAACCCTGCGCGCCAAGTTCACCGGCTCTGCGGACAAGGTGGTGAACCTCATCACCTTCTACGCGCAGGAGGTGCGCGAGATCCTCGCCTCGATCGGCGCACGGTCCCTGGACGAGATCATCGGGCGGGCCGATCTGCTGGCGCAGGTCAGCCGTGGTTCGGCGCATCTGGACGACCTGGACCTCAACCCGCTGCTGATCACCGTCGATGGCGCGTCCGAGATCGTCTATGACCGCGAGAAAGAGCGCAACGCGGTGCCCGACACGCTGGACTCCGAGATCGTGCGCGATGCCGCCCGGTTCCTGAAGGATGGCGAAAAGATGCAGCTGTCCTACGCGGTGCAGAACACGCACCGGACGGTGGGGACCCGTGTTTCGAGCCACATCGTTCAGAATTTCGGCATGCGCAACACGTTCCAGCCGGACCACCTGCATATCAAGCTGCAGGGCTCGGCCGGCCAGTCGCTGGGCGCCTTTGCCGCGCCGGGGCTCAAGCTCGAGGTCTCGGGCGATGCCAACGACTATGTGGGCAAGGGCCTGTCGGGCGGCACCATCGTCGTGCGTCCGCCGCAGGTCAGCCCGTTGCAGGCCGACCGGAACACCATCATCGGCAACACGGTCCTGTATGGCGCGACCGACGGCTATCTCTTTGCCGCAGGCCGGGCGGGCGAGCGGTTCGCCGTGCGCAACTCGGGCGCGAAGGTCGTGGTCGAGGGCTGCGGCTCGAACGGGTGCGAATACATGACCGGCGGGGTCGCGGTGATCCTCGGTGAGATCGGCGCCAATTTCGGCGCCGGGATGACCGGCGGCATGGCCTATCTCTATGACCCCGAAGGCAAGTCCAGGCTGTTGATGAACATGGAGACGCTGGTGACCTGCCCGGTCGAGGTCGAGCATTGGGAAAACCAGCTCAAGGGCCTGATCGAGCGTCATGCCCGTGAGACCGGCAGCCGCAAGGCCGCCGACATTCTGCAGCACTGGGACATGGAGCGGACCAACTTCGTGCAGGTCTGCCCGAAGGAAATGCTCGACAAGCTGAGCCACCCGCTGAGCCGGGAAAAGACGGCGGTTCCGGCTGAATAACCGGGCCATTCTGCCAACCCTTCACGCCCCGCGCATCTCTGGTGTGCGGGTCGTATCATTTTGATTTTAAATAATTCTTGATAAATTGATCACGTATTGCCAGACCGCATCAAGGCTTTGTCGAGGTTTTCCGGTGACAATCGAATGAAGTGGGGCAGGCAGAGGGCGCGGCGTGGCAACAACCTATAACGACCAGTTTTTCTTTCTTGATCCGGCAAACCCCCCGGCGGTCGGAACGGCCCTGACCTTTCAGCGTCTCGATCTGGTTGACCGGAACGACGACGGTGACATCGACCGCCGCAACGGGGACTCGGTCAACGGGTCGGATGTCACCCGATCTTGGCCGGGTGATACCGTCACGATCAACGTGCCCGGTGTCGGTGACATCACCTATACCGGCACGACCTTTTACCTGGCCGATGGCACACAGGTGTTCACCCCGACCGACGGGCAGGTCTTGCAGAACGGAACCTTCGTTTCCTCGAGCTGGGTAACCAGCCAGGGGCCCTTGCTGGTGGATACCGATCTTGGCCCGGCCTGTTTCACGCCCGGCACCATGATCCGAACGCCGGATGGCGAACGGCCGATCGAGGAAATCGCGGTCGGAGATCTCGTCGAAACTGCGGACCGCGGCCCGCAGCCGGTTTTGTGGATCGGCCGGGCGCGCGTCGAGGCGCAGGGAAAATTTGCCCCGATCCGTTTCGAGGCCGGGGTTTTCGGGTTGGACCGACCGCTTCTGGTGTCGCCGCAGCACCGGATGCTGATCGACGACTGGCGCGCGGAGTATTTTTTCGGTCTGGGCGAGGTTCTGGCTGCGGCCCATGCATTGGTCAACGGAACGACCGTCGCACGCATGGAAGGCGGCGAGGTGGAATACATCCACCTGATGTTCGCAAGGCACGAGATCATCTTTGCCAATGGGGCGAAGACGGAAAGCTATCTGCCGGGTCATGCCGTGTCGCGGGCAGATCGCGAAACCCAGGCCGAACTGATCAGCCTGTTCCCCGAATTGGCCCGCATGACCGGAAAATGGGAGGGCGCGAATCTTGCGGCCCGGCCGGTCCTGCGGCCGCGCGAGGTGCAGGCCTTCGCGAAATAGGGCATTTCCCCTGTTTGCCGGGCCAAGTATAGCTGGGGCATGGCAAAGAAAGCAGTTCGAAAAACAGGCTCGAAAACCAAGGCCAAGGCAAGAAAGTCCGAAGGCGTTCCGGTTCTGACCCGTATCAGCACATGGCTGTTGCGGGGAGGCGTGATCATGGCAGCGATCGTGGTGGCGTTGGTCCTGCTATTCTCGGTCGTGAATCCTCCGGTCACATATACGATCTGGTCCGAATGGCGGCGGCTGGGCCGTGTCGAACGCGACTGGGTTCCGATGGACCAGATCGCCCCGGTCATGGCGCGATCGGTGGTTGCGGCCGAGGATGCGAATTTCTGCCTGCACTGGGGGTTCGACGTGAACGCGATCCGCGCGGCTCTGGATGAGGGCGGAAACCGCGGTGCGTCCACGATCTCGCAGCAGACGGTGAAGAACGTGTTTCTGTGGCAGGGTCGCAGTTGGTTCCGCAAGGCCTTGGAAACGTCGATCACGCCTTTGGTCGAGCTGTTCTGGACCAAAAGGCGCATTCTAGAGGTCTATCTGAACGTCGCCGAGATGGGTGAGGGCGTGTTCGGCGTCGAAGCCGCGGCGCGGAAATACTACGGTGTCAGCGCCGATGCCCTGACGCCGACCCAGGCGGCGCGCCTTGCGGCCATTCTGCCGGCGCCACGCCAGCGATCGGTCGTCGATCCGTCCGTGGGAACGCGCCGAAGGGCGGCCGCGATCCGTGATGGTGCGGCCACCATCCGCGCAGACGGGCGCGACGATTGTTTCGAGGATTGAAACCGGTCGCAGAGCAGGGCTATTGCTGTAGGGCATTCACTGGTTCGATTGGAAGTCCATGGCGCGTCTGTTTCACGTTTCCCTCTCTCCGTTTTGCCGCAAGGTCCGTCTGTCGCTGGCGGAAAAGAAGATCGAAGTCGAACTCGTCGAGGAAAGGTACTGGGAGCGCGACCCGGATTTCCTGCGCCGCAACCCGGCCGGCAAGGTGCCGGTTCTCCGCCTCGATGGACATACGATGTCGGAAAGCACTGCCATCTGCGAATATATCGAGGAAACGCGGCCCGAACCGGCACTGATGCCCGCCAAGCCCGAGGCCCGGCTGGAGGTGCGGCGGCTGGTCGGCTGGTTTGACGACAAGTTCCACAAGGAGGTGACCTCGAAGCTGCTCTATGAGCGGGTCAACAAGAAGATGACCGGGCAGGGTTATCCGGACAGCAAGAACGTCAAGGAAGGCGCGCGGGCGATCAAGTATCACCTGGACTACATGGCCTGGCTGCTGGACCACCGGCGTTGGCTGGCGGGAGACCAGATGACCTTGGCCGATTTTGCCGCGGCTGCACATCTGTCGGCGCTGGACTACATCTCGGACGTGGATTGGAACCGCAGCCAGGTGGTCAAGGACTGGTATGCCAAGATCAAGTCGCGCCCGGCTTTTCGCTCGATTCTGGCCGATCAGGTTCCAGGCTTCCGCCCGCCGCCACATTACGCCGATCTGGATTTTTGATAAGGTGGGCGAGGGGGCTGTCTGCCCCCTCTTGGCCCGTTGGGCCAATTCACCCCCGAGGATATTTTGGGCCAGATGAAGAGCGAAATGGGTTTGAAGGAAAGGCTGGTGGCACAGGCCCTGGCCGAGGGGTTCGTGGCCTGTCGGATCTGTCGCCCTTGGGATGTGCCGCAGGTGCCGGAGCGGTTGGAGGCTTTTCTGGCGGCGGGCTATCACGGGCAGATGGGCTGGATGGCCGAGCGGACACACTGGCGCAGCGATCCGGCGGCGCTATGGCCCGAGGCGCGATCGGTCATCATGCTGGCCGAAAGCTATGCGCCTGAACATGATCCAACCGAGATTCTGAACCATCCCGACCGCGGGGCCATTTCCGTTTATGCGCAGAACAAGGATTACCATGACCTCGTCAAGAAGCGGCTCAAGCGGCTGGCGCGGTGGCTGATCGCCGAGGCCGGGGGAGAGGTGAAGGTCTTTGTCGATACGGCTCCGGTGCCGGAAAAGGCGTTGGGCCATGCGGCGGGGTTGGGCTGGCAGGGCAAGCACACCAATCTGGTGAGCCGGGACTGGGGAAATTGGGCCTTTTTAGGGTCTGTTTTTACCACGCTCGACCTGCCTGCGGACGCACCGGAAGTGGACCATTGCGGGTCTTGCCGGTCCTGTCTCGACAGTTGCCCGACGGAGGCTTTTCCAGCCCCTTATCAGCTGGATGCACGGCGCTGCATTTCCTATCTGACGATCGAGCACAAGGGGCCGGTGGCAGAGGATTTGCGCGCGAAGCTGGGCAACCGCATCTATGGCTGCGACGACTGTCTGGCGGCCTGTCCCTGGAACAAGTTCGCGGTGGCGGCCAGCGACATGCGCTATGCGGCGCGTGAAGAGCTGAAGGCGCCGAAACTGGCCGAACTGGCAGCGTTGGACGATGCGGCGTTCCGGGCGGTGTTTTCAGGCTCGCCCATCAAGCGGATCGGTCGGAACCGTTTCGTACGTAACGTGCTGTACGCCATCGGCAATTCGGGATTGCCTGAGTTGCTGCCCGCGGCCCGGGCCCTTGTGGATGATCCCGACCCTGCCGTTGCGGATGCGGCGCGCTGGGCGGTGAAACGATTGTCCTGAATGCCGCAAACAGGCTGGACGTGCCGCGCCAAGTCGCTAAACCCTGCGCGAGCGAACAGATGGAGGGCCCGATGGCGCTGGCTTTGGGTGTGGATACGGGTGGAACCTATACGGATGCGGTTCTGGTTCGGGACGAGAAAGAGGTCGTCGCTTCGGCCAAATCCCTTACCACCCGGTCGGACCTGGCGATCGGTGTGGGCAAGGCCATTTCGGCTGTTCTGGACAAGACCGGCGTCGCACCCGCCGAGATCTCCATGGCGTCGCTGTCAACCACCCTGGCGACCAACGCGCTGGTCGAGGGACAGGGGGGCCGGGTCGCGCTGATCTATGTGGGATTCCGGGAAGGCGATCTGGAAAAGCATGGTTTGAAGGAGGCGCTCAAGGGCGATCCGGTTCTGGTTTTGCGTGGTGGTCACAGCCATGCGGGGAACGAGGTCGAGCCGCTGGATACGGATACCCTGCTGGAGTTTTTGGACACTAACAAAGGGATTTCTGGCTTTGCCGTTGCAGCCCAGTTTGCGACCCGCAACCCGGCGCATGAGCTTGAGGTGGCGCGGATCGTCAGCGAGCGAACCGGGGCGCCGGTGACCTGCTCGCACCACCTGTCGGCCAGGCTGAACGGGCCGAAGCGGGCGGTGACGGCGGTGCTGAACGCGCGGCTGATCGGGATGATCGACCGCCTGATCGGCCGGGCGCAGGACAGGTTGCGCGATCTGGGCATTGACGCGCCGATGATGGTGGTGCGGGGTGATGGCGCGCTGATGAGCGCCGAGCAGGCGCGGGAGCGGCCGATCGAAACCATCCTCAGTGGTCCGGCGGCCTCGATCGTCGGGGCGCGCTGGCTGACGGGGGTCGAGAACGCATTGGTGTCGGATATCGGCGGCACGACCACCGACGTCGCCCTGATCCGCGACGGAAAGCCGGCCATTGATCCGGCTGGGGCCCGCGTGGGTCGGTTTCGCACCATGGTCGAAGCGGTCGCCATGCGCACGCATGGTCTGGGCGGCGACAGCCAGGTGCATGTCGTGACCGAGGGGCTTGGTGGCGGCGTGTTTCTTGGGCCTCGCCGGGTGCTCCCGGTGTCCCTGATTGCAGCGGAGGCCGGAGAAGTTGTTCACGCGGCGCTGGATGAACAGTTGCGTGCGACGACCGTCGGCGAGCATGATGTTCGGTTTGCCCGGGTGGTGCCGGGGGTTCCGACCGAAGGCGTCGGCCCGCGTGAGCGCGTGCTGTTGGACCGTCTTGGCGAGCGGGTCATGTCGCTGGGTGAGCTGTTGCGGACCCGGATGGAGAATGGTGCGCTGACGCGGCTGGTGGATCGGGGCATCGTGCAGGTTTCCGGCGTGACGCCTTCGGATGCCAGCCATGTTCTCGGGCGGCTTGACAGTTGGGATGCAGAGGCCGCGCGAAAGGGGCTGGAACTGTTCGCCCGCAAGCGCGTCGGATCGGGTGATCGGCTGGCACAGAATGCCGAAGAACTGGCGCAGAAGATCATCGATCAACTGACCGAACAGACAGCTTTGACCTTGTTAGAGACTGCTTTTGCCGAAGAGACCGAGGATTTCGGCCTGCCGCCAGAGGAGTTGGCGCGGCATGTGCTCACCCGGCGCGGGTTGGCCCGGCATCGTGGATTGCTGGCGCTTGACGCCGCGCTCAACCTGGATGTCGTGGGGCTGGGGGCCTCGGCGCCGACCTATTACCCGGCGGTCGGTGAGCGCCTGCATTGTCGAATGATCCTGCCAGAACATGCCGGTGTCGCGAACGCGGTCGGGGCCGTGGTGGGGCGCGTCACCTTCCGCCGGAGCGGGTCGGTAACCAGCCCTTCCGAGGACCGTTTCCGTGTGCATCTGGAGGATGGCCCGCAGGATTTCCCGGACGCCGACGAGGCGCTGGCGCTGTTGGAGGAAATCCTGCGCGCCGAAGCGGAAGGCGCGGCGCGGGCCGCCGGGGCCGAGAACATCCGGGTTCTGGTCGAGCGCGACATTCGCACCGCCCAGGTCGAGGGGCGCGACGTCTTTGTCGAGGGAACGCTGACGGTCGAGGCAAGCGGCCGCCCCAGGGTTGCCTCGGAATAGGCGGCGGGGCTATTCGGCGGCGTCCGAGCGTTTCGGCAGCACCCAGTCCGGGCGCGGGAAATGGCAGGTGTAACCGTTGGGTATCCGCTCCAGGTAATCCTGATGCTCGGGCTCGGCCTCCCAGAAATCGCCGACGGGTTCGACCTCGGTCACGACCTTGCCCGGCCACAGCCCGCTGGCGTCCACATCGGCGATCGTGTCCAGCGCCACCTGTTTCTGCTCGTCGTCCACATAGTAGATGGCCGAGCGATAGCTCATGCCGATGTCATTTCCCTGTCGGTTCAGGGTCGTCGGGTCGTGGATCTGGAAAAAGAACTCCAGCAGCTCGCGATAGCTGATCTTTTCCGGGTCGAACCAGATCTCGATCCCTTCGGCATGGGTGCCGTGGTTGCGATAGGTGGCGTTCGGAACGTCTCCGCCGGTATAGCCGACGCGGGTCCGGTTGACGCCGGGCAGCTTGCGGATCAGGTCCTGCATCCCCCAGAAACAGCCTCCGGCGAGAACGGCGCGGTGTTCGGTCATGCGAAATCCTCCACTTGGTCGAGATAGTCCCCGTAGCCTTCCGCCTCCATGTCGTCGCGATGGACAAAGCGCAGGGCGGCCGAATTGATGCAGTAGCGCATGCCGCCGCGATCCCGTGGCCCGTCTGGAAAAACGTGGCCCAGATGGCTGTCGCCGTGTTTCGAGCGGACCTCGGTGCGGATCATGCCCAGGCTGCGATCTTCGAACTCCTGCACGTTGGCGGGCTCGATCGGCTTGGTGAAGCTGGGCCAGCCGCACCCGGATTCATACTTGTCCGACGAGGCGAACAGCGGCTCGCCCGACACGATGTCCACATAGATGCCGGGCTGATTGTTGTGCAGCAGTTTGCCCGTGCCGGGGCGTTCCGTGCCGTTTTCCTGCGTCACATGGTATTCTTCGGGCGAGAGGGCGGCGATGGCCTCGGGGCTTTTGGTATAGCGGGTCATGGCTCCTCCGGCGCGTTTGGTTCTTGACGGGATAATTGGGTCTCACCGCGGCAAAAGCAACGCCCTGTTTCACACTGCTCGCGCGATCGTGCGGGTGATCTGGTACGGTGCTTTGAGCGTATCATTTGCAAACAGGAGGTCACGCGATGTTCAGAATGCTGGTTCTATCCGCCTTGTTGCTGATCGGACGAATGGTGCAGGCCGCGCCTGTGTCCGGAGAGTTTCCTTCGATCGACGGGGGCACACTGTCGCTGGAGGATTGGCGCGGCCAGCCTGTTCTGGTGGTCAACACGGCCTCGCAATGCGGTTTTACCGGGCAATATGCGGGCTTGCAGAGGTTGCAGGACACCTATGGACCCAAAGGGCTGGTGGTGCTGGCGGTCCCGTCGGATTCCTTCAACCAAGAGCTGGCGACGGCCGGCGAGGTCAAGGATTTCTGCGAACTGAACTATGACCTTACCCTGCCGATGACCGACATAACCCCGGTGATCGGCCCGCAGGCACATCCTTTCTACAAGGCGGTTGCGGCGGAAACCGGATTCGTGCCGGGCTGGAATTTCAACAAGATTCTGCTCAGCCCGGAAGGCGAAGTCGTGGCGACCTTTGGTTCGACGACCCGGCCCGAGTCGCGCAAGCTGCGCCGTCAGGTCGAGGCCATGCTGCCCTGAGCCGGCTGGCGCGACAGCTGCACGGCTAGGATGCCCAATGTCGTGATCGCCACGCCCATCGCATCGAGCAGCCCCAACTTCTCCCCCAGCAAGGCCGCGGCGATGGCGACGCCGAACACCGGATTGAGAAAGTGGAACGTGGCGGCGCGGATCGCGCCGATGCGGTTGAGCAGCAGAAACCATACCAGCGTCGCCGTCAGACCGGGCACCAGCGTGGTGTAGGTAAATGCCAGCGCAAGCGAGACCGTGGGATTGATGCGGATCGTTTCGAAAATGGGTGCTGCCAAGAACAGAACTGCCGACCCGACGAACATCTGCAACCCGACCACCATCATGAAATTGCCACCCGACGTGGCCCCGCGCACGGCCAGGGTTGCAAAGGTCAGGGCCAGGGCAGCGACACCGCACAGGAATACGCCGAACAGATCGACGCCGGCGTTGATCCGTGCCCCCATGATCAGTGCGACCCCCGCAAACCCGGCCAGAAGGCCTATGATGCCCAGTGTCCGAAGTTTTTCACCATAGAGAATCCAGCTTGCCAAGGCGACGAGCAGAGGCATGGTCGAGGCGATGATGGCGGCCAATGAGGCCTCTACCGTTTGCATGGCATAGAAGTTGAGGCCCAGATAAAGCGCGTTCTGGCAGATGCCGAACAGGATCGTGGCGCGCCATTGCGGCCGGGTCAGGCGCCAGCTCTGTCCCATTGCCCGCGCAATCATCACGCCTAGGGCGCCCGAAATCAGAAACCGCAGGGCAAGGGAAAACAGCGGAGACGCGTCGGCCACGATGATCCGGGCCGAGGTGAAGGCGGACGACCACATGAATGCAAAGGCCAGTCCCATGGCCATGGCGCGCGGATCCATGATGCCCCCCTTCCCGAAACGGGGCGACTGTTTCGCATAGCCATCGGGATTGCAAGCCCCCGAACCGCGGCGCAGGGAAAGGATCGCTCCGGTCTTGCGGGAATCCAGGCCAAAGAAAAAGGGCCGCGCGATGGCGACCCTTGATCGATCCGGATCGGTGCGTGACCCGATCAGCCGTTCACGCTGTCCTTCAGCGCCTTGGCGATGGTCATCTTGACCACCTTGTCGGCTTCCTTGGTGAAGGTCTCACCGGTGGCCGGGTTGCGCACCTGACGCTCGGGGCGCTCACGGCAGTAGATCTTGCCGACGCCCGGCAGGGTGACTGCACCGCCGGCCGAAACTTCGCGGGTGATCAGGCCGGTGATGGCCTCCAGCGCGGCGTTTGCGGATTTCTTGTCGGTTCCCATTTCCTCAGCGAGAGCAGCAACCAGCTGAGTCTTGGTCATAGGCTTTGCCATTTCTTGGTCTCCTTACAGTGCCCGATCCATAGGGCCTCACCGCGTAACTGTAACGGGATATTGTGGGCGAACACAACGAATAGTAGCGGTGGAACCCCTAAAAATATGGGGATTTCGTTGCTTTTTTACGTCAGAGGAAGGCCGTTTCGGCGAAAGAACGCAATTTCCGGCTGTGAAGACGCTCCAGCGGCATGCCGCGTAGCAGCTCCATCGCGCGTATTCCGATGGCCAAATGGCGGCTGACCTGCGTCTTGTAGAAATCGGATGCCATGCCGGGGAGTTTCAGTTCCCCGTGCAGGGGTTTGTCCGAAACGCACAGCAGCGTGCCGTAAGGAACGCGGAACCGATAGCCGTTTGCGGCGATGGTGGCGCTTTCCATGTCCAGCGCAATGGCGCGGGACTGGCTGAGCCGCTGCACCGGGCCCGACTGGTCGCGCAGCTCCCAGTTCCGGTTGTCGACCGAAGCAACCGTTCCGGTGCGCATGATGCGCTTGAGCTCGTAGCCATCCAGTTTCGTCACTTCGGCCACCGCTCTTTCCAGCGCGACCTGGATCTCGGCCAGTGGCGGCACCGGAACCCAGACCGGCAGGTCATCGTCCAGCACCTTGTCCTCGCGCAAGTAAGCATGGGCCAGCACGAAGTCCCCCAATGCCTGGGTGTTGCGCAATCCGGCGCAGTGGCCCAGCATCAGCCAGGCATGGGGCCGCAGCACCGCGATATGGTCGGTGGCCGTCTTGGCGTTCGAGGGGCCGACGCCGATATTGACCAGCGTGATGCCCGACCCGTCCTCGCGTTTCAGATGATAGGTCGGCATCTGGGGCAGTTTCAGCGGCTGCCCGATTTCCGCGCCGGATTCGGTGATCTCGACATTTCCCGTCGCCACGAAACTTGTATAGCCGCTGGACGGGTCGGCCAGCTGGGCGCGGGCAAAGGCTTCGAACTCCGAGACATAGAACTGGTAGTTGGTGAACAGGACGTGGTTCTGGAAATGCTCGGGATCGGTCGCGGTGTAATGCGCCAGCCGGGCCAGCGAATAGTCGATGCGCTGCGCAGTGAACAAGGCCAGCGGCTCGACCCCGTTTTCGACGACATGCGTACCGTTGACGATGTCGTCATTGGTCGTGGTCAGGTCAGGAACGTCGAACACGTCGCGCAGGGTGAACTCGGCGGCGCCTTGGTGCGGCATGACGAGCCTGGGGTTGGTGGCAACCGCGAAATGCACCGGAATCGGTGTCTCGGACGGGCCGATGACAACAGGCTGGCCGTGATTTCTGATCAACAGGGCGATCTGTTGCGTCAGGTAGGAGCGGAACAGATCCGGGCGCGTCACCGTGGTCGCGTGTATGCCGGGTTCGGACACGTGGCCAAAGCTCAGCCGACTGTCCACATGGGCATAGGAAGAGGTCGAGATGCGGATTTCCGGGTAGAAGGCGCGATAGCGGCCCGAGGGCGCGCCGTTCTTCATCACCTCGGCAAAGGCGTCGCACAGGAAGCCGGTGCCCTGCCGATACAGGTCTTCGAGCCGGGCAACCGCCGCGGCGGGGTCGGTAAAGCTTTCCGGGGCGGGTGCGTCGGGTGTTTTTATTGTCGTCATGCAAGCGGCTCCAGAAGGTCGATCTTTTCGAAGGTGCGCACATCGACCAGCCCGAGATCGGAAATGCGCAGTTCCGGGATCACCACGAGGGCCAGCAGCGAGTGCTGCATGTAGGCATTGTTCAGCTTGCAACCGCATGCCTGCATCGCCTCGACCATCTGTTGCGCCTTTGCGGCCACTTGCGTCGCGGGGCTGTCGGACATCAGGCCGGCGATGGGCAGTTCGACCAGCGCCAGCTCTTCGCCATCTCGGAAGATGGTGACGCCGCCGCCCACTTCGGCCAGACGATTGGCGGCCAGGGCCATCTGCTCGCGGTCGGTGCCGACCACGATCATGTGGTGGCTGTCATGCGCCACGGTCGAGGCCATGGCCATCTTTCCCCGATAGCCAAAGCCGGACACGAAGGCGTTGGTGACGCCACCCGTGGCACGGTGCCGCTCGACCAGCGCGATCTGGCAGACATCGCCTTCGCCCTCGACCAACCCGCCGATGATCGGCAACTCGGCCTTCAGCGCCCGGGTGGGGGCCTGGTTTTCCACCACGCCGATGACGTTGGCGCGCACGCGGTTGGCGCCCTCGGGCGCGGGGATCTCGAAATCGGCGGCGGTCAGGGCATGGCCCAGATGCACCGTGTTGCGCGCCCAGTCGGGCCAGTCGTAATGCGGGCACTCCACCGTGATCCCGCCGTTCTCGGCCACCACCTGTCCGCGCGCGACGACCATCTCGATCGGCAATTCGGTCAGGTCCGAGCTGAGGATCACATCGGCCCGGCGGCCCGGCGTGATCGAGCCGATCTCGCGCTCCAGCCCGAAATGGGTGGCGGTGTTGATCGTGGCCATCTGCAACGCGATCAGCGGGTCACAGCCGCAGGCGATGGCATGGCGCACGACGCGGTTCATGTGGCCCTCGTTCACCAGCGTGCCGGAATGGCAGTCATCGGTGCACAGGATGAAGTTGCGCGGGTCCAGCCCCTTTTCGGTGACGGCGGTGATCTGGCTTTCCACGTCATACCAGGCCGAGCCCAGCCGCATCATCGACCGCATTCCCTGCCGCACGCGGGCAATGGCATCGGCCTCGCAGGTGCCTTCGTGGTCATCCGCCGGGCCGCCGGCGACATAGGCGGCAAAATCAGGCCCCAAATCAGGGGATGCATAGTGCCCGCCAACCGTCTTGCCCGCGCGCTGGGTGGCGGCGATTTCGGCCAGCATTTTAGGGTTGGCGTTGATCACGCCGGGGAAGTTCATCATCTCGCCCAGCCCGATGATGCCGGGCCAGGTCATTGCCTCGGCCACGTCTTCGGGGGTGATCTCATAGCCGGTGGTTTCAAGACCCGGCGCCGAGGGCGCGCAGGACGGCATCTGGGTGAAGATGTTGACCGGCTGCATCAGCGCCTCGTCATGCATCATCCGCACGCCGTCCAGCCCCAGCACGTTGGCGATTTCATGCGGGTCGGTGAACATCGAGGTCGTGCCATGCGGGATCACCGCGCGGGCGAACTCGGCCGGGGTCAGCATGCCGGATTCGATGTGCATATGCGCGTCGCACAGGCCGGGGATCATGTAGCGGCCCTTGGCTTCGATGATTTCGGTCTCGGGGCCTATGCAATGGCTGGCGTCAGGGCCGACATAGGCGATACGACCCTCGGTGATCGCGATGGAGTGATCGGGCAGTGCCTCGCGGCTGTGGACATTGATCCAGATACCGTTGCGAATGACTGTGTCTGCGGGTTCGCGCCCGGCCGCCACTGCGATGAGTCGGGGGGCGACCTCGGGCCAGGTGGGAAAAGTTCTTCGTTCCATGGCTCAACTTTCCCGAATGTTGAGGCGGGTGCAAGCCCTGCCATTCACTTGTCATCAAAGGGTCACGAAACACCGCTTGACCACCGGCGGGCGAGAGCGGAAGCTGCGATCATGGATTACGAGACGATAGATGCCGACGGGTTCGGACGGTCGTTGCGGGGGTTGGGCCTGAACCTTCTGGTGCGCGATGTAAGGGCGGAATGTGCTTTTTTAGAGTCTGTTTTTGGTATGAATTGTCATCAGGTGACAGAGGATTTCGCCATCGTCACCTATGGGACGCAGGTGTTTCAACTGCACGCTGACGGAACCTATCACTCGAACCCGCTGCTGGGCCTTCTGCCAGAAACGCCACCGCGCGGGGCCGGGATCGAGATTCGTCTGTACGACACCGATCCCGATGTTGCCGAAAGCCGGGCTGTGGAGATCGGTGTGACCATACTGCAACCGGCCGCAGACAAGCCCCACGGCCTGCGCGAGACCTACATCCTGTGCGAGAACGGCTATGCCTGGGTCGCCAGCCGCCCCAAGGACGGCTGAAGGTCAGGCGGGGTTTTGCTCGGCGGCGATTTCCGCCCGGATCCAGTTGGCAAAGGCCACCGCACCCGGCGTTTCCTCGGCCTGTGGCGACAGCAGCAGGTAGTAGGCTTCGGGCATCGGCGCGCGATGGGCGAACGGGGCAATCAGGCGGCCTTCGTCCAGCAGCCGCCGGGCGATCGTGTCATGGGCCAGGCACAGCCCGCCGCCGGCCATCGCGACGGACAGGCCGACCATGTAGGTCGTGGCATAGGTGATCTGCGGATTATCCCATGTTAGACCCTGATCCTCGGCCCAACTGGCCCAGTTCGACAGCAGGTTGGAACAGTCATACAGCGGCTGCTGCTGAAGGGTTTCCAGCGTGACCGGATAGTCGGGGGCGCAGACCGGGTAGTAGTGATCGCTGCGCAAAAGCTCGGTGCGGACCGTGTCGGCCGGGCGCAGAGAGTAGCGGATCTCGACCGCCGCGCCTTCGGCCATTTCGCGCGGCTCCCACAACTCGGTAAAAATGTTCAGGTGGACATCGGGGTGAAGCGCGCGGAACGCGGGCAGGCGTGGCGCCAGCCAGTTCACCGAAAAGGTGATGTTGCATTGCACCTGAACGGTGTTTTCCTGCTGCCCGGTCACGGCCTGGGTGCCACGCACCAGTGTCCGGAACGCCTCGCGCACCACCGGCAGATAGGTGATCCCTGCCTCGGTCAGTTCCAGCGCCCGGGGGCGGCGGTGAAACAGCGGCTGGCCCAGATAGCCCTCCAGCGATTTGATCTGCTGGCTGACGGCGCTTTGCGTCATGTTCAGATCGCGCGCCGCGCCGGTGAAGGACAGGTGGCGGGCCGCGGCCTCGAAGGTGCGCAGCCAGCCGAGAGGAGGGAGCGGGTTTCTCATCGCATAACCCTGCCATAAGTTTTGCTAATGCCAAAGCGCCGAATTTTTCGTTGGTCAAAAAGATGGGGCAGATGCAGGTTTTCAAAAGTCAGGGAACCAACCGCGTCAACAGGGAGAAGCGGGATGAGCGTCACCAGTCTGAAGCCGAATATCGACCACTGGCAGGAGCGTGTGGACATGGCCGCCGCCTTCCGCTGGACTGAGCGGTTGAACATGCATGAAGGCGTGGCCAACCATTTCAGCCTTGCCGTGAACGAGGATGGCACGCAGTTCCTGATGAACCCCAACCAGATGCATTTTGCGCGAATCCGTGCCTCGGATCTGCTGCTGCTGGACGCCAACGACTCCGACACGATGAGCAATCCCGGCGCCCCGGACCCCACGGCATGGGGGCTGCATGGCTCGATCCACCGGCGCTGTCCACATGCGCGCTGCGTGATGCATGTGCATTCGATCTTTGCCACCGTCCTGGCCGCGCTGGCCGACAGCACCCTGCCGCCGATCGACCAGAACACCGCGACCTTTTACAACCGTTATGTCATCGACGAGGAATTCGGCGGTTTGGCCTTTGAAAGCGAGGGGGAACGCTGTGCCGCGATGCTGTCCGACCCGCAAAAGAAGGTCATGATCATGGGCAATCACGGCGTGCTCGTGATCGGCAGTGACGCGGCAGATGCCTTTAATAGACTCTATTATTTCGAGCGCGCCGCCGAAACCTACATCCGCGCCCTGCAGACGGGGCAGCCTTTGCGGGTGCTTTCGGACGAGATCGCCGAAAAGACCGCGCAGGAGCTGGATGACTATCCGGGACAGGCCGAGGCGCATCTGCGCGAGATTAAGGCCGTTCTGGATGCCGAAGGCTCGGACTACGCAACCTGACCCCCCGTTTCTTGCCCGGAGGTGACGCCATGACCGATGTCTCGCAAGATCCCGAAGCCGCCCGCTGGCACTACCGGCCGTCCGAGCCCGTCGGGTTGAACCCGCTGTTCAGCTGGCCACCGCGCCCGGCCGCCGTGCTGAAATGGTATGCCGGCGCATGGCTGCCGATCACCGCGTTGACCCTGTGTCTGACGCTGGCCGTGATCGCCTATGCCATGTTCCTGCCGCCGCTCGAAGTCATGAAAAGCTTTGCGCCCGGCTGGATGTTCCGTGTCTGGTTGCTGAACCTGGTGCCGCAGACCCTTGTGGCGGGCGGGCTGCACTGGTGGCTCTACATGCGCAAGGGCCAGGGCATGTACAAGAAGTTCGACCGCCGCGACCTGACGCGCAAGAACGGCATCTTCACCTTCAACAACCAGGTCTGGGACAACATCTGGTGGACGCTGGGCAGCGCGATGACGGTGGCGACCGTCTATCAGTGGGGCATCTACTGGGCGATGGCCAACGGATGGGTGCCAACCGTCACATGGGAACAGGCGCCGGTCTGGTTCGTGGTCTGGATGATGTTCATCCCGATGTGGTCGGGGCTGCATTTCTACTGGGTGCACCGGCTGGAACATCACCCGAAACTGTTCAAACATGTGCACGCCGTGCATCACCGCAACGTCAACGTGGGGCCTTGGTCCGGCATCTCGAACCACTGGTACGAGAACCTGCTCTATTTCACGACCTACTTCATCCACCTGATCGTGCCGTCGCACCCGCTGCACCTTCTCTTCCATACCTATTTCCAGCAGGTCAGCCCGATCCTGTCGCATTCGGGGTTCGAGAAGCTGAAAGCCGGGGAAACCGAAGCCGCGCGCGCGGGCGACTTCTTTCACCAGCTTCACCACCGCTATTTCGAGTGCAACTACGGCACCGCCGAGATTCCCTTTGACCGGTGGTTCGGCACCTATCACGACGGCTCGGCGGACGCGACGGAACGCACCCGCGCCTACAAGAAAAAGCGGTTCGGCTGAGGCCCGCGTCAACGCAAACTGGCCGTGGCAATACTGGAAAAGCCGCCGATTGGCGGCTTTCCTCTTTCCCGTGTCGGGCCAGCGCCGGCCGACCCTTTACCTCTCCCCTCAGATTCTGATACACACCGCTGGTCCGGATGATCCGGGCGCCGGTCGCAGCCTACCCGGCTTACAAAACAAGGATCTGAAAAGTGAAAACAATCGTCATCTGCTCGGGCGGACTGGATTCGGTTTCGCTGGCGCACAAGGTTGCCGCCGAAAACAAACTGATCGGCCTGATCTCCTTCGACTACGGTCAGCGTCACCGCAAGGAGGTCGAGTTCGCCGCCCGCTGCGCGGAGCGGCTGGGCGTGCCGCATGACCTGATCGACATGAGCCATATCGGCAAGCATCTGTCGGGGTCGGCCCTGACCGATGATGTGGACGTGCCCGACGGGCATTACGCCGAAGAGAACATGAAGGTCACCGTGGTCCCGAACCGCAACGCCATCATGCTGGCCATCGCCTTTGGCGTCGCCGCCGCCAAACAGGCGGACGCCGTGGCGACGGCCGTGCATGGCGGGGATCACTTCATCTATCCCGACTGCCGGCCGGAATTCACCGAGGCCTTCGAGGCGATGCAGGCCAAGGCCTTGGACGGATATGCCAATGTCAGGCTCTATACGCCTTTTGTTCACATCCCGAAATCGGCCATCGTGACCGAGGGCGCAAAACACGGCACGCCGTTTGCCGACACCTGGTCCTGCTACAAGGGCGGCGAGAGCCATTGCGGCCGCTGCGGCACCTGTGTCGAGCGGCGCGAGGCGTTCCACATCGCCGGCGTCGAAGATCCAACCGTCTATGCCGACCCGGATTTCTGGAAAGCCGCGGTGGAGGGGCACTGATGTTCCGTATCACCAAGGAATTCCACTTCTCGGCCTCGCACCAGCTGTGCCACCTGCCCGAGGACCATCCCTGCGCGCGCCTGCACGGGCACAACTACATCGTCGAGGTGGAGCTGGCCGCCGAGGATCTGGATGCAAACGGTTTCGTGGTGGACTACCGCGATCTGAAGCCGCTCAAGACCTATATCGACGAGGAACTCGACCATCGGCACCTGAACGACGTGTTCGGGCATGACATGGTGACCTCGGAACGGCTGGCGAAAGAGATCTATGACTTCTGCAAGGCGCGTTGGGCGCAGACCAGCGCCGTGCGGGTCAGCGAAACACCCAAGACCTGGGCGGAGTATCGGCCGTGAAACCCCTGCGCATCGCCGAGATCTTCGGCCCCACGATCCAGGGCGAAGGCGCCGTGATCGGGGTGCCGACCGTGTTCGTGCGGGCGGGCGGCTGCGATTACCGCTGCAGCTGGTGCGACAGCCTGCACGCGGTGGACAGCGCCTATCGCCACGACTGGACGCCGATGACCCCCGAACAGGTCTGGGCGCAGGTCGAAACTCTGTCCGGCGGCGCGCCCCTGACCGTGTCGCTGTCGGGCGGCAACCCGGCCATTCAGGATTTCGGCCCGCTGATCGCGCTGGGCCGGTCCAAAGGCTATGACTTCGTGATGGAAACCCAGGGGTCGGTGGCGCAGGACTGGTTCCGCGAATTGTCCACCCTGATTCTCAGCCCGAAACCGCCCTCGTCCGGCGAAACCGTCGATTGGGCGCGGTTCGAGGACTGCGTCGCCCGGGCCGAGGGCGCGCCCACCGTCATGAAGATCGTGGTCTTCGACGACGACGACTATCACTGGGCCCGCGCGGCGGCCGACCGGTTTCCGTCGCTGCCGCTCTATCTGCAACCGGGCAACCACACCCCGCCGCCACCCGACGCCGAGGATGCCGCGATCGACATGGACGGGATCATGTCCCGTTACGAATGGCTGATCGACAAGACCCTCGGCGATCGCTGGTTCACCCCCACCATCCTGCCGCAGCTGCATGTCCTGATCTGGGGCAACAGGCGCGGCGTATGAGGCTCTAACAATGGCAAACCAAGACATCTATGCAAACCTGACCCAACTGGGCAGCAAGACCGACCTGCCGAACTCGCCCGAAGAGGCGGTGCTGGAGCGGGTGCCGAACCCGCAGGCCGGCACCGATTATGCGGTGCGCTTCACCGCGCCGGAATTCACCTCGCTCTGCCCGCTGACGGCGCAGCCGGATTTCGCGCATATTGTGATCGACTACGTGCCGGGCGACTGGCTGGTGGAAAGCAAGTCGCTCAAGCTGTTCCTGGGCTCGTTCCGCAACCACGGCGCGTTCCACGAAGATTGCAGCGTCACGATCGGCAAGCGGCTGGAAGAAGTGCTGGAGCCGAAATGGCTGCGTGTCGGCGCCTATTGGTATCCGCGCGGCGGCATTCCGATCGACGTGTTCTATCAGACCGGGCCGGAACTGCCGGGCGTGTGGATCCCCGATCAGGGCGTTCCGACCTATCGCGGGCGCGGCTGAACGCGTTACGAGGCCGCCCGGATCGCACGCGGCGAGGTGCCGAACTCGGCGCGGAAGGCGCGGGTCATGGCGCTGGGGTCGTCATAGCCCGCGCGCAGGGCGATCTCTCCGATGGGCAGATCGGTCTCGCTCACCAGTTTGCGGGCCAGGTTCAGGCGCAGCCGGCGATAGACCTGTGCGGGGCTGGCCCCCAGATCGGCCCGCATCCGCGATTCCAGCGCCTTTTGCGACCGGCCGACCCGCCATGCGATCTCGGGGATGGGCAGCGGCGTTTCCAGATGCTCCTGCATCAGCGCCAGCGCCTTGTTGACAAAGGCACTGGCCGACCCGGCCCCGCCCATGTGCGAGCGCGCGGAATCGCGGGTCATGAACAGTTGCGCCACCTCCAGCGCCAGCGCCTGGCCGTGATCCCGCCCGATCAGGTGCATCACCAGGTCGAACGCCGCCATCGCGCCCGAGCAGGTGATGCGGTTGCCGTCGATGACGTATCGTTCGCGGCAGGCCTCGACCTCGGGGAAGCGTTCCGAGAAGCCCGTCAACTCCTCCCAGTGGATGGTCGCGCGATGGCCATCCAGCAACCCGGCCTCGGCCAGCAGCCAGCTGCCGGTGTCCATCCCGGCCATGATGCGAAACCGTTGCGACGCGGCGCGCAGGCTGGCCTGCGTGCGCCAGCCGCCGTGATCGCGAAAGCCATAAGAGGGCATGACCGCCAGCAGGTCGCCGGACACGTTGCCGAGCCTGTCATGCGGCGACACCTGAAGCCCCGAGGATGACGTGACCGGCCCCGCGTTCAGCGACAGAAACTGCCATTTGTAGAGCGTGCGTCCCGACAGCGTGTTGGCCGCGCGCAGCGGCTCGACCGTGTTGGCCAGGCAGTGGTTCGAGAACCCGTCGAACAGCAACACACCGAAATGCTGCATCGCAGAGGTTGATTTAGTCCATTTCTGCATATTGAACATCTAATTCCGCATGAAACAGGGCGCAAGACCGGTCACGCTGTTCGCAACATCTGCACTTGGAGAGCAACATCTGCACTTGGAGAAGCGCCATGCAATTCGGTCTGTCCGAAGAACAGGAAATGATCATCTCGACCGTCCGCAGCTTTGTGGAAAATGAGATCTACCCCCACGAAGAGCTGGTCGAACGCACCGGCGAGGTGCCGAAAGAGATCGCCGACGAGATCAAGCGCAAGACGATCGAACTGGGCTTCTACGCCTGCAATTTCCCCGAAAGCGTGGGCTGCGCCGGGCTGAACCATCTGGAATTCGCGCTGGTCGAGCGGGAGCTGGGGCGCGGGTCGATGGCGCTGAACCATTTCTTCGGGCGGCCGCAGAACATCCTGATGGCCTGTCAGGGCGATCAGGTCGAACGCTACCTGATGCCCGCCGTGCGCGGCGAAAAGATGGACGCGCTGGCGATGACCGAGCCGGGCGCGGGTTCGGATGTGCGGGGCATGAAATGCTCGGCGGTGCGTGATGGCGGCGATTGGGTCGTGAACGGCACCAAGCATTTCATCTCGGGCGCGGAACATGCCGATTTCATCATCGTCTTCATCGCCACGGGCGAGGATCAGACGCCGAAAGGCCCCAAAAAGCGCATCACCGCCTTTCTGGTCGATCGCGGCACGCCGGGCTTCACCATCCGCGACGGCTACAAGTCGGTCAGCCATCGCGGCTACAAGAACATGGTGCTGGAATTCGACGATTGCCGCCTGCCGGATGCGCAGGTGCTGGGCGAGGTCGATGGCGGGTTCGAGGTGATGAACACTTGGCTCTACGCCACCCGCATCACCGTGGCGGCCATGTGCGTGGGCCGCGCCCGCCGGGCCTTCGACTATGCGCTGGACTATGCCGCCACCCGCGAACAGTTCGGCCAGAAGATCGGCAAGTTCCAGGGCGTCAGCTTTCAGATCGCCGACATGATCACCGAGATCGACGCCGCCGACCTGCTGACGCTGGCGGCCGCCGACCGGCTGGACAAGGGCCTGCCGGCCAACCGCGAGATCGCCTCGGCCAAGCTCTATGCCTCGGAAATGCTGGCGCGGGTGACCGACGCGGCGATCCAGGTGCATGGCGGGATGGGTCTGATGGATGACTACCCGCTGGAACGCTTCTGGCGCGATGCCCGGGTCGAGCGGATCTGGGACGGCACCAGCGAGATCCAGCGCCACATCATCAGCCGCGACCTGCTGCGCGCGTTGGGGGCATGAACATGGCGCCGGGCCTGAACGGCGCGGCGGATGCGCTCGCGCCGGGAAAACTCGCCGCGCTGAGGCGGATGCTGGGGTTCCGTTCGCTGGCGGTGATCGGCGGGGGCGCATGGTGCGCTCAGGTCATCCGGCAGGTGCGGAAACTGGGGTTCACCGGCCCGGTCTGGCCGGTGCACCCCAAGGCCGAGGAGGTGGCGGGCGAGCGCGTGTTCGCCACCATCGAAGACCTGCCCCAAGCGCCCGACGCGGCCTTTGTCGGCATCAACCGTCGCGCCACCATCGAGGCGGTCGAGGTTCTGTCGCGCGTGGGCGCAGGCGGGGCGGTGTGTTTCGCCTCGGGTTTCACAGAGGCCAGTGCAGAGGACGCGGATGGGTCCGATCTGCAGGCGCAACTGGTCGCTGCGGCGGGGGACATGCCGATCCTCGGCCCCAACTGCTACGGCTTCGTCAACGGGCTGGACCGGGTGGCGATCTGGCCCGACCAGCACGGGATGCGCCCGGTGGAAAGGGGCGTTGCGATCCTGACGCAAAGCTCGAACATCGCCATCAACATGACCATGCAGCGCCGGGCACTGCCGCTGGCTTTCATGCTGACCTGCGGCAACCAGGCCCAGACCCATCAGGCCGAGATCGCGATGGCCCTGCTGGATGATGACCGGATCAGTGCCATCGGTGTGCATGTCGAGGGCTTTGGCGACCTGCGCAAATGGGAGGCGCTGGCCGCCCGGGCCCGCGCGCGCGGCGTGCCGATCGTGGCGCTCAAGATGGGCCGGTCGGAACACGCCCAGGCAGCAACAATCTCGCACACGGCATCGCTGGCAGGTGGCGATGCCGGGGCGCAGGCCTTTCTGGACCGGCTGGGTATCGCGCGATTGGGCGATGTGCCGAGTTTCCTGGAAACGCTCAAGCTGTTCCACGTCGCCGGCAGGCTTGATGGCAACGGCCTCGGCATGATCAGCTGTTCGGGGGGCGAGGCCAGTCTGGGCGCCGACATGGCGGTCGGGCGGGACCTGCATTTCCCACCGCTGACGCCCGGCCAGAGGACGGAACTGCGCGAAGCCTTGGGGCCGATGGTGGCTCTGGCAAATCCGCTCGATTACCACACCTATATCTGGCGCGACACGCAGGCGATGACACGGGCGTGGAAAGGCATGACGGGCCGAAATGTGGCTCTGACATTGTCGATCGTGGATTATCCGCATACGGATGCCACCGACTGGACCTGCGCGACGCAGGCGGCGCTGAACTGTGTCAGGGAAACCGGCAGGCCCTTTGGTGTGGTCGCGACCCTGCCCGAGCTGATGCCCGAGGACGTGGCGCAACAGTTGCTGGATGGCGGCGTGGTTCCCTTTGCCGGCCTGCACGAGGCGCTTGCCGCAGCCGAGGCCGCCGCCCGCGCACTGCCCGAGCCGGCCGCGCCGGTTCAGATGCCCGGCAATTGCGCGGCGGACACAACCCTGACCGAGGCCGAAGCGAAACAGGGGCTGGCCGAACACGGTCTGACGGTGCCCCGCAGCGCGGTCGTTCCCGCCGATCAGGCCGAAGCGGCGACAGGCCAGCTGACCGGCCCCTTTGCGGTCAAGGGTGTCGGGCTGGCGCACAAATCCGAACATGGTGCGGTTCTGCTGGGCGTGACCACCAGCGAGATCGGCGACGCCGCCCGCCGGGTGGGAACCGCCGACGTGCTGATCGAGGAAATGGCGGGCGGAGGGGTCGCGGAACTGCTGATCGGCGTCACCCGCGATCCGGCGCATGGATTCGTGCTGACCCTCGGCGCCGGGGGTGTCCTGACCGAGATCCTGCGCGATACCGTTTCGCTGCTGGTGCCCTCGGATCGCGACGCGACCCGGGCGGCGCTGGGCAAGCTGGCCTGCGCTCCGCTACTGGCAGGCTATCGTGGCAAGCCCGCCGCCGATCTCGAGGCGATTCTCGATGCCATCGACGCGGTGCAGTCCTATGTGATTGCCAATGCCGACACCGTCGGCGAAGTTGAAATCAACCCTCTCATCTGCAACGCGAAAGGCGCGGTTGCTGTCGATGCCCTGATCAGAAAGGCAAGCTCATGAATCCAGTGAAGACCAAGCGCGACGGCGCCATTCTGGAAGTCACCCTCGACCGGCCCAAGGCGAACGCCATCGATCTGGCCACCAGCCGCGTCATGGGCGAGGTGTTCCGCGACTTTCGCGATGATCCCGACCTGCGCGTGGCGATCCTGACGGGGGGTGGAGAGAAGTTCTTTTGCCCCGGCTGGGACCTGAAGGCCGCTGCCGAGGGCGATGCGGTGGATGGGGACTACGGCGTTGGCGGTTTCGGCGGCCTGCAGGAGTTGCGCGACATGAACAAGCCGGTGATCGCCGCAGTCAACGGTATCGCCTGCGGCGGCGGGCTGGAACTGGCGCTGAGCGCCGACATGATCCTGGCGGCCGATCACGCCACCTTTGCCCTGCCGGAAATCCGCTCGGGCACGGTAGCGGATGCGGCCAGCGTCAAGCTGCCCAAGCGCATCCCCTACCATATCGCGATGGAACTGCTGCTGACCGGCCGCTGGTTCGACGCCGAAGAGGCGCATCGCTGGGGGCTGGTGAACGAGATCGTGCCGACCGACCAGTTGATGGACCGCGCGTGGGAGCTGGCCCGCCTGCTGGCGAGCGGCCCGCCGCTGGTTTATGCCGCGATCAAGGAGATCGTGCGCGAGGCCGAGGATTCCAAGTTCCAGGACATCATGAACCGCATCACCAAGCGGCAGTTGCGCACGGTGGACGTTCTCTATGGCTCCGAGGACAATCTGGAAGGCGCGCGCGCCTTTGCCGAGAAACGCGACCCGGTATGGAAAGGCAGGTAGCGGTACGCAAATTGGCCTGACGTCGCTCAGGCCTTTTCAAACAGCGCGATATAGGCGGTGTCGTCCTTGTTGGGGCCTGCGGCGAGGTCGCCGTAGATGCGGACTTCTTTAAGCTGCAGGTTCTCGATCTTGCCCTTCTCCAGTTCGCGCAGCGCCGAGGCGAATCCCTTGGCCTCGTAATGCTGACTGTTGATCGACAGGGCGAACTGGGCGCCGTGGCGGGCGACCCGGAGCAGGGCGGGCAACACCTCGGGGCCAAGGTGGCCATGGGTGAAGGTGCCGGATGACACGACACCGGAATAGCTCTCGCGCGGAACCGGAATGCCTTCGTTCAGGTCGGCTTCGATGGCATCGCGGTAGATGTCCTTGCGCATGGCTTCGTGCAGCATCTCGGAACTGATGTCGGTGGCGTCGATCGGCCCGACGCCCAGCCCGGAAAGCACCGCGCCACACAGGCCCGTTCCGGCCCCCACATCCAGAACCGGCCCCTGCCCCCCTGCGGCGACGAAGGCGCGGGCGGTGTGGATGTGCAGCTGGTAATCCTCGAGCGCGGCAAAGCCCTCGTCATAGTCCCCGGCCCATTCGGCATAGAGCCTCTTGTTGTCATCCGGCGATTCCAATGCGTATGCCGCGTGCAGGTCTGGTTTCTTTGCGCTCATGGTTCAATCAAAGGCCCAAGCGGGGATTCGAATCAAGTGCGTCGATCAGGCGCTTGCATTGCATTGTCCGGGCGATCATCAAGAAGGCATGACAGGCACGCTTCTTTCTTTCGGTCACGGATATTCGGCACGGGCGCTGTCGCGGCTGCTGGCGCCGCGCGGATGGCGGATCATCGGGACGACCCGCAACCCCGAGCAACTGCCTCGGATCGAGGGCGCGGGGGCGGAACCGCTTCTGTGGCCCGGGGAAACACCGAGTTTCGACGCAGTCACGCATCTGTTGATCTCGACCGCGCCGGATGCGCAGGGCGACCCGGTTCTGGCGGCGCTGGGGGACGAGATTGCCGCCCGGGCCGGTCAGTTCGAATGGGTCGGATACCTTTCGACCACCGCTGTCTATGGCGATCACCAAGGCGGCTGGGTGGACGAGGCGACGCCGCCTGCGCCGACGGCAAAGCGTGGCCAGTGGCGGGTCATGGCCGAACGACAATGGGCCGCGATCGAGGGCCTGCCGCTGCACATCTTCCGACTTGCTGGCATCTACGGGCCGGGGCGCGGGCCGTTTGCCAAGCTGCGCAAGGGCGGAATGCGGCGCATCATCAAGCCGGGGCAGGTGTTCTCGCGCATTCACGTCGACGACATCGCGCAGGTGCTGGCGGCTTCGATGGCGCGGCCCAACCCGGGGGCGGTCTACAATGTCTGCGATGACGAGCCGGTGCCGCCGCAGGACGTGATCGGATACGCCGCCGAGTTGCAGGGCCTGCCGCTGCCGCCCGCGGTGCCGTTCGAAGAGGCCGAGATGACCCCGATGGCCCGCAGTTTCTACAACGAGAACAAGCGGGTGCGGAATGACCGCATCAAGGAAGAGTTGGGGGTGAAACTGCTCTACCCGAACTACCGGGTGGGGTTGGAGGCCCTGCACGCACTCGAGCAGGAATAGCCGGGTCAGGCCCGTTTCTCTCCGATCGTCGCGACGCCCAGCACCTCCAGAACCTTCGCCTCGATATGCTCGGCGTTCATACCGGCCACCGCATACATGTCCCTGGGGCTGGCCTGGTCGATGAAGATGTCGGGCAGCACCATCGAGCGGTATTTCAGCCCGTGGTCGAACACCCCCTCATCCGCCAGAAGCTGCGCCACATGGCTGCCAAAGCCGCCGATGGCGCCCTCCTCGATGGTGATCAGGGCCTCGTGGTTTGCGGCGAGATCAAGGATCAGGTCGCGGTCCAGCGGCTTGGCGAAACGCGCGTCGGCAATGGTCGGAGAGATCCCCCGCGCCGTCAGCGCCTCGCCCGCCCTGCGCACTTCCTCCAGCCGGGTGCCGAAGGACAAAAGCGCAACCCGCGACCCTTCCCGGATGATCCGGCCCTTGCCGATTTCAAGAACTTCGCCCCGTTCGGGCATGTCCACGCCCACGCCTTCGCCGCGCGGATAGCGAAAGGCGATGGGGCCATCGTCATGGGCGGCGGCGGTCGCGACCATGTGCACAAGCTCCGCCTCGTCGGCGGCGGCCATCACCACCATGCCCGGCAGGTTGGCCAGATAGGCGATGTCGAAGCTGCCCGCGTGGGTGGCGCCGTCGGCCCCGACCAGACCGGCCCGGTCGATGGCGAAGCGCACCGGCAGGCGCTGGATGGCCACGTCATGCACGACCTGGTCATAGCCGCGCTGGAGAAAGGTCGAATACATCGCGCAGAACGGCTTGAGTCCCCCGGCGGCCAGCGCGGCGGCGAAGGTCACGCCGTGCTGCTCGGCGATGCCCACGTCGAAACAGCGCGAGGGGTAACGCTCGGCGAACAGGTTCAGCCCGGTGCCATCGGGCATGGCCGCCGTCACCGCGACGATCTTGTCGTCGCGGCTGGCCTCGTCGACCAGCGTCTTGCCGAAGACCGAGGTGTAGGACGGCGCGTTCGACGGCGCCTTGTATTGCTTGCCGGTCACCACGTCGAATTTCGCGGTGGCGTGGCCCCGGTCGCGGGCACGCTCGGCAGGAGCATAGCCCTTGCCCTTTTTGGTCAGCGCATGGATCAGGATCGGACCGGTCGCGCGGGCCTTGACCGTGCGCAGGATCGGCAGCAACTGCCCCATGTCATGCCCGTCGATCGGTCCGATATAGCTGAATCCCAGCTCCTCGAACAAAGTGCCGCCCACGGTCATGCCCTTGAGCATCTCCTTGGCGCGTTTGGCGCCTTCGCGGAACGGCTCGGGCAACAGCGACACCGCGCCTTTGGCGGCGGCCTTGAGTTCCTGGAAAGGTTCCTCGGCATAGAGGCGCGACAGGTAGGACGACAATGCGCCCACGGGCGGGGCGATGCTCATCTCGTTGTCGTTGAGGATCACGATCAGGCGTTTGCCCAGGTGGCCGGCGTTGTTCATCGCCTCGAAGGCCATGCCGGCCGACATCGACCCGTCGCCGATCACGGCGATCGCATCGCCCAGACCCTCGGGCGTCACGCCGCCCAGATCGCGGGCCACGGCAAATCCCAGCGCCGCGCTGATCGAGGTCGAACTGTGCGCCGCGCCGAACGGGTCATAGGGGCTTTCGCTGCGCTTGGTGAACCCGCTCAGGCCATCCTTCTGCCGCAGGGTGCGGATGCGGTCGCGCCGCTCGGTCAGGATCTTGTGCGGATAGCACTGGTGCCCGACATCCCAGATGATCTTGTCGCGCGGCGCGTCGAACACCGCGTGCAGGGCCACGGTCAGTTCCACCACGCCCAGCCCCGCGCCCAGATGCCCGCCGGTCACCGACACGGCCGAGATCGTCTCGGCCCGCAACTCGCTGGCCAGCTGATGCAACTGCGCGTCCGAGAACTGCTTGAGATCCGCCGGGCGGTTCACAAGGTCCAGAAGCGGGGTGTTCGGGCGGTCTGACATGGCATCCCTTACGGTTCAGCTTTCACGCGCAATAACGAAGCGGGCGGCTTCCTTCAAGGTTTCGGCCCGCTCGCCGTAACTATCGAGGGCGGAGCAGGCTTCATCGACCAGCTCGGCCGCGCGCGCCTTGGCCGCATCCAGACCCAGCAGCGAAACGAAAGTTGCCTTGCCCGCCTCGGCGTCCTTTTGCAGGCGCTTCCCGGCCTTCTCGGCATCGCCCTCGACATCCAAGATGTCGTCGGCGATCTGGAAAGCAAGACCCAGCGCACGGGAATACTGACGCATGTTTTCGGGATTTTCCCCGGCCAGCCGGGCCCCGGCACAGCCGGACCATTCGATCAGCGCCCCGGTCTTGCCCGCCTGCAGCCGGGTGATTTCCGCAAGCGAGAGAGGCCGCTGTGCCGTTTCGGCAGCGATATCCAGCGCCTGCCCCAGCACCATGCCCTGCGCGCCTGCGGCCTGTGCCAGCGTCAGGGTCAGGTCTGCGCGGATCTCCGCCGGTCCCACCTCGGGCCGGGCGCACAGCTCAAAGGCCAGCGTCTGCAGCGCGTCACCGGCCAAAACCGCAACGCCCTCGTTCCATTTCACATGCACCGTCGGGCGGCCGCGCCGCAGGTCATCATCGTCCATGCAGGGCAAATCGTCATGCACAAGGCTGTAGGCATGCAGTGCCTCGATGGCCGTCGCGGGCCAAATCGCAGAGGTTTCATCGATGCCATGCAGGCGCGCGCTTTCCAGCACTAGGAAGCCGCGCAACCGCTTGCCGCCTTCGGTGGCATAGGCCATCGCCCGCGTCACATCGAGATCGTCATAGGCCCCAAGAACCAGGTCGAACTGCTCCTGGATCCGCCTGGCGTCCCGCGCCAGCTGTTCCCGAAACATCAGAGATCTTCGACAGGCTTGGTCCCGGTGGGCTGGCCATTCGCATCCAGCGTGATCGCGGCCACTTTTTCTTCGGCGCGCTTCAACTCGTCCTCGCAGCGTTTCTTCAGGGCCGCGCCGCGTTCATAGAGTGCAATCGACTGGTCCAGCGCAACGTCGCCACGCTCCAGCTGGCCGACCACGGCCTCCAGTTCTTTCATCGCCTGTTCAAAGGTCATCTGCTCAACGGGTGTATCGGTCATCGGGCGGCCTTCATCAGTTCTTCCACATGCGCGCGCGTTGCCGCGGCCAGTGCGTTCAGATCATAACCGCCTTCGAGAGTCGAGACGATACGGCCGTTGCAGACCTCATCGGCAATGGCGCAAAGCTCGGCGGTGATCCAGGCGAAATCCTCGGTTTCCCAGTTCAGATTGGCAAGGGGATCGTCCTTGTGGGCATCGAATCCGGCCGAGATCACGATCAATTCGGGGCGGAAGCTACGCAGCCGCGGGAACGCCTTGTCACGCCACGCCGCCCGCATTTCCGTGCCGCCGGTGCCTGGCGCCAAGGGCAGATTGAGCACGTTGCCATGCGCGCCGGTTTCATCCGGCCGCCCGGTGCCGGGCCAGAGCGGCATCTGCTGGCTGGTGACGACCAGCGCCCGCGCCTCGTCCCACAGAATGTCCTGCGTGCCGTTGCCATGGTGAACGTCGAAATCCACCACCGCCACCCGGGCCAGCCCATGATGGTCCAACGCATGTTTCGCCGCCAGCGCGGCGTTTCCGAACAGGCAGAACCCCATGGCCGTTGCGGTTTCCGCGTGATGTCCCGGCGGGCGGATCGCGCAGAACGCATTCGGGGCTTCTCCGCCCAGTACCATGTCGACGGCGCGAACAACCGCCCCCGCCGCGCGATAGGCCGCATCCACCGAGCCCGGCGACATGAAGGTATCGGCGTCGATCTGGGTAAATCCCTCTTCGGGCCGCGCATCGCGGATGCTGCGGATGTAACTCTCGGGATGGATGCGCAGCAGGTCGTCATCCGCCGCCAGCGGCGCCGTTACCCGGTTCAGGTCCAGCGGCTCCAACGCATGCAGGATATGCTCCAGCCGCGCGACGCGCTCGGGGTGACCATTGGGCGTGACATGCCCCAGGCAATCGGCATGGGTCAGAAGCGCGGTTTTCATGGCTGTCCCTTCTTCATCTGGCCAACAAATATCCTCGCCGAAGGCGAAAAACGCCGCGCAGCGGCAAAATCAATCCGGCGCCAGCATATATCCCGCGCCGCGCACCGTCTGCAGGTAACGCGGCTGCTTCGGGTCGGCCTCGATCTTGCGGCGCAGGCGGGTGATCTGCACATCCACCGCGCGCTCCTGCGCCTGCCCCTTGTCGCGCCCCAGATCCTCGACCAGCTTGGCGCGGCTCACGGGCTCGCCCGGTTGCGCCGAAAAGATCTTCATCAACTGGCTCTCGGTCTGCGTCAGGCGTACAGGGGTTTCTCCCTGCCACATCTCGCCGCGTTCGATGTCATAGCGGATCGGTCCCAGATGCAGGATCTTGGGCGTGGAGTCCTGTGCCGCCGATTCAGGCATCCTCCGCAGGATCGCGTTGATCCGCAACAGCAGTTCCTTGGGTTCGAAGGGTTTTGACAGGTAATCGTCCGCGCCGGCCTCGAGACCCGCGATCCGATGCTCCGTCTCTCCCCGCGCGGTCAACAGCAGGATCGGGGTCGAGTGGGTTTCGCGCAACGCGCGGGTCAGGCTGACTCCGTCCTCGCCGGGCATCATCACGTCCATGACGATCAGGTCGAAGTCCAGCCCTGACAACACCCGGCGCGCATGGGCAGCGTCACGGGCGGCCGTCACCAGAAACCCGTTGCGAATCAGAAACTTCTTCAGCAGATCGCGAATTCGCTCGTCGTCATCGACGATCAGCAGATGGGAATCCTTTTCGCTCATGAACCCGTTTCCCGCAATTTCGCATACGCCCCGCGCATGTCGGCATCCATCATCGCCTCCAGGACCTTGCGGAAGCCGGCCACGGCTTCGGGTCCGGCCTCCTTGTAGGCTGCGCGCATCCTTGCGCGCTGGGCATCGGACAGCTTTGCCTCCAGCGCCTTGCCGGCCTCGGTCAGAAACAGGTGGCGTTCGCGCTTGTCAACCGTGCCGACCCGGCTTTCCACCAAGCCATCGGCAATCAGGGTTCTGAGTACCCGGTTGAGGGATTGCTTGGTCACGCCGAGAATGGCCAGCAGGTTGTTAACAGTTGTTCCGGGGGCGCGGTTGATGAAGTGGATCGCACGGTGATGCGCCCGGCCATAGGCCAGTTCAGCGAGAATCCGGTCCGGATCCGCGGTAAAACCGCGATAAGCGAAAAACATCGCTTCGATCCCCTGCCGCAACTGCTCGTCGGTCAGAAACAGCAGGCTTTCACCACCGAAGGCCGGAACGGTGCGGGTTTCGGACATGGAGCGCCTCTTTGGTTTGCCTGATCCGAGTTTATGTCAGTCTTGTTGACATTCCAATAGCGAACAGGTATCGAATCGCAGCTTTTGCGCAATTTTGTGTCCGCTTCGGACCTAGCATGCGCAACAAATGTAAAAATCGGCCCGGTTCAGGAGGATACGGCATGGCGGGTTATGACGATCGTGATGGAGTCATCTGGATGGATGGCGAGTTTGTACCCTGGCGCGATGCCAAGGTGCATGTTCTGACTCATGCGATGCACTATGCCTCGTCCGTCTTCGAGGGCGAGCGGGCTTACAACGGCAAGATCTTCAAGAGCCGGGAACATTCCGAGCGTCTGATCGCCTCGGCCGAGGCGCTGGACATGCCGATGCCCTATACCGTGGACCAGATCGAGGCCGCGAAAGCGGAAACGCTCAAGGCCAGCGGTCTGCAGGATGCCTATGTGCGCGCGCTGGTCTGGCGTGGTTCTGGCGAGGACATGGGCGTCGCTTCGGCCAAGAACCCCGTGCGCATGGCGATCGCGGTCTGGGGCTGGGGCGCCTATTACGGTGATGCCAAGATGCAGGGCGCCAAGCTGGACATCGCCGAATGGAAACGGCCGAGCCCCGAGACCATCCCGGTTCATGCCAAGGCCGCAGGTCTCTACATGATCTGCACCATCTCCAAGCACAAGGCCGAGGCCAAGGGCTGTTCGGACGCGCTGTTCATGGATTACCGCGGCTATGTGGCCGAGGCGACCGGTGCCAACGTGTTCTTCGTCAAGGATGGCGAGGTGCACACACCGCTGCCTGACTGCTTCCTGAACGGCATCACCCGCCAGACGGTGATCCAGATGCTGAAAGACAAGGGCATCACCGTGCATGAGCGTCACATCCTGCCCGAGGAAATGGCCGATTTCGAACAGTGCTGGCTGACCGGCACCGCCGCCGAGGTCACGCCGGTGGGGCAGATCGGCGACTACACCTTCGAGGTGGGCGACATGACGCGGGATATCGCGGAATCCTATGAAAAGCTGGTTCGCAGCTGATGAACACGAGAAAACGGGCGCCCTTGAGAGGCGCCCGTTTTCTCTGTTGGAACGGAATTTCTAGAAATCAACGCCGCGCTGGGCCTTGATGCCTGCCTGGAACGGGTGCTTCTCCTCGGTCATCTCGGTGACCAGATCGGCACGGTCGCGCAGCTCTTGCGGCGCGTCGCGGCCCGTCAGGAACACGCTGGTGCGGTCGGAACGCGCCTTCAGCCCGTCCATCACCTCGTCCACCGAAAGGTATTCATATCGCAGCGCGATGTTGATCTCGTCCAGCACGACCAGATCATAGTCGCCGCTTTCCATCAACTCGCGCGCCTTGCCAAAGGCTGCCTTGGCCGCCGCGATGTCGCGCTCGCGGTCCTGGGTGTCCCAGGTAAAGCCTTCGCCCATCGTGTGCCACGTCACCAGCCCGTGCTTTTCAAAGAACAGCCGCTCGCCACTCTTCCATTTGCCCTTGATGAACTGGACCACGGCCACGGTCTGCCCCCAACCCAGCGCGCGCACGACGACGCCGAAGGCAGCCGAGGACTTGCCCTTGCCCTTGCCGGTGTTGATCAGCACCAGCCCGCGGCCGGGATCGACCTTTTCGGACACCTTCTTGCGGTGCTCGGCCTGCACCTGCTGCATCTTTTTCTTGTGATCCTGCGCGTCGCTCATGGGGATTCCTCGTTCAGTGTTCCGGCCAAACTAGGGGATGTGGCCGAAAGGTAAAGTCAGGCTTTGGGGTCGGTGACCGAGCGCACCTTGCCGCGCTCCAGCCCGAGCTGCCGCTCGCGCCAGATCACGAGCACGTTGCCGGCGATGACCAGCGCGGCGCCGGCCAGCATCACCAGGGTCGGCAGCTCGTCGAACCAGACATAGCCGATCACGATGGCGAACAGCATCGTCGTGTAATCATAGGGCGCCAGCATCGACGCCTGTCCAAAGCGGTAGGACGAGGTGACCAGAATCTGTGCGACCCCGCCCACAAGGCCGGTGGTGATCAGCAGGGCCGCCTGCTGCCACGTCGGCACGGTCCAGCCGAAGAACACCGTCAGCCCTGACAGCAGCGTCGCCGTCAGCGAGAAATAGAACACGATGGCCGCCGGGTGATCGACCTGCACCAGTTGCCGGATGTGAATCTGCACGAAGGCGCGGGCGATGGTGGCGCCCAGAACGCAGAGCGCGCCAATGGTTGCGGCGGTTTCCATCTGGCCCCCGCCGAGGCGCGGCCAGAGCATGATGAGGACGCCCAGCAACCCGACGGCGACGGCGCCGATCCGGATCAGGCGGATGCGTTCCCCCAGCATCAGCGCCGCCAGAATCAGGGTGAAAATCGGCGTGGCATAGCCGATCGCGGTGACCTCGGGCAGGGGCAGCAGGCTGAGGCCGGTAAAGGTCAGCCCCATCGCGGTCGTCCCCAGAACCCCGCGCCAGAAATGGCCCATAGGTTTCCGGACGACGAAACCCTGCGCCAGTTCGCCGCGCGAGATCAGCCAGAGGACGATGACGGGGATGGCAAAGAGCGAGCGGAAAAAGACCATCTCGCCGGGTGGGAAGTCTTCAGAGAGCGCCTTGACCAGCGCCGACATCGAGGTGAACAGGAACAGGGCGCTCAGTTTGAGCACCACGGCCAGAACGGGTCGATGCGATGTTAAGGAAGTCGCCATTTTCGCGACCCTGCGCTTTTACGCGCCAAAGTGCAATGGCAAGGATGCGTGCTCAGTCCGCAGTCCAGCCGGGCGGCAGAGGGTGGCCGATCTCTTCGGCGAAGGCATCCAGAAAGTGCAGCATTCGCGCCACGCGGTCGCGTGCCATCGCTCTGCCGCCTTCGGTCAGCATGTCCGAGGGCAGGGTCAGCAGCTTCACCTTCCAGTGGTCGATCGAGAACAGCAGATCGTCCAGCGGGCGGTTCTCGGCAAAGGGGTCTGCCGGGTCGTAAAGCGCGCGGCCCAACGAGCCCGCCACCGAGAAATTCCGGGCGATTCCGATGGCCCCCAGTGCATCCAGCCGGTCGGCGTCGCGCAGAATGCGGGCCTCAGGCGTTTCGGGCGGGATCTGCGCCGAGAAGCTGTGCGCCGCAATCGCGTGCTGGGTCGTCCGGATTTCCGGTGGCGAATAACCCAGATCATCCAGAATCGGCGCGGCCTGTTCGGCCGACTGCCGCGAGGCCAGGTGCCGGTCGGGCGCGTTCTTGGGCAGGTTGACCAGATCGTGCAGGTAGCAGGCCGCGATCAACACCCGCAGGTCGGTCTTTTCATCCGCGATCGTGCTGGCATTGACCCAGACCCGGTCAAGATGCGCCAGATCATGCGCCGGGTCCACCGCCATGCGGGCCTCGGCGATCTGGCGCAGCCGGGTGTGAAGTTCAGCCGATGCGGCCACGATTCTCGCCGATCTGGCCGCGATGCAGCAGCAGGTGGTCCAGGATCACGCAGGCCATCATCGCCTCACCCACCGGGACGGCGCGGATGCCGACGCAGGGGTCGTGG
Source organism: Ruegeria marisrubri (assembly GCF_001507595.1). Classification (GTDB taxonomy): domain Bacteria; phylum Pseudomonadota; class Alphaproteobacteria; order Rhodobacterales; family Rhodobacteraceae; genus Ruegeria; species Ruegeria marisrubri. The sequence continues at coordinate 338,986 of NZ_LQBQ01000023.1, forward strand.
CGGCCCTTGGTGATGATCTCGGTCTCTTCGCCCGATTTGGTGATGGTCCTGCGCGTGGTCAGGATCGACGAGGTGGGTTTGACCGCGAAACGCACCACGATGTCCTGCCCGGTCGAGATGCCGCCCAGGATGCCGCCGGCGTGGTTCGAGCTGTATTGCGGGCCGTCGGGACCCATGAAGATCTCGTCGGCATTGGCCTCGCCGGTCAGCTCGGCGGCGGCCATGCCTTCGCCGATCTCGACGCCCTTGACCGCGTTGATCGACATCATCGCCGCGGCGAGGTCGGTGTCGAGCTTGCCATAGACCGGCGCGCCCAAACCGGCGGGAACGCCGCGGGCGACGACCTCGACCACCGCGCCGACCGAGTTGCCGGATTTGCGCAGATCATCGAGATAGGCCGCCCAGTCCTGTGCGGCCTGCGCGTCCGGGGTCCAGAACGGGTTCCGTTCGATCTGCGCCCAGTCGAAATTGTCGCGATCGATCCGGTGCGGGCCGATCTGGGTCATGTAGCCGGTGATCTGGACGTTGGGGGCGATCTGCCGGATCGCCTCGCGCGCCAGCCCGCCCGCAGCCACTCGCGCTGCCGTCTCCCGGGCCGAGCTGCGCCCGCCACCGCGATAGTCGCGGATGCCGTATTTCTGCCAGTAGGTGATATCGGCATGGCCGGGACGGAACTTGTCCTTGATGTCCCCGTAATCCTTCGAGCGCTGATCGGTGTTCTCGATCATCAGCTGGACGGGGGTGCCGGTGGTCTGGCCCTCGAACACGCCCGACAGGATTTTTACCTGATCGGGCTCGCGCCGCTGGGTGGTGAACTTGTTCTGCCCCGGTTTGCGCCTGTCCAGCCAGTGCTGGATCATCGCCGCGTCGATCGGAACGCCCGGCGGGCAGCCGTCGACGGTCGCCCCCAAGGCGGGTCCGTGACTCTCGCCCCAGGTGGTGACGCGGAAGAGGTGTCCAAAACTGTTCATCGACATGGGGCGGGCTCCTTTGGGATCGTGATTAGCGGGGAGCGCCTTGAGCCTCAAGCGGATTTGCGACCCCAGGGACATGGGGGGCGCTGCCCCCGCCGCGGCAAGCCGCGGCTCCCCCGGAGTATTTCGGAAAAGATGAAGGCGCGATTGCCGGGGAATTGCATGTCGCCGGATTGGCCAAGGGTCAGGCGTGATGCGATGCTTGTCAAAACCATGGCCCATCTGGGAAAGGATGTGGGTGAACAGGGAGAATCGAGATGCATCCGAACCCGGCCTTCCGCGTAGAGGACAGAGCTCGCAACATTGCCTTCGCCCGCGACCGGGCCTTTGGTGTTCTGGCGGTTCCGGGGGCAGAGGCTCCTCTATTGAGCCACGTTCCTTTCCTGCTTGATCAGGAGGGGCAGGTTGCGGAGATGCATCTGGTGCGGTCCAATCCGATCGTGCGGGCGCTTGAGCGACCGCAACCGGTTCGGATCGCGGTTGCAGGCCCCGACAGTTATGTCTCGCCTGACTGGTATGGTGTCGCGGAACAGGTGCCGACCTGGAATTACGTTGCCGTGCATCTGATAGGGGTTCTGGAACTGCGCCCGCAAGCCGAGTTGCGGGATCTTCTGGACAGGCAGTCTGCCTTTTTCGAAACCCGCCTGGCGCCGAAACCTCCCTGGACCGCCGACAAGATGGCGCCCGAGGCGTTACAGAGGCTGATGCGGATGATCGTGCCCTGCCGGATGCGGGTCGACGAGATTCAGGGCACGTGGAAGCTGAACCAGAACAAGGACGAGGCGGCCCGTCTTGGGGCGGCCGATCAGGTTGGAGGCGCGGATTTCGGCAGTGAAACCCGCGCGCTCTCGGCGTTGATGCGCAAGGTGTGATCCGCGCCCTCGCCGCGTTCATGCGGTCATTCGGCGTTGAAGGTGGCCAGATAGGCGGCGATGTCCTCGGCGCCTTTTTTCAGCTTGACGCTCATGTTGGGACGGGCGCCGTCGTCTTTCAGGAATTCGCGGATGAACCCGATCGGGTCGCGGGAATAGGCGGCGATGTTTTCCTCGGTCCAGACGAGTCCCTTTTCGCCGGCGCGGATCATGTCGTCGGTGAACATGCCGATCGGAAGGCGCTCGCCGCCGTAGCGATAGTCGTTCTCGGTGCCGGCAACCCGGCCGACGACGCCATAGAGATTGGGGCCGGTGATTCCGCCCTTCACCAGGACCTCGCCGTCCCGGATGATGGCGTGACAGGACGAGCAGCGATTGTAGAGCATCTCTCCCTTTTTCGGATCGCCCGCGGCAAGCGCAGGGGCCGTGCCGAGCGCGGTCAGGATCATGGCGGCCAGGGTTTGCTTGATCATGCATGTTCTCCATGGTGTCTTCGCGCGACGGGGCTTATCCATGTTCCCGTTAAAAGTGCAACGAGAAAATCCCCCCATGTCGCAGGGCAATAAATGCAAGTAAAATTAATGATTTGAAGGTATTCAGCGCCACTTTTCGGATAGTCTGTTTGCAAGTGGTGTGCGCTGGGAGCAATCCCGTGAAGATGGCCCGTGCCTGGGAGGATCCCGGGTCTTTGCCTTCACCCGTCAAATGCACCGGGCGAATCAATCCCGGAGCGTTTCGGCGCGGCTTGACTGGTCTGATTTCGGCTGCAAATCGCAGGAAAACGGACCCGGCCTTGAAATTCTGTGTCTGCATTGCGACATGAATCGCCACATGCGGCGTAGTGCGCGGCTTTGACCGCTGGACGAACCGTTTTCTCCCGGATAGATACGCGCGATGAGATACCGCTATTCATGCGGTGCTGATGCATGTTTGCCCGAAAGCCGGGCGCTGGAATCGGAGAAAACCTCGTGTCCCACGCAGAAGACCACGAAGGCACCCGCAGAGATTTCCTCTACTACGCCACGGCTGGCGCAGGTGCCGTAACCGCAGGGGCTGCCGTCTGGCCCCTGGTCAATCAGATGAACCCGTCAGCAGACGTTCAGGCGTTGTCCTCGATCCGCGTGGATGTCAGCGACGTCGAGGTCGGAACCCAGATCACCGTCAAATGGCTGGGCAAGCCGGTGTTCATCCGCCGCCGCACGCAGGAAGAGATTGAAGAGGCCCGCTCGGTCGATCTGTCGGAACTGCCGGACAAGGACGACCGCAACGCCAACAAGCCGGGCCTGGATGCCTCGGACGAGAACCGCTCGCTGGACGAGGCCGGCGAATGGCTGGTGATGATGGGCGTCTGCACCCATCTGGGCTGCGTTCCGCTGGGTGATGGCTCGGGTGACTATCACGGCTGGTTCTGCCCCTGCCACGGTTCGCACTACGACACCTCTGGCCGTATCCGCAAAGGACCCGCGCCCGAGAACCTGCACGTTCCGGTGGCCGAGTTCGTCGAGCCTACCGTCATCAAGCTGGGATAAGGAGGCGCGCTCATGTCCGGAATTCCGCACGATCACTACCAGCCGAAGACCAATGGCGAGAAGTGGCTGAACAGCCGCCTGCCCATCGTCGGCCTGATTTACGACACCATCATGATCCCCACCCCGAAGAACCTGAACTGGTGGTGGATCTGGGGCATCATCCTGGCGTTCTGCCTGGCGCTGCAGATCGTCACCGGCATCGTTCTGGTGATGCACTACACCCCGCATGTCGACCTGGCCTTCGCCAGCATCGAGCACATCATGCGCAACGTGAATGGCGGCCACATGCTGCGCTATCTGCACATGAACGGCGCGTCGCTGTTCTTTGTCGCCGTCTACATCCACATCTTCCGCGGCCTGTTCTACGGCTCGTACAAGGCCCCGCGCGAGATCACCTGGATCATCGGCATGCTGATCTATCTGTGCATGATGGGCACCGCCTTCATGGGCTACGTCCTGCCGTGGGGTCAGATGTCCTTCTGGGGCGCCACCGTGATCACCGGCCTGTTCGGCGCGATCCCGTTCATCGGCGAAAGCATCCAGACCTGGCTGCTGGGCGGACCCGCCGTGGACAACGCCACGCTGAACCGCTTCTTCTCGCTGCACTACCTGCTGCCCTTCGTCATCGCGGCGCTGGTCGTGGTGCATATCTGGGCCTTCCACACCACCGGCAACAACAACCCCACCGGCGTTGAAGTGCGCCGCGGGTCGAAAGCCGAGGCCGAGAAGGACACCCTGCCGTTCTGGCCCTATTTCGTGATCAAGGACCTGTTCGCGCTGGCGGTCGTCCTTGTGATCTTTTGGGCCATCGTCGGCTTCATGCCGAACTATCTGGGTCACCCGGACAACTACATCGAGGCCAACCCGCTGGTCACGCCGGCGCATATCGTTCCCGAATGGTACTTCCTGCCGTTCTACGCGATCCTGCGCGCCTTTACCGGCGAGGTCTGGGTCGTGCAGTTCGCCAGCTTCATCACTGGTGGCATCATCGACGCCAAGTTCTTCGGGGTTCTGGCCATGTTCGGTGCGATCATCGCGATGGCGCTGGCCCCTTGGCTGGACACCTCGAGCGTGCGTTCGGGCAAGTATCGTCCGATGTTCAAGTGGTGGTTCTACCTGCTGATCATCGACTTCTTTGCCCTGATGTGGCTGGGTGCGATGCCGGCTGAAGAGCCCTATGCGACCTTCGCGCTGATCGGTTCGGCCTACTGGTTCGCCTATTTCTTCGTGATCCTGCCGATCCTCGGCGTGATCGAGAAGCCCGAGGCGCAGCCGGAAACCATCGAAGAAGACTTCAACGCGCATTATGGCAAGGCCGACGCCGAAGCCACGCCTGCCGAGTAAGAAGAGGGACCGGAAACCATGTTCAAGAAACTTGCAATCGGTGCCGCTTTTGCCCTGGCCCTTGCTCCTGCCGCGTCCTTTGCGGCAGGCGGCGGCGAGCAGCATGTCGAGGACTACCAGTTCTCGTTCGAAGGCCCCTTCGGCACCTATGACCAGAACCAGCTGCAGCGCGGCCTTCAGATCTATACCGAGGTCTGCGCGGCCTGCCACGGCCTGAAATACGTGCCGTTGCGCACGCTGAGCGACGAAGGCGGCGTTGGCCTGACCGAAGATCAGGTGCGCGCATACGCGGCCGAGAACTTCACCGTGTATGACCCGGAACTGGACGATGATCGTCCGGCCATCCCGACCGATCACTTCCCCGAGAACACCGCAGCGGGTGCGCCCGACCTGAGCATGATGGCGAAAGCCCGTGCCGGGTTCCACGGCCCTTATGGCCTGGGTCTGAACCAGCTGTTCCGGGGCATGGGTGGCGCGGAATACATCGCGTCGCTGCTCAACGGCTATACCGGCCACGAAAAGGAAGAGGCTGGCGTGATCCTCTATGAGAACACCGCCTTCCCCGGCGGCTGGATCTCGATGGCGCCGCCGCTGTCGGACGAGCTGGTCGAGTTCGCAGATGGTCATGCCAATGACGTCGAAGCCATGTCGCAGGACGTTGCGGCCTTCCTGATGTGGGCGGCCGAGCCCAAGATGATGGCGCGCAAGCAGGCCGGTTTCGTCGGGGTGATCTTCCTGACCATCCTGTCGGTTCTGCTGTACCTGACCAACAAGCGCCTGTGGGCACCGGTGAAAGGCAAGAAGGGCTGACAACAGTTCTTGTTGAACATTCAAGAGCCCCCGTGTTCCGGCACGGGGGCTTTTTCATGCCGAATTTGGGTATTTCGGCAAGGTTTCGCTGTCAGCATCTGCTTAATCGGGTGAAATAAGCCCTGCAGAGATGGAAGCGACTCGATCCGAATACCTAGCTGTTTCCCGCGGCCGATGGTCGGCCGGCGTATCACGAATGGAGAAACGGCATGAAAACCCTTGCAGTCATCGCTTCGCTTGTTCTGGCAACACCGGCGCTGGCGAGCCAGCTGTCCGCCGACACGCAACTCGGCACCACCAATGAAGAGATCACCGCTTCGCTTCAGGATCTGGGCTACAAGGTCCGCAAGATCGAGGTCGAAGACGGCAAGATCGAGGCCTATGTCATCAAGGGCGACGAAATGGCCGAGGTCTATATCGACCCGGAAAGCGGCAAAGTGGTCAAGGTCAAGGCCAAGTGATCCGTCATGGCTGATCAAAGCTCGATATTTCGCGGGCGCTCCGAACCTCGCGGCATTCGGGTGTGGGACCCCCTGGTGCGGATCGTGCACTGGGGGATCGCTCTGTCCGTTCTGTTGAACGGATCCGTGAACGACCCCGATGGCGTCGTGCACGAAAGGATCGGATACGCGGTTCTGGGCCTCGTGGTGCTCCGGTTGATCTGGGGCTTCATTGGGCCTTCCACGGCTCGCTTCTCGGCCTTTCCCCCCAATCCCGTGGCCGCTCTGCGCCACCTGAAAGCCATTCTGAGAGGCGACACGACGGTTCATCTGTCCCACAACCCATTGGGGGCCTTGATGGCCTACAACCTTTGGCTCACACTTCTGGTCATATGCGTTACGGGAATCATGATGGGCACCATCCGCTTTTTCGGTGCCGATTGGGTCGAGGAATTGCACGAAGCCGCGTTTGACTGGCTGATGATTAGTCTTGTGCTCCATGTCGGGGGTGTATTCCTCGATCAGTGGCGCACGGGCGTCAGGCTGGTTCGGGCCATGGTGACCGGATACAAGAACGTCGATCGGAACGGGCCGCTCAAGTGATTGGATGGAACACAGCAAATCCCAGGCTCGGCGAGCGTGAAGCCCGCCGGGCCGCGCTCATGGCCCTGATGATCGTGGTGCAGGCGCTGTGCGCGGTATTTTTCATTGGCGATGTTCTTCTGGATGCAACCGAAGGCTCAGCGGATTCCAGATGGCACCTTGCGTTTGAAACGGTAGCCGCCATCGTTCTGTGCATCGGAACGCTCTACTTCATGGTTGAACTCAGACGTCTCTGGGTGCGGATGGCGCAGGTCAACGCGGGTCTGCGCGCGGCGCGTGGCGAAATGTTCCAGGTGATCGACGCCTTTTTTGCAAGCTGGGGGCTGACGCCGGCGGAACGGGACGTGGCCCTGCTGATACTCAAGGGGCTCGACAACGAGTCCATCGCTCAGATCCGCGGAACGGCGGCGGGCACCGTGCGGGCTCAGTCGGCGGCGATATACGCCAAGGCCAATGTCGATGGCCGCGCCCAGTTGCTGAGCCTTTTCATGGAGGAGCTTCTGGCGGGCGACTCCGGCGACAGTGATCCTTCGGAGCAGTTCAAGCCGTCAGTTGCTGCCCGGTCTGCCCGGTGATTTTCGCCTCGACGATCGCACCCTCGGTCTGAGGCTGAGCGAAGCTCACCTCGGTAAACTGCTCGGTCCGGCCCATATGGGCGTTCTCCATCAGGATGCGATGGGTTTTTCCCACCTGAGTCGCAAGATGTTTTGCCACCTGCGCGTCACCCGCCTCACGTAGCCTGGCGGCACGTTCCTTTATGACCTTGCCGTTGACCTGCTGCGGAATGCGCGCGGCCGGGGTGCCTTCGCGCTTGGAATAGGGAAAGACGTGCAGCCAGGTCAGGTCGCAGTCGGTGACCAGTTTCAGCGAATTTTCGAAATGCGCCTCGGTTTCCGTCGGAAAGCCCGCGATGATGTCGGCGCCAAAGGTGATCTCGGGGCGCAGCTTGCGCGCCGTTTCGGTAAAGCGGATGGCGTCGTCGCGCAGGTGGCGGCGCTTCATCCGTTTCAGGATCAGGTCGTCGCCATGCTGCAGCGACAGGTGCAGATGCGGCATCAGGCGCGGCTCGGTCGCGATGGCCTGCATCAGGTTCTCGTCCACCTCGATCGAATCGATCGAGCTGATGCGCAGGCGCGGCAGGTCGGGCACCAGTTTCAGAATGCGCATGACCAGATCGCCCAGCTTGGGGCTTGCCGGCAGGTCGGCGCCCCAGGATGTCAGGTCGACTCCGGTCAGCACGACCTCGTTGTAGCCCCGGTCCACCAGCCGCTGGATCTGGTCCACCACCACGCCCGCTGGAACGCTGCGCGAGTTGCCGCGGCCATAGGGGATGATGCAGAAGGTGCAGCGGTGGTCACAGCCGTTCTGGACCTGCACATAGGCGCGCGAGCGGGTGCCGAACCCGTCGATCAGATGGCCCGCGGTTTCGGTGACCGACATGATGTCATCGACCTGCACCGCCTCGGTCTCGCCGATGAAATCGGTGGCCATGCCTTTCCAGGTTTCTGGGCGCATCTTTTCGGTGTTGCCGATCACCGCATCGACCTCGGCCATCTCGGCAAAGGTCTGTGGCTCGGTCTGGGCCGCGCAGCCGGTGACGATCAGCCGCGCGTTGGGGTTCTCGCGGCGCAGCTTGCGGATCTCCTGCCGGGCCTTGCGCACGGCCTCGGCGGTGACGGCGCAGGTGTTCACGATCACCGCGTCGGTCAGCCCGGCCTGCTGCGACAGCTCTTTCATCGCCTCGGTCTCGTAGGCGTTGAGCCGGCAGCCCAGCGTGGTGAATTTCGGCGGGTTCATCCCAGCGACTCCAGGAATTCGGGCGTCAGCGTGCCCGAGAAGACATGGCAGGTGGGGCCGGTCATCCAGACGCCGTCCTCGTGCCAGTCGATCCAGATTGTGCCGCCGTCCAGCTCGATCTGCACCTTGCGTCCGGTCAGGCCGCGCCGGGCCGCTGCCACCGCCGTGGCACAGGACGACGAGCCCGAGGCCAGCGTGATGCCCACGCCGCGTTCCCAGACGCGCATACGGATGTGATCCGGTCCGATGATCTGGGCGACCTGCACGTTCGTGCGTTCCGGGTAAAGGGGGTGATGCTCATAGCGCGCGCCGAATTCCTCCAGCGGAATCGCCTCGGCATCCTCCACGAAGAAGGTGCAGTGCGGGTTTCCCATGCCGGTGGCCACCGGGCTGCCCTCGATCGGTAGTTCCAGAGTGTCCATCTCTTCGGACAGGGGGATGTCCTGCCAGTTGAGTTGCGGAGGACCCATGTTCACCGAGGTCAAATCCTTGCCGGCGTCGCGGGCGATCAGCGTGCCCCGATCCGTGGTCAGTGTCAGGTCGGACTTGCCGGTCTCGTTCATCAGGTGCCGTGCGATGCAGCGGGTGGCATTGCCGCAGGCGGCCGAGGTCGTGCCGTCGGCATTGTAAAAGACCAGATGCGCGTCGCCTGTTCCCTTTTGAATCACCGCAAGCTGGTCGAATCCGACCCCGAATTGCCGGTGCGCGATTGCTCGCGCCAGCGCCGGCGTGATCTCGATGTCACGCGCGCGCGCGTCGACAATGACGAAGTCATTGCCCAGCCCATGCATCTTCAGGAAGGGCAGACCGGTATCCGTAAGGCGTTTCATGGCGGGCATATAGCGCCGGGCTGACGATGAATCCACCCTGTGGCGAAGATTCCTGAAAAAAGGGGTTGACCCCCCTGCACGCTCTCCCTAATTAGGCCGCCTATCGGGTCGCCGGAAACACCGGAAACAAAGGCGGCACGAGGCGCAAAATAGGGCCTTGAACCCGGTCGGGAAAATGTCCTACAGAGCGCCACGGATCGCAAAGATCCAACAGAAAAGTGGGCCGTTAGCTCAGTTGGTAGAGCAACTGACTTTTAATCAGTGGGTCGCAGGTTCGAATCCTGCACGGCTCACCACTTTCTTCAAGATAATCAATATCTTGTGGGTGTGAGAGTTTTCTTGCGCCGGTGCGCTTCGTCTGCCGGAAGCAATACGGAAGCACCGTGACAGCCATTTTCACCGCTATTGGCCGTTGCAACTCCGTCACATATCCTACGTTTGCGCCTGACCTATCTCGCCCTTGTTGGTTCAGTCGAATCTGCGCGTTGCCACCCGCGATAGCTGTGTGCATCAATGGCGCAAAAGTGGTGATTTGGGCGAATGCAGACGATTTCCGAATTCATTGAGCGTTGGGCAAAATCAGGTGGCAGCGAGCGAGCCAACTACGCCCTTTTCCTGACCGAATTGACTGAGGTGCCGGGCGTCGAATAACCGTTGCCAGCAACCGAAACCGGGAAAACGATCACTACCGGCCAGAGCGCCCGGTGTCGTCAGCAGCGATAGGTGAATCGTCTAAGAAGTTCATAGACTTTTACCGACGCGGGTCCTTCATTCTTGAGACCAAGCAGGGATCACAGGCACAGGCGTCCGATCCCGACCAACTCTCCTTGCCGACCATTCCCAAGGTCAAGCGCGTCGGCCACGGTGTCAGGGGCAGCCGGACATGGGACAAGGCAATGGTCAAGGCGCGTGGACGAGCCGACAACTACGCGCGGGGTATCGCTCGTGAAGACGGGTGGCCGCCTTTCATCATCGTCTGCGACGTTGGCTACGTTTTCGAGATTTATGCCGGCTTCTCGGGGCAAGGGCACGGCTACACACAGTTCCCGGATGGTAACTCGTTCCGCATCTTTCTGGACGACCTGGCAAAACTGAAATCCAAGACCTGTTCCGAACCATCTGGAACGATCCACAGTCCTTGGACCCATCCAAAAAGGCCGCAAAGGTCACGCGCGAAATTGCTGACCAACTGGCGCGGCTTGGCCGGTCTTTCGAGGCTCAGGGCCACGAACCGGGCAAAGTGGCAGCATTCCTGATGCGCTGCCTGTTTTCGATGTTTGCCGAGGACGTGAAGCTGATTCCGCCGGACAGCTTCACCAATCTGCCGAAAGACATGGCGAAGACCCCGGAAAACGCCGCACCCATGTTGCAAGAGCTTTGGGAAAAGATGAACGTGGGCGAGTTTTCGACCGCGATCCGCCACAAGGTTCTGCGCTTCAACGGTGGCTTGTTTGCCGATTCCACGGCCCTGCCGTTGGACAGCCAGCAAATCGCCCTGCTGATCTGTGCGGAGAACAAAGACTGGAAAACCGTCGAACCGGCGATTTTCGGCACGCTCGCACACTTCGGGGGAATACTTGTTCGTCGTCTTGCTCATGATGCTCCATCCTACTCAAGAGTTGGAGCCTCCGGCAAACCCGGTGCGGTTCGCTCCGCCGCTTTGAAAAGGATCAAGTAAGCTGACTACCCAACCTGGCAACTGTGTTTGTCCTGTGAGCAGAACGCTCCACTTTTGCCGTGATTTGCACAACGCGTTCGCGATTGTGACAAGCTTTCTGGCGACGGCTGTGATGATGACCTAATGTGGTTTGCCAGCAGCGCGACGACGGTTGGCGAAGATCTTGAGGGCTGGCCAAGGGGCTGCCTGACAGTCCCAAATCGGACCAAAGTCCCTTTTCAGTCTCGTCACATGTGCCATTAAGTAGGAATGAGCCTGTTCGTTCGTTTCAGCAATCGATGGCGCCGGATGTCGCTGGCCACGCAGTTCGGGCTGGCCGGTGGTGTCGTTCTCGTCGTTGCGGCGGTCATCGTGGGGGCCATCGTCACGCGTCGGATCGAAGAGAGCGTGGTGCGGAATTCGGCCAATGCGACTGCGCTCTACATGGAAAGTTTTCTCGCGCCCCTTTCGCAGCAACTGGCGAAGAGTGATCATTTGTCCGACACGGCCCGGCGCGCATTGGAAGAGGTCTTCACCAACACTCCGCTGGGTGAGCGGGTCGTCTCCTACAAGATCTGGAAGAAGGGCGGGAGGGTCGTGGAGGCGTCCGACCCCTCACAGATCAACAAGGTCTTCGAGGTGAGTCAGCCGTTGAAGGATGCGTGGCAAGGCCATGTCAGCGCGGAGTTCGAAGAACTGGACGGCGCCGAGGCAGTGGCGGAGAGCGCGTTGGGTGTGCCGTTGCTGGAAATCTACTCTCCAATCCGCGAGGTCTGGACGGGCGACGTGATTGCCGTGGCGGAGTTTTACGAGGCCGCTCCCCAGTTGCGCGAGGATCTGATCGCCGCGCGGCGCCTGGCCTGGGCGACCGTGGTGGGCGTTATGTTGACCATCGGCGGTGCGCTTTATCTGATAGTGATGCGGGGCAGCCGCACGATCGAAACCCAGCGTGCCGATCTCGACGCGCAGTTTCGGGATTTGCGCGCATTGTCCGCGCGCAACCTGGAGTTACGCATGCGGGTGCAGGAGGCCGCTGCCCGTAGTGCAGCCAGCACCGAGGCCGCGCTGCGTCGCATCGGTGCCGATCTTCACGACGGCCCCGCCCAATACCTCGCATTTGCCGCGCTGCGTCTGGATGATCTGCGCGAAAAACTGGATCAAGACGATGCCCGCGCCGAGCTTGACGGCGTCAATGACGCCCTCAAGCAGGCGATGACAGAAGTGCGATTCATTTCCCAGGGTCTGTCCTTGCCGGATATCGCCGAAATTTCGCTGTGTGAGGTCGTCGGAAAAGCCGTTGATGCTCATATCGGTCGCACAGGTCACGCGGTAGAAGTGACCTGCAAATGCGATGACTTTCCTGCCTCTACTGCCGTTCGCATCTGCGCCTACCGGCTCGTGCAAGAGGGTCTGAACAACGCCTCGCGCCACGGCGGCGGAAGCGGTCTGGCCGTGCAGTGTTCCGGCAATTCCCGGCGACTTGAACTGAGCGTTTGCGACAACGGCCCCGGTTTCGGCCCAGACGGCGTCAGAATGGGACTGGGCCTGACTGGCCTGCGCGACCGCGTCGAAAGCCTCGGAGGGTCATTCCAGGCGGTCAACCGTCCGACCGGTGGCAGCAGGATAACCATGATACTTGAGACGGGAGACCAATGATGGCGAAAACCCGGGTCGTATTGGCAGACGATCACCCGCTATTTCGAGAAGGCGTGGCCCGCACCCTGGAAGAAAGCAACCAGTTCGAGGTGGTCGGTCAGGGTGCCTCGGGCCGGGAGGCCGTGGATCTGACGGCGAGATTGAAGCCGGATCTGGTGCTTCTGGACCTGTCCATGCCTGACGGAGGCCAATGGGCGTTGACCCAGATCGTGTCGGGCGAACACAAACCCCTGATTGCCATGCTGACCGTTTCCGAGGACGACGAGAATATTCTGGCCGCCCTGTCGGCAGGGGCCGCGGGTTATGTGCTCAAGGGCGTTGGATCGCGCGAACTCATCCGCATTCTTACCGACCTCGTGGCCGGGCGCAGTTACGTTTCACCCTCTCTTGCGGCCAAGGTCCTGACCCGAATGAACAGCCCCCGCCGGGCTGAACAGGAACAGAGCCCGGTCGACTCCCTTTCGAAACGCGAGGAAGAAATCCTGCGGCTGGTCGCGCAAGGCAAAAGCAACAAGGAGGTCGGCTTGGCGCTCGACCTCCAGGAAAAGACCGTGAAACATTACATGACGGCGATCCTGCAAAAGCTTCAGGTGCGCAATCGAACCGAAGCCGCCCTGCTGGCTCGGGACCATTGGGGCGACTCCTGATCCGATCTACTCGAATGCTCCGAACAGACGGTCGACATCCCGCTGCGTCGCATTTCGTTCGACCACCGTATTGTTGTTTGCGTCTTTCATTTCGTAGCGGCCATTCTGGATTTCCTCTTTCCAGCCGTCCACATAGGTGACCTCGACATCGCGCCCATTGATTTCAAAGCTCGCGACCACGCCGCCGCCTCTGGCGCGACCAAGTCCGGCTCTCCGGTCGACGTTGTGGCTGCGCGCATTCGCAAGCATCGCGCGGTCGGCTGCCGTTGCCGGGCGTTCCTCGATGGTCCGGCCTTGCGGGTCCTTGCGCTCGAACCGGCCGTTTTCGATTTCGATCCTGGAGCCGTCCGAGAAGGTCACTTCGTTCGAGTCGTCGCTGCGGCTGTCATCCGATCCGCGCCCGCGGCCCCGGCCACTGTGGTCATCGTCGCGATCGTCATCCCGATCGTCCGCGCGGTCGTCATCGCTGCCGCGGCCGCTGTTGTCGTCACCATCGTCATCACCACCACCACGGCCGCTGTTGCCACCGTCGTCGTCACCATCGTCGCCGTCGTCGCCACCACCATGGCCGCTGCTGCCGCCACCGCTGTCATCGCCGTCATCACCGTCGTCGCCACCGCCGGGTCCACTGTTGCCACCGCTGTCGTCGCCGTCGCTGTCGCCGTCGTCGCCATCGTCGCCACCGCCACCGGGCCCGCTGCTGTCACCGTCGCCGTCATCGCCGCCATCCTTGGCCAAAGCGACCGAGGGGGCAATCTTCAACGCTCCACCTTCATCGAGAGAGATGGTCAGAGGTGCCGCCGCCATGGCTGTCGCCATTGCCAGTGTCAGGGCGGTTCGGGAAACCAAGGTCATCATATCCTCCTTCAACAGTGTCCAATAATGTCGCGGACGCCTCGATCCGCGCCTGTTCCCTGACATCAGCACGGACAATGAGTTCTGAAATCAGACTTTGGTCAGGCAAATTGAGTCGAGCCTTCCTTTTCGGACCATTGCGTTGCCCCGCCAAGACCCAAGCCCGTCGGGTCGGGCGAGTTTGTCAGACTTTAGTCCATGTCCGCGTCGCTCATGTTGTCGCAGGTTGAACCATGCCGTGCGAACAAGGCAGATCGAAGCCAAGGCGCCCCTGGGAAAAGCCGGGGTTTCGAATATGCACCCTGTCACGGAAGGAAAATTTTCGTCGCGCTCCCGCATCCGGGGACGCCAAATGACATTCGACATGAAGGGTATGTGCACCATGAAGAAAACGCTGATCACGATCGCACTGACTGCAACATTCTGCGCGGGTACCGTGCTGGCGCAAGACCACAGTGCCGTATTCAAGGCGCGGCAGGGGCAGATGCGGCTGCTTGCGCTGAACCTCGGCATTCTCGGCGGCATGGCCAAGGGCGAAATGGAATACGACGCCGAACTGGCCCAGGCCGCAGCCGGCAACGTGGCGACCGTGGCCCGCCTGAGCCAGGCGACCATCTGGCCGGAAGGGACCGGCATGGATGCCATCAAGGACTCGACCGCCAAGGCAAATATCTGGACCGATTTTGCGGGCTTCCAGGACAAATGGAATGCTCTTGCGCCCGCCGCCGAGAAACTTCAGGCAGCCGCCGGACAGGGGCCTGCGGAAATAGGTGCCGCCATCGGTGCGGTCGGAGGGGCCTGCAAGGGCTGCCACGACACCTACCGCGCTCCGAAGGAATAGGACGGACCGATCGGCCAGGGTCGGTCGCGCCCGACCCTGGCCGCTGTTTCAGCAATTACAGAGCCTCGCCGGTGCGATTGCCGCGCCGGTTTTCCGTTTGCGTGTCATCCCCCTCGGAAGAGGATCGTCGGTCATTGGCCGGGAGTGCGGGGCGGTAGGGATCCTTGTGGATCAACACGTCGATCTCCGGATGGGCTGCCAGAATGCGCCGCTTGAGCCCCGCGCCAATCTCATGGGCCTGGCTCAGGGGCAGGGATCCGTCGATTTCCACATGAAAGTCAAAGAACACCCGGCCGCCGGCCGTCCGTGTTCGCATGTCGTGGAAACCCTCGATTTCAGGGTAGTCCGATATGATCTGTTCCACCGCCGCCACCAGTTCCGGGCTCGCGCCTCGATCCATCAGCGCGTCCCATGCCCCGTTCCCGATCCTGAAGGCCCCGTAGACCAGGATGACCGAGGTCAGCAGCGCGATGGCGCTGTCCACGCCGGTCACGCCGAACCGCGCCGATACCCAGAGCGCGAACACCGCGCCGAGATTGGGAACGAGATCGCTCAGGTAGTGAAGGGAATCGGCGGCCACGACACGGTTCCCGGTCCGGCGGGCGACATATCTCTGCCAAAGGACAAGCAGCAGGGTCAGCAGGATCGAGGCCAGCATGACGGCGATGCCGGTCCCTTCTGCCTCGAGCATGATGACCTCATCCGACAGAAGGCGGCGCACGGAGACCACCGCCAGCACTGCGGCGGCCCCCACCAGGAACAGAGCCTGCCCAAGCGCGGCCAGATCCTCGGCCGAGCTGTGACCATAGGCGTGATCCTGATCCGGCGGTCGCGCCGCATAGGCGATCGCCGCGAGACCGGAGGCAGACACCAGCAGATCCAAGGCGCTGTCAGCCAGCGTGGCCGCGATGGACAGGGATTTCGTTTCGGCAAACGCCCATGTCTTGAGCGCGATCAGGGAAATGGCGACCGCGACCGAGGCGATCGCTGCAGACAGACTCAATGCTGTTTTTGACGGCGCCATCAGGCCCTCCACGTCCTGCCGCCTCCCCCCCCCCAACAGGCACGGGATGGGTCGGGCTTGACAGAGATATGCCCGAAAGCGCGCCCGCCCGTCCAGAGACGACCGTGTCCTTGCCGATGCGGAAACGGCGCGCCAGCGGACTCGTCACACCTCCACGCTGACCCTGCCGAGAGGGTGCGAGCGGCAGGCAAGGATGTATCCCGCCTCGACGCCATCCTCGGAAATCCCGCCATTGTGGACCATGTGCACGTCACCTTCGGTTTTCCTGACCTTGCAAGTGCCGCAGACACCAAAGGTGCAGCCTGATGGGGTGTTGCGGCCTGACGCACGCGCCGTAGCCGGGATCGCATCCGTTTCAGCGCATTTCGCCCTGACGCCCGATATGCTGAACGTGACTTCGGCCCTGCCGTCTTCCGCGAGGATCACGTCATTCAGTGCCGGTTGGTCCGCGGTCGTTTCGATCGGGGCATGGAAACTTTCCTGATGGTAATCGCTCCATGTCGAATCCCAGACCCGCCAACGCGTCGCGCACCGCCTGCATGAACGGCTCAGGGCCACAGCAATGGACTTCGCGCTCAAGGTAGTCGGGCGCCATCAGGCCCGGCATCAGCGATTGAACAGTCCCGCCGGGCCAATGGCTTTGATCCGCGATCCGGGCCTGAGATTGTCCAGCATCCAGCAGGTGCCGATGCTGTCAGGCTGTGCCTTGGCGGTGACGGTGATCGACCTTGGCCGTGAGGCGATGATGAAATGGTGTAGGTGCGGTGCACGGGGCCGCCGGGCACGGGGATTTCCAGTGTCAGAAACTGACCGGGCAGGTAGTCGAACAGCGCGCCCGAAGGCGCGCGAAAGGTGAAGGAAGCAGTGTTGGGGATTTCCGGGATTACCCAAAAACATTCCAACAGTTCGCTGCCCTGCCAGATGGTCGGGGCGGGCTTGGGCGTCATCGTGTTCATCGGTCGCACTCCGCGGCCATGGCTTCGGGCGCCCGATGCGCCGACAGCGTCTGGCAATACCACTCGACGGACTGGGCGACGCCCGATTCCTGCGCGTCCGAATAGGGGGCGGGCGCGCAGGCGGGTGCCGTAGCGACCCCGGCTGGCGTCAAAGACGCGCTTGATCGCGGCTTTGTCTGACAAGTCGCGTTTGGCGCGGTCAGACAACAGATCGGGATCGCGCGAGATTGCAACCCTGGCATAGAACGTCGATGGTGCGTTCCCCAGAACCCGGCAGATCGGCCCGACACCAAAGACAGCCCGGTGTTTCTCGATGAAGGCGATCATGGCTTGAACGGGCGGTCGAGCTCCTCCGCCGCGAAATACGCAGATGCTTTCTTCAGGATCTCATTGGCGGTGCGAAGTTCTCGGTTCTCCCGCTCCAATTCCTTGATCCGATCCTTCTCGGTGCTCGTCAGCCCGGCCCGCTGTCCGGCATCGCGCTCGGCTTGCTGGCACCAGCTGCACAGACTGTCCGGCGAACAGCCCAGCTTCGGCGCGATCGCGCGGTATGCTGCTGTATCACTGGTGTAATCCGCTCGGATCTCTCAAAACAGCCGAACACCGCGCTCGCGAAGTTCAGCCAGACAGGCGGGGGTGAATCGTCTCTTCGTCATAAGGTTCATCCTTTGAGTGTTTTACTCTCCGGCAAACCCGGGGCGGTTCACCTCGGAGTGCTGCGCTATTTCCGAGCACCTTCCCCGTAGATCTGCATCAGCCTTTCAACCCATGAATCGACGCCGTACTGTTCTTGCACGCGCCTCTGCGCGGCCCGCCCGATCCGGTTCCGGGCTTCAGCGTCGCCGAGCATTTCGACCAGCGCCTCAGCCAGTAAGCCGGGCTGCCGGGCGGGAACGACGGGGCAACCTGTCTCTGTCAGGACACGGGCGTTGTCACCCACATCCGTCACGACGCAGGGAAGGCCATTGGCCATGGCTTCGAGCACGGAGACCGGCAGTCCTTCCCAGTGCGAGGAGCTGACGAATATGTCAGCCGCGCGCAACAGCGCCGGAATGTCCCGCCTGAGGCCCAGAAACTTCACCTTCTCTTCGAGTCCCGACGCACGCGACTGTTCCTGCAAATTTTCGAAGCGGTCAGGCTCCGGCGCATTGCCGGCTATCCACAATACGGCATCAGGGGCGTGTTTCGCCACGCTGCTGAAAGCGGTCAGAAGGTCATCATAGGCCTTCTGTCCAATGATCGCTCCGACCGCGATCACGACCGTTTCCCGGGCCACCCCCATTTCCGCTCGAATTGTCTCCCTCACGTCGGGTGATGCTATGGCGTCGGGTGCGACGGCATTTGGAACAACAATACAGTCCCTGCCGCCGGTATCGGCGCGTGCCGCCTGGGCTACGGCCTGACCGACGGCAATTCGCGTCGTTCGCGTCATTCTGAGCACGCTGCGATAGAGATACCCCCGGGCTTTGCCGACCCGCGCCGTGCTGGCTTTGACATTGTGAATCGTGGTTGCAAAGGGAATGCCAAGCAGTGCCGCAGCGTATCCGCCCACCACGGTAGAGGATATCAGATGCGCATGGACATACTCGATCGACCGAGATTTCAGTTCCCAGACCGCGTGAAAGAACCGGACCGGGTCGATCAGGCTTTTCCCGGGCAGGTACACAACCTCCACGCCCAACTGCTCCAACTCCGCGCAAAACGGCGTGCCGCCTGCGCTGAGAACGAAAACCGTCAGATGCACGTCCGGACGGTTCCTCGCCGCTTTCGCGAAAGTCACGACCAACCGTTCCGCCCCCCCGGTGACGAGGGTATCGACCATATATGCCAGTCGAAGCGGCGAATCTTCGCGGTGGTCGCGTGACACGTTCCCTCCGGTTTCACTGCGGAATTGTCAAAATACGCCCCAAGGCAACGGGAAACGCCCTCTGTCGCGGGCAGCAGGCCATGGCGCCACGAAAGATCGAAAGGGCCAATTCAGCGCGTTCTGTTCTGCAAGTTGACTCCGAACTGCCGGTTTTGCGACTGCAGGTGTTCGAATACCGGGTGCCTGCCGGTATGCACAGTGCCGTTTTTTTGCTGGTTGTCCAGGCCTTCGCTACCGGTGCCTCCCGGTTCGGAACTTCTCAGGATGGAGACGAGGCCGGCCACGGAAATACCTGCAAGCAGCGAAACGATCGCCACGATTGCCAGTTGAACCTTTTTCGACGCCGTACTTGACTCGAGCGGAGGCACCGCATCTTCGATGACCCGGACGTTGCCTTCCTCATTCTCGGCGTAGGCCTGACTGTCGCGAAGTCTCAGTTTCAGGTTGGCAATCCGATCGGCCTGTTGTTGCTGAAGTTCGATCAAGGGTCTGAGTTTTGGCATCACGCTGGAGAGGTTTTCGACCTTCTTGCGATTTTCGACCATGGACCGTTCAATATAGTCGATCCGGGCCTCTTCCTCCTCGATTGCGATATTCGTCGCCAACATCAGATCTTCGACGCCCAGGCGTTTCGAATAAAGTTCCTGGCGTGCCTCGAGCGCCGCCAAGTTGGTTCGCGACTGCCGCATCAGCCTCTCCAGATTGGCTTGATCCTGCGAGGCATTTTCGAGATCCGCCACGAAGAACTGGGGGTCGACGCCACCGAGCAGCTTGGAAATTTCATTCTCGATTTCGGCAGCCTGGCTTACCGCAGCTCCAAGGCGGGTCAGCAACGTGGACCTTTCCGTAGCAGCATACAGGTCGCGCCTGCGATCCAGGAATGCACCCGTCAGGGCGTTGGTCAACTCGGCGGCTATGATGGGGTCTTTGTGCTTGACCGCGACCTTGACCACATAAGACCCGGTGATCAATTCGATGGTGGTCGCATCCTGCAACCAGACCACCGCCTTCCAGACGGAGTCTTCATCATCCGGCAATCCTGGGAAGGCGCGCTGGATTCCAACGGTTTCCAATGCCTGGCGACTGAGTTCCGGGTTGTCGAGCAACAGCATCTCGGCGTTGACGACGCCTTGGAAATCGCCCGGGTTGGGTGCTCTGATGCCGGATTCCGTGGAGTCGGGTACATACACATACTCCCTTCCCAGAGCGAACAGGATCAGCGACCTTGCCTCATATACCGGAGCCTTTTGGAGCACGTAGTATGCAAGAACAGGGAAGACGCAGATTGCGACGGTTGCGGCGATCCTTATGAAGCCTTTCGAAAATCTTATCTGCCCGTACAATTCCCAACTCCCAACACAACAAACGCACAAATACTCCGATCCAGCCTATCACTTGAGCCTCGTTCTCACAACAAAACGCGATATTTTGGTTCGCGGAATGAAACTTTGCTATTTTTCGGCCAGAGACCTAGACTTCCTTGGTAACTATTGGCTTTGAGTAATTTCCTGACGGACCGGGTTATTCCCTTGAGGGGCGTCAAGCATCACGTCTTTTGGATCTCTGGCCAGGCCGCTGGCCCAACGAGACGCCCGGGAACGCGACGAGTCCGCTGCGGGGAGGGTGCGGTGATCGGTTTTCGAGTTCCTATGTCCCATGTAGTTCATTGCGTTTCCCAGCAATATCGCGGGTCGATCCTGACGCGGCATGTTTCGCTGTTTTTCAAGGAGTTGCCGCAATGATCATGACAGGGCAACGCAAGGAACTTGCGACGATCGTCGGGGTCGGTCTCATCGTTTTTTGGGTCGCGTTGGTAATCGGGGATTCCTCGCCGGTTAAGCTGGCCGCTCTGGTCGTCTTTTGGGGCGTTTGCGTGTTGACGCTGCTTAAGCCATTGATCGGCCTGTCGATACTGGTCGTGATGATCGTGTCGAACCTATCTAACAACTTGATAGAAATTGGTTTTCCCGGACCGTCCGTGGCCAAGCTCGCGGCGCCGGGATTGATCGCCTTGCTTGGTGCACGCTACTTGCTCTGGGGGGATCGGCCCTATGTCGGCTGGCTCGCGCTGTGGCTGATGGTGGGCTTTCTCGCGCTCAAGTTGTTCGGCGCGACCTACGCTGTAGATTGGCGCGTCACTCTCGACGTCGCTTCGGGCTTCGGCAAGGATGCGATCATTGCCATGCTCGCCCTTGCGTTCATGAATTATCGAAACGGCGTTAAAACGGTCGTGCTTTCGGCGGTTTTGACCGCCGCTGTGATCTGTGCATTGGGGTTAGTGCAGGTGATTGGTTATTCGTTGCCATCGAATCTGGAGATTTTCGCACATTTCGGGCGCTTCCACGGCCGGTTCGAAGGGCCGATCGATGATGCAAACTTCTTCGCCGTCGTCCTGGTGTTCTGCATACCGGCGGCACTTTTCCAGTTGCTGCAGACGCGCAATCCACTCAAGCTCATCTTCTGGTCCATAGCGCTCGCCCTGTTGCTGTTCGGCTTTCTGGCCACGCAGTCACGAGGAGGAATTGTCGCTTTGAGCGTGGCATTCGGCATCTTGTTTCTTCGATTGAACGCGAGCCAGAAACTTGCCGCGATAGTGGCGCTCGCCGGACTTGCCGTCGTGGCAGCGACCTTGTTGGGGCCGGAGGTTTTCGACAGGCTCTCGACGATCGTCGACTTGGTGCAGGAACAGCGGGTCGATCTCAGCACAGAGGGTCGACTCGTCAGTTGGGCCGTAGCGGTCGAGATCTTCTTTTCCAATCCCTGGCTGGGGGTTGGGGGTGGGAATTTCAACATCCTTTTTCAGGATTTGGCCCTGGAAATGGGACTGATGTTCCGTGGCGAAGGCCGGTCCACGCACAGCCTGTATCTGGAGGTTCTGGCGGAACAGGGCATACTGGGACTGCTGTATTTCCTCTTCATCATTTGGTGTGCAGCTGTCGGTTTGCTTGGGGCGTACCAACAGGCGAAGACGCATCGCAACAAACGTCTGGAAAATCTTTATCTGGCCTTGGGGGCAGGTCTTGCCGGGTATTTGACGGGAATGGCATTGCTGCATGACGCCTATCCGCGTTTTCTTTGGATCCTGATAGCCCTTGCCATCGAGGCCGGGCGAATCGCGCAGTTGAACTTCGAACGGCAAAACACGGAGACACCGCATCGTAGCGAAAATGCCAGCGCAGAAGCTTAGCAGATCGTCACCAGCCTCCGCTGCCTGGCAATCGACGGAGGCGACATGTCTCGATCCGCGTTTTTCCGTGCTCAGCCGGTAGGAAGGAAGCCAATGCCGGAATGACAGGGCGAAACACCCGACCGGCGCCATGCACCTGAACGGGAACTGGCCGCCGCAATCCTGCGGGTCAGTTCGTGACTTCTTCGAACTTGACGACCAGAACGTCGCCGGGTTGAATTTCGCTGGTCAAATCGACCTGCTCCGGCTGCCCTTTCGTGCCGGCGCGATACACTTCGAAAACGGTTTCGACCTTCGTGTTCACGGCCATCGCGGCGGTCGGTGAAACCTGCCGCAAATAGTCCATCGAAGCGTTGAGCTGGGACCGCAGCAACTGAATTCTTTCTTCCGCTGCAATTTTCCCGGAAAGCAAGTCACGGTGATAGCGGGCTAGCGCGACATCGCTCTCGTTGCGGGCGTTCACGGCGGTCTGCTCTGCCCGGGCGGCATAAGCCGTCGTCTGCAATTCATCGGAACGGAAGTTGTCCGCCTCGACCTTCAGCTCGACCAATCTGTCGCGCCGGGACAGACCTTGCGCCACCAGGCTGTTGATATCCGCAAGCTGTTCCTCGGTGACCTGCAGCTGGCGGGCAATGAGTTCGCGTCGTTGCGCGTAAAGTTCGGCCTCGGCATTGGCCAAGGCTTCCCTGCGAGTGAACCCTTCGATCGATTCGTTCAGAATTTCCCGGTCCTTGGTCAGAAGTTCGACCTGATCAGGATCGATATCTTCGGGCGCGGCCGCGTCACCTTGGGCTTCGCGGCCCTCCAGCCGGGCAAGTTCGGCCGTGATCGCTTTCAGCCGGTTTTCGGCAAACCCCAGGCGAATTCGGGCTTCCAGCGCGCGCTGCTGCACGTCCAGAACGTTGCGTTCATTCGTGGTTTCGGCTCGGCCTCTTTCATATCCTCCGGCAAGCGCAATCGCCTGGATGACCGTCATCCCGCGCGCATACGGATAGGAGCCCGGCGTCTGCACGTTGCCCATGACAAAAATCGGCCTGTACTCTGCCATTTCCACGACAACCGAAACCGAGCCGTCGAACAATTCGTCCGCACGTTTGATGATGATGTCCTCGATTTCGGCCAAAGTGTGCCCTGCGGCCTGCACTTTTCCCAGCTTGTGAAGTTGAAACGAACCGTCACCCCTGACTTCGGTGACGCGTGAAAATTCGTTTTGCCCGAGGATCGAAACGTTCAGCTTGTCGCCGGGTCCGACTTTGTAGTTCTCCGCTGCAGTTTGAGACACACAGGCGACGCACAGGACAAACGCCCAAAACAGCTTTTTTACGATTGCTTGCATCTACTCGTCTCCAATCTACAGAATTCACCTTAACATGTATCAATCGTCAGAAATTCGAACTGCCGATGCAGGCCGCGAATAGACCGACCACAGCCGGTCTGTCATGGCAGCCGAAGAATATCGTGTGCGCACCGTCTCCAGACCGGCATTGCCGAGACGGCGGCGGGCAGACGGGTCAGAGATCAAGTGCCCGATCGCTTCTGCCAATGCCGTAGGATCTGATGGCTGCACCAGCATGCCATTCTCGCCGTCATTTATCAAATCCGGTATGCCGCCAACCGCCGTTGAAACGACGGGGACGGACATGGCCATCGCCTCCAGCAGCGCCATCGGCAGCCCTTCCCACCTGGATGCAAGGGTGAAAATGTCGACAGCGGCCAGCAGTTCCGGCATTTCCCGCAGGTTGCCGGTGAAAGTCACCCTGTCGTCGCCCAGGCCGAGATCGCGTGCGCACTCCCTGATATCTGCCGACAGCTCACCTTCGCCTGCGATCAGGAAATGCGCCTGCGGGTAGCGCTCTGCAAGTTGCGAGGCGGCCAGCAGAAAGTTTGCATGATCCTTCTGCTCCGAAAGCCGGCCTATCTTTGCAATCACCACCGCATCGTCCGGTATCCCATAGCCGGACAGGTCCATTGGCGGAACGTGACCGGCGTTGAAACGGTGCAGATCGACGCCGTTCTGGATCACTTCGATGGCGCTGCGGTCGCAGCCGCCGTATTCGGCGACATAGTCTGCGACATTGCTGGTCACCGCCAGACAGGCATCCGCGCCACGGGTTATTTCGCGATAGATTCCCGAGAAAATGGCGTTCTTTCGCCACGGATCGGTGTTGTGCAGGGTCAAAACACGGCGGCGTTTCGAAAGGCGCGCAGCCAGCTGGCCGACGAGATCGCTCTTGGTCAGGTGGGTATGGACGACGTCCGGATCCCAGGCCCGCATCAGTCTGAGCGCGCGAAACAAAGCAAGCGGATCCCGCAGCCCGTGCCGGCTGAGCCGCGTCGCTTCGACCCCGCGCCGGACGACTTCGGGCTCCAGCGGCCCCGGTGTGAAATAGGCGACGCGTGCCGCGTCTCCACGTCGTCGTGCAGCATCGAGAAGATCAAGAAGAAGGGTCTCGGCCCCGCCGACACGAAGGCTGTCGATGACATACAAGAGCCGAAGACTCACCACTGCAACCCTTCGGCAGAGGAAGAGGCCGTAACCCCGGGGGCATGTTCCAGTATCCGCCTTGCAACGGCCTCCCAGGTGAACTGCCGGCCCCGGTCCAGCCCGGCACGCCCCATTTCGCGGCACGTTCCCGCGTCCGCGAGAACTTCGTACAGGGCCTGGGCCAGGTCGGCACTGCTATTTGGCTGCACCAGGCGGCCGGTTTCGCCATCCAGAACGATTGCTCCGATATCCCCTACGGTGGTCGAGACCACCGGCAATCCGAACTGCATCGCTTCCAGAAAGACTATCCCGAACGGTTCCACCCGAGACGGCATGCAAAAACAGGATGCGCGCTGGAAATATTCCTCGATCTCCGAGATCGGCAGCCTGCCGAGAACCTCACAGCCGTCCGCCGCAACGTCAGGGGAACATCCTACGATGGTCAGGGTGACATCCGGCAAGCGCCGCTTGAGTTGGAGAAACGCGTCCACCAACTCAGGGCCGCCCTTGCGTTCCCAATCGACGCCGACGAACAGGATATTTCTGCGCTTGTAGCGTTCGACGGATGTGCTGGGGGCTGTTTCAGGTCTTACGGATGCGCCTGCACCGATGGCCGAAACCTTTTCCGATGAGATGCGATACTCATCAACGAGAAAGTTCCGGATCTTTGGCCCAAAGGTAAAGACATGCGCGGCGTCCTCGTAGATCTGGCGTTCGCATTCCAGCCAGGCCTGCGACGGATGCCCGGTTCCAGCCTGGTCTTCGTCGGCAAGACGGGCACGGGCGACATGGTCGGTGTAGACGTAATTTGGACAGCCAGGAAGCGCGGCGGAAAAGATCGATTGTGTCTGCACGGTGAAATCGAACCGGCGGCCACCGAAACGCCGCTGCAACATGCGACTGACGGCCTCGAAGTAGCTGCGGCTTCGAAACAGGCGGTATCGAAGAATTTCGCGCGATCCAAAGCTCGACACTCCGTATTCGCGCGCAACACCCGACAGGCAACGCAACAAGGTCGGATAATCGGTACGCAGCGCGTCGGACACGCTGAACGTCTCGAAGTCCACCTCAGGGAATTCCCTTTCAAAGGCCTTCAGCAACTGCGCGTTGATATGCGAGAACCCGCCAAGCGTTACGAGGAGCGCTTTCACGCTTGCGCCCTGGTCCGGGTGTCGGTCAGCGGCAGTGATAGTGTCTCGCATCAGTCGCAGCCTCCTCTCGGGCCGTTGAGGCCTGCCGAGCGGCACCGACGCGCCGCCCGTCCAGTTTTACTCCATCTAGGCGAACAAATCGTCGACAAACTGGAAGTCGATGTAATCGGTGCGCAGAGGTTCGCCGCCGTCACTGGTGCCGACGATCTCGATGACGTCGCCGGTGGACAGCGCCACGCCGCTGATGGTGCGCTCGACAAAGGAGGTCTGGTCGGCAAGCGGCCCGCCGGCATCGAGGTTCCAGACGAAGCTGTCGATCTGGGTGCCGTTCACCAGAACGCTCATCTGCGATTGGCCGTCGGACTCGTCGAAATGGCCGAGGCCGAGGTCGTAGACGCCGCTGGCCGCCGTGAAGGTATAGGACGCCCTCTGCTCGCCGCTGTCGCCGGCCTGCAGGAACTGGTCGCCCGAGCCCTGGCCGTTGTTCTTCACGACAAAGCCGCTCAAGATGGTGAAGGTCTCCGCCTCGACCCGGAACGGATCTGATGGTGGCGGCGGCGGGGGCGAGGACAGATCGACCGTGAAGCCATCCAGCGTCGGGTCGGCGGCCACCGGGTTGCCGCTGGTGTCCAGCACCTCGCCCGCCGCGAGCGCGACGGTATAGGCGCCGTCATCGGCCGAATCCCAGCTCCCGCCCGGCGCCGCGACGGTGTAGGTCGCCGTGCGCGGGGTGCCGTCGCTGTTGGTGTCGACGCTGACGCCGGTCACCGAAAGCGCGCCGCCCGGCCCGGTCACCGTGATGTCGCTCAGGCCGATGCTGGACACGTCGAGCGAGACGTTGTCCGAGAAGGTGACGGTGATGTCGGTGGTCGTCGTTCCGTCCTGGGCCGGTCCGATATCGGGCGCCGAGGACGACTGAACGACCGGCGCCGTCGTGTCGCCGCCTCCGCCTCCGCCGCCGACAAGCT
>NZ_LQBQ01000024.1 GCF_001507595.1 Ruegeria marisrubri
GAACGCTCCCAGAAAGGCTGCGAGCGCGTTCTGGGTCACCGTATCTTCTTCGATCAGTTGCTGGGCACGAGGTGAAGACTGGTTTGACGTCCATTTTTGCGCTGCCACCATGATAGATAGCGAGAACGTCGTTACCGCCAGCATGGATGAGGCCAGGATCTCCAAAATGCGCACGACAGTGTCCGAGGTCAGACGTTCGACAAGGCCGGCGGGCAAAAAGCTCCCGAAAACGGGCCCGGACAAAGCACTGACCAGCGCCAAGGCTGCAATCAGAGACGTGCGCACCCAGAGTTTTCGAACCAGTTGGCGAAAAAGAAAAAGGGGCTTGGAGAGAATTTGAAGATCAAACATGGAAAGACCCCGGTTTTTTCAACAAGGATAGCATCAAGCAATTCCGCAGCGCTGCAAGGCAATTGGGAATGACAACCAAATGGCAGTTTGCCCGTCGCAATTTTCAATATGACTGCAAGTCGTGTTGGCTCAGGCTCCTCAACGGCACTTCCGACAAAACAAATCACCATACCTTACAACAATTTCCTTGCGGTGTATGTCACCCATCAACTACGAAAGCACCGCCGCCGAGTGATGGGATCTGCAAGCCTATAACCGTCCATCAAACCGGGGGAACTCCACGCCAGGATCGTCCCGAGGCCCTAAAGGATGCCTATGAATTTGCTTTGGAGCGCGGCCGAGACCCACAACCGTACCGATATCAGGCATTCAGAACGATTTGCACTGACAAGATCCCGGCTCGAACTACAGCGGTGAAAGAGGCGTCTCAAAGGCAACCGAACAGACACTGAAAGGGATGCCAATTTCAATTGCGGCTTGCGCTGTTTCGTGCTTCCATCGCGTCGCCCTGGCAATAAAGGCATTGCGCGCTGCTGTCCGGGTGAGCGGAGCCAATCTGCTCGGGTTGAACCGTTTCGGTCCAATGCGTGCAAACGGCTCCTTTCATGACAACCGGCGGCGCGCCGCCTGAACACGTAGGGTAAGCCATGCTTCACAATGACCAACTTGAACAGTGGGACCGCGAGAACTTTTTCCACCCATCGACGCATCTGGCGGAATTCGCGCGGGGCAACCTGCCGCATCGGGTGGTGACCGGCGGCGCCGGTTGCCATATCGAGGACCGCGACGGCAACCGCCTGCTGGATGCCTTTGCCGGGCTGTATTGCGTGAATGTGGGCTATGGCAGACCCGAGATCGCCGAGGCCATTGCCGACCAAGCTCGGGAGCTTGCCTATTACCATGCCTATGTCGGCCACGGGACCGAGGCTTCGATCACCCTGTCCAAAATGATCCTCGACCGCGCGCCCGCGCATATGTCCAAAGTGTATTTCGGCCTGTCCGGTTCGGATGCGAATGAAACCAACATCAAGCTGATCTGGTACTACAACAACATCCTCGGACGGCCCGAGAAAAAGAAGATCATCTCGCGTTGGCGGGGCTATCATGGGTCGGGTCTCATGACCGGCTCGCTTACCGGGCTTGAGCTATTCCACAACAAGTTCGACCTGCCCCTGGCCCAAGTGATTCATACCGAGGCGCCCTACTATTTCCGCCGCCCGGACCCGGCGCAGGACGAAGCCGGGTTCATTGCCCATTGCGTGGCCGAGCTGGAGGCGCTGATCGATCGCGAAGGGGCCGAAACGATTGCCGCCTTTGTCGGCGAGCCGGTGCTGGGCACGGGGGGGATCGTTCCACCTCCTGCCGGCTACTGGGAAGCCATTCAGGCGGTGCTTGAAAAGCACGACATTCTGCTGGTCGCCGATGAGGTCGTCACCGGATTTGGCCGGCTGGGCACGATGTTCGG
>NZ_LQBQ01000025.1 GCF_001507595.1 Ruegeria marisrubri
CCGTCGCGCTCGCGGCGGGCGAGGTGCTGGACACCAGCGGCAACCCGGTGGCCGCCGACCCGACGCTGGATGGCTTCACGGTCGATCTGTCCTCGCCGCCACCGCCGCCACCATCAGATCCGTTCCGGGTCGAGGCGGAGACCTTCACCATCCTGAGCGGCTTTGTCGTGAAGAACAACGGCCAGGGCTCGGGCGACCAGTTCCTGCAGGCCGGCGACAGCGGCGAGCAGCGCGCCTCCTACACCTTCACGGCGGCCAGCGGCACTTATGACCTCGGCCTCGGCCATTTCGACGAGTCCGACGGCCAGTCGCAGATGAGCGTTCTGGTGAACGGCACCCAGATCGACAGCTTCGTCTGGAACCTCGATGCCGGCGGGCCGCTTGCCGACCAGACCTCCCTTGTCGAGCGCGCCATCAGCGGCGTAGCGCTGTCCACCGGCGACGTCATCGAGATCGTCGGCACCAGTGACGGCGGCGAACCGCTGCGCACCGATTACATCGACTTCCAGCTTGTCGGTGGCGGAGGCGGCGGCGGCACAGGCGCGGCGCGGATCGGTGTGACCGAGACGTCGGACAACATCAACAAATCGACATTTGGCTCGAGTTCCTTCGAGATCACCAACACCGGCGAGAAGGTAATCACGAAGGTCGAATTCGACCTCTCGCCGGCGATTCTGCCGGATGCCGTATTCGATCCATTCGGGGAGGCAGGTGATACCGTTTCCAAAGAGCTTACAATCGATTCCGCAGGTTCAACCGGTGTGGATACGACGCCAGATGCGTCCAACTATGTCGGCACCGGTGGGTCGGCGGGATACGAAGGCCTGATACTGACGTTCGATCAGGCTTTGAACGGCGGCTTCGAACCTGGCGAGACTGTCCAGTTCTCGATCGACGCGGACCCGAATTCCGTGCGCGGCGCGGGCAAGGACCTGCTCAATGCAGGCTCCTCCCCGGCATGGGACGTTGGCGGGATTTCCGGTGCCGAACTCATCGCCGCAACGGTCACGGTCACCTACGCGGACGGAACCACAAGCACCGGTGATTTGATGAGCGCCGGGAACAATGCCGGCTCATTCACGGTATCTTCGCAGGCATCGCCAGCACTCGAACCGACACTGACGGTGAATGGGCTGGCCGAAGGTGGCACCGGCACTTACGACGCAGGTGGGCCAACCGTCATTCTCAATGGGCCCTCCGGGACGGTTGCAAGGGTTACCTTGGCAAAAGGCTTCATTCAGCCTGTGACAAACGAGTTCTACAACGGTGATGCCGACGATCAGGCATACGCCCCGCAGCTGGATGCTCAACTCGCCACGCTGGCGCTCACCGACTTCCCTGCAAACAACCTCGTCGAGTTGCAGACCGTCGACGTCGTCCTTGACGGCACCAATCAGGACATCTCGTCCATGTTCGATTTTTCCGGCGTGGCAGACTATGACTTCACTGGTGAGGATGAGTTGCCGCTCGCATTCGTCGCGGCAATCATCGACCCATCTGACGGAAATGCGCCGATGGGTCCGGTGACCCAGCCGATTTTCCTGACTTTCGATTCCGCGCCCGGCGACAGCACCGCGCCCGTGGTCCAGTCCGCCTCAGCCCCCGATATCGGACCGGCCCAGGTCGGAACGACGACCACCGACGTCACCGTCACCTTCACGGACAACGTGGCCATCGACACCGCCAGCATCGACGTCGGCGACATCACCGTCACCGGAC
>NZ_LQBQ01000026.1 GCF_001507595.1 Ruegeria marisrubri
AGATTGCGTCAAATCCTCAGAATCTACTGTACTGCCGCATGGCGGCTCCGAACCCAATCCGGAAGCGCTAATTTTCGCTGCGATGGTGAAGTTCCTCATGCTGCGGAGCTGCGGCAGCATCAGTCGTTCATGCGTCCGCAGCGTGGTCGAAGCTGGTGACATTCGGGATGCGGGACAACCCCGCCTTTCGCTCGTCCGCACCAAGCTAACACTGGGCCCTAACCGGTCATTAGCCTGGGCGACAAAATGTGGCGGTCCGGCCCGTCATTGCCGCGATTCGTTGCCGCAGCGAATTTGAGGTGTGGGCGTATTTCCGCTTTGCGGGACGAAGCAAGCTGAGTCACCCAATTCTAACAAAAGATGCTGTTCTACCCGGCCCGACGATTGAGGTAATCCAGCGGACTAACGTTGCAATTGGCTTCGCATAAACGCGACGTTCACGGCCAGACCCGGCAAAAGCCACTGGAACAGCCTGACCACTGACAGGACCTCTTCCAACGAGGCATCGGATGCGGCCGCGTCCCTCAGGGCGTCCGGGGTTATTCCGGTCGCATTCGGCAGTGAGACAGCAAGGTCGATGGCCGCCTGATGGACACACTCAACGCCGGTGGCATACCCCGCCTCGGGCAGTCGAGGGCTGAGATCGTTCCAGGCCAAGGCGAAATAGCTGGGCCAGCGGGCAAAGGCGCGATAGTCGGTGTTGACGAAGGGCAGCCCGAGCACCTCGCGGAGCTCATCGTATAGGGCCGCCAGATCGTCTGAGGCGTGATGCGCTTCCATCAGGGGCGGCTTGGGCATCGTCTGAATTGGAGAAGTAACGCGGCCAAGATCTCCACCGCCGTGCCATGAGTTTCCTTCCAGCAGCAGCCGCGCCAGCGTCGCCATCAGGACGTAAGGCATGTTGCCGGCGGAAAAGACTTCGTTGCAGGCGCGGATGTCGTCGATCTCCAGCACGCCATAGCCCTGCGACATGAGCCGCGACACCAGGGGCGCAGGCTGCAAGGCTTCTGCTGCCCGCTCGGCGACATCCCGAAGGGACTGGCAGGTCTGTTCAAACACCTTGGTTCCGGTGATTGGCTCCATGGCCGACCACAGGGTGTCATAGAAGCAGGGGTAATGCGCGAAGGCCATGGCAACCACGCCCATCCAGGGGACGCCGAGGCCCTTCTTGGTGCGCTCGTAAACCGCCGCGCGCGCGCCGCTGACGGCGAATTCCGGGACTGGATGGATCGCGGGAATAGGGTCGGGCTTCAGCCGGGGGAGTTCAGCCATCGGCGTGGATTTCCTGCGGCAAACCTTCGCTCCATTTACGAAGCTCGTCGAGGAACCCCAGCGCACTGCGCCCGAACTCGGTGATCTCGTAGTGAACAGACACCGGGGCTGTATCCATGACTTCGCGCCGGACCAGTCCCTGCGTTTCCAGTTGGCGCAGACGTTCGGTAATCATCTTCTTGGATGCGCCACCCACCATCCGAGCCAGATCGTTGAACCTGACCGGACCGTCCTTGAGGTGCCACAGGATCGACCCGGTCCATTTTCCGCCGATGATCCGCATGCCCTTTTCGATCGCGCAAGGTTCAAAACAGGCCTCATAGACCTGCCGCCTTCCCTGGGCGTCGTCTTCGACTCTTGCACGCATGTGGTG
>NZ_LQBQ01000027.1 GCF_001507595.1 Ruegeria marisrubri
GCGCCGACGGTGCGGCCGCCTTCGCGGATGGCGAAACGCAGGCCGTCTTCCATCGCGATCGGGGCGATCAGCTCGACGGTGAAGCCGACGTTGTCGCCCGGCATGACCATCTCGGTGCCTTCCTGCAGCGTCACGGTGCCGGTCACGTCAGTGGTCCGGAAGTAGAACTGCGGACGGTAGTTCGCGAAGAACGGGGTGTGACGGCCGCCTTCTTCCTTGGTCAGGATGTAGGCTTCGGCTTCGAACTTGGTGTGCGGGGTCACCGAGCCCGGCTTGCACAGAACCTGGCCACGCTCGACGCCGTCACGGTCAACACCGCGCAGCAGCGCGCCGATGTTGTCGCCGGCTTCGCCGCGGTCCAGCAGCTTGCGGAACATCTCGACACCGGTGCAGGTGGTCTTCTGGGTCGGACGGATGCCGACGATCTCAATCTCGTCGCCGACGTTGATCACGCCACGCTCGACACGGCCGGTCACAACGGTGCCGCGGCCCGAGATCGAGAACACGTCTTCGATCGGCATCAGGAACGGCTGGTCAACGGCACGTTCCGGAGTCGGGATGTACTCGTCGACGGCGGCCATCAGTTCCTTGATCTTCTCTTCGCCGATTTCCGGATCGCGGCCTTCCATCGCGGCCAGAGCCGAACCCGCGATGATCGGAATGTCGTCGCCGGGGAAATCATACGAGCTCAGCAGCTCGCGGACTTCCATTTCCACCAGCTCCAGCAGCTCTTCGTCGTCGACCTGGTCAACCTTGTTCAGGAACACCACCAGTGCAGGCACGCCAACCTGGCGGGCCAGCAGGATGTGCTCGCGGGTCTGCGGCATCGGGCCGTCGGCGGCGTTCACGACCAGGATCGCGCCGTCCATCTGCGCCGCACCGGTGATCATGTTCTTGACGTAGTCGGCGTGGCCGGGGCAGTCGACGTGCGCGTAGTGGCGGGTGTCGGTCTCGTATTCCACGTGGGCGGTCGAGATGGTGATGCCGCGCGCCTTCTCTTCCGGCGCGCCGTCAATCTGGTCATACGCCTTGAAGTCGCCGAAATACTTGGTGATTGCTGCGGTCAGCGTCGTCTTGCCGTGGTCAACGTGGCCGATCGTGCCGATGTTGACGTGCGGTTTCGTACGCTCAAACTTTTCCTTTGCCATT
>NZ_LQBQ01000028.1 GCF_001507595.1 Ruegeria marisrubri
CGGGCTGCTGTGAAAATACTTGAATGGGTCGCGTTTTGGCATGGCGGGAAGCTACGAGACCGCCCTGCCCGGCTCAACCAAATTCCTTCTGACAACACCCCCGGCAGAAATGGAAGCACTTGAATGGATCGCGCTTGGGCATGGCGGGAGGTTAGGAAACCGCCCTGCCCGCCTCGACCAGAAACCCTCTGGCAAGCCCCTCTGAAAATGCCCCTCTGACACCACCGGCAGGTCACTCGGAATCGTCGACGACGCGAAATTCGCCTGAAGGAATCTCTGTCGGCGGCTCTTCGAATTCATCCGTGTTCAGTCCTCTGCGGATCAGTTCGCGGATGGCAGCCGCGCGCGATGGAAGTCGATTTTCAAATCGCCAGTCATCGATGACCTTCAGCTCTTCAACATCCAGCATCAGCTGCAGCTTTTCGGTGCGCTTCGGTGGTCGTTCTTGATTGGGCATCGTTCCTCGCTCGCTTATGTATGACATGACTTACTCCACATACGTAAGATAATGAACCTCCTTGGCATCAGCTCTTAGGTGAATTTCCACCTCCAGCGTTGGTTGATCTGGATCAGCAACAAACACAGGCAACACAAGATACACAACTTAACCATATGTTTTTATTTGCTTTTTTCTGCCACGACCCTACTTTTCATGCATGACCGAAACAGGGAAAGGGAAAAGAATGACACAGCAAGTTCTGAAAACCGAACCCCAGAGCGAAATGCATGATACCGGCATCGACAAGAATGAGTGGATATCGAACGCAGTTACCGAGGTTCTGTGTGACAGCGTTCTGTTGATGATCAAGACGCAAGGGTATCATTGGAACGTGGTCGGACCCCTTTTCGTGCCGATCCACGAAATGA
>NZ_LQBQ01000029.1 GCF_001507595.1 Ruegeria marisrubri
TAGGGTCAGGACTCATTGTCTATCAAAGCCAGTAGATGACAAGAGCTGCGAGAGCTATGGCTGACAGGAAGACCTTTGGGCATCTGTCGTAACGGGTTGCCACGCGTCGCCAATCCTTGAGCCTGCCGAACATGATTTCGATCCTGTTGCGCCGTTTGTAGCGCCGCTTGTCGTATTTCACGGGCTTGTTGCGTTGTTTTCTCCCTGGGATACATGCGTTTATCCCTCTGTCTTTTAAGGCTTCTCTGAACCAGTCGGCATCGTATCCACGATCCCCGAGAAGCCAATCGACGCTCGGCAGGCTGCTGAGCAGGGCCCGTGCCCCGATGTAATCGCTAACCTGTCCGGCGGTCACGAACAGATCAAGCGGTCGCCCGTGGCTGTCGCAGATGGCATGCAGTTTGGTGTTCATGCCGCCCTTGGTTCGCCCGATCAGGCGTCCACGCCCCCCTTTTTGACGCCCATACTGGTCGCGGTGCGGTGTGCCTTCAGATAGGTGGCGTCGATCATCACGGTCTTCGTCTCGCCATGTTCGGCAGCCAGACCGGCCATCATCCGGGCGAAGATGCCTTTGTCGCTCCACCGTTTCCAGCGGTTGTACAGCGTTTTGTGCGGGCCATAGGCAGCAGGCGCATCACGCCACCGTAATCCATTGCGGTTAACGAAGATTATCCCGCTCAACACACGCCGATCATCAACGCGTGGCTTGCCGTGAGACTTGGGAAAGAAAGGTTCAAGACGCGCCATCTGCGCATCGCTCAGCCAGAAGAGATCAGTCATGTTCACCGCTCGGTTTTCGCACCGTGAATCACGCTGCCACGCGGAAATCAATGGGTCCTGACCCTA
>NZ_LQBQ01000030.1 GCF_001507595.1 Ruegeria marisrubri
GAACGCTCCCAGAAAGGCTGCGAGCGCGTTCTGGGTCACCGTATCTTCTTCGATCAGTTGCTGGGCACGAGGTGAAGACTGGTTTGACGTCCATTTTTGGGCTGCCACCATGATGGATAGCGAGAACGTCGTTACCGCCAGCATGGATGAGGCCAGGATCTCCAAAATGCGCACGACAGTGTCCGAGGTCAGACGTTCGACAAGGCCAGCGGGCAAAAAGCTCCCGAAAACCGGCCCGGACAAAGCACTGACCAGCGCCAAGGCTGCAATCAGAGACGTGCGCACCCAGAGTTTTCGAACCAGTTGGCGAAAGAGAAAAAGGGGCTTGGAGAGAATTTGAAGATCAAACATGGAAAGACCCCGGTTTTTTTCAACAAGGATAGCATCAAGCAATTCCGCAGCGCTGCAAGGCAATTGGGAATGACAACTAAATGACAGTTTGCCCGTCGCAATTTTCAATATGACTGCAAGTCGTGTTGGCTCAGGCTCCTCAAAGGCACTCCCGACAAAACAAATCACCATACCTTACAACAATTTCTTTGCGGTGTATGTCACCCATCAACTACGAAAGCGCCGCCGCCGAGAGATGGGATCTGCAAGCCCATGACCGTCCATCAAACCGGGGGAACTCCACGCCAGGATCGTCCCGAGGCCCTAGGGTCAGGACTCATTGTCTATCAAAGCCAGTAGATGACAAGAGCTGCGAGAGCTATGGCTGACAGGAAGACCTTTGGGCATCTGTCGTAACGGGTTG
>NZ_LQBQ01000031.1 GCF_001507595.1 Ruegeria marisrubri
GCGCCGCCGCTCTAACCGAGTGGCGCGGTCTCTGCGCCGAATAAGGGACAGCCATCCTGCCCTTGTAGAGACGAGTTAGAATTGGTCTGACACCACCTATCGGCCGTATTGACGGGTCAGCTCGATCATGTCGGCCACCAGTCGGTCTTCGTCTGCGCGACCTCGCGGAACGTGCCGTTGCGTGGACCGGTGTTGTCCAAGCACGCGGCAGGCGCGTCTCTCGGAAACGTTCAGCTGGCTACGAACATGAGCGATGCAGGCTCGACGACGAGCGGGGCTCAGTAGTTTCCCTTTGCCGCCTCCGAGAGTATCAATTTGTCCAACGTCAGATCTGAAACTGCGCGTCTCAGCCGCTCGTTCTCTTTCTGTAGCCGCTTCAGTTCCTTCAACTGATCTACACTCATTCCGCCGTACTTCTTGCGCCAGCGGTAATAGGTTTGTTCAACAACGCCGATCTGTCTGATCGCATGGCGGCACCCCTCATGCGGCTTCATCGAGCTTTGTGGCCTCAGTTGATCCGATCAAGGCGGAATGAAGCGCCTTGATCGCGGTTTCGACGGCATCCCGCGGCACGACGAACTGAATGTCGACACTGCGCGTTGTCTGGTGCGCGGCGATCACGTCGAT
>NZ_LQBQ01000032.1 GCF_001507595.1 Ruegeria marisrubri
GCCGATTTCCTATGCCAGAGCGTGCGCACCATCCAGAAATGGCGCGTGACCGGGTTCGGCCCGAAATTCTACAAGTCGGGCCGCTCGGTGCGCTATCGCCGCCGTGACCTTCTGGAATGGGCCGAAGCACGCCGCTACGGCAACACCAGCAGCTACACCGCAGCCTGAGTTTTGCCCGCGCGGGGTTGGCAGTGCCGTGCGGGATTTTGGGGCCGGAATGGCTCTGTCGGGGCGCGGGCGAAACGGTCCCGCGCCCTTTTCATCTCATCACATCACGAGGAACGGAACACATGGCAAACCAGCCAGCACAGAAATTCAAGATCGGCCTGATCACCGCCACCATCTGGGACAATGACGGCTTCTACTCGGTCGACTTTTCGCGCGCCTACAAGGGCGAAACCGGCGATTGGCGCAACTCGAACAGCTTTCACCACTCGGACCTGCTCAACCTCGCCAAATGCGCGGAGCGCGCCGAAATCTGGATTGGCCGTCAAACCAATGCCAGGTGATTGCAGCGCCGGAGCGGCCCCGCTCCGGCCCCAAAACCAA
>NZ_LQBQ01000033.1 GCF_001507595.1 Ruegeria marisrubri
TTTGCCGCAGGAAATCCACGCCGATGGCTGAACTCCCCCGGCTGAAGCCCGACCCTATTCCCGCGATCCATCCAGTCCCGGAATTCGCCGTCAGCGGTGCGCGCGCGGCGGTTTACGAGCGCACCAAGACCGGCCTCGGCGTCCCCTGGATGGGTGTGGTTGCCATGGCCTTCGCGCATTACCCCCGCTTCTATGACACCCTGTGGTCGGCCATGGAGCCAATCACCGGAACCAAGGTGTTTGAACAGGCCTGC
Source organism: Ruegeria marisrubri (assembly GCF_001507595.1). Classification (GTDB taxonomy): domain Bacteria; phylum Pseudomonadota; class Alphaproteobacteria; order Rhodobacterales; family Rhodobacteraceae; genus Ruegeria; species Ruegeria marisrubri. Next base: position 255 of record NZ_LQBQ01000033.1, read on the forward strand.
CAGTCCCTTCGGGATGTCGCCGAGCGGGAAGCAGAAGCCTTGCAGCCTGCGCCCCTGGTGTCGCGGCTCATGTCGCAGGGCTATGGCGTGCAGGAGATCGACGACATCCGCGCCTGCAACGAAGTCTTTTCCGCCGGCAACATGCCTTACGTCCTGATGGCGACGCTGGCGCGGCTGCTGCTGGAAG
>NZ_LQBQ01000034.1 GCF_001507595.1 Ruegeria marisrubri
ATGAGGAACTTCACCATCGCAGCGAAAATTAGCGCTTCCGGATTGGGTTCGGAGCCGCCATGCGGCAGTACAGTAGATTCTGAGGATTTGACGCAATCTGATTGTCCACTCACGCCATTCTGCATCGATCGGGACGCACCCGCAGTGAATGTCTGGAGTCCGCCCTTCGCGCGCTACGCCGCAAGGCAGCAGGCAACGGGTTGGTTTGCCCGCATTCACTGTTCTTCGAACCAGCCCAACAGCCCGAGACGGCGGTGTTACCGCCGCCTCACGCGTGTTCGGTTCAGTTCACGCCGCGCGACGTTGACCGGGTGCTCCCGACCGAGGGCGCGATAGAAGCCGTTACCCTTTGACCAGTTTAGGAACTGGCTGAAGCTGTCGACCTGGTCGTCGTTCCGGCCACGCGAGAAGGACTGCAGCTCGCGCTTAAAAGTTGCCAGCCAAGGCGCCTCGGTTGGCAGGAGGACCTTTCCTTCCTCCACTGGCGCGCAGGCGGCGTTGAAGCGGATTTCCTTGTCCTTGTCAGGGGGCAAGCGGACGTAGCGCTTGTCGTCCTGGAACAACTCCTGGAACAACGGCCGGCCGGTCGCGGCATCCTCGATCAGAACCTTCTCGGGATCCCATTGCTCAACCAAGGCCAGCACCTTAGCTTTCAGTTCGGGGTAGTCCAATTGCCCGCGCCAGAGATCGAGCAGATGCCAATGCGGCGGCAGGAACCCCCAGGTCGTGCAAACGGAATAGTCCGACCGCGGGTCAGCCGAAGTCCCGGTATCCCAACTCTGGACAACCAAGTGGTACTGGTTCCGTGGGAGAACCTCGTCATAGGTTCCAAACCACTCCCAGCGAAGCACCGAGCCGTCCGGTGCGATCGGGTTCTGCTGGTATTGGCAGTTGAAGACCGCGGACCCCATTTCACGGCGCATGCGATCGAGTGTCGCCCGGTCGAGTTTCGCCGGGAACAGAAGATCCCCGGGCTTGCGCCGATGCACTTGCCCGTGCCCGATTGGAATGACCTCGTTCTCCTCCGCGATGGCCGGCAGGTTCAAGTGCCGGTAGGTGCCCTTGTCGAGGAGGTATCCCGGCGGGTCCATCTCGTGCAACCGCTGGGCGATCATCACCACCCTGCCCGCCGCCGGATTGTCGAAGCGCGACAGCAACGTGCCTTCGATGAACTCCTGCGCCCGGATCAGCTCCGCCTCGGAATTGGCGTCGCCGGCCTTCAGGAGATCATCGATGATGATGTAGTCGGCGCCGTGACCGGTCACCGAACTGCCGATGGACACCGCCTTGCGGCTGCCGCCCGCGGTGGTGCGGATTTCTTCCACGGTATTGCCCTTCTTCGCCAGCCGAGTCCCGGGGAACATCTCGCGGTACCAGCGCGACGCCATGACCCGCCGGCAATCGTCCGAGTGTTTGCGGGCGAGGTCGAGCCCGTAGCTGGCCACGATGATCTTGGCGCCCGGATGGTGTCCCAGCAGAAAGGCCACGTAGGCGACCGCAACGGTGACGGATTTCAGGCAGCGGGGCGGAATGTTGATGACCAGCCGGTGGTACTCACCGGTTCGCACGTTGTCGAGCGCATGACACATCGCGCGCACATGCCAAGCCGGCTCGAACGTGCCATTGGGCCCGTGATGGAGGGTGTCGAACACCTTCCACACGAACGGGAAGAAGTTGTCCCGGCAGAGATTGATGGCGGCCTGCCGAACCATGCGCGGATCAGGTGCCGTCATCGTCATCCTCCTGGTCCTCGACATCCTCTTGCCCCGCCTGCGGGGAGGAGAAGAAATCCCGGAGGATGTCATAGTCTACCGGCTCGGGCCTGCCCGAGAGACCAGCCTCAGTATCGTGAGCCTCGCTGTCGCCAAACAGGTCCGCATCAAGCTTCAGAAAGGCCAACAGCGCCTTCGAATCTCCCTTCAAGGCACTGGCCGCCAGCCGCTTGGCCATGGCTTCCGCCTTGGTGATCCGGACCTCGCGATTGCCCTCGCGGACCGTGATTTTCGATTCAAGCTCACGCTTGAGGCTGGCACTCAACCCCCTGGCACCTTTCGGTCGCCCTTTCGGATTGCCTGACTGGCCTTTCTTGAACCGCGTGTGTTTCGGCGGCTTGCCATATCCCACCTCGTAGTCCTTTTCGTCATCAGACATGGCGGACCTCCTTTTTAACGACGGCGTTTGCCTCTGCAGCCCGGCCGTCAAAGGTCTCGCCGGTGACCGCGTGCACGACCTGTTCCCCCGTCATCTCCTGCCAGCGACGGATGGCGACATCGACATAAGTCGGGTCCAACTCGATCAGCCGGGCCCGACGCCCGGTCTTCTCGGCTGCCAGCAGCGTGGCGCCGGACCCGCCGAAGGCATCGAGCACCACGTCGCCGCGATGACTGACATCCATGATCGCGTCCGCCACCAGCGCCGTCGGCTTGACCGTGGGGTGATCTGCCAAATCGGCCTCGCGCCCCTTGCCGAAGCTGTTCACGCCTGCATAGTCCCAGACATTGGTGCGGTTGCGGCCGTGCTTGCCCAACTCCACGTTGTTGATGTGCGGCGCACCCGGCTTCTTGAAGATGCAGATCAACTCATGCTTGGACCGGTAGAGGCTGCCCATGCCGCCGTTGGTCTTGTTCCAGACGCAGAGGTTGATCAGGTCGAGACCGCAGGCCTTGCCCATGGCAATCAGGTCCTCGATATGGCGCCAGTCCATGCAGACCATGGCGATGCCGCCCGCAGGCAGATTGGCCACGACATGGGTCAGGAAAGTCTGGAGAAAGCCTCGGAACTCGGTGTCGGTCATCTCGCCCGAGGCCATGGCGAACTCGCGGTGGCTGCCATCCTTGCCCAAGCGCACATGCCCCTGTACCGGAACATTGTAGGGCGGATCGGTGAAGACCATGCGCGGCACATCACCATCCAGCACGGCGGCATAGCTGTCCGCTTCCAGCGCATTGCCGCAGAGGATGCGGTGATCCCCGAGCAGCCAGATGTCGCCCGGACGGGTGATGGCGGCTTGTGCCCGGTCCAGCTCTTTAGCGGTTTCCGGCTGACCAGCATCCGTATCACCTGCCCCTTCGATGAGGATGTCGATCTCCGGCACCTCGAAACCAGTGATGTCGAGGGTGAAGTCCAGTTCGCCATCCAGGCTCAGGTCCATCAACTCGGCGAACTCGATCTGCAGTGCCGCCTGGTTCCAATCCGACAGCTCGGCCAGCTTGTTGTCGGCGATGCGCAGCGCGCGCACCTCGGGCGGGCTGAGATGGTCGGCAACCACGGTCGGCACCGTGTTCAGCCCCAGCGCCTTCGCTGCCTCGAACCGGCCATGACCGGCAATGATCACGCCCTCACCATCGACCAGGATCGGGGTGACGAAGCCGAACCGGGCGACAGACGCCTTCAGCCTCTCGATGTTCTTCGCCGTGTGAACGCGGTTGTTGTTGGCGTAAGGCTTGAGGTCTGCGATCGACGTCTGCAGGACCTTTTCGGCCATCCAGACGGGGGTGGTCGATGCCGCAGCATCGCGGGGTTGGGATTGGGTACGCATGCGCGCCTCCACTCGCTAGTGCCGCTGATGCGGCAGGTGTCAGAATGGATCGCATCGGAGAAGTCGGAGAGAGCATGAACAGCAACTCCCCGGACCGAACGATCCGGCGAATTGCCTCTTTCGATGCTCCCTTTGGGCGTTCGGGCCCGGTGAGTGCTTCTGGCAGGATATGAAGGTCCAGCGTGAGGCACCCCGAAGATAGCCACCCAGCTAGCAAGAAGCAAGTTTTTTGTTTATTTCCCGTGCGTTACGACACCTGCGATTCTTCGTCAACGCCAGCGGATTCAGGCTGGACTACCGGCGCGAACCACGCATCACTGGTCCCACGCCCGACATGTTCGGGCTCACCTCGGTACCGGGGCACGGCATCCCGCCCCCCCTTGAACACGAGGAGACCAGACATGCCCAAAACCAAACACACCAAGACCGACAGGGTGCAAGCCCTGCTTCGCCGCCCCACAGGTGCCAGCCTCGCGGACATCTGCAAGACCACCGGCTGGCAGCAACACTCGGCCCGGGCCGCACTCAGCATGTTGCGCAAGAAAGGCGCAACGATCGAACGCCGCGCATCGGACAAACCGGGCGCGCCGGCCACCTACCACCTCGTTGCAGATATGGACGGCGGGGCGTGACCATGCCAGTCGAAATCGCCGATCTGGAGGCAATGGACAGGTGCGACCTGCTGTTGCTCTGGCAGCAGCTGTTCGACTGCCCTGCCCCGGCCATGCTGAGCCAGCCCTTCCTGAGGCGCTTCATCGCCTTCGAACTGCAGTCCCGCCGTCACGGCGGGTTGTCCCGGAAGGTGACGGCCAAGTTGGACAAGGGGGCGGACCAAAAGCCGCGGCCTACGCCCCCGGCCCTCAAACCCGGTGGGCGCCTGCTGCGCGAATGGAACGGGGTGACCCACGTTGTCGATGTCATCGAGGACGGCTTTGCCTGGAACGGTCACGCCTACCGCTCGCTTTCGGCCATCGCCCGCGAGATCACCGGGGCGCACTGGTCCGGGCCCCGTTTCTTCGGTCTCATCGGAAAGGCCGCCAGATGAGCCCGCGTCGCAAGATCCGCTGCGCCATCTACACCCGCAAGTCCTCCGATGACGGGCTGGACCAGGACTTCAACTCGCTCGACGCGCAACATGAGGCCTGCGCCGCCTATGTCGCCAGCCAGCGTCACGAGGGATGGTCGCTGCTGCCGCAGCGATACGACGATGGCGGCATCTCCGGCGGCACGCTGGAACGACCCGGCCTGCAGCGGCTTCTGGAAGAGATCGATGCCGGGCGCATCGACATGGTGGTGGTCTACAAGATCGACCGGCTGACCCGCTCACTCACCGACTTCGCCAAGCTGGTCGAATGGCTGGAACGGGCAAACTGCTCCTTCGTCTCGGTGACGCAGGCCTTCAACACCTCGTCATCCATGGGCCGACTGACCCTGAACGTGCTGCTGTCCTTTGCCCAGTTCGAACGCGAGGTCACAGCCGAGCGCATCCGCGACAAGATCGCCGCCTCCAAGAAGAAAGGTCTCTGGATGGGCGGCAACTTGCCCCTGGGCTATGACCGCCACCCGGATCCCAAGGCCCGCACGCTGGTGGTAAACGAGGACGAGGCCAGCACCGTCCAACGCCTCTTCGACCTCTATGCAGACTTTGGCTGCCTGCGCCGGGTGGTCGAGCGGGCCGCTGCGGAGGGGTTGCGCTCGAAGCGGGTTGTCCGTGCTGACGGCACCGTCAGGGGCAATCGCCCGCTGTCGCGCGGCCAGATCTACTACCTGCTGCGCAACCCGGTCTATCGCGGCAGGATCCGCCACAAGGACAAGGTCTGGCCCGGCCAGCACCCGGCGATCATCGGCGAGGACCTGTGGGAGCGGGTGCAGGAGAGGATGCGGCAAGCCTCACAACGGTCCCGCGCGCAACCCTCACCCGACATGCCATCCAGAGGGACGGACCCCGGCGCCTGGCTGACCGGCAAGCTGCGGGATGACACCGGCGACCGGCTCACCCCGACCCACACCACCCGCAAGGGCCGACGGCTACGCTACTACGTCTCCAACAGGCTGATCTCCGGGGGCACGGATCCCACCGGTTGGCGATTGTCAGGACCAGCATTGGAGACGGCGGTCATCAACATCGTGATCACACATCTGCAGGAGGCATCCGCATCGCACCGGATCCTCGCGCGCCCCGAGGCCGGGTCCGCATCTGCAATCAAGTCCGCGGTCGCAGAGCTGGCCACCCAGCTCCGTGATACCGGGGGTCGGGTCTGCGCCGGCCTGCTTGCCTCCGGCACGCTCAAGCGCGGGCGGATCTGCCTCGACCTGGACGGCACGGCCCTGGCAAGCGCGCTTGGCCATTCGCCAGACGATCTGAACCCGGACCTGCTGAGAATCGAAGCGCCTTTCGACCTGCGGCGCCGCGGCGTCGAAGCCAAGATCATCGCCGGCGATGTGCAGCCTCACCCGGATCCGCATCTCCGCGCCATGCTGATCCGCGCCCACGGCTGGGTCCGTGATCTGAAAAGTGGTGTTCAGATCGGGGACATCGCGCGCCGCGAACAGGTTCCCGCCTCCTACATCCGCACCCGCGCCCAACTCGCCTTCCTGTCGCCGAAGATCCAGGCCGCGATTCTCGACGGCAGCCAGCCGCCGGAACTCACCCTCAAGCGCCTGGTCAGCGTCACCCATCCGCTGGATTGGGCGGAGCAGGAGCGCATCGTCGGCTTCTGAAACTCTCCGAAATTCCGGCTTCCCTGATACCCGGTGTGACGTCCCTGTTCCGGCGCAGAACTTCCCTGTTACCGTGAAAAAATTCCCTGTTCCACAGCTTAGGGAATTTGGGGCGTAAATCATTGATATCACTCCATTATAACAAAGGCGAAATCAGGAATTTCCGCCAAAAATGCCGAAATTCCCTGTAAACTCCCTGTTTTCAGGGAAAATCTGTCCAAAGCGACCCCGCGAAAATACGGAACTGAGACTGGCGTCAGAACCGTGCCCTAGTTGTGCTTGCTAGATCGTCTCTGATAGAAAACGGGTATGGTAACCTGCGGAAATCTCGCCAGAAATCCGGGACAGAAAATATCACTGGAGTGAGACGGGACTGGGTGGCGGGGAGACAGGGATTCGAACCCTGGGAACGCTCTCACGTTCAACGGTTTTCAAGACCGCCGCATTCGACCACTCTGCCACCTCCCCGGCGCAGGCCGGGTCTAAGGCCAAGTGAAACAAGAGGCAAGCCAAAAGAGGGAAAACCCGCCGAGCCAGGGGCGGTGGGCTTTCCATAGCCAGACGTGCGGGTTATGATCCGTGCGAAGGATCGTTGGAGGCCCGCACAGGCGAGGTGGGCAAACCAGCGGCCGGGTCCGGCGACCGGGTCCGCAGTCAGGCAAGGGACGAAAAGATGAAGCGAGTGACCGAGAAACGCACGAGCCTGTTTCGGCTTGCGCTTCTGGCATTGGCAATGGGTGCATTGGCGGCTTGCGAGGAGGGAGCGGGCTCCTCATTGACCCAGCCAGGCGACCAGAGCGCGGCCCAATCACCAAAGCCCAGCAGCAAGGCAAAGCAGCGGGACGTAGAAGCTCCCGAAGTATTCGAGGCGAAGGAGGCAGGGCTTTGGGATGGGCGCCCCTCCTTGGGCGGCATTTGGGTCGCGCATCCGGATGTTACGCAGCCTCAAAGGGTAAAAATCGTAAACACCACCAACGACAAATCGACGGTCGGCGCCCTTTTCCGCCGGGAGCGGGCGCTTCCGGGTCCCAAGGTCCAGGTGTCGTCGGATGCGGCAGCCAAACTGGGTATGCTGGCTGGGGCGCCAACCCAGCTTCACGTTATCGCATTGCGTCGGGAAACGGTCGAAGAGCCGCCGAAGGCCAAGCCGGCTGCCGCGGAAAAGTCGGAAGAACCAGTCGAAAAGCCAGACCAGAAGAAAAACGAAACGACCGAAAAACCAAAGGAGCCCACCACCACCTCCACGGAGCCGGCGGCAGCCGACCAAAAGTCGGACAAGCCAACCGAAACGGCCAATTCGGAAAACGCTCAGACGAACAAGAAAAGGAAATGGTGGCAGAAAAAACCGAAAGACGGCGAGATCACCGAAACCAGGCTTGATCCGATCGCTGGGGCCGCTGCGGCCATCGACGCGGCAGAAACCCCTTCGAAATCAAAGGCGGCCGCGGCTTCGTCCAAGCCGCCTGAGGGGCGTTCGATCACCAAACCCTTCGTTCAGATTGGAACCTTCAAGGTCGAGGAAAATGCCAAGGTTGCAGCCGAGAAGGTCCGCCGAGGCGGTCTGAGCGCCGAGGTGAGGTCGGTTTCGAAGAACGACAAGACTGTCTGGCGCGTGGTCGTCGGCCCCGCAGAGAACCGGGCCGAGCGCAATGAAATTCTGGCGCAGGTCGAGAGCCTTGGCTTTACCGACGCCTACATCGTCAAGGACTGAGGAGAAGACTGCCATGTTGGCTTCGCTGCGATCAGCCGTTCTTGCACTGGTGCTTGCGCTCATGGCGCTTCCGGCGCAGGCATTCGAAACCTCGGCCCGGGCGGCCTACGTGCTCGACCAGACGACGGGAACGGTGCTGCTGGCCAAAGAAGCCGACACCCCGCTGCCGCCAGCGTCGATGTCCAAGCTCATGACACTCTACGTTGCCTTCGAGGCATTGCGCGACGGCAGGCTGGATCTGAACGAGAAACTGCCGGTGTCGGAACACGCCATGAGCTATGGTGGCTCGACCATGTTCCTCAACACCCAGGACAGGGTCACCGTCGAAGACCTGCTGCGCGGCATCATCGTGCTTTCCGGCAATGATGCCTGTGTGGTCATCGCCGAGGCGCTCAGCCCCGACGGAACCGAAGCCGGCTTTGCCCGTTACATGACGCAACGGGCAAAGCAGTTGGGCATGGAGAATTCGAACTTCGTGAATTCCAATGGCTGGCCTGCCGCCGGGCACATGATGTCGGTGCATGATCTTGCGATCCTTGCAGACCGGCTGATTACGGATTTCCCGGAATATTACCCCCTGTTTGCCGAAGAGGAATTCGCCTTTGACGGCCGCGCGCCCTCCAACACACGCAACCGCAACCCGTTGCTCAAGCTCGACATTGGCGCTGATGGCCTCAAGACCGGGCACACCTCGGACGCCGGCTATGGCCTCGTCGGCTCTGCCAAGCAAGGTGATCGGCGCGTGATCTTCGTATTGAGCGGGCTCGACAGCGTCGCGCAGCGGGCAGAGGAGGCCGAGGCCGTCGTTAACTGGTCCTTTCGCAATTTTGTCGAGAGAACCGTCGCCACGGCCGGAACCCCGATCGCCGAAGCCGAAATCTGGATGGGAGAGAAACAATCGGTAGGGCTTGTGCCTGCCGAAGACCTGACGCTTTTGTTCCCGGTTCTCGGCGGCAAGACCGCCCCGGCCGAAGTCGTCTACCAAGGGCCGATCAACGCTCCGGTCAAGGCAGGCCAGCAGCTTGCCGAACTTGTCATCAAACCCGAGGGCCTACCGGAAATTCGACGCCCACTAGTGGCTGCGGAAGACGTGAGAGAGGGCGGTTTCTTCGTCCGGATCATGACGGTTGCGGGCATCGTGCTGAACGATCTGCTCGACGGCTCGCTGGAGGCGATGTGACAGGCGGCGGGCTGTTTCTGACGTTCGAGGGAATTGATGGGTCGGGCAAGTCCACTCAGGCGCGGCGGCTGGCCGAATTTCTCCGCACGCAGGGGCGTGAAGTCGTCCTGACCCGCGAGCCCGGCGGCTCGCCCGGCGCCGAGGAAATACGCCGACTGGTTCTCGAGGGCGACCCGGACCGCTGGTCGGCCGAAACCGAGATCCTGCTGTTCACGGCAGCACGCCGGGACCATCTGGAACGGACGATCCAACCGGCGCTGGACGCGGGAAAGATCGTCATCTGCGACCGATTTGCCGACAGCACGCGCATGTATCAGGGTCTGTCGCGCGGAGACCTTCGCGGGCTGGTCGATCAACTCCACGAACTGATGATCAAGCGCGAACCGGACCTGACTTTGCTGATCGACATGGATCCGGAAACCGGACTGTCCCGCGCCAAGGGCCGTCAGGGCAGCGAAGAGCGGTTTGAGGACTTTGGCCCGGACCTGCAACGCCGGATGCGGGAGGGGTTCCTTGGGTTGGCCAAGGAGTTTCCGGAACGCTTCCGGGTCATCAATGGCAATCGGGACATGGACAGCGTTGCTGCCGATGTGACAGATGTCGTGATGCAGGCATTGCGATAGGCACGAATGAGCGACGAACACCCCACACCGGATCAGGTCCCGGGCGCCCCGCACCCGCGCGAAACCCTGCGCCTGTTCGGGCAGGACGCGGCAGAACAGGCGTTTCTGACGGCCTACAACTCCGACCGGTTGCACCACGGATGGCTGCTGACCGGCCCGCGCGGCGTGGGCAAGGCGACCTTGGCCTGGCGCATCGCGAGGTTCCTTCTGGCCGCGCCCCCCGCCGAAGAAGACGGCTTGTTCGGGGCTCCCCCGCCCCCTGCCTCACTGGACGTCGATCCCGAGAATCCGGTTTCACGCCGCATCCTTGCCGGGGCTGATCCCGGTCTGGCGGTGGTCACCCGCTCGCTGAACGACAAGGACAAGTTGCGCAACGAGATCGTTGTTGAGGATATTCGCAAGCTGGGCCGTTTCTTTGGCCTGTCCGCGGCCGATGGTGGCCGGCGCGTGGTCATCGTGGACTGCGCCGACGAGATGAATGTCAGCGCCGCAAATGCGCTGCTGAAGATGCTCGAGGAACCGCCGGCACGCACGACCCTTCTGTTGATCTCGCACCAGCCCTCGCGGCTTCTGCCCACCATTCGTTCACGCTGCCGGACCTTGCGCCTGTCGCCTCTGAACGCAAAAGACATGCAATCGGCGCTGGAACAAAGTGGCGTCGGGGTTTCCGAAAATCCCGATCATCTGGCGGCGCTTGCCGCGGGCTCGGTTGGCGATGCAATCCGCCTGATTAGCCTCGGCGGTCTGGAAATCTATGCGGAACTGATCGGCATTCTGGGCACCCTGCCCCGGCTGGACCGCCAGCGCGCCCTGCGGCTGGCCGAGGCGGCTGCGCAAAAGGGAGCCGCCGAACGCTTCGAGATGTTGCTGACCCTGATGGACATCGCCCTGTCGCGCCTTGCCCTGACCGGATCCAAAGGTGGGCCTCCGCAACCCGAAGCCGCACCCGGCGAGGCGGAAACGCTTGCGCGCCTGTCCGCAAACCCGCATCAGGGACGGCTCTGGGCTGAAGCCGCGGCCACGATCACGGCCCGCGCCCGCCACGGGCAGGCGGTGAACCTTGACCCTGCGGCGCTGGTCCTAGATACGGTGTTCAAGATGCAGCAAACCGCCGGTCAGAGCAGATGAGCGACAGCACGATCACCCCGGAAATCACAGACAGCCATTGCCACCTCGACTTTCCGGATTTCGAAGGGCAACTGGACCAGATCGTGGCGCGCGCGGCCGAGGCCGGCGTGACCCGGATGGTCACGATCTGCACCCGCCTGCGGAACGAACCTGCGGTCCGGGCCATCGCCGAAGCGCATACCCCGGTTTTCTATGCCGCCGGCACCCATCCAATGAGCGCGGCCGAAGAGCCGATGGCAACCGTTGATGAACTGGTCGCCCTGTCGCGCCACCCGAAATTCGTAGGCATTGGCGAAAGCGGGCTGGACTACTACTACACGGCCGACAGCGCCGAGGCGCAAAAGCAATCGCTGCGCATCCATGTCGAGGCCGCCCAGCGCACCGGGCTGCCGCTGATCATCCATTCCCGCGCCGCCGATGACGACATGGCGAGGATTCTGGCCGTGGAGCACCGCAACGCGCCCTATAGCTGCGTGATGCACTGCTTCTCGTCTTCGGCTGAACTGGCGAAAGCGGCCTTGGATCTGGGCTTCTACCTGTCGATGTCGGGTATTGCAGCCTTCCCCAAGAGCCAGGAATTGCGCGATATCTTCGCCGCTGCGCCCGTTGACCGAATTCTGGTGGAAACCGACGCACCCTATCTCGCCCCCCCGCCGCATCGGGGAAAGCGGAACGAACCCGCCTTCACCGCCCACACAGCCCGGAAGGGCGCCGAGATCTTTGGCATGGACTACGCCGACTTTGCCGCGCAGACCCAGGCCAATTTCAACCGGCTCTTTACCAAGGCCGCTGCCTACAGGGATGCCGCATGACGGGTCAGATGCGCTTCACCATACTCGGCTGCGGTTCGTCGGGCGGCGTTCCCCGTCTGGGCGGGCATTGGGGCGACTGCGACCCCGAAAACCCCAGGAACATCCGGAGGCGTTGTTCGCTTCTGGTGGAACGGGACGGGCCGGACGGCACGACCAGCGTTCTGATCGACACCACGCCGGACATGCGCAGCCAGCTGCTGGACACTGGCACCGGCCGACTTGACGGGGTGGTCTATACCCATTCCCATGCCGACCATGTGCACGGCATCGACGACCTGCGCATGATCGTCTTCAACATGCGTACGCGCGTCCCGGTCTGGGCCGATGGCGACACGCAGAACGCGCTGCTCAGCCGTTTCGGGTATGCCTTCGTGCAGCCCGAGGGCTCTCCCTACCCGCCGATCCTTGATCTGCGGACCATCGACGGTCCGTTCGAAATCGACGGCCCCGGCGGACCGATCCCGTTCCGCCCGATACGGGTCAGCCACGGCTCGATCGACTCGCTGGGGTTTCGCATCCACAATCTGGTCTACATGCCCGACGTGGTCGAAATGTATGACGAGGCCTGGGCCGAGCTGAAGGGGCTCGACATTTGGGTTCTCGATGCCCTGCGCCGCAGCCCGCATCCCACCCACGCGCATCTGGAAAAGTCGCTGGAATGGATCGAGCGGGTACAGCCCAAACGTGCGGTCCTGACCAACATGCATATTGATCTCGATTATGCGACGGTCGAGGCGGAAACCCCTGATCACGTCACCCCTGCCTATGATGGCATGGTGATCAGCTATCCGATCTAGGCGGCGCCCTGTTCGGCCCGCCAAAGATATCCCCGCGCCGGGCATCCCGGCCTGACCAAAGGCGGCGCCGGTCATGTTCCAGAGCCTGATCGACGTCATTCTTCCGGTATTTCTGGTGATCGCAGCGGGCTATACGGCCACGCGCGCCGGTTATTTCCGCACCGACCACATCGACGGCCTGATGCGGTTCACCCAGAGCTTCGCTATTCCCTGCCTTCTTTTCCGCGCCATCGCCAATCTTGACCTGGAAAGCAGCTTCGACCCGCGATTGCTTGCGAGCTTCTATACCGGGGCAGCCCTCTGTTTTGCCGCCGGCATGGGCGGGGCACGGTACATCTTCAAACGTGACTGGGAAGATTGCGTGGCCATCGGGTTCTGCTGCCTGTTCTCCAACTCGGTCCTGCTGGGCCTGCCCATTACCGAGCGCGCCTATGGAGCCGACAATTTGACCGGCAACTACGCCATCATCGCCTTCCACTCGCCCTTCTGTTACGGCGTTGGCATCACCGTGATGGAAATCATCCGCAATCGCGGCGGCAGCCGCCGGCGCATGATCCGGTCGGTGCTGGCCGCCATGTTCAAGAATGCCCTGATCCTCGGTATCGCCCTGGGATTCGTGGTCAACCTGTCCGGGCTGGTCGTGCCCGGGGTGGTGGATGACGCGCTTGGCCTGATCACCCGGGCCGCCCTTCCCGGCGCGCTTTTCGCGCTGGGTGGCGTGCTGGTCCAGTATCGCCCCGAAGGCGATCTGCGCACCATTGCCTTTGTCTGCGCGGTATCGCTCCTGCTGCACCCGTCGCTGGTCTGGCTGTTCGGAAAGTCCCTTTCGCTGCCGCAGGACCTGTTCCGCTCGGGCGTGCTGAATGCGGCCATGGCGCCCGGTTTCAACGCCTACATATTCGCCAACATCTACGGACGCGCCAAGAGGGTCGCCGCGTCGTCGGTGCTTATTGCCACCGGCGCTTCGATCTTCACCGTCTGGATCTGGCTGGCAATTCTGGGCTAGCCGCCGGATTTACCCCCCGGGCATTTGACTTTACCGTTCCGCGAACCACGTTTCCTGCGAGCCACGAAAAGGAGCCAGCAATGCCGCACGCCGTGATCGTCGCCCACGGGCAACCCTCGGACCCTGAGCCGGCCGAGGCCGCATTGCGAAACTATGCCCAGCGCGTTGGCGCAACTGCGGGCGGCGTAACCATGCACTCCGCCACTCTCGCCGCCCCCAAACGGCTGGAAACCGTGCTGGACGGCCTGCCCCCGGACACGGTGATTTACCCGTTGTTCATGGCCAACAGCCCATTCGTGACATCGGCGCTGCCCAAACGTGTTCCCGGCTTTCGGATTCTGGACCCTTTGGGCATCGATCCCGCCCTTCCGGCCTTGGTCGCCGACGAGTTGAAGGCCCATGCAGACAACCTGGGATGGGCCGTCGCGGAAACCGATCTCGTCCTGGCGGCTCACGGCTCGGGGCGCAGCCGGATACCGGCAGCCTCTGCCCGAGCGTTTGCCGACGCCGTCGGCAAGTTGCTTGAATTCGCAAGCATTCGCATCGGTTTTGTCGAAGAGGATCCGACGATCACCGACGCCGCCCGGGGCAGCAGAGCGCAATCGCTCTGCCTGCCGTTCTTCGCCTGCGAGGGCGGGCACGCTCTGGAGGACGTCCCAAGTGCATTGGCGGCCGCAGGGTTTTCCGGGCACGTTCTGCCGGTTCTCGGGAACCTGCCGGGCATTGCCGACCACATCGGAAAACGGCTCTCGGAGCATTTTTCCGAACGGGTCCGAAAAGCACCTTCGTCCACCCGGTCACTCTGACCGTTTCAGCGGAAACCGATCACAAGGGTCGGTTTCCGTCGAATACCCGGAAACCTATCGGTCAATCGCTCCTGGCTCAGTTCCCGGTCGAAGTCTGAAACACCGGCAAGCCGGTCTTTGCACCACCCTGAGTCATCGCGGCGTTCAGCACCGCAAGGCGTTCCGGTGTTTGGTTCAGTACCGTCTTGCCACTTTGCGCAGCTTCCAGTGCGATGCGCATCCATTCCGCATCTTGTCCGCCGGTCGCCTTTGCCGTGCCCACGCCTTCCCGCAACTGGTGGCCGACCATCTCGCCATATCCCTGTCGCCCGGCAGCGGTCAGAAGAACCGCCGAGGCCAGCGCCATCGGGCCATTATCTGTCCGATAGCCGACGCCCAGACAGATCTGCCCCCCCGAGACCAGCTGGTCCATCGAATGACCCGATTGGGTCAGGAAAGCAGAGGTCGCCGAAATCACGTCTTGGGCAGCCGTCGTGTCGATGCCGCTGACGTAAGGCGCAAGGGCCGTGTTCAACTGTTCGCACTGCTCTTCGATCTGCGGCGCGGTCATGTCGGGCACCGTTTCCTCAAGGCGGTTTGCATCCGCGATCGCCTGAGCCCTAGCCTGACAGAACTGCTCGTTCAGCGCCAAACTCGGGTTGGTCATCGCCGAGGCCAGAACCGGGCCGCCATTCGAAACCGTCAGGACATTCGTGTCATTGCACAGATCATTGGCGGACTTTCCCGCCGGGGCGAAGGCGAAGGACGGGAGCTGTCCGCCGGTATCGGCGCGTGCGGTCGTGCTTTGCTGATCGTTTTGCGGCAAGGCCGCCAACTGCCCTTGGGGTTGCCCCGTCTGGGGCGTCGCGATCCCCAGCTGTTCGTTGCGATAGGTGCGCAACAGCCCGGCCTGACCCTGCGTCGCAACGATCTGGTTGTAGGGCGGGACATGGGCGCTCGCCAGAGCGCGTTGATATGAGGTCAGCAAAAAGCTCCGCTCGTGGTCGTCAAGATACCCGTCAGCGGGATACCCCATGTCGGCCTGATAGCGGGAAATCCCGGCCCGGCTCATTCGGCCCAGCTTGCCATCCACGACCCCGACATTGTAGCCGAAGTAGTTCAGCGCCGTCTGTACCTCGCGGTTCTGCTGGCGCTGCGCACTGGAATAGCCCGTTGATCTGGAAGTCGACTGCCGCGTGGTCTGTTGCTTGCGCTGCTTGTTCTTGTGCACTTCATTGACCACCAGTCCCCCCAGAAGCGCCCCACCGATAAATGCAGCGGCTTCGTCAGCGGCCGTTCTCGCCGCCGGGGCAAGAAACAGGCTGGCCGCGACCAAGGTCGTGCAGAGGTTCTTTGCAACCATTTGGAATACCTCTCTGTTTCCCGGGTCCGAAATCCGGCCGGACCCAGAATGGCCGTATGAAAGGAATATAGCACGAAAGTTCGAAAAGACCCGACAGTCATTCGCATATCGGCGGATCCGGCCACCTGCGCCGATACAAGGTCAAGAGAGTTGGTCAGGCTCCATCCGGGGCGGGGCGTGAGGCCCTGTTGCCCCCGTTTCATGCTGACATGTGCGTGAGACGTCAGTTTCCCGTTCGCCACTTGCGTCGAAAAAGCGATGCTTGGCGCGGCCAGCGCGTTTGGCCGCATATAGGGCTTCATCGGCCGCGCGAAGGATCTCGTTCGGTTGAGGATCGGCGAACTGGGACGACAAGGCGATGCCGATGCTTGCCGAAATCTGGCAGAATTCTTTTTCAAACGGGATCGGCTGTTGCAGCCGTTCGATCAGCCGCGCGGCCATCCCCCCCAGCTGAGCCCTGTCCTGTAGATGTTTGACGAGCAAGACGAATTCGTCGCCGCCTATCCGAGCGACAATGTCGTCTCCGCGTGTCGCTTCGCGCATGATGTGCGCGGAATGCTGCAACACGACATCACCGGCAGCATGGCCCAACCGGTCGTTGACCGATTTGAAGAAATCCAGATCCAGATGCATCAAGGCGAATGGCGTTCCGGAAGCCACGAGATGGCCCAACAAATGATCCATGGCTCTGCGGTTTCCCAAGCCCGTCAGCATGTCGGTATAGGCCTGTTCCTCAGCAGCAAGCATTGCGCCCTGCAATCGCTGATTGAGCGAGCAGGACGCCTCCATCGCCGCCGATTTCGCCTCGACCAGATAGAGCAATTCGATCGCGAGATCCGTGCCGGAGAAATCCGCACTGGTCAGGGCATAGTCACGCACCGCATCCAATATCGAAATGCCGAAAGAAAGGTTCACAACTGCCCCCTGTCCGCGCGGCAAGGGCGCGACCACGCCCTTGAGGGCCGTTCTCGGCTCGTCCCGGAAACGCAGCCGGAGCTTCGCGTCGGCCGAAGCCAGAAGCTCTGACATCGTTGTCAGCCCGTGCGGACGAAGCAGCTCGAACAGATCCTGAAAGAACAGCCCTTGCATATCCTGCATGGGGCGCAGTTTTTGCAGGGTGTCCCCCACCCTGCAAATTCGACCGGCCTCGTCCAACAGGACGAACATGGGACAGAGCCGTGCCAACAGTTGCGTCAGATCGCTGGTCCTCAACGTCACGTCCGCCCCCCGAGATCGAAATGCCGGCCTTGAGAAAAGGCGCTTTCCACAAGCTTTATTGAGATCAGTTCGGTCTGCTCCCTTTGGCCTTCATGCGCCAGCATTACCAAGGCGCCGTAATCGTCCGCCATCGCTCGCAACACGCCTACCAGGACGCTGGCAAACCCGGGCAAGCCCGGTTCGCAGACCAGTGTAAATTCCGAGGGGGAATGCTCGTGCAACTCCAGCCCGGGTAAATTCAGATCGGAAACCGCCAACCGGGCCCGGTCGGCAAGATCATCGAGCGAATGCAGAAACTCGACATAGCTGGAACCCCCGAAACGCAGCAGACGGCGCAGCCCTTCCATGTTTGGGTGTGACACCAGATAGGTCCCCATGTCCTCAAGCACTTCGTTGCGGCTGCGGCCGAGTTCGGAACAAAGCGCCTCAACCGCCCGCAGACAGGTTTCGCGATCATAGACCAGCATTGCCTCGAACTCGGTGAAGCCCAATTCGGCCGACTCCACCACCCGGAGCCATAGAGGTCGCCCGTAGGTGGCGCAAACAAAGGATTGGATAGCCCTGTTGATCAGCCCGTGCATGGAGTTCCCCTCAAACCCATACACATTTTCACTGTCGAAACTTAACAAAAGACCAACAAATTCTATTGCTTTCAAACGTCGAGAAATAGGCGGCCGGTGCTGGCCGCCTCTCGCTGCCTTGCGAGATCAAGCCTTGCGCAGGAACACCGGCGACCAACCGTCAGAAATCGGTCGGCGCCCCGCCCTCGGATTTCCGGCGTTCGACAAATTCGGCCAACTCCTCTCTGACAGCGTCATCCATGGGGGGCGCTTCGAAACTGCCGATGATTTCCTTGAACATGTGATGCGCGCGCTCGGCAGTCCAGATGCCGCCAGCGGCTTCCCACCCTTCATAGTTCTTCCAGTCGCTCAGAAACGGCTGATAGAACGCTGTCGAATAGCGCTTCTGCGTGTGCTCGATCCCAAAGAAGTGCCCGTCATTGCCTACGGCCCTGATCGCGTCCAGCGCGATTTCGTCCGGGCCGGTGGCCGAGATTTCCGGTTGCATGTAGCGTTGGATCTGCTGCAGCAACTCGCAGTCCATGATGAACTTCTCGGGGCTTGCGATCAGTCCGCCCTCAAGCCAGCCCGCCGCATGATAGACCATGTTGGTGCCCGACTGCACGGCGGCCCAGAGCGAGTTCGACGTCTCCCACATGGCTTGCCCGTCCGGCACGTTGGCCGCGCACACACCCGACGAGCGCATCGGCAGCCCGTAGAACCGGGCCATCTGCCCCGTCATCTGCGTCGAGCGCATGTATTCCGGCGTTCCGAAAGCGGGCGCACCGGATTTCATGTCCACGTTCGAGGTAAAGGTACCGATGACGCAGGGTATGCCCGGCCTCACATATTGGAAGAGCGCAATGGCACACAGCGCCTCGGCCAGCGATTGCGCCACCGCCCCGGCCATGGTCACCGGTGCCATCGCACCGGCAAGCGTAAAGGGCGTAACAACAATCGCCTGCCCCCGCCGCGCAAGCCGCAGACAGCCGTCGATCATCGGATGGTCGTGCTTCAGCGGAGAGGTCGAGTTGATGTTGGTATACATCCGGGGCGACGCCTCGAATTCCTCGCGGCTCAGCCCTCCGGCGATACGGACCATCTCCATCACATCCTCGACCCGCTCCTTGCCCAGCGAGTAGGCGTGCATCGCCTTGTCCGTCAGAGTCAGCTTGTCATAGAGCACGTCCAGATGCCGGATGCTGGCATGGATGTCGACCGGCTCTACCGGGTATCCGCCCGCGAAATGGATGCAGTTGAAGTATTGGGTCAGCTTCAGCAGGTTCCGGCACATCTCGCGATTGCCGGGCACCTTCTTGCCGATTTCGAGATCCCAGTAGTTCGGCGGCGACGACACGTTGCCGAACAGCATCGTCTTGCCGCCGATCTCGATGGTCCGCTCCGGGTTGCGCGGAGTGATCGTGAATCGGCTGGGCGCCTTGCCCACCATCTCCATCACGAAATCGCGGCCCATGCGCACGTTCTCGCCTTCGATGGTGCAGCCCGCCTCGCGCAAGATGCCCAGCGCCTCTTCGTTGTAGAAGGCGACGCCAATCTCTTCCAGAATGCGCATGGCGCCGTCATGAATGGCCTCGACCCCCTCCTGGTCCAGCGGCTCTGTCGGCCTGTCGATATTGATCGGGGGATTCCAGGGCATCTGCTCGATGACGGCAGCGCCTCGACGAGCAGCGGCACCTGCGCGGCCGCCACCACGGCGTCTACGGGTCGCACTATCGGCCATGACGGTCCTCTTTTGCTTGTTTCCCGACAAGCAAGGCCCAAAGCAGGCGAGAATGGCCGCTCTGTCTGCGACAGCGTGTGTCGCTTTTCGCCAGCAAACCGCCGAATCCGAGGGAACTGAGCGTCAGGCAGCCAACCAGCCGGGAATATGGCCGATATTCGGCAGCACGACATCGGCCAGAGGCGAGAGCTCTTCCACGTCTGCCAGACCCGTCAGAACGCCAATCGTCGTCATTCCCGCAGCCCGCCCCGCCTCGAGGTCATGGGTGCTGTCGCCCACCATCGCGACGCGCATCGGCGCGACGCCGACGTGATCCGCAAAGGCCAACAGTTGCCCCGGCCCCGGCTTGGCCCCGTGGCCGCTGTCGAACCCAGCGATGAAATCGAAATGCTCGCGAATGCCGACCGAGGCCAGATGAGATTGCGCGGGGGCCTCACCGTCATTGGTGGCGACACCCAGCTTGAGCCCCTTTTCCCTCAAACCGTCAAAGAACGGAACCAGGGGAACCGCCGGCACCTGTGGGGCGCGCGCTGATTCCTCGTTGATCAATGCGACCATTTCCGCGAGCGCCACATTCGGGAACTCTTCTGACAGCGCATCGGCAATCTCTCCCGGTGTACCGGCGATCACCACGCTGTCAGCGGCGTAACGACCTGTCTCGATGTCGAACCCGATCAACCCACCCAGATAGGCGGCGCGTTCGGCATCGTTGTCGGCGATTCGGATCAGGAAAGACCGCCCGAACGCGCCCCAGGTGGCCGCGAAATCAAACAGCGTGCCATCCTTGTCGAACAAAAGGGCCTCTATGTTCATGAAATATCTCCGGCTTGCCGCGGGCAACTCTAGGTCCAGTGCATCTCGTCCCCTCCCGGCAACATGGCGCGCGCCTGTTGAGGGAGGTCGTAGGGAACCGCACAGGCATCACAAAACGCCACCACCCAGTCATCGTCAAGCATCAGGAAATCCAGAACGGAGGCCAGGAACTCGGCATCCTCGGCCCGGATCCGCAAATCCGCCTCGGATGCGCCGGTCGAGCCCAGAAAAACCGGCAGCAACTCGTCATTCGCAACCAGCCACGTCAGGGCCTGCAGCGCCAGCGTCTCCGCGGCTTCGGTGGAAATCGCCATGACGTCTCCTGAATCGGGTTTCAGCAAGGGTTTGTTAACCCAAGTCATAAACACTTGGTCAATGGTTGGAAACAACTGCGAAGGGCCGGACCGGTGCAGGGAACGATACTTGTCCTCGACGGAGTGTCGACAAACCGCATCATGCTGAAGGTGCAATTGTCGGCAGCCTGGTATCACGTCGCGCAGGGCGAGCGGTTAGAGGGGCTGAAACCTCTGCTTCGGCATACCCGCCCGGACCTCGTGCTGACCGCCATGACACTGCCCGACGGCACGGCAATGGACGTGAAAAACCTGTTGCAGCAAGACGAGGCGCTTGCCGATGTGCCGGTCCTGGCCATCGCGCCGCGCAACGACAAGGCTGCGCGTCTGCGCGCGCTTGCTGCCGGGGTGGATGACGTTCTGGTGAAGCCCTACAACGACACCCTGCTGCTGGCACGCATTCGAAACTTCCTTCGGACGCGTTCCGGTTCAGAGGCATTGCCCCTGCAGGGCGGGTCGCAGCCGCTTGGTTTCGCCGAAGGTTCAACGCCTGCACCGGCCCTTGCTCCCCCGGCCATGATTGCGCTGCTCACGCATGGGATCGAAACCGGGACATCCTGGCGCACAGCACTACAGCCGCGGACACGGCACCGGGTGATCGACCGCAGGTTCAACGATATGCAGGCGGTGCTTTCCAATCCTGCCCCCGACGCGGTCGTCGTCGAACTGAGGCCTTCTGGCACGGAACTTGATCTGATCGCAGACCTTCGCGCCCGAAACACCACCCGGCACGCCGTGTTGATCGCCTTGCTGGACCATGAAACCACGCACCTTGCCACCGCAGCATTCGATTTGGGGGCCGATGCAGTCATGATGGGCGCTTTCTGCCCCAAGGAACTGGCTTTGCGCCTGGAAAACCAGATCGCCAGAAAGGTCCGGCATGATCGTATGCGTGCGTCCGTACGCAATGGGTTGTTGGCCGCTGTGACAGACTCGTTGACGGGGCTTCACAACCGCCACTATGCCCTGCCAGCGCTGCAACAAATCGTCCGGACAGCTCAGGACAGCGGAACCAGCTTCGCCCTGATGCTTGGAGATCTGGATCACTTCAAGCGTGTCAATGACCTCTATGGCCATGTCGCCGGCGACAGCGTTCTCATCGAAACCGCCCGGCGTTTGCAGGCCGCGCTTCGGCCGCAGGATCTGTTGGCCCGGATCGGGGGCGAAGAGTTTCTGATTGCTCTTCCCCGCACCGACCGTGGCCGAGCCCTGTCGGTCGCAGATCGCCTTTGCAACGAGATTTCCAGCCATGGCTTTCCGTTGCCTGGGCAGGATCGAACCGTCGCGGTCACGATGAGCATCGGTCTGAAAATATGCGACAACTGCACGCCGCCGCGGCGGTCGCGGGGGGCTGAGATCCAGACATTGATCGAGCAAGCCGACAAGGCACTTTATTCGGCCAAGGCTGCGGGGCGAAACCGGGTAGAACTTCTGCCAAGCGCAGCTTGACCCTCAATGGTCCCGGTATCGTTTGCGGTGTTTACCGCGCTCGATCACCTCTTCAATCCTGTCGGCATATTCGCGGCGCTCGTCGTCGGTCATCCGGCTGACGCGGTCCAGCCATGCCCGGTTCAAAGCCAGATGCGCGGCAGCCCTCTCGTCGGCCTGTTGGTCGATCAGGGCCTGCACGGAACCTGCGTCGAATGGAACCGCCCGCAAGGCCTCGGTCAACGCCCTGAAATCCTCCTCGTGTTCCTTGGAGCCCTCACCGTGTTCCCGGTGCAAACGGGATCGCAGTGCCTGTCGGTCTTCTTCGGGCAGGGCGCGATACAGAACGGGCCCGAACCCCGGCGTGTGCCTCACGCGCTCGCCACCATGAAACCGTAGCGCGGCTCCGACGATCACGCCGACCACGACAAGATTCAGGGCCAGAGAAACCCCCAGCAATATCGGCACCCATCTGCGCTTTTTGGGTTTTTCGTCGCTCATAAGCCCTTACTCCATATACAGTTCGGACAGGGTCAGGTCCGAAATCAACTCGGTCTCGTCCTGCTGCAACAGCAGGTCCAGCGGATCAGGCAGGAAGCTGGGCGGGGCCAGCCCAATCCATATTCCTGCCGCGCAAGCCGTCGCCAGCCCGCCCACGCCGCGCCAGCCGCCAAGGAAATCGAACACCTGAAGCCAGACAGGACGCTGACGCGGCTGCTCCGGCAAGGACTGCTCGGAGTGCACTTGTGCGGCGTCAGCCATCATCCGCCCGGCCAGGCCCTCCGGCAGGTGGTCTCGCTGCCGACGCGCGACTGCAAACAGTTCGTCCAGTTCGGTGTCGTGATCAACCATCGTCATATCCCAGTTCTTCGCGCCGGCCCGCCAGAGCCTTGGCCAACGCCCGTTTCCCCCGGGCGGTCAGACTTTCGACCGCTTCCACACTGATGCCCATGATCCCGGCGATTTCGGGGTTGGACAGTTCCTCGATATGGCGCAGCACCACAGCCTGCCTCTGGCGGTCGGGCAACTGCATCAAAGCCGATTGCAACGCGTCGACCCTGGCCTCTTCCTGCATACGTTCCGGTGCCGTCATCGCCTGATCCCTTGGTTCCGGGACGGCGTCCAGCGCCGCGTGCGGCTTCCTGCGCTTGATGTCCATGCACAGGTTCAACGTGACCCGGTACAGCCAGGTTGAGACCTTGGCCTGCCCGGAGCGCCAGTCAGGAGCGATGCGCCACAACCGCATCATTGCCTCCTGCGCCACATCCTCGGCTTCGGCCGGGTTGCCCAGCATGCGCATCGCGACGGAATAGCAGCGCGGCCCCAACCTGCTGGTCAGATCCCGCGCCGCCGCCTGGTCACCATTGGCGAACAGGACCAGCAACGCGTCGTCGCTGACCTCGCCCGCGACGGCAGAACCGCCGCGGGCCGGGGATGGTATGGAGGTCAAATCCTCCATCCCGCGTCAGTTCTTGTCGAACCAGCCATGACCGCGTTTCTTGCGGTGCTTTTCCATCCGGTCCTGCACATTGGCGAATTCCTCGGCCGAGATGGAGCCATTTCCATCCGCATCGATGCGATCAAACATCTTGCCTTGCCGCTGCGGCTTCGGCAACTCGTCTTCCGTCAGGAACCCGTCCTGGTTGGCATCGCGTCGCTCGAACATCGCCGAGGCCATCTGCTTTGCACGTTCCTGCGCGGCCGTCTGAATCTCGTCAACGCTCAGCTTTCCGTCACCGTCAGTGTCGGCCTTGTCGAAACGCGCCGTGCGGTGGGCTTCCATTTCCGCCTTGCTCACCTCGCCGTTTCCGTCCGCATCCAGTTCCTCGAAGGTTACGGGATTTCCGCTGCGAGGTCCCATCGCAAAGGTCGGCGTTGCAGTCACCGCAATCGCCGCCAGCACGACCGCCGAAATAAAGCCAGTGTGTTTCATATCGGTTTTCCCTTGTTGTCCGGCAACACCATGCTGCCGACCATGTGCTTCAAACGGGCACCGGCAAACTTTCCGTCGCAACTTTTCCGTTTTTTCCATTTGCGAGGATTTCGTTGAATCTGACTCCAAAACGCCTATTTTTGCGGCATCCCGACGCACGGACGTTTTGGCACCTTTCGCCCCGGTTTCGAAAGGCGCAGGAATGGCTGGCATACCAGTACGAGGGCATCATGAGCGATCAGACCATCGAGACGACCGGGCAAGAGGAGCGCCCAACTTGGCCCGCCGTGACCAAGGGCTTTCGCTGCAGATGCCCCAATTGCGGCAAGGGCAAGCTGCTGCACAGCTATCTCAAGGTGAATGACACCTGCTCGAATTGCGGGCAGGAGCTGTTTCACCATCGTGCCGATGACGGTCCGGCCTATTTGACCATCCTGCTCGTGGGTCACTTGATGGCGCCGTCGATGCATGTTGCCTTCGTGCAGTTTCGCCCCGAGCCTCTGACCCTGTTTGCCATCTTTGCTATTGGCTGTCTTGCACTCTCGCTTTACCTTCTGCCCAGGCTGAAGGGCGTAATCATCGCCTATCAATGGGCACGCCGGATGCACGGTTTCGGCACGGCCAACTGACCCTTCGGCGAGGCAGGAGCATGAGCACAGACAAGACCGCAATCCGCAATGCCGCGACCGTGATCGTTCTGCGTGACCGCATGGGCGATCCGTCGATCCTGATGGGGCAGCGCGGCTCCAAGGCGGCGTTCATGCCCAACAAGTTCGTTTTCCCCGGTGGCGCCGTGGATGCAGCAGACGCGCAGGTGCCGTTGGCGACGCCGCTGCCCAAGGTCTGCTTTGACCGTTTGGGCGAAAAGGCACCGGAAGGGTTGCAGAATGCCTTGGCCGTCGCGGCGGTGCGGGAATTGTGGGAAGAAACCGGCCTGATCCTTGGGAAACCCGGCACCTGGACGGGGGACATCCCCGAAGACTGGCAGAGCTTTGCCGCAACCGGTCATGTCCCGGCTGCCGACGCCTTGCAGTTCGTGTTCCGCGCCCTCACACCGCCGGGCCGCCCCCGCCGTTTTGATGCACGGTTCTTCCTGGTGGATGCCGACGAGATTCAGGGCGATCTTGACGACTTCACCCACGCCTCGGACGAGCTGTCGCATCTGCAGTGGATCAAGCTGAGCGATGCGCGCAAGTTCGACCTGCCGTTCATTACCGAGGTCGTCCTGGCCGAGGTGGCCGGCCGGGTGGCGGATCGGAACCCACCCGAAACGGTGCCCTTTTTCCTCAACAACGAAGAAGCCAGCCTGTTCCTGCGCCTGCGTGGCTATCCCATGCCGCAGTTGGACTGACCCGGCGGCGGCTCGCGAAAACCGCCGCCTGACAAGATTTCAACGCATCCGGCTGACGACGACGGTGACTTCGGGCTTCTTGCCAATCTCGTTCTGCGAGGTCTGGCGCACGATGCGGCGCAGCGCCTCTTCGATCTTGTCGTCGTCGCGCAAGGTCTTGGCCTCGGCGCGCATGAGGAACTGGTTCAGATCCTCTTCCAGAATATCGACCAGCGCGGCGCGTGAACTGCCGATCTCGGGCAGGCCGATGGTGTCGCACCACGGCTCGCCCAGCGGTTCGTCCTCTTCGTCCAGGATGACCGTAACCGTGACATGGCCGTTGAGAGCCATGCGGATCCGGTCGCGCACGATGCCGTCCAGCGCGCCGATTTTTACCGTCCCGTCCAGATAGGTGCGGCCGGATTCGATGTAATCCACCACTGTTGGCGCTTTGCCGGTCAGGTCCAGCATCATGCCGTTGACCGCAACGATCGAAGCCCGCCCGCCTGCTTCGGCCAGCTTGGCATGTTCGCGCAGGTGGCGGTGTTCGCCATGCATCGGGATCACCATCTGCGGGTCGATCAGCGCGTGAACCCGCTCCAAATCGGGGCGGTTGGCGTGCCCCGACACATGGTAGAGACCCGAGCTGTCATCGACCACGTCAACGCCCTTTTCGCTGAACTGGTTGATGACGCGGATCACACCGCGCTCGTTGCCCGGGATCGTCTTGGAGGAGAACAGGAACAGATCGCCCTCCTTCACCTCGAGTCCCCGGTATTTTCCTCGGGCAAGTTGCGCGCTGGCCGCGCGGCGTTCCCCCTGGCTGCCGGTCACGATCAGCATCAGCCGTTCGCGCGGCATGTCGGCGGCTTCTTCGGCGCTGATCACCCTAGGGAAGCCGTCGAGAATCCCCGTTTCCGTCGCGGCCTCGATCATCCGCCGCATGGCGCGGCCAAGCAGCACGACCGAGCGCCCTGCCCGATGGCCTGCCTCGGCAAGGGTTTTCACCCGCGCCACGTTCGAGGCAAAGGTCGTGGCGACCACCATTCCCGTGGCATTGGCCACCAGCTTGGTGATCTCGGGCCCGACCTCGGATTCCGAACGCCCCGGATGGCTGGAAAACACGTTGGTGCTGTCGCAGACCAGCGCCTTGACGCCCGGCTTGCCTACCTCGGCCCAGAGGTCCGGGTCGAAAGGTTCACCCACCACCGGATCGGGGTCCAGCTTGAAATCGCCCGAGTGAACGACACGGCCCGCGGGCGTGTCGATCACCAGACCCGCGCTTTCCGGGATCGAATGCGACACCGGCAGGAATCCCACCGTGAACGGCCCCGCCTCCACCTGTTCCGGCCAGGCGGAAACGGTTCTCACCACATCGGGCGACTGGCCACGTTCCTCCATCTTGGCACGCGCGATGTTGGCCGTGAAAGCACGCGCATAGACCGGAGCGCCCAACGCCTCGTAGCAAAGGGCGACCGCGCCCACATGATCCTCATGCGCGTGGGTGACGAAGACCGCCTCCAGCCGGTCGGCCCGTTCCCGGAGCCAGCTGATATCCGCAAAGATCAGGTCCACGCCCGGTGAACTGTCCATATCCGGAAAGGCCACGCCCAGATCAACCAGGATCAGCCGCTCCTTACCGGGCTTGCCGTAACCGTAAACATAGGCGTTCATGCCAATCTCGCCCGCCCCACCGAGAGGCAGGTAAATCAATCTTTCACTGCTCATGCCGAGCCATTTTCCTTGTTGTAGCGATGAATCACGGTCAGCCCGTGCATCGTCAGATCTTCTTCGAATGCGTCGAACAGGTCGGCGCTCTGATGGAACAGCGGCGCCAATCCGCCGGTCGAAATCACCCGCATCGGGGCGCCGTATTCCTCTTTGATCTTCTCGCAGATTTCGCGGACCAACCCGACATAGCCCCAGAAAACGCCGGACTGGATGCACTCCACTGTATTCGTGCCGATCACTTTCTGCGGCTTCGAGATATCCACATGCGGCAGGGCCGCTGCGGCGAGGTGCAGCGCCTCGAGGCTGAGGTTCACGCCCGGCGCGATGACACCGCCGACATAGGCACCGTCATGGGCGACCACATCGAATGTGGTGGCGGTTCCGAAATCCACCACGATCAGGTCGCCGCCATGGCGGTCATAGGCCCCGGCGGTATTGACCAGACGATCGGGGCCGACCTGGGTGCCCTCGTCAACACGCGGCTTGAAGGGCAGAAGCGTCTCGGGCTTGCCCACGACCAGCGGGCGGCAGCCAAAGAACCGGTCCGCAAAGACACGCAGGTTGAACACCACCCGCGGCACGGTCGAAGAGATGATCACATCGGTGATGTCCGCCTCGATCCCGTAATGTTTCACCAGCGTCGAATACCAGGTGAAATAGGCGTCTGCCGTGCGGGCATGGTGGGTCGAGGTGCGCAGGGTGCACAGGAATTTCTCGCCGTCCCAGATCGAGAACACGGTATTGGTATTGCCGCAGTCGATAGCCAGAAGCATCTGAACTCCCCTCAGAAATACACGTCCGCCGCGGGAATGGCGACGCGGCCCTTGGCGGTGTTTAGGACAAGGTTGCCCTCCGCGTCCACCGTTTCGAAGGTGCCGACGGTCTCAGTCGCCCCCGTGCGGGCCGTGATCACCTCGCCCAGCCGCGCCGCGCGCGCCAGCCAGGCGGTACGGATCGGTTCGAAGCCATAGGTGGCAAACTGCGTCTCATAGCGTGCGTAAGCAGCGGCCAATTCGGTCAGGAAATCCTCGGCCTCGACCTGCGCGCCGGTTTCCGACAGCAGGGACACGGGCCGCACGGCTCCGGGCTCGACGCTTTCGGGCCGAGGCGCCTCGACAAGATTGACGCCTATTCCGATGGCAAGATGCGACACCCCCCGCCCTTGCCCGGTGCTTTCCAGCAGAATACCCGCCAGCTTTCCACCGTTCAGCAGCACGTCATTGGGCCATTTCAGCGCCAGCCCCGCCGCCCGCCCGGTCACCGCGACACAGGCGTCGAACAGCGCCAGCGCGGCCACGAAACTGCGCAGCGCCGCCTGTTCCGGCGGGCCTTCGGGGCGCAGCAGCAGGGTTGCGGCAAGGTTCCCCTTGGGGTTCGCCCAGGCGCGACCGCGCCGTCCCCGCGCCGCCGTCTGGTGATGCGCCATGATCCAGACCGGCCCCTGCGCCGCCGGCGCGATCCGCGCCGCTTCGTTCAGGGTGCTGTCCACTTCCTGCAGAATGTGCAGGCCATATCCCTGGGGCCAATCGCTCATTGCAAAAAGGCCCGGTCCTGCGACCGAGCCTCCTTTCGTCTTCTCGGGATCAGATCAGTTGACAAGCGTCGCCGCTGCGGCCGCTGCCGCGCCTTCGATGCCGAACTGGTAGAACACGCCAACAATCATCAGCGCTGCCGACCCCATCAACGCGCCCCACAGGATGGGCGAGGAACGGGTCTCGATCGGATCCTCATTCTCTTCCCCGAAATACATGTAGAACACGATCCGCAGGTAATAGAACGCACCGATCACCGAGGCGATGGCCGAAGCGATGACCAGCCCGGTCAGCCCCGCATCGACACCCGCCTGCCAGACACCGAACTTGGCGAAGAAGCCCAGCATCGGCGGAACCCCCGCAAGGCTGAACATCAGAATCAGAACCGCCAGTGCCTTGCCGGGATCACGGCGCGAATACTGGCGCAGCGCGTCGATATCCGTGACCGGCTTGCCGTCGCGCTCCATCATCAGGATGAAGGCAAAGGTGCCGACGTTCATGGTGACATAGATCGCCAGGTACATCAGCATCGCCTTGATGCCCAACTCGGTTCCGGCGGCAAGGCCGATCAGGCCATAGCCCATGTGAGCGATCGACGAGTACGCCATCAGCCGCTTGATGTCGCGCTGACCGATCGCGGCGATCGCACCAAGGAACATCGACAGGACCGAAAGCAGCACGATCACCTGCTGCCAGTCTGCTACGACCCCGCCGAAGGCGTCATGCAGCACCCGTGCGAACAGCGCCATGGCCGCCACCTTGGGCGCGGTCGCGAAGAAGGCGGTGATCGGCGTGGGCGAGCCTTCGTAAACGTCCGGCGTCCACATGTGGAACGGCACGGCCGAGACCTTGAAGGCCAGACCCGAGATCAGGAAGATCAGGCCGAACAGCAGCCCCAGCGAGACTTCTCCATGTTGTGCAGTCGTGATGATGCCCGAGAACAGCGTGGTGCCTGTGTAGCCGTAGACCAGCGAGGCCCCGTAAAGCAGCAAACCCGAGCTGAGGGCCCCGAGGACGAAGTATTTCAGGCCGGCTTCGGTCGATTTCACACTGTCACGACGCAGCGCGGCGACGACATAGAGCGCCAGGGACTGAAGTTCGAGCCCCATGTACAGCGCCATCAGATCGCCCGCGCTGACCATCATCATCATGCCAACGGCAGCCAGTGCCACCAGCAGAGGATACTCGAAACGCAGCAGGTCGCGGCGCGCCATATAGTCCTGGCTCATCAACAGAACCACCGCCGCGGCCAGCAGGATCGCCACCTTGGCAAAACGGGCAAAGCCATCATCCACGAACATGCCGTTGAAGGCGATGTTGGTGCCTTCGCCGTTCGAGGCGATCCAGATGGCCAGAACGGCCATCAACCCGGCGGTGGACCAGACCAGAAGCGGCCCAAGCGCGTCCTTCGAGGTGTAGACCGCCCCGATCAGCGCCGCCATCGCATAGAGCGCCAGAACGATTTCCGGCAGGATTACAGTCAGATCAGCCTGGATCATCTCTCCAAAGCTCCCTTAGTGCGAGGCGACCTGGGTCGCGGCCTCAGCCGCGGCCAGGGCCGTGTCATAGTTCGAAATCAGCGCGGCGGTCGAGTTGCCGATCACGTCGGTGACCAGCGACGGATACACACCCAGCAGGATGGTCATGATGACCAGCGGCGCAAAGATCAGACGCTCGCGCGCGCTCATGTCGGTGATCGACTTGAGGCTTTCCTTGATCAGATCGCCAAAGACCACGCGGCGATACAGCCACAGCGCATAGGCCGCCGAGAAGATCACGCCCGATGCGGCCACTGCGGTCACCCAGGTATTGACCTGGAAGGCACCCATCAGCGTCAGGAATTCGCCGATGAAGCCCGAGGTGCCCGGCAGGCCCACGTTGGCCATGGTGAACAGCATGAACACCAGCGCATAGGCGGGCATCCGGATCACCAGACCGCCATAGGCGTCGATGTCGCGGGTATGCATCCGGTCGTAGATCACGCCGACGACAAGGAAGAGCGCCGCCGAGATGAAACCGTGGCTCAGCATCTGGAAGATCGCCCCGTCCACGCCCTGCTGGTTGGCCGCAAAGATGCCCATGGTCACGAACCCCATATGCGCGACCGAGGAATAGGCGATCAGCTTTTTCATGTCCTCCTGCACCAGCGCCACCAGCGAGGTATAGACGACCGCAATCGCCGACATCCATAGGACCACATCGGTCATCACCGCCGAGCCCACCGGGAACATCGGCAGGCTGAAGCGCAGGAAGCCATAGCCGCCCATCTTCAGCAGGATCGCGGCCAGCACGACCGAACCGGCGGTGGGTGCCTGAACGTGCGCGTCAGGCAACCAGGTGTGCACGGGCCACATCGGCATCTTCACCGCGAACGAGGCGAAGAACGCCAGGAACATCAGCGTCTGCATGCCGCCGACGATGTAGAAGCCCATCACGCTGAAGCCTTCGGACGAGAACTGATGGCTCATCAGCGCCTCGATGTCGGTGGTGCCCGCGTCGGCATACATGGCGACCATCGCCACCAGCATCAGCACCGAGCCGAGGAAGGTGTAGAGGAAGAACTTGAAGCTGGCATAGATCCGGTCCTTGCCGCCCCAGACGCCGATGATCAGGAACATCGGGATCAGGCCCGCCTCGAAGAACAGGTAGAACAGTACCAGGTCCAGCGCCATGAAGACGCCCAGCATCAGCGTTTCCAGCAGAAGGAAGGCGATCATGTATTCCTTGACCCGATCGGTCACATTCCAGCTGGCCAGAATGGTCAGCGGCATGATGAAGGTGGTCAGAAGGACGAACAGAACACTGATGCCATCCACGCCCATCTTGTATTTCAGGCCCATCAGCCACTCGCCCTCTTCCACCATCTGGAAGCCGGTGTCCGAGGGGTCAAAGCCCGTGTAAATGCCGATCGAGACCAGGAAGGTCACGGTGGTCGCCACCAGCGCCACCCATTTGGCGTTGCGCTGCGCGGCCGCGTCCTCTCCTCGCAGGAACAGCGCCAGGATCAGCGCCGCGATCGCGGGGATGAAGGTGACTATGGAAAGGATGTTGTCCATCAGTGCGTGCCTCCGCCGATCGACATCCAGGTGATCAGGGCGGCTATGCCCAGGACCATCCAGAAGGCGTAAGTGAAGATGTAGCCCGTCTGCGCCTTGCCTGCGAGGCGGGTGAAATAGGGAACGACGCCCATTGCTACTCCATTCAGGAAGCCGTCGATTGTCTTGCCGTCTCCGCGCTTCCACAGGAACCGGCCCAGCGCCAGGGTGGGCTTGACGAAGATCGCGTCATAGATCTCGTCGAAATACCACTTGTTCTTGAGGAACAGGTACAGCGGGCGCTGGTTCTCGGCCAGGCGGCCGGGAAGCGACGGGTTCACGATATAGAACAGGTAGGCCAGGCCGAACCCGAGCACCATCGCGATGAAGGGCGAGACCTTGACCCATTTCGGTGCCGCGTGCGCGTCCTCGAGCACATGGTTGTCCTCGCCGATATAGATCGCGCCTTCACCCGGCTTGCCGGCAAAGGAGGCATGATGCTCACCTGCGGCCTCGCCATGGCCCTCATCCGAGGTCGCCGCATGCGCGGTGTCCTCGCCGTGGCCGGCTTCGGCCTCGGAGCCGTGATCGTTTGCCTCGGCGTGAACCTCGGCGCCCGACATCGGGATGCCGTAGAACTTGCCGACCTGATCGGCGTGACCGAAGAACTGGCCGTACCAGATCATGCCAGCAAAGATTGCCCCAAGCGACAGGGCACCCAGCGGCACCAGCATGGTCATCGGGCTTTCATGCGCATGTTCATGCGTATGCTTGTCGCCCCGCTCTTCGCCGTAGAAGGTCAGGAAGATCAGGCGCCAGCTGTAGAACGAGGTCATGGCGGCGGCGATCACCAGCAGCCAGAAGCCGTAGGACGATCCGCCCGCATAGGCGCTCTCGATGATGGCGTCCTTGCTGAGGAAACCGGCGAAACCGATGTGGGTCAGCGGGATGCCGACGCCGGTGATGGCCAGCGTGCCGATCATCATCGCCCAGAAGGTATAGGGGATCTTCTTGCGCAGGTTGCCATAGTTCATCATGTCCTGCTCGTGATGCATGGCGTGGATTACCGAACCTGCACCAAGGAACAGCAGCGCCTTGAAGAAGGCGTGCGTGAACAGGTGGAACATGGCCGCCGAATACATGCCCACACCCGCAGCCACGAACATGTAGCCCAGCTGCGAACAGGTCGAATAGGCGATCACGCGCTTGATGTCGGTCTGAACCAGACCCACGGTCGCAGCGAAGAAGGCCGTGCTGGCCCCCAGCACCGTCACGAAGGCCGCGGCGCCCGGCGCGAATTCGTAAAGCGGCGACATGCGGCAGACCAGGAACACACCGGCGGTCACCATGGTCGCGGCGTGGATCAGCGCCGAAACCGGTGTCGGGCCTTCCATCGCGTCCGGCAACCAGGTGTGCAGGATCAGCTGTGCCGATTTGCCCATCGCGCCGATGAACAGCAGAACGCAGACCACCTCGACCGAGGTCCACTCACCCCACAGGAAGGTCAGCTTGCTTTCGGCCAGCGCAGGCGCGGCGGCGAAGATGTCCGAGAAGTTGATGCTGTCGGTCAGGAAGAACAGCGCGAAGATCCCCAGCGCAAAGCCGAAGTCGCCCACTCGGTTGACGATGAACGCTTTCATCGCCGCCGCATTTGCCGAGGGCTTGCGATAATAGAAGCCGATCAGCAGGTAGGATGCGACGCCCACGCCTTCCCAGCCAAAGAACATCTGCACCAGGTTGTCCGAGGTCACCAGCATCAGCATGGCGAAGGTGAAGAAGCTGAGATAGGCGAAGAAACGCGGCTTGTAGCTTTCGCCCTCGCGCCATTGCGGGTCGTGATCCATGTAGCCGAAGCTGTAGAGATGCACGAGCGCTGACACCGTGGTCACCACGATCAGCATGATCGCGGTCAACCGGTCGAGGCGGATGGCCCACGAGGTCGAGAGCGAGCCGCTTTCGATCCAGCGCATGATCTCGATCTGCTGGGTGTGCCCGTCAAAGCTGAAGAACACGATCCAGCTGAGGATACAGGCCAGGAACAGCAGGCCGGTGGCCGTCCACAGCGCGGCTTTCTCGCCGATGAACTTCCAGCCGAACCCGCAGAGGATGGCGCCCACCAGAGGGGCAAACAGGATGGTCGTTTCCATGATCCCTTACCCCTTCATCATGTTGACGTCTTCCACCGCGATGGTACCGCGGTTGCGGAAGAAGCAGACCAGGATGGCCAGGCCGATGGCGGCCTCGGCGGCGGCGACGGTCAGCACGAACAGCGTAAAGACCTGCCCCACGAGATCGCCCAGGAAGGACGAGAAGGCCACGAGGTTGATGTTGACCGCCAACAGCATCAATTCGATGCTCATCAGCAGGATGATGACGTTCTTGCGGTTCAGGAAGAGACCGAAGATGCCGATGACGAACAATGTCGCCGCGACGGTTAGGTAATGTTCAAGTCCGATCATCGTCTCACAGCCCCTGCCCCGGTTTCACGTCCTTGAGTTCCATCGCCTTGGCCGGGTCGCGCATCATCTGGGCGACGACGTCCTGACGCTTGATGTCCTTGCGGTGACGCATGGACAACACGATCGCACCGATCATCGCAACCAGCAGGATCAGGCCCGCCAACTGGAACAGAAGGAAATATTGGTCGTAAATGATGAGGCCCAGCGCCTCGGTGTTGTGGCGATCCGCCGGAACCGGCTGCGCCAGCTGCCCGGCCGCGCCATGCGCGCTTTCCCACGCGCCATAGGCCATGACGAACTGCATCAGGATCACCAGACCGATCAGCAGGGCCAGCGGCATGTAGCGCGCCATCTCGGCCTTGAGCTCGGCAAAGTCCACGTCCAGCATCATCACCACGAACAGGAACAGCACCGCGACCGCACCGACATAGACGATGACCAGCAGCATCGCGACGAATTCCGCGCCCAGCAGAACGAACAGCCCTGCCGACGAGATGAAGGCCAGGATCAGCCACAGCACCGAATGCACCGGCTGACGGCTGATCACGGTGAACAGCCCCCCGGTGATGGCACTGATGGCAAAGAGGTAAAAGGCAAATACGCTCATTGGTCATCGTCCCCTTTTTCGCCCATGGCCTCCTGCGCCAGTTCCAGCGCGCGGGTCATGGCCGGGATGCCGGCAAACACCGACATCTGACCGATCGCTTCCACGATCTCTTGTTTCTTGGCGCCCGCCTCGAGGGCGTGGCGCACGGTCTGGCGCACCGCCGTATCGGCCTGCGCGCCCTGCATCGTCAGCCCGGCCAGCGTCAGCAGCAACCGGGTCTTGGCATCCAGCCCATCCTTGTTGACGGTGTTGCCGAACATCATCTCCATCGCCTCTTTGGGCATGGTCGGCCACAGCGCTTCGAACTCCTTGGGTGAGAAGCTTTCCAAGGCCGGGTTGAACGCCTTGGCCATGTCATGAGCCTGCTGCATCATCAGCTCGAACGGGTTTTTCGGCGCGTCGGTCATCGGTAGGGCGCATCCAGTTCAAGGTTGCGGGCGATCTCGGCCTCCCAGCGTTCACCGTTCGAGAGGAGTTTCTCCTTGTCATAGAACAGCTCTTCGCGGGTTTCGGTGGCGAATTCGAAATTCGGCCCCTCGACGATCGCATCTACCGGGCAGGCTTCCTGACAGAAACCGCAATAGATGCACTTGGTCATGTCGATGTCATAGCGCGTGGTGCGGCGGCTGCCGTCCTCGCGCGGCTCGGCGTCAATCGTGATGGCCTGCGCCGGGCAGATCGCCTCGCACAGTTTGCAGGCGATGCAGCGTTCCTCGCCGTTGGGATAGCGGCGCAGCGCGTGCTCACCCCGGAAACGCGGGGACAGAGGGCCCTTTTCGTGCGGATAGTTCACCGTGGCCTTGGGGGCGAAGAAGTACTTCAACCCCAGCTTCATGCCGACCCAGAAATCCTGGAGCAGGAAGTATTTGGCCGCGCGGGTATAGTCGATGTTTGCCATTGTCAGCCTCCAACGCTCCAGCGGGCGAAGATGCCCCAGAACCAGTCGAATTTCGCCGCGAAGGAGACGAAGACCACCCACACCAGGCTGAACGGCAGGAAGACCTTCCAGCCCAGCCGCATCAGCTGGTCATAGCGGTAGCGGGGCGTGATCGCCTTGACCATCGCGAAGAGGAAGAAGAAGAACGCCATCTTGCCGACCATCCACAGCACGCCATCGGGCAGGCCCGGGATCGGCGACAGCCAGCCGCCAAAGAACAGCAGCGAGGTCAGCGCGCACATCAGGAAGATGGCGATGTATTCGCCCGCCATGAACAGCAGGAAGGGCGTGGCCGAATATTCGACCTGATAGCCGGCCACCAGTTCCGATTCAGCCTCGGGCAGGTCGAACGGGGGGCGGTTGGTTTCGGCCAGGGCCGAGATGAAGAACAGGAACACCATCGGGAAATGCGGCAGCCAGTACCAGCCGAAGAAGCCCCAGCCGGTGTCCTGAGCGCGCACGATGTCGCCAAAGTTCATCGAACCGGTCGAGATGATCACGCCGATGATGATCAGGCCGATGGACACCTCGTAAGAGATCATCTGGGCGGCTGAACGCAGGCTCCCCAGGAACGGGTATTTCGAGTTCGACGCCCATCCCCCCATGATCACGCCGTAAACCTCAAGCGACGAGACGGCGAAGACATAGAGGATGGCCACGTTGATATCCGACAGAACCCAGCCATCGTTGAACGGGATCACCGCCCAGGCGATCATCGCCAGCACAAAGGAGGTCAGCGGCGCAAGGATGAACACGGTGCGGTCGGCGCCGGCGGGAATGACCACCTCCTTGACCACGTATTTCAGCGCGTCGGCTACCGATTGCAGCAGGCCATAGACGCCCACCACGTTCGGGCCGCGGCGCATCTGGACCGCAGCCCAGATCTTGCGGTCGCCATAGACCAGGAAAAGGAGCGAGATCATCACGAAGGCAACAACTGCAAGCACTTGTGCCAGTATGATCGCGGCGATGCCGA
Source organism: Ruegeria marisrubri (assembly GCF_001507595.1). Lineage (GTDB taxonomy): Bacteria > Pseudomonadota > Alphaproteobacteria > Rhodobacterales > Rhodobacteraceae > Ruegeria > Ruegeria marisrubri. The sequence continues at coordinate 36,318 of NZ_LQBQ01000034.1, forward strand.
CTGGGGTGTTAAAGAATTCAGCCATTGGTCCTCACACCGTGGGTATTCCGTTTTCCGCGCCTCTCGCGACCGGGTCCGAGACCGCCGGCCCGCAATTCTTGCGGCTTGGATGGCGCGTCGGTGTAAACAGCATCCGCCGCCCTTGCGCCACCCTCTTTGTTCAAAATCCGCGCCGTCCCGGGCACGCCTGCCCGCGCGCGGCCCGCCATCGGCAGGCACGCCACCGGCGCGTTGCCGGCAGAAGGCGATATGACGGTCTGCAGGGTCATTCCGCCGCGATCTTCTGGTTGTTGCGCGCCTTTGCCAGCGCCGACAGTTCGGCCATCAGCTGCGAGGCCCGCGCAATCGGGTTGGTCAGGTAGAAATCCTTGATCGCATGACGGAAGGTCGCCTGACCCAGCGGTCCTTTTTCAAGCGGCTGGACCTCGTTGGCGGGAACTTCGTCGATATTGGCCAGGTGCGGAACTGCCTCGACCAGTTTGCGGCGCAGCTGTGCCAACGTGTCATAGGGCAGCGTCGCGTCCAGTTCAGCCGACAGGGCGCGCAGAATGGCCCAGTTCTCCTTGGCTTCGCCCGGAGCGAACCCGGCACGCATCGCCAGTTGCGGGCGGCCTTCGGTGTTCACGAACAGACCGTTTTCCTCGGTATAGGCCGCACCCGGCAGGATCACGTCTGCGCGGTGTGCGCCCCGGTCGCCGTGGCTGCCCTGGTAGATGACGAAGGGTCCGGCGTCGATTTCGACCTCGTCCGCGCCCAGGCTGTAGATCACCTCGGCACCCTCGATCGCGGCCTCCATGCCACCTTCGGTGACAGCGCCAACGTCCATGGCGCCGACGCGCGACGCGGCGGTGTGCAGCACCAGCATCCGACCCGACAGCGCCTGCGCGGCGGCCAGAACGGCCAGGCCATCAGCTTCGCGCACTGCACCCTGCCCGACGATCACGATGGCCCCTTCCGAGGCCGTCGCCTTGGCCAGCGCCTCGCGGTCATCGCCGAGATGCTCGTATTCATAGGTCAGGTCGGCGGCCGGGCCGATCACCTTGACGGTAGCACCAGCCAGCCATGCCTTGCGAATGCGGGCGTTCAGAACCGGCGCTTCGTCGCGCGGGTTCGAGCCGATCAGGATGATTTCCTTGGCGGTGTCAATCTCTTCGATCGCCACATTGCCGACATAGCCCGAGCGGTTGCCGATCGGCAGACGCGCGTTGTCGGTGCGGCATTCCACCTGGCCGCCCAGCCCCTCGATCAACTGCTTGAGGGCAAAAGCGGCCTCGACCGGGGCCAGATCACCGATCAGGCCGGCGACCTTCTTGCCCTTCATCGCCGCGGCGGCAGCCGACAGCGCCTCGGACCAGCTGGCCTTGCGCAGCTTGCCATTCTCGCGGATGTAGGGGCTGTCCAGACGCTGACGGCGCAGGCCGTCCCAGACGAAACGGGTCTTGTCGGAAATCCATTCCTCGTTCACGCCATCATGGTTGCGCGGCAGGATGCGCTTGACCTCGCGGCCCTTGGTATCGACGCGGATGTTCGAGCCCAGCGCATCCATCACGTCGATGGTCTCGGTCTTGGTCAGTTCCCACGGACGCGCGGTGAAGGCATAGGGCTTGGACGTCAGCGCCCCCACCGGGCACAGGTCGATGATGTTGCCCTGCAGGTTCGAATCCAGCGTCTGGTTCAGGTAGGACGTGATCTCGGCATCCTCGCCACGGCCGGTCTGGCCCATCTGGTTGATCCCTGCCACCTCGGTGGTGAAGCGCACACAGCGTGTGCACGAGATGCAGCGGGTCATCGCGGTCGAAACCAGAGGCCCGAGATCCAGGTCGTCAACCGCGCGCTTGGCTTCCTTGAAGCGGGTTCCGGACAGACCATAGGCCATCGCCTGATCCTGCAGGTCGCATTCGCCGCCCTGGTCGCAGATCGGGCAGTCCAGCGGGTGGTTGATGAGCATGAACTCCATCACCCCCTCGCGGGCCTTCTTGACCATGGGAGAGTTGGTCTTGACCACGGGCGGCTGGCCTTCCGGGCCGGGGCGCAGGTCGCGCACCTGCATCGCGCACGAGGCCGCCGGTTTCGGCGGGCCGCCCACGACCTCGACAAGGCACATGCGGCAGTTGCCCGCGATCGACAGACGCTCGTGATAGCAGAAGCGCGGCACCTCGACGCCGGCCTGTTCACAGGCCTGGATCAGGGTCATCGCCCCATCCACTTCGATCTCTATGCCGTCGATGTTGATCTTGCGAAGGTCAGACATGGCTTTCAATTCGCCCTCAAATACACGCCGATCGCGCTGTTTCTTTCGATTTCCGCACGCCCCAGCGCACAGAATGTTTCCGGTTTTTCGTAAGAGACGCCGTGCCGGGCAAGAAACGCCTCACCCTTGGCCCGCATCCGCGCCTTTTCCGCGTCGGATTCGACATAGGCCCGAATTTCAGCGTCCGAGTAGCCCAGCCTGTTCGCCTTGGACCGCAAGTTCCACATCACCCCGATCGCCTTCATCCGGCGCCCGCTGATGTCGCCGCACAGGTCCGAAATCTCTTTTGCGACCGCGATGTAGTAGAGCTCGTCATCGATCTCCTTGACTTCGCGCAAGGGCGGCTTGGCCTGAGCCGCCGCCGGCCCAAGCAGCATCGCGGCCAGCAGCACAGCCTTGACGGCACAGCCTGCAGTCAGCGCAGCTGCCCGGTGGCAAGGATATGCGGCGCGGCGGATCATGGTCTCTGGCAGGTTCCCGCGAAGGTCAGAGTATCATCGACGACCCGCAGTTGCTGGGGCTCGGTGTCCGGCCCGACCTTCCACTTGATGCGGGAGGTGCCGTAATTCTCGATGCAGTAACGCGTCCCGGCATAGCGGCCGGCTTCGCGCGCACCGTCGAGCGAGGCGGATACGTCATCGACCCGGACGGTGAAGTCCGCAAGAGTGACCCGCTTGTCCACCACCTTGGCCTTGGTCTTGAAGTAGTGGCCATCGAACAGGATCCGGTCCTCCTTGCTCTGCCCGCATCCCGCGACAAGCGCGAGTACGGCAAGCGCCCCCACCGCCCTCGCTGACCAGAGCCTGCGATATGTTTCACATCCGATCAAAACGCAGCCACCAATGCCAGAATTGCCAGACCGACCATGCAGGCCCACCCGGCCACATAGAAAACCGAACGAAGGCCGCTATGCGGTTTGCCGATGCCGCGCAGGTGCACGATCAGCATCGCGACACGGGCCACCAACGCCAGTGAGGCCAGCAGATTGACCCAGAACGGGTTCGCACCCAACAGGATCGCCGCCAGCGTCACGGCCAGAAAGGCCGGCAGCGTTTCGGTGCCGTTCAGATAGGCGCGGTTCAGGCGATAGGCCTTGTCCGAATAATCCTGCTCGGGCGTGGCGCCGGGCGCCAGCCCCCTGCCCTGCTTGGCCAGTGCCGAAAACGGCGACAGGGCCAGAACCAGCAAGGCAAAGATCACCAGTGAGGCGATCGCGTGGGTATATTCGGCAACCAACTGCATTCGGGTTACTCCGCAGCCATCGCGCCCATGCGGCCCGATTTCTGGGCCTTGATGCGATCCTCGATCTCTTCGCGGAAGTTGCGGATCAGGCCCTGGATCGGCCAGGCCGCCGCGTCACCGAGGGCGCAGATCGTGTGGCCTTCGACCTGTTTGGTCACGTCGAACAGCATGTCGATCTCTTCCAACTCGGCCTCGCCGCGCACCAGGCGGTCCATCACCCGCATCATCCAGCCGGTGCCCTCGCGGCACGGCGTGCATTGACCACAGCTTTCGTGCTTGTAGAATTTGGACAGACGCCAGATCGCCTTGATGATGTCGGTCTGCTTGTCCATCACGATCACTGCGGCGGTGCCGAGGCCCGAGCCCAGTTCGTTCCGAAGATAGTCGAAATCCATGATCGCATCGCGCATGTTCTCGCCGCGCACGCAGGGCACGGACGAACCACCGGGGATCACCGCCAGCAGATTGTCCCAGCCGCCGCGAACGCCGCCGCAATGCTTTTCGATCAGTTCCTCGAAGGAAATCGACATCGCCTCTTCGACGACGCAGGGGTTGTTGACGTGACCCGAGATGGCGAACAGCTTGGTGCCCGAGTTGTTGGCGCGGCCGAAACCGGCGAACCACTCGGCGCCACGACGCAGGATGGTGGGCACGACGGCGATGGATTCCACGTTGTTCACGGTGGTCGGACAGCCATACAGGCCCGCGCCCGCCGGGAACGGCGGCTTCATGCGCGGCATGCCCTTCTTGCCTTCAAGGCTTTCGATCAGGGCGGTTTCCTCGCCGCAGATATAGGCGCCTGCGCCATGATGCAGATAAAGGTCGAAATCCCAGCCCGAACCAGCTGCGTTCTTGCCCAGCAGTCCCGCGTCATAGGCTTCGTCGATCGCGGCCTGCAGGGCTTCGCGTTCGCGGATGTACTCGCCACGGATGTAGATGTAGCAGGTATGCGCATTCATCGCGAAAGACGCGATCAGGCAGCCCTCGATCAGCGTGTGCGGATCGTGGCGCATGATCTCGCGGTCCTTGCAGGTGCCGGGCTCCGACTCGTCGGCGTTCACCACCAGGTAAGCCGGCCGGCCATCGCTTTCCTTGGGCATGAAAGACCATTTCAGACCCGTCGGAAAGCCCGCGCCGCCGCGGCCGCGCAGACCGCTGTCCTTCATCGTCTGGATGATCCAGTCGCGCCCCTTGGCGATGATGTCGGCGGTGCCGTCCCAATGACCACGGGCCTGCGCGCCCTTCAGGCTGCGCTCATGCATCCCGTAGATATTGGTAAAGATCCTGTCCTGATCCTTCAGCATGCTTGCCTACCTTTGGCTGTCCTGACGCATGCGCCAGAGTTGAAAAATGTTGATCACCGCATAGATGAGACCGGCCAGCGCGGCAAAATCGAACAGCAGCGCAAAGCGGCCCGGCAATTCCAGCGCGGGGCCGATGAAAAGGGTCAGCGCAAGCCAAGCCACCATGGTCACGGCAATGACCAGTCCGATGTGGCGGCCCTTGCGGGCTATGGCGTGTTCCCTGTCCGTGCTCATCGCTTCCGGCTCATCCCGACGCCCCCGGAAAGGAAGCGTCCCTAGTTTCCAGTGTCCAAGGTCTACTCGTCGTAGATCCCTTCCTTCTTGGCCCGTTTGGCGAACTCGGTTTCTTCACCCGCCGCCAGGCTGGCTGCCTGTTCTATCCAATTGTCCCGTTCGATCCGGCCCTTGAAGCTCAGCCGCTCGTCCACCCAGGCTACTTGATCAGGAGTCCAGGCCGCGATCTGGTCGAAATGGAAAATTCCCAGATCGTTCAGCTTCTCCTCCAGCTTGGGGCCAACGCCCTTCAAAAGCTTCAGATCGTCAGCTCCGCCCTCGCGGGCCGCTTTCAACAGCGGCGGCTGGCCTTCTTCGGCTTCAGTGGTCGTAGTGCCTTCGTAGCGCCAGGTTCCCTTGCGGGCGGCCAGTTCCTCCTGCCCCGGCAGCGGCGCAGACGGCTTGACCTTGGGCGCTTCGACCTTGGCCGCCGGCGCGGGCTCCTTTTTCGGCGCGGCCTTGGGTTTCGCCTTGGCCGCAGGCTTGGGCTTGTCCTTGAGCCACGGTGTCAGCAACGGCACCTCGGTCCCGTCGATCCGCTTGACGGTATCGCCGAGTTCCACCGCAAGCTGGACGCTGGCGTTGTACTGGGTCTTGCCGCTTTCATACTCCGTCAGACTGGTCAGCCCCTTGAGCGGCTCTGCCCCGTAGCGGCCGTTCTGCGGACCCGGCACCGGAACCTTGCCGGCGGCCAGATCATCGATGATCTGCGCGAACTTTTCAGCGGTCAGGTCTTCGTAGTAGTCCTTGCCGATCTGGGCCATGGGCGCGTTCGTGCACGAACCGAGGCATTCCACCTCTTCCCACGAAAACTTGCCGTCCGCCGAAACAGTATGCGGCTTTTCGGCGATCTTTTCCTTGCAGACGGCGATCAGGTCCTCGGCGCCGCAGATCATGCACGAGGTCGTGCCGCAAACCTGAATATGCGCAATGGAACCAACTGGCTGCAGCTGGAACATGAAGTAGAACGAGGCCACCTCGAGCGCCCGGATATAGGCCATGTCCAGCATGTCGGCCACATATTCGATCGCCGGGCGCGACAGCCAGCCTTCCTGCTCCTGCGCACGCCAGAGCAGCGGAATGATCGCGCTGGCCTGGCGGCCTTCGGGATACTTGGTGATCTGCGCCTCGGCCCAGGCCTGATTGGCGGGCGTAAAGGCGAAACTTTCGGGTTGTTCGTGATGCAGGCGGCGGAGCATTAGCGGTCAATCTCTCCAAAAACGACGTCCATGGTTCCGATGATGGCCGCGACGTCGGCCAGTTGATGGCCCTTGGCGACGTGATCCATGGCTTGCAGGTGCAGGTATCCGGGCGCGCGCAGCTTGGCGCGATACGGCTTGTTGGTGCCGTCGGCGACAAGATAGACCCCGAACTCGCCCTTGGGCGCTTCGACGGCGGCATAGACCTCGCCCGCGGGCACGTGGAACCCTTCGGTATACAGCTTGAAGTGATGGATCAGGCTTTCCATCGAGGTCTTCATGTCCGACCGTTTCGGCGGCGTGATCTTGCCACGGGCCAGAACGTCACCGGGGCAGTCGCGCAGCTTGGCGATGGCCTGACGGATGATCGAGATCGACTGGCGCATCTCCTCCATGCGGACGAGATAGCGATCATAGCAGTCGCCGTTCTTGCCGACGGGGATCTGGAACTCGAACTCATCGTAGCATTCATAGGGCTGGGCCCGGCGCAGGTCCCAAGCCAGGCCCGAGCCGCGCACCATCACACCCGAAAACCCGTATTTCTGGATATCGTCCTCGGTCACCACACCGATATCGCAGTTGCGCTGCTTGAAAATGCGGTTTTCCGACAGCAGGCCGTCGATATCGTCCAGAACGTTCGGGAATTCGTGGCTCCAGGCCTCGATATCGTCCAACAGTTCCGGCGGCAGGTCCTGATGCACACCACCGGGGCGGAAATAGGCCGCGTGCAGGCGCGCGCCGCAGGCCCGCTCATAGAACACCATCAGCTTTTCACGCTCTTCAAAACCCCAGAGCGGCGGGGTCAGCGCGCCCACGTCCATCGCCTGCGTGGTCACGTTCAGCAAATGGTTCAGAATGCGGCCGATTTCCGAATACAGAACCCGGATCAGCGAGGCGCGGCGCGGCACCTCGACCCCGGTCAGCTTCTCGATGGCCAGACACCAGGCGTGTTCCTGGTTCATCGGCGCGACATAGTCGAGACGGTCGAAATACGGCAGGTTCTGCAGGTAGGTGCGGCTTTCCATCAGCTTCTCGGTGCCGCGGTGCAGCAGGCCGATATGCGGGTCGCAGCGTTCGACGATCTCGCCGTCCAGTTCCAGCACCAGACGCAACACGCCGTGGGCCGCAGGGTGCTGCGGGCCGAAGTTGATGTTGAAGTTGCGGATCTTCTGCTCGCCCGTCAGAGCGTCTTCGAAGCCCTTGCCGCCATCCATCATCGTGTCTCTCCTGTCCGGGGATCACCCCCGGCTGTTCCATTCGCGCCGGACCGGTCCGGCAAGCGAGGGCCTAAGCGCCGCCCCCGGTTTTTCTTTTTTGCCTCGGCCCGGACACGGACCCTTTCGGCTTCTGCCGCTTTCACCGCCGCCCCGGCCAACAACGCGCCCAGAGCCCCAATGACAACCAGTTCTCCAAGCAACGTCAGCATCTCAGCGGCGCTCCAGTTCCTGCAGCTTCAAGCCCATCCACCACAAAAGGGCGATCGTGCCGAAGGGAACCAGACAGGCCAGCGCCCAGTATTTGTTGATCCCGAAGAACGGCAACAGCTTTACCATCGGGATGATTGTCAGCGCCGAAAGGATCAGCCACCAGATGCCGCCCATTTACTTGGTCTCCTGCTTTTCATCCCCCGGCAGAATGTAGTTTGCACCCTCCCACGGGCTCATGAAGTCGAACTGGCGGTATTCCTGAACCAGCGAGACCGGCTCATAGACAACGCGCTTCTGCGCTTCGTCATAGCGCACCTCGGTGTAACCGGTGGTCGGGAAATCCTTGCGCAGCGGATATCCTCGGAACCCATAGTCGGTCAGGATGCGCCGCAGGTCAGGGTGGCCCGAGAACAGGATGCCGAACATGTCGAACACTTCGCGCTCGAACCAGTTGGCCGAAGGGTGCACATCGACGATCGAGGGCACCATCTCGTCCTCACGGATCGAGACCCGCAGCCGGATGCGATGGTTCTGATACATCGAGAGAAAGTGATAGACGACGTCGAACCGCTTGGCCCGCTCGGGATAGTCCACTGCAGTGATGTCCACGAGGGTCGAAAACTTGCAGTTCTGATCAGACTTCAGATACTCGACGAATTCGACCAGGTTTGACGGGGCCACATCGACGTTCAGTTCACCAAAGCTCACGTCCCATGACAGAACGCAGTCGGGCCGCTTGATCTCGATCAGCGCGCCAAGTTCCTTGAGTGCTTCGCTCATCGGGGTCCCTCCTCAGCGCACGATGGTGCCGGTGCGGCGGATCTTGCGTTGCAGTTGCAACAGACCATAGAGCAGCGCCTCGGCGGTCGGCGGGCAGCCGGGAACGTAGATGTCCACCGGAACGATGCGGTCGCAGCCGCGCACCACCGAATAGGAATAGTGATAATACCCGCCACCATTGGCGCAGGAGCCCATCGAGACCACATAGCGCGGCTCGGGCATCTGGTCGTAGACCTTGCGCAGAGCGGGGGCCATCTTGTTGGTCAGGGTGCCTGCCACGATCATCACGTCCGACTGGCGCGGGGATGCACGCGGCGCAATACCAAACCGCTCGGCGTCATAGCGCGGCATCGAGGTATGCATCATCTCGACCGCGCAGCAGGCGAGGCCGAAGGTCATCCAGTGCAGCGAGCCGGTGCGCGCCCAGTTGATGATGTCCTCGGTCGAGGTCAGCAGGAAACCCTTGTCCTGCAACTCGGCATTCAGAGCCTGGGTGGCGACTTCCTTGTCCACTCCGGCCGTGTTGGCCCCGGTCATCACTCCCATTCCAGGGCCCCTTTCTTCCATTCATAGGCAAAGCCGATGGTCAGCACCGCCAGGAATACCATCATCGACCAGAAGCTCACGTCGCTGAGATCCTTGAAGCCCACGGCCCAGGGAAACAGCATGGCGATTTCGAGGTCGAAGATGATGAAGAGGATCGAGACCAGATAGAACCGGACATCGAATTTCATCCGGGCGTCATCGAATGCGTTGAAGCCGCATTCATAGGCGCTGACCTTTTCGGGGTCGGGATTGCGGACGGCGAGAACGACAGCCGCGAGAATCAGGACGATACCAAGGCCGACGGCTACGGCCAGAAACACCAGGATCGGGAGATATTCCCGCAACAGCTCTTCCACGAGTGGCTCCTTTCCTGCGCATCCCGACCGGGACGCGCCGTCAATTGGCGTGTTGACTGGCCATTCTCTAGCCGCGCAGGCCCAGAGGGTCAACCAAGCACACGCGCCTGAGGGTGGTTAAATCAGCGCACCAGTGGCCCGGATTTTCAGAAATTTTCGCAAACGGCTACCGCCGGGCAACAAGCGTCAAACCTGTTTGTTCCATGCAGGTTTTCGCTTGTCGAAAAAGGCACTGATTCCCTCGCGGGCCTCTTCCGTCTCCCAGCGGTCGACAAGCGCCCGGATCGTGTGGTCGATCACCGCGTCATCCACCCTTGGCCCCAGATCGCGCACCAGCTGCTTGGCCGAGGCCACGGCGCCGGGCGCGCAGGAGAGATAGGGCAGAACCTCGGCCTCGACCGCATCGGCCAGTTGATCGGCGGGCACCGCTTTGGCCAGCAGCCCCAGCTCGACTGCCTCGGCCGCGTCGAACAGGCGCGCCGACATGAACACCCGCCGCGCCCGCGCCTCGCCCATGCGGGCTACGACATAGGGTCCGATGGTTGCCGGAATCAGCCCAAGGCGCGTTTCGGTCAGGCCCATCTTCAGGCTGTCCACCCCGATCGCGATGTCACAGACCGAGGCCATGCCGACACCCCCGCCAAAGGCATTGCCCTGCAGCGCGCCGATCACCGGCTTGGGCAGCGTATTGATCGCCTGCAGCATCTCGGCCAGCTTGCGGGCCTCGACAAAGCGGGTTTCCGGGTCGGCCGCCATCTGGTCCTGCATCCAGCCCAGATCGCCTCCGGCACAGAAGGTCTTGCCGGCGCCTGTCAGGATCACCACGCGAACGGCGTCATCCTCGCCCAGCTGCATTGCCGCGGCGGTCAGGTCCGCCAGCATCTGCGCCGACATCGCATTGTGCTTTTCGGGCCGGTTGAGTGTCAGGGTCGCGACGCCACGGGCGTCGGTTTCGATGGCAACCGTTTCAAACATGTCCATTCCTCATCCCGCCCGCATGGCGCGGGCCATATCAGCTGCTTCCTGCAAGACCGAGGCGTCCAGCCCGGTCTGGTAGCCCAGCCGCTCCAGATGCGCCGCCACCTTCTCGGTCGCGACATTGCCCGCCGCGCCGGGTGCATAGGGGCATCCCCCCAGCCCGCCGACGGCCGCGTCGAACACCCGCACGCCCAGAGACAAAGAGGCGTCGATGTTGTCGATCGCACGGCCCGCCGTGTCGTGGTAGTGGCCCGCCAGACGGGTCACCGGCACCCGCTCGCGCACCGCCAGCAACATGCGCGCGATCGTGTCGGGCGTGCCCTGCCCGATCGTGTCGCCCAGCGAGATCTCATAACAGCCCAGCGAGAACAGCCGATCCGCCACCTCGGCCACCTTCTCGGGCGGCGTCGGCCCGTCATAGGGGCAGTCGGTGACGCACGAGACATAGCCACGCACCGGCAGGTCGATATGGCGCGCGGCCTCGAGGATCGGCACGAAACGCTCGATCGATTCCTCGATCGTGGCGTTGATGTTGGCCTTGGAGAACCCTTCCGAGGCCGATGCAAAGACAGCGATCTCATCCGCCTTGGCGGCCAACGCGTCCTCGTAGCCGCGCATGTTCGGTGTCAGGGCGGCGTAGCGGACGCCAGGCGCGCGCCTGATACCGGCCAGAACCTCGGCGCTGCCGGCCATCTGCGGCACCCATTTGGGCGAAACGAAGCTGGCCACCTCGATCCTGCTGAACCCGGCCCGGCTGAGGCAATCGACCAGGGCGATCTTTTCCGAGACCGGAATCTCTCGCTTTTCATTCTGCAGGCCGTCGCGCGGACCCACTTCAAAGATTTCGACCCGTTCGTCCATTCTGCCACTCCCTGTATTTGCCCGGTTCGGATACGGAACCCGGGCGGCGGCCACTTGGCAAGCCCAATCCGGGCTTGCGCTATTCTTCTTCCAGACGCACCAGCGCGGCGCCGGCCTCGACCTGGCTGCCGGCGGCGGCCAGAACCTCGGCCACCACGCCATCGCGCGCGGCCAGCAGCGAGTGCTCCATCTTCATCGCTTCGAGGGTCGCCAGCCTGTCGCCCTCTTTCACCGCCTGCCCGGCCTCGGCGAAGACCGCCTTGACCAGCCCCGGCATCGGGGCCTCGATCACATTGGTATCCCCGGCCGCGCCGATGTCGCGATCCAGCGGGTCCACCACCTCGAACGCCAAGCCGTAAGCATCGAACACCGTGACGGTCGAGCCCGACACCGCCACGTCGGGCATGGGCCGCCCGCCGACCATCCATCGCCCGTCGCGCCGCTCGGCGACGACCTGAGCCTCTCCGACCTGCCAGAGCTGCCGATCCGGCCCCTCGACCTGCACATCGAGGTCAACTGCTTCGTCCTGCCACTCCACATGCACGGCGCGGTGCAGCGGAACCCACAGGGTAAAGCCGGTGTCATCGCTCGGCTCAGTAAGCCCCAGCGCGGTCATCGCTGCGGCCACGACATGGCGAGGTTCTGCGATGGGCGCTTGCACCAGCGCATCGAGATCGCGGCCGATGAGGCCGGTATCGACGTCCCCTGCCGCAAACCCCTTGTGCCGGGTCAGTGCGCCCAGGAAGGCCAGGTTGGTGACGGTGCCGCCCACCTGCGTTTCGTTCAGAGCGCGGTTCATCGTCGCCAGCGCCACTTCGCGAGTCGGCCCGTGCACGATGACCTTGGCGATCATCGGGTCATACCAAGGGCTGATCGTGTCGCCCGCGCGGACGCCGCTGTCGGCGCGGCAGATCGCCGGGAACTGAAGATGCGTCAGGGTGCCGGTTGCGGGCAGGAATCCTTTTGGCACGTCCTCGGCGTAAAGTCGCGCTTCGAAGGCGTGGCCATTGATCGCCAACTCGTCCTGCCGCTTGGGCAGGCTTTCCCCGGCTGCCACCCGCAACTGCCATTCCACCAGGTCGACGCCGGTGATCGCCTCGGTCACGGGATGTTCGACCTGCAGGCGGGTGTTCATCTCCATGAACCAGAAGCGGTCGGGGCGCAGCCCTTCGGAGGCATCGACGATGAATTCCACGGTGCCCGCGCCCTTGTAGCCGATGGCCTCGGCCGCGCGCACGCCCGCCTGCCCCATCGCCTCGCGCATCTCGGGGGTCATGCCGGGGGCCGGCGCTTCCTCGATCACCTTCTGGTGGCGACGCTGCAACGAGCAGTCGCGCTCGAAAAGATGCACGGCGTGGGTTCCGTCGCCAAAGATCTGCACCTCGATATGGCGGGGCTTGGCCACGAATTTCTCGACCAGCACGGCATCATTGCCGAAGGCGGTTCTGGCCTCGCCCCGGGCGCTGTCCAGTGCCGCGGCGAAATCCGCCGGTTTCTCGACCAGCCGCATCCCCTTGCCGCCGCCACCGGCGACGGCCTTGATCAGAACCGGATAGCCGATGGCATCGGCCGCGCCCGAGAGGTGTTCGGGATCCTGGTTGTCGCCGTGATAGCCGGGGACGACCGGCACGCCTGCCTTTTCCATCAGCGCCTTGGCCGCGTCCTTGAGGCCCATCTTGCGGATCGCGTCGGCCGACGGGCCAATGAAGACAAGGCCGGCGGCCTCGACCGCCTCGACGAAATCGGGGTTTTCCGAGAGAAAGCCATAGCCGGGGTGGATGGCCTGCGCGCCGGTCTCCAGCGCGGCCTGGATGATCACGTCGCCCTTCAGATAACTGTCAGCCGGAGCCGCGCCGCCGATATGCACCGCCTCGTCGGCCATCTTCACATGTTTGGCGGCTGCGTCCGCATCGGAATAGACGGCGACGCAGGCGACGCCCATGGACTGGGCCGTTTCCATGACGCGGCAGGCAATCTCTCCGCGGTTTGCAATCAGGATCTTGTCGAACATGGGGTTGGTCCTTTGTTTCAGACGTCGGACCGGGGGCTCTGCCCCCGGACCCCCGGAGTATTTTTCAAAAGATGAAGCACGGGCCTACATCCGGAACACGCCAAAGCGCGTGTCCTTGATGGGTGCGTTCAGCGCGGCGCTGAGCGACAAGGCCAGCACGTCGCGGCTCTTGCGCGGGTCGATGATGCCGTCATCCCACAGCCGCGCCGAGGCGTAGAGCGGGTGGGACTGGCGTTCGAACATCTCGAGCGTGGGGCGCTTGAACTCGGCCTCTTCCTCGGCCGACCAGGTACCCCCGGCGCGTTCGATCCCGTCGCGTTTGACGGTGGCAAGAACACCCGCAGCCTGTTCGCCGCCCATGACCGAGATGCGGGAATTGGGCCAGGTCCACAGGAAGCGGGGCTGATAGGCGCGGCCGGCCATGCCGTAATTGCCTGCCCCGAAGGAGCCGCCCACCAGCATGGTGATCTTGGGCACGCTGGTGGTGGCGACCGCCGTCACCATCTTGGCCCCGTGCCGCGCGATGCCTTCGTTCTCGTATTTGCGGCCCACCATGAAGCCGGTGATGTTTTGCAGGAAGACCAGCGGGATCTTGCGCTGGCTGCACAGCTCGACGAAATGCGCGCCTTTCTGGGCGGCCTCGGAGAACAGCACGCCGTTGTTGGCGATGATCCCGACGGGACAGCCTTTGACATGGGCAAACCCGGTCACCAGCGTCTCGCCGAAGCGCGGCTTGAACTCGTCGAAGCGCGAGCCATCGACCAGGCGCGCGATCACCTCGCGGATGTCATAGGGAGTGCGCAGATCGGCCGGCACGACGCCCAGGATTTCTTCGGGGTCATAGGCCGGGTCCTCGGGGCTGGCCCAGTCCACCGTCTGAGGCTTGCGGCGGTTTAGCGATTTCACCGCCCGGCGCGCCAGCGCCAGCGCGTGGGCATCATCCTCGGCCAGATAGTCGGCCACGCCAGACAGGCGCGTGTGCACGTCGCCGCCGCCCAGGTCTTCGGCGCTGACGACCTCGCCCGTCGCCGCCTTGACCAGAGGGGGGCCGGCCAGGAAGATCGTGCCCTGTTCCTTGACGATGATGGTCACGTCGGACATGGCCGGCACATAAGCGCCGCCTGCGGTGCACGACCCCATGACCACGGCGATCTGCGGGATGCCGCGGGCCGACATCCGCGCCTGGTTGTAGAAGATGCGGCCAAAGTGGTCGCGGTCGGGAAAGACCTCGTCCTGGTTGGGCAGGTTCGCGCCGCCGCTGTCCACCAGATAGATGCAGGGCAGATGGTTTTCCTCGGCGATCTCCTGCGCGCGCAGGTGCTTTTTGACCGTCATCGGGTAATAGGTGCCGCCCTTCACGGTGGCGTCGTTGCAGACCACCATGACCTCTTGCCCCTGCACCCGGCCGATGCCCGCGATGACGCCGGCACAGGGGGCAGCATTGTCATACATGTCATGTGCCGCCGTTGCGCCGATTTCGAGGAAGGGCGAACCCGGATCCAGCAGGTTCGCCACCCGCCGGCGCGGCAACATCTTGCCCCGCGCCTCGTGCCGGGCGCGCGATTTCTCGCCCCCGCCCATGCGGGCGGCTTCGGCGGCGGCGGAGATCTGGGCCAGCGCCTCGAGATGCGCGGCGCGGTTTGCCTTGAAGCCCTCGGACGCGGGCATCGCCTTGGATGTGAGTTTCACTTTTCAACCTCCAGTTCCGCCGCGGCGCGACGTTTCAGTTCCTTGCGTATCACCTTGCCGGTCACCGTCATCGGCAACGCATCGAGAAACGCGATTTCCCTTGGGTAGGAATAATGTGCAAGCCGGTCCTTGACCCAATCCTGAAGCTCGCGTTCCCCGACCTCGGCCCTAGGTTTCAGAACCACATAGGCCTTGACGATCTCGGTCCGCAGCGGGTCGGGCTTGCCGACCACGCCCACCGTGGCCACGGCCGGGTGGGTCAGCAGGCAATCCTCGATCTCGGCCGGGCCGATACGGTAACCAGCCGAAGTGATCACGTCATCCTCGCGGCCGACAAAGCGCAGATAGTCGCCCTCCCACACGCCGCGGTCGCCGGTGATCAGCCAGTCGCCGCGAAACTTCTCGGCCGTGGCCTGCGGGTTGCGCCAGTATTCCAGCAACATCGAGGCCGAGCCGCGCCGGATGGCCACATCGCCCTCTTCATCGGTCGGGTTGCCAGCCTGGTCGAGCACTGCAACCTCGTGCCCCGGCACCGGCTTGCCGATGCAGCCCGGGCGAACCGGGAAGTCCTCCGCGCAGGAAGACACCACCATGTTGCATTCGGTCTGACCATAGAATTCGTTGATCGTCAGGCCAAAGGCTTTCTCTCCCCAGGCCAGCATCTCGGCACCCAGCGGTTCGCCGCCCGAGGCGACCGAGCGCAGGCCCGGAATGGACTGATCCGCCGCCTTGAGCATCCTCAGCGCGGTCGGCGGAAAGAACACGTTGCGCACGCAACCGCGCGAGATCACCTCGGCGCAGGCTTCGGGGGTGAACTTGTCCAGCCGCGCGGCGACAACCGGAATGCCCAGTGCCAGCCCCGGCATGAGCACATCGAACAACCCGCCGATCCATGCCCAGTCGGCGGGCGTCCACAGGCAGTCGCCCTTACGCAAGTGATTGTGGCTGATGGACACTCCCGGCAGATGGCCGGTCAGAACGCGGTGGCCATGCAGGGCGCCCTTGGGGCTGCCCGTGGTGCCGGAGGTATAGATCAGCACCGCCGGATCTTCGGGGCCGGTGTCGGCGAAGGGCAGCGGGTCTCCCTCTTCCCCCATTTCGGCGGCGATCAGCGGGGTCGCAAGATCGCCCAACAGCCCCGCCCCGTCGGCGTCGGTCAGAACGATCTGCAGCCCGGCATCCGAGATGCGGGTTCGCAGTGCGTCACGCTCGAAGAGCTTGAACAGGGGAACCGAGATCGCGCCGATCTTCCAGATGGCCAGATGCGCGGCAGCGCACCAGGGCGACTGGCTGAGCAGAACACCCACCCGGTCGCCGGGCCGGACTCGGCGCTGCAACGCCCGGGCGATTCCATTGGTCATGGCGGACAGCGCACCAAAGGTCACAATGCCCTTTGACCCGCCTGTCAGGTCCACGATCGCGGTTTGCCCGTCCGGGCGCGCCAGGCACTGGCGCGCCATGTTCAAGCGTGCTGGGATGTCCCAGCCACCATCCGGGCGCAAACCGGGTATGACCTCAGCGGGACGCAAAGCGTTTTCCCCTTTCTTTGCAGGGGCTTGCACGGCCAGAAACTCGCCGACCATTCGCATGAAGTTGATGCAGATCAGAGTCAGGGCATGACACGGCAGTTAATTTGTCCGCGTCAACAACCCCAAAGGCATGAGAATGAACAAGAAATTCGCCATTTTGACACTCTCCACCGCGCTGGTCGCCCTGTCCGCCCCTGCCTTCGCCCAATCGCAAGGTGACTGGACCGTCGGCGTCGGTGTCGGCTATGTGGATCCGAAATCCGACAACGGCACGCTGGCCGGATTCAGCGCCGAGGTCGACTCGGACGTGCGCCCGATCTTTACCGTCGAATACTTCATCCGGGACAATCTGGGCATCGAGCTGCTGGCCGCGACGCCCTTTGAACATGACGTGACCCTCGGCGGCAGCGTCGACGCGGGCAGCGTCAAGCACCTGCCGCCCACCCTGTCGCTGAACTATCACTTCCCGACCAACAGCGCTTGGAAACCCTATGTTGGTGCCGGTCTGAACTACACCACCTTCTTCGACGAAGAGTCGCCGCTGGGTGACCTCAAGGTTGACGACTCGTTTGGTGTCGCGCTGCAGGCAGGTCTGGACTACATGGTTTCGGACGCCGGCGCCGTGCGCCTGAACGTGCGCTGGATCGACATCGACTCGGACGTCTCGCTGAACGGTACCGATATCGGCACAGTCGAAATCGACCCGTGGGTGTTCGCCGCGTCCTACGTGCATCGCTTCTGATCCCTTGATCGACAACGCCCCGCGGGCCCCTCGGCCGCGGGGCGTTTATTCATTCAGAGCATCTCGCTCATCAGCTCGCGCCCGATCAGCATCCGGCGGATTTCGCTGGTGCCCGCGCCAATCTCCATCAGCTTGGCATCGCGGAAGATACGGCTGACCGCCGCATCCGACAGGAACCCGGCCCCACCCATGGCCTGCACGGCCTGGTGGGCCTGAACCATCGCCTGCTCGGACGCGTAGAGACAGCACGCCGCCGCATCCTGGCGGGTCACGTCTCCCCGGTCACAGGCCTTGGCGACCTCGTAGATATAGGCCCGCGCCGAGTTCATCGCGGTGTACATGTCGGCGATCTTGCCCTGCATCAACTGGAAGGTGCCTATCGGCTTGCCGAACTGCTTGCGCTCGGCCAGGTAGGGCATGATCTCGTCCAGACAGGCCGCCATGATGCCGGTGCCGATCCCGGCCAGAACCACACGCTCGTAGTCGAGGCCCGACATCAACACGGCGACGCCCTTGCCCTCTTCGCCCAGAACGTTTTCGAAGGGAACTTCGACGTCTTCAAAGATCAGTTCGGCCGTGTTCGACCCCCGCATACCCAGCTTGTCGAAATGGGGCGAGGTCGAGAACCCTTTCATCTCTTTCTCGATGAGGAAGGCCGTGATGCCCTTGGACCCGGCCTCCGGGTCGGTCTTGGCATAGACCACCAGCGTGTCGGCGTCGGGACCGTTGGTGATCCAGTACTTGTTGCCGTTCAGGCGGTAGTGGTCATTGCGCTTTTCGGCGCGCAGCTTCATCGACACCACGTCCGAACCGGCGCCCGCCTCGGACATGGCCAGCGCGCCCACATGGTCTCCCGAGATCAGGCGCGGCAGGTATTTCTTCTTCTGCTCGTCGTTGCCGTTCAGCTTGATCTGGTTCACACACAGGTTGGAATGCGCACCGTAGGACAGCGAAACCGAGGCCGAGGCCCGCGCGATTTCCTCGACAGCGACGACATGCGCCAGATAGGACATGCCTGCCCCGCCGTATTCTTCGGGGACGGTGATGCCGAGCAGGCCCAGATCGCCCATTTCCTTCCACAGATGGTTCGGAAACTCGTTGCTCGCGTCGATCTCGGCCGCCATCGGCTTGACCCGCTCCTGGGCCCAGCGATGCACCATTTCACGCAGTGCGTTCACATCGTCGCCCAGATCGAATTGCATAGTCGCAGTGAACATCTGCGCTCTCCCTCTTTCGCGTTAATGAACAACTGTTCAATAAACGAATACCAGCGAATCCCGCTTCGGTCAACGATTGCTTTCGCGCCCCGGCGACGCCAAGGCGCGAAACACGCCGCCTCATGAAAGAAGCGCGCGAGACAGGAGTTTGAAAGCGTGTCGGCCAGCCGGCCGGATCAGGATTGATGGACGGCGCCGACCTCGGCCCGGATGATGCGGGCTATCAGGCGGCAATCCTCCAGCGAAAAGGTCAACGGCACCCGCATGTCGATGATGCCGGCCAATATGCGGTCGCTTTCCGGCATCGGCTCGCTTTCGGCGTAGCGCCAGCTGTCATAGCGCGAGGTGAAGCCGACAGGCTCGGCCCCGCCGAACCACTTCAACTCGACACCGCGCTCCGCGCAGCGCCGGATGACTTCGGCCACGCGTTCTTCTGACCAGTCGAGCAGCAAGAACTGGACCGACGACCCCACATAGGTCTCGGCCGCAGGCCGTTCGATGACGGTCAGGCCCGGCGTGCCACGCAAACCCTCCTCGATCACGCGGTAGCGCTCGTTCCACCGCTCGACCTGCGCATCGAGGGTCTTTAGTTGCGGGCGCAGGATGGCCGCCCGCAGATTGTCCATGCGCCCCGAGATGTTGGGCGTGTCATACTTGATCCGCTCGAACACCTCCGGCGGAGGCGCCGCCAGGTGCCGCTCGTAAAGCATGTAGGAGCCCGACAGCATCACCGCTTTCGCGGCCAGATCCTCGTCATCGGTGACCAGCAGCCCGCCCTCGCCCGAGTTGACATGCTTGTATGTCTGACAGGAATAGCAACCGATCGCCCCCTGCCGCCCCGATGGCACCCCGTTCCAGGCCGCGCCCATCGTGTGCGCGCAATCCTCGACCACCGTGATGCCCGCAGCGTCGCAGATTTCCATCAAGCGGTCCATGTCGCACAGATGCCCGCGCATGTGACTGAGCAGCAGCACCTTCGCCCGCCCCGCCTTGGCCGCAAGGTCTTCCAGATCGATCGTGAGGCTCTCGGTGACCCCGACAAAGATGGGCTTTGCCCCGACCGAGGCAATCGACCCGGGCACGGGGGCCAGTGTGAAGGCGTTGGTCAGCACCGGATCGCCCGGCTTGACCTCAACCGCCCGCAGCGCAGTCGCCAGGGCGTAGCCGCCCGAGGCCACGGCCAGGCAGTATTTCGCGCCCACCTGTGCCGCGAATTCCTGTTCCAGCAGCGCGGTTTCGCCCAGTTCGCCGGGCGCAAGATTGTAGCGGTGCAACCGCCCGTGGCGCAGAACGGCCACGGCTGCCTCGATCGCCTCTTCCGGGATCGGCTCCTGTTGGGTGAAACTGCCAGAAAATCGCTCGGTCATGGCTTGTTTGTGGGGGCAGGCCATGCCTTCGGTCAAGAGAGAAACGCCTGCTGCCAGAAACGCTAGACCACTTGACCGATCAGGTTCGGAATCAGCCCCGGCAAGTCGTCGAAGTGATGCAGCAGGGCTTCGGGCTCCAAGGCGGCCATTTCGGCACCGGATGGGCCAAATGTCACCAGAACCGACGGCACCCCGGCCGCACGGGCCGTGTTCCGGTCGGTATCGGAATCGCCGATCAGCACGCACAACGCGGGATCTCCGCCAGCCCGGCGCGCCGCCTCGCGCAGCGGCTCGGGATCGGGCTTGCGCACCGGCAGGGTGTCGGCCCCCACCAGAGAATCGAACACCTTGCGCACGCCGAGCCTCTGCAGAAGCAGATCCGCCAGCGCCTCGGGCTTGTTGGTGCAAATGCCGACGCCATAGCCGGCGGCCTTCAGCGCCTCCACCGCCTGCATGGCGCCCGGATAGAATTGGGTATGATGATCGATCGCCTCGGCATAGGCCTCCAGCAACACGGGGTAGTAGGCGTCAACCGTCTCGACCGCATAGACCCCTATCCGCTCCAGCCCCCGGGTCAGCATCATCCGGCCGCCACGCAGGGCAATCGGCGCGTCTCGTCCCGGCTCCAGAACATCCCCATGCCCCATCTGCCGGAAACAGTGGTTCGCCGCGGCCAGCAGGTCGCCAGACGTGTCCGCCAGGGTCCCGTCCAGATCGAAGATCACCGTTCGCATGCGGCCTCCTTGCTCGGCGGAAATCCGCCATGCCCTGTTGCAAACGGCAATCTTGTTTGATCGTGGAACCGCTTGCGACTTCGCTCTCAGCGGATAAAACGGTCGCCAGCAAAACAAAAGAGAAAATATCTTCATGAGCATTGCCCTTGTCATCCTTGCCGCGGGTAAAGGCACCAGGATGAATTCCGATCTACCAAAGGTTCTTCACCCCATCGCCCACACCCCGATGCTGGTCCACGCCATGCGCGCCGGCGCCGCCCTTGCACCGGAAAAGACCGTGGTCGTGGCCGGGCATGGGGCCGAGGAGGTGGCCAAGGCAGCCACGGAAGAAGACGAGAACGCGGTCGTCGTCATGCAGGAGGAACAACTGGGCACCGCCCATGCCGTCGATCAGGCGCGCGAGGCGCTGAACGGCTTCTCCGGCGATGTCGTGGTGCTCTACGGGGACACCCCATTTCTGCAAGCCGACACACTGGAACGTATGGTTTCGGCGCGGCAGACACATGATCTGGTGATCCTCGGCTTCGAGGCCGCCGACCCGGCGCGCTACGGGCGACTGGTCATGCAGGGCGACACGCTGGAGCGGATCGTCGAATACAAGGATGCGTCAGATGAAGAACGGGCGATAACCTTCTGTAATTCCGGTCTTATGGCCTGTGACGCGGAAACGCTGTTCTCTCTGATCTCCGAGGTGGGAAACGACAATGCCGCGCAGGAATACTACCTGACGGACGTGGTCGAGATCGCCCGCCGGCGCGGCCTGAAGGTTACTGCCGTGGCGTGCGACGAGGCGCAAACCATGGGCGTGAACTCGCGCGCCGAACTGGCGGCGGCGGACGCGGTGTTCCAGGCCCGGGCGCGTGCCGAATTGCTGGAACTGGGCGTGACGATGATGGCGCCGGAAACCGTATACCTCGCTGCCGACACGGTGATCGGGCGCGATACGGTGATCGAGCCGAACGTCGTGTTCGGCCCCGGAGTGACGGTGGAGAGCGGCGCCACGATCCGCGCCTTTTCGCATCTCGAAGGCTGTCACGTCAGCCGCGGGTCCGTGGTTGGACCCTATGCCCGACTGCGCCCCGGAGCGGAACTGGCCGAGAACACGCGCGTCGGCAATTTCGTCGAGATCAAAAACGCCGAGATTGCCGAAGGCGCCAAGGTCAACCATCTCAGCTATATTGGCGACGCCTCGGTCGGGGCGGCCACGAATATCGGCGCAGGCACCATAACCTGCAACTATGATGGCGTGATGAAGCACCGCACCGAGATCGGCGAAAACGTGTTCATCGGCTCGAACACCATGCTGGTCGCACCGGTGCGCGTGGGCAATGGCGCGATGACTGCTACGGGCACGGTTGTCACCCGCGACGTCGAGGCGGACGCGCTTGCCGTGGCCCGTGCCAAACAGGAAAACAAGCCCGGCTACGCGCGCAAACTGTTCGAGATGCTGAAGGCAAAGAAAGCTCGCCGGGGAAAAGGGGCCTGACCGATGTGCGGAATTGTTGGAGTTCTTGGAAAACACGAAGTCGCGCCCATTCTGGTCGAGGCCCTGAAGCGGCTCGAATACCGCGGCTATGACAGTGCGGGCATCGCGACGGTGAACGAAGGGGTGCTGGATCGCCGCAGGGCGGTCGGCAAGCTGGTCAATCTCAGCGATCTTCTGGTGCATGATCCTCTTCCGGGCAAATCGGGGATCGGCCATACCCGGTGGGCCACCCACGGAGTTCCATCCGTTGAAAACGCCCACCCGCATCGCGCCGGGTCAGTCGCGGTCGTGCACAACGGGATCGTCGAGAACTACCGCGAACTTCGCGCCGAACTCGCAAGCCACGGCTTCCGGTTCGAGACCGAAACCGACACGGAAACCGTTGCCCTGATGACAGAGCATCACATGAAGTCCGGTCTCGACCCGGTTCAGGCGGCATTCAAGACCATCGACCAGCTTGAAGGCGCCTTTGCGCTGGCCTTCCTGTTCGATGGCGAAGAGGACCTGATCGTCGCCGCCCGCAAGGGCTCGCCGCTGGCCATCGGGCATGGTGATGGCGAGATGTATGTGGGCTCGGACGCCATTGCGCTGGCGCCGCTGACCGACAGGGTCACCTATCTGGAAGAGGGCGATCGGGCGATAGTCACCCGCAACTCGCTGGAAATCCGCGACGAAAGGGGCGAACTGGCAAATCGCGACATGCGCCGCATCAATCTGGATGTCTCGCGCACCGACAAGGCCGGCCACAAGCACTACATGGCCAAGGAAATCGCCGAGCAGCCGGTGGTGGTCGCCGAAGCGATACGCTCGTGCCTGCCAGCGGCCAGCGACCGGATCTGCCTGCCCGGCGAGGATCTGGACTTCTCCAAGCTGGACCGCCTGACCATGGTGGCCTGCGGCACCGCCTTCTATGCCTGCCTGACCGCGAAATACTGGTTCGAGCGACTGGCCAAGATGCCCGTCGAAGTCGATATCGCCTCGGAATTCCGTTACCGCGAACCGCCGATCCCCGAGCGCAGCCTGGCCCTGTTCGTCAGCCAGTCGGGCGAAACCGCCGACACGCTTGCGGCCCTGCGCTATTGCGAGGGCAAGGCAGACAAGATCGTGTCGGTCGTGAACGTGCCCGAAAGCTCGATCGCGCGCGAAAGCGATCTGGCCCTGCCCATCCATGCCGGGGTGGAGATCGGTGTCGCCTCGACCAAGGCCTTCACCTGCCAGTTGGCGGTGCTGCTGATGCTGGCGCTCAAGGCCGCCGCCGATCGCGGCACCCTGACCGATGAGGAACTGGCCGATCACGCCGCCGCTCTGCGTGGGTTGCCATCGGCGCTGAATACGGCGCTGGAACAGGACAATTCGATCCGTGTAGCCGCCCAACGGCTGAGCGAGGCGCGCGACGTGCTGTTTCTGGGCCGCGGCCTGATGTATCCTCTGGCAATGGAAGGCGCGCTGAAACTCAAGGAAATCAGCTATATCCACGCCGAAGGTTATGCCTCGGGCGAACTCAAGCACGGCCCCATCGCCCTGATCGACAAGAACATGCCGGTCGTGGTGATGGCCCCGCGCGACGTGCTGTTCGACAAGACCGTGTCGAACATGCAGGAGGTGATGGCGCGCAAGGGCAAGGTCATTCTCGTGTCCGACGACGAAGGCATTGCCGAGGCCCAGGACGGCGTCTGGGCAACGATCCGGATGCCCTATGTCCACCCGAGCCTGACTCCGATCCTCTACGCGGTGCCGGCGCAGCTGCTGGCCTATCACACCGCCGTTGCCAAGGGGACCGACGTGGACCAGCCGCGCAACCTTGCAAAATCCGTGACGGTGGAGTGAGCCATGGCCAAGCAGTTCCCGGCGCTTGACGAGGCGCATCGCAAGTTCATCGAGGAACAGCACCTTTTCTTTACCGGCACAGCCGGGCCGGAAGGCCGTGTGAACATCTCGCCCAAGGGGATGGACTCTCTGCGGGTGCTGGGGCCGAACCGGATCCTTTGGATGAACCTCACCGGCAGCGGCAACGAAACGGCCGGGCACCTGCTGGAGGCGAACCGGATGACGCTGATGTGGTGTTCCTTCACAACCCGCCCGCTCATCCTGCGCGCCTATGGCTTTGCCCGGACAGTGCAACCGGGCGACACCGATTGGGCAGACCTCGCCGCGCATTTCCCAGCCCACCGCAGCGCCCGCCAGATCTTTGACGTGACGGTGGACATGGTTCAGACGTCGTGCGGCTATGCCGTGCCTTTCATGGACTACCGCGAAGAGCGTGACACGATGCAGAAATGGGTGGATGGCAAATCCGACGAAGAAATCCGCGCCTATTGGGCGGAAAGGAACCAGACGACCATCGACGGCAAACCCACCGGCGTTGCGGACTGAGATCGTCATGCTCGAAGCCCACCTCGATCAGATCAAGGCCCATGCCGACCCTGGACGCGCCGGGCAGATGGCGGCCTATCACAAGGCCGACCGGACCTATCTTGGCGTGCCGAACCCGATGCTCAACGAGCTGACAAAGGCATGGCGGCAGGAACTGGGCGTTCCCGAGCGCGTGGAGTTGGCCGATGCCCTGTGGAAGACGGATATTCACGAGGCACGCGTGGCCGCGGCCAAGCTGCTCACGCAAGCCCGCATTGGGCCAGATGACGCAGCATGGGAACTGTTGCAGAGCTGGCTGCCGGATTTCGACGGCTGGGCGGTCGCCGACCACGCCTGCATGGCGATGCAGAAACGCTTGGTCGCCGATCCTGCCCGGCTGGACGACGTCGAAGGCTGGACCCGTTCCGATCACATGTGGACCCGTCGCGCGGTGCTTGTCGCGACTTTGCCCTGGACCAAGCAGAACCACCCCAAACCCGAGGACCTTGAACGTCGCGACCGTATCTTGGGCTGGGCGGCAAGCTATGTCGCCGACCGCGACTGGTTCATTCAGAAAGCCATCGCGTGGTGGTTGCGGGATCTGTCCAAGCACGACCCGGCCCGCACGCGCGCCTTTCTGGAAACGCACGGTGACGCCATGAAGCCGTTCGCCCGCAAGGAAGCGGCCAAGTACCTGAAATATCAGTTGGAATAGACGTCCAGTTCGACCAGCTCGTCCAATGGCACCAGCAACGCCTTCATCGCGTCAAAGGACAACCGGCTGCCCGCCCCCGCCGCGCCGGGTGCCGGGACCAACGCCACATAGGCCTGCGCCCCGGTCTTGCGCACCACGATCCGCCCGTTCATCTCGGTCTTGACCAAGGGCGTTTCCATCCACCGGCCCGGCTTGGTGGGGTCGCCCAGCCCGGCGATCGTCCGCTTTGCCCCTTCCCAGCCTGGATCGACGATAACGGCCGTTTGGGCGGGCTTGGCCTCTTGCTCTGCAACCTCTTCTACAGCCGCTTCCTGCGGCCGATCTTCTTCGTCTGGTTGACGGCTCGCTGATGTCTGTACGGCCTCGCAACCAGCCAAAAGCCCCAGCGATATCAGAACGGCATATCTCATGGTTTGAAGCCTAGCCTCTGGAACTTTGCCGCACCAGCCAAAACACGTTCGCCCTTGCGGCAGGCCCCGCTCCGCTTTACCTATGGCGCATGACTGCTCCGCTGATCGACCCGTTCGCACGCGCCATCACCTATCTCCGCGTCTCCGTCACGGACCGCTGCGATTTCCGCTGTGTCTATTGCATGTCGGAAAACATGACCTTTCTGCCCAAGAAAGATCTGCTGACGCTGGAAGAACTCGACCGCATGTGCTCGACCTTCATTCGCCTTGGCGTGGAGAAGCTGCGGATTACCGGCGGCGAGCCGCTGGTGCGGCGGGACATCATGCAGTTCTTCCACAACATGACCCGACACCTGGAAAGCGGTGCCCTCAAGGAACTGACGCTGACCACCAACGGCTCGCAATTGGCCCGGTTTTCCGATGATCTTTATGCGGCCGGCGTGCGCCGGGTGAATGTCTCGCTGGATACGCTGGACGAGAAGAAATTCGCAGAAATCACCCGCTGGGGCCGCCTGCCGCAGGTGCTGAACGGCATCGACGCGGCGCAAAAGGCGGGGCTGCGGATCAAGATCAATGCCGTCGCGCTCAAGGGCTTCAACGAGGATGAACTGCCGCGCATCACCGAATGGTGCGCCGAGCGCGACATGGACCTGACCTGGATCGAGGTCATGCCGATGGGCGATATCGGCAACGAGGACCGGCTGGACCAATACTGGTCTCTCAACGATGTCCGCGCCGAATACGAGAAAAACTACACGGTGACTGATCTGGCCGAACGCACTGGCGGGCCTGCCCGCTATGTCCGGCTGGAGGAGACCGGCCAGAAGATCGGCTTTATCACCCCACTCAGCCATAACTTCTGTGAAAGCTGCAACCGCGTGCGCCTGACCTGCACGGGAGAGCTTTTCATGTGCCTCGGGCAGGAGGACATGGCCGATCTGCGTGCGCCGCTGCGCGATCACCCCGATACAGAAGAGCCGCTGGAACGGGCGATCCGCGCCGCGATCGAGCACAAGCCCAAGGGCCACGATTTCGACTATTCGCGCCAGAAGGTCGACGGGCAGATGACCCGGCACATGAGTCACACGGGCGGTTGACGTGACGGACCGGAGCAACCGGCCCACCTTGTTGTTCGCGCTTTACAAGGGCTTCACGGCCCTGGCCGCGCCGGTCGCATGGTCAGTCGTCAAGAAAAAGCTGCAAAGCGCCGAGGTGCCGGAGGAACGGCAACGCGAACGTCTGGGCCATGCCAGCCTGCCGCGCCCGGAAGGTCAGCTCATCTGGTTTCACGCCGCAAGCGTCGGTGAAAGCCTGTCGGTTCTCAGCCTGATCAAGCGCATGGGCACCCGATTGCCGCAGGCCGAATTCCTGATCACCTCGGGCACCCCGACATCGGCAGCCCTGATCGAAAAGCGCCTGCCGCCCCGGACCCGGCACCAATATCCCCCGCTCGACACCCCGGCGCCCGTCCGGAGATTTCTGGACCATTGGAAACCGGATGCCGGGATTTTCGTCGAAAGCGAGATATGGCCGCGCCTGATCGTCGAGGGCGCCTCTCGCGGTGTCCCGATGGCCCTGCTCAACGCCCGGCTCTCGGACAAGTCAGTCGAAGGGTGGAAAAAGCGACCGCGCACGGCGCGCTTCATTCTAGACCGGTTCCGCCTGTTCCTGACCCAGAACGACAAGACGGCGGCGAACCTGATCGCCATGGGCGCGGACCCAAAGCGCGTGCAGCCCGGCACCAACCTCAAGGCGATGTCCGACCCTCTGCCGGTTGACGAGGCAACACTGGCCGGGCTTCGTGCGGAAATTGGAGACCGCCCCGTTTGGATCGCCAGCTCGACCCATGCGGGCGAGGAAGAAAGCGTTCTGGCCGCCCACACCGCCCTGCTGGAACGCTGGCCCGACCTTCTGCTGCTGCTCATCCCGCGCCACCCCGAACGGCGCGCGGAAGTGGCTGAACTGATCTCCGACGCAGGCCTGACCTGCGCGCAGCGCACCAAGGGCGAACCCGTTTCACCCCGCACGCAGGTCTATCTGGCGGATACGCTTGGCGAAACCGGAACGTGGTATGCGCTCTGCCCCATCGTTTTCCTTGGCGGCTCGCTGAAAGAGATCGGCGGCCACAACCCGTTCGAACCCGCGCAGGCGGGCGCGGCAGTCATCACCGGGCCGGGTTACTTCAACTTTGCCGAAACCTACGCGCCGCTGCTTGCAGGCGGCGGCGCGGTCGAGGTCCGCACCGCCGACGAGCTTGCGCAGGCTGTCGGTCACTGGCTGGAGGATGACGCCGCCCTG
Organism: Ruegeria marisrubri; assembly: GCF_001507595.1. Lineage (GTDB taxonomy): Bacteria > Pseudomonadota > Alphaproteobacteria > Rhodobacterales > Rhodobacteraceae > Ruegeria > Ruegeria marisrubri. The sequence goes on from NZ_LQBQ01000034.1 coordinate 64,085, forward strand.
GCGCAGGCGCGCAAGGCGGCACAGGGCTGCGTGAACACCCAGAAATCCGCGCTGGACTCGGTCATCGACACGCTCTGCGACCGCCTGAATCTGGAACTGACTTCCTGAACCAGCACTGACTGCGACGGGGGCCAGAGCCCCCGCCCGTCGTTGCCTCAGGCCGCCGGCATCCGCCGTTCGACGATCTCGGCCCACCAGCTGCAACCTGCCGGAATGGCCTCGTCGTTGAAGTTGTATTCCGGGTGATGAACCATCGCCGTGTCGCCGTTGCCAACAAGGATATAGGCACCGGGACGCTCTTCCAGCATGAAGGCGAAATCCTCGCCCCCCATGACCAGCGGCGCTTCTTCGCAAGCGCCCGACACCGACCGGGCGACCTCGGCCGCGAATTCGGTCTGCTCCTCGCTGTTCACCATCACCGGGTAGCCGCGAATATAGGTCACGTCCGCCGTGCCGCCGAAGGTTGCCGCCACACCGGCGCAGATTTCCTTGATCCGCTGTTCCGCCAGATCCCGCATTTCCTTGCTCATGGTGCGGACGGTGCCCTTGATCTGCACCTTCTGCGGAATGACGTTGAACGCCTTGGACGAGGTCTCGAACGAAGTGACCGACACGACGACCTGATCGATCGGGTCGGCATTGCGCGAGGCGATGGTCTGAAGTGCTAGCACCGCCTGCGCCGCCATCACGGTCGTGTCCACCGTCTCGTGCGGTTTGGCCGCATGGCCTCCGCGCCCTTCGAAGGTGATGTCGAACTGGTCGGTGGCGGCAAAGAAGGCACCGGGGCGGATGGCGAAACGGCCCACCGGCTGGCCCGGCCAGTTGTGCATCCCATAGACCTCCTGGATGTTCCAGCGCTCCATCAGGCCGTCTTCGCACATCTCGCGGCCACCGCCGCCGCCCTCTTCGGCGGGCTGGAAGATCACCACGACCGTGCCGTCGAAATTGCGGGTTTCCGACAGATACTTGGCCGCACCAAGCAGCATCGCCGTGTGGCCATCATGGCCACAGGCATGCATGGCGCCCGGCGTTTTCGAGGCATATTCCAGCCCCGTCGCCTCGTGGATCGGCAGCGCGTCCATGTCCGCCCGCAGCCCGATCACGCGGCCTTTGGTATCCGTCTTGCCCTTGATCACGCCGACCACGCCGGTGCGGCCGATCCCGGTCACGACCTCGTCACAACCGAACTCCTTGAGCTTTTCGGCCACCAGCGCGCTGGTGCGGTGGGTTTCGAACAGGATCTCGGGGTTTTCGTGGATATCGCGTCGCCACGCGGTGATTTCGTCCTGCAACTCGGCGAACCGGTTCTTGACTGGCATGTCTCTTCTCTCTCCTTCGGGAATTCAGGCAGCCGGCATCCGGCGCTCGACCATTTCGGCAAACCACGAGCATCCGATCGGGATGATCTCGTCGTTGAAATCGTATTCGGGGTGATGCAGCCCGGCGCTGTCGCCGTTGCCCAGCACGATGAATGCACCGGGACGTTCCTGCAGCATGAACGAGAAATCCTCGCCACCCATCACCATCGGCGCCTCGATGCAGCTGCCGCCCACGGCGATCGCAGCCTGTTCGGCATAGCCCGTCTGCTCTTCGGCGTTGATCGTCACCGGAACGCCGCGGGTATAGTTGACCTTGGCTGAACCTCCGAATGTTGCTGCAACCCCTTGGAGCACCTCGGTCAGGCGTCTTTCGATCAGGTCGCGCAGCTCGTTCGAATGTGTCCGCACCGTGCCGCGCAAGCGCGCCGATTGCGGGATGACGTTGAAGGCGTTCGACGAAGTTTCGACCGCGGTCACCGACACCACCCCCTGCAGGACCGGGTCCGCGTTGCGCGAGACAATCGTTTGCAGGGCCACGATCACCTGAGACAGCATGACCGTCGTGTCGATGGTCTCATGCGGTTTCGCGGCGTGACCGCCCCGCCCTTCGAGGTGAATGTCGAACTCGTCCGCAGCCGCCAGCAAAGGCCCCGAGCGGATCGCGAACTGGCCGGTGGGTATGCCCGGCACATTGTGCATGGCATAGACTTCCTGGATGCCGAAACGGTCCATCAGCCCGTCCTTGCACATCGCATCGGCACCGTTGCCACCTTCTTCGGCGGGCTGAAAGATCACCACGACCGTGCCATCGAAATTACGGGTCTCGGACAGGTATTTGGCCGCGCCAAGCAGCATCGCCGTATGCCCGTCATGCCCGCAGGCGTGCATGGCGCCCGGCGTTTTCGAGGCATAGTCCAGCCCGGTATGCTCTTCCATCGGCAGGGCATCCATGTCGGCCCGCAGCCCGATCACCCGGCCTTGCGTATCCGACTTGCCACGGATCACGCCGACGACCCCTGTACGCCCGATGCCCGTCACCACGTCGTCGCAGCCGAATTCCTTCAGCTTTTCCGCCACCAGGGCGCTGGTGCGGTGCGTGTCATAGAGGATTTCCGGGTTCTCGTGGATGTCCCGCCGCCAGGCCGTAATCTCTTGGTGCATCTCCGCAAGGCGGTTCTTTATCGGCATCTCACTCTCCCCTCTCACGCCACCGGCATGCGCCGTTCCACGAGCTCGGCAAACCAGCTGCAGCCGGCCGGGATGGCATCGTCATCGAAATTGTAGGCCGGGTGGTGGCACATGGCCGTGTCCCCGTTCCCCAGAAAGATGTAGGCTCCGGGCCGTTCTTCAAGCATGTAAGCGAAATCTTCGGACGGCATGATGGGATCGACATTGTCATCCACCTTGCCGGCGACCGCCGCCGCCGCTTCGGCCGCATGTTTCGTTTCATCCTCGGAGTTCACGGTCACCGGATATCCCGGGGTCCAGGTCACCTCAGCGCTGGCCCCGAAGGCCGAAGCGGTGTCCTCGGCGATGCGGCGCACGCGCTCTTCGGCAATCGCACGGTATTCCGGGTCAAGCGTGCGCACCGTGCCTTGCAGCCGTGCCGTGTGTGCGATCACGTTCGAGGCGACGCTGTCGGTCTGAAAGGTGCCGACCGTCAACACGACGCGCTTGATCGGATCGACCGTGCGCGACACCACCGATTGCAGGGTGACGACGATCTGGGCCGCCGCCAGCGTCGTGTCCACCGCCTCGTGCGGCGCGGCGGCATGGCCGCCCTTGCCGGTCACCACAATCTCGAATTCGTCCGACGAGGCCATCAGCGCACCGGGCCGGATCGCGAATTCGCCCACCGGCAGGCCGGGCATGTTGTGCATGCCATAGACCTCCTGAATGCCCCAGCGGTCCATCAGCCCGTCCTTGCACATGGCCAGACCTCCCGCGCCGCCCTCTTCGGCGGGCTGGAAGATCAGAACCACCTTGCCGTCGAAATTCCGGGTTTCGGCCAGGTATTTCGCGGCCCCCAGCAGCATCGAGGTATGTCCGTCATGGCCGCAGGCGTGCATCTTGCCCGGCACCGTCGAGGCATAGTCGAGCCCGGTGGCCTCTTCGATCGGCAGCGCGTCCATGTCCGCCCGCAGCCCGATAACGCGGCCCTTGGTGTCGGTCTTTCCCTCGATGACAGCGACAACCCCCGTCTTGCCGACGCCTGTGGTGATGTCATCGACCCCGAATTCCTTGAGTCGTTCGACAACGAAAGCGGCGGTTTCATGCACGTCATACATCAGCTCGGGATGGGCGTGCAGGTGCCGGCGCCATCCGGTGATCTCGTCGTGCATTTCCGCCAGCCGGTTCTTGATCGGCATATCCAACTCTCCCCTTTTGGATCGCCTGTTCCGTCAGGCGTATTTGTCACCCACCTCTTCGCGCACGGGGTGGGTGTCATAGTAGATCCGCATTTCCGTGAACCGGTCGTCCGGGCCAAAGGTGAAATGATCCATCCCCTCGAACACCAGACGGTCGCCGCTTTTCAGCACCCAGTCATACCGGAACCGTGCCGCGGCGGTCTGGCTGTCCTCTCCGAACAGCACATCCAGAACCGTGAGCTGGCTCGAGGCCGAGGCCGCGTCGAGCTTGGCATAGAAATCGGGAGCCTTCATCACCCCCAGAAACGGCGAGTGGATCTCGGCTTCCGGAGTGAACAACGCCAGGATCGCCGGGACATCCCCCGCGGTCAGGGCGTCGAAATAGGCATGAACTCTCTCTGACCGCGTATTCACCATTTCCTAGCCTTCCAGCTTGTCCAACAATCGTTCCAGAAACGCGCGCCCGGCGTCGAACTGCGCCACGGTGATGAATTCATTCGGCTGATGCGCCTGCGCGATGTCGCCAGGCCCGCACACGACGGCGGAATAGCCGGCCTCCTGAAACTGCCCCGCCTCGGTTGCGTAGCTGACCACATGGGTCGCATTGTCACCGGTCAGCGCGCGGACCAGCGCCTCGGCTTCGCCATCCTGTTCGGGTTTCAAGGCCGGCACCGAGAAATTCTCGGTCACGTCGATCCGGGTTTCGGGATGAATGGCCTGCATCTGCGCCTCGACCTCGCGCACGCGCGCCAGATAGGCATCGCGCCAGGCCGCCGGGTCCTCTCCGGGCACGACCCGGAAATCCATCATGAAATGGCAGTCCTTGGCGGTGATGTTGTGCGCGGTTCCGCCCTTGATCATGCCCACATGGCAGGTGGTCCAGGGCGGGTCGAACACCGAGGCAAGGGCCGAAGGCTCGGCCGTCATGTTCTCGGCATTTCGCTGGTTGGCCCAGTCGATCAGCGGCGCGGCAGCCATGATCGCGTTGACGCCGGTGTGCATGATCGAGCTGTGCACCTCGTACCCCACGACATGCGCGTCGTACCCGCAGCCGCCCTTGTGGCCGGTGACCGCCTGCATCATCGACGGCTCGCCCACGATCACGGCCGCGCCCTTGGGCAAGACACCTTGCATCGCCTCGATCATCGGCGGAGCCCCGGTGCAGCCGATTTCCTCGTCGAAACTCAGCGCCAGCTGCAGGGGCCGCTTGAGGCTCCGGTAGCGCGCCTCGACCAGCGCCCAGATCGCCAGCGCGTCGAATCCCTTCATGTCACAGGTGCCGCGCCCGAAATATTTGCCGTCACGCTCGATCACCGTGAACGGATCACTGTCCCAGGGCTGGCCATCCACGGGAACAACATCGGTGTGGCCCGAGAGCACGACAGCGCCCTCTTTCCAAGGCCCGACATGCGCGAACAGCGCCGCCTTGTGCGACTGCTCGGGATCGGGCCAGCGATGCGCGTCAATGCCATGCTCGCCCAGATAGGACTCGACCCAGTCGATCAGCGGCAGGTTGCTCTCACGGCTTACCGTCGGGAACGAGACCAGCCGGGTCATGATCTCCAACGGCGTCAGGCGCTGGGGCATGACCTCAATATCCGCTGTCGGTGGTCAGGATGAAATGGCCCGGTTCGATCTCGCGGTATTCCGAGGGTGCCGGATCATACCCGATCGGATGAATTGGCGACGGTATCGGCTTGAAATTCAAATCTTTTTCCGATTTCCGCTTGTTCGGATCCGCGATCGGAACCGCCTTCATCAGGGCTTGGGTATAAGGGTGCTGCGGGTTCTCGAACACGCGGTTGCGCGGCCCCAGTTCCACGATGCGGCCCAGATACATCACGCCGACGAAATGGCTGACCCGTTCCACCACGGCCATGTCGTGCGAGATGAACAGATAGCTGAGCCCCAGCTCGGCCTGCAGCTCCATCATCAGATTCAGAACCTGCGCCTGCACCGACACGTCCAGCGCCGACACCGCCTCGTCGGCGACGATCAGCTTGGGGTTCAGGGCCAGCGCCCGGGCAATCGCGATACGCTGACGCTGACCGCCCGACATCTCGTGCGGGAAACGACGCATGAAGCTGCGCGGCAGCTGCACCCGGTCGAACAGGTTTGCCACCCGATCGTGAAGCTCCGAGCCGGACGCTACCCCGTAGTTGCGCAGAGGTTCGGCCACCTGATCCACCAGCTGCATCTGCGGATTGAGCGAGGCGAAGGGATCCTGAAAGATCATCTGCATGTCCAGGCGCGCCTTGCGCAGACCGTCCTGGTCCAGATTCATGATATCGACGCCGTCGAGATTGATCTGTCCCGCCATCGGCTCGACCAAGCGCAGGATCGAACGCCCGGCCGAGGACTTGCCGCACCCTGATTCACCGACGAGACTCAGCGTCTGCCCGCGGTTCAGAACGAAAGAGACATCCTCGACCGCGTGAACATTCGCAACGGTGCGACGCAACAGACCGCCCTTGACCGGGAAACGGGTAGTCAGACCCTTGACCGTCAGCAGGACGTCCTGCGTTCCCGGGATCGGCGCGATCTTCTGGTTCTCGACCCCCATCAGCTTCATCGGCTCCGGGGCCGCCTTGCCACGCATCTCGCCCAGCTTGGGCACCGCGGCCAGCAGTGACTTGGTGTATGCGTGCTGCGGGTTCTCGAAGATTTCCGTGACGGTTCCTTCTTCGACCTTCTTGCCGCGATACATGACCACGACCCGGTCGGCCATCTGCGCGACCACCGCCATGTCGTGCGTGATGAACATCACCGCCGTGCCGGTTTCCCGCTTGAGCCGGTCCATCAGCGCAAGGATCTCGGCCTGAATCGTCACGTCCAGCGCCGTGGTCGGCTCGTCGGCGATCAGCAGGCGCGGCTCGCAGGCCATTGCCATCGCAATCACCACCCGCTGCCGCATCCCGCCCGACAGTTCGTGCGGATACTGCTTGAGCCGCCGTTCCGGCTCGGGGATTCGCACCTGCTTGAGCAGCTCCAGCGCGCGCGCCTCGGCCTTGGCCTTGGACATGTTCTTGTGGATGCGCAGGCCCTCGGTCAGCTGGCGGCCGACGGTAAAGACCGGGTTCAGCGCCGTCATCGGCTCCTGAAAGATCATCCCGATCTCGTTGCCGCGAATCTGTTTCATCAGATCCTGGTCAACTTTCGACAGGTCCACCTCGTGGCCATCGCGCCGGTCAAAGATCAGTTCGCCGCCCGCGATTTCACCGCCACCGAACTCGACCAGCCGCATCAACGACAGCGATGAGACCGACTTGCCCGAGCCGGATTCTCCAACGATACAAACGGTTTCGCCGGGATAGACGTCAAAGGACACGTCCTCGACGCCGACCACAGGTCCGTCCTTGGTCTGGAACTCGACACGCAGTTTTCTGATCTTGGCAATAGGCTGATCCAGCACGAGTGCGCTCCCTTTGGTCGCCCTTCTTGATTGAGAGCCAAACGCTAAGACCGCCAGACGGGGAAAGTCAAACGCATAGCCAATTTTCCCAACGGCAAGTCTTGCAATTTTCGGAAACTCTGTTTCGATACGCGGCGTAACCGTTCTGGGGGAGAGTGGACAAAATACGAAACGCGCCCTGCGTTTCTGTTCAATTTCAAAAAGTTAACCCAAAGCGGCAACGCCAAATCCGCGTACTTTGCGGATACAATCAAGACACATTCGTGTCCAACATGGAGTGTAGAATGAAAATCAAAGCCCTTTTGCTTGGTGCGATTGCAAGCACGGCACTGGCCCCCATGGCCATGGCCGAGCGTGGATCGGACGGCAATGTCAGCATCATCTACTGGCAGGCCCCCTCGATTCTGAACCCGTTCCTGTCGGGTGGCACCAAGGACGTCGAAGCCGCGTCGCTGGTGATCGAGCCTCTGGCCCGCTACGACCAGGACGGCAACATGGTGCCCTACCTGGCGGCCGAGATCCCGACCGTCGAGAACGGTGGCGTCAGCGAGGATCTGACCTCGATCACCTGGAAGATCGCGCCGGGACTCACCTGGTCCGACGGCACGCCCTTCACCGCGGCTGACGTGAAATTCACCGCCGACTACTGCATGCACCCCGAGGGCGGCTGCGCGCAGCTGACCAAATTCGAAGGCGTCACCTCGGTCGAGGCTCTGGACGACCTGACCGTCAAGGTCACTTTCGACAAGCCGACGCCGTTCCCCTACGGGCCGTTCGTGGGCGGTGAAAGCCCGATCATCCAGAAGGCTCAGTTCGAAAACTGCATGGGCGCCAAGGCCCCCGAATGCACCGAGCAAAACTTCAACCCGGTCGGCACCGGCCCCTTCGTGGTGACCGAGTTCAAGCCGAACGACGTGATCACCTTCAAGGCCAACGACAACTATCGTGACCCGAACAAGCCGGCCTTCGCGACCGTGACCTTCAAGGGTGGCGGCGACGCAACCGCTGCGGGCCGCGCCGTGATGGAAACGGGCGAATTCGACTATGCCTGGAACCTGCAGCTGGCGCCGGAAGTGATTGCGCAGATGCAGGCAGGCGGCAAAGGCACCCCGGTCGCAGGCTTTGGCCCGCTGGTCGAGCGCATCATGCTGAATCAGACCAACCCGTCGCCCGACCTGCCCGAGGGCGAGCGTTCGACGGCCAAGCATCCGCACCCGTTCCTGACCGATCCAGCGGTTTACAAGGCCATGTCGCTGGCCATCGACCGCCCGCTGCTGGTGGAAATCGGCTATGGTCAGGCCGGCAAGGTGACCTGCAACTGGGTTCCGGCGCCTGCTGCGTTCAACTCGGACACCTTCACCTGTGACAAGCAGGACATCGAAGGCGCCAAGGCGATGCTGGAAGAGGCCGGCTACAAGGACACCAACGGCGACGGCATCCGCGAGACCCCGGATGGTGTTCCGATGAAGGTCGTCTACCAGACCTCGACCAACGCCGTGCGTCAGGACTTCCAAGCGCTGATCAAGGAGTGGTGGGGCCAGATCGGCATCGAGACCGAACTGCGCAACATCAACGCGTCGGTCTTCTTCGGCGGTGACCCGGGCTCGCCCGACACCTTCCAGAAGTTCTATGCCGACGTGCAGATGTACGCCAACACCTTCAACGGCACCGACCCGCAGGCCTACCTGGGCAACCTGCTGTGCGACAAGGCACCGCGTCCGGAAACCCAGTGGCAGGGTGAGAACATCTCGCGCTGGTGCAACCCGGAATACGACGCACTCCACGCGGAACTGGCCAAGACTGCCGGTCTGGAAGCCCGCGCCGAAATCGCCAAGAAGCTGAACGACATGGCGGTCGAAGGCGGGGCCATGATCCCGCTGGTGCACCGCGGCCGTCTGTCGGCGCACTCGAACACGCTGGGTGGCGTCGTTCTGAACGTGTGGGACAGCGAACTGTGGAACATCGCTGACTGGCACCGCAAGACCGGTTCCTAAGCGATAGACTTGCAAAGCCGCGCCCCGTTCTTTATCGGGGCGCGGTCACTGGTATCTCGACCCAAGAAAAAGACTCATAAACAAAGGCGCACCTGAATGCTGACCTTCACGATCCGCCGTCTGATCCTTGCCGTTCCGACGCTTTTGTTCATCAGTCTCGTGATTTTCCTGCTACTCGAAATGGCCCCGGGCGACCCGATGGCGCAGGTGCCCCTGACGGTGCCGCCGGAAGTCAAGGAAAAGATGCGCGAGGCGCTCGGCCTCGGCCAGCCGATGCATGTCCGGTTCTGGAAATGGATCGTGCAGTTCTTCTGGATCGAGCCGCAGGTTCTGATCGACCACATGTTCGGCACCACCTTCTCGGAAGGTGATCTGCGGGTGATCTCGTGGCAGACCCGCTCGCCCGTCATGGACATCGTGGTTCAGCGCATCCCGCAAACCCTGTGGGTCGTGGGCACCGCCTATGTCGTCGCCATTCTGATCGCCCTGCCCATCGGTATCTACTCCGCCTACCGCCAGTATTCCTGGTTCGACCAGATGGGCACCTTCGTATCCATGGTGGGCTTTTCCGTGCCGCCGTTTTTCTCGGGCGTGCTGGTGATCGTGATCTTCTCGGTCCAACTGGGTTGGTTCCCGTCGATCTATGACACCACCCATGTGGTCGACAGCTGGGACAGCTTCGTCGTGCAGCTGAAACAGATGATCATGCCGGTCATGGTGCTGGCCCTGCAGATCACCGCGCAGCTCAGCCGGTTCATGCGCGCCTCGATGCTGGACAACCTCAACCAGGACTACGTCCGCACCGCCCGCGCCAAGGGCCTGAGCGAATACACCGTGGTCATGGTCCACGTCCTGCGCAACTCGATGATCCCGGTGGTCACCGTCATCGCGCTTGGCATCCCGTCGATCTTCGGCGGCGCCATCATCACCGAGCAGGTCTTCAAGGTGAACGGCATCGGCCAGCTGCTGATCGGCGCCATCGAGGCCAACGACCTGCCCATGGTGCAAACCCTGACATTCATCTTTGCCGTGCTGATCGTTCTGTTCAACCTGATCGCCGACGTTCTCTATGGCATTCTCGACCCGAGGATCCGCTATGACTGACAAGGAACGCTTTGTGCCCGACGAAGGGCTCGCCCCCGCCTCGACCGCCCTGCCCTCGGCCGGCCCGATGGAAGAGCTGACAAGCCCTCCGCGCAGCCAGTGGCGCGACGTGTGGGATCAGTTCAAGACGCACAAGGGCGCGATGATCGGCGCCATGCTGTTCATCCTGATCGTGGCCTCGGTCTATCTGGGTCCGTTCTTCTGGGACATCGACCCGACCAAGATCGACATCCGCGCCCGCAACCAGGGACCCAGCTGGGAGCACCCCTTTGGCACCGACCAACTGGGGCGTGACATGCTGGCCCGGATGATGGCAGGCGGCGCGACCTCGGTATCGGTGGGGATAACCGCCATGCTGCTGGCGCTGTTCCTGGGCTCGTTCATCGGAGTGCTGGCCGGCTTCTTCAAGAAACTCGACGGCCCGCTGATGCGCCTGACCGACCTGTTCCTGGCCCTGCCGCTGCTGCCGCTGCTGCTGGTGATGATGCTGCTGTTCCGCGAGCCGCTGGCGGCCACGTTCGGGCTGGAACGCGGGATCTTCATCCTGATCGTCGCGGCCATCGGCATCACCTCGTGGATGCCCACGGCGCGGATCGTGCGCGGCGACGTTCTGGCCATCAAGGAACGCGAATTCGTCATGGCCGCGCGTTCGATCGGCACCAACAACTCCAAGATCATCTCGCGGCACATCCTGCCCAACGTGCTGTCGCCCATCATGGTGTCGGCAACCCTTGGGATCGCCACCGCGATCATCACCGAAAGCGCCCTGTCCTTCCTTGGCCTCGGCTTCCCGCCGGACTTCCCGACATGGGGCCGGCTGCTGTTCGACGGCGTGGACTATCTGCAGCAGTACCCCGAGCGGGTGTTCTGGCCGGGTCTGGCCATCTCGCTGACGGTGCTGAGCGTGAACTACCTGGGCGACGGCCTGCGCGACGCGCTGGATCCGCGCATCCGGGGCCGCTGAGCCCGCGCCGGAAATCGCTTCAAAAACGGCCGCCTCCACTCGGGCGGCCGTTTTCCTTTGCCTCAGTGGGGTTTCGTCTCGAGCCGCTTTCTGATCCGCCGGACGCCCCACCAGACCGCCGCGACGACGGGAAGGGTGACGACGGCCGAAAGCATCCCCTTGCTGATGCCGGTCGCAGTCAGCGGATAGAGCAGATAGCTGACCAGCGACACCGCGTAGTAACTGATCGCCACCACCGACAGCCCTTCAACCGTGTGCTGAAGCCTGAGGGCGAGGTCGGCCCTGCGATCCATGCTCTCCAGCAGGGCCTGGTTCTGTGCGCTGCGCTCCACATCGACGCGCGTGCGCAGCAGATCACCCGCCCGGATCGCCCGGTTTGACAGGGCAACCAGCCGCGTTTCAGTCGATTTCACGGTGCGGATCGCCGGCTCGTAGCGTCGCATCATGAAATCCGCGAAGGTCTGGCGCCCCTGATACCGCTGCTCGCGCAGCGCCCTGATCCTCTGTTCCACGATCGCCTCGTAGGCTCCGGTCGCCCCGAACCGGAAAGAGGACCGGGCCGAAAGGGTTTCAAGCTCGGTCGAAATGGACAGCAGCTGATCCAACAATTCGTCGGGGCGCGCGGCTTCATCCGTCATTTCGGTCATCAGTTCGGTCAGGCGACCGTCCAGTTCCCCGATACGCGGCATCAGCTTCTTGACCCGCGCGAATCCCAGCATCGACATCGCCTTGTAGGTTTCGATCTCGCAAAGGCGCTGGATGATCCGCGCGGTTCTTCGCTGCCCGGTGTCGGGCGAGACGAACACCGCAAACCGCATGTGCCCTGCCGGGTCTATCCGAAAGTCGCTGGCGGCAATGGCGGCATCATCCAGCACATGCGCAACTGCCAGGCTCTCTGCCTCGAACCACTCGGCCAACGGTTTGCTGATGTCGTCATCCTCGGGCCGTTCGACGACCCTCAGCATCGCTGAAGTGATCCTCTGACCCGGGCTATTTGCCAGCCAGTCCGGGGGGAAGATCTCGAAATCCGCCGGGTTGAAGGCGCGGTCGCTGACGCCCTGAGAGATCGTCGTGTAGGTGACGAACTCGGTATGCTGCTCCCATTTCAGCCAGTGCCGCCCGATCTGGCCCGCATAGTGGGTCGCCCCCGGCTGCGGGTGCTGGGTGCCGTGGCGGTCCAGCAGGTCGAGCAGATGGGCGCGGTCGGCATCCCTGTCACGCGCAACCGCCGCCACCGGCTGCTTGATGGCAAGAAAGACGACCGTGCAGGGCGCCGAAGTCGCCGGGAACGGCCGCGCGTGCAGCTCATTGGCCAGCGCATAGCGCAAGGGGTGGTCGGTGATCGGCGTCATGGTCGGCTCCTGCAATTGCGCGCACTATACGCGAAAGCCGAAATACATCAATTCCCTCTTTATTTCATGCACTTAGCTGAATACCGCCGTATACATACCCCCTGAAGGGCCGTGTTTGCACCAACGAAAAAGGGCGCCCGTTCAGGGCGCCCCTTGGTGTGTCCTGTCCGCCGGATCAGTCGATCATCGGCAACAGCTTGTCGAGCGACTCCTTGGCGTCGCCGTAGTACATCCGCGTATTCTCCTTGTAGAACAGCGGGTTCTCGATGCCGGAGTACCCGGTGCCCTGACCGCGTTTCAGCACGATCACCTGCTTGGCCTTCCAGCATTCCAGAACCGGCATGCCGGCGATGGGCGAGTTCGGATCCTCCTGGGCCGCCGGGTTCACGATGTCGTTCGAGCCGATGACGATGGCGACATCCGTGTCCGGGAAGTCCTCGTTGATCTCGTCCATTTCCAGAACGATGTCATAGGGCACCTTGGCTTCGGCCAGCAGCACGTTCATGTGACCGGGCAGACGGCCTGCCACCGGGTGGATGGCAAAGCGGACATTCTTGCCCTTGGCGCGCAGCTTGCGGGTCAGTTCACTGACCGCCTGCTGGGCCTGCGCAACCGCCATGCCGTAGCCCGGGATGATGATCACGCTGTCAGCATCGTTCAGCGCCGCGGCAACACCGTCGGTGTCGATGGCGACCATCTCGCCCTCGACCTCCATCGCGGGTCCGCCGGTGCCGCCAAAGCCGCCCAGGATCACCGAGATGAACGACCGGTTCATCGCCTTGCACATGATGTAGCTGAGGATCGCACCCGACGAGCCCACCAGCGCGCCCACGACGATCAGCAGGTCGTTGCCGAGGCTGAAGCCGATGGCCGCCGCGGCCCAGCCCGAGTAGCTGTTGAGCATCGACACCACCACCGGCATGTCGGCGCCGCCGATGCCCATGATCAGGTGGTAGCCGATAAAGAACGCCAGCAGCGTCATCAGCAGCAGCGGGAAGAAGCCGCCCGTGCCCAGGTACCAGAACAGGCACAGCAGCGAGACCGCCGCGGCGCCCGCGTTCAAAGCGTGCCCGCCGGGCAGCTTGGTCGCGGCACTGGTCACCTTGCCCGCGAGCTTGCCGAAGGCGACGACCGAGCCGGTGAAGGTCACCGCCCCGATGAACACGCCAAGGAACAACTCGACGCGCAGGATGTTCACCTCGACCGCATCCTTCTTGGCGATCAGAGCCGCGAAGCCTTCCAGCGACTTGCGCGCGGTGTCGTCCATGGCCAGCACGCGGCCAAGCTCGATATGCGCGTTGAAGCCCACGAACACGGCGGCAAGACCCACCAGCGAGTGCATCGCGGCAACCAGCTGAGGCATCTCGGTCATCTGCACGCGCTGTGCAACGTAATAGCCGATGATGCCCCCGCCCGCGATCAGCAGGACCGACAGCAGCCACAGGCTGGACCCCGGGCCGATGAGCGTGGCGATCACCGCCAGCGCCATGCCGACGATGCCGTACCACACCGCGCGTTTCGCGCTTTCCTGCCCCGAGAGGCCGCCAAGCGACAGGATGAACAGAACAGCCGCAACAACATAGACGGCAGTCGTGAAACCGAATTCCATAGTCCCGGCCTCCTTACGATTTCTGGAACATGGCGAGCATGCGCCGGGTTACGAGGAATCCGCCGAAGATGTTGATCCCGGCCATGAAGACGGACACAGCCGCCAGCAGGATCACCAGCCACGAGCCCGACCCGATCTGCATGAGCGCACCGAGAATGATGATCGACGAGATCGCGTTGGTCACGGCCATCAGCGGCGTGTGCAGGCTGTGCGAGACGTTCCAGATCACCTGGAAGCCCACGAAGACCGCCAGCACGAACACGATGAAGTGCTGCATGAAGCTGGCCGGAGCCACGGCGCCGACGAGCATCATCGCCACGGCGCCAACCGTCAGCAGGGTCACCTGCTGTTTGGTCTGCGCCTTGAACTCGGCAATCTCCTGCGCCCGCTTTTCTTCGGGCGTCAGTTCCTTGGCCTCTTTCTTTGGCTTGGCCGCGATGGCCTGCACCTTGGGCGGTGGTGGCGGGAAGGTGATCTCGCCCTGATAGGTCACGGTCGCGCCGCGGATCACGTCGTCTTCCATGTCATGAACGATCTGCCCGTCCTTGTTCGGCGTCAGATCGGTCATCATGTGACGGATGTTCGTGGCATAGAGCGACGAGGCCTGCGCCGCCATCCGGCTGGGGAAGTCGGTGTAGCCGATGATGGTCACGCCGTTGTCGGTGACGATCTTTTCGTCCGCCACGGTCAGCTTGCAGTTGCCGCCCTTCTCGGCGGCCAGGTCCACGATGACCGAACCGCGCTTCATCGACTGGACCATGTCCTCGGTCCACAGTTCGGGCGCCTCGCGGTTGGGGATCAGGGCCGTGGTGATGACGATGTCCATCTCGGGCGCCATCTCGCGGAACTTGGCCAGCTGCGCCTCGCGGAACTCGGGGCTGGACGGCTTGGCATAACCGCCGGTTTCGGCGCCGTCCTGGTCGTCCTGGAAATCCAGATAGACGAACTCGGCGCCCATGGATTCAACCTGCTCGGCCACTTCGGGGCGCACGTCAAAGGCATAGACCACCGCGCCCAGGCTGACGGCCGTGCCGATTGCGGCAAGACCGGCCACGCCGGCCCCCACGACCAGAACCTTGGCCGGAGGCACCTTGCCCGCGGCAGTGACCTGGCCGGTGAAGAAACGGCCGAAATTGTTGCCCGCCTCGATCACGGCACGGTAACCGGCGATGTTGGCCATCGAAGACAGCGCGTCCATCTTCTGGGCGCGGCTGATGCGCGGCACCATCTCCATCGCGATGACGTTGGCGCCCTTGGACTTGGCCAGTTCCAGCCCTTCTTCGTTGCCCGCAGGGTTGAAGAACGAGATCAGCGTCTTGCCCTTGGTCAGACGCTTGAGCTCGGTCTCGGTGGGCGGACGGACCTTGGCGATGATATCCGCCGCTTTCCACAGCGCCGCCGCGGTCTTGACGATCTCGACACCTGCCGCCTCGTAAGCCTCGTCCGAGAAACCGGCGGCCGCGCCTGCGCCGGCTTCAATGGCGCAGTCATAGCCCAGTTTCTGCAACTGCAACGCCGAGTCCGGTGTCATCGCGACCCGGTTCTCGCCTTTGAATACTTCCTTTGGTGTCCCTATTTTCACCAGTCGGGTCCCCCATTCTATTTCGTTCAGATGTGCCCGAACGATGGTATTAGTTGCAAAGCAAAGATGTATCCTGCGCAACATTATTTCGCAAGCGCAGCATTTGCAACGTTAGGTCACTACGACGTTCCTCCTATAGCCAACGGCGGGTCTTGCGTTCGTAGCGCGCGAAATCTGCCCTGAAGGTGCGGCGCAAGCGGTCCTCTTCGGGCAGGATGAATCGCCGTTCCAGCACCCAGACGAAGATCGGGATCAGGACCAGCGACAGGACGGCGTCCATGCGCAGGACCAGGCCTGTCAGGATCAGAACGTCGCCCAGATAGATCGGATTTCGGCTGCGTTTGTAGATACCGGTCTGCACCATGGCCGTCGGCGTCTCATGCGGCACGATCGTGGTGCGGTGGCGGCGGAACTCGACCGCGGCGAGGATCAGCAACAGGATACCTCCACCGATCAGCAGGCCGGACAGCAGGTCGGTAACGGCCCCCTCCAGCGACAACCCCAACGACAGGTAGCGCGATTGCAGCCAGGCCAGAACTGCAAACCCCACCAGCCAGACCGGAGGAATGTCAACGAGGCGCATGGGCAGCCCCCATCAGCAGCAAGCATGAAGCCAGGCTCTTCATGGCAAAATTCCTAGCCAAGTTCCCTTTTCTTGGCAAAAGCTACATCCCTCTCCGCGATGAAATGCCCCACGGAGTTGCAACCTGACGCCCTCGGGGCCTCCCGGAGTGCACAGCCTGCCCGCCTCCGTTACTCCCACTCCATTTCCTCGAAGACGCGCCCGGCATTCTTGGTCGCCAGTTCCTCGAACGTGTCGAGATGGGCCCATCTCGACTGGTCCACGTAATAGGCGCTTGCCAGATCGCCCCCCTCGTCGATATGCGCGCCGATTTTCTCGCGGAGATCCTTGAGATAGTCGAGCGTATAGCGCCGGACCTGCGCGAAATTGGTCGGATGGCCATGGCCGGGGATCACATAGGTCGGTGCGATGGGCTCCAGCTTGGTTTCCCAGGTCTCGATCCAGCAGCTGGTGCAGGTATGCTCGAAGATCGGCAGCATCCGCTCGTGAAAGGCGATGTCGCCGGTGATCATGATGTCCCATTGCGGGATCCATACCTGCAGGTCTCCGGGATCATGCGCGGGACCCAGATGCAGCACCTTGATTTCGACACCGCCCAGCGTGACCGTGTATTCGTCCTCGAAGGTCAGGTTGGCATGTTCGACCCGCGTGCCCTCGGCCCGGTCCTTGTTGTAGCGTTCCATGCCCTGCAGGATGAAGTCGCCATTCTCGGTGGTTTCCGCAACCGCATCGACATGGGCCAGGATGTCCACCCCCTGATCGCGCCAATACCCGTTGCCGAGCATCGCGTGCCCCTGCCCGTTTTCGTTAATGACCAGAACGACGGGCTGGTCGGTGACCTTCTTGATCTCGTCATGCAGCGCGGCGGCCAGACGACTGGAAGCGCCGGAATTGATGACCACGACACCTTCATCCGTCACGATGAAGGACAGGTTGTTGTTGTGCCCCGCATTCTCATAGGTCGGCGGCGCGGTCGCTCCGATTGCCGAAAAGACATGCGGGATCACTTCGACCGGCTTTGAATACAGCTCTGACGCGGGATACTGGTCCGCGATATCCTCGCTGGCCAAGGCCTGCGTCGCGACAATTGCCACGGCGGCTGCGACTGTCATTCTACGGATCATTTTTGCTCCACCCTGAATTACATATTCGCATTTATGCATTATTTCTGACGTGACGGGACGGCGCGTCTTGTCACAGGGCGCAAGACCTATAGGGTTCGGGTCAACAGGGAGGTGCAGCAATGACATTGACAGGAAAACACGCGCTCGTCACCGGCGGCGGCACGGGAATCGGATTGGCAATCGCACGCGCATTGGCCGACGAAGGCGCGACCGTGACGATCACCGGCCGCCGCCAAGAGGTTCTGGACGAGGTCGCGACCGACCGCATCACCGGAATGGTCATGGATGTCCGCGACGAAGAGAATGTCGTTTCCGGTATCGCCGCCGCGGTGCAGGCGCGCGGACCGATCCAGATCTGCGTGGCCAATGCCGGCATCGCCATCGGCAAGACGCTGCAAAAGACCGAGATGCCATTCTGGCGCGACATCATGGCGACCAATCTGGACGGCGCCTTTCTGACCATCCGCGAAAGCCTGCGGTCGATGCTGGAAACCGATTGGGGTCGGGTGATCTCGGTCGCCTCGATCGCTGGCCTGCGTGGCGCGCCGGGCGCCGGGGCCTACGCGGCCTCGAAGCACGGGCTGATCGGGCTGACCCGCAGCTATTCCGAGGAATTCATGGGCAAACCCTACACCTTCAACGCCCTCTGCCCCGGCTATGTCGATACCCCCATCGTCGAGCGCAACATCACCTCGATCTCGCAGCGCGCAGGAATCAGCCAGGAGGATGCGCTCAAGGCGATGGTGAGCCAGAACCGCCACAAGCGTCTGATCGCGCCGGAAGAGGTCGCCGCCGCCGCGCTGTGGCTGGTGCGCCCCGGCTCGCAGAGCATCAACGGCCAATGCATCGAGATCGCGGGCGGACAGACCTGAGCGCCTATCCGCCGCTTCACTATCGCTGGACAAAGGCCCGGCACGCAGGTATGCCGGGCCTTAATTCTTCAAGCCTAAAATAAATGCGGGGCCACGATGACCGATTTTGCCGCCACCAAGGCGATGTTCGATCTTCCTGAGGGTGTCCTCTATCTCGATGGAAATTCGCTGGGCCCACTGCCACATGCCGCCAAGGCGCGGGTGCAAAACATGATGGCCGATGAATGGGGCGAGATGCTGATCACCGGCTGGAACAAGGCCGGCTGGATGGGGATGCCTACGGAACTGGGCGACCGGATCGGCAAGCTGATCGGCGCCGAACCCGGAACCACCGTGGTCGGCGACACCTTGTCGATCAAGGTCTATCAGGCGGTCGCCTCGGCGCTCGAACTCAACCCCGGTCGCAAGGTGGTCCTGTCGGACAACGGCAATTTCCCCACCGACCTCTACATGGTGGACGGGCTGCTGCGCTCGCTGGGCGAGGATTACGAGCTGCGGGTCGTGGACCCCGAGGCGGTGGCCAACAACATCACCGACGAGGTCGCCGTGCTGATGCTGACCGAGGTCGATTACCGCACCGGCCGCAAGCACGACATGAAGGCGCTGACCGAACTTGCGCACGCCAGGGGCGCACTAACGGTCTGGGACCTGGCCCATTCGGCGGGCGCGATTCCGGTGGATCTGGCCGGATGCAACGCCGATTTCGCCGTCGGCTGCACCTACAAGTATCTCAACGGCGGCCCCGGCGCACCTGCTTTCATCTATGTGGCGCCTCGCTGGGCCGACAGCGCGCGTCCGGCCCTGTCGGGCTGGCTTGGGCACGAGGCCCCCTTTGCCTTCGATCTCGACTATCGCCCCGGCGCGGGCATCGAGCGCATGCGCGTCGGCACGCCGCCGGTGATCCAGATGACCGCGCTGGCCGCGGCGATGGATGTGTGGGACATGGCCGACATGGGCGATGTGCGCGCCCGGTCCATCGCCCTGACCGAGCAGTTCATCCAGCAGGTCGAGGCCACCTGCCCCGATCTGGAACTGGCCAGCCCCCGCGACCCCGCAATGCGCGGCAGTCAGGTCTCGTTCCGGTTTGCCGACGGGTACGCGGCGATGCAGGCCCTGATCGCGCGCGGCGTGATCGGGGATTTCCGCGCGCCCGACATCATGCGCTTTGGGTTCACGCCGCTGTATATCGACGAAGGGGACGTGACGCGCTCCGTCGAGATTCTGGGCGACATCATGCAGAACCGTTTGTGGGACAGGCCGGAATACAAGGTCCGGCAGCGGGTTACCTGACCTCGAGCCCTGAACCGATCAGCGCGGCCAGCTGCGCGATGCGCCGCTCGAACTCCTCGGCGTTCGAGGCGGTCATCTTGACGCCCTTCAGCGTGGCGGTGATGGTCCGCGCCGTCTCGGCCGGACCGTCGGGCAGGCGCACGCGCCCTGCCGCCAGTTCGCGCGTCAGCCATTCGGCATAGAGGTCCGCCAGCGCCGCCTCGCCCTCGGCCACGATGTCGGCGGCGGTGGACTTGCTGGTATCCAGCATCTCAAGCCCATGCGGCGAGGCCAGAATGGCTGCCATTCCGGCGATCTGGGCGTCAATCGCCCGCATCAGGATCTCGGGCACCGTACCGCCGCCCTGCAGCGCCTGCGCCACCGCCGCGACCTTCTCGGCGTAATGCGCCTGCGTCAAGCTGCGGACGATGGCATTCTTGTTCTTGTAGTGCAGGTACAGCGCCGGGCGGGACATGCCCGCACCGCGCGCTATGTCATCCATCGAGGTCTTGCGGAACCCATAGGTGGAAAAGGCCTGAAACGCTGAATCCAGGATCGCCTTCTGACGCGGATCGATATTTGCATCTTTCATGAAATGACCCGTGACATTTTTTGTTGAATTTGTCAATTGACACCGTGACATTTTCAGATCATTTTGTCAGCAGCGAAACGCAACAACAAACGAGATCCGCCATGGCAACCTCAGTGACCATCAACGGCAAGACGCATCAGGTCGATCTTCCGGACGACGTGCCCCTGTTGTGGGTTCTTCGGGACGAGATCGGGCTGACCGGCACCAAGTTCGGCTGCGGGGTCGCCGCCTGCGGGGCCTGCACGGTTCACATCGACGGTGAAGCGGTTCGGTCGTGCCAGGTCCCTCTGTCCGACGTCTGGGGCGAGGTGACGACGATCGAGGGCATCGGCTCGCCCGAGGCGATGTCGACGGTCCAGCAGGCCTGGGTCGATCATCAGGTCGCGCAATGCGGCTATTGCCAGTCGGGCCAGATCATGCAGGCCGCCGCGCTGCTGGCCGAAAACCCGGCCCCCACGGATGCCGAGATCGACGAGGCGATGCAGGGCAACCTGTGCCGCTGTGGCACCTACCCCCGCATCCGCGCCGCGATCCACGACGCCGCCGCCAAGATGAAGGAGGCCTGATCCATGGCCAGCATCGGAAAAATCCTGCGCCGCACTTTCCTGATCGGGTCCGCCGCCATCGTCGGCGGCGTCGCCTTCGGCGTCTATTACGTCAACCGCCCCGCCAAGAACCCGCTGAAGCCGGGCGACGGCGAAGCGGCCCTGAATCCCTTCATCCTGATCGACCAGAACGGAGTGACCCTGTTTGCGCCGCGCGCCGAGATGGGCCAGGGCGTGAAAACCACCTGGGCCGCCCTGATCGCCGAGGAATTGGACGTGGATCTGGATCAGGTCACCGTTCTGCACGGGCCTGCTGCGGCGGCCTATTACAACTCGGCCTTGATCGGCGAGAGCCTGCCCAACAAGGGCTATGACGTCTCGGACTTCCAGCACAATCTGGGCGAGGCACTGGGCGTGATCGGCAAGGTGCTCAGCCTGCAGGTCACCGGCGGATCGACCTCGATGAAGGACGGGTTCGAGCGGATGCGCGCGGCCGGCGCCTCGGCCCGCGAGACATTGAAACAGGCTGCGGCCGAGCGTCTGGGTGTCGACCGGGGCCAGTTGAAAACCGCTTCGGGCCACGTCATCGCGCCCGACGGCACCAAGATCGCCTATACCGAACTGGCCGCCGTTGTGGCGCGGATGGAGCCGATCGAGGCGCCCCTGCGCGACCCGTCCGAGTGGCGCTATCTGGGCCGGACCCTGCCGCGTCTGGACATGGTGGAAAAGGCCACCGGCACCGCCCAGTTCGGTGTTGACGTGCGCCTTCCGGGCATGAAATTTGCCAGCGTCCGGATGAACCCCAGGCTGGGCGGCCAGATGAACGGCTTTGACGACAGCGCCGCCCGCGCGATGCCGGGCGTCGAAAAGATCGTCGATCTGGGCAATGGCGTCGCGGTGATCGCCACCAACACCTGGCTCGCGAACAAGGCGGTCGAAGCGATCGAGGTCGATTGGGGCGAGGCCCCCTATCCACCGGAAACCGACGCCATCTTTGCCGAGATCGCCAAGGCCTTCGACACGGACCCGAACTCGACCATGCGCGATGACGGCGATGCCAGCACCGTCCCCGAAGGCGCAACCGTGATCGAGGCCGAATACACCGTCCCCTACCTGGCCCACGCCACAATGGAACCGATGAACGCCACCGCGCTGTTCACCGGCGACGCCTTGGAACTGTGGTGCGGCAACCAGGCGCCCACGCTGATCCAGTTCCGCGTTGCCAACACCGCGGGTCTGGACACCGAAGCCGTCCAAATCCACACCACCTATCTGGGCGGCGGGTTTGGTCGCCGCGGAGAGTTGGATTTCGGCGAAATCGCAACCAAGGTGGCCATGGCGGTGCCCGGCACTCCGGTCCAGACGATCTGGAGCCGCGAAGAGGATATGCGTCACGACTACTACCGTCCTGGTGCGATGGCGCGGATGCGCGGTGCGGTTCAGGATGGCAAAGCAGTGCTGATCGACGGTGCGGTTGCCGCGCAATCCTGCACGCAGCAAGCCGTCGAGCGCTATACCGGAATGCCCGGCGCCGGTCCCGACAAGGTGCTGGTCGAAGGGTTCTTCAACCAGCCCTACGCGGTGCCCAACTATCGCATGAGCGGCCACATCGCCGATCTGAAGATCCCGGTGGGCTTCTGGCGCTCGGTCGGAAACAGCCACAACGGTTTCTTCCACGAGACCTTCATCGACGAGATGGCCCATGCCGCCGGCCGCGACCCGCTGGAGTTCCGGCTGGAGCTGGCGCGCGACGAACACGCGCCCTCGGCCGGGTGCCTTGAGGCGGTGCGCGACATGTCCGGCTGGACGGGCAAGACCCCCGATGGCGTGGGGCGCGGCGTGGCCCTGACCTACAGCTTCGGCACCCCCGTCGCGCAGGTGATCGAGGTCGTGGACGAAGACGGCACCATCCGCATCAGCAAGGCCTGGATCGCCTGCGACATGGGGCTGGCGCTGGACCCCGAAAACGTCAAGGCGCAGATGTTCGGCGGCATGATGTACGGTCTGTCGGCGGCCTGCTACGGCGAGATCACCTTTGCCGATGGCGAGGTCGAGCAGATGAACTTCCCCGATTACGACGCACTGCGCATGCACACCGCGCCGCAGGTCGAGGTGCAGGTGCTGGAAACCAACCGCTTCATGGGCGGCGCGGGCGAGCCCGGCACGCCGCCCTCGATGCCGGCGCTTGGCAACGCGCTGTTCGATCTGACCGGCAAACGCGCGCGCACGCTGCCGCTGAACAAGAGCTTCAACCTGCTGGTCTGACAAGAAAAGGCCCGCCCCCTTCGGGCGGGCCTTTGCCCCAAGCCTGACACTTCAGGCCGTTTTCTGAAGAAACCTGGCTTGCCGGCCTTCGGCCCAATCCCGCACCGCTTCCCCAAAGGCTGTGAACAGCGGGCGCGAGACCGGATCATTGGCGGCGTCCCACTCCGGGTGCCACTGAACCGACAGGGTGAACCCGGGCGCATCCTTGACATAGATGGCTTCGGGCGTGCCGTCGGGCGCATGGCCGTCAACGACGATCCCCTGACCGGGTGTCTTGATGCCCTGCCCGTGCAGCGTGTTGGTCATGACCTCGCGCGATCCGAACAGGCGGTGAAACACCCCGTCTTCGCTCAGCGTCACCACATGGCGCAACGCGAATTTCTCTTCCAGCGAGCCATCCGGCGGCATCCGGTGATTCATCCGTCCCGGCAACTCCCGTATCTCGGGATAGAGCGTGCCGCCCAGCGCCACGTTCACCTCCTGAAAGCCGCGGCAGATCCCCAGAAAGGGCTGGCCGCGTTCGACGCAGGCGCGGACCAGCGGCAAGGTGATCGCATCGCGGGCACGGTCGAAGTCGCCATGCGCCTCGGTCTCGGCCTCCCCATATTCCTCGGGGTGCACGTTCGGGCGTCCGCCCGTCAGCAGGAAACCGTCGCAGACCTCCAGCAATTCCTTGACCGAAACGAAACGCGGATCGGCCGGCACCAGCAGGGGCAGACAGCCCGACACGTTCGCAACCGCGTCCGAGTTCATGGTGCCCCCGGCGTGGGTCGGGTATTCATCGTTGATAAGGTACGAATTGCCGATAATACCGACCACCGGACGAGACATCATGCTTCCTTTGCTGTTTGCGTGGATTTCCGACGACGTTACTCCCACCGCCGGGACCCTGCAACAATGCACACTCTGCGTAGCAGCGCAGGCGCGTGTTCAATGCCACACAGAAATCGTTGTTCATCCCGCTGGTCTTGGCGCAGTGTCAAATCTCGCCAGCCAACCCCGCAGCCTCGATCCCGGCCATGGCCGCCGCCGCGTCATTGTCAGAGGTGTCCCCGGTGACCCCGACAGCACCGATCACCGCGCCTTTCCTGTCGCGCAGCAGCACGCCCCCCGGAACCGGCACGACCTGACCGCCATAAACCCCGTTCACGGCGGCCATGAAATAGGCCTGTCCCTCGGCCCGCTGCATCTGCGCCGTCCCCGCCATGCCCAGCATGACCGAACCATAGGCCTTGCCATGCGCGATCGCGAAACGGCCGGGCGCGGCGCCATCTTCGCGCTCGAAGGCGATGACATGGCCGCCGGCGTCCAGAACCACCACCGAGAGCGGCTTCAGCTCCATCTCGCGCCCTTTTTCCAGCGTCTTGCGAATGATCGTCCGTGCCTTGCGCAGCGAAATGCCCATGCCTGCCCCCTTTCAGCGGGTTTCAAGATTCAAAAAAGGCGCGGGGAACACCCCCGCGCCCTGTCTTATGCGCCCAGAGAGGCCTTCAACTCAAGCCGCCGCGCATGCAGAACCGGCTCGGTATAGCCCGAGGGCTGCACCCGCCCCTTGAACACCAGGTCGCAGGCCGCCTGGAAGGCGATGCCGTCGAAGGTGGGCGCCATGGGCCGATAGGCCGGGTCGCCGGCATTCTGGCGATCCACAACCGCCGCCATCTTGCGCATCGCCGCCATGACGCGGCCTTCATCCACCACGCCGTGATGCAGCCAGTTCGCCAGCGCCTGACTGGAGATCCGACAGGTGGCGCGGTCTTCCATCAGACCGATATCGTTGATGTCCGGCACCTTGGAACAGCCGATGCCCTGGTCGATCCACCGCACGACATAGCCCAGGATGCCCTGCGCATTGTTCTCGACCTCGCGGGTGATCTCGTCGTCGCCCAAGTTGCGCCCGCCCAGCAGCGGGATCGTCAACAGGTCGGCCAGCGTGCCGCGCGGGCCTCCGGCGGCGATCTCCTTCTGCCGCGCCAGAACATCCACCTTGTGATAATGCGTCGCGTGCAGGGTCGCGGCCGTGGGCGACGGCACCCAGGCGCAATTGGCCCCCGACATGGGATGGCCGATCTTGGCCTCCAGCATGTCGGCCATCCGGTCCGGCATGGCCCACATGCCCTTGCCGATCTGGGCCTTGCCCTGCAAGCCGCAGGCCAGCCCGATATCCACGTTCCGGTCTTCGTAGGACAGGATCCAGGGCGTGTTCTTCATGTCGCCCTTGGGCAGCATCGGCCCGGCCTCCATCGAGGTGTGGATCTCGTCCCCCGTCCGGTCGAGGAACCCGGTGTTGATGAAGGCCACCCGCGATTTCGCCGCCCGGATGCATTCCTTGAGGTTCACCGAGGTCCGGCGTTCCTCATCCATGATGCCCAGTTTCACGGTATTGCGCGGCAGGCCCAGAATATCCTCGACCATGTCGAAGATCTGGACCGAGAACGCCACTTCCTCGGGCCCGTGCATCTTGGGCTTGACCACGTAGACCGAGCCGTGGACCGAGTTGCCGCCCTCGCGCTGCAGGTCATGCATGGCGATCAGCGTGGTGCACAGCGCATCCATCAGCCCCTCGCCGATCTCGTTGCCCTCGGAATCCAGCACGGCAGGGTTGGTCATCAGGTGCCCCACATTGCGCACCAGCATCAGCGACCGGCCCTTGAGGCTGCCGGTCGATCCGTCGGCGGCGGTATAGCTGAGATCACCGGACAGTTTGCGGGTGAAGGTCGTGCCGTCCTTGGTCACTTCTTCGGTCAGATCACCCTTCATCAGGCCCAGCCAGTTGCCATAGGCGACGACCTTGTCCTCGGCATCGACACAGGCCACCGAGTCCTCGCAATCCATGATGGTGGACAGCGCGGATTCGAGCCGGACATCGGCAATGCCGGCCGGGTCCGACGCGCCGATCGCGCTGGTCGGGTCGATCATGATCTGGATGTGCAGGCCGTGGTTTTTCAGCAGCACGAAGGACGGACTGTCAGCGTCACCGCCAAAGCCCACGAACTTGCCCGGATCGGCCAGGGCGGGAACCAGCGCGCCGTTCTCGACCTTCAGGCCCGTCGCATCCGCCCATGCGCCCTCGGCCAGCGGTGCGGCCTCGTCCAGAAACGCTTTGGCCCACGCAATCACCCGCGCGCCGCGCGCCGCGTCATAGCCGCCGCCCTGAGGAAGATCCCCCATCGCATCCGTGCCGTAAAGCGCATCATACAGGCTGCCCCAGCGGGCGTTCGCCGCGTTCAGGGCAAAGCGGGCATTGGTGATCGGCACAACCAGCTGCGGCCCGGGAATGGCCGCGATTTCGGGGTCCACGTTTTCTGTTTCGACGCAGAAATCCGGCCCCTCGTCGACCAGATAGCCGATCTCGCGCAGGAACGCCTCGTAAGCAACCGGGTCATGTTCTTGGCCCCTGCGGGCCAGATGCCAAGCGTCGATCTGGCTCTGGATCTTTTCGCGTTTCGCAAGCAACTCGCGGTTCCTCGGCCCCAGTTCCGCGACCATGCGCGCCAGCCCGGCCCAGAAGGCAGACGCCTCGACACCGGTGCCCGGCAGCGCCCGTGCCTCGATGAACTCCGCCAACTGCGGATCTACCTGCAGCCCGCCACGAATTTCCCTGCCACTCATCTTCGACTTCTCCCGCATTTGTGTGCCGCTGTATGCAGCCTTCAATTAGAGGGAAAGTTTCCGATAGGCAACTTTGTGCACCGTTTTCAATTTTCCGAAATCACCGCAGACATTTTCAACCTGGCCCGAACAATCGACGTACCCGCCAGGAGGGCCACTTGCGGCCCCCTGCCCAAGCCCATAACGTCTCGTCCGCAACCACACGCGAAAGAGGCCCCAGATGCGCGACGCCGCTCCGACCACGATCTACCTCAAGGACTACACCCCATTCGGTTACATCGTGGACAGCGTTCACCTGACATTCGATCTGGCCCCGCACGCGACGCGGGTGAAATCACGTATCGCCTTCCGCCCCAACCCCGAGGCTTCCGACAAGACGTTCTTCCTGCATGGCGAGGAACTGAAGCTGATCCGCGCCAGCATCGACGGTGCCGAGGTCACGCCCGACGTCACCGACAAGGGCCTGACCGCCAGCGTCCCCGATGCCCCCTTCGTCTGGGAGGCCGAGGTCGAGATTGATCCCGGCAACAACACCGCGCTCGAAGGGCTCTACATGTCCAACGGGATGTACTGCACCCAGTGCGAGGCCGAGGGGTTCCGCAAGATCACCTATTACCCCGACCGGCCCGACGTGATGTCCACCTTCACCGTGCGCATCAACGGCAATCTGCCGGTGCTGCTGTCGAACGGCAACCCGACGGGCAAGGGCAAAGGCTGGGCCGAATGGACCGACCCCTGGCCCAAGCCCGCCTATCTGTTCGCGCTGGTCGCCGGTGACCTGGTTGCCCATTCCGACGGTTTCACCACCAAATCGGGCCGGCATGTCGACCTGAACCTCTGGGTCCGCCCCGGGGACGAGGGCAAATGCGCCTTTGGCATGGAGGCGCTGAAGAAGTCGATGAAATGGGACGAGGATGTCTATGGCCGCGAATACGACCTCGACGTGTTCAACATCGTCGCCGTGGATGACTTCAACATGGGCGCGATGGAGAACAAGGGGCTGAACATCTTCAACTCGTCGGCGGTTCTGGCCAGCCCGGAAACCTCGACCGATGCCAATTTCGAACGGATCGAGGCGATCATCGCGCATGAGTATTTCCACAACTGGACGGGCAACCGCATCACCTGCCGCGACTGGTTCCAGCTGTGCCTGAAAGAGGGGCTGACCGTGTTTCGCGATGCGCAGTTCACGTCCGACATGCGCTCGGCCCCGGTCAAGCGTATCAACGACGTGATCGAGCTGCGCGCGCGCCAGTTCCCCGAGGACAACGGACCATTGGCCCATCCGGTGCGCCCCGAGAGCTTTCAGGAGATCAACAACTTCTACACCGCGACCGTCTATGAAAAAGGCGCCGAGGTGATCGGCATGTTGAAAACGCTGGTCGGGGACGAGGCCTATGCCAAGGCGTTGGACCTGTATTTCGAGCGCCACGATGGGCAGGCCTGCACGATCGAGGACTGGCTGAAAGTGTTCGAGGACACCACCGGCCGCGACCTGAGCCAGTTCAAGCGCTGGTACAGCCAGGCCGGCACGCCACGTGTGAAGGTCGAAGAGGACTGGGCCGACGGCACCTATACCCTGACCCTCAGCCAGAGCACCCCGCCCACACCCGGCCAGCCCGAAAAGCTGCCGCAGGTGATCCCCGTGGCGGTGGGCCTCTTGGGCCCCAATGGCGACGAGGTGCGCGGCACCGAGGTGCTGGAACTGACCGACGCGCGGCAGAGTTTCACCTTCGAAGGTCTTGCCGCGAAACCGGTGCCGTCGATCCTGCGCGGGTTCTCTGCCCCGGTGATCCTGGAACAGGACAGCACCCCCGCCCAGCGCGCCTTCATGCTGGCGCATGACACCGACCCCTTCAACCGGTGGGAGGCCGGACGCGCTCTGGCGACCGAAACGCTGCTGGGCATGATCACGCGGGACGCCGCCCCCGGCTCCGACTATCTGGACGGGTTGCTGGCGGTGATGCGTGACGACGCGCTGGACCCGGCCTATCGCGCCCTGATGCTGGGCCTGCCCACCCAGTCGGAACTGGCCGGGATGCTGCACGACAAGGGCGTGACACCTGACCCGATGGCCATCTGGACCGCGGTGGAAACGCTGCGGCAGGCCACCGCCCAGCACATGCAAGACCTGCTGCCCCGTCTGCACAGCCAGTCCTTGGTCGATGGCCCCTACCGTCCCGATGCCGAGCAATCCGGCAAACGCGCACTCGGCAGCGCCGCGCTGGCCCTGATCTCGCGGCTGGACGGCGGCACGCAGGCGGCGACCGAATACGCCCGCGCCGACAACATGACCTTGCAGCTCTCGGCGCTCTCCTGCCTGCTGAAATCCGGCAAGGGAGAAGCGGAACTGGCCGCCTTCTACGAGCAATGGCGCCACGACCGGCTGGTGATGGACAAGTGGTTCGGCCTGCAGGTCGCGCTGGCCAGCCCGGATCGCGCGCCCGAAATCGCCCGGCGACTGACAGAACATCCGGACTTCAACTGGAAGAACCCCAACCGGTTCCGCGCTCTGATGGGTGGGCTGGCCATGAACCATGCGGGGTTCCACCACGCAAGCGGCGCCTCCTATGAACTGCTGGCCGACTGGCTGATCCGGCTCGACCCGGTGAACCCGCAGACGACCGCGCGCATGTGCTCGGCCTTCCAGACGTGGAAACGCTATGACGCCGACCGGCAGGACCTGATCCGCGCACAGCTGATCCGCATCGCCGAAACGCCCGACCTGTCGCGGGACACGACCGAAATGATCTCGCGCATCCTGGCGGGCTGAGCGATGCGCGTGGCCGCCTGCATCGAAACGGCGCCGAGGGGCTCGGGCCGGTGATGTCCGAGTCCTATCACTTCGTCCGGCACAACCGGACGCCGCGCACCGTGGCAATCCTGATCTGCGTCTATGCGGCGCTGGCGTCGCTGGTCATCCTCTTTGACGCAAAGTGGTGGCTGATAGCCTTGTTCGCCCTTGCCACCCTGCCGGCGCTTAGGGATGTCATCGCCGACACGCGCGCGGGCCTCAGCATCGAGGATGGAGAATTGCGCTGGTTCTCCGGCAAGCGGTCCGGCCAGCTTGCGCTGGACGAGATCGACCACATGCGCTTCGACACGCGGTGGGACCTGTCGGTCCGCGTGACGGCCATTCTGAAGTCAGGCAGGAAAGTCCGCCTGCCGGACGAGATTCGTCCCCCACACAGGGACTTTGAAAAGGTGCTGACAGACCGAGGATTGAAAGTGACCCGGCACCATTTCACGGTTTTCTGAGCCACTGTTTCCGCAAATTCGCTAAAAATTCGCATTTTCTCGCTGATCGGGCGCTGCGGGCCACCCGCCATGTTTCTGCCATATTTCTTGACAAGCGTTTCATGTCAGTTGCTCAAGTTTCTGCCAGTACGAGTGTCAAAATGTTGAATGTTGCAAAGAGCATGCCGGCTCTGCTTTCCGGTTTTGTCGCCCAACGTGCCAACGTCCCCGCCGTTGCCCGGAAAGACGCCGTCAACCGCCAGCAGACGACTGCCGACGGCCTGTATATCCCGGTCGCGACCCGTGCGGGCGACGATCCCGCCGGGCAGAACGCCTTTGAAAGAGGCCGCTATCTGGCCCGGCAGGAGATGTGGGAGGAACTGTCCGCCGAGATGGGCGAAGCCGACGCGGCTCGTGAGGCCGCAGCCGACGGAACCCCGATTGCCGAGCTCATGGCCTTTGGCGCGCGCGCCGATGTCGTCCTCGCGGTGGAACATGCCCTGTCCGAGAACCTGCCGGCCCATCACCCCGCCTTCATCGAAGGGATCAACGAACTGGAATCGGTTCTGCGCGAATATCGCGGCGATCCGATGATCGGCGCCGTGGTGGGGCTTGCGCATATCGACATCGCCTGGGCCTGGCGCGGCACTGGGCTCGAGGATAAAATTCCGCCCGCCCACCGTGAACGCTGCGCCGCGCATTTCGACCGCGCCGGAGACATCCTGCCGTCCTGCCGCAATGCGCTGCCCGAAAGCCCGCTCGTCACATCGTCCAATCTGGGTCTGCTGGCGGGCAAGCGTGCGCCGGACATCCGCGTGGCGGATGAATATGAACACCTGATCTCGCTCGATCCCGGCAACCACCGCCACATGCGGGCAATGGGCAACCATCTGCTGCCCCGCTGGTTCGGAAGCTACGACGAGCTCGAGCTCGAGGCCCGCCGCACCGCCTCGCTCACGCACGAGACTTGGGGCATGGGGGGCTACACCTGGGTTCAGTTCGACGCCATCGCGCTGGACGAAGAAGCCTGCGCCCGCGTGGATGTCGATTTCTTCCTGGACGGGCTGCGCGACATCATCCGCCGCCGCCCGGACCAAATGATGGTCAACCTGCTGGCTGCCTATTGCCTGATCACGCTCGAGAAGGGTTTTGGCCTGAACTCTGACGCCGACATCGCGCGCGACCGCATCTGCGAGGCGGGCAACTGGCTGATCCGCGATCACCTGACCGAGCTGCACCCGTTGATCTGGGCCCATGCGGCCGAAGGCTTCAACAACAGCGCCCGCATCACCTCACCCGAGCGGCTTGCCGCACGCGGCCGCAGCGCCGCTATGGACGCCATCGCCACGCTTTTCCTAGACGAGTTGCAGAACGGCCAACAGGTCGTGTTCACCGCATCGGGGCCGCAGATCACCGTCAACTGAGCCGTATCGGCGCTTTGCGCGGGATTTCGTGACGGGCAACGGGGCCGAAACGCCCTTTGCCCCTTGCTCCCTGCGCCTGCCGGGCCTAATACGCGGGCCTAGACTTCCGCGGACAAGAGGCGCGCCATGCTCGATCTGACCTACGAAATGCCCAAACCCAAGACCATTGCCGGTGCCAAGCACGACTGGGAGCTGGTGATAGGGATGGAAGTGCATGCCCAGGTCTCGTCGAACGCCAAGCTGTTCTCGGGCGCATCCACCAAGTTCGGGGCCGAGCCGAACTCGAACGTGTCCTTCGTGGATGCGGCCATGCCGGGGATGCTGCCGGTGATAAACGAATTCTGCGTGGAACAGGCGGTGCGCACCGGGCTTGGCCTGAAGGCCGAGATCAACCTGTGGTCGGCCTTTGACCGCAAGAACTATTTCTACCCCGACCTGCCGCAGGGCTACCAGATTTCGCAGCTGTATCACCCGATCGTGGGCGAAGGCGAAGTGCTGGTCGAGATGGGTGACGGCACCGCGCGCAAGGTGCGGATCGAGCGTATCCACATGGAGCAGGACGCGGGCAAGTCGATCCACGACATGGACCCGAACATGTCCTTCGTCGACCTGAACCGCACCGGCGTCTGCCTGATGGAGATCGTCAGCCGCCCCGACATCCGCGGGCCGGAAGAGGCCGCCGCCTATATCGCCAAGCTGCGCCAGATCATGCGTTACCTGGGCACCTGCGACGGCAACATGCAGAACGGCAACCTGCGGGCTGACGTGAACGTGTCGATCTGCCGCCCGGGCGACTATGAAAAGTACATGGAAACGCAGGACTTTTCCTATCTGGGCACCCGCTGCGAGATCAAGAACATGAACTCGATGCGCTTCATCCAGCAGGCCATCGAGGTCGAGGCGCGCCGCCAGATCGCCATAGTCGAGGCCGGCGGCAAGGTCGAGCAGGAAACCCGTCTCTATGATCCCGACAAGGGCGAGACCCGCTCGATGCGGTCCAAGGAAGAGGCGCATGACTATCGCTATTTCCCCGACCCCGACCTACTGCCGCTGGAGATCGAGCAGGAGTGGGTGGACAACATCAAGGCCAGCCTGCCGGAACTGCCGGACGAGAAAAAAGCGCGCTTCATCAATGACTTCGGCCTGACCGACTATGACGCCTCGGTGCTGACGGCCGAGGTCGAAGCCGCAGCCTATTTCGAAGAAGTGGCCAAGGGCCGCAACGGCAAGGTGGCCGCGAACTGGGTCATCAACGAACTGTTCGGCCGCCTGAAGAAGGAAGACCACGACATCACCGAGTCGCCGGTCTCGCCCGCGCAGCTGGGTGCGATCATCGACCTGATTTCGTCGGATGCGATCTCGGGCAAGATCGCGAAGGAGCTGTTCGAGATCGTCTATACCGAAGGCGGTGACCCGGCGCAGATCGTCGAGGAACGCGGCATGAAACAGGTGACCGACACCGGCGCGATCGAAGCCGCCCTGGACGAGATCATCGCCGCCAACCCCGCCCAGGTCGAGAAGGCCAAGGTGAACCCGAAACTGGCCGGCTGGTTCGTAGGCCAGGTGATGAAGGCCACCGGCGGCAAGGCCAACCCCAAGGCGGTGAACCAGCTGGTGAGCCAGAAGCTGGGCCTGTAATCGCCCCGAATCTTCCGTTTTGTACCGACCCGGCAGAGCCTTCTGTCGGGTTTGTACATTTTTCCTACGGCTACTTCGCGCGGTCCTTGAGGATCAGATCGACCGCCTCCGCCACGTCCCGGACCACCGCGCTGGGGCGGGGGTCAAAGCGGGACTCGTCGCCCGCGCGATACTTGCCGGTCTGCACCAGGATGCCCCGGCCAACCCCTGCCGCCAGCGCCCCGGCCACGTCGCTTTCGGCGTCATCACCGATCATCACGCAGTCGCCCGGCTTGCACCCCATGCTCTGCGCCGCGGCCTGAAAGAACGCGGCGGCCGGTTTCCCGAACAACTGCGCCTGCGTGCCGCTGGAAAACTCGAGCGCGCGGACGAAGGCCCCGGCGTCGAGGCTCAGTTTGCCATCGGCATCCTTGAACACGCGGTTTTCGGCCAACGCCAGAAAAGGCGCCCCGGCCTCGATGGCGCGAAAGGCGGCGTTCAGGCGGTCATAGGTGAAATATGGCCCGGCATCCCCGACGACGACCGCGACCCGGCCGCCCTGAGGGCAGCCGGCGAAGTCCTCTTCGAGGCCGGGATAGACCAGCAGATGCGGCGCGTATCCATTGGCCACCAGCCAGTCGCGGGCGGCGGCGGCGGGCGTCAGGACCTCGTCGGGGTCGGCCGCGATTCCGCTGGCGGCGAGCTGCTCCAGCACCTGCCGTTTGGGCCTGCGCGTCGTGTTGGTGAGGAAGCGGACCGGCAGGCCGGCCGCGCGCAGCCGTCGCAGAGCCTCGTCCGCGCCGACGATGATGTCGGCGCCCTGCACCAGCACCCCGGCGATATCCAGCATCACGCCCCGGATCATGTCTGCGGCCGTTTCCCTTGCTGCAAGTCCAAAACCTTCCTGCCATTCCAAGAGTTCCGCAATGGCGGCCTTGAGGCAAGCCCCGCGCACAACCACGCGAGGCCTCTGGCGTTTCCGGAACAGGTTGCGTAACCTGCGCGCAATCATCAGAGGCCCGAGCATGACCCGATACGAATACAAGGTTGTCCCCGCCCCCAAAAAAGGAACCAAGGCGAAAGCCGTGAAAACGGTCGAAGGCCGGTTTGCCCTGTCGATCGAACAGGTTCTGAACCAGATGGGCGAAGACGGCTGGGAATATCTGCGCGCCGAACTGCTGCCCAGCGAAGAGCGCAGCGGGCTGACCGGCACCACGGTGAACTGGCGCAACGTTCTGGTGTTCCGGCGCGCGGTCGAGGCCGAACTGCCCGCAGACGAGGCCGAACGGTTCCTGACCCCGCCCGAGTTGGATGAAACTCCGCTGGCGCAGCCGGTTCCGGGCGAAGTGGCCGCGCCCAGGCCCATTCCCGCCGAGACCAAGGAACCGCCCCTGTCGCTGAAGGCGGAAGACCGCAGGGAAAGGCCCTCGGGCGAGGAGCCGGAAAAAGGCTAGCTGTCGATATCCAGCGCCAGCGCGTGGATGCGCTCAACGATGTCGCCCAGCGCGGCATGAACGGCGCGGTGGCGCGCCACGCGCGACTTGCCCTCGAAGGCCGCCGCGCGGATGCGCACGTTGAAATGGCTCTCGCCCCCTTCGCGATAGCCTGCGTGGCCGCGATGGCGTTCGCTGTCGTCAACCACCTCCAGTTCGCGCGGATCGAAGGCGGCTTGAAGCCGCGCACGGATTTCTTCGGTCAGGCTCATATTCTGCTCAGCGGAAAATAAATTGCCGCTCCCCTCTTCTATCTTCGGTCACTTAGATTAGAATGCTGCCTCCGAGTCGAAAAGACGAGTTCGCTAGGAGCAGTGCAATGGTGAAACCAGACCCGTTCGGGTTCGACCTGTCCGTTTCGTCCGCCAAGAAGAAAAACCCGCGCGGGCGGCGGGGCATGTCCGGTGCGTCCGAGACCTCGACGCGGGTCTGCGATCACGAGGGCTGCAACGAAGCGGGCAAGTACCGCGCCCCCAAGGCGCCGGACGTTCTGGACGATTTTTTCTGGTTCTGCCAACAGCATGTGCGCGAGTATAACCAGAAGTGGAACTTCTTCGACGGCACCACCGAGGCCGAACTGAACGCGCAGCGGTCGAAGGACAAGGTGTGGGAGCGCACCACCCGCCCGATGACCGATCCCGAGGCCCGCGCCTGGGCCCGGCTGGGCATCGAGGACCCGCACCAGGTGCTGGGCGAGAACGCGACCAAGAACCCCGGCCGCGCCGCCGTGGGCCGCCGCCTGCCGCCCACCGAGCGCCGCGCCATCGAGATTCTCGAGGCCAAGGACACCTGGACCAAGGCCGAGGTGCGCAAGGCCTACAAGAAGCTGATCAAGGTGCTGCACCCCGACATGAACGGCGGCGACCGCAGCCAGGAGGAACAGCTGCAGGAGGTCGTCTGGGCCTGGGATCAGATCAAGGACAGCCGCAACTTCAAGTAGTTACGCGGCCTTGCCACGCCAAGGCCGGTCTGAACCCCGCTCGGCCGGCGGCGTTCCGGCGGTCAGCGAAGGTAGTGGTCCCGCGCGACCAAGGCTTCGCCGCGCTTCAGGCACCGCAGGCGAGTTTGGGGATGTGCGGCCTCGTCCGAGTTCAGCTCCGGGAAGAGTTCCAGAAGCTCGTCCACGTCCTCGCGCCCAAAGGCCATGAGCGCCATATCGCCCGGGAACAGGCTTTCGGTCGGCAAGCCGTTGGCAATCAGGATCGCGTGGCGTTCACAAGCCAGATGGTGGTAGGTGACCGGCCTGTCCGCCGCCACCTGACGAATGTACCGATCGTCGACGAGGTGGATCGCGGCGGCGAAAACCCTGGTTTCGCCGAATAGCAGTTCGGCCGCCGCTCCTTCGAGGACGATCCGATGCTGCGGCGAGACGTAGAGGTCGCGGGATGGCAAATCCGGTCCCAGGGCGTTCTTGCCGATGCAGACCGGCCTGAAATGGGGGTGCAGTTCCAGCTGCTCTGCGGACAACTCTCTTTTGCCGATCCACACGATCGGGAGCAATTCGCCGCTCGAGACATATACCAGATCACCGACGACGAGGTTTTCGACGGGGCGTGGCTCGTATTCGGTCTCGATCAGCGTGCCGGCAACGAAACAGGGCACCACGCCCTCGGGCAGGTTGACGGTCACGCCGAGGGTTCCGTTGTTGCCGGCGCCGGGGTTGCCGGTGGTTGCGCTTATCTGAAGCGAAAGCGAGGTGCCCGGCGGAATGGTGGTTCCCGGCGTCAGGGTGATCGTCAGAAGTCCGTTGGAATCTATGGAAACGGTATAGTCCGACGGGTCGAGGCCCCCGTCATCGAGGACGGTGACACTCCAGGTGACCGATTTCGTCGTGTTGTAATCGACGGAAAACGTGTCGGTCCCGGACGGGAAGTTGATGATCGATGGGCCCGTAATAACTAGCGCCATGAAACTACCTCGCAACCAGATGCAAACACTTCACCGCGTCTCTACGACATATTCAACACGGTAGGCAGGAAAGGCTGAAAGTTCCAGTTTTCAGTGTGTTTCAGGGAACGCCCGCCGGATCCGCACGTTGGCAGAGGCGGATTCCTGCCGGTGCCCGCCGTGAGCGCCTGCCTATGAGCAGAGCCTGGCCAGGCGTATTTCAAGACAGAAACGCGCGGTCACCAGCATTCCGCGCGGCTTTCCCTTGCCCTCAACCGGAATATGTTGCACCACACACGGGTTCAGACGCCCGCGCGGTGTTGCGGTATCAGGATAAGGACGACAGGCATGGATTGGCCGATTGACGCAAACGCAAAACCCACAGAAGAGATCTCGGTCCGCGAAGTGTTCGGGATCGACAGCGACATGCACGTCAAGCGGTTCTTCGAGCAGACCGAGCGCGTGCCAGAGATTGACCATACCTACAAGTTCGACCCGGAAACCACGCTGGCGATTCTGGCGGGATTCACCCATAACCGCCGGGTGATGATCCAGGGCTATCACGGCACCGGCAAATCGACCCATATCGAACAGGTCGCCGCCCGCCTGAACTGGCCCACCGTGCGCGTCAACCTCGACAGCCACATCAGCCGGATCGACCTGATCGGCAAGGACGCGATCAAGCTGCGCGACGGCGTGCAGATCACCGAGTTCCAGGAAGGCATCCTGCCCTGGGCGCTGCGCAACCCGGTGGCCATCGTGTTCGACGAATACGACGCCGGCCGCGCCGACGTGATGTTCGTGATCCAGCGCGTGCTGGAAGCCGACGGCAAGCTGACCCTTCTGGACCAGAACGAGATCCTGACGCCGCACCGGTATTTCCGCCTGTTCGCCACCGCCAACACCGTGGGTCTGGGCGACACCACCGGCCTGTATCACGGCGTGCAGCAGATCAACCAGGCGCAGATGGACCGCTGGTCGCTGGTGGCGACGCTGAACTATCTCAGCCATGATGCCGAAATGATGATCGTGCTGTCCAAGGCGCCGCATTACAACACCGAGAACGGCCGCAGGATCGTCAGCCAGATGGTGACCGTGGCCGACCTGACCCGGACCGCCTTCATGAATGGCGACCTGTCCACGGTGATGAGCCCGCGAACCGTGATCAACTGGGCGCAGAACGCCGAGATCTTCCGCAACGTGGGCTATGCCTTCCGCCTGTCCTTCCTGAACAAATGCGACGAGCTGGAGCGGCAGACCGTGGCCGAGTTCTACCAGCGCTGTTTCGACGAGGAACTGCCCGAGAGCGCGGCGAACGCGACGGTGGGCTAAGAAAATTCCATTCGGGCCACGGCACGGCACACGGTGGCCCGAATTTCCTCAATGCACGATTTTCGGGCTCTTGCTGGCGGCCAGCAGGCCGAAGGCGATGCCGATGCAAAGCGCAGGCAGGGTGTCGGCCCCCACCAGGAACACTAGCACCAGCAGCGAGGCCACCGGCTTGCCCAAGCCGGCCGCGGTGGCGGCGGCAAGGCCGGCCGAGACGGCAACCGCCACGTCCTCGCCCCCTTGCAGGTGATGCGCCGCCAGCCCGGCCGCGCCGCCCGCGAAGATCAGCGGAAAGATCGCCCCGCCGCGCCAGCCGGTGGACAGGCAAAGAACCGTGGCGATCATCTTGACCACGGCGAGGCCCAGAAGCGCCAGAACCGTCGCCTCGGCCCCCAGTTCCAGCATCGGTTCGAATTCATGATGCCCTGAGAAACGAACGAAGGGCAGCATCGCCGCAAGGCCGCCGAACAGGATGCCGCCCAGCGTGGATTGCACCACCGGATGCGAGATGCGGCTTTCGACCTGGTGGGTGACGAAGACGCGGGCATGCAGGAAAAACGCGCCGATCAGCGCCCCGAAAATCGCCGGCAGCACCGCCTGGATCAGGTCTGATCCGTCACCCGGGCTTTCGTAATGCGGCAGGTGGATGCGGTGGAACCCGCCCTCGAACAACCAGCCCGCCGTCAGTTTGAACCCGACGAAACCGGCCACGGCGGCGATGAAGCCCAGATAGGGGATGGAGGCCTCGCGCGCCTGTTGCCAGCCGGTCCTGCCCTCTTCCTCGACCGAATAGGCCAGACCGCCGGGGGGCGAGGCGTATAGCCCTGCCAAGGCGGCGGATATGCTGGCCTGACCGATGGTTCTGGCCTCGGCGGCGCTGCGGGCGAGGATCATCGACACCAGCACCGAGATCTCGGTAATCGCGGCGATCAGCCCGGCCTCGGGGCCCAGCGCGCCGCCGAATCCGACCGCGAACACGGCGCCGAGCGCGGTCATGACGATGGTGCGCTGCTGCTCTTTCAGCGGTTCGGATGCGGCCGCGATCTGTTCGTCCAGCGTTTCGACATGGTTGCTGCCGATCCGGGTCAGGCCGACGAGGAGGCCACCCACCACGCAGGCGCCGAAGATGTAGAGCGGAGAGGCGGCGATCTCGCGCTGCCAGACGAGGTCGGTGATCCACAGCATGCCCTTGAGGATCAGGGCGGTGAACCCGCCGGCCAGAAAGCTGACCAGAACGGCAATGATCGCGATACGCAAGGGCTTGTCCTGACAAATGTTTTTTGGATGCTGCCATGACGCGGGAAATACAGGCTCCGGTCAAGCCCCCGCGGTTGCTCTGCGGGGCCTGCGGGCTATTTCCGCCCTCGGCGCTTGCCATTTTCCCCGGCATGGCCGAATAAGGTCAAAGCGCTGTGCATCGGGGCGGCCAATGGGCCGCCATTGCAGGAAACGGGCCCGAGATGAAGAAAAACGACAACCCAGCCGATCCGTTCAAGAAGGCCCTGGCCGAGGCCACCAAGGTGATGGCCGACGATCCCGAACTGAGCGTCAGCTACTCGGTCGATCCGTCAGGCATGTCGGGGGATTCGATGCGCCTGCCGCAAGTGTCGCGCCGCATGAGCCGTGAAGAGGTCCTGCTGGCGCGTGGCACGGCGGACGCGCTGGCGTTGCAGCGCAAGTATCACGACGACGCCACCCATGCGCGATATGCTCCGCCGGGCGACATGGCGCGCGACCTCTACGAGGCGATGGAGGTGGCCCGTTGCGAGGCGATGGGCGCGCGCGACATGCCCGGCACCGCCAGCAATATCGACGTCAAGATCAGCCACGAGGCGATCCGGCGTGGCTATGACCAGTGCAAGCAGCCATCCGAGGCACCTTTGCCGGT
Organism: Ruegeria marisrubri; assembly: GCF_001507595.1. GTDB lineage: Bacteria > Pseudomonadota > Alphaproteobacteria > Rhodobacterales > Rhodobacteraceae > Ruegeria > Ruegeria marisrubri. The sequence continues at coordinate 103,524 of NZ_LQBQ01000034.1, forward strand.
GGCGGCGGGTTACCTGATCCGGCACCTGGCCACGGGGCGCGAGCTGCCGCCGGCGGCCGCCAATGTCATGGAACTGTGGCGCGGCTTCATCGAGGAGCAGGCCGGGGAGACGCTGGAAAACCTGCAGGACATCCTGTCGGACCAGACCGAGTTCGCCAAGTTCGCCCGGCAGGTGATCAAGGATCTGGGCTATGGCGACCAGCTGGGCGAGGACCCTGACGAGCTGGACGAGGATCAGGAGGATCAGGCCGAGGACGACGCCGAGGAACAGCCCGACCCCGACAGCACCGGGCAGGACGATCAGCAGGATCAGGACGCCGAGGCGAACCCGGAACAGGCGCAGGAAGAGCAGCAGGACCAGTCGCAGGCGCAGGTCTCGATGGACGAGATGGCCGATGACGAGATGGGCGACGAGGCCGAGATGCCCGAGGGCGAGGCCCCGATGGAGCCCCCTGCCCCGCCGCCGGCGTCCGAGGCCGACCCCGATTACAAGGTCTATCTGAACACCCATGACGAGGAGATCGCCGCCGAGGATCTGGCCGAGCCGGCCGAGCTGGAGCGTCTGCGCGCCTATCTGGATCAGCAGCTGGAGCCCTTGAAGGGTGCGGTGAGCCGGCTGGCCAACAAGCTGCAGCGCCGGCTTCAGGCAAAGCAGAGCCGCAGTTGGGAGTTCGACCTGGAGGAGGGCATTCTGGATGCCGGGCGGCTGGCGCGGGTGGTGGCGAACCCGACGACTCCGCTGAGTTTCAAGATGGAGAAGGACACCGAATTCCGCGACACGGTGGTGACTCTGCTGCTGGACAATTCGGGGTCGATGCGCGGTCGTCCGATCTCGATCGCGGCGATCTGTGCCGACGTTCTGGCGCGGACGCTGGAACGCTGCGACGTGAAAGTCGAGATCCTGGGCTTTACCACCCGGGCTTGGAAGGGCGGGCAGGCCCGCGAGGCGTGGCTGAACGATGGCCGCCCCCAGCAGCCGGGCCGTCTGAACGATCTGCGCCACATCATCTACAAGAGCGCCGATGCGCCCTGGCGGCGGGCGCGGCCCAACCTGGGGCTGATGATGAAGGAAGGGCTGCTGAAGGAAAACATCGACGGCGAGGCGCTGGAATGGGCGCATCGGCGGATGCTGATGCGGCCCGAGCAGCGCAAGATCCTGATGGTGATCTCGGACGGGGCGCCGGTGGATGATTCCACGCTGAGCGTGAACCCGGCGAACTACCTGGAAAAGCACCTGCGCGACGTGATCGCCATGGTCGAGAAGCGCAAGCAGGTGGAGCTGCTGGCCATCGGCATCGGCCATGACGTGACGCGCTATTATGACCGCGCGGTGACCATCACCGATGTGGAACAGCTGGCCGGCGCCATGACCGAGCAGCTGGCCGCCCTGTTCGACAGCGATCCGCGGGCGCGGGCGCGTGTCATGGGGATCAGAAAGGCCAGCTGACGCTGGCCTTGCCTCCGGCGGGAGTATTTTTGAAAAGATGAAGACGTGGCGGCCATGATCCGCCGCGCGTGGGGAGGGAGAAGCAGATGTTCCAGAGCTTTGAGGTGACCGCGCGCCCGGAACAGGGGCCGCCGCGCCTGGCGCTGTTGCGCGCGGAGATGGAGAAGGCGGGGCTGGACGGGTTTCTGGTGCCCCGGGCCGACGCGCATCAGGGCGAGTATGTCGCCGCCCATGACGAGCGGCTGGCCTGGCTGACCGGGTTCACCGGCTCGGCCGGGTTCTGCGCGGTGCTGGGTGATGTGGCGGGGGTCTTCGTGGACGGGCGCTACCGGACGCAGGTCAAGGCGCAGGTGGCCGAGGATTTCACGCCGGTGCCGTGGCCGGAGGTGAGCCTGACCAGGTGGCTGAAGGAAAAGCTGCCGGGTGGCGGGCGCGTGGGGTTTGATCCATGGCTGCACGCGGCGGGGCAGATCAAGGCCGCGCAGGAAGAGTTGCAGGGCAGCGGCATCGAACTGGTCCGGCATGACAACCTGGTGGACCGGATCTGGGAGGATCAGCCGGAGCCTCCGATGAACCCGGTCCGGGCGCATCCGCTGGAGTTCGCGGGCGAAAGCGCCGAGAGCAAGATCGGCCGGCTGGCGGAGGAGTTGCGCAAGGCGGGCAACACGGCGGCGGTCATCACCCTGCCCGACTCGATCATGTGGCTGCTGAACATCCGGGGCTCGGACATTCCGCGGAACCCGGTGGCGCATGGCTTTGCCATTCTGCACGCCGAGGGGCGGGTCGATCTGTTCATGGCGAGCAAGAAGCTGGAGGGGCTGGGCGATCATCTGGGCCCGGAGGTGGCGCAGCTTGAGCCGGAAGCGTTCCTGCCGGCGCTGGAAACGCTGGATGGGCCGGTGCAGGTGGACATGGCGACGGTGCCGCAGATCGTGGCCGACATTCTGGGCGACCGGCTGGCCGAGGGGGGCGATCCCTGCGCCCTGCCCAAGGCGCGCAAGAACAAGGCCGAGATCGAAGGGTCGGCCGAGGCGCATCTGCGCGATGCGGCGGCAATGGTGGAACTGCTGAGCTGGCTGGACGCGCAGCCTGCGGGCAGTCTGACGGAAACGCAGGTGGTGACCAAGCTGGAAGAATGCCGGCGGCAGGACAACGCGTTGCAGGACATCTCGTTCGAGACCATCGCCGGGACGGGCCCGAACGGGGCCATCATGCATTACCGGGTGACCGAGGAAACCGACGCCCGGCTGGAGGACGGCCATCTGCTGGTGCTGGACAGTGGCGGGCAATACCTGGACGGGACCACCGACGTCACCCGCACCATCGCCATCGGCGCGGTGGGCGACGAGGAGAAGGCCTGTTTCACACGGGTTCTGAAGGGCATGATCGCCATGTCGATGCTGCGCTGGCCGGCGGGGCTGGCGGGACGTGACATCGAGTGCGTCGCGCGGGTGCCGCTGTGGCTGGCCGGGCAGGATTTCAACCACGGGGTCGGCCACGGCGTCGGCGCCTATCTGAGCGTGCACGAAGGCCCGCAGCGCCTGTCCCGGGTCAGCCATGTGCCGTTCGAGCCCGGCATGATCCTGTCGAACGAGCCGGGTTACTATCGCGAGGGCGCCTTTGGCATCCGGATCGAGAACCTGCTGGTCGTGCAGGAGGCCCCGGCCCTGCCCGGCGGCGACGAGGAACGCGCCATGCTGTGCTGGCGCACCCTGACCTATGTGCCCATCGACCGCCGCCTGATCGTCACCGAAATGCTGACGCGCGAGGAACGCGACTGGCTGAACGCCTATCACCGCGACGTTGCGGAAAGGGTGGGCCCGAGGGTAGGAACGGACGCGCGGCTGTGGTTGGATGCCGCAACCGCGCCAGTGTGACACCGGGCTGTCACATTGATCGGGCAGAGGGGAGAGACTCTGCCGCCAAACTGGAAGGGAGAAGGAATGACCGGTCACATCAAGATACGCAAGGCGCAAGGCAAGTGGTGCGTCCGCTCGGGCGGCGCCATTCTGGGCGAGACGACGAATGCGCTGGAGCTGAGCGAGGGCGATCTGGACCCGGTGATCTATTTCCCGCGCGAAGATATCGCCATGGCGTTTCTGGACCGGACCGACAAGGTGACCCATTGCCCGCACAAGGGCGATGCCACGCATTACTCGATCGCCAACAAGTCGTCGGTCACCGAAAACGCGGCATGGAGCTATGAGGACCCGATTTCGGACGTGGCCGAGATCAAGGGCTATCTGGCCTTCTATCCGCTGGAGTCGGTGAAGGTCGAACGGATCTGACGACCGGGCAGCCCGCGTCAGGAATGTTCCTCGGCCGCCGTGGCCGCCAGCGCCCGGTTGTAGGCCTTGAGCGCGTCTATGTGATAGAGCGCCCCGACCAGATCCTCGGCCCCGTCTTCGTCCCGCACCACCACCGGGATGCAGGGAATGTCATCCCGGTCGAAATAGGGCATGGCGGCCTCGAGCGTGGCGCTGGCCTCGATGCAAAGCCCTTGGTCGGCCAGGGCTTGCGCCTCTTCCCGCGAGATGCAGCGCGCGCTTCCGATGGGGCGCATGACCGCCCCGGCGCGCAGCATGGCCAGCAGATAGGCCTGCGGACCGGCGGCCAGATGCACGTTTTTCCGCTCGAGCTGCGTGAGGAAGAACGAGCGGTCGACCAGCCGCGAGGCCAATGCGGTGGACATCGACACCGAGACCATCACCGCGAGGCCGATCTGCCAGTCTCCGGTCAGTTCGAAAACGATCAGGGTCGTCGAGATCGGCGCGCCGAGCACGGCGGCGGCGACGGCCCCCATGCCCGCGAAGGCATATAGGGTATGGGTGCCGGACACGTCGGGCAGAATGCCGGTGGCGATGAGGCCGAAGGCCAGGCCGGTCAGCGCGCCGATCATGAGAGACGGGGAAAAGACGCCGCCGCCCATGCGCCCGCCCATGGTGATCGCCAGCGCCACGGTCTTGACGATGGCGAACAGGATGGCGGTGGTCAGCAGCAGGTCGCCGCTGAGGGCGCGGAGCGTGGTTTCGTAGCCCACCCCGATGATATGCGGGAACCAGACGGCGATCATCCCCAGCATGGCCCCCGAGATCGCCGGGCGCAGCCAGCGGGGCAGCGACAGGCGCGACTGGATGTGGTTGCCGATATCCTCGGCGAAGAAAATCGAGCGCATCTGAAGTGCTGCGACGATGCCGCAGACCAGCCCGAGGATCAGAAAGGCCGGCAGTTCGACATAGAATTGCAGCGCCCCCGGGGTCTCGAGCGTGAACTCGGTCACGTCGCCATATTCCAGCCGGTTGATGACCGTGCCCGCCACGGCGGCGATGACGATGGGCGCAAAGGCGTGCATGGCGAAGTGGCGCAGCACCACCTCGAGCGCAAAGAGCGCCCCCGCGATCGGCGCGTTGAAGCTGGCCGAGACGGCCGCCGCCACGGCGCAGCCCAGCAGGTCGCGCCCGGTGATGCCGTCGGCGTTGATCCGGCGGCAGACCCAGGTCGAGATCACGCCGGCCATATGCACCACCGGCCCTTCGCGCCCGGACGAGCCGCCGGAGCTGAGGGTGATGAGCGAAGCGAACATCGAGGCGATGCCGGCCTTGACCTCGACCCGGCCATCCGTCATCGCCGCGCCCTCGATCACGTCGGCGACCGAGCGGACTTTGCCGTCATCGGTGAACAGGTGCAGGACCACGCCGACGATCAACCCGCCGGTGATCGGAATGATCAAGAGCCAGTACCACGGGAGTTGTTCGGCGAAGCTGTGCAGGAAGTGGACATCCTGGGTGCCGTAGAGGCTGGCCTGAAGGGCGGCGATGCCCTTGCGGAAGAACAGGGCACCAAAGCCGGCGGCGATCCCGATGGCAAGGGCGATGAACCAGAACTGGATCTGGCTGGGCCCCCGGCGGCGGATGACCCGCAGGGCGTCCTTGAGTTGGGCCAGAGCCTGGTTGAACTGCGTGCGCAGGACGGTTCGGGTGGGGTGCGTCATCTCGTGCCTTGGGTGGTGCCGTATCCCTTAGTAAGCCACACCACCCAAACAGAAAAGGCGCTTCGCGACAGCCCGGCCGGGGCGTTGCGGCAAAGCGCCCCTCAGGCGCCCAGCAGGGCGCGGGCGGCGGCGCGGGCCTCGTCGGTGATGGTGTCGCCCGAAACCATGCGGGCGATTTCGTCCACGCGCTCGTCCGGGTCAAGCGGCGTGACTGTCGAGAGGGTCTGCCCGTCGGACACCTGTTTCTGCACCCGCCAGTGATGCGCCGCGCGGGCGGCGACCTGTGGCGAGTGCGTCACCACCAGCACCTGACCGCCCTGCGCCAGCGCCGCCAGCCGACGGCCGACGGCATCCGCCGTGGCGCCGCCGACGCCGCGGTCGATCTCGTCGAAGATCATGGTGCGGCTGCTGTCATCGCCCCTCAGGCAGACCTTGAGCGCCAGCAGGAAGCGGCTGAGCTCGCCCCCCGAGGCGATCTTGTTGAGGGGACCCGCGGGCGCGCCCGGGTTGGTGGCCACGGTGAAGGCCACCGCATCGCGCCCCTCGGGGCCGGGCTCGGCCTGGGTCATGGAGGTTTCGAACACCGCGCGCTCCATCTTGAGCGGGGCCAGTTCCTGCATCACCGCCTTGTCCAGACGCCCGGCGGCCTCGGCGCGGGCGGCGGTCAGGGCGCGGGCGGCGGCGTCATAGGCGGCCTCGGCCCTGGTCAGTGTCGCGCGGCGGTCGGCAAGATCGGCGTCGCCGGCCTCGAGCTGGTTCAGCCGCGTGCGCAGCGTCTCGGCAAAGCCGCCCAGTTCGTCGGGGGCCACGTCATGTTTCCGGGCCAGCGCGCGGATGGCAAAGAGCCGTTCCTCGGTCTGTTCCAGTTCGGCGGGGTTGAAGTCGAGCGCCTCGAGACAGGCAGCGACGCCATCCTGCGCCTCGCCCAGTTCGATCAGGGCGCGGCCAAGTGCTGCGATCGGCTCGTCCAGCTGGTCACCGGCCTTGTCGGACACGCCTTCGAGCCAGCGCAGGGCATCGCCCATCGCGCCCTCGGCCCCCTCGCCGCCCAGCAGCGCAAAGGCGCGGGCCACGTCGTCGCGGATGCGCTCGGCCCCCTGCATCATGCGGCGGCGGGCGTCGAGTTCGGCGTCCTCGCTCGGCTGCGGGTCCAGCTGGTCGAGCTCGGCCACCGCGTGGCGCAGGAAATCCTCTTCGGCGCGGACGGCGGCCAAGGCCGCCTCGGCCTGTTCCAGATCCTTGCGCGCGCGGCTGAGGTCGGCCCAGGCGGCGCGGGTTTCGGAGACGGCGCCCTCGAGCCCGGCAAAGGTGTCGAGCATGGCCCTGTGGCCGCGTGGGTTCAGCAGGCCGCGGTCGTCATGCTGGCCGTGCAGCTCCACCAGGGTATCCGAGAGCGCCCGCAGCACCTCGCCCGAGCAGCGCCGGTCGTTGACCCAGGCGGTCTTGCGCCCGTCCGACGTGTTCACCCGGCGCAGGATCAGTTCCTCGGAGGACGGGATCCCGGCCTCGTCCAGAATCGCGTGGGCGGGGTGATCGGGGGACAGTTCGAACTCGGCCACGACCTCGCCCTGCTTGGCGCCCTGCCGCACCAGCTCGGCCCGGCCGCGCCAACCCAGCACGAAGCCCAGCGAATCCAGCAGGATCGACTTGCCCGCGCCGGTTTCGCCCGTCAGCACGTTCAGACCCGGCTGAAACGCAAGCTCCAGCCGGTCGATGATCAACATGTCCCGGATATCAAGCGCGCGCAGCATGAGACGTGGTGCCCACCCGGCTCAGAGCCACTGCCCCTTGATCGACTGGCGGTAGATCTGGCTGAGCCAGTTGTTGCCGCTGTCCTTGAGTTCGAGCCCGCGCGAAGTCAGCAGCTTGTAGCTTGCGTCATACCATTCCGACGACCGGTAGTTGTAGCCCAGGATGGCGCCGGCGGTCTGTGCCTCGGCCACCAGCCCCAGCGACAGGTAGGCCTCGACCAGACGGTGCAGCGCCTCGGCGGTGTGGGTCGTGGTCTGGAAATCCTCGACCACCACCCGGAAGCGGTTGATCGCGGCGGTGTAGTGCTGGCGGCGCAGGTAGTAGCGGCCGATCTCCATTTCCTTGGCGGCGAGATGGTCGAAGGCCAGGTCGAATTTCAGGATCGCCGAGGTGGCATATTCGCTGTCGGGATAGACCTCGATCACGGTGCGCAGCGCCTGCAGCGCCTGGAAGGTCAGGCCCTGGTCGCGTCCGACCTCGTCGATCTGGTCATAATAGCTGAGCGCAAGAAGATACTGGGCATAGGCGGCGTCCTCGTCCGTCGGGTAGAAGTCGATGTAACGCTGCGCCGCGGCCCGGCTTTCTTCGTAGTTCTTGCCGGAATGATGGGAGAAGGCCTGCATGATCAGCGCGCGCTTGGCCCAGTCGGAATAGGGGTAGAGACGCTCGACCTCGGAGAAGTACCAGGCCGCGTCATCGGTGCGATTCTGCGCCAGTTCGTATTCACCGCGCTGATAGATCTGCTCGGGCGTGAAGGTCTCGAGATTCTGCGTGCGGTCCGCCGCCGAGCTGAACAGCCCACCACCGCCACCACCGCTGCATGCCGTCAAAGTAGCCGTCAGAAGAATCGCAACCGCAAATCTGACTGCCGCTTTGCTGCCAACCATACCGCCCATCCTTGCTTTTCCGTCTGCGGGTTAATCCCGGATCGGGTTTCGGTCTAGCATAGAAAATTGCGGGGCAAAACGCCTTATCAACACCGCCGGCAACTACTGATCGGTGTGGAAACGCCTAGGCAACAGCAGGAATTTCGCCCAAGGCCAGCCCCTGCCCCGGCAGACGGGCTGCCTGTTCGGGCGTGCACAGGACCGGGCGAACCGCACCGGGCGTTTCGAACAGCTTGCGCAGCAGCGTGTTGGTCATGGAATGGCCGGATTTCTCGCCGACATAGCGGCCCAGGATCGGGCCGCCGGCCAGATAGAGATCGCCCAGCGCGTCGAGCATCTTGTGGCGCACGGCCTCGTCCTCGCGGCGGAACCCGCCGGGGGTGAGAATCTCGTCATCCTGAACCACGACGGCATTGTCGAGCGTTCCGCCCAGGGCCAGGCCGTTTTCGCGCATCGCCTCGACATCCGCGCGGCGGCAGAAGGTGCGGCAGTCGCTCAGCTCGCGGGCGAAGGTGCCGTTGCGCATGTCCAGAACCATGCTCTGCCGGCCGATCGCGGCATCTTCGAAATCGATGTGGAACTCGATTTCCATGCTGTCGGCAGGCAGCAGCGAGGCGCGCGCGCCCTCGCGCTCGACCGTCACCGGCTTGAGCACCTGATAGGCCAGAACCGAGGCGGACTGCTGGCGCACGCCACGGCTCATGATGCCGCGCACGAATTCGACCGACGAGCCGTCCATGATCGGAACCTCGGGGCCGTCGATCTCGATCAGGGCGTTATGCACGCCACATCCGGCCAGCGCGGCCATGATGTGTTCGACCGTCGAGACCGAGACTCCGGCTTCGTTGACAAGACGGGTACACAGCGGCGTGCGTTCGACCATGTCGTAGACGGCCGGGATCAGACCATTGCCAAGCTCGATATCGGTCCGCTTGAACCAGATCCCGTGGCCGGCCGCGGCCGGATGCAGGACCATCGTGGCGGGCTTGCCGCTATGCAGGCCGACGCCCTTGAAGGTAACCGGGGATTTGAGCGTATGTTGCAAGGTCTGTCTCATCGAACCGTGTCCGACCTCTCGGGGCCGTGTTGCGAAATCAGGTAAGTTACGCGCGCGCCAGGCACAATTCACTCTTTGTAACCGTTTGAAACATGGTGCCAACAGGTCGGCAAAACCCTGCTCATTGGGCGAAAAGGCGCTGATTCAAAAGGAAAAAGGGCCGCCGGATGGCGACCCCCGTGAGTGGATTTGTTACCGCTGTCAGTTGGCCTGACGCCGCAGGAAGGCGGGAATTTCAATGCGGTCCTGTTCCGGATCACCGTCGTCATGCGCGGGTGCCGTGGCGTCATGCTGGCGCAGCGGAGGCTGTTGGCGCACCGGCTGCGACGGGGTGTCCGTGGCGTGTCCGGTCATGCGGTCGATCAACCGGTTGAAGCCGAAACGCGGCTTTTCCTGCACCGGCTGGGGCCGGGTCGGCTCGGCCGATGCGGCCGGTTGTGGTTGCGAGTTCGGCACGTTCTGGACGGCGGCCTGCAGCTTTTGCAGTGTCTCCGGGGTCGGGGTTCCGGGGGACGACCGGCTCGGCGCCACGAAGGTTTCCGCCGGGGTCTCGAACGTATCGGCCTGCGGCTCGAAGGCGGCGACCTGCGGCTGATATGCCGGGGGCGGAAGATCGTCGTCGGCCATGGCCTCGGCCTCGTGCCCGTAGGCGTGCGCTTCGGGCTGCTGGGCCACCTGGGGCGCTTCGGCCGTGTCGATTCCTTCGAACAGCGAAGGTTCACGCTCTGCTGCGACGACCGGCTCGGCCACGGGTTCGGCGGCCGGAGCCGGGGTCGGTTCCGGTGCGGGTTCCGCTGCGGCTTCGTTCCGGCCCAGCGGGGCCGACAGGGGGCGGCGCGGGATTTCGCCCTGCTGCCCCTGAGAGGCGTCGATGCCGGTGGCGACGACCGAGACGCGCATGGTGCCCTGCATGTCGGGGTCCAGCGTCGAGCCGACGATGATGTTGGCGTCGGGGTCCACCTCTTCGCGGATGCGGTTGGCGGCTTCGTCCAGTTCGAACAGGGTCAGGTCGTGGCTGCCGGTGATGTTGATCAGCACGCCCTTGGCGCCCTTGAGGCTGATCTCGTCCAGCAGCGGGTTGGCGATGGCCTTTTCGGCGGCCTGGATGGCGCGGTCTTCGCCATCGGCCTCGCCGGTGCCCATCATGGCCTTGCCCATCTCGTCCATCACCGCGCGGACGTCGGCGAAATCGAGGTTGATCAGGCCCGGACGCACCATCAGGTCGGTCACGCCCTTGACGCCCTGGTAGAGAACGTCGTCGGCCATCGAGAAGGCCTCGGTAAAGGTGGTCTTTTCGTTGGCCAGGCGGAACAGGTTCTGGTTCGGGATGATGATCAGCGTATCGACGACCTTTTGCAGCGCCTCGACGCCCTCTTCGGCCTGACGCATGCGCTTGGCGCCCTCGAACTGGAAGGGCTTGGTCACCACGCCCACGGTCAGCACGCCCAGTTCACGCGCGGCCTGCGCGATGATCGGCGCGGCCCCGGTGCCGGTGCCGCCACCCATGCCAGCGGTGATGAAGCACATATGCGCGCCCGCAAGATGGTCGACGATCTGCTCGATGCTTTCCTCGGCGGCGGCGGCGCCGACCGATGCACGCGCGCCCGCGCCCAGCCCTTCGGTCACCTTGATGCCCAGCTGCACCCGCGCCTGTGCGTGGCTTTGCTGCAGCGCCTGCGCGTCGGTGTTGGCGACGACGAAATCCACGCCGTCGAGTTGTTTTTCAATCATGTTGTTGACGGCATTGCCGCCTGCCCCGCCAACGCCAAATACCGTGATCCGTGGCTTCAGTTCATCCTGCCCGGGCATCGAAAGATTTAATGTCATGCTCTGTCCGCCTGTTATATGTCCGCCAATGCGGGATTTTCTTGCCTATCCACCTGCAATCCTACAATCCGAATTGGCAAACGTCACGCCAAAAACGCAAAATTGCCACAAAATATGGACGAAAACAGACCCGCGCTTGCAGTATTTCGCCGACTCTGGCAGATGTTGCGGATTGAAGTTAAGACGACACAACACGCCAACGGCCCGCAACGCCGGGTTGCGGGGTCAGGTCACGTTTCCAAACTGTCAGAAAGCCTGCTCGGCCTTCGGTCTGCACCTCTTGTCCGGGTGCTGCGTCTGACCCTAGCACGGCCTCTTGATCCTGTCACCGTGCAATCGGGCAAAATGCGCGGCGAAAACCGCCGCACATCGTTGATTTCTCAGGGTGTCAGGTCCAGCGCCTCGACGATCTGGGTATATGGCAGACCGGCGGTGTCGTTGAGCCGCGCCACCTGGGCGGGCGTGTCGCTTTCGAACAGGCACATGCAGCGGCCGTCGCCCGGTGAGAAGGTCGAGCGGATGTAGCGGATCTGGTCACCGCCCGCACGCATGGTCTCGGCCGTGCCGATTGCGGCCTTCTGGGCGCCTGCGAGGTCTTCCATGCTGATTCCCTTGAGATTTCTTTCCACCATGAATACCGGCATTTCTTGCTCCTCTCACAAACCGTTTCAGGGAATGCGGGCATTGCAGCAGAACCCGGCGCTTCGGACTACGGGCGCGCCGTTATCATTCGATAACTGACGGTTTGGCGCGGGTGTTGTATCCTTGCCCCCGTGGCTTTCGAGGGAGGGTTGCCATGGAGATGTCCCAGATCCGCTATGTCCTGACCGCGGCGCGGACGCTGAATTTCACCAAGGCGGCCGAGGAATGCGACGTGTCGCAACCGGCGCTGACCAAGGGCATCAAGGCGCTGGAGGAGGAACTGGGCGCACCGGTGTTTCACCGCGAGGGGCGGCGCATCCTGCTCAGCGAGTTCGGGCGCTCGATGCTGCCGCATCTTGAGCATATCCTCGAAGAGACCGAGGCCACGCGGGTTCTGGCCCGCAACTTTCGCCTGCTGGAAAAGACGCCGATCCGCCTTGGCGTGATGGCGACGATCGGCCATGTGCGGCTGGCGCGGTTCCTGGCCGCCTTCAAGCACGACCACCCCGGCATGGAACTGGCGGTCAGGGAGGCACCGGTATCCGAGCTGGAGAGCCTTCTGGCCGAGGACGAGCTGGACGCGGTGGTGATGACGGCGGGCGACGGCCTCCGGGACAGGTTCCGCGTCCACCCTCTCTATTCCGAGCGCTACGTGGTGGTCCTGCCGCCCGAGCACCGGCTGCGGCGCAAGAACGCCATAACGCTGGCCGAGCTTTCGGGGCAGGATTACGTCGACCGGCTGGCCTGCGAGCTGCGCGAAATGGTCATGTCGGTCTGCGATTCGAAGGGGGTCGAGCTGTATGCCCGGTTCCGCTCGGAACGCGAGGACTGGGTGCAGGCGATGGTTCTGGCCGGGATCGGCTTTGCCTTCATGCCGGAATATTCGGTGACCCTGCCCGGCCTCGTCCAGCGCCCGCTGACCGAGCCCGAGGTAAGCCGGGAAGTGGCGATGATCACCGTTCCCGGCCGCAGGTTCTCGCCCCCTGTCGAGGCGATGATGCGCGCGGCCCGAAGCTTTGCCTGGCCGGGCTGAACCATCCTTACCAGTTGTCCTTGAACCACCGCACCGCGCGGCGCAGCGAGCGGGCGGGATAGGTGTCGACCGGAAGTTCGAAATCCCACCATTCGTCCTGCGGGTGGGCGGCAAACAGGCTGAGGCCCACGACCGAGGAAAAGCCCGGCCCGGTGACCGATTGCGGCAGGCCGTGCACCCGCAGGGGACGCCCGAGGCGCACGCGCTGGCCCAGGATGCGGCTGGCCATCCCGTCGAGTCCGGGGATCTGGCTGGCGCCGCCGGTCAGCACGATCTGCTGGGTCGGCATGTGGTCGAACCCGGCCGCGTCCAGACGGGTGCGGACCTCTTCCAGAATCTCTTCGACGCGGGGGCGCATGATCCCGATCAGCTCGGCCCGGCTGACGGTGCGGCGGTCGTGCTCCCAGTCGCCGGTGTCACCGCCGATGTCGATGAAGTCGCGGTCGTCGGCGCCGGTGGCGTGGACGCCGCCGTTCATGGTCTTGATCCGTTCGGCGACGGCGGTCGAGATGCCGAGGCCCATCGAGATGTCGCTGGTCACATGATCGCCGCCCATGCGGACGCAATCGGCGTAGATCATGTGTTTCTTGATGAAGATCGACACGCTGGTGGTGCCGCCGCCCATGTCGATGCAGGCCGCGCCCAGTTCCTGTTCGTCCTCCACGAGGGCCGAGATGCCCGAGACATAGGCCGAGTTGGCGATACCCGCGAGTTCCAGGTCGCACCGCTGGACGCAGTGCACCAGGTTCTGGATCGCCACCGCATCCACGGTCAGCATGTGCATGTCCACCGCCAGCGTCTGCCCCAGCTGCCCGCGCGGGTCGATCAGCCCCGAGCGGTTGTCGAGGGCGAAATTCACCGGCTGGGCGTGCAGCACCTCGCGCCCGGCGCCGTAATCGGGCAGCTCGCAGGCGTTGAGAACGCGCCCGATCTCGGCCTCGGTCACCATCTGCCCTTCGAGATCCACCTGCGCATCCAGCCCGTAAGAGCGCGGATTGGCCCCCGAGAAACAGGCGATGACGTGATCGACTCGGATTTCCGCCATCTTCTGCGCCTGCTGGAGCGCCGTGCGGATGGCACGCTCGGTTTCCTGCATGGCGGTGATCTCGCCGAACTGCACGCCGCGCGAGCGGGTTGTCGCCGCGCCGATGACGCGGAACCCCGCCTGCCCCGCCATCGAGCCGATCGAGTTGTCGTCGCTGAGCCTGCCGATGCCGTCGAAACGCAGGACGAGGCACGAGATCTTGGAACTGCCGACATCCAGAATCGCCACGACACCCCGTTGAATCGCCTGCCGGCGCATCTGCCGCATCGCTCGTTGAGACTGATAGATATCCGTCATCATCGTCTTACTGTCCGTTCCCGGTTTTGGTTATTTTCGCATTCCGCCACTGCTCGCTGGCGGTTTCGTTCATTCTGATCGTGGGGCGCGAGCCGATGCGCATGTCCACCACGGCCACGTCGCGCTCCAGCAGATCCTGCACCTCGCTGACGGCGAGGACCCGCTCCAAGGCCTGCACCGGCCTCTCGGTCGGCAGCATGATGCGCTGGTCGCGGTCCAGCACCAGGTCCCAGCGCCGCTCGCCCACGCGCACCAGGCCGCGGACCCGGTCGCCCAGGCCGCGCGCGGCGCGCAACAGGGCCAGCGCCTCGGCGACATGGGCATCCGCCCCCTCGCCTGCGATCAGCGGCAGGTCGGGCCGGTCCGCGCGTGACGCGATCTCGTCCACATGGGCGCCGGTTTCGTCCAGCAGCTCGATCCCGTCGCGGGTGCGCCAGACCACGGCGGGCTGGCGTTCGACCACATCGACCTGAAGGATGCCGCCGGGGCGGATGCGCACGCTGACGGATTTGACCGGATCAAGCCCCGCGATCACGTCGCGGATCTGTTCCACGTCCAGATCCCACGAGCTGATCGGGAAATCCAGCGGCACGACCTCGCGGATGTCCTCGGACAGGCCCGAGCCCGCCCCGTCGATCGCCATCAGGTTGACCATGAATTCCGGGCGCTCCTGGATCGAGGTGATCACGTCGTTGACATGGCCCCGAACCATGTCGCGCCGGGTTTCGTCGGCAAAGAACACGCCCGCCGCCAGCAGGACCAGGCTGACCGGCACGCCGATCCGCAGGCCCAGCCGGATCCCCGGCGTCAGCATCCAGCGCTGGTAGCGATAGCTGAGGCGCGACGGCGCCGGGTCGGCCTTGCGGCCTGCCCGCTTGCGCCCCTTCAGGCGCAGCTTGGGCCTGGCCGTCGGGGCGGCGTCGGCACTGGCGAACTCGGCGTCCGGGCCGGACGGCGGCTTGTCCCTGTAGGCAACCAGATCCCGGCGCGGTTTCACCTGTCGCATGAGGCGTCCCTCACCATCCAGGCGCAAAGCTCGCCGAAACCGATGCCAAGTTTGCCGGCCTGCTCGGGCACCAGCGAGGTGGGGGTCATGCCCGGCTGGGTGTTCGTTTCGAGCAGGAACAGGCCCTCGGCCCCGCGCGCCTCGTCCCAGCGGAAGTCGGTGCGGCTGACGCCGCGACAGCCCAGCGCCCGATGGGCGCGCAGGGCGTAATCCATGCACAGGTCGAAGATGTCCGAGGGGATCTCGGCCGGCACGACGTGGCGCGAGCCGCCGGGCTTGTACTTGGCGTCGTAGTCATACCAGCCCTCGGTCAGGATCTCGGTCACGGTGAGGGCACGGTCGCCCATCACGGTGGTCGTCAGCTCGCGGCCGGCGACGTATTGCTCGACCATGACCTGATCGGGCATGTCAGCCGAAAGCCGCGGCGGCGCGTTGGCGCTTTCATGCACGATGTAGATGCCGACGCTGGAGCCTTCGTTGTTGGGTTTGACCACGTAGGGCGGAGCCATCACATGCGCGGCGGCGACGTCGGCCTTGCTGACGATGACGCTGTCCACCACCGGCAGGCCGGCGGTGCGGAAGGCCTCTTTGCTGCGCTGCTTGTCCATCGCCAGCGCCGAGGCCAGAACGCCCGAATGGGTATAGGGCAGGCCCATCCATTCCAGCATTCCCTGAACGCAGCCATCCTCGCCCCAGCGGCCATGCAGGGCGTTGAACACCACGTCGGGCTGAATTTCGCTGAGGCGTGCGCAGAGGTCGGGACCGGCGTCCAGCTCGACCACTTCGAAACCTTCTCCCCTGAGGGCGGCTGCGCATTCGCGCCCGCTGCTGAGAGACACCTCACGTTCCTTCGAGGGTCCACCCATCAATACCGCCACCTTGGGGTCTGTCCTGCTCGACTTACCCACCTTCGTGCGCCTCAATGTCCCCGGACCTTATCTGGTGGTCCGTGTTTCTTTTATGCCTTTGATTCGCCGCCTGAAATTTGCCTGCTCAGGCCAACGGACAGGGCTGTTATTCTTTCAACGGATCGCCGACCCGCATGATTTCCCACTCTAGCGTGATGCCGCTTGTTTCGTAAACCTTTTTTCGGACATCCTCGCCCAGACCTTCGAGATCTGCGGCGGTCGCGCCACCGGTGTTGATGAGGAAATTCGAGTGCTTCTCGCTCATCTGCGCCCCGCCCCGCCGGGCGCCGCGCATGCCGGCGTCGTCGATCACCTTCCACGCCTTGAGGTCATGCACGTCATCGGCGCGCCCGGTCGAAGAGAACCCGGCCGGGTTGCGGAAAGTCGATCCGGCGCTGCGGTCCCTGGTGGGCTGGGTCTCGTCGCGCTTTTTCAGCTGCGCCTCCATCCGGGCGTGCAGGTCCTGCGGATCGCCGGACGGGCCCTCGAAGGTGGCCGAGACCAGAACGGCCCCCTCGGGGAAATCCGTGTGCCTGTAGGAGAAATTCAGATCCTGCGCCGTCAGCTCGCGCAGCTCGCCGTCCCGCGTGACGACGGTGGCCTTGCGGAACACGTCGGCGACATAGCTGCCATAGCAGCCCGCGTTCATCCGCACCGCCCCGCCGATCGAGCCGGGGATCGTGCGCAGGAAGGTCAGGTCGACCCCGGCATCGGCGGCCTTGCGCGCCACATGCGCGTCCAGCGCCGCGGCCCCGGCGGTGACGGTGTTGCCCTGAACCTCGATCCCGTTGAAGCCGCGCCCCAGCCGGATCACCACGGCACGCAACCCGCCGTCACGCACGATCAGGTTCGAGCCGACGCCCATCGGGAACACCGGCATGTCGCGCGGAAGCTGGCGCAGGAAATCGCGCAGGTCATCCAGGTCGGCCGGCTGGAACAGCCAGTCGGCCGGGCCGCCCACCCGCAGCCATGTCAGATCGGAAAGAGGGCGCGCCTCGGTCAGCCGCCCCCTGACCTTCGGCAGGTCGCTCATGCGTCGGCCCGCGCCGCCAGGCTGCGCCCGCCGACACCGCCCATGACGGCGGTGAACAGGAAGGGCAGAACCCCGCCGGTCAGCCAGACGAAGGGCGCGAAGGCCTGCTTTTCCTCGCCTTCGCCGATGGTGGCCAGGATGACGATCAGCACCAGCGCCGCGGCCGAGGTCAGGCCGATCAGCACCAGCAGGCTGCGCAGCCCCAGCCAGCGCCCCGAGACAAACCCTGCGACGGCGCCGAGCGCCAGTGCGGCCAGCGGCAGGTAGATGAGCGTGGCGACGTCCGTCATGGCGGGACCTCCGATTTCAACCGTTGTTTTCGTCGGTCGCCTTCATGCCCCGCATTTTCGCCTTTGTCCAACGGGTAAATCGTATCACCGGCCAGCGCAGCACGGACATGCCGGCCATCAGCCCAAGAAGGCCCAGCCAGGGGCCGTTTTCATAGGTGACATAGCCCAGCAGCGGGATGCCGATCGCGATCAGCACATAGGCCGTGGTCCAGTGGTTGTCGCGGCTGGGTGTCATGGCCAGAAGATTGGCCGCGATGGCCCAGACGCAGGCAAGAATGAGCGAGGTGGTCATTGCCTGCCTCCGCTCTCTTGGGCGCCGCGCCACTTGCGCCAGAAATACAGCAGGGGATTGCGGAACATCGACACGAAGGCCGCCAGCGCCCCGGCCGCGGCGAACCAGCCATGCTGGTAACCGAGGAAGCCGATCAGAACCGGCGCGGCCAGCAGCAGGACCATGCCGGGCACGTATTGCCGGCGCATGGGCAGGAAGGCCACGAAGGTCGCGGCGAAGACCCAACCGATTGCCAAGGCGAGCGACAGGCTCACACCATCCCTCCAATTGCTACCAACAGCGCGATGGACGACAGGGCAAGTCCAACGACCGGAACCGCCATCGGCACCATGAAGCGTGCTGGCGGCTCCTTCCTTTTCTGAAGGATCAACGCGAGGTTGACCAGAACAAAAACGCCAAGAATGATGGCCGAAGTCGTCTCGGCGAGGGTCGCGACAGGGACGAAAAGGGCGGCTGCGATCACTGCGGTGCCGATCAGCACGGTCGCCAGCGCCGGGGTGCCGAACCGGGGATGGGCCCGGTGAAAGATGGCCAGCGTCGGGCTGCGCTTGCCCAGACCGAAGAGCACCCGGCTGGCCATCACGATCTGGGCCAGCACGCCGTTCAGCGCGGCAAAGACGGCGATTGCCGAAAGAAACTCGCCCGATCCGCCCCGCGCCGTCTGCCAGACCAGAGCCAGCGGGCTGCCCGAGGCGGACAGGGCGGAAACGGGCACAGCCCGCACCGCCGCCCAGCAGACAAGCGCGTAGATGACCGAGGTGATCGCGAGTGACAGCAGGATGGCGCGTGGCAGAGTGCGCTCGGGGTGCTTGACCTCTTCGGCCATGTTGACGATGTCCTCGAAGCCGATGAAGGCGAAAAAGGCCAGCACCGCGCCAAACCCGATCCCCATCCAGTGCGGAGGCGCCCCGATGGTCCAGTCAGGAGATGGCGACGGCGCCGCCATCAGGCCCGCCCATGCGACCAGTGCAAGACCCGTCAGCTCGATCACGGTGAATACCGCAGCCACGGCAAGGCTTTCCAGCACACCGAAGACCGCGATCGCCGTCAGGGTCACTCCGAGCACGAGGGTGGCCGCTGACGCCGGGACTTCCATCGCGTGGATCAGATACCCTACCCCGCCCCGCAACACCGCCCCCGCCGAGACGGTTCCGACCGCCACGATCGCAAGCCCCACCAGTATGGCCATCGCCTGACTGTTCAGACCGGTGCCGACAAAGGCGGCCTCTCCGGCGGCTTCGGGCAGGCGGGTGGAGAATTCACAGTAGCTCAGCGCCGTCGGAGCGGCGATCAGGCCGGCCAGCAGGAAGGATACCGGAGCCCAGACACCGGCATCGCCGGCGATGGCTCCGACCAGAACGTAGATCCCCGCGCCGACCATCACGCCGACACCATAGGCGGTCAGCAGGCCCAGTCCGATGCGTCGCTTGAGCGGCGCGCCCATGAATACCCCCCGCATCTCGAAAGCCAAGCCACGTTATGATGGCGGCGGCATTCCGCCAAGCCATTTTGGGAGCAAAGGTTTTGCGGCGGACCCGCGAAAACGCCGGGGCAGGGAACGGATCAGCCCTGCCCCAGCCGTTCGGGCAGGTTGTTGGCCCAGGCGCTGATGGTGCCCGCGCCGAGGCACACGACCATGTCGCCCGGTCCGGCCTGCTCGCGCACGAGACGCTCGAGCTCGTCCTCGCTGAGGATGGCGCGGGCGTGGCGGTGGCCGTGGCGGATCAGGCCCGCGACCAGATCATCCCGGCTGGCGCCTTCGATCGGATCTTCGCCGGCGGCATAGACCTCGGCGATGCCGACCACGTCGGCATCGTTGAAACAGGTGCAGAAATCGTCGAACAGGTTGGACAGGCGCGAGTAGCGGTGCGGCTGGTGCACGGCGATCACGCGCCCCTCGGTCGCCTGGCGCGCGGCTTTCAGAACGGCGGCAATCTCGACCGGGTGGTGGCCGTAATCGTCGATGATGGTGACGCCGTTCACCTCGCCCACCTTGGTGAAGCGGCGGTTGACGCCGCCGAAATTGGCCAGCGCCTCGCGGATCTCGGCGGTTTTCATGCCCAGGTGCCGGGCCACGGCCACGGCGGAAAGCGCGTTCGAGACGTTGTGGTCGCCGGGCATGGGCAGGGTGCAGCCCTCGATCACCTTGTCCTCGCTCTGAAGGTGGATGTCGAAATGGGCGACGCCGCCCTTGTAGGTCAGGTTCACCGCGCGCACGTCGGCCTGCGCGTTGAAGCCATAGGTGCGCACGCGGCGGTCGGAGATGCGGCCCACCAGCGCCTGCACCTCGGCATGGTCGGTGCAGCACACGGCCAGCCCATAGAAGGGGATGTTCGAGACGAATTCGTGGAAACCCGCGCGCAACTTGTCGAAATCGCCCCAATGCTCCATGTGCTCGGGGTCGATATTGGTGACGATGGCGATGGTCGCGGGCAGGCGGTTGAACGAGCCGTCGGATTCGTCGGCCTCGACCACCATCCATTCGCCCTGCCCCATCCGCGCGTTCGAGCCGTAGGCGTGGATGATGCCGCCGTTGATGACGGTCGGGTCAAAGCCACCCGCCACCATCAGTTCGGCCATCATCGTGGTGGTGGTCGTCTTGCCGTGGGTGCCGGCGATGGCGATGTTGGACTTCAACCGCATCAGCTCGGCCAGCATGTCGGCGCGGCGCACCACCGGCAGGCCGCGGGCGCGGGCGCCGTCCAGCTCGGGGTTGCCCGGCTTGATCGCGGTCGAGACCACCACGACCTCGGCCCCTTCGAGGTTCTCGGCGCTTTGGCCGACGAAGATCCTGGCGCCGAGGCTGGCGAGACGGTCGGTGATCTTTGATCCCTTCAGGTCCGATCCCTGCACCTGGTAGCCCAGATTCAGCAGCACCTCGGCGATGCCCGACATGCCGATGCCGCCGATTCCGACGAAGTGAATCGGGCCTACGTCCTGGGGCAGTTTGGTTGCAGGGGTCATGCGGTCTCCTTTTGGGCCAGCTCTTCGACAAGGGCCACCAGTCGCTCGGTCGCGTCCGGGGCCCCGACCGTCAGGGCGGAGCGGGCCATCTGTTGCGCGGCCTCGGGGTTGGTCAGAACCAGTGCGATTTGCTCTGACAGCGCGGAAACGTCAAGGGCGCTTTCGGGAATCATGATCGCGGCCCCGGCCTGCACCAGCCCCCGCGCATTGGCGGTCTGGTGGTCGCCCGCAGCGGCGGCATAGGGGATCAGGATCGAGGGCCGGCCGATCACCGAGATGTCCGCGACGCTGGACGCGCCCGAGCGGCTGATGACCAGTTGCGCCTCGGACATGCGGCGGGGCACGTCCTGGAAGAAGGGTTGCACATCGGCAAGAATGCCGTGTTGTTCGTAGAAGGCCGAAACGCGCTCGCCGTCCTCTTCGCGCGCCTGATGCGAGACGCGGATATACTGCCGCAGGGTCTCGGGCAGCGCGGCGATGGCGCCGGGCACCACGTCGCTGAGGATGCGCGCGCCCTGACTGCCGCCCATCACCAGCACCGACATCGGGTAGTCTCCGGGCGGGATGTAGGGGGCTGCGGCGCGTTCCAGCACGGCGGCGCGCACCGGGTTGCCCACATGGATGCCATGCGCGCCCTCGGGCAGGTCGGTGGGCCAGACGCCGCAGGCCACATGCGCGACCCGCGTGGCGAAAAGCTGGTTCACCTGCCCCAGAACCCCATTCTGCTCGTGGATCATCCGGGGCACGCCCAGCATCACCGCCGCGCCCAGCGCCGGGATCGAGGGGTAGCCGCCAAAGCCCACGACCACGTCCGGCCTGTCGCGCAGCATCTGCCAGACCATGCTGGTCACGCCGCCCGCGATCGCCGGTCCCGCCAATGCCTTGGCGGCCAGACCGCCGCGCGAGAAGGTGGCGGACGAGACCTCGACGATCTCGGTCGTATGCGGAAAGCCGCCGGTATAGCGGGCGCCGCGCGCATCGGTGGACAGGCGCACCCGCCAGCCCCGTTTGAGCATGGCTTCGGCCAGCGCCTGAGCCGGGAACATGTGCCCCCCGGTTCCGCCAGCCGCGATCAGCAGATATGGGTTCGTCATCAGCCTCGTCCGCGCAGAATGTCACCAAGCTCGCCCTGCGGGCGCGAGCGCGTGAAGGCCAGCAGCATGCCCACGGCGATGCCCCCCGCGATCAGGGACGATCCGCCGTAGCTGACGAATGGCAGGGTCATGCCCTTGGCGGGCAGGAGCCGCACCGCAACGCCCATGTTGATCATCGCCTGAACGCCGAACATGCAGGCCAGACCGGTTCCGGCGAGGCGGATGAACATGTCGCGTTCCCGCATCAGACGCATCAGCGAGCGCACGACGATCATCGTATAGAGCGCGATGACGACCAGCACCAGGATCAGGCCGTATTCCTCGGCCGCCACGGCGATGATGAAATCGGTATGGGCATCGGGCAACGACCACTTCACGTGCCCCTCGCCGACGCCAACGCCGAACAGGCCGCCTTCGCGGATGGCGTTGGTGGCATAGCCCAGCTGGGTGGTCGGGTCGACATCGGGGTTCAGGAACCCGTCGATGCGGCGGGCGAAGTGGTCCGAGTTGGAATAGGCCAGCATCCCGCCCAGCACCACGGCCCCGGCCATGCCGACCAGAAGAACCATCGGCGCACCGGCCACGAAATACATCACGCCCCACCCGAACAGGACCAGACAGGCCTGTCCGAAATCGGGTTGCATCACCAGCATCAGCACGATGGCCATGCACAGCGCAAAGGACCACAGCCGGCCCGGAGGCCCGTTGATCTCGTGCGAGGCGGCAATGAGCCAGGCCGCGACGACCACGAAGCCGGGCTTGAGAAACTCGGACGGCTGCACCGAGGCAAAGCCCAGCGAATACCACCGCACCGCGCCCTTGCCGAAATCGGTGCCGAACACGGGCAGAAAGACCAGCGCCACGAAAGACGCCAGAAAGCCCAGCACCGCCAGCCGCCGCACCAGCGTCGGCGACATCATCGAGGTCAGCAGCATCGCGATCAGCGCCAGCACGCCGAACAGCGCCTGCCGCTCGACATAGTGAAACGGATCAAAGCCGTTGCGCGAGGCCAGCGGCGGCGACGAGGCAAGCCCCAGCAGCAGCCCGATCCCGAACAGGATCAGCACGCAGGACATCGTCCACTTGTCGATCGTCCGCCACCATCTGGGAAGAACCGGTTCGCCGCCCCGTTCGGGCACGGCACCATACACCATCTCAGTCATGAGATTACCGCCACTCTCTGCCTCGCAAACGTCCCGTTTTCGGGATCTGTTCGCGATTCTACAGGCAAAACCGGAATCAGGCCAGTCTCTTCCTCTTGCCATTGGCGGCAATCCGCGCCAAGGCCGGGGCATGAGGTTCGACACGGTCATCCTGGGCGCCGGGGCCGCCGGCATGATGTGCGCCGCCCATTGCGGCGGGCGCACGCTGGTGATCGACCATGCCCGCGCGCCGGGCGAAAAGATCCGCATCTCGGGCGGCGGCCGGTGCAATTTCACCAACATGCATGCGGAACCCGCGAACTTCCTGTCGCAGAACCCGCATTTCTGCAAATCGGCGCTGGCGCGCTACACCCAGTGGGATTTCATCGATCTGGTGAACCGGCACGGTATCGCCTGGCACGAAAAGACGCTGGGGCAGCTGTTCTGCGACGGCTCGTCGAAACAGATCATCGCCATGCTGCTGGCCGAGATGGAACGCGCCGGGGCCGACCTCTGGCTCTCGACGTCGCTGCAATCGGTGCGGCGGTCCGAGGCCGGGTTTTCGCTGGACCTGGAACGCGAGGGCAAGCGGCACGCGGTGACCTGCGCCAACCTGGTCCTGGCCACCGGCGGCAAGTCGATCCCCAGGATGGGCGCGACCGGGCTGGCCCATGACCTCGCGCGCCAGTTCGGCCTGTCCGTGACCGAAACCCGCCCGGCGCTGGTGCCCTTCACCTTTTCCGACGGACGTTTCAGGGACCTGTCCGGCGTGTCCGTTCCGGCGCGGCTCAGCAACGCACGCGCCAGCTTCGACGAGGCGCTTCTCTTCACCCATCGCGGCCTCAGCGGGCCGGCGGTGCTGCAACTGTCATCCTACTGGCGCGAGGGCGAGTCGATCTCTGCCAACCTGATCCCCGGCCTGCCGCTTTTCGACACCCTGCGCGACCAGCGCCAGACCTCCGGCCGCCGGGCGCTGACGACCGAACTGGCGCGCCACCTGCCGGCCCGTCTGGTCGATTTCCTCAAACCCGGTCTGGGCCTGCGCGGCAACCTCGCCGACCAGTCCGACGCCCGGCTTACCGAGATCTGCGCCGCCCTCGAGAACTGGCACCTCACGCCGACCGGCACCGAGGGCTACCGCACAGCCGAGGTCACGCTGGGCGGCATCGACACCGATGCCCTTTCATCGAAAACCATGGAGGCCAAATCCGTCCCCGGCCTCTACGCCATCGGCGAGGCCGTCGACGTCACCGGCTGGCTTGGCGGCTACAACTTCCAATGGGCCTGGTCCTCGGGCCACGCGGCAGGCACAGCGATTGCCGCAAGGCAATCCCGTTCCTGACATCTTCATCTTTTCCCAAAATACTCCGGGGGAGTCGCGGCCAGGCCGCGACGGGGGCAGCGCCCCCTACTCCGCCAGCCGCCGGGTCACCTCGGCCACGAAATCCTCGCCGCGCCGTTCGAAACTGTCATACTGGTCGAAACTCGCCGCCGCCGGCGCAAGCAGGACGGTCTCGCCCTCCTGCGCCTCGGCCACCGCCCGTTCGACCGCCGCTGCCATGGTCGTGCAGACCTCGGCCTCGACCTTCAGCTGCATGGCAAAAGCGGCCGCCTCGCGACCGATGACATAGGCCTTGATGACCTCGCCCACCGCATCGTTGAGCGCCGCCAGCCCGCCTTCCTTCTCCAGCCCGCCGCAGATCCAGCGGACCCGCTTGAAGGCACTCAACGCCTTGATCGCGCTGTCCACGTTGGTGGCCTTGGAATCGTTGACATAGGTGACACCGCCGGCCTCGGCGATGATCTGGCTGCGATGCGGCAGGCCCGGATAGCTGTGCAGCGCCGCTTCGATCGCCTTGGGCGCAAGCCCCAGCGCCCGGCAGGCGGCATAGGCGGCGCAGGCATTCTGGTGGTTGTGCGCCCCCGGCAGACCCTTGATGGGCCGCAGGTCGATCGAGCCCGCCTGTCGGCCCTTGCGATACTCCGACAGGA
Source organism: Ruegeria marisrubri (assembly GCF_001507595.1). Taxonomy (GTDB): domain Bacteria; phylum Pseudomonadota; class Alphaproteobacteria; order Rhodobacterales; family Rhodobacteraceae; genus Ruegeria; species Ruegeria marisrubri. The sequence continues at coordinate 128,223 of NZ_LQBQ01000034.1, forward strand.
ACCCCTTGCGGGCAAAGACCTGCCAGCCCGGCCCGGTCAGCTTGCGCGTCACCGACACCCGGATCACCCGGTCATCGGCGGCCCCTTCAGACATCTGCCCGGCCAGAAAGGCGCCCTCTTTCTCGTCCACGCCGATCACCGCCCGGTCGGGGCCACCCTCGGCAAACAGCCGCCGCTTGGCGGCGAAATAGCCCCCCATGCCGCCATGCCGGTCAAGGTGGTCGGGCGACAGGTTGGTGAACACGGCGATATCCGGGGTCAGGGCCCGCGCCAGCTCGGTCTGGTAGCTGGACAGCTCCAGCACCACCACCGACCCGTCCGCGCCCGGCTCGATGTCCAGCACGCCGCGCCCGATATTGCCCGCCAGTTGCGAGGGCCGGCCCGACTCGGTCAGGATGTGGTGGATCAGCGCGGCGGTGGTGGATTTGCCGTTCGAGCCCGTCACCGCCACGACGCGCGGAGCGGTGTCGAACTCGTCCCATTCCGGCCCGGCAAAAGAGCGGAAGAACAGACCGATGTCGTTGTCCACCGGCACGCCGGCCTCGATGGCCGCGGCGACGACCGGGTTCGGCTCGGGATAGAGATGCGGGATGCCGGGGCTGACGATCAACGCCGAAACGCCCTCGAACGCGCCCTGGCGGCGCAGATCGGCGCAGACGAACCCCTCACCCTCGGCGGTCTCGCGAGCGGCCGGGTTGTCGTCCCAGCAGACCGGCTCGGCGCCGCCGGCCCGCAGGGCCCGCGCCGTCGTCAGGCCCGACCGGCCCAGCCCCAGAACCGCAACCTTCTGGCCCGAATACCCTTTGACCGGGATCATCTCGCCCCTTCCTTTCCACCCGCGCATTCCGCGGCCACACTGCACCGGGGCGATTTGGGTTGGCAAGGGCGCATCACGGCGCGCGCGCCCCGCGCGCGCCCGGCCCAACAGGTGGCAGGTGGGCGTCAGCCCGCCGAACCTGGCGGGAGCACCCGCCGCCTCAGCGGACCTTCAGCGTCGCCAGGCCGATCATCGCCAGGATCAGAGAGATGATCCAGAAACGGATCACGATGGTCGGCTCGGCCCAGCCCTTCTTTTCATAGTGGTGATGGATCGGCGCCATCAGGAACACACGCTTGCCGGTGCGCTTGAAATAGAGCACCTGGATGATCACGCTGAGCGCCTCGACCACGAACAGGCCGCCGACGATCGCCAGCACCAGTTCGTGCTTGGTCGCCACCGCGATGGCGCCCAGCGCGCCGCCCAGCGCCAATGAGCCGGTATCGCCCATGAACACCGCAGCCGGCGGCGCGTTGTACCACAGGAAGCCCAGCCCCCCGCCAAAGAGCGCCGCGGTGAAGATCAGGATCTCGCCCGTTCCCGGCACGTAGTGCACGTCGAGATATTCGGTGAAGTCCACGCGCCCCACCGCATAGGCGATCACGCCAAGGGTCGAGGCGGCGATCATCGCGGGCATGATCGCCAGCCCGTCCAGTCCGTCGGTCAGGTTCACCGCGTTGGCCGCGCCGACGATCACCACGATCGCGAACGGCACATAGAAGTAGCCAAGATTGATCAGCGTGTCCTTGAACACCGGCAGCGCCAGCTGGTTCTGCAGCTCGGCGGGGTGATTGTAGGCCGCCCAGAGCGCGGCGATGACGGCGATGATGATGCCCAGCGCAAGACGCACCTTGCCCGGAACGCCCCTGGTGTTCTGCTTTGAAACCTTTGAATAATCGTCCGCGAAACCGATGGCCGCATAGGCCAGCGTGACGAACAGCACCAGCCAGACAAAGGGATTGTCCCACCGCGCCCACAGCAGCGTCGAGGTGACCAGCGCCCCCACGATCAACAGCCCGCCCATGGTCGGTGTGCCCGCCTTGGAGAAATGCGCCTCGGGGCCGTCATCGCGGATCGGCTGGCCCTTGCCCTGTTTCTTGCGCAACACGTTGATCAGCGGCTTGCCGAAGATGAACCCGAACACCAGCGCCGTCAGAAAGGCACCGCCCGCCCGGAAGGTGATGTAGCGAAAGAGGTTGAAAAAGTCCCCTCCGTCCGACAGGGCGGTCAACCAGTAGAGCATCTCGATACCTTCCTCAGTCGCGTATCAGTGTTCAAGCGCGGGCCCATGCCCCATTTTGCGGACGCCGTCAACGATCCGGGCCAGCCCCATGCTGAGCGAGCCCTTGGCCAGCACCACGTCGCCGGCCTGCACCAGCTGCGGCAGGTGGTCGGCCATCTCGGCGCTGGTTTCGGTCCACAGGCCACGTTTGTCCTCGGGCAGTGCCGCGTGCAGCGCCCGCATCAGCGGGCCGATGCAATGCACCTTGTCCACCCGTTCCATCGCCTCCAGCCCGGCCATGTCGGCGTGCATGGCCTCGGCCTGCGGCCCCAGTTCCTTCATGTCGCCCAGAAAGGCGATACGGCGCGCGCCCTCGGCCCCGGCAACCACGTCCAGCGCCGCCGCCATCGAGGTGGGGTTGGCGTTGTAGCTGTCGTCCAGCAGCTCGATCTGCCCGCCATCCTTCAGGGACAGCTTCTCGCGCACGCCGCGCCCCTTGACCGGGGACCATTTGCGCAGCCCGGCGATTGCGCTGTCCAGATCGACGCCCAGCGCGACGCAGGCCGCCAGCGCGGCCAGCCCGTTCATGGCGAAATGGGTGCCGGCCGACTGCACGTCGAAGGCGATCGCCCGGCCATAAACATCTGCCGTGGCGTGGATCGAGTCGGAGGACTGGGTGACGCCGGTCAGCGTGTAGTCGGTGGCGGTGCGGCCGAAATCGACGATCACGGCGCCGTGCCGGGCCGCACAGGTGCGCAGGATGTCGGTGTGGTCGATATCGGCATTCACCACGGCGGTGCCGCCGGACTCGAGCCCTTCGAAGATGGCGGCCTTTTCATGGGCGATTCCCGCGACCGAGTCGAAGGCTTCGAGGTGAACTGCGGCCACGGTGGTGACCAGCGCCACATGGGGGCGGGCCTGACGGGCCAGCGGCGCGATTTCGCCGGGATGGTTCATGCCGATCTCGATCACGGCGAACTCGGTGTCGCGCGGCATCCGAGCCAGGGTCAGCGGAACGCCCCAGTGGTTGTTGTAGCTGGCGACGCTGGCATGGGTGCGGCCATGTTCGGCGAGGATGGTGGCCAGCATCTCCTTGGTCGAGGTCTTGCCCACGCTGCCGGTGACGGCGACGACCTGCGCCCTGCAGCGGTCGCGCGCGGCCTGGCCCAGCGCCTCGAGCGCGGTCTGCACGTCTTCGACGATCAGCAGCGGCGCGTCCTCAGCCACGCCTTCGGGCACGCGCGAGACCAGCGCGGCAGCGGCGCCCTTTTCCAGCGCCTGCGCCACGAAATCATGCCCGTCCCGCGCCGCCCTGAGCGCCACGAACAGATCGCCGGGCTGAAGGGTTCTGGTGTCGATCGACACGCCGCTGGCCTGCCAGTCGGTGGTGGCGCGGCCCTTGGTGGCACGGGCGGCCTCGGCCGCGGTCCAGAGCGTCATGCGACCCTCCCGTCCAGAGCGGCCACCGCGATGCTGGCCTGCTCGACATCGTCGAAGGGCAGGATCTGGTCGCCCACGATCTGCCCGGTTTCATGCCCCTTGCCCGCGATCAGCAGCGCGTCGCCCGGTTGCAGCGCGTCGATGCCGCGCAGGATCGCCTCGGCCCGGTCGCCCACCTCGTAGGCCTCGGGCGCGCCCTCCATGACGGCGGCGCGGATCTGCGCCGGGTCCTCGCTGCGGGGGTTGTCGTCGGTGACATAGACCACGTCGGCATTCTCGGCCGCGGCCTGGCCCATAAGCGGGCGCTTGGTGGCATCGCGGTCGCCGCCCGCGCCGACGATGGCGATCAGCCGGCCCATGACATGCGGGCGCAGCGCCCTGAGCGCGGTGGCCACGGCATCGGGCGTATGGGCGTAATCGACGTAGACCGCCGCGCCGTTGCTGCGGGTCGCGGCCAGCTGCATCCGGCCCCGGACAGTGGTCAGGTGCGGCAGGGTCTCGAATACGCGCGCCGGGTCGTCGCCGCTGGTGATGGCGAGCCCGCAGGCCAGCAGCACGTTTTCCGCCTGGAAGCCGCCGATCAGGTTCAGCCGGGCCTGGAAGGTCTTGCCCCAGAGGGTAAAGCGCAGGTCCTGCCCCGTCGCGTCGAAACGCTGGTTCAGAAGGCACAGATCGCCTCCGGCGCGGCCGACCGTCAGGATGTGCTGCCCGCGTGCTGCCGCAATGGCGCGCATCTCGTTGCCCTTCGGGTCGTCGAGGTTGATTACCGCGGTTCCGTCCGGCGGCAGCACCCGGCGGAACAGCCCGGCCTTGGCCGCGAAATAGGCGTCGAACGTCTTGTGGTAATCCAGATGATCCTGGGTGAAGTTCGTGAACGCCGCCGCCGTCAGACGCACCCCGTCCAGCCGACGCTGTTCCAGCCCGTGCGACGAGGCCTCCATCGCCGCGTGGGTGATGCCGGCCTCGGCCGCCTCGGCCAGGCAACGGTGCAGGGTGATCGGGTCGGGCGTGGTATGGGCCAGCGGCGCGGTCCATGCCCCCTCGACGCCGGTGGTGCCCAGATTGATGGCGGGATGGCCCAGTTCGGTCCAGATCTGGCGCACGAAGGTCGAAACCGAGGTCTTGCCGTTGGTTCCGGTCACCGCGACGATCGTTTCGGGCTGAGCGCCGAACCACAGGGCGGCGGTATAGGCCAGCGCCTGCCTTGGGTCTTCGGCGATCACCAGCGCGGCGTCCGAGGCGGCCAGTTCGCTGGCCGCGATCTCGGCCCCCTGCGCGTCGGTCAGGATGGCGGCCGCACCCATGCGCAGCGCATATTGGATGAACTCGCCGCCATGAACCCGCGTTCCGGGCAGGGCGGCGAACAGATAGCCCTCTTTCACCTCGCGGCTGTCGATGGCCAGACCGGTGATGTCGGGGTTTTTCCCTTCGCGCGCGGTCAGGGCCAGTTGGTTAAGTTTCTTCGACCTCTCGCCCATGACCCATCCGTCCGGTTCCGCCTAGTTCGAGGTCAGGGTTATAGCAGCGTCCGCCTCAGGCTCAAGCCGGGGGCGCAGGCCCAGCAGCGGCGCCACGCGCCCGATCAGTTCGGCCGCCACCGGCACCGCCGTCCAGCCCGCCGTGCGGCGCTTTTCGCCATAGGCCAGGATCGACGGTTCGTCGAGCGTGACGACCAGGACATATTTCGGATCATAGGCGGGAAACAGCGAGGCGAAGGTGGCGATCACCTTGTCGTCATAGTAGCCGCCGCGCGGCTTGGGCTTGTCGGCGGTGCCGGTCTTGCCCGCAACGTCATAGCCCGGCACCTCGGCAAAGCTGGCGGTGCCGTCCGTCACCACCTTGCGCAGCATGGCCTGCGCCTGCCGTGCGGCGTTTTCCGACATGACGCGAGGGCCGTATTGCGGGCCGTTGCGCCGCAGGATCGTGGGGCTGACATAGTGTCCGCCGTTGGCGATGGCCGCATAGCCGGCCGCAAGGTGCATCGGGCTGGTCGAAAGGCCGTGGCCGTAGGAGATGGTGACCGTGCTCAACTCGCCCCATTTCCTGGGCTTGAGCGGCTCGCCGCCCTTGGCCTCGACGATTTCGAAGGGGGTCGGCTCGAACATGCCCAGCGACCGCAGGAATTCCTGCTGCCGCTCGGCCCCGATCTGCAGGGCCAGCCGCCCGGTGCCCCGGTTCGAGCTTTTGACGATGATGTCGGCGACGCTGAGCTTGCCATAGTTCTTGCCCTGGAATTCGCCGATGGGATAGCGCCCGATCTTCATCGGTCCCGAGGTGTCGATGATGGTGTCCGAGTTCACCAGACCCAGGTCAACCGCTTGTGCTGCCGTGAAAATCTTGAAGACCGATCCCAGCTCGTAGACGCCCTGCACATAGCGGTTGAAGAGCGGGCTGTCGGAAGGGTCGAACCCCGAGGTCGGCGGGCGCGGGCGGTCGTTCGGGTCGAAGGTCGGCAGAGAGGCCGCCGCGACCACCTCGCCGGTATGAGCGTTCATCAGAACGGCCGAGGCACCCTTGGCGTTCATGATCTTCATGCCGCCGAACAGCACCTGTTCCATCGCCGCCTGAACCGTCAGGTCCAGCGACAGCGTGAGCGGTTTGTTGCCGTTGGCCGGGTCGCGCAGATAGTCGTCGAACTGTTTTTCCACGCCTGCCACGCCGATCACCTCGGCCGCGTTCACGCCCTCGCGCCCGAATCCCGCCCCGCCCAGGATATGCGCGGCCAACTGGCCGTTGGGATAGAGCCGCATCTCGCGCGGGCCGAACAGCAGGCCCGGATCACCGATGTCGTGAACCGCCTGTTTCTGTTCCGGAGAGATCCTTTTCTTGATCCAGAGGAACTTGCGCTTGCCGGTGAAGTCCTTGATCAGCCGCTCCTTGTCCAGATCCGGAAAGACCCGGACCAGCCCCTCGGCGGCGGCGACCGGATCGACCATCAGCGGCGGCTGCGCATAGACCGAGTAGGTTTCGAGATTGGTCGCCAGGATGCGCCCTTCGCGGTCCACGATGTCGGCCCGCTGCATCGCGATCGAGGCGCCAGGTGCGCTGGCAAGCGGTTCCTGCGCCTCGGAGGTGGCCAACGCCCCCATGCGCAGACCGATCACGACGAAAACGCAGAGGAAAAACGCGCCCAGAACCAGCAGGCGGCCCTCGGCCCGCGCGCGGGCGCGATCTTTCATTTCCTCGTGGCGCTTGCGGATGTTCTCGCGCTCGATGACATCGGGGTTTTCGCCGCGGGCGCGGGCGTCGAGAACGCGCGGCAGGGGGCGGAGCGGCGTACGGGCGGTCATGGCAGCTGCACCTCGGCCGCGGCCTGAACGTCGGTGATGGCCTGCAGCTCGATCGGATCGACGATGGGCAGGTCGGGGTCCTCGCCATAGGCGATCTGATCGACGCGGCCGAACTGGTCGGCGCGCAGCGGCAACAGGCCGAGACGCTCGAAATTCAGGTCGGCCAGCTCGCGCAGCCGGTCGGGGCGGTTGAGATAGGCCCACTCGGCGCGCAGGACGCTGAGACGGGCCTGCGCCTCGCCGATCTGGTTCTGCAGCGCGCGCGTTTCCCTCAATACCTGCTGGGTGCGGTAATTCTCGTTGTAGGCCCACAGGGCCAGACCGAACACGGCCAGAGCGGTCAACACATACAGGACACTCTTCATCTCGCTCCTCCACCGAGTTGCGGCATGCCGATGGCGCGCGGGTCGATCGGCCCCGCCGGCGCGTCGGTCCGCACCGCCACCCGCAGCTTGGCCGACCGCGCGCGCGGGTTTTCCGCCAGTTCCTGTTCGTCCGGGCCGATCGCCTTGCGCGTCTTGAGGGTGAACTGCGGCTGCTCCTGCGGCAGTTCGGGCGCATAGCGGCTGGCCCGGCCGGTTCTGCCCGAGCGCGCCTGCAGGAACCGCTTGACCATGCGGTCCTCGATCGAGTGGAAGGTGACGACGGCAAGCTGCCCGCCCGGTTTCAGCGCCCGTTCGGCGGCCATCAGCCCCTCGAACAGCTCGTCATATTCCCGGTTCACGGCAATCCGCAGCGCCTGGAACGAGCGCGTGGCGGGATGCGACTGCCCCGGCTTGGCGCGCGGCAGGCAGCCTTCGATGATTTCCGCCAGCCGCAGGGTGGTGGTGATCGGCTCTTCGGCGCGGGCCTTGACGATGGCCTTGGCGATGCGGCGGCTGGCGCGTTCCTCGCCATAGTGAAACAGGATGTCGGCCAGCAGCGCCTCGGAGGCCGTGTTCACCAGATCGGCGGCGCTTTCGCCTTCCTGGCTCATGCGCATGTCGAGCGGGCCGTCCTTCATGAAGGAGAACCCCCTGTCGGCCTGATCGAGTTGCATCGACGACACCCCGAGATCCAGAACGACGCCGTCGAGATCCTGTGCGTATTCGTCCATGCGGGAAAAGACGCCGGGCTGCATCACCAGCCGGTCGCCGTAGTCGCCGGCCCAGGAGGCGGCCATGTCAAAGGCCAGCGGGTCGCGATCAACGGCGATCACCTTGTCGGCGCCGGCATCCAGCAACCCGCGCGTATAGCCACCGGCGCCGAAGGTTCCGTCCAGCCAGACGCCATGAACCGGCGCCACCGCCGCCAGGAGCGGGCGCAGCAAGACAGGGATGTGAGGCGCGTCCGGTCGAGGGTGATCCGCGGCCGCCATGCCGTCACCCGCCCTCGACCGCATCGAGGAACTGCAGCGGATCGACATCGTCGCCCAGGCTGTCGAGCCATTCTTCGGTCGCCGCCAGTTCCTCGGTCTCGTAGGTTTCGGGCTTCCAGATCTGGAACGTATCGCCTGCCGCGATGAAAAACGCCTCGTCCTCGAGCCCGATCTTCTTGCGCAGCTTGGCCGGTAGCACCAGCCGCCCGGTTTCATCGACATTGGTCGGAAAGGACTGCCCGTGGAACAGGCGCTGCAGCATCTTGCGCTCTCTCGAGCCGCGCGGCAGCGCGTCGATCTTGGCATCGACCTCGTCGATCGCCTCCATCGTGTAGCATTCCAGGTATTTGCGGCGATGGTCGCCATAGACGATGACAAGCTCGGGATTGCTGCCGGACTGCCAGTTGGGATCGCCCGCTTCGAGCACGCGGCGAAAAGAGGCCGGGATCGAGACCCTGCCCTTGCTGTCCACCTTGTGGTGGCTTTCGCCTCTGAACCTGCGCGCCAAGACGACGTCCCTTTCGCTTGCGCCTCAAAAATCTCTCCCCCCGAAACTTAAAAACGGCGGGTTGATCTGCTGCCATTGATCAACCCGCCGCATTTGCCCGCCTTGCGGGATGTCCAGCTGCGCGCGCCACCTGGGGGGATGTCTGCTCGCCCGCGCGCCGGATCTCTGTGGTCTGATGAAAGCGAGATGCCTGTATGAAACCTGATTATTGTTGGTTGGGGTCGTTTGGCGCCCCTGCTGCCTCGTCCTCATCGGATGTATTAGGGATGACATGGGAATTCATGGAAATCAACAAAATTCTGCGGGAAGAATCTGGAGATTCGCGACGATAGCACTCGGTGTCGGGCAGGTCATCCGCAAAATGTATACTCAAAAATAGCACTTTTGGGATAACGACACGAGAGCCACACCATATGTTGTGCCTCATGGTAGACCGAAAAAATCTCCCATGAATTCCCGATTTTTTTTCAGAAACCCTGAAAACTGGGCCGGAGCCACCCAGTTTTTCCCGATCTCCCCCGAATCACCGGCCCCGTCGATACAGAAAATCGCAGGCGTGCTCCCGCACTCTTTCAGTGCCGTCCCATGAATTCCCACGGCAGCGATCCGTGGCACAGCAGGACATCGGCGCGGTGCAAACGGTCTATGCCCATGAACGCCAGGCGATGTTGGGATCTGTTCGCATTTGGCTGGGCAAATGACCTCACGGCATCCCCGGCCATGCCGCGACACTTCTCAACAATCCCAGCGGCCATTTTCAGAGACCACGCGATTTCTCCAAACAATCTATGCATTTGCTGCATAGCGGCATTGCTCATCCTCCCTGTTGCGCGTCCGCAGCAATTGCCTATTTTCACCCTCAAGCAAGCGACGCCGCACTGCGGCATGAAACTGGAACGACAGGTTACGACCATGGCAGTCACAAGCGAACATACCGTCCTGAAGGGCACGCACTCCATCGGCTTCTCCTCGCTGATCGAAGCCATCAAGACCCGCTACACCCGCCACCGGGTGTACCGCCAGACGGTCAACGAACTGTCGGCCCTGTCGAACCGCGAACTGGCCGATCTGGGCCTGCACCGCTCGATGATCCGTCGCATCGCCATGCAGGCGGCCGAGGACTACACGGCGCACTAAACGCCTGAAGAACACCGAGATCAGGCCCTTCTCCTCCTCCCTGTGGGTCTGAACTTCGGCGGCGACATCCTCCTCCTCCCTGATGTCGCCGCACCTTATACCGGCCTTGCTGGCCGGAGCTGATACACCGGGTTCTCCTCCTCCCTAGTCCGGTGTTGCAAGCGAGCGGCGATGCCCTTCCTCCTCCCTGGCATCGCCGCCTCCTCATACCGGGGTCAAACCCGGGTTCGGATGCATCGGGGCCACTCCTCCTCCCTGCCCTGATGTTGCAAAGAACGGCGGTTCCCCCTCCTCCTCCCTGGGAACCGCCGTTTCTTGTTTTCAGACATGAAAAAGGCGCCCGAACCGGGCGCCGATCAAACAATCGAGCATGTGCCGGCAGGCACATTCCGCTGGATCAGAAGGGCACGTCGTCCTTGGCCGAGAGGAACCGGGCGACCACCTTCTTCGTCCCGGCCTTTTCAAACGCGACTTCGACCTTGTCACCCTCGATGGCGATCACCTCGCCATAGCCGAATTTCTGGTGAAACACCCGCTCGCCCAAGGCGAAGCTGGCGACGGCGGTCGCGTCGATCACGGTGTTGCGGGATTCGCGGGGTTGCGACATGCCGTATTGTCCCTGCCGCGCTTGCATCCGTTTCCAGCCGGGCGAGTTGTAGACATTGGCCTGCGCCGCGTGGGTCTCGATTCCGGGGGCGCTGTGCCCGCCGCCATAGAGGCCCGGAGGCGTCAGAACCTCGACATGGTCCTCGGGCAACTCGTCGATGAAGCGCGAGGGCAACATCGATTGCCAACCTTTAAAGTCACCAGAGAAAATTAATCTATTGGAGGCAAATGAAATTGTGCAAACTTCCTCCGCGCGAGTGATGCCTACATAGGCGAGGCGACGCTCTTCCTCGAGTCCCTTGAGGCCGGTTTCATCCATCGAGCGCTGCGAGGGGAACAGACCATCCTCCCACCCCGGCAGGAACACGGCGGGAAACTCCAGCCCCTTGGCCGCGTGCAGGGTCATGATCGAGACCTTTGGCTCATCATTGTCCTGTTCGTTGTCCATGACGAGACTTACATGCTCGAGAAAACCTTGCAGATTCTCAAATTCGCCCAAGTGGTTAACCAACTCCTTCAAGTTTTCCAACCGTCCGGCAGCCTCGTGATCACGCGGCCTACGTGGCGGGCTTGGATCCAATTTTAGCTCTTCATCGGAAAGTGGTTTTAAGTAACTTTCAGTGTAACCACTTTCATCCAAGATTATCTGAGCCAATTCAATATGTGAAACCTCTGGATCGCCATACCGGGCAGGTTCGGCACCGTTATCAATCACTGAATCATCATCGATTTCAATCCGCGGGCCGCGGGTCATGGCATTCCAGCGCGCCAGCCCATCGACCAATTCGCGCAAAGCCGCGCCACCCTTGCCCTTGATCAGCCCTTGTTCGGCCGCAATCCGCGCGCCTTGAAGCAGCGACACGCCATGATCCCGCGCGGTGCGCTGGATCGTCTGTTGCGCTTTCTCTCCTAAACTGCGCTTAGGCGTGTTTACGATTCGCTCGAAAGCCAGATCATTGTCAGGACTGACCACGACGCGGAAATAGGCAATTGCATCCCTTATTTCCAATCTACGGTAGAATGGCACCCCACCAATAACTCTATATGGCATGCCGATCTTCAGAAACCGATCCTCAAGCACTTTCATTTGGTGGGTAGCTCGAACCATTATCGCTATTTCATTTAGCTCAAAGGGTCGCATGCCTCGGGTACCGCTTCGCATTGCATCGATTTCCTCACAAATCCAGCGGGCTTCCTCTTCGGCGTCCCAATGGCCGATCAGGCGGACCTTTTCGCCCTCGGGCTTGTCGGTCCACAACTCCTTGCCCAGACGGCTTTCATTGCCGCGGATCACGTTCGAGGCGGCGGCCAGGATGTGCGGCGTCGAGCGGTAGTTCTGTTCCAGCCGCACCACATGGGCGCCGGGAAAGTCCTTCTCGAAGCGCAGGATGTTGCCCACCTCAGCCCCGCGCCAGCCATAGATCGACTGGTCGTCGTCACCCACACAGCAGATGTTCTTGTGCCCGCCCGCCAGCAGCCGCAGCCACAGGTATTGGGCGATGTTGGTGTCCTGGTATTCGTCCACAAGGATGTAGCGGAACCAGCGTTGGTATTGCTCCAGCACGTCCGGGTGGGTCCGGAAGATGGTGACCATGTGCAAGAGCAGGTCGCCGAAATCCACCGCGTTCAACTCGCGCAGGCGAGTCTGGTATTGGGCGTAGAGGTCAACGCCCTTGTTGTTGTAGGCCCCGGCATCGGCGGCGGGCACCTTGTCGGGGGTCAGGGCGCGGTTCTTCCAGTCGTCGATGATGCCCGCCAGCATCCGCGCGGGCCAGCGCTTGTCGTCGATATTGGCGGCCTGCACCAATTGCTTGAGCAGGCGCAGCTGGTCGTCGGTATCCAGAATGGTGAAGTTCGACTTCAGCCCGGCCAGTTCGGCATGGCGGCGCAGCAGCTTGACGCAGATCGAGTGGAAGGTGCCCAGCCACGGCATCCCCTCGGCGGGCTGGCCCAGCAGGCGGCCCACCCGTTCCTTCATCTCGCGCGCGGCCTTGTTTGTGAAGGTCACGGCCAGAATCTCGTTCGGCCGCGCCCGGCCGGTGCTCAGCAGATGGGCGATGCGGGTGGTCAGCGCCTTGGTCTTGCCGGTGCCCGCACCCGCCAGCATCAGCACCGGGCCGTCCAGCCGCTCGACCGCTTCCCGCTGCGCCGGGTTCAGGTCATCCAGATACGGCATCGGGCGGGCGGCCATGGCACGGGCCGACAGCGAGGCGCTTTCGAAGGCGTCATTTTCATCGAAACTGCTCATGCGCCCAAACTAAGCCGGAAGCGTGCCGAGGGAAAGGGTTTGTTCACGGCTTGTTCGCGCGATTTTGCGAATTTCTTTCGGGATGCTGGTGGAGCCGTCGGGCGCAGGCTGCATCTGCCTGAAACCCTTGCCGAATCGCGCGGCAGGTCGGATCAATCGGCATGGACCTGCACAGCACCTACCCCGGACTCGAGGATCTGAAACGGCGCGCCAAGCGGCGCGTTCCGCATTTCGTCTGGGAATATCTCGACAGCGGCACCGGGGCCGAGGTGGCGGTGAACCGCAACCGCTGGGCGCTGGATCAGGTGCGGTTCCTGCCCTCGATCCTGCACGGCCCGCAGGAACCCGACCTGCGCACCCGAATGCTGGGGCAGGACCATGCCCTGCCCTTCGGCATCGCGCCGATCGGCATGTCGGGGCTGGTCTGGCCGGATGCCGAGGGGATTCTGGCCCGCGCCGCGGCCCGCGCGGGCATTCCCTATACGCTCTCGACCGTCGCCAGCCAGAGCCCCGAGGACCTGACCCCGCACCTGGGCGAGAACGCCTGGTTCCAGCTTTACCCGCCGAAAGACCCCGAGATCCGCCGCGACATGCTGGAGCGCGCCCGCGCGGCCGGGTTCTCGACCTTGGTGCTGACCGCCGATGTGCCCGTCGCCTCGCGGCGCGAGCGGCAGACCAGATCGGGGCTGCGGCAGCCGCCGAAACTGACCCCGCGCCTGATGGCGCAGGTCGCGAGGCGGCCGGCCTGGGCCTGGTGCATGGCGCGGGCGGGGATGCCGCGGATGCGGGCGCTGGACAAATACATCGACGGCTCTGCCGACCTGCCCCCGACCGCGCATGTCGGATATCTGCTGCGCACCTCGCCCGGCATGGATTACGTGAAGTGGCTGCGCGATCACTGGGAGGGGCCGTTCATCATCAAGGGCGTGATGCGGGCCGAGGATGCCGCGCCGCTGGAGGCGACCGGGGTCGATGCGCTGTGGGTATCGAATCACGGTGGCCGCCAGTTCGACGGCGCGCCCGCCAGTATCGAGGTTCTGCCCCAGATCCGCGCCGCGACGGATCTGCCGCTGATCTTTGACGGGGGCACCGCGGGCGGGCTGGATATTCTGCGCGCGCTGGCGCTGGGGGCCGATTTCGTGATGCTTGGGCGGGCGTTTCTCTATGCCCTCGCCGCCCTTGGCGAGCGCGGCCCAGCCCATGTGATCGACATTCTCCGCAAGGATTTGGAGGCAAATATGGGACAGCTGGGTGCCGTTACGGCAACCGAGTTGCCGCCGCCGATCATGCTGAATCATGCCGCATCGCAGAATGCCTGACGGAAATCATGACTGAAAAACTGTCGTTTCGCGGCGTTTGCGAGCGATAACATGCCGGTTCTACCCAGAAATACAGATATACCTGTGCGTATTGTCCGCCTAAAACACGGCCAAGCTGAAAGACCACGGGACCTGCCATGACCGACTTCAAGAAAATCCTGATCGCGAACCGCGGCGAAATCGCCATCCGAGTGATGCGTGCGGCGAACGAGATGGGAAAACGCACCGTCGCCGTCTTTGCCGAAGAGGACAAGCTGGGGCTGCACCGCTTCAAGGCGGATGAAGCCTATCGCATCGGCGAAGGGTTGGGGCCGGTCGCGGCCTATCTGTCGATCGACGAGATCATCCGGGTCGCCAAGGAAAGCGGCGCCGACGCGATCCATCCGGGCTATGGCCTGCTGTCCGAGAACCCGGATTTCGTGGATGCCTGCGTCAAGAACGGAATCACCTTCATCGGCCCCAAGGCCGAGACCATGCGCGCGCTAGGCGACAAGGCCAGCGCCCGGCGCGTGGCGATCGAGGCCGGCGTGCCGGTGATCCCGGCCACCGAGGTTCTGGGCGACGACATGGACGCGATCCGCAAGGAAGCGGCCGAGATCGGCTATCCGCTGATGCTCAAGGCCAGCTGGGGCGGTGGCGGACGCGGGATGCGTCCGATCCTGTCCGAGGACGAATTGGAAGAGAAGGTGCTGGAAGGCCGCCGCGAGGCAGAGGCCGCGTTCGGCAATGGCGAGGGCTATCTGGAAAAGATGATCACCCGCGCCCGCCACGTCGAGGTGCAGATCCTGGGCGACAAGCACGGGCAGATCTATCACCTGTATGAACGCGACTGCTCGGTCCAGCGCCGCAACCAGAAGGTCGTGGAACGCGCCCCGGCCCCCTATCTGAGCGACGAGCAGCGCGCCGAGCTGTGCGAGCTGGGCCGCCGCATCTGCGCCCATGTGAATTACGAATGCGCCGGCACGGTCGAGTTCCTGATGGATATGGACACCGGCAAGTTCTACTTCATCGAGGTGAACCCGCGCGTTCAGGTCGAACACACCGTCACCGAAGAGGTCACCGGCATCGACATCGTGCAGGCGCAGATCCTGATCGCCGAGGGCAAGACGCTGGCCGAGGCCACCGGCATGGCCAGCCAGGAGGACATCCGTCTCAACGGCCATGCGCTGCAGACGCGGATCACCACCGAGGACCCGCAGAACAACTTCATCCCCGACTACGGCCGGATCACCGCCTATCGCTCGGCCACCGGCATGGGCATCCGTCTGGACGGCGGCACGGCCTATGCGGGCGGGGTGATCACGCGCTATTACGACTCGCTGCTGACCAAGGTCACCGCCTGGGCGCCGACGCCCGAGAAAGCCATCCACCGCATGGACCGCGCCCTGCGCGAGTTCCGCATCCGCGGCGTTTCGACGAATATCGACTTCGTCATCAACCTGCTCAAGCATCCGACCTTTTTGTCGAATGAATACACCACCAAGTTCATCGACACGACGCCCGAGCTGTTCACCTTCAAGAAACGGCGCGACCGGGGCACCAAGGTGCTGACCTATATCGCGGACATCACCGTGAACGGGCATCCCGAGACCAAGGACCGCCCCCTGCCCCGCGCCGACCTGAAAGAGCCCAAGCCCCCGGCCCGCAAGGCCGAGCCGCAGATGGGCACCCGCAACCTGCTGGAGCAGAAGGGCCCGCAGGCGGTGGCCGACTGGATGAAGGCGCAGCGGCAGCTGCTGATCACCGACACCACCATGCGCGACGGGCACCAGTCGCTCTTGGCGACGCGGATGCGCTCGATCGACATGATCCGGGTGGCGCCGGCCTATGCCGCCAACCTGCCGCAGCTGTTCTCGGTCGAGTGCTGGGGCGGCGCGACCTTTGACGTGGCCTATCGCTTCTTGCAGGAATGCCCCTGGCAGCGCCTGCGCGACCTGCGCGAGGCGATGCCCAACCTGATGACCCAGATGCTGCTGCGCGGCAGCAACGGGGTGGGCTACACCAACTATCCCGACAACGTGGTGCAGGAATTCGTCCGCCAGGCGTCGCAGAACATCGACGTGTTCCGGGTGTTCGACTCGCTGAACTGGGTCGAGAACATGCGCGTGGCGATGGATGCGGTCATCGAGAACGGCAAGATCTGCGAAGGCACCGTCTGCTATACCGGCGACATCATGGACCCGGACCGGGCCAAGTATGACCTGAAATACTATGTCCAAACCGCGAAAGAGCTGCGCGACGCAGGCGCCCATGTTCTGGGCCTGAAAGACATGGCCGGCCTGCTGAAACCCGCCGCCGCGCGGGTGCTGATCCGGGCGCTGAAGGAAGAGGTGGGCCTGCCCATCCACTTCCACACCCATGACACCGCCGGCATCGCCAGCGCCACCATCCTTGCGGCCAGCGAGGCGGGCGTGGACGCGGTGGACTGCGCGATGGACAGCTTCTCGGGCAATACCAGCCAGGCGACGCTGGGCACCGTGGTCGAGGCGCTGCGCCACACCGACCGCGACACCGGGCTGGACATCAAGGCAATCCGCGAGATCAGCGACTATTTCGAAGCGGTGCGCGAGCAATACGCCGCCTTCGAATCCGGGCTGCAGGCCCCCGCCTCCGAGGTCTATCTGCACGAGATGCCGGGCGGCCAGTTCACCAACCTCAAGGCGCAGGCGCGCTCGCTGGGGCTGGAGGAACGCTGGCACGAGGTGGCGCAGATGTATGCCGACGTGAACCAGATGTTCGGCGACATCGTCAAGGTGACGCCGTCCTCGAAGGTGGTGGGCGACATGGCGCTGATGATGGTCAGCCAGGGCCTGACGCGCGAGCAGGTCGAGGACCCGGATACCGAAGTGGCCTTCCCCGACTCGGTCGTGGACATGATGCGCGGTAACCTCGGCCAGCCGCCGGGTGGCTTCCCCGAGAAGATCATCAGGAAGGTGCTCAAGGACGAGGCGCCCAATACCGAGCGTCCGGGCAAGCACCTGCCGCCGGTGGACCTGGAAGCGACCCGCGCCGACCTGTCCAGGCAGCTCGAGGGCAAGGAAGTCGATGACGAGGATCTGAACGGCTACCTGATGTATCCCAAGGTCTTTCTCGACTACATGGGCCGCCACCGCACCTATGGTCCGGTGCGTACCCTGCCGACCAAGACCTTCTTCTACGGCATGGAGCCGGGCGAGGAGATCACCGCCGAGATCGACCCCGGCAAGACGCTGGAGATCCGCTGCCAGGCGATCGGCGAGACCGACGAGAACGGCGAGGTCAAGGTGTTCTTCGAGCTCAACGGCCAGCCGCGGGTGATCCGCGTGCCGAACCGGTTGGTGAAGGCCTCGACGATCCAGCGGCCCAAGGCCGAGGTCGGCAACCCCAACCATGTGGGCGCGCCGATGCCGGGTGTCGTGGCCACGGTCGCGGTTACGCCGGGCCAGGTGGTCAAGGAAGGCGACATGCTGCTGACCATCGAGGCGATGAAGATGGAGACCGGCATCCACGCCGAGCGCGACGCCACCGTGAAGGCGGTGCATGTCCAGCCCGGCGGTCAGATCGACGCCAAGGACCTGCTGGTCGAACTGGAATGAAAAAGGGCGGCCGCTGGCCGCCCCCTGTCCTGATACCGCGCCGCCCGGATCGCTCTGGGCGGCGTTTTTCGTTCAGTCGGTGAGCATTCCGTTCAGGGCCTCGACGGCCTCGTCCGACAGCTCCTGATCTCCGGTCAGATCGGCCAGCGCCTGATCGGTGGTGTCCTGTGCGGTATCCACCGCGTCCTCTGCGTCGGCGACATCGTTTTCGGCATTTTCCACCGCCTCTTCGGCGTCGCTGACAGCGTCGTTGTAGTCGTCGATGGAATCGAACTGTTCGTCGATCTCGTCGTCTGTCAGAGCCTCAAGATCTGCCAGTTCCTTCTCTGCGTCCGCCAGAACCCCGAGCGCCTCGTCCAGGTCATCCTGCGCCATGTCCAGATCGAAAAGCGTGTCGCGATAGTCCGAAAGCTGGCCTACCCGGCTGTTCGGAGCCGCATTGGCAAAGGCCTGCGCACTGGCATGAGCCGCGTTCCAGCCCTTCAGCTCGGACGCGATCTTGCCGTGATGGTTCGGGGCAACGTGGTTAGTCTCGGTTTGGGATTTCGCGCGGCCGTTGCTGCGTTGTGACTTGCCACTGAACAACCCTGTGACCTTGTCGGCAAATGCTTCGGCCCTTGCGCCAAGGCCGTTGCCTTGTCCCTGGCCCTTTCCCTTGCCTATGCCGAGCCCGGCAAACACACCGGCCCCCTTGCCGGATCTGTCATTGCCTCTACCGTTGCCGAAACCGAACCCGGCGCCTTTCCCGTTGCCACCGGCATGGCCGACGCCGTGGCCACCTCCGTTTCCGCCGCCTTTGCCGTTGCCACCGCCTTTGCCGTTGCCACCGCCGTTGCCATCTTTGGCAAAAGCGGGTTCAGGCATGGAAACGGTGACTGCAAAGCTGACCGCACCGGCCAGCATGAAACACACGGCAGTGACGCGCATGGCCGAATTGATCTTCATGAGATTTCCTCCACTTGTCCCACAACTTCGCCTGCCCGCCTGCCTGGTCAACAATTCGACTTGCGCGTTTCTGCACTTGTCTGCGCCTGACGAAATCCGGAGATGCACCCTAGCACGAAATTTTGTCAAAATCATGCCGGCCGTGAAACATGCCGCACCAGGCTGCACGTCACCATCCACGACCGGCATTTCCGCCATGCCTGGGCGAGTTGCCGCTCGCAGGTGAAAATTTTTTCGGAAGCGATGCGTTTTTCCTCTTGCAGCTTCCGGCCAGAATTTATACTTCACGCCTCACTCAACGGGGCGGGCGTAGCTCAGGGGTAGAGCATTACCTTGCCAAGGTAAGGGTCGTGAGTTCGAATCTCATCGCCCGCTCCAGTGAGAGGCCGAATGGCCACAGACAGTATCTGAATGCGGGCGTAGCTCAGGGGTAGAGCATTACCTTGCCAAGGTAAGGGTCGTGAGTTCGAATCTCATCGCCCGCTCCAGATGCCGATCCACCTTCCCGACGAAATCGCAGGTCAGGGCGAATATCGGCGCGTGAAGCCGGCGTGGCGGCTTGACTGCCGCCAGCGGCCTCAGAAGGCCTTGAAGGTCATCGTGGTCAGCGACCGTTCGATATTGGGAATCACCAGCAGGTGTTCGTTGATGTAATGGCCCACATCCTCGCTCTCGGGGATGTAGAGCTTCATCAGCAAGTCGTATTCGCCGCTGGTGGAATACAGCTCCGAGTGGATTTCGCGCAGCGCGATTTCTTCGGCCACCTTGTAGGTCGTGCCGGGTTTGCAGCGGATCTGGATGAAAACGCAGGTGGTCATGCCGCGAGACTTTCGTTTGAATTTGGCTGTTGGTTTCGGCGTCAAGCTGGCATGGCGGCCCGACGGGCGCAATCCCCTGATTTTCACGCAACACATCGCCGCGCCCGCGGATTGCGGGCTGGAAATCGCCCCCGCGCCGGGCCTATAAGCACGCCCGTAGCAAAAGGAATTCGCCCATGCGTCGCGCCTCGATCAGCCGCAAGACGGCCGAAACCGAAATCACGGTCGAGATCAATCTCGACGGGACCGGCACCTATGACAACCAGACCGGCGTCGGGTTCTTCGATCACATGCTGGACCAGCTGGCGCGCCATTCGCTGATCGACATGAAGATCCGCGCCAAGGGCGACTACCACATCGACGACCACCACACGGTCGAAGATACCGGCATCGCGCTGGGTCAGGCGCTGACCGCCGCCCTGGGCGACAAGAAGGGGATCCTGCGCTATGGCGAGTGCCACCTGCCGATGGACGACGCGCAGGTGCGCTGCGCGCTCGACCTGTCGGGCCGGCCCTTCCTGGTCTGGAACGTCGACCTGCCCACGCCCAAGATCGGCACGTTCGACACCGAGCTGGTGCGCGAGTTCTTTCAGGCGCTCAGCACCCATGGCGGCATCACCCTCCATGTGGACCAGCTGCACGGGTTCAACAGCCACCACATCGCCGAGGCGGCGTTCAAGGCCGTCGCCCGCGCCCTGCGCATGGCGGTCGAGACCGACCCGCGCAAGGCCGACGCGATTCCCTCGACCAAGGGCGCGCTTTGAGCGCGGCCCGTATAGTGGGAACCGGTTTTCGGACAAGCTTCGCGCAGGAAGGAATCAAATGCTGACGGCCATCATCGACTACGAGAGCGGCAACCTGCACTCGGCCGAAAAGGCGTTTCAACGTATGGCCCGCGAACTGGACGCGGGCGAGGTCGTCGTGACCTCGGACGCCGAAATCGTGGCGCGCGCCGACCGGCTGGTGCTGCCCGGCGACGGCGCCTTTCCCGCCTGTGCGGCCGAGCTGCGCGGGCACAAGGGGATCCATGACGCCATGGTCGAGGCGGTCGAACAGAAGGGCCGCCCCTTTCTGGGCATCTGCGTCGGCATGCAGCTGATGGCGACCACGGGCCACGAATACCAGGAAACCCCTGGTCTGGGCTGGATCGCGGGCGACGTGGTCCGGATCGAGCCCAAGGACAAAAGCCTGAAAGTGCCGCACATGGGCTGGAACGATCTGGTCATCGAACATGACCACCCGGTGTTCGACGGCATCAAGACCGGCGACCACGCCTATTTCGTCCACTCCTACCAGTTCCACGTGGACAACCCGGCCGAGCGTCTGGCCCATGTCGACTATGGCGGGCCGGTGACGGCGGTGATCGGGCGTGACACGATGCTGGGCATGCAGTTCCACCCCGAGAAAAGCCAGGATGTCGGCCTGCGCCTGATTGGCAATTTCCTGACCTGGACCCCCTGAGGGGCGCAGGTCAGGCGCGAGAGATCACTTGATCCGCGTCCAGACCTGCCCGCGGCAGATCAGCCCCCCGGCGACACAGCCCTTCACAGTCAGAGAGTCGCCCTCGAGCGCCATTTTCGACCGATAGGTTTTGTCCGAATCCGGCGCCCAGATCTTGCCGCCGGAATAGTACCCCTCTTCATCGGGCAGCATGTTCCAGATGATCTGCTTGCCCAGATGCTCGTAGTCGGCCGAAAGATCGCCCGAGGACTTGAACGCATTGTTGATCGTGCCGCAGATCGCGCTGCCGCAGGGCGCGATCTCGACATGCAGATAGCCCCCCTCTTCGCCCTCTGCCGTTTTCCAGATCCCTTCCACCGGGTCCGCCTGAACTGCACCCGCAAGTCCAAACCCCAGAACGGACGCCAGAATCACCCTGTTCATCGAAAACCTCCCTGTTTTCGGGCAATGTTGCGCGGCGTCGCGGCCGCAGGCAAGGCTGACTTTGGGTCGCGTTGCATTCCCTGCCCTGCCCATGCCATATCCCGCCCGGAATTCAGCGAAAGGTCGCACATCATGATCCTCTACCCCGCAATCGACCTCAAGGACGGCAAGGCCGTGCGCCTGCTGCGCGGCGACATGGACAAGGCCACCGTCTTCAACGAAGACCCGACGGCACAGGCCCGCGCCTTTGTCGAGGCCGGCTGCGAATGGCTGCACCTGGTGGACCTGAACGGCGCTTTCGCCGGCGAGCCGGTCAACGCCGCCCCGGTCGAGGCGATCCTGAAGACCTGCAGGGTGCCCGCGCAGCTGGGCGGCGGCATCCGCGACATGGCCACCATCGAGACCTGGCTCGACAAGGGGCTGGCGCGCGTGATCCTTGGCACCGTCGCGGTCGAAAATCCCGCCCTGGTACGAGAGGCCGCCCGCGCCTTCCCCGGCAAGGTTGCCGTCGGTATCGACGCCCGCAACGGCAAGGTCGCCACCAAGGGCTGGGCAGAAGAAACGGATGTCGAGGCCACCGATCTGGCCAAAAGCTTCGAGGATGCCGGCGTCGCCGCCATCATCTACACCGACATCAACCGCGACGGCGCGATGCAAGGCCCCAACATCGAGGCCACGGCCGCCCTGGCCCGCGCCGTGTCGATCCCGGTGATCGCCAGCGGCGGCGTCAGTTCCCTGGCCGACCTGATCGCCCTGCGAGACTGCGGCGTTGCCCTGAACGGCGCGATCTCGGGCCGCGCCCTGTATGACGGCGCGCTGGACCTTGCCGAGGCGCTCGCCGCCCTGCGCGAATGACCCTTCTTCATCTGGCCCAAAATATCCTCGGGGGTGAATTGGCCGCAGGCCAAGAGGGGGCAGACAGCCCCCTTCCCCGCAAACAGCTTGCCGAAACCCGTTCCGAACTTATAACTGCCCTATGCTGAAAACCCGCATCATCCCCTGCCTCGACGTGGCCGATGGCCGCGTGGTCAAAGGCGTGAACTTCGTCGGCCTGCGCGATGCGGGCGACCCGGTGGAATCGGCCAAGGCCTATGACGCGGCCGGGGCGGACGAGATCTGTTTCCTCGACATCCATGCCACCCACGAAAACCGCGGCACCATGTTCGACGTGGTGCAGCGCACCGCCGAGCAGTGTTTCGTGCCCCTGACCGTGGGCGGCGGCGTCCGCAGCAAGGAGGACGTGCGCAACCTGCTGCTTGCCGGCGCCGACAAGGTCAGTTTCAACTCTGCCGCAGTTGCGAATCCCGACGTGGTGGCCGAGGCCGCCGACCAGTTCGGCAGCCAGTGCATCGTCTGCGCCATCGACGCCAAGACGGTCAGCCCCGGCAAGTGGGAGATCTTCACCCATGGCGGCCGCAGGCCCACCGGCATTGATGCTGTCGAATTTGCCAAGACCGTCGTCGCCAAGGGCGCGGGCGAGATCCTGCTGACCTCGATGGACCGCGACGGCACCAAGGCCGGCTTCAACATTCCCCTCACCCGCGCCATTTCCGACGCCGTGAACGTGCCGGTGATCGCTTCGGGCGGGGTCGGCAACCTGGACCACCTCGTCGAGGGCGTGACCAAGGGCGGCGCCAGCGCGGTGCTGGCCGCTTCGATTTTCCATTTCGGCGAATACACGATCCGCGAGGCCAAGGAACACATGGCCGCCGCGGGCATCCCCATGAGGCTGACATGAGCATTCTGCACGACCTGGCCGCCACGATCGAGGCGCGCAAGGGCGCCGATCCCGAGACCAGCTGGACCGCCAAGCTGCTGGCCAAGGGCCCCGAGAAATGCGCCGAGAAATTCGGCGAAGAGGCCGTCGAGGCGATCATCGAAGCCGTCAGGGGAGATCAGGCCAAACTGACCGCCGAGGCCGCCGACGTGCTCTATCACTTCCTCGTCATGCTGGCTGCCCGCGACGTGCCGCTGGATGCGGTTCTCGACGAACTGGCCCGCCGGCAGGGGATCAGCGGCGTCGCAGAGAAAGCGGCCCGAGGCAGAGATTGAAACACGGCGCCATCGCCTCTACCATCCTGAGTCCGACGCACCCGCAAGCTGATGCGCCGAGGTTTCAAGGATTTTGGAATGAAGAATTTGGTCGTTCCCGTTTTCGCCATGATGATGGCTGTTTTGGTCAGCGGCTGCGCCGGCAAACCCACGCAACCGGTCGTCGACCAGCGCGATGTCGAGGCGCTGGCGCTTGAACTGAAAAACCTCGGGCCGGACGTTGATCCCGCCGAGGCCGAGCGGGCTGCAACTATCGCTTTCAACTATGCAAGCCAGCTGGCGGTGGAATACGACATCACCGATCCGCCGATCGTCCATAATGCCAAGGTCAACAACGGGTTCCGAGAGCGCGGGCTGTGCTGGCATTGGGCCGAGGACATCGAGCGGCGCCTAGACCAGGAAAACTTCCGCACCCTGACCCTGCACAGGGCGATTTCCGACCCGGACAACCCGTTCAGGATCGACCACAGTTCAGTCATCATTGGCCGCAAGGGGGATACGATGTTCGAGGGCATCGTCCTCGACGGATGGCGGAATGCCGGCAAGCTGTTCTGGGCGCCTACACTCGAGGACACGCGCTACCACTGGCGGCCGCGCATGGAAGTTCTGCAGAACAAAGAGCGCAGGCTGCTGGAACAGCGCGCGAACCTGACCACCGGCTGATGGGCAGAGCCGAACGGCCCGGCAGGCCTCTACAGTTTTGACGAGATGATCCCGGTGGCGAACCCGCCCATTCGCAATTCGCCGAACAGGCGCTGATACTCGATCTTGGGGCAGCGGTTCATCACCACATCCACACCGCGCGCCTGCGCCTTGGCAGCCGCCCCTTCATGCTCGACGCCGATCTGCATCCAGATCGTCCGCAAGTTGGGAAAAGCCTCAAGCGCCTCGTCGACGATCGGCGGCACGGCTTCGGAACGGCGAAAGATGTCGACCATGTCCACCGGCTCGGGAATCTCGGCCAGGTTGGCCCGGATGGTCTCGCCGAAAAGCGTCTTGCCCGCGTGGCCCGGGTTGACGGGGATGACCCGGAACCCCTTGAGCCCCAGATAGCGCGCCACGTAGTAGCTGGGCCGCACGGGGTTCATGGACACGCCCACCACGGCAACGACCCTGGTGCGCTGGAGGATGGTCTTGAGATAGGCATCGGAATAGTCTGGCATGGCGCCACCCTACCCTCGGTCCAGGCAAGAAAAAAGCGCCCAAGTAAAGCCTGGGCGCCAGTTATGGAACGAGGGACAGTGAAATGACCCGCGGCAGTTCCAATCCGCGGTCACTGTGACATTTAGGCAAACAATCCGAGAAAAAAAGGGGAGCGCGCGAAAATGTGATAGCTTTTTTTCGCTTGACCTACTGGCGCAGGACCTGCGGCCAGTGCTGTTCGGCCAGAACGATGTTCCCCGGAATATCCTCCTGCCACATGTCCGCAACCTCGGCGGAATGGGTCAGGTAGAGCTTCCCATCCACGATTCTCCAGGCGGTCGGGTCCGCGCTCATGAGATATCCCTTCCCGACGGCATAGGCGCAGTATCCGCCAAACTGCGGCGCGAAGGCGCGTGGGTTTGCTTCGAATGCCTCTCGGTTCTTCTGAGACACGAAACGCCAAACCACGCCTTTCCACATGACCGAGATATCCGGGTCCCCCATGACCGGCTGGCCGGTCATGAAATAGGCGACGGCGTCATAGCCGCTGACGGCGGCCCCGTCGGCCGAGTAGAACACCGGAGAATCAGCGTCCGCCGCAGGGGCAATCAGGATTGCGGTCAGGCTGGCCAAGAATGAACGTCGCGAAAACATGGAACTCGGAGAGTGGTGATCGTTGCTCTGTAAGATGCCCGCATCCCCGCGATTCAGGAACCCCGGCTAACGGTGATGTGACTACCCTGTGTGTTTATGTGCATCACCCCCGAGTGATCGCCCCGTTACCTGTGACGCGAGGCGTAGAGCGCAATCGCCGCGGCATTCGACACGTTGAGAGAGCCGAACCCGCCGGCCGCGTCGATCTTCACGAGTTGGTCAACGGTTTCCTTTGTCTTCTGCCGCAGCCCCGGCCCCTCGGCCCCGAGGACAAGGGCCACCGGGCGGTCCAGCTTGCCCTCCAATGCCTGTTCGATGGTCTCTTCGGCTTCGCCGTCCAGTCCGAGGACCACAAAGCCCATGCCCTGCAACTCGACGATGGCGTCGGCCAGGTTGCGCACCCGCAGGTAGGGCTGACGCTCCAGCGCGCCGCTGGCGGTCTTGGCCAGGGCGCCGGTCTCGGGCGCCGAGTGGTGCCGCGTGCCGATTACCGCGCTGGCGCCCAGGACCTCGGCCGAGCGCAGAATCGCCCCGACATTGTGGGGGTCGGTGACGCGGTCCAGCAGGATCACCCGGGGATGTTCGCGGCCGATGCAGTTTTCCGCCAAGCCACCCCAGTCGAGCGGCTTGACCTCGAGCGCCGCCCCCTGGTGGACCGAGCCGGGGTCGATCGGGGCCGTGAATTTGCGCGGATCGACGACTTCGGGTTCCATCCCAGCAAATTCAATGGCTTCCGCCAGTTTCGCCTGTGCGTTCCGGGTCACGATCAGCCGCAGTTTTTGCCGTTTTGGGTTCATCAGGGCATCGCGCACGGCGTGCAGACCGAACAGCCAGACGGTTTCCGCGGCGGCCGCCTTGCGGGCCTGTTCCTTCTCGATGACCCACTTGGGTTTTTTCATTTTGCCGGCCTCCGGGCCCTGAATTCAGTTTCCTGCGCCAAAGCGGAATTTTCCTGTTGACGCCCCTTTGGCGCGCTAGTAATCACGCCTCCACGTCAGGTGCAACGCCTGACAGTGGGCGACAGGCCGCAAGGTGTGGCAGGGGACTGTAACTCCCTCGCGGAGACGCACGCCTGGTTCGATTCCAGGGTCGCCCACCACTCAGTCTCCACAAAACCATAACGGACACACCTTCTCTGGATAGTGTTTAATTTACCGTTGGTTACGAGGGGCGGTGACGGTCGAGACCTCAAGTATTGTCTCTGATCAGGGCCAATTTGGTGCGATTTCGGCAGAAGTCTCAGCGGGGCATTCGCGCGTGAGGTCTTGGGGCAGGTCTAGATGCTCTATTGATGCGGAAAGCCCAGAATCTTCCGCTGTTCATGCCAGTCCAGCGGTAGTTCCGGAAGACTGCGCAACTTCTTTGCTGTGAGATGTTGCGGCTGAAGGCCTTCAAGAATGGCCGTTGAGATATCCGGTGCCAGCCAGGCCAGGGGCAGGACACGACTCACCGATCCGCTTCGGAGACCCTCGCGGTCTTCAATCTGGCGGATGGTGCTGGACGTGCCGTCAAGAAGTTCGGCCGACCACCGTCTCGCATCAGCGACAAGGTTGATGAGATCTTGGTCAGGCTGCGGTGCATCCGGCGGCGCAATGACGATCGGCTTCGCCCGACCGGTCTGACGCTTCTGAAACGGGGCCTCGAAGGCGGCATGGATTGGTAGCTTAGCTTTCTCAGTTGGCTGTAAGGCACCTAGATCCAACCGAACACAAAACTGTCCTTTTGATAAATCAATACGATCAACCAAGCCGTTGAGATGCTTTGCGTCTGAGTATTCACCCTCATCGGCAATCTGGTTTCTCAGAGAATCCACTGCCCCGAGGATCTCTGTGATCGAAGACGGATCCAAATCGACTGCCGATCTGATCTGCCGGGTCAGCCATGACTGATCGTCCAGATGGTTCTTAAGCCCACTCAGAACCAGCCGCTCGACTTCTCCTGCGGGAAGTCGTTCTATACTGCCTTGTTTGTCTGAGCCGGATGGCGTTGACGTATAATACCAGTACCGCCGCGATTGGGCTGTTCCGCCCGTTCGCGTCGACTTGATAGCGTAGGTCGTGCGCATTGGACGGCCTGCGGAATCAAAAAGCAGCCCATCCAGCAGGCGCCGAGCCGACCGTCGGGACGTGGCGATCGTCTTGCCACCGTGGTTTGCAAGCAGTTCCTGCACCTGCTGCCAGGTAGCACCGTCTATGATGGCCTCATGTAGCCCATCATAGAGCTCATCCTTATGACGGGTCTTGCCGATGTAAATAGGGTTGCGCAGGATGTTGTAGAGCGCACCACGAGAGAAGGGCGCTCCTCCCGTCGTGCGCCCGTACCGGTCAGTCCGGCGTTTGCTTACGATACTGAGCGCCTCGAGCCTGTCGGACAGTTCGCGTACCGATCCGGCCGCCAGATACTCGGCAAATATGGTGCGGATCGCTTCGGCCTCAACCGGGTTAACAATCAAGGCCTTGTCGTTGACGTCGTAGCCCATTGGCACCGCGCCCCCCATCCAGATCCCCTTACGTTTGGAAGCTGCAACCTTGTCCCGGATACGCTCAGCCGTCACCTCGCGCTCGAACTGGGCGAATGACAATAGGACGTTTAGGGTCAGGCGCCCCATGGACGATGTCGTATTGAAGGCTTGGGTGACCGACACGAACGACACCCCTGCCCCGTCGAAGAGATCGACCATCTTCGCAAAGTCCGCCAGCGACCGGGTCAGGCGGTCCACCTTGTAGACAACGATGATGTCGACGCGGCCTGCCTCCACATCGTTGAGCAATTGTGCAAGTCCGGGTCGATCCATGGATCCGCCGGAGAACCCGCCATCGTCATAGCGCTCGGCGCGTTCTGCCCAGCCCTCGTGCTTCTGGCTCAGGATATAGGCCGCACAGGCCTCACGTTGCGCATCCAGCGAGTTGAAGTCCTGTTCCAACCCCTCTTCGGTCGACTTGCGGGTATATATGGCGCAGCGCTGGTGGATCATGTGCGCGTTCCTTCACGCAACCCGAAGAACTTGGGTCCGTTGCGGTTGGTCCCGGTCATCGCCCGCGCCACCGCCGACAGCGACGAATAGCTCTGGCCGTTCCATGTCGCACGGCCATCCGCTGTGATCAGCACTTCATGCATCTTCCCGCCCCAGTCCTTCAAAATGCGGGTGCCATCACCAACCGTTGCTGGCACGGCGCCCCCGCAGCTTTTCAGGGAACGCGAGTCAATCCGGGCCCGGATGACCCGCTTCCAGGCACGGCGTGCAACTGCGCTCTCGCATTCCGCCAAAGCAGCCTGTGCGTCCCATGCCAGCGACAACCGCATCAGGCGCGCGGTAAAGGTTTTGGGCGGCGCGGTGCCCTTGGTCTCCTGCCAGATCCGGCGCAGCGTTGCGGCGTTGGCTTCTGCCAGTCGGCAGATGTCGGGGGCAGTCACGGTCAACGTCATTGGCCTTGCCCGGGCATAATACGGTAGCGGGCCACCCTGCCCGACCGGTCAAGCTCGACAGGTACGCCTGACGACCGCAGTCGCGAGATCGCCGCGCGTATCGTATGCGGCTGCCAGCCCAACTGCTTTTGGATCTGCACAACTGTTGCCCCGGTGCGGCATGCTAGCAGCTTGTGAAGCATCTCAGTCTTACTCTTGCCCGCTGGTTTTACCGACCTGGACGTCGCGGGGGCGGTGGAAAGAGCCTCAGTAATATGTTCGGTCATTATCGTCTCCTCTTGGTCGCGGGGCTTTCTCGCACCCCGTACTGACCAAAGCCCGGCGTTCCGGGCGGGAGGCTCAATTCGTTCAACAACGTCAGTGACGCTCACCCTTGCCCGGAAGTCCAGTGGAAGATCGACAATCAAACGCTAGGAATGGCGGGCGGCTGCCACCGCCCGCTTAGTCCTCATATGTCGATCTTTTCAGCGATACTCAGCGCGTCTTCCAGTTCGACACCTAAGTATCGAACTGTGCTGTCCACCTTGCTGTGGCCGAGTAAAAGCTGCACTGCACGCAGGTTGCCGGTTTTGCGATAGATCAGCGCGGCCTTGGTGCGCCGTAGCGAGTGCGTGCCATAACCGCTCGGATCAAGACCAATCGCGGCCACCCAATCACGGACCAGACGTGCATATTGCCGGGTCGATACATGCGGCCTGTCGTGGAAGCGGCTAGGAAACAAGAACCCGCGCCCCATCATCTCCGGGCGACACACCCAATTCCAGATAGAATCACGGGTGTTCTCGGAAACCTCGAACTGAACGGGTCGCCGGGTCTTGCTCTGGATCACTGTCACGCGTTCACGAACCCGGTCACCAATCACAAGATCGGTGACTTTCAACCGCACTAGGTCACAGCCTCGCAGCTTGCTGTCGATCGCAAGATTGAAGAGTGCCAGATCCCTGAGATTGCCCGCAAGTTCCAGCCGGGCGCGGATGGCCCAGACCTGTTTGGCAAGAAGCGGGCGTTTCTGACCGATCAGGCGCCCCTTGTTCCACGGGGTGCGTTTCGGTTTGATGGCGGGAAGTTGAATATTGGACAATTATCGTCCTCCATCCGTCCCTCCCACTCCTGGCGTCGACACAACGTCAACCGACCGACTCTACCAATTGATCGAACCGCCGGTTCTTCCGCATACGCGACCTTCGTGTCACACGCAGCGATCGGCCGAAAAGAGCCCTTTTTGACTAATGCCGCAGCCTGCATGAACGGCAGGGGTAGTTTCCAAAGTAGTCGTTCGGCCAAAGTTCTTCCGCTTCCAGTGCTTCGTGTCACTGGGCTTCTCAGATACGGCATCCGGTTAGAGTTTGGAGAATTGGCGGTAAGGCGGTCTCGCGGCTTGTTCGCGCGAGCTCCGTGTTCATGTTATTCCTCGACTTGGTCGCTCGTACAAGGTGACGTTTCACTTAGACTGATCGAAAGCAACAATGGACAAGCTCTCTGTCATGAACGCCTTCCGCCGCATCGTCGAGCGTGGCAGCTTTGCGCGTGCAGCGGATGATCTCGGGGTTTCTCCCGCCCTTCTCAGCCGCGAGATCAAGCTTTTGGAGGAGAGCCTGGGCACGGTATTGCTCACCCGCACGACACGTTCGATGTCTCTCACCGATGCCGGACAGCTTTTCTATGACGAGGCATCCGGCATCCTCGATGCCGTGTCCCAGGTCGAGACGCGCATCCGTGACGGAGCCGGGGCGATACGCGGCCATCTCAAGGTGAACGCCTCCAGTTCCTTCGGACAGACCGTCATTGCCCCGATCCTCCCGGGGTTTTTCGACGCCTATCCCGACCTGCGCCTGACGCTGTCGATGGATGACCGGGTGATCGACATGGTGGAGGGCGGTTTCGATGTGTCGATCCGGATCCGGGCGGCGATGCCGGATTCCGCGCTTGTGGCCCGCAAGCTGGGAACGATGCGGCAACAGGTCTTTGCCGCGCCGTCCTACCTGGACAGCGTCGGCGCCCCGGAAACGCCGCAGGACGTCGTCAATCACCGCGTCGTCGGCTTTCTGCTGGCCGATCACCTCACTGCCTGGACCCTTCACGGTCCGTCCGAAACGGTGACCGTGGACCTCGATCCGCCCATCCGCGTCGGCAACAGCCTTGTCCTGCGCGATCTGCTGATTGCCGGACAGGGCATCGGCACCTTGCCGGATTTCGTGTCAAAGGATGCGGTCGCGCGCGGCGAACTGGTCCGCGTGCTGCCCGATTGGGAGCTGCCCGCGCCGGAAATCTACGCCGTGACGGCCTCGCGCCTCGGCATGGATGCGAAGGTCACGGCGTTTCTCGATCATCTGCGCGCCGCATTGAACCCCTGACATTCTTCAATCCACGTAAAGAGTGAAATGAGAGCGGGCCGGTTATTCCGGGCCGCCTCATCCCCGATCTTCTCAGGTGACGAAACCCGAAACCCTTGAGAGGATCCCATGACCCGTGTTCTTGTTCTCTACTATTCCAGCTATGGCCATGTCCGTGCGCTTGCCGAGGCCGAGGCCGAAGGCGCACGCTCGGTGCCCGGCACCCATGTCGATCTGCGGCGCGTGCCCGAAACCGTCCCCGAGGAGGTCCGGCAAAAGGCCGGGTTCGAAGCGGACGAGACCCCGGTTGCGTCTCCCGCCGATCTGGAAAGCTATGACGCCGTCATTTTCGGCACCCCGACGCTGTTCGGAATGATGGCCGGGCAGATGAAGTCCTTTCTCGATCAGGCAGGCGGCCTGTGGGCGCGGAATGCGCTTGTTGGCAAGGTGGCGGCCGTCTTCGCCTCCACCGGCTCGCAGCATGGTGGACATGAGGCGACGCTGCTGTCCACCCAGATCCCGCTGCAGCATTTCGGAATGCTGATCGCGGGCATGCCCTATGCCTTTGCCGGTCAAAAGACGGGCGTGGAAATCGTGGGCGGCGCACCCTATGGCGCGGGCACCATCGCCGGGGCCGACGGGTCGCGCACCCCATCCGAGACCGACCTTTCAGGGGCGCGCTTCCAAGGCGCGTATGTCGCCCGGATCGCCGCACGACTTGCCGGCGCAGATTGGCAAGAGGAGGCCGCGTGATGGCGTCCCTAACCATAGATTTCTTCCACGACGTCGTGTGCTGCTGGTGCTTCAACATCTCGTCGCGGATGCGTGACCTTGCCGTCGAGTTCGAGCTCGACATCCGGCATCATACCTTTGTCTTGCAAGCCAGCCGCGCCGAAATGGCGGCGCGATGGGGCACGCCGGAGCAAGCCCGCGAGACGATCCTGTGTCATTGGGACGTGTGTCGGCAAGTCAGCGACCGGCCCGAGCTGGTCGACATCGACGCGATGCGCGCGGCCCCGTTCGATTATCCGCACGGGCTGACCGCCGCCGTTGGCTGCAAGGCGGCCGAGCGTCTCGGCGGGCAGGCCGCCCATTGGGACATGTTCGACCGGCTGCAGAGCGCGCATTTGACCGACGCACGCAACATCGCCGACCCCGAGGTCGTGCTGGAAGCGGCGGGGGCACTCGGATTTGACACGGCGCATTTCGCAGAGGTCTTCAACGCCCCGGCGACAGTTCAGGCGGTCGAGACCGACCGTCAACGCGCCCGGTCGCTGCAGGTTCAGTCCGTCCCGACACTCATCATCCGGGAAACCGGTGCGCGCCTGGTCAATGGGCCACGCGAAGACCTTGCCGCGCAAATCCGTGCCGCAAGGCGGCTCGTTGCCTGAAAGGAGACCGACATGAAATCCCTTCTGATACGAGTGTTCAAACCCTCGCGGCTGCCGCGCCATGCGCGCTGCGATCTGTCACCTCACCTGCGTCGGGATATGGGGCTGCCCCCATGTCCGAAACGTCCGCAGCTGAAGATCCACACCCTGTGGTAATCCGCCAAACAGGAGCATTGCCATGTCCCGCTCGACCGACATATTCCTGACCGCCCTGGCGCCTGCCGTCTGGGGCAGCACTTACCTGGTCACCACCGAAGCGCTGCCCGAGGGCTACCCGATCACGCTGGCCGCGTTGCGCGCGCTGCCCGCCGGGCTGCTGCTGTTGGCGGTGACGCGCTGCCTGCCGCCGCGTGTCTGGCTGGGACGGACCTTTCTCTTGGGCAGTTTCAACTTCGCCCTGTTCTGGGTGCTGCTGTTCGTGGCCGCTTACCGGTTGCCGGGGGGCGTGGCGGCGACCTTGGGGTCCTTGCAAGCGATGATCGTCATCTTCATGGCGCGCGGCTGGCTGGGCACCCCGATCCGGGCCGGGGCGGTGATTGCTGCCGCGACCGGTGTGCTTGGCGTGGCGCTGCTGCTGATCAGCCCCGAGGCGCAGCTGGACCCGGTCGGCATTGCCGCAGGAGTAGGCGGGGCCGCCTCGATGGCGGCAGGCACGGTGCTCAGCCGGAAATGGCAACCGCCGGTTTCGGCGCTGAGCTTCACCGCCTGGCAGCTGACGGCGGGTGGCCTGATCCTTTTGCCATTGGCGCTGATCGTCGAGCCGGCTTTGCCACCGTTGACGACCACGAACCTTGCCGGATTGGCATGGCTTGGCCTTGTCGGAGCGGCTGCGACCTATGCGCTCTGGTTCCGGGGCGTGGCGCGGATCGAGCCCGGAGCCGTTGCCATGCTGGGCATGATGAGCCCGGTGACAGCGGTGACGCTTGGATGGTTCTGGCTCGACCAGTCGCTCTCTCTGGTCCAGTTTCTGGGCGCTGTAATTGTCCTTGGCTCGGTCTGGGCCGGACAGAGGGCGAACCGACCGCAGGCGCACCAGATGATCCGCTCAACCCGAAAACATGCTAAGGTCATCGCCTGAAGGCCGCAGACACAGGAGTTTGCCATGCAACAACTTCAAATGACCTCGGCCTTGGCGCGCGATATGCGTTTTGCCGGCCTGCTCTACCTGGTGATCATCGTGGCGGGTCTGTCCGCAGAACTACTTCTGCGCGGTCCCTTGATCGACCTTGAGGACGCGAACGCAACGGCCGCGGCGATCCTGTCGGCACCCGGCCAGTTCCGGCTGGCCATTGCCGCCGATCTCGTCATGGCCGTTTGCGATGCTGGGCTGGCGATCCTGCTGTTTTTGACCTTTCGATCCATGGCGCCGCGGCTGGCCCTCGGTGCGATGGTATTCCGGCTGATCCAGACCGTGCTCATCGCCGTCAGTCTCATGGGCCTGCTCACCGGGTGGCTGCTGTTGTCGCGCGCGGATATGCTGGCCGATGCGCCCAGGCTCGCCCTGGTGTTTTTCGACCTTCATGCCCACGGATACGATCTTGGCCTCGTTTTCTTCGGTATCAACAGTCTGATCCTGGGGCTACTGGTCTGGCGGTCGGGCCTCTTTGCGCGGGTGTTTGGCGTCGGGCTAACGATTGCCGGCCTGGTCTACCTGGCCGGCAGTGGCTTGCGCTTCTTCGCACCCGAACTGGCCCCGGCATTCGCGCCGGCCTATGCCCTGACGTTCCTGGCCGAGACCGCGTTTTGCCTACGATTGCTTCTTCAGATCAGCGCCGGCCACAAGGTTTCTCGGCGGCGCGAAATCGCCCCATGATGGACAAGAATAGGAGAGTTTCCATGTCCCAAAGAGGATTTACCGTCCGCGCCCTTGGCGAAATCGCCATCCGCTGTATCGATCTCGACGCGATGGTCGCATTCTATCGTGACGTGATCGGCCTGGAGCCGATGAACGATCCGGAAAACGGCGATATCGTGTTCTTTCGTATCGCCGAGGGCTTTGCCGGTCATTCCGCCGTGCTCGCCCTGTTCCGGCATGACATCGAAGGTGCAGGGAACACGCGGGCGGGCACTGAGCCTCCGGCTTCCGGTCCGGGCTCGACGCTCCATCATCTGGCTCTCAGCCTGCCCTGGGATGAGCAAGAGGCGGTCATCGCGTGGTACGAGATGCTGGAGCGGGAATACCACGTCGAGACGTTCCCTTGGGTTGGCTGGCGCGGGGTATTCACCAAGGATCCGGACGGCAACTCTGTTGAACTCGTCGCAAAGGCACCGTGATATGACGGCCCTATCTGGCAGGGTCACAAACGATCGAGATTTTTCCAGCCCTGCCGAGAAGTTCTGGAGTGATCCCAACCCGCTCATTCGTCTGCGGCGCAGCGAAGGCTTGCTTTGTCCCGCATCTCGGACCTAGACCATTTTTCGAAGAAGGTCTGCTTAAGACGCGTAAGCAGACATTAGCCCACAAAGGCGCTGATCAGCGTTTTGCAACGACTGCTTTCGTCGGCACCGGACGTTCAGATAAAATCAGCGAATGTCTCAGATGCGGGACAAAACGGACCTTCGGCAACGAGACGCCAACTGGCGTTCCCGGCCCTGAGCGGACTTTGTCCAAAGCGAGCCAAGCCGTCGCGCAGTTTAGCTTACCGGTCGTCCGTTCGCCGCGCAGCATTCTTTGCATACAAGAGCTTCGACCGTCACTTCGGACCCCTCGAGATAAGCTCCCCGCGAAACGCCATCGGTGTTTGCCCTGTCCACCGTTTCATCCCGCGCGTAAAGCTGGCCGGGTCGGCATAACCCAAAGCGTGGGCAATGGTGGAGATGGGCTCGCCCAAATCCATCCGCCGCTCGGCTTCCTCCCGGCGCACTGTCTCAAGGATCTTGGAAAAGCTCTGACCTTCACGGTCGAGTTGGCGTTGCAGGGACCGGCGGCTGGTTCCCGCGGCAAAGGCCAGACGGTCAATTGACGGCTTCCCATGCCCAATCATCTGCGCCAGAAGGACTGCAACTGATGCTCCAAAACTGCGATTGGGTCGCAAGGGCGGTACCGCGTCAACGTTCGTCGCGGGCATCCTGTGGTGCCCTTGGCCGGGAAAGGCCGCATCGGCAAGGTGATCGGCAATGCAGATCTCCAACGCCCCGGTGGGCGCAGGCGAAATCGCTTTACCCAGCAAACCCGCCAGATGAGACAACCCGAACCGGGGATGCGGCACCATACGAATCCGCCGCACCGCCGGGGTGACCGGCCCTGCACAGACCAGCAGGGACTCGATCATCGCCGCACAATACTGTTGCACGGCGTGCAGCGTCTCGTCCCCGTCAAAGCGCAGGGTCCACCCCTCGCGCACGCAAAGTTCCCCGTTCGCCTCGGTCAATTCCACGGTTTCGTGTGAACAATGCAGTGGCAAAACCGCAGCGGCCCGGCGCAACACCTGCCGCGGCGTCGCTGATTGTGTCAGAAGGCTTGCCAGCAATCCCAGTTCAGAAAAACCCAGATTGCCCACGATCCGCCACGGCACGTCCGGTCCAAAACTCCGGCTCAGATCCCTCAGCAGCATCGCCACATTGCGCACCGGGATCGCCTTGAACGGGTCCGCGCCATCGACCCAGCAGAGGTCCACAGGAGTCAAATAGCGATCGCGATCGCCCCCTGCCTCGCGTATCCAACGCAGGATTGGAAAGATCGCACCCGCCCGGATCAATGGGATACTGGGCGTCATGCCGTCGCTCCTTTCCTTTGTTCACAAAGGGCAAGTCTCGCGCGGTGGCACCAAAAGTCAAGCAGAGGTGCGTGTATTGATCTCTGTCAAGTCTGGCACAGTAAATCCGGCCGAACATACGAATATCCTTCGTGCAATGCTGCCGAAGGACAAGGAGGAGGGAAACCCATGCTGCGCATGAACGGACGATACCTGCTCTCACTTGCGGTTTGCCTTTCCACCTGGCTGGCCAGCCCCGCGGCGCTACAGGCGGACGAGGCAGATGCCAGGCGGATCCTGCAAGAAATGTCGGAGTATCTCGACGGCTTGGATGGGTTCAATTTCGGTTTCGATGCCGAGCACGAGCTTGTCTCGACGAATGGAGAAAAATTCGGCCTTCGCAGTTCTGGACGCGTGGTCATCAAGCGCCCCGACCGACTGTATATCCACCGTCACGCGGGGTTCAGCAAGTTCGATTTTCTTTATGACGGCCAGACCCTCGCCGTGCAGGACAGCGCCTCGGGGCTGCGCGCGAAGGAGGCCGTGCCCGACGGGATCGACGGGTTGATTGACGAGTTGCGTGACACCTACGGCCGACCGCTTCCGGCAGCCGACCTTATCGTCTCGTCGGCATATGACGTGTTGATGGAGGACGTAACCGAGGTGAAGGATCTCGGATTTGGCGTCGTAAACGGGGTCGAATGCGACCACCTTGCCTTTCGCAACGCTCAAGTCGACTGGCAGATCTGGATCGCGCGCGGCGACGCGCCTTATCCCTGCCTGATGGTCATCACCACGCGGGACATAGCGCAGGCCCCACAATACCGGGTCGCGATCACCAGCTGGTCCGAGGACGCGGGCGAGATCCCCGCCGCGCTGCCCGGCGACGCTTTCTCTGACACAGATATCGGCACCTTCGCGGCCGAGGCGCACGGCTTTCCACCGAACTACACGCTGGAGGACACGCAATGACAGTGTCTGGAAGACTTCTCACCCTGCTCGCCGGAGGCCTGGTGCTTTCCCTCTTCCTGGAAACTGATTTTACCGGTCGTGACACCTCCTCGGGCCTCGTTCCACAAGCCGAGGCAAGGGTGGGACGCCCCGTCACCCCGGTAAGCGTCGCTGGAGCGGGTCGCCGGACGGTCCGGCGGTGCGCCGCTGGCGTCTACAACTGCTGATCGCCGCTACGCGACAAGAAACGAAAATTCTGAAAGGAAACCATTTGTGAAGAAGGTATTCACCACACTCGCACTCGGAGCTGCAGGCATCCTGGCCTCCGCCCCGGCTTGGGCCCAAGGTTCAGATTGGGGATACGAAGCCACAATCTATCTCTTCGCGCCAGAAACCAAGACCGCGATCACCACCCCGGATGGACGGGTCGAAGGCACCCTCAGCTTCAGCGATGCTCTCGACAATCTCGATTTCGCCTTCATGGGGGCCTTCGCCGCCAGCAACGGCCAGTGGAGCTTCATGATCGACTACATGTATAATGACCTGTCTTTCGGCAACGACACGCCCGGTCCGGCCCATTCCGGTCTGAACACCTCGATGACGACCAAGATCCTGAACGGCTATGTCGCCTACCGGGTGTATGACGAAGAGACCGCACAGATCGATCTCGCGGCAGGTTTTCGCTGGTTTGACACCGCCACCACCATGACACTTCTGCCCGGCGCAATGCCCCAGCGCACCGCCACTGCAGATGCCAACTGGGTCGATCCGGTGATCGGCGCCCGTGCCCAGGTCGCGTTCTCGGATCGCTGGACGGGAACCGCCTTTGCCGACTACGGTGGCTTCAGCAGTGGAAACGAAACCTGGCAGGTTCTTCTGACGGCCGACTACGCGCTCAACGACAACTGGCTGCTGCGGGGCGGGTACCGCTACATCTCGGTTGAAAACATCGTCAACGGAAACCCGTTCGAGTTCAGCCAGTCCGGCCCGATCTTCGGCGCCACCTATCGGTTCTGATCCGGCGCATGGAGGAGAACGACCTTATGAAAACGACCCTATTCACCAATCCGCGCACTCTGGCCATGCTCGCCTTTTCCGGGCTGTTTCTTGCCGCACCGGTTCAAGCGGAGTTCGTTCCCGACAGGTCCGTTCTTCCGATCGCTGCACCACCTCCGGCGTTGTTCGACGATCTGGACGTGCGCGACACGACGAAACCACCCCTGTTCCAGGTCTCGGCGCCCGAAGGCGCGCCCAACGTGATGATCGTGCTGGTCGATGACTTGGGCTTTGCCGGAACCAGCGCCTTTGGCGGCCCGGTCGAGACCGAAACCTTCGACCGCCTCGCCGCCGAGGGTCTGCGCTTCGTCAACTTTCACACGACCGCAGTCTGCTCCCCTACGAGAGCGGCGATAAAAAGCGGCCGCAACCACCACGTCAACAACATGGGCGGCATCACCGAAAACGCGACAGCATATCCCGGCGACAACGGTATGATCCCCGACACGGTCGCTCCCATTGCCGAGATCCTGCGCCTCAACGGCTACAGCACGGCCGCCTTCGGCAAATGGCACGAGACCGCCACCTGGGAAACCAGCATCTCGGGTCCGCATGACCGCTGGCCCACACGGCAAGGCTTTGACAAGTTCTATGGCTTCCTCGGAGGCGAGACGAACCAATGGGCGCCGTTCATCTATGATGGCATCCATCCGGTCGAATTGCCGGAAGACCCCGACTATCACTTTCTGACCGACATGACCGATCAGGCGATCGCCTGGATCAAGTATCAGAAGGCCCTGACGCCCGACAAGCCCTTCTTCGTCTACTATGCGCCAGGCGCGACCCATGCCCCGCATCATGTCCCGCAAGACTGGAGCGCACGCTGGAAGGACAAGTTCGATCAGGGCTGGGACAACCTGCGCCAAGAGATTCTTGATCGCCAGATCGAAACCGGGGTCGTGCCTGAGGGGACGATCCTGCCGCCCAAGCCCAAGGCCATTCCCGATTGGGACAGCCTGAGCGACGACGAAAAAACCCTGTTCACGCGGCAAGTGGAGGTGTTCGCGGGCTATGTCGATTACACCGATTACGAAATCGGCCGGCTGATCTCGGCGATCGAGGCCGCCGGGCAGCTGGACAACACATTGATATTCCTCGTCTACGGCGACAACGGCACCAGCGCCGAGGGTGGCCGCTACGGCATGTATAACGAGATGACCTATTTCAATGGCGTCACGCAAACCGTCGAAGAATTGCTTGAATACGTCGATGTCTGGGGCGGACCAGAAACCTATCCGCACCAGGCCGCCGGATGGGCGGTTGCATTCGACACACCCTACAAATGGGTGAAACAGGTGGGCTCCGATTTCGGCGGCACCAAGGTTGGTATGGCGATCCATTGGCCCGCCGGCATCGAGTCCAAGGGTGAGCAACGCGGGCAGTTCTCGCATGTGATCGACGTCGCCCCCACCATTCTCGAAGCCGCTGGCCTGCCTGAACCGCGCATGGTCAACGGGGTGCCCCAAGTTCCCATGCAAGGCACCAGTATGGTCTACACCTTCAAGGACGCCACGGCTCCTGAACGCCACACCATCCAGTATTTCGAGATGTTCGGAAACCGTGCGATCTACAAGGACGGTTGGCTGGCCCGCACCATCCACAAGGCCCCGTGGGAGGCCGAGCCTCGCGCCGCCTTGGCCGACGATACATGGGAGCTGTTCGATACCACCTCTGATTTCAGCCTCGCCAATGACCTGTCAAAGGAACTTCCGGACAAACTCGAAGAACTCAAGACGGTGTTCATGATCGAGGCCGGGCGCAACCACGTCCTGCCCATCGATGACCGCACCTTTGAGCGGTTCGACGCGGCGGCGGTCGGCCGCCCGGATCTCATGGCCGGGCGCACTTCGTTGTCGCTGGCCGATGGCATGACGGGTATGGGAGAGAACGTCTTTCTCGACATCAAGAACCGCTCCAAGACCATCACTGCCAAGGTGGAGGTGCCCGCCGATGGCGGCCACGGCACCATCATTGCGCAGGCCGGGCGGTTCGGAGGGTGGTCGCTCTACATCAAGGATGGAGTACCCGCCTACACTTACAATTTCCTCGGATTGCAGAGCTTCACCGTCGCTGGAACGGCGCCGCTATCTGCCGGGAAGCACGAAATCGTGTTTCAGTTCGACTATGATGGCGGCGGGAAAGGCAAAGGTGGAAACGGCACGCTGGTCGTGGATGGAACCAAGGTCGCGACAGGCCGGATCGACCGGACGCAGCCGCTTGTGTTTTCCGCCGACGAGACCGCGGATGTGGGGATCGACCTTGCTACGGCTGTTGTCGCCGAGATCGGATCCGAGCGGAAATCCCGCTTCACCGGCACGGTTCACGACGTCACAGTCTCAGTCGGCGAATGATTAAGCTTCAGGTTTGTTCGATCTTCACCGGCAAGTAAGAATACCGCTTCCAAGCTACCTCAATGTCTGCTTCAGGTTTCTTGGCACAGGCGTTTCGTGCTTGCAACGAAGGCCCGCTCCCGGGGAGTGCTCAGGCTCTGACGGTTGCAGATGCATCGACGCGGCCGATTGAGC
This sequence comes from Ruegeria marisrubri, assembly GCF_001507595.1. Classification (GTDB taxonomy): domain Bacteria; phylum Pseudomonadota; class Alphaproteobacteria; order Rhodobacterales; family Rhodobacteraceae; genus Ruegeria; species Ruegeria marisrubri. The sequence goes on from NZ_LQBQ01000034.1 coordinate 168,615, forward strand.
CGTCAGCCACACCGTGGACGAATAAGCGGTCGCTTGCCGCGCACGCATTTGGAAGTCGATTCCTCCCATACGAAATCACCCAGACCGTAATGCTGGCAGACGCGCAACCCGAAGCTTGTGTAGTTTCAGCTCGGCGTGATGGGGATGCAGTTGATCCTGCCGTCGTCGCAGGCGCCGAAATGGACGGTGTCGGGGCCGTCCTCGTTCGGTACGGCCGAGGCCTACCAATCGGTCCTGACCGGGAATGCTCCGTTTTTGGTCTTAGGGTTCTTGTGTGTCGCGGACCCGCAGGCGGGCCCGTGACGGAAGCTGCATCAGTGATTGTGGAAAAGCGAGCCGACAGGCACGACAACGGCCTCTTCGGGAATATAGCGGTCGAAGAGATCAATCAGCCGTGCGGCCTCGGTCGCGTCGCCGGAGACCTCGATCTCTCCGTTGGCAATCAGTGCCGCGGGCGTATCCGCACTGGCGAAGATCTTAGCCCACGTCTCGCCAGCCAGAGTCAGAACCATATCGGGATCGCGGTAGTGGGTGTCGGGGTCGGCCACGAACTCGGCCACGGCACGGCGAATATGCAGGCCACAGGAGCTGCCGTCTGCGAAGTCGAACCGCATCATCGCCTCGGTTTCGCCGCTCAGCTCCGGATTTATGCGCACGCGGAAGTGGTCGACATAGGTCGTCGGGGAGGCCGCGATGACCTCCGGCGCGGGCGGGATGACCTTTGGGAGCACAACCTTACCTTCGAGCGCGAGGGCCTGAGACATCAGGTGCGCGCGATCATTGGCGCCGGTGGCGACATAGGCCATCTGGCGCAGCGCATCGGCCTTGGCTTGGCGAACCTCGGCGTCCTCGGAATCGAGGCGGTAGAGATAATTCACCAGTTGCGCGGCCCAGGCGTATTCCTTCTTCTCCATCGCTTCCGCCGCAGCCTCCAGCACCGCCTCGCGGCCCCCCATCAGCGAAACGAGACGCTCGGCCTCGTCCCATGGCGCGACCGGTTTGAGGTTTGCAGCGTCGTTGTCGTACCAACCGACGCACTGGTAATGGATCGCGGGCGAATAGCTGGAGATCTCTCCGTAATTCTGCAAATTGTTCGGTATCTCGTTAAGATACTCCGGGAAGGTGACAAGGTGGCGAAGCTCGTTCGGCCCTCTCCCGCCCAGAATGCCGCGCAGGCTTTGATCGAGCACGAAGCTCGCACCGTCGAGATAGCCTTCCAGCGTCCTCTGGATGTATTCCTTGCCGACGATGGGGCGGGTGGCGGCAGAGATCAGGACTTCGGGTTGCAGGTCGCGGTTCTGCTTGAGGCCTGCGAGCCACTCGCGGGGGTCTCGGAAGATGTCGCCGCGAACCGAGTAAAGCTGCGGCGGGCTCGACCAGAGCATGGTGGTGAGCAGGATCTCGCGCTCCGGCAGCCAGACGGTGGTGTGCACCTTGTCGTCCGAGCCGTACCGCGTGAAGAACTGCATCTTCACGCCGAGGACGTCCATTTCCTGCCCGTCCTCGACAGGCGTGTTCACCGGCATGAAGGCGCCCTCGTCGGGCTCGAGGGTGGTGGGGACAACCCAAGCGTCCGGTCCCTCGCTGGGCATGAAGGCGTTGAACTGGATCATCAAACGTGCCGTCAGATAGGGCCCGATTTCAGGGAAATATGCCGGCGCTCCACCGGCGTTCGCCTCGACCACGTCATTCAGGTCGGGATGGCCGATCACCATGACATCGTCGTCTCCGTCGGCGAGCACACCGGCCCCGAAACAGGTATGCGAGTGGCCGTAGATGATCGCCTTGACCGGTTTATCGGAGACGGTGCGCAGCGCCTCGAACATCAACTCGCCATCGTGCCTGGTGTCGCCGGTGTCAAAGGCGATCAGCCCCTCGGGCGTGTCAATGACCGCCATCGGCGCAAGCCCGTAGCCGCCAAAGACCCAGACCCCTTCCGCCGGGGTTTCGATGGTGGGTTCGGGCCATGCGACCGTATCGATGCCGTCGAGAAGCCGTTTGTTGGTGATGGCACCGTTCTTGGCAGTGGCCAATTCCACCGGCGCACCCATATAGGCGTCGATCTGCGCGGTGGACGTCGAAATGTCCCACGAGCCGGGCGAACGAGCCGCGGCTGGGGACGGGGCGAGCCCGCCCGCAGCAGACACGGTGGCAAGAGCCGCACCGGAGGTCAGGAGATCACGGCGGGTGAGGCCAATGCACTTTTCGCACATGGGGGGGGACTCCTTCGGGTTACGTCACAGGCTCGAGGTGCGGGAAAGTCCAGCTGCCGTCGAGGATCTCCTCACGCGGCTGGTAGAGACGGATCGTGTAGTTCCACCCCTCGGTAATGGGGATGCAGTTGATCCGGCCGTCGTCGCAGGCGCCGAAATGGATGGTGTAGGAGCCGTCGTCATTCGGGGTGGCGGAGGTCTGGTTGTAGCTGTTGCGGCCGAGGTCGTTTGGCGCGAGGTAGCCCTCGGCGTCGTAGACGGTGATCGACCAGAAGGCGTCCACGGGGACGTCCTTTACAGTGACCGCGTAGGGCGTCTCGCCGTCGTTCATCTCGACGGCGTCGACTAGGGCTTCCGCCATCGCGCCCGGCTGCCCTCCCCAGCCCGCAAGCCCCACGAGGTGTTCAAGAGGATCGATGTCTCCGCTGCGACCGTAGGATTTGCTGGACTCGACACCGACGACCTCGGCGAGATCGCTGATCGCTCGGCGCGCTTTGCTGAGGGCTGCCAGATCCCAATCCGGTGCCTCGAAAAGGCCCGCGCTCCCGCCTTCAATCGAGATCCCGTCTTGCGCGGCCTTGGCTCGAGCGAGATCATCCGGGTCTGAAACGTCAACAAATGTGCGAAACAGAAGAAGCGCGAAACGCGAGCCAGCTTCCTCCTCCGTCAGTTCATAGACCCCCGGCGACGCATGTCCGAAGTTGAAGTGATCCTGGTTGATCACCAGAACCGACTGAAATCGGTTTCCCGCCTTGGGCAAGGTGACGGTCAGGGGCTCGGATAGATCGACCACCACGCCGGAATAGAGCGTGTCCTGGTTGGCCCGGATAACAGGTTGCGGCTTGTCAGCTTCGGTCGTTGTGCGTTCATGGAACAGCGTTCCGATCCCGATGTCGTTATCCGCCATGATCGCCCGGAACATCGTGTCGGTCTCGGCGCGCGCAAGGTTCTGGATCGTGATGTCCTCGGCGAGGGCGGGAACTGGCACGCAAAGCGCAAGAGCAAGCAAAAGACGTTTCATCGTTAATCCTTTCTGTCAGTTCACAGCTTCGACAGCCGGGAAGACCCAGCTGCCGTCGAGGATCTCGGGGCCGGGCTGGTACATCCGCACCGTATAGTTCCAGCCCTCCATGATCGGCAGGCAGTTCACGCGACCATCGTCGCAGCCGCCAAAGTGGACCGTCATTGAGCCGTCGTCGTTACGTTCGCCCATGACGGAATTCACGATGTAGCCATCAATGGCGTTTGGCTCGAAGAAGCCCTCGGCATTGTAAAGGCTGACCGACCAGAAGGCGCCCACCGGAACCTCGGCAGGCATTTCGAGTTTGTATTCGCCGACCGGCAGCCTGGGCTCGACACCCAGATAGAAGGCCTCCTCTTCCGGCAGCAGACCCCAGCCAACCGCCGTGACGAGAAAGTGCAGCAACGGGTCGACGTCATCCTTGGCTCCGGCGGCGCCACGGGTTCCCGCCGTGGCATAGCGGCCCAGTTCCAGCGCCGCCCGCACAAGACCCTCGAAGCTTTCCTCGTCGTAGTTCGGCAGGATGAAAGGATCGGCTGAGGCCGCCTCGATCGTCATCGCGTCCTGAAGAGCGTTGACCGCCGCAATGTCACCGGGGTCGTCGGCGTCGACCAGAGTGCGAATGAAGACGATGACGTAAGGGGTGTCGAACGTCTCCATATCGAGCGAGTAGGTTCCGCCGCCATGGAAAACTTCGTTCACATAGTGGTCCTGGTTCACGACCATCGCTGACATGTACCTCTCGCCCGCCTCCGGCAGCGTCAGCGTCGCGCCCTCGCTGATGTCGACGACCACGGTGCTGTAGACCGTATCGCGATTCATCCGGATCGTTGGCTGGTCGTCGACCGGGGCCGGCTCGCGGAAATGGAAAAAGCGATTAACGCCACCGGCGAGTGCCACGTATTTGTCGAGTTCGATATCCGTGGCCGCTCGGACGAAATTGTCCACGTTGACCGAGACCTCGCGCGCCTCCAACAGAGCGTCGAGATTGTCGTCGGCCAGTTGTCCAATGGATGGCGCGGCCACAAGCGCGGCGACGACAGTTACGACGAAAGGGCGTAACAGCTTGCTCTTCATGCAAATTCTCCGATTTCTCTTTTGGGTGTGCAGCGGTGTCGGGCTCCCTCAGCCGTGCGAAAAGACGAACTGGACCTGCAGGCGGAATGATTCGCGCAAGCTCTTGAAAATGTTAGCATAGATTTCGGGATCATTTTGCGACAGGATGAAATATGGCTGTTCCCATGGTGAACCTCGTCGAGTTCGCGCACGTGCTCGACCTGCTCGACGGCATTGCGTCTCCGGCGATCGTGAACCGGGCCCTGCAGGCGGAAGGACTGAGAAGGAACGCGTTCGATCCAGATGGTGGTTTCCTGCCCTACGATCTCGAGGCGCGCGTGATCGAGCATGTCGCCCGGGCCATCGGGGATGCTACCCTCGGAACCCGCCTTGCACAGCAATTCGACTACGCCACCTACGACGCCTATGCGCGTTACGTCCTGGGTGCGAAGGACTTGGAAGGCGCCCTCTCTCGTGGACGACGGGCGTTCGGCCTGACGCATCCCGGCTCGGAAATCCTGCTGCACCGACAGGAACGGCACTTGCTCGTCGGACGAAGAACGCAGCTGAACAGTGTCAAAGGACATCGCCATCTCGATGACGGCGCGATCCTGATCATCGGCGGGGTGATCCGACACTTCCTCGGGCCCGACTGGCGCCCGGCATGGATCGAAGCCACGGGCACGGACGGCATCAGCACGACCTATCTGCAGGAGACGATCGGCGCGCCGGTCCGCGCCGGTGCCCAGATGCCCGCATTGGCGATCCCGGAGAGCGACCTCTCCACCCCGAACCCGAGCCCGCCGGGCGCCCGTCAGCGGGTGGGGTTCACCGAGCTACCGTCGCTGATGCGGGTGGATCCGCCCGAAACGATGGCGGCGGCGGTGGAGCAAGTGCTGCGCACCCAGTTTGTGCTCGGGGATCTGTCGGAGGAGGGCGTCGCGAGCCGCCTGTCGCTTAGCCGGCGGAGCCTGCAACGCGCGCTCAAGACGGAAGCGACGTCTTTTCGCGAGGTCAAGGCAAGGTTCCTCGAGCAGCGTGCCCGCGCCCTTCTGGCCGAGACCGATCTGGATATTCCAACCATCGCCCGCGCACTGGGTTACGACGAGCCCCACAGCTTCCGCCGCGCCTTCCGCGCGTGGACAGGCCTGACGCCCCATGCATACAGATTGGCGGTGCGCCGGAAATGAGCGGACGACATGGCAGGGAGGGATAGACATGAACTATACCGAGGCGGTCGACCTCTACTCGGGTTTCGCCGAACCCCTTCTGTCCTTTCCCGTCATCGTCGCCCTTCTCCTGGTCGCGCTTCCAGCGGCGGCCTTCGTCGGGTTCCACTTGGGCAACGTCGAGTATCGCCGTCGGGGATACAACAAGGTCCCGGCAGAGCAGGTCCCGGGGGGCACGTCGCTCGGGGCGATGCTCGCGCTGCTGGGACTTCTCCTGGGCTTCGCCTTCAGCTCGGCCCTCGGCTGGCGCGAGGCGCGGCAATCCACTCTCGTAGACGAGGCCATGGCGATCAGCACCGCCTTCCTCACAGCCGATCTCCTCGACGATCCTGGACGCACCGAGCTCCAGACCCGCATCGTCACCTATGCGCAAACGCGGCTCGCGACCCGGGACGATATCGCGACCCGGGAGGCTTGGACCGACTTCCTTTCGCGAACGTTCGCGGCCCAGGCAGAGATCTGGCCCGCCACCCGGCGTGCGATGGATGCGGAGATATCGGACCCGGTACGCACCGCCGTCGCGCGGAGCGTCACGGACATGCTCGATGCGCATACCCAACGTATCGCTGCAGCCGCCGAGCAGATCCCGCCACCGGCGAAGCTGATGATCGTCCTCGTCGCCGTGTTCGCTATCCTCATCGTCGGCAATCGCTCCGCGCTGCAGGGGCGCCCTCTGACCTGGCGCACCTTCGTTTTCGCCGCCGTGCTTTCGGTCGTGATGATCGTCATCTACGATCTCGACCGCACGCTGGAGGGGACGATGCGCGTCAACCCCGACACCCTGCGCGCGACGATCCACGACCTGGAGACAAGCTTAGCCGTTCGGGGTGGCTAACCGGTAGAGACCATGTACAGCACAAGCATTGCCGATCCGCGCAACCAGAACTGGTCGGTCGCCGGCAAAGCCCCAGACTACGACACCCGCCTGAGACTAGCGCACCTCCTCAACGCAGCGAAGTCAATGAATATGAAATGCGGGGCCGGAGGGTCCCGAGACCAGCTCCTTTCGACGTATCGCCGCCAATGGCCGCAATGGCGAAAGTTCGATTTCTGTTCCATCTCACCGAGCGCCACTGTGGTCGAAATGTTCAGCCTGGGCTCTCAAAAAAACACCAGATGCCAGTGGCTTACAAGTAATTCACCAAATCGGCGCAGTCATCAGGTTCAGAGAATTCGGACCTCAGAGAACGGTTTCGGGCCTGTTTATGCCGAACGAGGTGAATAGCCCAATCGCTATTAACCCTCAAAAACAAAAAGAAATTCCGGGGATACCCGCAAGCGGAGAAACAGTTGTTGAGGTCAGGTGGCGGTGCTATCAGACAGATTCTAACCAGTCTCCACAAGGACAGGATGCTTGCCCTTTATTCCGCGCAGAGACCGCGCCACTCGGCGAGGGCGGCGCGGTTCAGCTTGAAATTTGGTCTTGAGGAGAGGCTTCTCTCCGAATTGAACAGGTTGTAGACCGAGGCGTGGACGGCGGCGAATTTCTGTAAACTTCGCATCCGCCGGAAACGCAACATCGCTCGTTCTCGTCGTCGGAAAGGCAGGTGCGAATTCTCAGCGCGGTTGTTCGCCCAGCGTCCCGTCTCCTGCCGATGGTCAGCGCCCAGCTCTTTCAGAGCGGCGCCATAGGATCTGAGTCGATCAGTAACAATGATCTCGGGGCATCCGTGCTTGCGCATTGCTTTCCTTAGGAATTTCAGCGCGGCCTTCTTGTCACGCGTCTTTGTGACGAAGCTTTCCAGAACCTCGCCTTCGTGATCGACGGCGCGCCACAGGTAACGACGTTCACCGTTGATCTTCACGAACATCTCGTCGAGGTGCCAGCGCCAGCGGCTCGACTTCAGGCCCTCGACGCGACGTTTTCTGATCTCATTGGCGAACAGCGGACCAAACCGGTGCCACCAGAACCGGATCGTCTCGTGGCTGACGTCGATACCGCGTTCATGGAGCAGGTCTTCGACATTGCGAAGCGAGAGCGGGAAGCGAACGTACAGCATCACGGCCAGCCGGATGATCTCGGGGCTGGTCTTGAAGTACTTGAACGGGGATCTCTTCGTCATAATCGGACGTTAGGTGGCGCCTGCCTCCGCGGCAAGCCGTGTTCCTCTGACAGGGCCGATTTAAATCCGGCCCTCAAGGCATTGGAAGAAAGCGATATTGCGCGTTTGGTGGAGCAACCTTCAAGCCCAACCGGCGGGCGGCGCTCTCGCCTCTATATCGTCAATCCGGCGATCCACCAGGCAGGCGCATGACCAGCCCCATGACAAGTCTGACAAAACTGACAGAACCCTTTGGCGGCCAAGTTTTGTCGGTTGTGTCGGTTTTGTCAGGCCAATCAATAGACGGTGGGAAGCGGGCCTTCACTGCGGAGTGTGCCAATGTCTGCCGTGCGGACTTTGCCGCCTTTCGAAGGGAGCCAGCCAACGACCGGTTTTTGAACGCGTCGATTCGGGAATTTCGCACTCAGCCGTGCTCGAAAATACCGAACTCGCGTTGTACAGAATTTTGTAAACATGGTAGCGGATTGCTTAAAATCATACCTGTTGGTCCCGAAGCGGATCGGTTGCGAAATTTTTGCGCAGACTGCGCGTCAGTGTGGTGGTGTTTGCGAAGCCGCAACGCAGAGCAACCTGATCGGTTGAGAGGTCGCTGTAGCGGAGCAGTTCGCGGGCACGAGCCAGACGAAGCAGTAAGTAGTATCGCCCCGGTGTGGTCTGCAATTCTGCCCAGAACAGACGGCGTAAGGACCGTTCGGATATATTGGCCTGTTCCGCCAGTAAAGGGATAGATTGCGTCGTTTCGAGCGCTTCGGACATGAGAACCACGACTCGCTTAAGCCGTGGCGACACCGCTTGTGACAAGGCCTGATCGGGATAGGAGGCACCGTGGCGTCTGGCGTTATCGTGCAGGAACATTGCACCAGCGTCAAACGCGATAGGGGCACCGAACCGATCCCGAATGAATAGAAGCATCAGATCAAGAGCCGCTGCAGCGCTGCCACATGACCAGAAACGCCCATCCTGCACATGGCGGTCAGGGAGAACCTCAACTTTGGGAAACTCCTCAGCGAACTCCTCAAGCAGCTGCCAATGCAACGTAGCCTTCCGAGCGTTCAAGAACCCACCTCGCGCCAAAACCCAGGCACCGGTATCGGCGGCGATCACTGTTGCGCCCTGCATCAATTGTCCAAGATTGCGAGTGGGGGTCATACCTTTGACGTCGCGAAAAGCGTCGCCACCAATGATAATGACCAGATCGGGTTTGGGGGAGTCCGCGATCGGCATTTCCGGTGAAACGCTCAAACCGCTGGAGCTGGTCACAGCACGGTCACCATCTGTCAGGATGTTCCAGCGGATATCTGCACCAGTTTGATCGCGCACCACCCGCAACGGTTCAAGCAGGCAGGCAAGCACCATGTTGGAAAAGGCATCGCATAGGAAAATAGAGACGTGGATGGAGCGCACTGGCAGAACTGATCCTATTTTTGGCAGGATAAGTATGAAGCAGGCTCGATGAATTTGCTAGAGTCATTGGTAAAGCCCACCAGATTAGGATCAATTGACCATGCAGAACCGCCCGCTTTCCCACATTCGTGTCGTTGATTTCGGGCATTATCTGGCCGGGCCGTTGGTTGGTATGATGCTGGCTGATCTAGGGGCCGAGGTCATCCGTATTGATCCGCCAGGTGGCCCACGATGGCAGGATCCAGCTTTTGATATGCTGTCGCGTGGCAAGCGCGCGCTGACGCTTGATCTCAAGACGGACGAAGGGCGCGATACAGCACTTGATCTGGTCTGCCGCGCAGACGTTGTTATCGACAACTTTCGCCCGGGCGTGATGAAGCGACTGGGGCTTGGACCGGACGCGCTTAGACAGGCAAACGCTGATATCGTTTCGCTGTCGCTTCCCGGTTTCGCGTCAACCGACCCGGATCTCGCTGGGATAGCAGCCTGGGAGGCAGTGATTGCGGCGCGGACTGGGCAATTCACCGATATGGGGCTGAACCGTCAGCTGATGGGGATCAACCCATCTTTTACACCGTTGGGTCTGGCCTCGGCCTATGGTGCCGCATTCGGCGCGATGGCGGTCTTATTTGCATTGACCGCGCGATCCCAAATGGGAGGCGATCACATTGAGGTGCCGCTTGCGTCTGCCCTGCTGGAAGGGCTGGTTTATAATTGCGAACAGATTGAAAACTATCCCGACCGCTACAAATCCCCACGTGAGTTGGAGCTGGAGCGGCGGGAACACAAGGGCCTGCCCAATAACCTAAGCTTTGCCGAGCTGTCCGAATTTCTTGATCCGTTCTATCGGACCTACACCTGTGCCGATGGACGTGGGTTCTATATCGTGTCCTGCTCGATCGTGAACCACCCCCAAAGGGTGCTTGAAGTTTTGGGGCTTGGCGATCTGTTGAAAGACCTGCCGGACTTTGATGTCTATGTCGATCAGGCGGATTGGCCCGGGGATTGGGCGCTGCGCAGTTATCCGGTGGGGTCGGGTGATCGCAAACGCCTGTCGGATGCGATGAAAGCGGCCTTTCTGACCCGCCCCTCGCATGAGTGGGAAACGCTGTTTGGCGCAGCCAAAGCCCCGGCCACGGCACAACGCAGCACCGCCGAATGGTTGGCCGATCCGCACGCGCTGGCCTCGGGGCTAGTGATCGAACTTGACGATCCCCGCCACGGACGGATGCATCAAATGGGCAATGTCGCGTGGTTGGCAGATGATCAGCGTGCAATGGAAAAAAACGCCGGGCCGGAGAGTGATGACTTTCGCGATGAGCTGGACGGCGTTCTTGCAGAGCCGCCGCGAAGGCCCAAGAGCGGCGACGGAAAGGGCATGTGGCTTGACGGTTTGAAGGTGCTGGACCTGACCAATGTCATTGCCGGTCCGACCATTGGGTCGACACTGTCGCGGTTCGGGGCGCAGGTCACGCTGGTCCAGCCAGTGCGGCCTTCGGTCGACCCATGGAACGCGGTGGTGTTCGGGCTGCATGCGCAGCGCGGCAAGGAAAGCGTGCTGCTCGATCTGCGCTCGGAACAGGGACAAGGGGCGCTTAGACGAATGTTAGCCGAGGTTGATGTGGTTACCATGAACGGGACTGATCAACAGCGACAGGCGCTGGGTTTGACCGAGGCGCAACTGAAGGAAATCAACCCACGGCTCATTCTGGTGCAGTTGGATGCCTGGGGCGGGCCGCGTCGGGGGGCGAAATCTGACCACCTTGGCTATGACGACCTTGCGCAGGCAGCGACGGGTGTGATGACCCGCTTTGGAGGTGGGCCCAAAACACCCGAGGAACACGCACATTTCGGCACCATCGACGCCCTCACTGGACATTGCGCCTGTGTTGCCCTTGGCGCGGCGCTGGAGCGGCTGAGGGTCACTGGCAAAGGCGGTATTGCCCGCGCTTCACTGGCTGCTGCAGGCGAAATGATTCAGGCTCAATTCATGTATGATTTCGAGGGACGCTCGGCATTTGATGAGCCTTCAGGGCGTTCGGTGCAGGGTTGGGGGCCGTTCTACCGTTGCTATATGGCTGAAGAGGGCTGGATGTTCTTTGCGGCGCCAACGGAACGGGAAGCGGCCCTGAAACGGGTGCCCGATCTGGCAGATCTTATCGGAAAGGATGACACCGAACTGGAAGATGCACTTGTCGAGCGGTTTGCGCATAGACCCGTAGCCGACTGGGTGCGTGCTTTTGCCGGTGGGTCGGTCGGGATCACACCTCTTGGCTCGCTCCACGGTACACGCGATGAAGGGTTGCAGCGTGAAAGCGAGGGCAAGATCGACATCTCCCAGGCGACCTTTCGTACGGTGCGCCATGATCAGCACCCGATGGGGAGGTGGGTAGACCTCGTCGCACCCAATGCGGTGCGGCCCGAGAAAGCCAAGATCACCATCCCAGGACCTGCCCCGAAGTATGGTCAGGACACGCGGGCCATCCTTACGCGCCTGGGCTATGCAGACGATGAAATCGGGCGCATGATTGAAAGCGGCGCGGCTGCGGAAAGCTGGTCGGATAAATATCTGCCGGAGTAGACATTTGACACAAGACCACCCTGGAACGGCCACCACGCCTCGCACCCGCGCCAAAGCGCGTCACATCCTTGACAATTACTATATCGGCCCTGCGCGCGATGACGCCGTGTTGGAAATCTGGGGCTATACCCCAGAGATGAGCTATGCCCCCGGCGACTGCGTCGCGCTGCATGTGTCGACCACGGCGGATGAATGGGAGTTTGAGATCGGCCGTGACGGGCTGGACTATGTGCCATTGCTGACCAAGAGCGGCCTGCCGGGGAGGCACCACCCAACGCCCCGGGATTGCTCGGTCAAGGGCTGCGGCTGGCCCGAGGCCTATGCCTTCACCATTCCCGATGATTGGGCACCGGGCGGTTATCTGGTCACGTTTCGCGCCCGGAAAGGCAAAGATATGGTTGAAGAACACCATGTCATCCTGATCAGAAGCGCTACCGATGCCGCCCCTCCGCCTTATGTGCTGGTCTGTGCGACGGGCACCTGGCTGGCCTATAACTGCTGGGGCGGGTCCAATCACTACGAGGGCATCACCGGGCCCAATGGCGATGCCTTTTCTCCCATCGTCTCGACACAACGGCCATGGACGCGCGGGTTTTGCAAACTGCCCGAGGGCGCGCCACGCGCGCTGCGCGAACAGCCTGCCAAACCCGGCGAGATGGTGCGTTACCCTTATATGGAGTGGGCCTATGCCTATGGCTATTCCAAGAAATATGCCTCGGCGGGCTGGGCAAGCTACGAACGTCATTTCGCCCGCTGGGCAGAGGCTGAGGGCTACGACTTCGACGTGATCTCTCAATACGATCTGCACTGCGACTCTGATCTTCTGAACCGCTACAGCTGCGCCGTGTTCGTTGGCCACGATGAATACTGGAGTTCCGAGATGCGCGATGCCGTCGATGCCTATGTCGAAACGGGTGGCCATGTCGCGCGGTTTGCCGGGAATTTCCTGTGGCAGACCCGGATCGAGGACGAAGGCCGCACGCAGGTTTGTTACAAATATATCGCGGATCAGGACCCTTTGGTGAGGACGGATCAAGAGCACCTTGTCTCCGGCGCATTCGAGGTGGAGCCGGTCAACCGTCCCGGTGCTTTGACCTTCGGTGTCAACGCCCTGCGCGGGATCTATTCCGGGCTTGGCAATTGTGTTGGCGGCGGCGCGGGTGGCTTTACAATTTACCGAGACTCTCATTGGGCCTTTGACGATGCCGGGCTTGGCTATGGCGACGTGTTGGGCTCTGGCTCGCGCATATTCGGCTATGAGGTCGACGGGCTGGACTATCACTTCGAGGATGGATTGCCCTTTCCCACCTGCTCGGACGGTGCTGTGCCAGAGATCGAAATCCTCGCCATGGGGCTGGCCACCAACATCGAGGCTGATCACGGCGTCTGGGGCGAAACGCTCTATATCGGCGCGGCGGACGCCGCGTTCAAAGCACAGGCTCTATTCGGAGAGGTCACACCCGAAACCTTGGACGCCTGCAAACGCGGCAACGGAATGATCGTCTCTTGGCCGCGTAGCAAGGGCGAAATTTTCACCGCCGCAACCTGTGAATGGGTCGCGGGCCTGATCCGGCAAGATACCCAAGTCGAACAGATCACACGCAACGTCTTGAACAGGTTTGGCAAATCGAAGGAGCGCTCACGGTAACTTCTGCGCCTGCTCGAGTAACCAAACTCTGAAGGCGGCAACATCCTTGTCCACATCCTTTTCACTGAACAAAAAATAGTTCAACGGCGACGGTGCAGCGAATTCCGAGATCGCGCGCAGGCGACCCGACTTGATGAGTGCGTTGGCAAATGGCGCAAACCCCAATGCGATACCACGGCCATGCGCTGCTGCTTCAAGCACGATATTTGGATCATCGAAAACCTCCCCTTGCATCGCAAAATCTGCAGGACCGCCAGCGCAAGCAAGCCAATCCTGCCAGGGTTTGCGGGTCCGATAGTGAAGCGGCGGCAAGTCTTGTTCCCACACTGGAATGTCGACTGCAAAGTCCGCCCGCGCGACGGGCACCATCGATGCCGAAAAGAGCTGCACTGCATGACGCGTAGCAACTGACGGTTCGGTCCACCAGATCGCCAGATCGGTATTCGCGAAATCAGGTTTGCCGATGTGATGAACCAATTCGACTCTGACGTTCTGGTGGATTTTCTCGTATTCGGACAACAGCGGCATGAGCCAGGTCACCGAAAGAAAGGGCCCAATGGACACCCGTAGGCTACGCTGCTCTGTGGTCTTTTCGATCGCACGACCCAAGATATCGAAGGCTTCCTTCGATGCGTTGCGCAAGCGATATCCGGCTTCCGTTAACACGACCACACTATGATCACGACGAAACAACTGTTGTCCCAGTGCCACCTCAAGTCGCTTGATCCGGTGGCTAACTGCCGATGTCGTTACCCCAAGCTCTTGTGCTGCAAGGGAAAAGTTCAGATGCGCGGCAACGCGGTCGAAATAGACCAGGGCACCAACAAAAGAAGGGTCGCGGAGCTTTGGTTGCATAGTTGTTGGCCCCATGTTGAGCTTAGCTAAACAACCTTGACATGATTTCTCATTTGTCAACGATAAACGCTGGTCGCATCCTGTCGAAAACACACAAAGGGCAACTGACATGCTGAAACAGATCGACGCCTGTGAAATCCAAGATATTGAGTTCACACCAGAGCGAATGGTCGTGGATTGGACGGATGGCCATCGAAGTGAATTCCCGTCGATTTGGCTTTTACATGCCTGCGACTGCGATGCATGTGGGCCAAGTGAAACCGGGCTGCGACATGTCCAGCTAACGCAGCAACCGTCACGTCCGCAAATCATCTCGGCTTACAGGCAAGATGGGCATGCATACGTCGATTGGGGGAATGGCCATATATCCAGATTCGCGCCGGTCTGGTTGCGGGGCCATTGCCTGTCTGATCGCGAACGCCTGCACCGCCACCCCCCTGCACAGCCTTGGGGTGCAGAAATGGCGGATCGTTTGACCTACTTCTCTTATACAGATGTCGCCTCAGACTCCGATTGTCATCTGGCTTTCCTCGAAACCCTGCGCGATGATGGCGTCCTGATCTTAAAGGATGTTCCCGCGTCCCGTGAGCGAACCGAAGAGATTGCCGGACTTGTCGGCAGACTACATCTGACCAATTACGGCATTTTCGAACTGGAATCGAAGCCCAAACCCGAGATTGCGGGCGACATGGCCATAGCGCTGGAATTGCATACGGATGAGCCTTACCGCATCGAAATCCCGGCGATTACCTTTTTCCACGTTCTCAAACAATCGGATGCCGGGGGCGATAGCACCATGGCGGATGGGCTTTGGCTTGCCAAACGGTTGGAAGAGAAGAACCCTCGGGCTTTCGAGATACTGAAAACCGTAAAGGCACGCCACAACCGAACCCTGAAGGAGGGACGAGCCTTTGATGTGCAGGCCCCGATCTTCCCTACAGACAGCTACGGACGCGTCACCGGCCTGCGGATCAATGACCGGGGCATGGCACCGGTGGATTGCCCGGTCGATCTAGTCGAGCCCTTCTACGATGCGTTGCGCGAGTTGCTTGAAATGATCTATTCCGGTGAAGGACGTGTCACAGTGAAACTACAGGAAGGCGAGATGATGGTGTTCAACAATCAGCGCCTCTTGCACGGTCGCGAAGGCTTTGACCCGGCCCGCTCGCATCGTCACGTGCGCAGCTGTCATGTGGACCTTGATGAATTTCACTCGCGGCTGCGTGTAGCCTACCGGGCGCGTGGGCGTTTGGAGGCTTGGCGGCACATGTCGTCCATGGCACACTTATGAGCCCGCAACAGTTCCGCCTGCTCTGCCTGCCAGGCGACGGGATCGGGCCCGAAGTGATTCAGGCAGCGCTCGGCGTTTTGCAGGCCATTGCTCCGGCATTGGATCGTCCAGTCGAGATCACCCACGATCTTGCAGGGGGAGCCTGCTATGAGGCGCATGGGGTATTTCTGCGCGACGAAACGATGGAACTGGCACGACAGTCTGATGCGATCCTGTTTGGTGCCGAAGGCGGCCCCGGCTGGGACAACCTCAATATTCCGGGCGGACCGACAGCGCGTAGCGGTCTGTCGCGGCTGCGCAAGGAGCTTGACCTTTTTGCCAATCTTCGCCCGGTCAGATCTTGGCCTTTGCCCGCTGAGCAAACACCTTTTCGGCCCGAGCTCGTGTCCGGTGCCGATCTCTTGGTCTTTCGCGAAAACACCTCAGGCATCTATTTCGGAGAGCCCCGCGGGATATTCGAGCACGGTGACAGGCGACACGCCATCGACACCCAGTATTATGCGCAAGGTGAGATTGATCGCGCAGCGCAATTGGCGTTCGCGGTGGCTGCCGATCGACGCGGCAAGGTGACCTCGGTCGATAAGGCCAACGTCATGGAAACCGGGGAGCTGTGGCGCGAAAGGGTAGATGTCATCCACCGCACGCACTGGCCTCAGGTCGAACTGGATCATCTTTATGCCGATGCCTGTCTGTTTGAACTGGTCCGCGCCCCCTGCCGTTTTGACGTGATCCTCGCAGACAACCTCTTTGGCGATCTTCTGTCGGATTGCGCTGCAGCCATTGCGGGATCGTTGGGTATGCTGCCATCTGCCTCACTGGGTCCTGAGCGTGCGGATGGGACGCGGGCTGCACTCTACGAACCGGTGCACGGCTCCGCGCCCGACATCGCCGGAAAAGGCATCGCCAATCCGGCGGCGGCAATCCTGAGTGTTGGCATGATGTTGGACCTAAGCTTGGGGCGCAAGGACCTAGCCGCGCGTGTCGAGAATGCGGTTGATAATGTCCTTGCTGAGGGTCAGTTGACGCGAGATCTGGGAGGATCAGCAACGACGAACGATTTCGCCAACTCTGTAGTGGCAAAACTTTGAGACATGTCGGTGACCGATCCCGAAAAGCGGACACGCTGTTCATTCACGGCTTTGGCGGCGCGCCTGATCATTGGAATGACCTTCGAGAGATGCTTCCGCCAGACCTGCGCGGCCGCGCCCTTACTTTGCCGGGACACGCAACGCGTGCCAGCGAGCCGGGCGAGTTTTCCATCGAAGCCGCGGCCCAAGAGATTATTGAGCAGTCCATTTGCGAACGTACGATATTGGTCGGCCACAGCATGGGAACACGCATCGCGGCCGAGATCGCTTTCCGAGCACAGCCGCTTGTACATGCAATAATTCTGATCGACGGCAGCTGTGTCCCGACCAACGCCGACCTCGCGGCGGGCTCGATCAAAAAGGCCCTCAGGACACGTGGAAAAGCAGAATTGGTCAACGCACTGATCAATGAAGCGCTTCCAGGCAACTTACCAGACGGGCTACGATCGGATCTTACCAAAACGATGAACGCAATGACTGATGAGGCAATGGTAGATTACTCTGCATCCATGGCCAATTGGGACAGCAAAAAGTGCCTTACGAGGATTTCAGCGATTACATGCCCCGTGTTGGTTCTTCAAAGTACGAGATATACCACAGTAGCCCCCATCAGGCGGCAGAGCATCCGCGAAGACCCAAGCTCGATTTGGTATGACGCTTGGCGACTCTCTCCGAATACTCAGCAGCTGACTCTGCCAAACAGCGGACACTATCTTGCACAGGAACGCCCAGGCGCAGTTGCAAACGCAATCTGCGACTTTGTTGCAAGGTCGCAAGCATGAAAATTGAGCAAATCTCACGACTCATTAAGTTAAATGGCGTGTTTGTTTCCGCGGGGCACACCAGTTCTCGTTTGCAGAGACGTAATTCCAATAGTTTCCGGCCAAACCGCGTTGCGAGCCAATAAATGTGCTTCTTGCTTAAACGGACCTTTGTTCATTCTGCAGCATCGGTGAGTCTGGGCTCTTTCGTTGAATTCGCCGTGCGCTGTACGAACGGCGGGTCTTGCTTGGCGTAGGATTTCACACTCTCCCGCAAAGGACCCGTGCTCCGCCGGAATTGCCCACTGCATTGCAGAAGGAAATGCGGCCAATCAGGTAGAGCGCAGAGGTGTTTCGACGGGCATTGCCCCGGTCGCGGATACTGTCGTCTTTGGTTTGTAGGCAGCGCGGAATCTCGTCAATGGTGCCTGACTAGACGCCCGCAATCGTCATTTTACGCCAATGGGCAGGAGATACACCAACCGCTTTCTTGAACATCCGACTGAACGCCGCCTCCGATTTGTAACCGATCTCGCACGCGACGCTCGCCACCTTCATGGAACTGTCTGCAAGAAGGCGAGCGGCAATCTGCATGCGCCAGAGCGTCAGGTACTGCATCGGAGAGTGCCCGATCAGGTGGGTGAAGCGCGCTACCATGGCGGAACGGGACATGCCCGCCTCTTCGGCCAGCAGGGCCAGCGTCCAGGGATCGGCTGGGCGGTCGTGGATCAGGGTCAGGACCCTGCCGATGGCCGGATCGCGTAGCCCCGACAGCCAACCGGTGTCGTGCGCAGGCAGCGAGTCCAGGTAGAGGCGGATGACCTCAACGAAGATCAGTTCGCTCAGCCGCAGGCGGATGGCTTCGCCGCCCATCCGCGGCAGGCGGGCGTCGGCAAGCGTCAGGTCGATCAGGCGGTCCAGCAGACCCCGCCGGTCCCGTCCGGACCGTCGGACGCGCAGCAACGGCGGAAGGGTCGAGAGCACCGGATTGAACGGGCGCAGGTCGCAGCCGAGAAAACCGCACATGTATTCGGCGCCGCCCGCGCCACCGCCACCTTCGCGGGTCACGAAAGACAACTTGCCCGCCATCCACTCTCGGAAGAAACCGATGGTCGCCGCGCGGTCGTATTCGGGCGTCTGCCCTGGCGTGCTGAGCAGCGAATAGGGGTCACCGTGGGCCAGCACCAGGATGTCGCCAGCCTCGAACGAGGTCGAAGCGCCGCCCGGAATGCCCGCCCAGCCCGAGCCTTTCAGGATGATGTGGTAAGAGATTACATGCTGCGCGCGGGGCAGGATGATCGAAGAGTAGTCACGCGCCCGGGGGACATCCACGCCCCAAGGAAACGTCGCCTCAACTAGGTGGAACACTGCGCCGGTCAGCTTCACCATCCGCAGCACGTCGGACAGCGGGTCGGTCGCCGAGTCCTGACAGAGGACTGGCATGTCGGCCGTGCCCTGCGCGCCGGGGGGCGGCTGGTGCTGAACCGTGGACGATCCAGCATGCGATAGAGACGTCTGGTCATGGGTCCGAACCATGCCTCAGGATAACCTCATTGCCGCGATGTGCCCAGCCGTTGCGCCCAGAACGTCCACCAGAAGGAGAAAAAGGATGACTGTTCAGCAGAAAACGCGCCCGCCGGCGGAGGTCTATGATGAGCAATTCGTGCCAGCACTGTTTGCCCAGTGGGGACCGATGGTCTGCGCCGAAGCCGGGGTGCAGAAAGGCGACCGCGTTCTGGATGTGGCCTGTGGAACCGGCGCGGCGACGCTGGCCGCCGCCGAGATTGCAGGGCCATCGGGCTCGGTGGTCGGGCTGGATGCCAATCCGGAAATGCTGGCCGTTGCGCGCCGCAAGCCAGCGCGGATCGAGTGGCGGGAAGGCAAGGCTGAGAAACTGCCGTTCCCCGACAACAACTTTGACGCGGTCGTCAGCCAGTTCGGCTTCATGTTCTTCGAGGATAGGCCGAAAGCGCTCACCGAGATGATGCGGGTCCTGAAGCCAAAGGGCCGGCTTGCCGTGGCGGTGTGTGACGCGGTCGAGAATTCGCAGGGATACGGCGCTTTCGCGCTCCTGCTCGATCAGTTGTTCGGAAAAGACGTTGGGAACGCCTTTCGGGCACCCTTCATCCTCGGCGATGCAGAGCAACTGATGAACATCTGCCGCGAAGCGGGTCTTGTTGATGCAGAAATCGTACGGCGTAACGGCGAGGTTCGCTTCAGGTCGATCGACGCGATGGTCTCGACCGAGCGTGCCTGCGTGTGGACACTCGGAGGCGTCTTGTCGGACGAACAGTTCGAACAACTAATGGAGGAGTCCGAGCACGCCTTGGCGCCGTTCTCCACCGGAGACGGAAGGGTCGAGTTCGACATGCCAGCACTTATCGTCAAAGCACAGAAACCTTAGGCGTCGCCTATACCGATCACTCTACCCGGATCGGAATGGTTACTCGATTCGGACTTGCCGATGGAAGGCAGAACGGAAAACCCGAATGTTGAATGACCGCTCCGGAAAAAATCGCTGCGTCGCCGAGATACCGCTGCTTCGCGGGCGAGTATGAAATTCGACATTCTGCGTGCATTCGCCGCGCGCGCGAAGGTGCGGAAAGTTCCACAACTTTCCAATTCATGGTTTCAGTTTTGCTGCGCGACGCATGGACGGCTGCTATTCCCTCTGCAAAACAGCGTGAAATCCTGTGCAATTGCAGCGATATCTGCGCTGCGAGCGCATGTAGCGAAAATCTGACACTACCGCTCAGGGCTCATTTCGGTCATACGCACGGATTTGTCAGATGACCGGTTTGCGCGGCAATCCGGTCTTTCACCAACCAAACTGTGTAGCCCCGACCGTATCGATACAGAGATCTAATCCGGCAGCTTTGCATCGACGATCTGGAGGATGCGGCGAACTTGACCGATGTCCTCGTCGATCTGACTGATCAGCCGTTTGTCTTTTGCCTCGGCCCGCAGGTCCTGCAGGTGCTGGAGTTCGTCCTCGAACATCTCGCGCCGTTCGACGAACCAGTCGTATTCGGCTTTCTCTTCTTTCGTCGCAGGACCCACGACCCTAGCGGTCCCCTCGACCATGTCGATCTTCACATGATCAGGGTGCGGCAGCGGATCCGGGAGATCGGTGATGCCTAACTGTTCCCTGCGTCGCAGCTCCTTTTCCCACTCCACCTTGTAGGTGATCGCGGTGTCGAGCCACTGATCGTGCAGGATCTTTCGGGAGCTTTCGACTGAAGCCAGCAGCTCCGAGAAGAGTCGCTGCGACCGGTGCTGGCCTTTTGCGGCGTTCACAGCCAGAGAGCGCATGACTGCTTGCGCCATGGGTATAGTCACGCTGCGGTGCCCTTCCCGGATCGTGATATCCCGGTAAGCCTCATCGAGGATGAGGTCCTTCATGCGTTCCTCATGCATGCCCGGACGCTTGTTCTTCGCGCCACGCGGCCGCCCCTTCGGATTGCCTGACTGGCCCGCTTTGAACCGGGTGTCTTTGGGTGGCTTGCCGTAGCCTACGTCGTAGCCGGGACGGGCTACGAGAGCGCGCTTGTCCTTGTCACTGCTCATTCCGCCGCCTCCATTGCTTTGGCGTCAGCCGGCGGTGCCCAACCGCATAAGACCTGCTCCGCCTCATCCTTGGCATATGCCTCCCAGCGGGCGATGATGCGATCGCAGTAGATCTCGTCGAACTCGCAGAGATACCCGCGCCGGCCGGTCTTCTCTGCCGCGATCAGGGTCGAACCGGATCCACCGAAGACATCCAGCACGATATCACCGCGCCCCGAGACATCCCGGATCGCGTCGGCAATCATCTGCACCGGCTTCACCGTCGGATGCAACGCCAGTTCTTCCATGCGCCCTGCCCGCATCGTGTTGACCCCGCGATACTCCCAGACATTGGTGCGGTACCGCCCGTGCTGGCCCAACTCGAAGGTGTTGA
Organism: Ruegeria marisrubri; assembly: GCF_001507595.1. Taxonomy (GTDB): domain Bacteria; phylum Pseudomonadota; class Alphaproteobacteria; order Rhodobacterales; family Rhodobacteraceae; genus Ruegeria; species Ruegeria marisrubri. Next base: position 189,765 of record NZ_LQBQ01000034.1, read on the forward strand.
TGTGGGGCGCATCGCCCTTCTTGAAGGCAAAGATCAACTCATGTCGCGAGCGGTAGAAGGTGCCCATGCCGCCATTGTCCTTGACCCAGACGATCAGGTTCTTGAGATCATCATAGACCGCCTGCCCCGCTTCGAGAATCTCGCCCATGTGACGCCAGTCCATGCAGATGAAGTGGATTGACCCGTCGATACTGTGATCAACAAGGTTGCCAAACGCCCGCTGCAGAAAGCGCGTGAACTCCGACACCGACATCTCACCTGAAGCCATGGCAAACTCACGATGTTGCGTCTTGCCCGAGTTGCCCACATGGCCGTCGATCGGGACGTTGTATGGCGGATCGGTAAAAACCATCGTGGCGGTCTGGCCGTCCATCAAAGATGCAATGGTTTCCAACTCAAGGGCATCGCCGCAGATCAGCCGGTGCCGTCCAAGCTGCCAGATGTCGCCCGGGCGCACGCGGGCGGGCGCCTCATCCGGCACGTTTTCGTCGGCCGGATCGCCCTCTTCTTCTGGAGCCACGGCCTCCATCAGGCTGTCGATCTCCGGGATCGAGAACCCGGTGAGCCCGACATCAAACTCCAGGTTATTGGACATCAGCGCCCCGAGTTCCGCCGCCAGCAGGTCCTCGTCCCAGCCAGCATTCAGCGCAAGCTTGTTGTCGGCCAGCACATAGGCGCGTTTCTCGGCCTCGGTCATGTGATCAAAGCGCAAACACGGTACGTCATGCATGCTCAGCAGCTTCGCTGCCTCTACCCGGCCATGTCCGGCGAGGATGGTTCCGGCCTCATCTATCAGCACCGGGTTGGTGAACCCGAACTGCTCGATGCTGTCGGCGATCTGCCGCACCTGTTTCTTCGAATGGGTTCGGGCGTTGCGCGCCCAAGGTTTGAGATCGCGGATCGCGATATGTTCAATGTTCGTAGCCGCCATATTTGGCTCCTGTACTGCTTGCGGGCGGAATCACCACACCTGCCTCTTTCGTTTGATATATCTTACGATTTGACATCCGTCAACTTCAGGCGCATGGATATGTCCGACACATCAGACAGGAGGTTTCCATGAACATTGGGGAAAAGCTGTTCAACCTGCGCCAGAAGAGCGGCGAGTCCTTGCAGCAGGTCGCCGACAAGGTCGGCGTGTCCAAAGCGCATGTCTGGGAACTGGAGAAAGGTCGCAGCAAAAACCCCTCCTTCGAACTGGTGCGCAAACTGGCCGCGCATTACGGCGTCAGTATCGATGTGCTGACGGGCGAAGCTGCTGAACCGAACGAAGGAGATATGCAGATTGAACGGATTCATCGCGGGCTGGACACTCTGACCGATCGCGACAGACAGATCGTCGAGCAGATGATCAAAAACATGCAGCAAACATCCTCAACCACCGACTGATACACGTGCAGTTGGACCGCATTGATCTTGCCGACATTCATCACCCGGCCGTACTTGCGCGCACGATCCACAAGCTACTGGCTAAACGGGATGGCGCCGTCCCGGTTCAGGACATTGCCGTCGCACTGGATATTGCGGAGGTGCGGCTGGATCGTTTTGAAGGGTTTGAGGGTATGCTGCTGACAGATACCGTACGAAGCACCGGCTGCATTCTCGCCAACAACTCGAAAGGCCGCCGGCGTGCGCGGTTCACGATCGCGCATGAGCTTGGGCATTTCCTGATGGAACGGCACCAACTGTCCGCGGCGACCGGATTCACCTGCTCAGCTCAGAACATGCGCGAGACTCGGGACGGACGACAGCATTTGCGGCAGGAAACGCAGGCCAACCAGTTTGCGATCGAACTCCTTGCGCCGGATTATCTGATGGACCCGTACTATTCGGACGACCCGGATCTGCGCGACGTGCAACGTCTCAGGGATCATCTCGATGTAAGCCTCGAAGCCTGCGTGCGGCGCATGGTGAACCGGCGCGAAGAACCACTGGCGGCTGTCTGGTCGCAAAATGGGACCGTACGCTATTTCGCCAAGGGTGCAGACTTTCCATTCGTCGCTCTCAGCAAAGGCAACAAGATCCCGCAAACGTCAGCTGCACATCGCGCGATTGCCAATGCAACACCCGGTTTCACGCAGTTTGCCGAGGCGGACTCCCACCCCTGGACGGGCAGGTCGAACCTTGAACTCTACGAGCAAACTCGGGTCGCCGCTAACGGACATGCAGTCACGCTGCTTTGGGCCGAATTGCCGGAAGACGACAAGGATGACGGTGGCCCAAAAGAGCTTGGCATGCCGGGCTTCCGTTGAACGCAACGGCCGTATTTGTCACGGGCTTTGGCGCGATCCCTGTTCCGCGCGATCACCTTCCCTGTTCACACAAGCGCGTTCCCTGTTCCTGCGCACAAAATTCCCTGTTCCTGAAAGAACAGGGAATTGTCCCCTAAACCCCTGTTATCCTGCACTGAATCAAGGCGAGAATAACCGAAATAGACGTTTCAGAGGCCAAATCAGCCGAGTTTCCCTGTAAATTCCCTGTAAACAGGGATTTTGGGCCAGAGACTAGTTCGCCCAAGACTGAGACCACCACCACTTAGTCTCCACGAAACTGTGGGATACACATCCCTCCCGGTTAGTTTATATTTTTCAGTGACTTACGAGACATGATGACGGTCGAGACCTCACATATTGTCTCTGATCAGGGCCATTTTGACGCGATTTCGGCAGAAGTCTCAGCGGGGCACTTACGCATGAGGTCTTGGGGCAGGCCCGGATGCTCTATTGATGCGGAAAGCCCAGAATCTTCCGCTGTTCATGCCAGTCAAGCGGTAGCTCCGGAAGGCTACGCAATTTCTTTGCTGTGAGATGTTCTGGCTGACGGCCTTCGAGAATGGCGGTTGAGATATCCGGTGCCAGCCAGGCAAGTGGCAGGATGCGACTGACCGATCCACTTCGGAGCCCTTCGCGATCTTCGATCTGGCGGACAGTGCTGGACTTGCCGTCAAGAAGTTCGGCCGACCACCTTCTCGCATCAGCAACAAGGTTGATGAGGTCTCGGTCTGGCTGCGGTGCATCCGGCGACGCAATGACGATCGGCTTCGCCCGACCGTTCTGACGCTTCTTGAATGAGAACTCCAAGGAGGCATGAATCAGACGCTGGGTTGTCTCAGATGACAGCAAAGCACCCAGATTGATCCGAACAACAAACCGTCCGTTTGTTGCATCAATGCGATCGATCAACCCGCTGAGATGCTCAGATACTGAGTCGTCATTTGTTGCCTCGGCTTGAGCACACCAGACATCCGCCGCCGAGAGGATCTCCGGGAGCGAATGAGGATCAAGATCGATCGTCGATCCAATTTGCTGGGTCAGCCAGATCTTATCCCCCAAGTGGTTTATGATCGCACTGAGAACCAGCCGCTCGACTTCTCCGGCCGGAAAACGTTCGATACGGCCTTGGTCGTCTGATCTGGTTGGCTTGGATGTGTAATACCAATACCGCCACGATTGTTCTGTTCCGCCCGAGCGCTTCGACTTGATGGCATAGGTCGTGCGCATCAAGCGACCCTTGGAATCGTAGAGCACCCCATCCAGCAAGCGCTTCGCCGACCGTCGGGACGCGCTGATCTTCTTGCCACCATGGTCTGCGAGTTGCTCCTGCACCTTCTGCCAGGTGACATTATCGATGATCGCCTCGTGCAACCCTTCAAAGAGCTCGTTGTTGTGACGGGTTTTGCCGATGTAGATGGGGTTACGCAGGATATTGTAGAGCGCACCACGAGAGAAGGACGTACCTCCCGTGGAGCGCCCGTACCGGTCGGTCCGGCGTTTGCTTACGATACCGAGCGCGCCGAGCCTGTCGGACAGTTCGCGTACCGATCCAGCCGACAGATACTCGGCAAATATAGTGTGGATCGCTTGGGCCTCACCCGGGTTAACAATCAAGGCTTTGTCTTTGACATCGTAGCCCATGGGGACGGCACCCCCCATCCAGATGCCCTTGCGTTTGGAGGCCGCCACCTTGTCCCGGATGCGCTCGGCCGTCACCTCGCGCTCGAACTGTGCGAAGGACAAAAGAACGTTCAGCGTTAGCCGGCCCATGGACGAGGTCGTATTGAAGGCTTGGGTAACCGACACGAACGACACCCCCGCTCCGTCAAACAAGTCGACCATCTTCGCGAAATCCGCCAGAGATCTTGTCAGACGGTCCACTTTGTAGACAACGATGACATCGATGCGGCCCGCCTCCACGTCCCTCAGCAATCGAGCAAGCCCGGGTCGATCCATGGATCCGCCGGAGAAGCCGCCATCGTCATAGCGGTCAGTGCGTTCTGCCCAGCCCTCGTGCTTTTGGCTCAGGATGTAGGCCGCACAAGCCTCACGTTGCGCATCCAGCGAGTTGAAGTCCTGCTCCAACCCTTCTTCGGTCGACTTGCGGGTATATATGGCGCAGCGCTGGCGGATCATGGCTTTGCCACCTCGCGCAAACCAAAGAACCTGGGCCCGTTGCGGTTGGTCCCGGTCATCGCCCGTGCCACCGCCGACAGCGAGGAATAGCTCTGGCCGTTCCAAATCGCGCCACCGTCCGCTGTGATCACCACTTCATGGATCTCCCCGCCCCAGGTCTTCAGGATGCGGGTGCCGTCGCCAACCGTTGCTGGCACGGCACCCCTGCAGTTCTTCGTGAAACGCCTTTCAATCCGGGCCCGGATAGAGCTCGCGGACAACCTGCGCGACCTCGCACTGTTCAACCTCGCAATCGACAGCAAACTGCGCGGCTGTGACTTGGTTCGGCTCAAGGTCGTGGACCTCGTCGTCGGCGATACCGTCCGCGACCGAGTGTCAGTCATCCAGAGCAAGACAGGGCGGCCAGTTCAATTCGAAGTGTCGGAAAACACGCGGCGATCAGTACTCGCGTGGGTCACGTCAGTAGCGATGCTCGGTCAGGTGTTCCTGTTTCCAAGCAGGTTCCACAGCTCACCGTACATCTCGACGAGACAGTACGCGCGTCTTGTTCATGACTGGGTGTCTGCGATCGGCCTCGATCCAAGCGGGTATGGAACACATTCCCTACGGCGGACGAAGGCCGCGTTGATCTACCGGAAGACCGGCAATCTGCGGGCGGTTCAACTCCTGCTCGGTCACACAAAGGTGGACAGCACGGTCCGCTACCTTGGCGTCGAACTCGATGACGCGCTGAGCATCGCCGAGAAAATCGACATCTGAGCGTTTGGCGGACGGCAACAGTAGTCCGTCATCTCTAACCAGTCGTTGCTCCCACCTGGCTGCAGCGGCTGCACCGAGCCCGGAGCAGTCAAAGTGGTGACTGAGGGTTACTTGCATTGCGCCAATCACCGATCCGAAAAAAGACGACCGCCTTTGGTGCAAGGCGGTCGCATGATTACTTGCAGAAAAGAGTCAGAATAGAACGTTCAAACCCAAGTTCAAACCGTGGCTTTCGTAGTCGCTTCCGAATGCTCCGCTGTAACCTGCGCGAAGCGTTGTCTGAACATCCCCGCTGGATGAAACATCTGCCTCGAAACCGAGCATTACATCCACCCATTGATCATCCAGCGCCAATCCGGGTACATCGTAGCCGGGTAGCCCCACGAAACCGACCGCGGTTCCCACGCCCGTCTCATTCACGAACGCATACTGAAGGCTGCCTGTCAGGCGGCTACCGTTGCCTGCGGATGGCAGTCCATATTCGCCTCGGACGCCGATTGACCCCAGAAACGTGCCTACGTCCTGATCTCCGACTGCCAGATTGAACGCTCCGGCATTGCTCTCCGAAAAGCCGTCGACCGACACATCGTAGTATCCCAAAGAGGCGGTGGGGCCAAAGCGCAACGCAGGCTTCAGATCAAAAAGGTGATCAGCTCTTAGCGCCGCAAACCACTGCGACCCGTCGGGAGACGCAGAGGCCTGTCTTCCAAGAACAGCGCGTTCAGAGTCATACGACAAGTCTTGGTATCCAAGCACCGCCTGCGCTTGCGTGCCGTTTGTGAAATTCGACCTCACGAACCCGGCGATTGAATAGGCGTCGACGTCGATTGAGCCCAAACCGCCATTGGCGTCCGCAGAACCATTGGATGCTGAAACCATCACGCCTAGAGAAGTGTTCAAGTTGATACGCTTTTCCAGCCCAAGCGACAGGGACTTCAGGTCGATCTCGTACCCGACCGAACCGGCTGTCGGGTCGTATTCGGCGCGTACGCCTCCAAGATCGATCAATCCGTAAAGGCCATCGTCAAACTTCCAGGACCCACCACCACCTTGGGTGACCATGCCGCCGTCCTGACTGTTTTGCCAAGGCGCAGTATCAGTAATCAGATTTATTTGGTTTCTTGCAGCTTCGAACCCGAGGCTTACGTAGGCAGGAGCAAAGCTGTGGCCGATGCTTTCGATAGCCCTGCCACGCTCTGACGAGTCCAAGGCGAGGATTTGGTCGATTGCTGCTCTGTACTCGGATGCATTGCCAATATCCAAGAACGGTACGTTGGCAACGGCATCCAGATTTCCAGCGACCCGGAATTGATAGTCAGTTTCAGTGCCTTCGACGATAGGCGCAAACGTGGGAACGATCCGCCAGACAAACTGCCCCGCTTCCACGCTCCCAACTGTTATGGTGAAGTTGAGGTTGCTATTCGCCAAATCCTCAATCAAGCCAGTACTAAACAAGCCATTTGCGTCCGCGGCCGCGACAACGTTCGCGGGAACCAACGCTCCGGGCGCGTATTGCAGTTCCGCGACGCTTACTCCCAAATCGGCGGCAAGTTCCTGCAACTTGGCATTTAGATTTGCATTGAGCGCGAGGTTTCCGTAAGTCCATCCACCTGCGGCCAGGTTGTTCCACGCAACCAAGGCTGCTTCGTCCGACGGATCGCTGTTGTCATCCCAAAACAACCCATCCGGCAAGAGCGTTTGATCCAAAAACGCCGTTCCAAAGTTTGCGACGTACTCGGCATTGCTCAATGCGCCGAACAAAAGCGTGTCAGCGCTGCTTGTGCGTGCCAATGACGCCCGGTCAGTCGAGAAAAATCCGATTTCACCTTCTTGACCACCTGCACCAAACAGGCCGTCAGGCAGCCTTGAGCCTATTCCTATCCCGGTCGCGCCCAGATTGAAGAGCACTGCATTTGCAGGGTTCAGTTCGCCCATTGGCCGCCCGGTCGAATCCAGCATCTGTAGTGCAAATCCAGTCATTCGCGCGCCGGCCTTGTTGGTGACTTTTCCAAATGTGAAGTAATCCACCGACGGGTATGTGGCCGATGGTACCGTGCGCAACCTAATGTCGAACGGGTTTCTCCCGGTAAGTTGTACCTTTATCCGTTTTCCGGAACCGCCTTCGGAATCACAAAAGACATTGGCTTTGTTGGCCATCAGGCAGTTCGTTACGTCCCCGCGGTGTGCAAGACCCGAGAGATCGGTTATGATCTCCTCAAACGGATCAACATATGTGAACCCGCCCATGCCATCCGGCACCCGTGTGCGTGTGAACGTTACGCTTTTGATGCCCGGTTCCAAGACGCCCTCGGAGGGATCTGCGAAAATCAGACCATCACCTGAGGTACCAACAAGCACATCCTCAGAGAGTAAGTCGGCCTGTGCGCCACCGTTGGCGAATACCGCCAGCGCCAAGGGCGCTGCTGTCCGAAGAAGATTGTTCACTTTTTTACTCATTCTACTCTTTCTCTTTTCCTGCCAGCAAAACCAACGATGGTTGCTGAGTACTGAAAACGTTTTAAGGCGCAATACACATGCTGGTTTTGATATGTGTCATACTGCGAACCTTTTTTGCACGAGCAAACCGCCCTCACTTGGTTGCGAAGTTAAATATGTGGCTCGAAAGAGACACCCGCAGCGCTTCGCTACGTTGCATTTGCGGATTGAACCCGAACTTGGGTCTGCGCAATATTTCGGCAATTTGTCTGCCAACGGTTTGCGGTTTGATACCAGTGTTTTTGAGCGCACGCCAACAGACCCGAACCGCTCCAACGGTACCATCAACAATCGCATGTGAATGGCAGTTCAGTCCCGCATGTGAGACATCCGACGCCGGTGCGGCAAACGACCGGTTCCAATTCGGGCTATTTTGGCGGCGTTCAATGACCGCTTCGGGGAAGTTGTGCCGCGCCGCCGCGACGGGCACAGAGATGTGGTCGCCGTCTGTCGCGAAGTCTTGCTGCGGCGGCATCAGGCAGGTTTGTCCCGCACAGCGGAACTTCGAGCGGAATTTAAAGATGACCGCTTTTCGACAGAAGCAGACATTCACGCTGACGAAGTCGTGGCTACGCTGCGCTATGTCTGCTTTCGCCATAGAACGGACGTTCAGCAGAATAGGGTCTATGTCCGAGATGCGGGACAAAACGGACCTTCGGCAACGAGACGCCAACTGGCGTTCCCGGCCCAGAGCCGACGTTCATTGGCCACGTTGTCGCTGCGCTGCAACTTTCGCATTTCTGCCACTGGTGTATCGCGCAGCATTTCCTGCGTTCGAGGGATCGCTCGCACCAGAGCCATGGGCGACATCACCGTATGGTTCAGGAAAAGAGGTGACGCCCGCGTCAACCGGTTCCAGCAGCTGAGTCGGACTCGACTGCCAAGTAGTCTTTCATGGCCGTGTCGCAGCCTTCCTCCCAGATCAGGCGCAACCACCGCTCAAAGGCCGTAGCGAATGGTTGTACCTGCTGCAGTTCGCCGTAGAACCGGCTCTGCTCCAGCCAGGCGCTGGGACGTTCACGTGCGTCACGCGCAACTGCGGTCAGATCGGTCCAGAAAGGGTCATTCGGCTCGATTGCAGACCCGTCTTCACGTGTTCCTTCGCACATGCGCGCCCAAAGGGCCTCGACCAGAGCAAGACCTTCAACCGACCGGCCTGCCGCAAGTTGATCGCGAACGATCGGCAATACAAATCCGGTGTGGCGGGCGGAGCCGTCGAAGGCCACACGCCGCGTCGTGTCCACGATTTTCGGATTGGCGAACCGCCTCTCGATGAGGTCGACGTAAGATAGAGGCGTGGTGCCCGGAACCGCGGCAACTGTCTGAGCGATCTCCGTAGCCTGCACCTTGCGGAACATCGCAGATACCAGCGGATGGGCCATGCACTCGGCGATGGTTTCGAGCCCGAGGATTTCGCCGGCATTGGCAAGAACCTGGTGGCCGGCGTTGAGGATGCGGATCTTCATCTTCTCGTAGGCGTGAACGTCATCCGAGAATGTCGCACCGACAAGATCCCAGTCTGGCCGCCCGGTGCAAAAGTTGTCTTCGATCACCCATTGCCGGAACGCCTCATGAGTCACCGGAGCCGCATCGACGACCCCGAAATCCCGGCTCAGGGCCAGTTCCTTGGGGCCTGTCGCCGGGGCGATGCAATCGACCATGGAATTCGGAAAGCTCGCATTGGCTTCGATCCAATCGGACAAGTCGGGATCCGACAGCCGTGCCAGCGAAACAACGGCCTGGCGCAGGATTGCGCCGTTTCCTTGCAGATTGTCGCAGCTCAGGCCGGTGAACGGGTCATGGCCTGCCGCGCGACGCATGCGATAGGCGGCGACCATCGCGCCGAAAACTGTGCGCGGCACGTCGGGATGCGCAGCGTCGTGCTGGATATCTGGATGGTTGGCGTCAAAACCCTTGCTCACCGGATCCACGTAGTACCCGCTCTCGGTGACCGTCAGAGCGACGATGCGGATGGCCGGGTTTGCCATCGCGCGGATCAGGGGGCCATTGCCGGCCTCGACGGGCAGATAGTCAATCATGGATCCGATCACCTCGGCCGAGGTGCCCTCGGGATCAAGCTCGATCAAGGTGGTCAGGCAATCCTGCGCCAACAGCTTTTCACGCATTGCGGTGTCATAAGGACGGACGCCCGCGCCTACGATCGCCCAATCGCGGGCCCGCCCCGCCTGCATCAGGCGATGCAGGTACCAAGCCTGGTGCGCACGGTGGAAGTTTCCGACGCCGACATGAACGATGCCAGGCGTGAGCGCCTTGCGGTCATAGCGGGGATGCTCGATGGCAAGCTGACCGAGCGTGGAGTTGGAAAGGGGGATCAGCTCATCCATTGGCCACCGTCCACGTTGTAACATTGAGCAACGACGTAGTTTGCCTCGTCGCTTGCAAGAAAGACCGCCATGCCAGTCAGATCCTTCGCCACGCCCATGCGGCCGAAGGGAACCGCCTGACCGACCTCTTCCTTCTTCTGGCCCGGCGCCTTGCCTTCGTATTTGGCGAAGAATGCATCCACATCGTCCCAGTGCTCGCCATCGACCACGCCGGGTGCAATGGCGTTGACGTTGATGCCGTGTCTGATCAGATTGAGCCCCGCGGATTGGGTCAGGCTGATGACCGCGGCCTTGGACGCGCAATAAACGGCGACAAGGGGCTCACCACGCCGGCCGGCCTGGCTTGCCATGTTGATGATCTTGCCCCCCTGTCCGCGCTCGATCATGTGCCACGCCACGGATTGCAGAGTGAACAGCGTGCCCGCGACGTTGATGTCGAAGACGCGGTCATAGTCGGCGCGGCTGATCTCGACGATCGGTGCCGCCGTGAAAACCGCCGCATTGTTGATCAGGATGTCTATCTGCCCGAAGGCCTTGATCGTATCCTGGACGGCGCGGTCGATGCTGGCCTGATCGGAAACGTCGATCTCGACGGCGATTGCCGCATCGCCCAGAGTCACAGCAGCTTCGCGGGCCCGGTCGAATTCGATATCGGCGATTGCCACGCGCGCGCCTTCGCGGACATACGCCTCGGCAAAGGCGCGCCCGATGCCCCGGGCCGCGCCCGTGATGAGCGCCGATTTCCCGGCGAGACGTGTCATGCGATCCTCAGGCCGTTTTCGTCGAACTTGTGGATCAGTTCCGCCCGCGGCGTCAGGCGGATGCGGTCGCCATGGCGGAAACCGACTTCACCGTCCGCGCGAACCGTGATGGTCTCCGCGAGACCAGTATCGTGAACATGGAAGAACGTGTCCGATCCCAGGTGTTCCGAAACGCTCACCGCACCGGACCACGGGCCCTCATCGGCTGAAACCGCGATATGCTCGGGGCGGATGCCAATCGTGTGGGCTCCGTGCTTGCCGGCCTCGGCACCCTCGATGAAGTTCATTTTGGGCGATCCGATGAACCCGGCGACGAACTTGTTCCGGGGCTCGTGGTACAGTTCCAGCGGTGACCCGACCTGTTCGATCACGCCGGCCTGCAGCACCACGATCTTGTCGGCCATGGTCATTGCCTCGACCTGATCGTGGGTCACATAGATCATGGTGGTTTTCAGCCGCTCGTGCAGTTCGCTGATCTCCAGCCGCATCCCGACCCGCAACGCGGCGTCCAGGTTGGACAATGGTTCGTCGAAGAGAAAGGCGGAGGGCTCACGAACGATCGCCCGGCCAATCGCCACGCGCTGGCGCTGTCCTCCCGAGAGTTGGCCCGGACGCCGGTCAAGATAGTCGGTCAGGTTCAAAGCATTGGCCGCGGCCTCGATCCGGCGCTTTTGCTCGTCTTCGGGAACCCCCGCCATCTTCATCGGAAAGGCAATGTTCTTGCGCACCGACATGTGTGGATACAGCGCATATGACTGGAACACCATCGCCAGACCGCGCTTGGCGGGGGGCACGTGGGTGGCGTCCTGACTGTCAATACGGATTTGCCCGCTTGTGGTGTCCTCCAGCCCCGCAATCAGGCGCAGAAGGGTGGATTTCCCGCATCCCGAGGGGCCGACGAAGACCGTGAACTCGCCATCTTCGATCGTCAGGTCCAGCGGGGGGATGACTTCTACGTCGCCGAACCTTTTGGAGACCTTGTCCAGTGTGATACGTCCCATGTGTGTATCTCCTTATTTGACGGCGCCGAAGGTCAGGCCGCTGACGAGTTGTTTCTGGCTGAACCAGCCGAGGATCAGGATCGGCGCGATCGCCATGGTCGAAGCCGCGCTGAGCTTGGCGTAGAAAAGCCCTTCGGGGCTGGAATAGCTGGCGATGAAGGCCGTCAGGGGGGCGGCCTTGGCCGCGGTAAGGTTGAGGGTCCAGAAAGCCTCGTTCCAAGCCAGAATGAAGTTCAGAAGCAGCGTCGAGGCGATGCCGGGCACGGCCATGGGGGTCAGCACGTAAAGGATTTCCTCCTTCAGCGTTGCCCCGTCCATGCGCGCGGCCTCGAGGATTTCGCCCGGGATCTCGCGGAAGTACGTGTACAGCATCCAGACGATGATCGGCAGATTCATCAGCATCAGCACGATGACGAGGCCGGTCCGGCTATCGAGGAGCCCCAGTTTGATGAAGATCAGGTAGATCGGATACAGAACACCAACCGCCGGGAGCATCTTGGTGGAGAGCATCCAAAGGAGGATATCCTTGGTGCGGGTCGATGGTACGAAGGCCATCGACCAGGCGGCCGGGACCGCGACGATGATCCCCAGCACCGTGGACCCGCCGGCGATAATGACCGAATTCCACAGGTACCGCATGTAGTCGGAACGTTCCTGAACCACGGCATAGTTTTCCAGGGTCCAGTCGAAGAACAGGAAGACCGGCGGATCCGAGATGGCCTGTGCTTCGGTCTTGAAGCTGGTCAGAATGGTCCAGAGGATCGGGAAGAAGATCAGAAGTCCGACACCCCAGGCGAGGACGGTGTTGATGATCTTGCGTTGCTGCGTAACTGCGCGCGCCATGAAATCCTCCTCACGCGTCCAGGTTCTTGCCGACGATGCGCATCAGGAAGATGGCGACAATGTTGGCGAGAATGATTGCATAGACACCGCCCGCCGAGCCGAGCCCGACATTCTGACTTTCCAGCACGCGCTGATAAATCAGATAGGTCAGGGTGCGGGTGCCGAAGGAGCCTTGAGTGGTCACGAAGATCTCGGCGAAGATCGCCAGAAGGAAAATCGTCTGGATCAGGACCACGACCGTGATGGCGCGGCTGAGATGCGGCAAGGTGATGTAGGCGAAACGCTTGAGCGGTGAAGCGCCATCCATTTCCGCAGCCTCGAGCTGTTCGCTGTCGAGCGACTGGATGGCCGTCAGCAGGATCAACGTCGCAAAGGGCAGCCATTGCCAGGACACGATCATGACGATCGACTGCAGTGACGCCTGGCTCAGCCATTCGACCGGCTGTGCGCCGAAGAATTTCCATAGATGCGCGAAAAGCCCGTTCACGGGATCCATGAACATGTTCTTCCACACCAGTGCCGACACGGTGGGCATGACGAAGAACGGCGCAATGACGAGGATGCGAACGATCCCCTGGCCCCACATGGGCTGATTGAGCAGGATTGCCAGCAAGACACCGAAGACGACCGTGATGACCAGCACGCCGCCGACAATGGCCAAGGTAGCCAGAACCGAAGGCCAGAAGGCGCTGGAGGTCACGAAGCGGACATAGTTGTCGAACCCGACCCAACCCAGGTCGCCGCCCCGCAGGGGAAGGTATTTCTTGAATGAGAAGTAGAGGGTCATGATCAGCGGGACGAGCATCCATCCGAGGAGCAGGACCACCGCCGGTGCCATCATCAGGCGCGCCGCAGATCTGGAATGTTGGGTTGCCATGGGGCACACCTCCTCTGTTGGTCGCCCTCAGGCTACCTGAAGCGGGTTAGCGACATAGAGAGAGAATTGGACCCCGGGGGAGACAGGGGAGAAGGAAGGTTCCCCCGGGGCTGGGCGGAAGCCGGTCAGTAGCCGGCAGCTTCCATTTCGTCAGCGGCAAGCGCCTGCGCCTTTTCGAGCGCCTCGGCGACCGATTGCTGGCCCGCAAGTGCGGCGGAGATTTCCTGGCCGACCTGAGTTGCGATGCCCGCGAACTCGGGAATAGCCACGAACTGGACGCCCGTGTAGGGGACCGGCTTGACCGACGGGTTGGTCGGGTCAGCGGCGTTGATCGATCCCAGGGTCATTTCCGCAAAGGGCGCGGCGCTCTGGTATTCCGGATTCTCGTAGAGCGAGGTCCGGGTGCCGGGCGGAACATTGGCCCATCCCTCTTTCGAGGCGACGAGTGCGGTGTAGTCTTTCGAAGTTGCCCAGGCGACGAATTTCTTGGCCGCGTCAGTGGCATCAGACCCTGCCGGGATCGCCAGGGACCACGCCCAGAGCCAGTTGCCGCGTTTGCCCAGGCCGTTGTCCGGCGCCAGTGCGAAGCCGACCTTGTCGGCGACGGTCGAGTCGTTGGGGTTGGTCACAAAGGACGCGGCAACGGTGGCATCGATCCACATACCGCATTTGCCCTGCTGGAACAGCGACAGGTTTTCGTTGAAGCCATTGGTCGAGGCGCCCGGAGGACCGTAGTTGTTCATCAGGTCCATGTAATAATTGACGGTGGCCGTCCATTCTTCGCCATTGAGTTCCGGCTGCCAGTTCTCGTCAAACCAGCGTGCGCCGAAAGAATTCGACATGGCGGTCAGGAAGGCCATGTTCTCGCCCCAACCCGCCTTGCCGCGCAGGCAGATGCCGTAGATCTCGTTGTCCTTGTCGGTCATCGCGGCGGCCGCCTGCTTGATGAAGTCCCAGGTCGGGGCTGCGGGCATTTCCAGACCGGCCTTCTCCATCAGGTCGGTGCGGTACATGACCATCGAGCTTTCGCCGTAGAACGGCGCGGCATAGAGTTCGCCGTCCACGGTCAGGCCGCCGCGGATGGCGGGCAACAGGTCGTCGGCATCCCATTCGTCAGGCATGTCGTTCAGCGACACGAGCCAGCCTTGGCTGCCCCAGATCGGAACCTCGTAGGTGCCGATGGTCATGACGTCGAACTGGCCGCCCTTGGCGGCGATGTCCTGGGTCACGCGCTGACGCAGCACGTTTTCTTCCAGTGTCACCCATTCCAGTTTGATGTCGGGGTTGGCCGCCGTGAATTCATCGGCCAGACCCTGCATGCGGATCATGTCGCCATTGTTCACGGTGGCAATTGTGACGGTGGTTTCGGCGAAAGCGCCGCCTGCGGTGACCACCGCCAGAGCCGTCGCGGTGAGAAGTGAATTCTTCAGAGACATCCGAGTCCTCCCTGTATGGATGATGCAGAAGAGAATAGGATATTTCGCGACGCGCAGTCAATTCTTTTTTTACGCGCGTCAATTTTTATGGTTACTGGTCCAGATAACAAGCGGTTAGGCGGACTCCCGCATCACGAGCTTGCCCTCGAATAGGGTCTCTTCACGCGCCGCGGGCCGCCGCTCCGATTCCAAAATTGCAAACAGGGCACTGGCAGCGTGATCCGCAATCGCGGAGTAATCCTGCGCAATCGTCGTCAGGGATGGACAGGTAAAGCGCGAGAACGGATGGTCGTCATGACCGGCCACACGGAGTGTGCAGTCCGGCCCCCGGCCCACGCGGATCCCTTGACGGTAGGCCGCTGACAGCATGCCGATGGCAAGGCGATCGTTGCTGCACAAAACCGTGTTTGTGGGAAAGACCCTGTCGGCCAGCATTCGCCCCCCTTCGACACTTCCGATCTCCTCGAAGTCCCACCCGTCTCCTTCGGCCTGGAAGATATGCGCAGGGTGCCCCTGCCGTGCCATCGCCTCCAGATAGGCTTGACGGCGTTTGTTCGCATTCGGGTTCGAGGGCGTTTTCATCTCGAAGAAGCAGGGCGGTTCTCCGCTTCGGCACAGATATTCAACGACCAATCCTATGCTCTGGAAATTGTCCGTTCCGATGAACGCTTCTCCCGCGCCTTCGATGTTGGCGTCGAACAGCACTAATGGCACTTCGCGCGCGAATTCCTGGATGAATTTCCTGTCTGACGCCCGGCCGAACGGTGCAAGGAGAACGCCTGCCGGCTTGAGCGATCTCAAGGAATCCAGGTTATCGTTCTCCAGTTGTGGGCTGCCATGCGAACTGTGCAAAATCGGACTGTAGCCCGCATCCAGGCAGGCAAGTTCGACTGCGCGCCCGATCTCGGAAAAAAACGGATCCGCCAAGTAGGGCACGACGATCCCGACGTTCTTGGTCTTGCTCCGGTTCTGGTTCATGGCGAAGACGTTTGGCCGGTAATCGTACTTCTCGAGCGCCTTCTCGATCCGCTCCCGGGTCGAACGCCTGACACTTTCGGGGTCGTTGAAGAATTTCGACAGGGTCGGGCGAGAGATGCCGCTGATGGCCGCGAACTCTTCCATGTTTCGTATCTTCTGAGTCATTTCATCCCGCAATCACTAAACTTGCCGCGCGCAAATTTTTTTCTTTTCAATATGAACAAGGCTTGCGAAAAATCAAGCTTGGCAAGGCTGCCTGCCCTTGGTCCACCAAGGTACATGGCTGAACTGCGCGAAAAGGCCTTTTAATAAATCACAGTGATTTATTTATTGACTCGATGACCGGATTGAACCACATTCCCCGCAAAACACGCCACTGACGAAGAATCCATGCAACACGCAACAACGCAGTACGAAGAAGACCTGACCCGCGTCACCTCCGTGACCGCGCGTGGGTCAAATCAAAGCGGGATGCGTGCCTACAACGAACGCCTTGTCCTGTCTCTGATCCGTCAGTCGGGCGCCCTGGCCAAGGCGGACATCGCCCGAATGACCGGCCTGTCTGCCCAGACTGTTTCCGTGATCATGCGCTCTCTGGAAGCGGATGGGCTACTTGAAAAAGGCGAGCCCGTTCGTGGCAAGGTAGGGCAACCCTCGGTGCCCATGCGGTTGAACCGGGAGGGCGCCTTCTTCCTTGGCCTCAAGGTCGGCCGGCGCAGCCTGGATCTTGTCCTGACGGATTTCCTTGGACAGGTTGTGGACAGGGTCCAAGAGAAACACGCCTACCCTGCTCCCGACAGGGTCGTGGAGTTCGCGCACAAGGCCATCGGTCAAATTCTCGACCGCCTGCCGCCAGAACACCGAAATCGCGTTGCGGGGTTGGGCATTGCCATGCCGTTTCAACTTTGGGATTGGGCCGAGGCGCTGAGTGTTGCCCCTTCCGAAATGGCCGGCTGGCGAGACTTTGACATTGCTGCAACAATCCGAGAGCGTTTCGACTTTCCGGTCTATCTCAGCAATGACGCCTCCGCGGCCTGCGGTGCGGAACTCGTTTTCGGAGACCAGACCAAGCCACGGGATTTTCTCTTCTTCTTCATCGGCTTCTTCGTCGGCGGTGGGCTGGTTCTGGACAACATGCTTTATACCGGCCGCACCGGGAACGCAGCGGCGCTCGGGTCCGTGCCGATCAGGATCACGGGCACTACGACCAAGCAACTTGTGGACGTGGCCTCGCTGGCGGCGCTGGAGAAAACCGTGCTCGTTCATGGCGGCGAAAGCAACTCGCTCTGGGACGACCCGGAAAGTTGGTCCGTTGCCGAGGAAACGCTGAATTCTTGGACGGAGGAAGCGGCCAACGGCCTTGCCTGCGCCGCGCTGTCCTCGGCCTGCCTGATCGATTTCGAATGCGTCGTCGTGGACGGGTGGATGCCGGCTCGGGTGCGGGCCGATCTGGTGGAACGCGTCCAACAGCGGATCGACGCCATTGCCTTGCCCGGCGTCCAGGCGCCGCAGATCCGCGCGGGGAGCATTGGCGGTGATGCCCGCGCGCTTGGCGCGGCAAGCCTGCCCCTGTCCGAACGGTTCCTCGTGGACCGCAACGCTTTTCTGAAAGGCTGAACCCATGATCTTGTGTTGCGGAGAAGCCCTGATCGACATGATCCCCGCACCGACCGGGACGGGACGCGACGGGTTCGTTCCCCATTCCGGCGGCGCCGTATTCAATACGGCGATCGCGCTGGGGCGCCTCGGTGTACAAACCGGCATGTTGACTGGCTTGTCGACAGACATGTTCGGGCGACAGCTTGCAGATGCGTTGAAAGCCAGCCATGTGGACACATCGCACATCGTCACCTCGGACCGTCCGACCACCCTGGCGTTCGTACGCCTCATGAACGGTCATGCGACCTATTGTTTTTTCGATGAAAACACGGCCGGTCGCATGCTGTCAGCAGATGTGATGCCAGCCCTGTCCGCGGAGGTGTCCGCCCTCTACTTCGGGGGGATCAGCCTTGCCTGCGAACCCGGCGCAAACGCCTATTCCGCCCTTCTTGAACGCGAGGGTCCCGGCCGTGCGGTCGTTCTGGATCCGAACATCCGCCCCCGATTCATTCGGGACATCGGGCGCTATCGCAACCGGCTGGACCGCATGGTGGCACTGGCGGACATCATCAAGGTTTCGGACGAAGACCTGAACTGGATTCAGCCTGAACCCCTGTCCCTGCGCGAAAAGGTCGAGATCCTGCTGCACAAGGGACCATCCGTCGTCATTCTGACCCGTGGCGGCGAGGGCGCGACCGGATTCCTGGCGAACGGTGCGGAAGTTCATGTGCCTGCGCACCGGACCGAAATCGCCGACACCGTTGGCGCCGGCGACACGTTCAATGCAGGCGTCATGGCAAAACTGTCCGAACTCGGCAAACTGACCAAGTCCGAACTGGCCGCCTTGTCGCCGGCAACTTTGGAAGAGGCCATGACACACGGCGCAAAGGTCGCGGCCATCACCGTGTCGCGGGTCGGCGCCAATCCCCCATGGGCCGGAGAGTTGTGAATTGACGGATAGGGACGGCATCATTTTTTTACCGCAGACTGTTAGCGCAAACACTTCGCCGCGGAAACGGAAACACTCGGAGGACAAGACATGACGATCAAGATTGCCATCAACGGCTTTGGGCGGATTGGCCGGGGCGTGCTGCGCGCCCTGATCGAACAGGGCACGGAAGACATCGCGGTCGTCGCGATCAACGATCTCGCGCCGCCGAAGAACATCGCCCATCTGCTGAAATACGACAGCGTTCACGGGCGTCTGCGTGAACCGGTGCAAGTGGATGGGGATATGCTGATCGTCGGCAACCGCAGGATCCGCCTCACCGCGATCCGCAATCCCGAGGATCTGCCTTGGAGCGATGTCGATGTCGCCTATGAATGCACCGGCCTCTTCACCACGCGCGAGCAGGCGGCGCTGCATCTGAAGAACGGCTCCAAGCGCGTGCTGATCTCGGCTCCCGGCACCGATGTGGACCGGACCGTGGTCTACGGCGTCAACCACATGGACCTGACCGCCGGGGACGTGATCGTCTCCAACGCCTCCTGCACCACCAACTGCCTGGCCCCGGTGGCGATGGTTCTGGACCGCGCCTTCGGCATCAAGACCGGCTACATGACCACGATCCATGCCTTCACCGGCGATCAGCCCAGCCACGACACCAACCACCGCGACCTCTATCGCGCCCGGGCCGCGTCGATGTCGATGGTGCCCACCTCGACCGGCGCCGCGCGCGCGATCTCCGAGGTTCTGCCGCAGCTCAAGGGCAGGCTGGAAGGATCGGCCGTGCGGGTGCCCACGCCCAACGTGTCGCTGGTGGATCTCAGCTTCATGCCGGAGCGCCCGGCGACGCGCGACGAGATCAACGCCGCGATCGCCGAGGCCGCCAGGGGCGAGCTTGCGGGCATCCTGTCCTATGAAGAGGACCCGCTGGTGTCGATCGACTTCAACCACGATCCGCATTCGTCCTGCTTCGCGGCGGCGCAGACCTCCGTCACCGAAGGCGGCCTGGTTCGCGTGGTCAGCTGGTACGACAACGAATGGGGCTTCTCGAACCGCATGATCGACACCGGCCGCCGCATCGGCGCGCTGCTGAACGCCTCCGATCATCTCAAACTGGCGAGCTGAGCAAATGGTCTCGCGTGTCATCCCGGTGGATCCCTTCGATCTTGTCATCTTCGGCGCGACCGGAGACCTCGCCCGCCGGAAAATCCTGCCCGGCCTTTTCCACCGCTTCGCGGTAGGACAGATGCCGGAACACGCTCGGATCTTAGGGGCGGCACGGTCGGACTTGGACCGCGCCACCTTCCGCGACCTGGTTGGAGAAAGCCTGCTCGAATTTGTGCCCCAGGCGTCCGGGCAGAAGGGGCTGGTGAACCGCTTCCTCGAAAAGCTCGACTATGTCAGGGTCGATGTCACCGGCACGAAAGGCTGGCCCGAACTTGCCGAACTCATGCGCCCGGATGTGATCCGCGCCTTCTACCTTTCGGTTTCGCCGACTTTGTTCGGGGCCATCGCCGACAACCTGAACGAACACGGAATCGCAACACCCGACAGCCGGATCGTGGTGGAAAAACCCTTCGGCCATGATCTGGCATCGGCCAAGGCCCTGAACGCCGACCTGCTCAACGGTTTCGCGGAACACCAGATCTACCGGATCGACCATTACCTCGGCAAGGAGACCGTGCAGAACCTGATGGCGCTGCGCTTTGCCAACTCGCTGTGGGAACCACTGTGGAACTCCACACATGTCGATCATGTCCAGATCACGGTGGCGGAAAGCCTCGGCGTCGAAGGCCGCGGCGGATACTATGACCGCTCGGGCGCCATGCGCGACATGGTGCAGAACCACCTGATGCAGCTTTTGTGCCTGACCGCGATGGAACCGCCTTCCCGGCTGCATCCAAACGCCGTGCGGGACGAGAAGGTCAAGGTGATCGAGGCGTTGGAACCGGTTGAGCCGGCCGATATCGTCCGCGGGCAATACCGCGGCAAGGGTGCGGCGGACGGCTATCGCGATCATGCCGGCGATCCCGACAGCCGCACCGAGAGTTTCGTCGCGATGAAAGTGAACATCGGCAACTGGCGGTGGGCCGGCACGCCGTTCTATCTGCGCACCGGCAAGAAGCTGCGGGCGCGCGCATCGGAGATCGTGGTCATGTTCCGCGACCCGCCGCACATGATGTTCCCCAAGACCGAAGGCTTGCGCGGCAATGCCCTTATCATCCGCCTGCAGCCGGACGAAGGCATCACCCTGCGCACGACGATCAAAGAGCCGGGGCCGGGCGGTTTGCGGCTGGCCGAGGTTACGCTCGACATGACCTTTGCCGACGCGCTTGGGCCCCATGCCGAGGCGCAAGACGCCTATGAACGGTTGATCATGGACGTGATCCGCGGCGACCAGACCCTGTTCATGCGCGGCGACGAAGTCGAAGCCGCCTGGGCCTGGGCCGATCCGATCATCGCCAACTGGGAGGACGCCCGGCAACATCCCGCGCCCTACGACGCCGGCAGTTCGGGCCCAGAGGACGCACTGATGCTGATGCACCGCGACGGGCGCCGCTGGCGTGAAATCGAGGCGTAACCATGCATGAATTCATCGAATATTCAGACCCAGCTCAGCAAGCCGCGGAACTCGCCTCCGTCGTGGCGAAGCAGCTGTCGGACACGTTGGCGCATCAGGAAAAGGCCACGCTGGCCGTGCCCGGCGGCACGACGCCGGCCCGATTTCTGGCAGAACTTTCAAATGCCGCGCTCGAATGGAACCGCGTTTCGGTCCTGCTGTCCGACGAACGCTTCGTTCCCGAAACCGAACCGCGGTCAAACACGCGCCTACTGAGAGAACAGTTCGTCCGAAACGCGGCAGCGGAGGCAACGATCGTGCCGCTATACGCCGCCGGAGCAACGCCGGAAAGCGTTCTGGAACAGCTTTCGGCCGGTGTTCGGAAGGTTTCTTTAATCGACGTCTGCGTTCTTGGCATGGGTGCAGACATGCACGTGGCGAGCCTATTTCCCGGCGGCGACAACCTCGCCAAGGCGCTGGACGTCGCGGGCCCGGACGTTCTTATCCCGATGCGCGCTTCGGGCGCGGAAGAACCGCGCGTCTCGCTGACGGCGTCCGCCCTGACAGGCGCGACGCATCTGCACCTGCTGATCAAAGGGCCAGAAAAGCTCGCGGCGCTGCGCCACGCCGAAAGCGAAGGCTCTGCCATGCAAGCGCCAGTTCGGATCGTTCTGGGGCGCCGAAACCTGACAGTTCACTACACAAATGGAGGGGAATAATGACGACCCCGATCGATACCGTCCGACGCGTGACAGACCGGATCATCGCGCGCAGCGAAGCAACCCGAAACCCCTATCTCGACCGCATGGCAGCGGCCCATTCCAAAGGACCGGCCCGGGCGCATCTTTCCTGCAGCGGTCAGGCGCATGCCTATGCGGCCAGCGGGGCCGACAAGGACGCCTTGGCGGGCGGTTCGGCGGGCAATCTGGGAATTGTCACCACCTACAACGACATGTTGTCGGCACATCAGCCCTATGAACGCTACCCTGAACTGATCCGGCAGGCAGCGCGTGATGCAGGCGGAACGGCACAGGTCGCCGGCGGGGTTCCGGCGATGTGCGATGGCGTGACCCAGGGCGAGGCAGGTATGGAGCTGTCCCTGTTTTCGCGCGACGTGATTGCGCTCGCCGCCTCGGTGGCGCTCAGCCACAACACCTTCGACGCCGCGGTGTTTCTCGGCGTCTGCGACAAGATCGTTCCCGGCCTCGTCATCGCGGCACAGGCCTTCGGGCATTTGCCGGCGGTGTTCCTGCCCGCAGGACCAATGGAAAGCGGTCTGTCTAACGAAGAGAAAGCCAAGGTCCGGCGCCAGTTCGCCGCCGGCGAAGTCGGCCGGGACGCGCTGATGGCCGCCGAGATGGCCGCCTATCACGGGCCCGGAACCTGCACCTTCTATGGCACGGCCAACACGAACCAGATGCTGATGGAGTTCATGGGGCTGCACCTGCCGGGGGCCAGTTTCGTGCCGCCCAACACCGAATTGCGCGACGCCCTGACCTGCGAGGGGGCCCGCCGCGCACTGTCGCTGAGCGCGCTCGGCAACGACTACACGCCGGTCTGCGACATTCTCGACGAGCGCGCCTTCGTCAATGGCATCATCGGCCTGAATGCCACCGGCGGCTCGACGAACCTGCTGATCCATCTGGTCGCCATGGCCCGGGCGGGCGGCATCCTGCTTGACTGGCAGGACTTCTCGGACCTCAGCGAGGTCACGCCGCTGATGGCGCGAGTCTATCCCAACGGGTTGGCAGATGTGAACCATTTCCACGCTGCCGGCGGGCTCGGTTACATGATCGGCGAATTGCTGAAGGCCGGTCTTCTACATCCCGACACGAAAACGGTCGCGGGAACGGGCCTGGAAAACTACACCATGGACCCGCAATATTCGGACGGCGTCCTGACATGGCGCGCGGGATCAGGCCACAGCCTGAACGACAAGATCCTGCGCCCTGCAAATGACCCGTTCCAGCCGACCGGCGGGCTCAAGCGGCTGACCGGATCGCTGGGCACGGCGGTGATCAAGGTCTCGGCAGTCGCGCCCGAGCACCACGTGGTCGAAGCGCCGGCTCGCGTCTTCGCTGACCAGAACGACGTCAAGGCAGCCTTCAAGGCGGGCGAGTTGACCGGTGACGTGGTGGTTGTCGTCCGGTTTCAGGGGCCAAAGGCCAACGGCATGCCGGAACTGCACAGCCTGACACCGCTCTTGTCGATCCTTCAGGGACGTGGACAGAAAGTGGCTCTGGTGACCGATGGGCGCATGTCCGGCGCTTCGGGCAAGGTTCCCGCGGCCATTCATGTCTGTCCCGAAGCGGTGGACGGCGGGCCAATCGCCAGACTGAAGGACGGAGATCTGATCCGGGTCGACGCCGTGGCCGGAACGCTGGAAATCCTGACGTCCGGCGTCGAAGAGCGCCCCGCCGCTATTGCGGATCTTTCCGCCAACCAGGCCGGCACCGGCCGCGAGCTGTTTGCCGCCTTCCGGAACTCGGTAGGCCCTGCAACCGCCGGCGCCACGATCTTCGGGGGCTGATCCCGTGGCCCTTACTCCTTCCGACGCAAGCCGGCTGACCCGGGAAGTCTGCGGGTTTGCCCCCATCGTTCCGGTCCTGGTGATCGACGACGTCGCTAACGCCCGTCCCCTGGCCGAGGCCCTTGTCGCCGGCGGGCTGCCGGCGCTGGAAGTGACCCTGCGCACACCGGCTGCGCTGCCGGCGATCCGTGCCATGGCCGAGGTCGCTGGTGGGTACGTTGGGGCCGGCACGCTGGTCACGCCCGACGATGTCCGGGCTGCGAAAGCGGCCGGCGCGACGTTCGGCGTATCTCCCGGCGCCACGGATGAATTGCTGGCCGCCTGCGAGGAAGAGGATCTGCCGCTCTTGCCGGGGGCCGCGACGGCGAGCGAGACGATGCGCCTCCTGTCGCGCGGATACGACATGCTCAAATTCTTTCCGGCCGAAGCCTCGGGCGGCGCACCAGCGCTGAACGCGCTCGCTGCACCACTTCCCCAAATTACCTTCTGCCCGACCGGGGGGATCAGTCCTGGCAGCGCGACGGCTTACCTGCGCCTGCCCAACGTCCTTTGCGCTGGCGGCAGTTGGGTCGCCCCGAAGAACCTCGTTGCAGCCAAGGACTGGTCGGGAATCGAAGCACTGGCCCGAGCGGCCTCCGAACTGGGAAAAACACAATGAGCGACATCTGGAACAAGCTGGAACGGAACCTTGCCGCGGCGGGTGATCGCCGGATCCTTTCCCTGTTTGACGACCCTGAGCGTTTCGGCACGTTCTCGGCGGAAACCGATGGAATGCTTCTCGACATCTCGAAGACCAACATCGACGGCGATGCCTTGTCTCTCTTGATCCGGCTGGCGGAAACCACCGGCGTCGCAAAAAAGCGCGACGCCATGTTCCGAGGCGAAAAGATAAACGTCACAGAAGACCGTGCCGTCTTGCACACGGCGCTTCGCGCCCCGGCATCGGATCCACTGATGGTCGATGGCAAAGACGTGCGGCCGCCGATCGCCGAAACGCTACGTCGCATGGAACGTTTCGCCGAAGACATCCGGTCGGGCTGGATCACCTCTTCCACCGGACAAAGCTTTACCGAAGTGATCAACATCGGCATCGGCGGCTCCGATCTTGGTCCGGCGATGGCGGTTCGGGCGCTCGCCCCCTTTCATGACGGGCCGCGCTGCCACTTCATTTCCAATGTCGATGGCGCCGACGCCGCGGACACGCTTCGCGATCTCGATCCGCGCCGGACGTTGGTTGTGGTGGCCTCCAAGACTTTCACCACGATCGAAACCATGACCAATGCGAATACCGTTTTGAAGTGGCTGCGCGCCGCCTTGGGCGAAGGGGCCGTTTCGCACCTGGCCGCGGTATCGACCGCATTGGACAAGACCGCCGACATTGGCATTGCCCCCGACCGGGTGTTCGGCTTTGCTGATTGGGTCGGCGGGCGCTATTCGCTCTGGGGTCCGGTCGGCCTGCCGATCATGCTGGCTGTCGGGCCCGAGGGCTTCTGCGAATTCCTGTCGGGCAGCCACGCCTTGGACCGGCATTTTCAGGACGCGCCGCTGAACCAGAATCTTCCCGTCCTGCTCGGATTGGTGGGTATCTGGCATCGCAACATCTGCAACTATCCCACCCGCGCGGTGCTGCCGTATGACCAGCGGCTGGCGCGGCTTCCCGCTTATCTTCAGCAGCTCGACATGGAAAGCAACGGCAAGGGCGTGACGATCGACGGCCAGGACTTGCCCCGCCCCTCCGGCCCGGTCGTGTGGGGTGAGCCCGGCACCAATGGACAGCACGCCTTCTACCAGCTTCTCCATCAGGGAACCGAGGTCGTTCCGGCGGAATTCCTGATCGCCGCCGAAAGCCACGAGCCCGATCTCATGGAACACCACGACCTGCTGAAAGCCAATTGCCTCGCCCAATCCGAGGCACTGATGATTGGGCGATCCTTCGAAACGGCCAAGGAGATCGCTGCAGGCCTCGGTTTCGACGGCGACGAGCGGCAAGTTCAAGCCGCGCACCGAACTTTCGAAGGCAACCGCCCGTCGGTGACACTCGCCTACCCAAAACTGACGCCCTTCACGCTCGGCCAAATCATCACCCTCTACGAGCACCGCGTCTTTGTCGAAGGCGTGATCTGGGGAATCAATTCCTTCGACCAATGGGGCGTGGAACTGGGCAAGGAACTGGCCAATGCGCTGTTGCCGATGGTTCGGGGCGCACCCGCGCAAGGCAAAGACGCCTCGACCCGGGGGCTTCTCAGGAAATTGTCCGGGTGAGGACACCGCGCGAAAGTGTGAGCGAGGGCGCGGAGAGCCTTCGGCAGCTTCCGATTGCCTCACGGTTCTCATTCCTGCGTACCAAATACGCCAATCTGAATGGCTGAACCGTTTCTTGCCCGCAGCAAAGTTCTGGAATCCACCATTCAAAGGGAGACGTCACAGTTGAGTACGGCTCGAACCGGCCGTTCACCTTTGCCGCAGCGAATGTCGGCTCTCCGCCCCTTGCGCCGAATGCTGCGAGTTTCATCAACGGCTAGTATGGGCTCAGGGCAGTCATCTGAGTAGATCGGTCAGATGACCGGTATGCGCTGCAATCGGGTCTTTCGCCGACCGGGGCTCGTGGCCCCGGCCGTCGAGATGCGGAGCCTAGTCGGGCAGCTTTGCATCGATGATCTGGAGGATGCGGCGGATCTGGCCGATTTCTTCATCGATCTGATTGATCAACCGTGTGTCCGCGGCCTTATCCTGCCGGTCTTGCAGATGGCGCAGTTCCTCCTCGAACATGTCACGCCGTCCGACGAACCAGTCGTACTCGGCCTTCTCCTCCTTTGTCGCCGGACCCACGACTCTGGCTGTTCCCTCAATCATGTCGATCTTCACGTGATCGGGGTGCGGCAGCGGTTCGGGCAGATCGGTGATGCCGAGCTGTTCTCGGCGACGCAGTTCCTTTTCCCATTCGACCTTGTAAGTGATCGCGGTATCCAGCCACTGATCGTGCAGGATCTTCCGCGAGCTTTCGACCGAAGCCAAGGTCGCCTATCCGAGCATGAAGAAGTACAACTACTCGGATGAGCTTGCCTCCGGGACCATTGCCGCTGGCGGCACGCTGGGCATTCTGATCCCGCCCTCGATCATCATGGTGGTCTACGGCATCCTGACCCAGACCAATATCGGGGACCTGTTCATCGCGGGTGTGATCCCCGGCCTACTGGGCCTCGCGCTTTATATGATCGCGATCCGGTTCGTTGCAGCCCGCAATCCGAGCCATGCACCACAAGGCGAAAAGACGCCTTGGCCGGAAAAGCTGAAAGCGTTGTCCGGCATCTGGCCTTTCGTTCTGCTGTTCGGTCTCATCATCGGCGGCCTTTATGCCAAGCTTTTCACACCGACCGAAGCGGCCGGCATGGGCGCAGGCCTCGCGATCCTGATTGCGACCTTCCATGGCCGCCTGACCTGGAAAGTGCTTCGAACCGTCATCATCGACACGGCCTATACGTCAGTCTCGCTCTACACGGTCCTGTTTGGTGCGCTGATGCTGTCCAAACTGCTGACCCTGTCCGGTCTGGCAGCCGGTGTCCTCGCGCTGGTGCAATCTACCGGGTTGGAAGGCTACCCTCTGATCTTCGCGATCATGCTCGTGTTCATGGTATTGGGCTGCGTCATGGATTCCATGGCGATCATTCTGATCTTCGTGCCACTCTTCGCACCGATCGTTGTCGCTCAAGGGTTCGATCTGGTCTGGTTCGGCATCATCGTTATCGTTGTGACCGAAATCGCGCTTGTGACGCCGCCCGTCGGAATGAACGTCTTCGTTCTCAAGGCCGTTCTGCCCGATGTTCCGGTTGTTCGGATCTTCAAGGGCCTCGTACCCTTTATCGCGGTCGATGTGGTGCGCCTTGCATTGCTGGTGGCCT
Organism: Ruegeria marisrubri; assembly: GCF_001507595.1. Classification (GTDB taxonomy): domain Bacteria; phylum Pseudomonadota; class Alphaproteobacteria; order Rhodobacterales; family Rhodobacteraceae; genus Ruegeria; species Ruegeria marisrubri. Next base: position 217,204 of record NZ_LQBQ01000034.1, read on the forward strand.
TCCCCGCGATCACGCTTTGGCTGGGAAGCACCGTCGGTTAGACGTGAGCCACTTTCCAAATGAATAGCGACGGGCGAGGAGAAATCCTCGCCCCTCGCATTATTAGGCGATGTCCTCAAAGGCTCAGCAGTTCCGCGATATGATCGGGTGCCTTCGGCACGATCCCATTGGGGTTGAGCGCCTTGATCGAATAGTAGCCATGCAGGATGTGATCCATGTTCACCGTTTCCCGCAAGCCGGGCAAGTCGAGCATCCGTGTGACGTAGTCGGTGAGCCGGGGGTAGTCCTTGACCTGCCGCCGATTGGTCTTGAACAGACCATGATAGGCTGCGTCGAACCGGATCAGCGTCACGAAGGCGCGAATGTCCGTTTCCGTCACGCTGTCCCCGAACAGGTAGTCGCCAGTCAGCCGTTCCTCAAGCTCGTCCAGCATGGCGAACACGCCCTCCAGCGCCTCTTCATAGGCAGGCTGAGACGATGTGAAACCAGCCTTGTAAACACCGTTATTGAGCAAGTCGTAGAGGCGGGGATTCAGAGCGTCGATCTCGGCGGCCAGATGCGCGGGATAGAGCCGCAGATCGGAGGGCATGAGATGTTCGAATGCGGTATCGAACATGCGAAGGATATCGGCGCTTTCGTTGTTCACCATCACATTCCGCTTCGTGTCCCAGAGCACCGGAACCGTTGCGCGCCCGGTGAATCGCGGATCGGCTTGGGTATAGATCTCGTGCATATAGCGCGCGCTGAACTGCGGATCCTCGTCGGCGCCGGGATAGCCACCGAAACGCCATCCCTGATCGGTCAGGGTCGGGTTCACCACAGCTACCGGGATCATATCATCGAGCCCCTTCAGCTTTCGGGCTATCAGCGCACGCGACGCCCAGGGACAGATCAGCGCAACATAAAGCCGGTAGCGGCCAGGTTCGGCGGGGAACCCGCCCTCCCCGGTTGGGCCAGGCGCGCCGTCTGGCGTGATCCAGTTGCGAAAGCGGGAGGTCTGGCGCACGAAGCGACCGTCCTTGTCGGCCTTTTGCACCGGTTGCCAGTTTTCCATCCATTTGCCATCCACAAGCATGTGCCGGTCTCCTCAGGTCGCGTGAAAGATGAAGGACCGCATCGACACCGATCCAAGATCGATCGCATCGGTCATGAAGATCAGCTCGTCGCGCGTGTCCGACGCACCGGCGATGGTCAGCGCTGGCAGGTAATGATCCACGGTCGGATGCGCCGCGGTAAAGAGGGCGCCCATCCCTTCCGCATCCGCCAGCGCGCGAAAATCCCGGTCCGAGAGACGGTCGGCGAAAAGCGCGTCGAATTCCTGCGCGAAATCGTGTGGCGTGCCACCCCGGCGCATGGCGCGCAGATTGTGAACGACATTGCCCGAGCCGAGGATCAGGATGCCCCGGTCCCGCAGGTCCGACAAAGCGCGGCCGATCTCCAGTTGATGTTCCAGCCCCCGTCCCATGTCGACCGAGACCTGAAAGACCGGCACATCCGCATCGCGATAAAGAAACTTCAGGACAGCCCAAGCACCGTGGTCGAGGCCCCAGGTATCATCCCCGGCGGCGCGGTGGCTGCCGAGAAGCGACACTACCTCGCGCGCCAGATCAGGCTGGCCGGGGGCCGGGTAGCGCTGTTGATAGAGCGCCTCGGGGAAGCCGTAGAAATCGTGGATCGTGCGCGGCATAGCCGAAACATCCAAAAGGGTCGTTCCGTTGGTCGTCCAATGAGCAGAGGCGACGAGGATCGCCTTCGGTCGTGGCAAGCTTTGGCCAAGCAGCGCCCAGGATCGGCTGAACGGCCCGTCTTCGATCGCATGCATCGGATTGCCATGCCCGAGAAATACGACCGGCATCCGGTCGCAGGGCGCAAATCGATCCTTGAGGTCTTGTAGGCTGTGAATACGCATGATGGGCCGCTTTCGATTGTGTCCGAGCGGCCCAAAGGCCGCCCGGGATTGATGGGAAGATCAGGCGAACTGGCCCAGTGCCCTCTGCAGCGCCGGGACTTTCAGCGCGATGGCACCGCTGCCGAGCGTTGCAATCGCTCCCTGCACGACTGCCCAGAAAATCGGGAATTCCCAGCCTCCGCCTTCCGCCGAGAACAGCCAGCCATTCCCGGCATGAACCCAGGTTGCCCCCAGAAGCACCGGGATCAGCGCCAGTGACACAAGACGCGTGCCGACACCGAGGATCAGGGCGATCCCGCCGACGATCTCTGCAGCGATCGTGAAATAGGCCAGAAGCCCGGGTAGGCCGAGGCTCTCGAAGAAGCCGACGGTTCCGGCGACGGTGAAGACGCTGATCTTCAGCCAGCCATGGGCGAGAAAGAGCGAACCGCTCGCGACGCGAAGTGCAAAGGCGGCATAATCAGAGTTTGTTTGCGTGGTCATATCCGTGTCCTTTTGTTGAAAGCCGCCCGAGGGACAACTTGTCTGAGAAGGAACATAAGCCTTGCAGATAGCCCTTAAAATGACGAAGATCGCGAATGACATTCCATATTTTGTTCGCAATAATCGCATGGACCTTTTCGATCAACTCCGCGCCTTCGTCGCCACGGCGCAGTCCGGCTCCTTCACCGGGGCGGCAGCGCAGCTGGGCATGTCAAACCGATTGACCTCGAAATACGTGGCCGAACTCGAGCAGCGTCTCGGTGTGCGGCTCTTTCAGCGCACAACCCGAAAGGTCGGGCTGACGCCGGCCGGGTCCGATCTTCTTTCCCGAGCCCCTGCCCTGCTAGACGAACTCGACGGCTTGCTGGCCGATGTCTCGGATTCCTCGAAGGGGTTGTCGGGCGTTCTGAGGATTTCCGCTCCGATCACCTTCGGCGAGCTCTACATCGCGGGAATGCTGGCGCGGTTCTCCGAACTTCACCCAGGGATCACCATCGACCTCAGGCTGAGCGATGCCTTCAGCGACCTTGCCGCAGAGGGAATCGACGTGGCCTTTCGAATTGGCCGCTTCGACATGGCCTCTCTCAAGGTCCGGCGACTTGGCGCGTTCGAAAGCCTGCCTGTCGCCAGCCCGGACTACCTCGCGCGGGTCGGCCGCCCAGAAACGCCAAACGAGCTCTCAGAACACAGCTGCATCGTCGATACCAACCGCAGAAATCCCAAGCGTTGGGCCTTCGAACAAAACGGCACTCAGGTCGTGGCTCAGATTGAGGGCCGATTTCACGTTAATTCAGCAAGTGCCGCGGTCGATCTGACGCGCCGCGGCCTTGGGATCGCGTATGTTCCAAGCTTCGCCTTGAGCGGTGCACTCGATCGCGGCGAGCTGGTCCGGTTGCTTGAAAGCCATGCCGGGGAACGCGGCGGCGTCGCTGCCGTCTACCTTGAAGGGCGCACACTGCCCCAAAAGGTGCGCGCGCTTATCGATTTTGCGGTTGGCGACTTTGGAAATGCCGGTGCGTATCAGCCGCCGTGATCTGGAAAGGACACTCGGCATGGCGAGCCATTCAATCCTGAGCGGTGGCAGGGCACGGTCATACAGCCGTGGAACTGAAATGCCAGGTAAGCTCAACACTCTCATCAAGATCTTTCTCCTGACCGCCAAACCGTCTTAAGCTCGAAAAGGCACGATACTACGCGATCGAAGCGTGAACATACTTTGCACACAACGCCCCGCAACCCTCTGAAAACATGCCTTAATAGACACCTTCCATCACTGGAAACACTTGACGCCAGGCGAAGATAAACTCATCAACTTGCGCCAACGCCTCTCGCTCACTCCCGATCTACCTCTTGAACCTACTGCAATGGCGGAGTTCGTTTGGTCGATAATCCAGCGCACGCAGGACCTGCGACATGCTGTCAACCTGGTCATCATGTTTTCCCTTTGGAAAGGCAGCCACTTCCGCCTTTAGCCCCTCTAGCCAGTGCGCGGCTTTGGGAAGACGAACCTGACCGTCCTCGATTTTGGCGGACTGCGCGATCATGCGTTCGACCTTACCCTTTTCTGGGGAAAGCCACGTCGCCTCTCTGACGCTCTTCTTCACGAGATCAGGTTTTAACGACAGCCCGGTTACCGCTTTCTCAATGACGATGAGGTTCGGCTTCCATTTCTTTCTTAGCGCGAGTGCCGCGTAGAGGATTTCCGGATAAAGCTGTTGCTGCCGGTGGACATCCAGCAAGTCGATGTAATTGCCGATGATGCCCCACGTCGTGCATACGGTGTAGTCGTTCGACTCGCCCGGAATGGCTGCGGTATCCCAGCTTTGCACGACGGCTTCGTACTGCGCTCGAGGACGAGCTTTGTCGTAAGCACCAAACCATTCAAGCTTGATGAGGTTGCCGCCCGGCAGAACCGGACGTTGCTGGTACTCCGCCTCAAAGGCCAGCATGCCAATCTCCGACCGGATCCTGGCATACTCGTCCATCCCAAACCGGTCCGGGTCCAACGGCTCGCCGCGTTGGCGCCGATACTCCATGCCGTCGCCCAGATCGAAAGGCTGCTCGTCGAGTGCAAGCGCGGGCCAGCTCAGGACTTCCCAGTCACCGCTTTGCTTCAGGCGGCCCAGAAGATCGTCTTCATGCAACCGTTGACCTACTACCACAATGGTTCCGGTTTTTGGATTATCCAGACGCGTGGCGATGGTGTTCTGGTAGACCTCAAAGGCCGCGTCGCGGGCAGCTTGAGAATGCGTGTCCTGCGCCTTCATTGGATCGTCGATAACGACGATATCACCTCCCTTGCCTGTCATCGTGCCTTGCATCGACGTGGCGATCCGGAAGCCTTTCCGTGAGGTGTGGAACTCGGCGACCGAATTTTTCTTCGGATCGAACTGCATGGCCGGAAAACACGCCTTGTAGAACGGCTCCTGCATCAGTCCGCGACACTTGTGACTGAACGACTGCGCCAAATCGTTGCTGTAACTGACGCAGACAATCCGTTTCTTCGCGTCACGGCCGAGAATCCAGGCCGGAAAAACGATGCTTGCAACCGTGGATTTCGAGTGGCGCGGCGGCATCTCGATGATCAAGCGGCGCACTTCGCCCCGCGCAACCCGCTCCAGCGCATGACACAGACCGCGAACGTAATACGCGCCGGACAGCTCCTTGCCCGGGTTCAGAACGCGGAACGACCGCGCGAGAAACGCGTGAAGCCTCGAGTGGAGCAGCAACCGACAAAGATCATCATTCGGTATCATCGGAAACCTCCGCGCTGTGTGCCGCACGAACTTCGTCGAGCCAATCCAGCTCCTTCATCAGCACGGCATGGTCCTCATCAGTGAACGGGTTTTCGGCGGGCGGTTGGTCATATCCTCCCGAGTACTCCATCACTTCGAGGAGCAGCTTCAGCGACTGCGGCTTGCCCTCATAGGCCTTCATGACCAGCACCCGCATCGCCCCTTCGAGTTTGTCGACGACCATTTTTTTGCCCGCGTCGGTGACCGTGATCTTCTCGCCGAGGATCTTGGACAGTACATGGTGCACGTTCTTGCTGCCCTTCGGCCGGCCGCTGGGATTGCCGCTTTGACCGGGTTTGAACTGATGCTGTTTCGGAGGTCTGCCCTTGCCGATTTCGTCGTCGTTCTTGTCGGACATCAGAAATCCTCCTCGGCGGCGTCACCCGGGTCGTTCGTGACCGATCCGGGTGAAGTCGTGTAATCACCATCGGGGTTTGTTTCGCCTTTGGCCGTCCAAGGCACTTGCTCGGCACGTGCCGCGAAAGTCTGCCCGCTTGCCTCGTGGATTGCCTCGAGACCCGTCAGCGCCTCCCAGCGCCGGATCGCCACATCGACATAGGCCGGAGAAATCTCGATCCCGACACAACGCCGTTTCGCGCGCTCGGCGGCCAACAGCGTTGTCCCGCTACCAAGAAACGGATCGAAAACCGTTGCCCCGGCAACCGTCGCATCGAGAATCGCGTCTTCGACAAGCCGGACCGGCTTGACTGTTGGATGCAGGGTGAAGTCGTCGAGTTCATCCGCCCTGCCCCCGGTCGCGCCGGCATATTCCCAGACGTTCGTCCGATAGCGACCATGAACGCCGAGCTCGACGTTGTTCATATGTGGAGCGCCCGGGTGCTTCGCGACGAAGACCAGTTCATGCCGCGACCGGTAAAACGATCCCATTCCACCATTGGGTTTGACCCAGACGCAGAGGTTGATGAGGTCCAGCCCGGCCGCGGAAATCGCAGCCAGCATCTCGCCCATATGCCGCCAGTCCATAAAGCTGTAGATTAACGCGCCTGGTCGTGTGACGCTCTTGGTGATGGCAAGGTAGCGCGTCAGAAACTCTGTGAATTCCTCACGGCTCATTTCTCCCGAGGCTTCTGCAAACTCCTCGAAGTGGCGGGTCGGCGACCTGATATGACCGTTGACACGCACATTGAAAGGCGGATCCGACACGACCAAGTCGGCGACATTTTTACCGAACAGATGACCCACGATGCTTTCGTCTCGCGCGTTGCCGCAGACGATGACATGCGTTCCCAGTATCCAAGTGTCCCCAAGCTTTGCCACCGCTGGCCCGTCCGGCTTGGGCAGATCACCGATCTCGGGGAGCAGGTCGCTGTCTTCATTCGGTGGCGGTCCGATTTCAAGCAGGCAGTCGATCTCGGGTGCCTCGAACCCGAGCACCGTCAACTCTGTGCCGAACTCCAACTGATAAGCCAGTTCGAACCTGAGCGCCCGCTCGTCCCACTCGCCTGTTTCCTGGATCTTGTTCAGAGCGATGCGCAGCGCGCGCTGAGCGCGACTGTCGAGATGATCGATCCGGATGCAGGGCGCAGATTTCAGACCAAGCCGACGCGCCGCCTCGATGCGGATATGGCCATCTAGGATTTCGTCGTCTTTGCCCAGCAGGACGGGGACAACAAACCCATTTTCCCGCATCGACGCTTCGACCCTGGCAATCTGCCGGGTCGGCAGCTTCCTGACTGGATGTTTTGCAGATTTCAGGTTTGTGATCGGGACCTGATCAATTGTGAGGTCCGGAAGAAGGTCGTTGCGACCTGTCATGTCGTTTGATTGGGCGCTACGCCCAGCATTCTTAGCCATCGGGGCCTCCACAGCGATTTCATGGAAGCGCGACAGCAAGTCCACTGGGCCGAGACAGGAAATACTTGACGTATCAGGTGTCACATACGGCGCATCATCGTTATCCTCGGCCAAGGACACACCGCAGGCAACAACTACATGAAATACGACCAGACGTCAAATAAAGCATTGATAACAGTTGACAAACGGGAGTCGGGCGAAGAGCTGTCGAACAAAGGTTCCCAAATAATAATTTTAGCCTAGCGGCATATATGAGCCGCTGGAGGCGCCACGGAGGCCGTCATCCTCGCCTGCGAAAAGAAGCATTTGACTATACCCGAAGACGAAGCATCACTGATATTCGCATCGCGTCGAACAGGAAACGTCGACCCGGACCGCGACCGCCCGTAGCGACGTGCCATTTGTCGCGGTTTTCCCTGCTCTTCCCTGTTCTGGGCAAGACGGGAGTGCCTTGCTTGGAAGCCAGATGTTTAAAAAGATTGGGCAATCCCCAATGGCAACCGTTCGTGCTTCGCGACAAATTTCGAAGTTTCCCTGTTCTTTTCCCTGTTAGCAGGGAAACGGCGCACAGAGACGAGTTCGCTGCAGACTGCGTCCACCACCATCTCTCTCCCTCTTCAGACACCCCGGAAATACCGACAATACCGCGCTGCAAAACGCGTTGGTCGCGTCGCGTGAGGTATCGTGATCCGGGATCGGTTTTCGGACACACGGACCCGGCGCGGACATCCGCACCGGATCAAAGATGCGTGGTCAGGCCGCGCTGCGTTCCTTGATCACGGCGCTCACCCATGCCTCGATCGCGTCCACATCCGCAGACATTTTTTCCGCCGCCTCGCCGGTGAATTCCAGGAACTTCTCCTCGTTCAGGCCGTTGACGCCGACGAGGACCGGAATCTCCCGCGCCAGCGCCTCCGCGATGACGGGGCGGAAGCCGCGGCCGTCGGCCTCGTGCTTGCCGAACTTGTTCACGATCAGCAGCTGCGGCGCGGCCTCGAGCGATGCCGTTACGTCCACCACGGCCTGCTCCAGAGCCGCCGGGTCCAGCCTGCAGCCGCGCGCCATCGCGCCCAGGCTTTGGGAGATGCGGATCGTCGCGCCGTCGGGCAGCACCCTCAGGTCCATGTCGCATTTCCGGGAATCGGCGCATTCGGTGTTGGTCTGCACCACGCCGGCCAGCGCAAAGCCCTTGGCCTGCAAACGCTCGGCCACGGCGCTGAGCAGACGATCCGTCGCGCCGCGATCCGTGGTGGTGACATAGGCCAGATGCATGTATTCACTCCTGAACTTCGGAATTTGGTTAGCAGTAGCACGCGGTTCGGTTTTCGGCCACTCCCCAGAGTTACGGCAGCGGCGACAGCCCGATCACCGGCGCGTGCAGGTGCAGCAGCGCGGCATAGGCGACAAGCGCCGCCAGCCAGACCCAGGGCCGCGGCCAGGGTTTGGGGGCGCTCAGCGACAGCCTTGCCGTGTTCCGCGAGAGCCTTTGCCACTCCTGCCCCAACTCGCGGGCCTTGCGGCGGTCGATCAGCGCCATGCCCATTACCGCGAAACCGGCGAACAGGCCGAACAGGATCACATGGGCCAGGCTGCCATTCGCCAGCAGGTGCGCCAGCGCCCACAGCAACAGCGCCAGCAGGATCGGGTGGCGGCTGACGCGCAGGATGCCGGGGCGGTCGGGGTCGAACGGCGCGCGTCCCAGCCCGCCGAACGAGAGCGGGTTGCGGATCGACATGCCCGCCGCCGCCAGCCAGCAGACCACCGGCATGACCAGCAGGGGCACCCAGCGCAGGGCGGGAAGTGGCGGGATGACCTCGACATAGGGTGCCCGCGCGGCGGCCAGGATCAGCCAGCCGAGCACGGCCAGAGAGAACAGGGAATAGGCGGTGAAGTAGCCCACCCGGCCCAGATGCGCGATCAGCCACGGGCGCACGGGTGGGCGCACGGGAATGGCGTGGCTCAGCAGAAAGACACCCAAGGCCAGCAGGAATTCGCCCCAACCGCTCATTCGCTCACTCCGCATGTTTGCGATACGACTAAGCGATGGGGTCGGCCCGTTCCTTGCCCGATGTCAAGACGAGGCCGGGAAAGAGGAACGGCGGGCGCTGTCGCCCGCCGCCTGTGTCAGAGGCCAAGCGCCTTGCGTTTTTCCTCGGCAAAGCCCTGCACCATGCGGTCGGCGATCAGCGCCAGAATGGCCATCGCCGCGCCGGCCGAAATGCCCAGTCCCACATCCGCCTGACCAAGTGCAAGGTAGATCGACTGCCCCAGACCGGTCGTGCCGATCAGCGCCGCGATCACCAGCATGGCGAAGGCATAGAGGATGGTCTGGTTCAGCCCCAGAAGGATCGTGGGCGCCGCGTAGGGCGCGCGGACGTCGCGCATGATCTGCCATTCGGTCGCGCCGCTGGAGATCGCCGCCTCCATCATCTCGTCGGGCGTGTTGACCAGCCCGTGCCGCGTGTAGCGGATCATCGGGACGATGGCATAGGCGCAGATCGCCAGAAAGGCCGAGAACTCGCCGATCTGGAACACCATCAGCACCGGGATCAGGAACACGAACAGCGGGATGGTCTGCAGCATGTCGCAGATCGGGCGCACGACTTTCCAGACCGGCTCCCACACGGCGCTGGCCAGACCGATCATCCCGCCCACGACCGCGCAGGAGAACACCGCCGCACCGCTGAGATAGAGCGACAGCAGCGCCCTTTCCCACAGGCCCGAGACGAGGATCGTGGACAGCAGCACCACGGACAGCACCGCCAGGCGCCGCCCCCCGGCAACCCAGCCCAGCGCGGCAGCGCCGGTCAGGACGAAGGGCCAGGGCAGGTTCGCGATGCCGGTTTCCAGCATGCCCACGGCGATCAGAACCGTCAGCCCGCCCGTGACATGACCCCGCCACGCCATCAGCAGCGCCATCAGCGCGCCCGCGGCGAACAGCCCGTAGGACATGGCGGGCGTCCACAGGAAGCCCCATGTGAAAGGCAGCACCGCCTGATCCAGACCAATCCTGAGAGGCAGCAGGACATAGAACATCGAGTTGTTCTTGAGCGCGTCCAGCCACGCTCCGTTGGTCAGGGTGAAGTCGGTCAGGCCTTGGTCCACCGCCTGCGCCACCGGATCCAGGAGCGTCAGTTCGGACGGATTCGGCAGACGCGCCCAGAACGCCACCGTGAACACCGCCGCGAAGGCGAGAATCGCCCAGACGACGCGCGTGTCATGGCGCTGCCGCTCGGTAGCCAGCACGCCGCTCATCCGGTCGATCACCACGGCAAAGACCACGATCACCAGACCGGCCAGCAGCGACTCGCCGAACTGCGCCTTGCGCATGGTCAGCAGGACCTCCCAGCCGATGTCGTTGAAGCCACCGATGACGGCGGCGATGATGACCATCGACAGGGCCGCCATCAGACACTGGTTCACGCCGACCATGATCTGCGTCGCGGCCGAGGGGATCTCGACCTGGAACAGCTGCTGAAAGCGGTTGCCGCCGGACATGATCGCAGCCTCCTTCACCTCGTGCTCGACCCGTTCCAGCCCCAGCATCACGTTGCGCGCCATTGGCGGGGCGGCATAGATGGCCGAGGCGATGAGGCCCACCACCGGGCCAAAGCCGAACAGCAGCAGCAGCGGCGTCAGATAGGCGAAGGTCGGCACCGTCTGCATGACGTCCAGAACCGCCTGCACGATGGACTTGAGGCGCGGAATCTCGTTGGCGAGAATCCCTATGGCGCCACCGACGATCAGCGCAACCGGCACCGAAACGGCGACCAGCGCCAGCGTGTTCATGCTTTCGGCCCAATAGCCCGAAGCCAGCACGAAGCTGAGGCCGAAAAAGCCCAGCGACGCCATTGCCAGACCGCCGAGATACCAGCCCAAGGCCGTCACGACGCCGATCACGATCGGCCAGGGCGTCTTGCCCAGCACGAAATTCGCCCAGTTCATCGGATAGGCCATGATGTCCGAGAACAGCCGGGCCACCGGCTTGATGCCGTTGAGGAACCAGGCAAGCCCGGTTCCGACCCAGTCGGTCGCGGGCAGAACCCATGCCGCGGGCCAGGTGACCAGCCACGGCGCGATGGGTTCTAGCGCAAGACAGACAGCGCCGACCACCAGTGTGATCAGCGCGGCCCAAGACCCGGCCGTCAGGCGTGCGGACTGAACCGGCAGAACATCGACCGAGGCGCTCATGTCTCGTCCACCTGCAGGGCAGCCGCCAGATCCGACGGATGGACCGTGCCGACGATCGCGCCGCTTTTGTCGCGGACGGGAACCGGCTCGTACAGTTCCATGCAATGCGCCAGGGCCTCGTCCAGCGTCATCGTCGTGGTCAGGCCCGGATCATCCGGCCCGCGCTCGCCCTCGCCTTCGTGCATGACCGAGGCGACCCTGGCATGGCGCCCCTTGGCCACGTCCTTGGAGAACTCGCGCACGTAGTCATCGACCGGGCGCAGAACGATGTCGGCCGGCGTTCCGATCTGGACGATCTTGCCGTCGCGCATGATCGCGATGCGGTCGGCCAGTTTCAGCGCCTCGGCGATATCGTGGGTGATGAACACGATGGATTTCTTCAGCGTCGCCTGAATGCGCAGGAACTCGTCCTGCAACTGCCGCCGGATCAGCGGGTCGAGCGCCGAGAAGGGCTCGTCCAGGAACCAGATGTCGGGGTTCACCGCCAACGAGCGGGCGATGCCCACGCGCTGCCGCTGGCCGCCGGAAAGCTGGCGCGGGAAACTGTCCTCGCGGCCCTCGAGACCGACCAGAGAGATGACCTCCTGCGCGCGGGCGCGCCGCTCCTTGCGGCCGACGCCCTGCACCTTGAGCGGATAGGCCACGTTCTCGGCCACCGTCATGTGGGGGAACAGGCCGAAATGCTGAAAGACCATGCCCAGCTTTTTCCGGCGCAGTTCGGTCAACTGCTTCTTCGACGCCCCGATGACATTCTCGCCCTCGATGCGGATCTCGCCACCGGTGCCCGGCAATAGCTGCGAAATGCACCTGATGAGGGTGGATTTGCCCGAGCCGCTGAGCCCCATGATGACGAACAGCTCGCCGTCACGGACGTCGAAATTGGCATCCTGCACGGCGGGGATATACCCCCGCTCGCGCAGATCGGCAGCCGCCTTGTCAGCATCCCCCCCTGACCGAGCAAGCGCGTCGGTCAGGGCTTTCTCGGCACCGGGGCCAAAGACCTGCCAGAGATTCCGGCAGGCAATGGCCGGCGTATTTGCGTCAGTCACTTATGTGGCTCACTTGGTCGCGGCGTCGACGACCGGACGCCATTTGCCTTCGTTCTCGGCCATCCATTTGGCCACGACTTCCTCGACCGCGCCGCCATCGACGTCGATCGCGCCCATCATCGGCTGCTGGTCCTCGACGCTCAGTTGATAGTTCGAGAGGATCTCGTATGCGGCGGGCCATTTTTCCTCCAGACCGTTCCAGCCGGCCTTGAAGATGCGCGAGGGCGCAAAGTCGCAGTCATTGACCGCGTTCGGGTTGGGGCCCCATGCGGGATCGGTAAAGCACGCCTCTTCGCCCGGCGGCAGATCGACGAATTTCACGTCATAGGCCGACATCGCCCAGTGCGGCTGCCAGAAGGTGATGAGCAGCGGCGACTTGCGCTCGGTCGAGGCGCGCAGCTCGGCGATCAGGGCGCCCTCGGACCCGGCAGGCACGGCCTTGAACGGCAGGTCCAGCCCGGCCATCCGGTCGGCGCCCGGGGTGCCCCAGTCGGCCGGATAGTCCACCAGACGGCCCATCGGCAGGGTCTCGGCGGTGGCGAAGACCTGCGCACAGTCCTTCAGCGCCTCCCATGCGGGCAGGCCGGGACACAGATCGGCGACATGCGCCGGATAGGCGATGCCCTCCTTGGCGTCGAGGCCCAGGTCACCGATCTCGACCACGGTGCCCTCTTCGATCTTCTTGGCGTACTCATCGGACACGTTCGACGACCAGATTTCCAACGTTGCGTGGATGTCGCCATCGGCCAGCGCCTGGAACTGGTTCATCATGCCGGCGGTGACGTATTCGACCTTGTAGCCCGCGGCCTTGAGCATTTCACCGGCCACATGCGTGGTGACATGCTGGCCGGTCCATTCGTTGATGGCCAGTTTGATCGGCTCGTCCACGGCGCCCATGTCAGCCGCCTGAACGGAACCGGCCATCACGATGGCGGCCACGCCGAAACTCAATGATTTCATCGGTACTCTCCCTGTTGGATTCATCTGGTTGGCACTATCCGCCAATTCCCGGCGGCTGTCAGCAACATACCCTAGCGGGTTATTGATTAACCAGTCAATCAGAATACGACATAGCCGTTTTGTCGCGGATTTTGCCCAGGTCTGAACCAAATTCACCACATTGCCCCGCAACGCTTGGCAGCTGCGGAAGAAGTTTCTAATGTCTTTGAAATTTTTGAAGGGAAGAGGGATGAGACTGAACAAGAACCTGGCTGCTCTGGCAGTGGCGGCAATGGCTGGCGCGGCCTCGGCCGATCCGGTCGACTGGAAGAGCGTCGGCGGCTGGGACGTATCTTTTTACCCCAATTCCGAAGGGTGCCAGGCCTTTGCACTTTTCGAAGAGGATACCGCCTTTTTCATCGGCTTCGACAGCACGTTCAACGAGTTGAGCCTCGAGGTGACGCTGATGGATGAACGCTGGGGGTCCATCGAAGCCGGGAAGGAATACCAGATCGGCGTGAAGTTCGGTGACGAAACACCCTGGTCTCTTGGGATGGAAGGCCTTCAGACCGACGGCTTTCCCGGGCTCCGCCTCATGATCGACGCGGGGACCGACGAGGCTGATCTGTTCGTCAAGGAATTCCAGCGCGAAACCTCGATGACCTGGAACTACGGCGATGCCGTTCTTGGCCGCTACACGCTGCGCGGATCGCGGCGCGCCTTCGACGAGGTGGTGAATTGCCAGCTGTCCTATCTGGAAGCCAAGTCCTCGCAATCCGATCCGTTTGCCGCGTCGAATTCGGATCCGTTTTCCGACTGACCTGACGGAAACCGATTGAAACTGCTGGCACCGAGATCGCGGTGCCCGCAGCCATGATGCGCGCTTGCAAATCAGCAAGGAACTGCCAACATACCCGCAGCAAGGGAGTGTTCCGTGCATCACTTTGACGAGATCTTCGAAATTGCAGCCGCGCGGCATGGTGGTCCGGACGCGCTGGAGCAAAAGCTCGGCAAGCCGAAAACACCCGGGGAACTGGCCGCCCTGCCCGAGGACCGCTGGCTGGCGACCATCACCAAATGCGTGTTTCAGGCCGGGTTCAACTGGAAGGTCATCGAAGCCAAGTGGGACGGGTTCGAAGAGGCGTTCGACGGGTTCGACGTGGGCCGCTGCGCCTTCATGGACGACAAGAAATTTGATTCCCTGCTGCAGGACACGCGCATCGTCCGCAATGGCACCAAGATCGCCTCGGTCCGCGACAACGCCGCCTTTCTGATGGAACTGCGCGAGGAAGGCGGTGCCGGGAAGGTGCTGGGGGGCTGGCCCTCGACCGATTACGTCGGTCTGCTGGCCATGCTGGGCAAGCGTGGCTCGCGGCTGGGCGGGACCACCGCGCAATACGCGATGCGCTTTGCCGGGCGCGACAGTTTCATCCTGTCGCGGGATGTCGTCGCACGGTTGGTCGCCGAAGGGGTGGTGGACAAGGCCCCGACCTCGAAACGGGCGATGGCGGCGGTGCAGCAGGCTTTCAATACGTGGATGCAGGAGTCGGGGCGGTCGCTGACGGAAATCAGCCGCGTTCTGGCCATGAGCCTTTGAAAACGACTTGCGGACGGCCTGCGTCGGGCTAGGCTCAACCTCATGTTTCTGCGTGCATTCCTTGTTCTGATATTTCTTGCCTCATGCGGACGGCCGCTGACCGATACCGAGCGCGCCTTTGCCGCACGTGTTCATGGCGAAGATCTGGATCTGAACCGGGTGCGACTGGTCGAGGGCGCCCCCGTCGGTCCCGTCACCTTCAAACGCACGGCCCGCCCGAGGGTCACCTGCCGCGAGCGCATTCTGCCGCCGGCCAAGGAAGAGATCGTGACCGGCAAGCCCGCGGCGGTGGCGCTGTTCAACCGGGTATTCTTCACCCGCGACTGGTATCTGGACGACTACATGCCGGAATACCCGGACACGGTGAACCTGATCGCCGCGATGCTGCTGGCGCATGAACTGACCCATGTCTGGCAGTGGCAGAACCGCAAGGAAACCGGGTATCACCCGCTGCGCGCCGCGGCCGAGCATGGCCGGGACGCCGACCCCTACCTGTTCGAACTGGATGGTGCGCCCGATTTCCTCAGCTACGGGTTCGAACAGCAGGGCGCGATCGTCGAGGAATATGTCTGCTGCCGCGCCCTGGCCCCCGAAGCCGCCCGCACCAAACGGCTTCATGCGATGCTGAGCCAGGCTTTCGACGTGGCCGACCTGCCACCCCGTGGGCGCGAGAGCGACGTTCTGATCCCGTGGAAAGGGGCCAAGATCGAAGGGATCTGCGACTGACCGTTCAGCCTGACATCTGGATGCTTTCGAGATAGGCCAGAAGCGCCGCGAGGGGACGGGGGGTTGGTGTCAGAACACCGTCGACTTCGACCGGCACCAGATCGCCTTCGAGCAGGGCGCCGAATTCCGGCATGATCTCCTCGGACACCTTGCCGCGCCCATAGCCGTCGATCTGCGAAAGAACCTCGGCCCTTGGAAAAGCGCCGCCATTCCGTTCGGTAATCCGGGTCAGGTCGGGGGCGGTTTGCCCGCCTTCCAGCTGCCCGCCGGTGCCGCGGTGGTCATGGCATGACGCGCAATTCGCGGCGAACAGCATTTCGCCCTCATGCGCGGTGGGCATCACCTGTTCCATCTGCTCCGTCGTGCAGGCAGCCGGCGCCAACACCGCAACGGCGGCCAGAAACGAGCGGGTCCTTTGCAATGAAATCATCTCAGTTTCCCTGTAGCGTTTCCAGATACGCCACGAGATCGGCGATCGGTTCGCTGGTCAGGACAGGCTGACCGGCCGGCGTCTTGATCGCGACATCGCGCCCTTCGAAATAGGGCCCGTAGACCGGCATCGGGCTGCCGTGGCTGACCAGCGGGTCGCGCCCATCGATGCGGAACACCACGCGTTCGGTCGGGAACACGCCTTGGTCATCCAGCAAGGCCGTCAGATCCTTGGGCTGGATCACCAGAACCGAGGCCATGGGGCCGTTCCCGGTCGCGTCCAGACCATGGCAGGTGGCACAATGGTGCCGGTAGATCTGGGCCCCGCGTTCAGCGTCCTGAGCCAGCCCCGGCACCGCCGAAACCGCGCCGACCACCAACACGGCGAGTTGCAATTTTCCGAAAACCGATCTCATTCTGGCCTCCTCCTGCCTGCATCCGGCGCCAGTTCAAACCTTCGCCCCGTTGCGCCGGGAGTGAACGAAAATCCCGCCCTTTCCGAGCGATAACAGGCTTGCCCACAGGATGAACAGTAGCAATGATCCAGATCAACAGTCGAGCCCGGAGGGAAACGGAACCATGACGCAATACGCGGTAATCATGCTGGCGGCCGGAGTCGGGGTTCCGATCCTTGCGGCGCTCAACGCGGCCCTGGGGCGGCTGATCGGATCGCCGACCGCGGCGGCCGTGGTTCTTTTCGCCGTAGCCCTGGCGTGCTCGGCGGTCGTGCTGGTGCTATTTCCCGGACCGCAGGCCCTGGGCAAGGTGGCCGGGTCGCCCAAGCACCTTCTTCTGGGCGGTGCGCTGATAGCCTTCTATGTGCTGTCGATCACCCATGTCGCCCCGCATTTCGGGGTCGGGAACGCGGTGTTCTTCGTGCTGTTGGGCCAGCTTGTCAGCACGGCGGTCATAGACCATTTCGGCCTGTTCGGCGCGCAGGTGACGCCTCTGTCCCTCATGCGGGCCGGCGGCATCGCGGTCATGGCCCTTGGCGTGGCGATCACGCAGCTGGCCTGAGCACCCCGCCCTCCAGACGGACCACACGATCCATGCGCGCGGCCAGGTCCAGGTTGTGCGTGGCGATCAGCGCCGACAGGCCGCTGCTGGACACCAGATCCATCAGCGCGTCAAAGACCTGATCCGCAGTGCCCGGATCGAGATTGCCGGTCGGTTCGTCCGCCAGCAGGACGCTGGGCCGGTTCGCCAATGCGCGGCAGAAGGCGACGCGCTGCTGCTCGCCGCCCGACAGTTCCGCCGGACGATGCGCGGCACGCGCCGCAACGCCCACCCGCTCCAGCAGCTCCATCGCCCTCGCCTCGGCCTCGCGCTCCGCAACGCCGTTGGCCAGTTGCGGCAGGGTGACGTTCTCCAGCGCCGAGAACTCGGGCAGCAGGTGGTGGAACTGGTAGACAAAGCCGACGTCCTGACGCCGCACGGCCGTGCGGGCGCGGTCCGACTTGCCGGTCATGTCCTGCCCGGCAATCTGGACCGAGCCGCCGTCGGGTGTGTCCAGCAGCCCCGCGATGTGCAGCAGGGTGGACTTGCCCGCGCCCGAGGGGGCGACCAGGGCCACGGCCTCGCCTGCGCGCAGTTCCAGATCGGCGCCGCGCAGCACCCGCACCTCGCCCGGCGTGCCTTGCAGATAGGTCTTGGTCAGGCCCTTCAGCCGCAGGGTCACGTCATTCATAGCGCAGCGCCTCGACCGGGTTCAGCCGCGCCGCGCGGCGGGCCGGGAAATAGGTGACGAAGAAGGACAGGCCCAGCGACAGCGCCACCGCCTTGAGCACATCCGACAGGTGCAGCTCGGCCGGCAGCGCGTAGATCCCCCGGATCGCCGGATCCCAGACACCGCCGCCCATCGCGTAGTTCACGAAGGAAAAGATCGGGTCGATGTAGATCGCGAAAAGGCAGCCAAGGATCACGCCCATCACCGTGCCGATGATGCCCGTGAAGGCGCCGCAGATGAAGAACACGCGCAGCACCGAGCCCTCGCTCAGCCCGATGGTGCGCAGGATGCCGATGTCGCGTCCCTTGTTCTTGACCAGCATGATCAGCCCCGAAACGATGTTCATGGCCGCGATCAGAACGAGGATCGACAGGATGATGAACATCACGTTGTCCTCGACCTCGAGCGCCCGCAGGAAGCCGCCAGAGGCATCCTGCCATGTCCAGAGCTGAACCGGCTCTCCGGCGGCCTCGATGATCGGAATCAGGATCTTGTCCACCTCTTCGGGATCATCGACCATGACCTCGATCTCGTCGGCATAGCCTTCGCGGTTGAAAAAGCTCTGCGCCTCGGCAAAGGGCAGATAGACGCGGGTGCGGTCGATGTCATAGCGGCCTGCGGAAAACACATAGACGACCTCGTAGGCGTTCACGCGCGGCGAAGTTCCAAAGGCGGTCTTCACCCCGTTTGGCGAGGTCAGCTTGATCCGGTCTCCCACCGTCGCACCGATCGCGCGGGCCACGCCCGAGCCGATGGCGATGCCGTCCCCGAAGCGGTCTAGATCGCCATAGGCCTGATCGCTTTCGGCGATGCCGGGCAGATCGCGCAGGTCCTGTGGGCGGATGCCGAACACTTCGACACCCGAGCTGCGGTCGCGGTTGGTGATCAGGACCTGGCCCTTGATCAGGGGCGCCGCGTGGGACACGCCGGGCACCTGCGCCACCTTCTCGGCCAGTTCGTCGAAGTTTTCGATACGCCGGTCGATCCGCCCCTGTGCATCGACGGTTCCCGCGCTGAAGACCGTCACATGCGCGTTGGCACCCAGGATCGTTCCAACGAATTCAGAACGAAAGCCCGAGCGCACGGCCAGCGTCGCGATCAGAGCGAACACGGCCAACGTGATCCCGATCAGCGAAATCCAGGTCATCACGCTGACGCCACCTTCGGCCTTGCGGGCGCGCAGGTATCGCCAGGCGATCTTCCATTCGAACGGGGCAAAAGGTGGAGGTGTCGCGGCCATTCCAGTTCCGAAGAATTTTTCCGGACCCTCAATGGAAACGATGCCGTGGTCAAGGTCTGTCGACCTTGAAGGCTGCTCCGGACCGAAGCGACTCACCGCATTCGGCTGGGTATTGCCGCGCCAGGCAACTCAACAATCCCAGATTGAAACTGCTCTTTGTTTCCATTTTGCGGATGATTGAAGCTTGCCCATACACGGTGAAGTGAATTTGTCACATTATTCGCGTAACATTATTTCTTATTTTGATAGTTTTCCGAAATTTTGGCATGCTGATCATCGGGGGACAAATGTTTCACGAGCGGGGGTCGCTCATGGATTTCAATAGTCAACTTCAAGGGTCCGGCACGGCCGGGCTCCCCGTCAACTCGACCGACATGGACTGCGAAACAGCCGCTTTGCTGCGGGCGGCCATCCGGCCGCTCTTCACGACCGCAGCCAGTTGGAACATCTTGACGGATACATTGAAAGCAAAGGGATATCGTCTGGCGTTTCGCGACGGGCGGTTGTGCCTGACAGACGGAACGACCGGCAACCGGATTTGCGGATTGAGGTTTCTCGGACTCGACCTGAAAGACCTGGTGCAACGGATGGGTCGTCCGATCGTGGTCGCGCGCGGCGATCATGCCGACGGCGATCTGCTCTCGGCGCGTCCCAATGGTGCCACCAACGGCGCCTAGAACTTTCGCCAGGGCTGGAGCGAACGGCGCAGTGTTTTCGAAAGGCTGTAGATCGCGGCGCGAGCTATTAGCGGCTGCGTCAAGGACTGTCGCAAGATCGCGAGGGATAACCGAACCGGAAGCTGGCCCTTGCCGTACCATTCGACTCGCTCGTCGTGCGAATAGGCGGACATGTCGCAATACCGAGCATAGTTCTTTTCCCAACAACGAGCCATTTCCGCACCCGCAGCCACGGTATCAGCTGAAACCCCGCCTTTGCGGAAAACCGACAAGGGGACCTGCACCCGCAGGCTCCGATAACCTGCCTGGATCATACGCAAGATCATGTCGTAGTCCGCAACGCTGCGAAACTGCAGATCATGACCTTCCAGTTTCCGAAACACCTCTGCCCGAACAAGCATGGCGTTATGACCGAAAGGCATTCTTTGCAGGATGGATTTAAGCGTCAGGCGGCGGGCGTGACGCTTGCGACCGTCCTCTTCGACGAATACGGTTTCGCCGTAAATGAAATCCGGCCGACGCTCTCCTATAAGGTTCACAACTTGCTGCAGGCAGTCTGGCCCGGGCAGCAAGTCGTCTGAGTTCAGGAACAGAACATACTCGCCAGCACTCAGATCGACAGCCTTGTTCATTGCGTCAAACAGGCTTTTGTCTGGGCCGCAAAAGTAGCGGATCGGGATGTGATCAGCGGTGCTGGCTATGTCCAAGATCACGTCTTCCAGAAGACCTTGGGTGCCATCCGTCGATTCGCCATCCCAGATCACATGCTCCATACGGCGGAAAGTCTGCGACTGAACACAGCGCAGCGTTTCCTGAACGGCAGCTTTGCGCCCCGCCTCGATCAAGTTCCGGGTAACCGTGATCACCGAGATCAGCGGCCTGTCACCTGTGTTAGGCCCTGCGCTCATAGATCTCGGCGATGCGGGTGACGGCGGCTTCGGGGCTCAACTCCTCGCTTTCGCCGGTGCGGCGGCTGGTCAACTCGACCACGCCGTTCTTGAGACCCCGCGGGCCGACGGTAATGCGCCAGGGCAGGCCGATCAGGTCC
Source organism: Ruegeria marisrubri (assembly GCF_001507595.1). Taxonomy (GTDB): domain Bacteria; phylum Pseudomonadota; class Alphaproteobacteria; order Rhodobacterales; family Rhodobacteraceae; genus Ruegeria; species Ruegeria marisrubri. The sequence continues at coordinate 237,828 of NZ_LQBQ01000034.1, forward strand.
ATCGTGGCGAACTTGGCCCCTGCCCGCTCGTTGCGGTCGTCATAGAGCGGCTCGAGCCCCAGAGCAGTCAGGGCCTTGTAGATCTTGTCACAGGCCGCGTCGGCCTCGTCATCGCCCTGCTTCAGGTTGACGATGCCGCAGTGGAACGGCGTCACGCCCTCGGGCCAGATGATGCCCTTGTCGTCGTGGCTGGCCTCGATGATCGCGCCGATCAGGCGGCTGACGCCGATGCCGTGGCTGCCCATGTGCACCGGAACCTGCTTGCCGTCGGGGCCTTGAACCGTGGCGCCCATCGGCTCGGAATACTTGGTGCCGAAATAGAAGATCTGACCGACCTCGATGCCCCGCGCGCTGCGGCGGCGTTCCTCGGGCACCTGCTGGAACAGGGCCTCGTCATGGGTTTCGTCGGTGCGGGCATAGAGCGAGGTGAACTCCTCCATGACCGCCTGGCACTGGGCCTTGTCGTCATAGTCGATGTCGCGCTGCCCCAGACGGATGTCGGTGACCGCGCTGTCATAGAACACCTCGGACTCGCCGGTATCGGCCAGCACCAGGAATTCATGCGTGTCGTCGCCGCCGATCGGGCCGCTGTCGGCGCGCATCGGAATCGCCTGCAGGCCCATGCGCTCGTAGGTGCGCAGATAGCTGACCAGATGGCGGTTATAGGCGTGCAGCGCGTCCTCTTTGGTCAGGTCGAAATTGTAGCCGTCCTTCATGTAGAACTCGCGGCCGCGCATCACGCCGAAACGGGGGCGGATCTCGTCGCGGAATTTCCACTGGATCTGATACAGCGTCAGCGGCAGATCCTTGTAGCTGTTGACGTGTCCGCGGAAGATGTCGGTGACCAGTTCCTCGGCCGTCGGCGTATACAGCATGTCGCGGCCGTGCCGGTCCTTCATGCGCAGCATTTCCTCGCCGTAGTCGTCGTAGCGCCCGGATTCGCGCCACAGGTCGGCCGATTGCAGGATCGGCATCTGGATCGGGATGTGACCGGCGCGGATCTGTTCCTCGTGCACGATGTTTTCCAGCTTGCGCAGCACCTTGAAGCCAAGCGGCAGCCACGAATAGATCCCGGCGGCGGCTTGCTTGATCATCCCGGCGCGCAGCATCAGCCGGTGGCTGACGATCTGGGCTTCGGCGGGGTTTTCCTTGAGAACAGGCAGGAAATAGCGGGACAGGCGCATCAGCTCTCTCTTTTTGCGTCACACATGCGGTTCTTGGCGGTCTATGCGATCAACGCGCGACAGGCAATCGGTCTCTGGCGCTTTTGCGACCCAAGGTTCGTCGGTTTTTTGATTGACCCGCCAACCACGCGCCGGAACAGTGCCGAGACTTTAACCAGACGAGGCCCCGATGCAGACCATCCGCGAACCCGACCGCGACATCCCCGTGGTGCACAAGACCGACATTCTGGTGGTGGGGTCCGGCCCCGCCGGGCTGGCCGCCGCGCTGGCGGCTGCGCGCGCCGGGGCCGAGGTGACCTTGCTGGACCGTTTCGGCTGCATGGGCGGCAACATCACCGCCGTCGGGGTCGAGGGCTTTGCCTGGTACCGTCACGAACAGACGGTCGAGGCCGGCGGCATCGGATGGGAGTTCGAGCAGCGCGCCAAGGAGATGGGCGCGGCGGTGCCGGAAAGCCAGTCGCTGAGCTATGAGCTGGACAGCGAGGGGTTCAAGCTGGTGGCCGACCGGCTGGTGGAAGAGACCGGCGTGCGCCCGATGCTGCATCGCCAGTTCGTTGCGCCCATCATGGAGGGCGACCGCATCACCGGGGTCATCACCGAGTCGAAGGCCGGGCGCGAGGCGATCCTGGCGCGCGTCGTGATCGACGCCACCGGCGATGCCGACGTGGCCCACCGCGCCGGCGCCCCGACCCGCAAGACCGAGCCGGAACAGATGATGGCGGCCTCGGTCATGTTCCATCTGGCCGGGGTGGACAAGCGCGCCTTCATGGAAGGCGTGAAAGCCGACCCGCAGACCTACAAGGACTGGGGCGGCGGCGGTGAATGGAACATCGAGACCAGCGGCAAGGAGGACGACATGTTCTCGCCCTTCGTCTACAAGCCGTTCCAGCAGGCCATCGACCAGGGGCTGATCCCGGCGCATCTGAACACCATCGCCGGCACATGGGGCGCGATGCATGACACCGGTGAGCTGACCTACATGAACCTGATCCACCTGGCCGGGATCGACGGGACCGACCCCGACAGCCTGACCAGGGGCGAGATCGAGGGCCGCCGCCAGACCATGCTGGCCATCGAGGCTCTGCGGCGGTTCATGCCCGGCTGCGAGAACGCGCGGCTGCGCAACTTCGGGATGACCATCGGCATCCGCGACACGCGCAAGATCGACGCGGTCTACAACATGACCGAGGACGACGCGCGCCATCAGGGCCGGTTCGAGGACTCAATCGGCATCTACCCCGAATTCATCGACGGCTATGGCATCCTGATCCTGCCCACGACGGGGCGCTACATGCAGATTCCCTACCGCTCTATGCTGCCCAAGGGCGTGCGCGGCCTGCTGGTGGCAGGCCGGTCGCACGGGGCCGACCGCATCGCCCATGCGGCGACGCGCAACATGGCCTGCTGCGCTGTGCAGGGCCAGGGCGCGGGCATTGCCGCCGTGATGGCGCTGAAAAGCAACCGGGAACTGGACAGGCTGGACATGGCCGCCATCCAGAAGGAACTGGACCGGCAGGGCGTTCGGGTACACTGACGCTGAGCGTTCGTTTCGAGGAGCGGTGGCCGAGTCCACTCTGGTGCTGCCGCGCCTTGCTCGAAAATCCTGCGGTCTGCGAATTACTTGCATCCTTCAGGCCCATGGGCCAAGAACATGGAAACGCGCCTTGACGAGGGACGGCCGATGTCTTTGCCGGCAAAAGATCAGCTCAGGTACTGGGGCATTGCCTTGGCAGTGTTCGCCCTGGTTCTGTGGCTGCTGGGGGACGTCCTGCTGCCCTTCGTGATCGGAGGGGCGATCGCCTATTTCCTGGACCCGATGGCCGACAGGCTGGAACGTCTGGGCCTGTCGCGCATCGCCGCCACCGCGCTGATCACCATTGTCGGCGTGATCGTCTTCGTTCTGGCCTTCGTGTTGCTGGTGCCTGCGCTTGTGACGCAGCTGATCGACCTGACCGAAGCTTTCCCGAACCTGTTCAAGAACGCCCGGGCCTTCATCGAACAGCGCTTCCCGTCGCTGCTGGATCAGGATTCAAATGCGCACCAGTTCCTTGCCTCTTTCGGCGAAACGCTGAAATCGCGGACCGGCGAGCTTGTGCAGACGGTTGTCGCATCCGTCGGGTCCGCGATCAACGTGGTCGTCCTGCTGGTCATCGTGCCCGTGGTGACGGTCTATCTGCTGCTCGACTGGGACCGGATGATCGCCCGGATCGACCAGCTTCTGCCGCTGGACCATGCCCCGGTGATCCGGCAACTGGCCAAGGAAATCGACGAGGTTCTGGCCTCTTTCGTGCGCGGCATGGGCACGGTCTGCGTGATACTTGGAACCTTCTACGCGGTGGCCCTGATGGCGGTCGGCCTGAATTTCGGGCTGATCGTCGGAGTCATCGCCGGGCTTGTCACCTTCATCCCCTACCTCGGCGCCCTGATCGGCGGAACGTTGGCCATCGGTCTGGCGCTGTTCCAGTTCTGGGGGGACTGGACGTCGATCGGGCTGGTCGCCGCCATTTTCGCCACCGGTCAGGTGGTCGAGGGGAACCTGCTGACCCCCAAGCTGGTCGGCGACTCGGTCGGGCTGCATCCGGTCTGGCTGCTGCTGGCGCTCTCGGTGTTCGGGGCCTTGTTCGGATTTGTCGGCATGTTGATCGCCGTTCCCGTGGCCGCCGCGCTGGGTGTGCTTGCACGATTTGCAACGGGACAGTATCTGACCAGCCGCCTCTATCAGGGGAAGGCGGGACAGGATCAGGAAACCGACTGAATGGCCAGACAGCTCAGCTTTGACCTTCCAGCCAAGACGGCGCTGGGGCGAGAGGACTTTTACGTTTCACCGGCGAATGCGATGGCGGTGGCGATGATCTCGGCCTCGTCCTGGCCGGGGAACAAGCTGGTTCTCAGCGGCCCCGCAGGGTCGGGCAAGACGCATCTGGCCCATGTCTGGGCCGGAGAGACCGGCGGGCGGATCGTGCAGGCATCAAGGCTGCGGCACGAGGACGTTCCCGAACTGGCCCGCACCCCGATCGCGGTCGAGGACGTTCCGATGATCGCCGGAGACCTGGAGCAACAGAAAACCCTGTTCCACCTGCACAATCTGGTTCTGGCCGAAGGCAACGCGCTGCTGATGACCGGCCGCCTGGCGCCGAAGTTCTGGCACCTGCCGTTGGCAGACCTGCAAAGCCGGATCGAGGGCGCCCATCACGTCGCGCTGGACCCGCCCGATGATGCGCTGCTGTGCGCCGTGCTGGCCAAGCTGTTCGTGGACCGACAACTCAGCCCCCGCCCCGAGGTCATTTCCTACCTCGTGAAACACATGGACCGCAGATTCGAGACCGCTGCCGAAGTCGTCGAACGGCTGGACCGGGTGGCGCTGGCCGAAAAGCGCGAAATCACCCGGGCGCTGGCCAGTCGGGTGCTCACCAGTGACACAGATGCCGCAGGGCCCGGTGATTGACCTGACCGACGTGATTTCGCATCCTGCCAGCGGCAAAGGCCGGAGAAAGATGAACAAACCAGCCGAATCCACCGTTCCCGACTGGGGAGCATTTGGCAGACCGCTGTTCGATGATCCAAGCGTGCGGGCGTTGTCACGAGTCGGCGTGGTGGACGTGGGGTCGAACTCGGTCCGGATGGTGGTTTTCGACGGGGCCGCCCGGTCGCCCGCCTATTTCTACAATGAAAAGATCATGTGCGCCCTCGGCGCGGGCCTGTCCGAAACCGGACGCCTCAACCCGACGGGGCGCGAACGGGCGCTGGCGGCGCTGCGGCGGTTCCAGCACTTGGCACAGGACCTCGATCTGCCGCCGTTGCATGTGGTGGCGACAGCCGCGGTGCGCGAGGCGGCCGATGGGCCGGATTTCTGCGCCGAGGTGGAACGCGAGACCGGGCTTCGGATTTCGGTCATCAACGGCGAGGAAGAGGCGCGCCTGTCCGCGCAGGGCGTTCTGCTGGGTTGGCCCGGCGCCTATGGTCTTATCTGCGACATCGGCGGATCCTCGATGGAACTGGCCGAAATCGGCGACAACCAGGTCGGGCGCCGTGTCACCTCTCCGCTTGGTCCGCTGATCCTGCGCGACATCAAGGGCGGCCGACGCGGGCGCAAGGCGCATATCAAACAGGTCATGGAAGAGCTGCGCGACCAGCTTGGCCCCCAAAGGGACAGGCTGTTTCTGGTCGGCGGCAGCTGGCGCGCCTTTGCCCGGATCGACATGCTGCGGCGGAACTATCCCCTCAAGGTCCTGCATGAATATCGCATGACCACCAAACAGGTTCACGAAACGATCAAGTTCATCGAGAAATCGGACCCCGAGAAACTGCGCGCCAAGGCAGGTGTGTCAGGCTCGCGCATGGCGCTGCTGCCTTATGCGATGGACGTGCTGGCCCGGCTGATCCGCACCTTCAAGCCGAAGGATATCGCGATATCCAGCTACGGCATTCGCGAAGGCCTGCTATACGAGCAGATGCCCCAGCGCCTGCGCGACCGCGACCCGCTGATCGAGGCCAGCTATTTCTCTGAATCCAAGGACGCCCGCCTGCCGGGTTTCGGCAGGCACCTGTTCGACTTCGTCATGCCGCTGTTCCGGTCGGCCCCGCCATCGCAGGTGCGGCTGATCAAGGCGGCCTGCCTGCTGCATGACGTCTCGTGGCGGGCCCATCCCGATTACCGGGCGGAAATCTGTTTCGACAACGTGACCCGCGCCAATCTCGGCGGGCTGAAACATTCGGAACGGATATTCATTGGTCTGGCGCTGCAGCACCGCTATCGCAACAAGCGCGAGGGCAGACAGTTCGAAGAGCTTTACAAGCTGCTCGACGAAAAGGGCCAGAAACAGGCCGAGGTTCTGGGCAAGGCGATGCGGTTCGGTGCGATGCTGTGGATGCAGCACGACGTGAAGATGGGCAAGCTGCGGTTCTTTCCCAAGAAGAAGATCCTCGAACTCAGCCTGCCGCGGGCCACCGTTCCGCTTTACAGCGAAGTGGCCGAAGCCCGGTTGAAGTCGCTGGCCGACGCCCTCGAGTCCGCGGTGCAGGTGACCGTGGAGAAATAGGCCGGCGCGTGCCGACCACCCCTAGATATCTGTCGCGCCGCCCTCGGCTTCGTCTTCAGGAACAGCGTCTTCGCCTTCGGGCACCGGTTCTTCGGGTTTGACTTTTTTTCGGATGATGATGTCGCCGTTGGGCAGCATTTCCGGCGCCTCATAGGCGCTCCAGTCGCGGATTTCCGTCGCCAGTTCCGCAAGCGCCGGCCCCATCACCTCGAGAAAGGACCGGATCGAGGGCCCGAATTCCTCGGCCATCCCCTGCAGGTTTTCCAAGGCAGGCTCCATTTCCTGTCGCAACCCTTCGAAGAACAGCTCGACCCCCTGTTCCATCAGGGATTTCCCGTTGTCCTCTTCCTCTGCCAGGGCCGGGACCGCAGAGAAGCCTGCAATCGCGCATGTGACAATGAACCGTTTCATGAAACCCATATCGGAATCACCTTTCGTTGTTCAAAATTCATATCTCGATATCCAGCGAAACGGGGAAATGATCCGACGCAGTCAGCAGAGCCTCGCGCAGTTCTGGCATTTCCCAGCATTCCTTGTCGTCGAACGGGTGCCAGATCCGCCAGGACGGGTTTCTGTCGCGCAATCCGGGGCTGATCATGATGTAATCGAGAAGTGCGTGCATATAGCGCCCCTCTGCCTCCAGCTCGAACCGTGCGGTGGACGGCAGCGGGCCGGGCCGGAGCTGCCGCACCTTGGCGGCATTGGGATCGTAGAGCCCGGTCTCCAGCAGGATCTCGACCGAAGAGCGGCCGAAAAGGTGCTCGAACTGGTCCAGCCCGGGGCCGTCATTCAGGTCGCCCATGAGGATCACATGCTCTCCGGCGGCCATGTGCCGTTCGACCCGGGTCCGGATCCAGATCGCCTGCGCCAGCTGTTTGCGCCGGTTGGCGATCGATATCTGGATCTTCTCATCCCTCGTTTCGGCCCCGTGCGGGTACTTGGACTTGAGATGCGCACCGATGAGGCGCAGCTCGGTTCCCGCCCGTGTCCGCACGGCCAGTTCAATGGGCGGCTTGGAAAACCGCACGATGTCCTCGGTCGCGTCGATGTCCAGGTCTATGCGAAAGGTGCCGTCGAACCTGGGCGCTTCGCCGCTGCCCCGCTTTCCCGTCTCTTCCCCGATCGGATCATGTCGAGCGGTCAGTTTTTCCGGATCATAAAGGACCGCCAGCTCCTGATGGGTTTCATTGGCAAACCCCATCACCGCCTCGCGGGTGCGCAGATCGAACGCGTGGACGAAACGCTCCAGCGCCCGGATCGTGTTCTGGGTGCGCCCGGTATTGGGGGCCTCGACGATCAGAATCGCGTCGGCGTCAACGGCGGTCAGAACCTTGGCCACGGCCTCGACCTGCTGCGCCTTGGTGACGCCATGCCGCCCGGACAGGCTGTCATCGACCACCAGGCGGTCGTTCCTGTCGAAGAGATTGGCGAACCATTCGATATTGTAGGTCGCCAGCCGCATCCCATCACCCCCGCGCGCCGTTGATCTCGTCCCAGGCGCGGTTGATGTCGATCAGCTTCTTCTCTGCCAGCCGGACCGCCTCTTCGGGCACGCCCCGCGCCATCATCGCGTCCGGATGGGTGTCGCGCACCAGTTTCCGCCAGACCTTGCGGATTTCCGGCAATGGCGTGTCGGACGTCACGCCGAGAACCGTGTAGGGATCCTTGGGCGCATCGGGGACGAAGCGCGCGCGCAACGCCCTGAACTGCGCGTCGGACTGGCCAAAGATCCGGGCCACCTCCTCAAGAAACTCGTTCTCGCCCGGGTGGTAGAAGCCATCCGCCATCGCGATATGGAACAGCCCCTCCATCAGGTCGCACAGCGTCGTGTCGTCGTCGGCGAACATCCGCTTGATCTTGCGGGCATATTCCTTGTAGCCCGCAACATCGGTCCGGGCCATGTTGAACACCCGCGCGGCACCCTCCTCGTCGTCCTTGGCGATCTGGAACACTTCGCGAAAGGCCGTCACCTCGTCGCGGGTCACCTGCCCGTCGGCCTTGGCCATCTTGGCGCCCAGCGCGATCACGGCGATTGCGAAGGCCACGGATTTTTCCGGCGGCGTGCGCAGGCGCTCGAACACCTCGGCCAGGCTTTCGCCCTTGGCCAGTGCGCTGAGCGCGTCGGTTATGCGGGTCCACAAAGACATGGCTTCAGACTATCCCGCCCTGACGCCGCTGTCAGGTCTAACCGTCAATCCCTACGAGATAATATTCTGCATCAAGACAAGGTCCAGCCATTGCCCCTGCTTGTGCCCCACCTCGGGCATTCGTCCCACCTCGACAAAGCCCAGCGCCGCGTGGAACGCGATGCCCTGAGGGTTGGCGTCTGAGATGCCGGCAACCAGCACATGCACTCCGTGCTCGCGCGCCACTTGCTCCAGCCGTTGCATCAGGGCCCTGCCCAGCCCCCTGCCGCGCGCCTGTGGCCCCAGTTGCACGGTATGCTCTTGTGTATGCACATAGCCCGGCCCCGACCGGAAAGGCCCATAGGTGGCAAACCCGACAACCTTGCCCTCGAGCTCGGCCACCAGGTATCGCGGCCCGCGGGCCTCGATGGTTGACGCAATCGCCTCGGGCTGTTTCAGGTCGGAGGTAAAGGTGATCAGCGTATCCCGAATGATCGCGTTGGTGATCTCCGCAATCGCCGCGGCATCTTCGGGCCTTGCCTGACGGATGGTCATTCCAGCACCCGCAGCCCGTTCGGGGTGTCGATCTCGGCCTTCAGCCCGGCGGGACCGGTCACCAGTTCAACCCGCTCCACGGCTCCGATCAGCCCCGACAGTTCACGCGCGTCCGGATGGGACACCACCAGCCGTTTCAGGCTGCACCCGCTTGGTGCCAGCATGTTCGCCGGGTGGAGCGCCCCCTGCCACTGAATGAGGGCCGGGAAGATGTTGTCGTAGGGCAACCGCCCATCATCGGGCACGGCCATCTGCCAGCGCAGGTCGCCTCTTTCCAGGTCGATGGGCGCCCCAACCCCTTGCGGCAGGTCGGCAAGGGTTGCGCCCAGATCCTCCACCCGGCAGATCCAGTTGCGCAAATGGGCGGGGCCTGACAGGCGGTCCAGGTCGAACCACCGAGGCCGTCCCGGATCGGGGGCCTCGGGGTCGATCGCGATCGCTTCCAGATAGAGCCCGTCCGCAAGGCCCAACAACCTGTTATAGGTTCCGAACCTGGCGTGGTGGCCGCCGGACTGCATCCGAACGCCCAGCGCCTCTTCCACATGGGAAACGGCCTCTTCCAAAGTCGCGGCCCCCACCGCAAGATGATCGAGTTCCATGGCAGCGCCTCCACCTTTCACAACGCGGCCTCATCGCCATCCGGCCCGACGAAAGCCACCCCTGCATGCTTCATCTGGCCACAAATATCCTCGGGGGTGAATGCACAACGCCCTGCGCGTTGTGCAGAGGGGGCAGACAGCCCCCTCCAACGCAGGTCAACCACGCGCCTCTGAAATCAGACGCAGGATGTCCTGTGCGGCCTCGGGGATGTTGGTGCCCGGACCAAAGATCGCCTTGACGCCGTGGTCATAGAGGAACTGGTAATCCTGCTGCGGGATCACGCCGCCGCAGATGACGATGATATCCTCCGCACCGGCCTTCTTCAACTCTTCCACCAGTTGCGGCGCCAGCGTCTTGTGCCCCGCCGCTTGGGAAGAGATGCCGACCACATGCACGTCGTTGTCGATCGCATCCTGCGCCGCTTCGGCCGGGGTCTGGAACAGGGGGCCGACATCCACGTCAAAGCCGATATCGGCGAATGCGGTGGCAATCACCTTGGCCCCGCGATCATGGCCGTCCTGCCCCATCTTGACCACCAGCAGTCGCGGGCGGCGCCCCTCTTTCTCGGCAAACTCCTCGATGGATTTCTGGATCGAGGCGAAACCTTCGTCGCCCTCATAGGCAGCGCCATAGACGCCTGCCAATGTCTTGACCTCGGCGCGGTGACGGCCGAATTCCTTTTCCATAGCCATGCTGATTTCTCCAACCGTTGCGCGGGCGCGGGCAGCCTCGACGGCGGCTTCCAGAAGGTTGCCGCCCTCTTTCGCCCGCCGGGTCAATTCGTCCAGGGCGGCCTGACAGGCCGCTTCGTCGCGGGTCGCGCGGATACGCTCCAGCCGGGCGATCTGCGCGTCACGAACCGCCCGGTTGTCGACCTCGAGAATGTCGATCGGGTCTTCCTTGTCCTTGCGGTACTTGTTGACACCGACGATCACCTCTTCGCCCCGGTCGATCATCGCCTGACGGCGGGCGGCGCTTTCCTCGATCCGCAGCTTGGGCATGCCGCTGGCCACCGCCTTGGTCATGCCGCCCATCTCCTCGACCTCTTCCATCAGGGCCCAGGCCTTTTCGACCAGCTCGTTGGTCAGGCTTTCGACGTAATAGGAGCCGGCCAGCGGATCGACCACGTTGGTGATGCCGGTCTCTTCCTGCAGGATCAGCTGGGTGTTGCGCGCGATCCGGGCCGAAAAGTCGGTGGGCAGCGCGATCGCCTCGTCCAGCGCGTTGGTGTGCAGCGACTGGGTACCGCCCAGAACCGCGCTCAGCGCCTCGTACGCCGTGCGGATCACATTGTTGTAGGGATCCTGCTCCTGCAGCGAAACGCCCGAAGTCTGGCAATGGGTGCGCAGCATCTTCGAGCGTTCGTTCTTTGCCCCGAACTCGGTCATCACCCGGTGCCACAGGGTGCGCGCGGCGCGCAGCTTGGCGGCCTCCATGAAGAAGTTCATGCCGATGGCAAAGAAGAACGACAGACGACCGGCGAACTTGTCCACGTCCATGCCCGCGTCGATGGCGGCGCGGACGTATTCGCGCCCGTCGGCCAGGGTATAGGCCAGCTCCTGCACCAGGTTCGCCCCGGCCTCCTGCATGTGGTAGCCCGAGATCGAGATCGAGTTGAACTTGGGCATCTCGTTCGAGGTGTATTCGATGATGTCCGAGATGATCCGCATCGAGGGCTCGGGCGGGTAGATATAGGTGTTGCGAACCATGAATTCCTTCAAAATGTCGTTCTGAATGGTGCCCGCCAGAACCGACTTGTCATGGCCCTGCTCTTCGCCGGTGACGATGAAATTGGCCAGGATCGGGATCACCGCGCCGTTCATCGTCATCGAGACCGAGACCTGATCCAGCGGGATGCCGTCGAACAGGATCTTCATGTCCTCGACGCTGTCGATGGCCACCCCCGCCTTGCCCACGTCGCCCACCACGCGCGGGTGGTCGCTGTCATAGCCACGATGCGTCGCCAGGTCGAAGGCGACAGACACGCCCTGCTGACCGGCCGCCAGGTTGCGGCGGTAGAAGGCGTTCGATTCCTCGGCCGTCGAGAAACCCGCATACTGGCGGATGGTCCAGGGACGGCCCGCATACATGGTCGCCTTCACGCCGCGGGTGAAGGGGCCGAAGCCCGGCAGAGACCCCATATGCGGCAGGTCGGCGGTGTCCTCTTCGGTGTAGAGGGGCTTGACCTCGATGCCTTCCAGCGTCGTCTTGGTCAGTTCGTCAACGGAACGGCCGCGCAGCTCTTTCTCAGCCAGCGCCCGCCAATCGTCGGTCTTGGTCATTGCATCTTCCTCTTGTCGATTCGGGTCGAGGGCGGGTTGAGCCCCGCCGGATTTTCACTTGGGTTCTCAATCAGATCCGCCAGCCCGTCGGCACCGCCTGCCAGCCAAACAAGGTCGTCGGCATAGGCTTCCCGAAGCCGCGCGGTCTGATCCGCCGAAAACAGGGGCCGATGCTCGACCCCGGCCTGCGCCGGGCTCGTCGCGCCCGACTCTCCCGGACTGGGCGCCGCGTTCAGCCAGTGATCGCGATCTGTCTGCGGTGCCGGCTGGCCTGTCAGCGCGGCAAGCTGCGCATCGGGGTGTCCGGCGAAGGATTCAAACGGCAAAATCTTTAGGCGCGCGGCCGGCAACGCCTGCGCCACCTCGCCCACAACGTGACGCCAACTCCTCCCGGCCCGCGAAATTTTTTCCATCCCGGCCGGACCGGGCATGTTGCGCCCCTTGGCCGCGCCATAAGCCATGACCGAGGTCCAATACTGATCCAGGCTGCGGATATTCAGCACCACCTCCGTCACCCGCGCGCCGAAGACCCCGGCATAGGCCGCCAGTCGCTCGGCGGCATTCGGATAAAGGGATGCCTCGCGCAGGTTTCGAGGCATGGTCCCGAGCATGTTCTCATCGCTCACGACGAGGTGTTTGATGCCCCGTCTGGCGCATCGGTCCAGACGAACGCGCACGCGGGCCACCGCCTGTCTCCGTCGTCTGTGAGCAATAAAGCCGGTTCTGGTCGGAACGACCCCCTGAAACAGATCATTGCGCACCCGGTAGGGCCCCCAGAATCCGATCCCAGACCTGGAGAGACGCGCGGAATTGCAGCGCATGTAGCGCTGGAAACTGGTGGTGGCGCAACGGTGCGCGCCGATATGCAAAATGACATTCACAGGTTCGCCCTTGTCTCGCATCTGGCGACCAAGCCGGAGTTCGGGGAAAGCCAGCATTTTCACGCTCTCCCCCTGACAAAGCGATTAACGGAAAAAATTTTACCGCCTTCGCGCATTTCCGCGGTCGCATTCGGCCTGACAACGGCTATATTCAATGGGACAGGAGGCCAGATGAAACGCACGCTAGCCATTGTTTTCTCTGCACTAATCCCACTGGCCGCCATGGCCGCGGATGCCACTATGCCGGACGAGGACGAACTGATCCGTCCGGCGGGCGACACGGATCTGAGCGAATTTCTGTGGATCATGCGGCCGATCATCGTGTTTGCCGACAGCCCGGCCGACCCCCGGTTCCAGCAGCAGATCGAGATGCTGCGTGAGGGCGAGGCGATGCTGCGGGACCGCGACGTGGTGGTGCTGACCGACACCGACCCCAAGGCGCGCTCGGCCGTCCGCAGCAAGCTGCGCCCGCGCGGTTTCCAGCTGGTCTTTGTGGACAAGGACGGCATCGTCAAGCTGCGCAAACCGGCGCCGTGGAGCGTACGCGAAATCACCCGCTCGATCGACAAGACACCCATGCGCGAGCGCGAAATTCGCGAGCGGCGCCAGGACAAATAGGCCCCTTCCCCGCCTCGCCGGGCTGCGTCCGTCATGGGTGACTTGCCGTGTCTCAAGGTTTCCCCCTGGTTGGGCGAGTGACCGGGAACCCCGGTCACTCGAACTCCATGATCACCTCGTCCACCGCCAGGCTGTCGCCCGGACCCGCGTTGATCTTGGAAACCACGCCCTTGCGCTCGGCGCGCAGGATGTTTTCCATCTTCATCGCCTCGACGGTGCACAGCGCCTGACCTTCCTGCACTTCCTGCCCCACTTCGACGTCGATCTTCACGATCAGGCCGGGCATCGGGCACAGCAGCATCTTCGAGGTGTCGGGCGGCAGCTTTTCGGGCATCAGCCTGGCCAGCTCAGCCTGACGCGGGGTGCGCACATGCACCTTGAGGTCCGCGCCCCGGTTGCGGATGCGGAAACCGCCCGAGATCTTGCCGACCTTCAGAACCAGCGGGCTGCCGTCCACGTCCAGAACCGCCAGCTGGTCTCCGGGTGTCCAGTCCGAGGACACGCGATACACGCCGCCGCCCTCGAAGCTGACGGTCGAGCCCTCGTGGTCGGCCTCGATGGTCACGTTGTATTCGTGGCCCTGCAGGGTGACGGTCCATTCCGTGCCCACCTTGCGTTCGTGGTTGTCCATCCGGCCCGAAACACGGGTGCGGCGAATCTCGGCGACGCGGTGCATGGCGGCACAGGACGCCGCGATACGGCGCAGGTCGTCCTCGTGCAGGGTGACGCCTTCGAAACCGTCGGGATACTCTTCCGCGATGAAGGCGGTGGTCATGTCGCCGCTGACGAATTTCGGGTGGTCCATGACCGCACTCAGGAAGGGCAGGTTGTGACCGATGCCTTCGACCTCGAAACTGTCCAGCGCCACGCGCATCGCCTCGATCGCCTGCTCGCGGGTCGGCGCCCAGGTGCAGAGCTTGGCGATCATCGGGTCGTAATACATCGAGATCTCGCCGCCCTCGTAGACGCCGGTGTCGTTGCGCACCGCGGTGTCGCCCTCGGGCGCGTCACCCTGCCACTTGCCATTGGCCAGCAGCGGCCCGGCGGCAATCTCCGCCGGCGGGCGATAGCGGGTCAGGCGGCCGATGGAGGGCAGGAAGTTGCGATAGGGATCCTCGGCATAGAGGCGGTTTTCGATCGCCCAGCCGTTCAGCTTTACGTCGTCCTGCGTGATCGACAGCGGCTCGCCCGCGGCGACGCGGATCATCTGTTCGACCAGGTCGACACCGGTGATCAGCTCGGTCACGGGGTGTTCCACCTGCAGGCGGGTGTTCATCTCGAGGAAGTAGAAGTTCTTTTCCCCGTCCACGATGAATTCCACCGTGCCGGCGCTGGAATAGCCCACGGCCTTGGCCAGCGCCACCGCCTGTTCGCCCATCGCGCGGCGGGTCGCCTCGTCGAGGAAGGGCGACGGGGCCTCTTCCACCACTTTCTGGTTGCGGCGCTGGATCGAGCATTCACGCTCGCCCAGATAGATGCCGTTGCCGTGCTTGTCGCAGAGAACCTGGATTTCGATATGGCGCGGTTGCGTCACGAATTTCTCGATGAAGATCCGGTCATCGCCAAACGAGCTTGCGGCCTCGTTCTTGGAGCTTTGGAAGCCCTCGCGCGCCTCGTCATCGTTCCAAGCGATGCGCATGCCCTTGCCGCCGCCGCCGGCGCTGGCCTTGATCATCACCGGGTAGCCGATCTGCTGGCTGATCTTGACCGCCTCTTCCGCATCCTCGATCAGGCCCATGTAACCCGGAACGGTGCTGACGCCGGCCTCCTGCGCGATCTTCTTCGAGGTGATCTTGTCACCCATCGCTTCGATCGCCCCTTTCGGCGGGCCGACGAAAACCACACCTTCGGCCTCGAGCGCTTCGGCGAATTTTGCGTTTTCGGACAGGAAGCCATAGCCCGGATGCACCGCCTGCGCCCCGGTCTGGCGAATGGCGTCCATGACCTTGTCGATCACGATATAGGATTGGTTCGCCGGCGGCGGGCCGATGTGGACGGCTTCGTCAGCCATTTCCACATGCAGCGCCTGCTTGTCGGCATCCGAGTAGACGGCGACGGTGCCGATACCCATCTTGCGCGCAGTCTTGATGACCCGGCAGGCAATCTCGCCCCGGTTGGCGATCAGGATCTTGTTGAACATGGAACGTCCTTTGTCTTGGGGTTCTTGGAACGCAAAACGCCACCCAGGGCCGGCCGGCCCAGGGTGGCGTTCAGCGTAATTGCGGTCGGGCGCCCGAAGGCCCCCGGGAAAGGCTGTGCCTCAGTCGCAGGTGTTCTGGGTCTTGCAGTACAGCAGGTTGCCCGCAGCGCCGGCCGCCGCGCCGACAACCGGGTCGGCGTCGAGAACGAGCGCGCCCAAAAGCCCCGCGCTGCCGCCATAGAGCGCCTGTTCACCGGTCGTCTCGCCGCAGGCGGCAAGGCCCGCGCAAAGTGCGACTGCCGGGATGAAACGAAGAATCCGCATGAGTTTGGTCCCCTATCAGATGTTGACTGCTCGCCCGCCTGATGCCGGGCTGCGCGGGCGGTTCGCAAGCCAAACCCGCGTGACAGGAATATCTGCGCGAATTCCTGCCAATCTGCCTCGGCAGACCGCGAGCAGAAAAATGCGGGCAGGAATTCGTGGGAACCACAATCCTGCCCGCCCAAGGAAGGGGTACGGAATAGTAGGTGCATGTGCGGCGCAGGAAATCTGTTGCCGCACGGCCCCGTTACTGTGCCTGCAACCGCGCGCCCCGCCAACTCGGCGTCAACCGGAAATGAGAATCCGGCCACTTTTCGCCCATCCCGCAAAGTCACGCGCGAATTTGCGCCTACGAAACGGGGGGAGCGCCCCTGAATTCGCAGGTTTTTTCCAGCCTGGCCTCCCATCCACGACCGAGCAGGCGTGCCCTGCAACGGCGACAGGGCCGGTGCAGGCCAGACACATGCCGCTGTGACAGCAGGTTGGATCGGGGAAGCGCGGCGCAATTTCACCCTCCCACGCCGAAAATGTCGGGGAAACTTGCCCGTGCCGTCTCGACGTCGATCACCAGCAACGCCTCGTAGCTTTCCGGATCGAAGGGTTCTTCGGCCGGGATGACCTCGCGCCCGAACAGCCAGCTCAGCCGGCCCGCATCCAGGTTTCCGCGCTCGAAGGGCTGATCGCCGAAATGCTGCCACAGCGCCTCCATGAAGGCCGCGTCCACCCGGCGATCCACCGCCTTTCGATCCCGATAGCGTTCGCGCCGCACCAAGGGCGTAGCGCCCTTTGGATTGGCCCGGCGAATCGTGAACTGAAAATCAGAGCCGGGATAGCGTCCGGGAAATCCACGGTGTTTCAGCATGGCAGTCCCTCCGCGGGCTGCGCCGCCGCATTCGCGGCAAGGAAAAATCCGGGTCTGGCTGAAGTCATGGCGTGCGCCTCCGAAGTCGATCGTGCCTGTTGAAAGGCTCCGGCGATGGAAAGAATCCCCTTCATCGTCAGAGCCCCTCCCAGATACAGCGGGCGCCTTCCAGCCGATAGGCTTCGAAATACTGGGTTGCTTCGGGGGCGGCGTGGCCGAATTCGAGCTCGCGATCGGACAGGGAAATGACCACCCGCGCGGGTTCAAGCCGATGCTCGGATACGTAGGGAACGGCAAGCGTCTGGCACAGATGATCCATGTCGATGCTGGCCACGTCATGGCCGATCTGCCCGTTGGCCGGGCCGATCTTTGGGGCGACAAAGCGGAAGCGCACCCACAATTCCCCGGGGTTTTCATCAAGCAGGACATCGCTGAGATGCACGGGCTGGCCTGAAGGAACGGGCAGCAGGGTCTGAGCTTCTGCGCCCGAGGCAAAGGAAACTAGCACACCCAAGGCAAAACCGCAGCCCCGACCCCACCAGCGGCGGGCTCCTCCTGCCGGGGCTGCTTGCGCGACGCACATGGCGTCCGCGGTTCTATGACGCTTGGCACGGATCATGGGGCGAATCGGGTTTTCCAGTCAAACTGAGCTTTGCCAATGCCTTGGAGAAGACGCGGCTTCGCGACCGCGGGCGGCATAGCGCCCACGTCCTTGATGCCAAATGCCTGATCTTTCCAAAGCCGGATCATCGCGCCTTTCCTTGCGGTCGCTTGCCTGTCACGGACCGGCGGGGCGGTGCCCGCCGGGCCCTGCGGGTCTCAGAGAGGGATGTTGTCGTGCTTCTTCCACGGGTTCTTGAGCTGCTTGTTCCGCAGGCTGGCAAAGGCCCGGGACACGCGGCGGCGGGTGGAGTGCGGCATGATCACCTCGTCGATGAAGCCACGCTCGGCCGCCACGAAGGGGTTGGCGAAGCGGTCTTCGTAGTCCTTGGTGTGCTGCGCGATCTTTTCGGGGTCGCCCAGATCGGCTCGGTGAATGATCTCGGTGGCACCCTTGGCCCCCATCACCGCGATCTCGGCGGTGGGCCAGGCATAGTTGAAATCGCCGCGCAGGTGTTTCGACGCCATCACGTCATAGGCGCCGCCATAAGCCTTGCGGGTAATCACGGTCACCTTGGGCACGGTCGCCTCGCCATAGGCGAACAGCAGCTTGGCCCCGTGCTTGATGACCCCGCCATATTCCTGGCTGGTGCCGGGCAGGAAGCCCGGAACATCCACGAAGGTCAGGATCGGGATTTCGAAACAGTCGCAAAAGCGGACGAACCGCGCCGCCTTGCGGCTGCTGTCGATGTCCAGACACCCGGCCAGAACCATCGGCTGGTTTGCCACCACGCCCACCGTGCGCCCTTCGAGCCGGATGAAGCCGGTTATGATGTTCTTGGCGAAATCCTCCTGGATTTCGTAGAAATCACCCTCGTCCGCCACTTTGACGATCAGTTCCTTCATGTCGTAGGGCGTGTTGGGGTTTTCCGGCACCAAGGTGTCCAACGACATCTCGACGCGGTCCGGCTCGTCAAAGAACGGGCGCACCGGGGGCTTGTCGCGGTTGTTCAGCGGCAGGAAGTCCACCAGACGGCGCACCTCGGCCAAGGCCTCGACATCGTTTTCAAAGGCGCCGTCCGCGACCGAGGATTTCCTGGTGTGAGTCGAAGCGCCGCCCAGTTCCTCGGCGGTCACCACCTCGTTGGTGACGGTTTTCACCACATCGGGGCCGGTCACGAACATGTAGGACGTGTCCTTGACCATGAAGATGAAGTCGGTCATCGCCGGGCTATAGACCGCGCCACCCGCACAGGGCCCCATGATGACCGAGATCTGCGGCACCACGCCCGAGGCCATGATGTTGCGCTGGAACACCTCGGCATAGCCCGCCAGCGAGGCAACGCCTTCCTGGATGCGCGCCCCGCCCGAGTCGTTCAGACCGATCACCGGGGCGCCGTTCTGCATGGCCATGTCCATGATCTTGCAGATCTTCTGCGCGTGCGTTTCGGACAGAGAACCGCCGAAGACCGTGAAGTCCTGGCTGAAGACATAGACCATCCGGCCATTGATCGTGCCCCAGCCGGTGACCACACCGTCTCCTGCCGATTTCTGCTTTTCCATGCCGAAGTCGGTGCAGCGGTGGGTGACGAACATGTCGAACTCTTCGAAGCTGCCTTCGTCCAGCAGCAGCTCGATCCGCTCGCGCGCCGTCAGTTTGCCCCGCGCATGCTGTGCGTCGATCCGCTTTTGCCCTCCGCCCAGCCGTGCGTTTTCGCGGCGGTCTTCGAGCTCGGAAAGGATATCTTTCATCGCGATTGTCCCCTGTCAAATTTGGACGGACCATATAGTGTGGGCCACACAGTCCAAAGAACTATTCGGCAAATTTGCAAATCCTTGGCAATTCATTCAAAGCGAAATGCAAACTTGTTAATTAACACATTAACGCAACGCCGGGCATGGATTCGCCCATCGGCATGTCATAGATGCAAACCATGCAGTTCAGCTCCGCCCAAGTTCACCGCAGTCCGCCAACGCTGGCGACCCTGATCCTGCTGTCGGGACTGTCCGCTCTGAGCATGAACATTTTCCTGCCCAGCCTTCCGAACATGACCGAATACTTTCGGACCGATTACCGGGTCATGCAGCTGTCGGTGGCGCTGTATCTGGCGGTGAACGCGTTGATGCAGATCGTGATTGGCCCCCTGGCGGACAAGGCCGGGCGCCGCCCGGTCATCCTGTGGGGACTTGCCCTGTTCCTGCTGGCTACGCTGGGTTGCATTTTCGCGCCGACCGCCGAGATTTTCCTGTTCTTCCGCATGTGCCAGGCGGTGATCGCGGTCGGCATCGTTCTCAGCCGTGCTGCGGTGCGCGACATGTATGCGCAGGACAAGGCCGCATCCATGCTGGGATACGTGACGATGGGCATGGCCGTAGTCCCGATGCTCGGCCCCGCGATCGGGGGCTTTCTGGATGAATCCTTTGGTTGGAAGGCCAATTTCTGGCTGCTTTTCGGACTGGGAGGCATGGCCATCGTTCTGGTGTTCAAGGATTTCGGTGAAACCGCGCTCAGAAGCGGCAAGACATTGGCCCAGCAGTTCCGGGAATATCCCGAACTGCTGACCTCTCCCCGTTTCTGGGGCTATTCGCTGGCCTCAGGCTTCTCGTCGGGCGCATTCTTTGCCTATCTCGGTGGCGCGCCCTTCGTGGGCACCGAGGTCTACGGGATGGAACCGGCCGAGGTCGGCATCTATTTCGGCGCGCCTGCCGTCGGGTATTTCTTCGGCAACTTCATCAGCGGCCGCTACTCGGTGCGCTTCGGCGTCAACCGGATGGTGTTTTGGGGGTGCTGGCTGAACGCAATCGGGGTCGCGCTGTCGTTGGCGATCGTAGTGGCGGGATGGGGCAGCGCGCTCAGCTTTTTCGGCCTCATGACCTTCGTGGGTCTCGGCAACGGCATGTCGATCCCCAATGCGACGGCCGGGTCACTGTCGGTCCGCCCGCACCTCGCGGCCACGGCCTCGGGGCTGAGCGGCGCGATCATGCTGGGCGGCGGCGCGGCGCTCAGCGCGCTGGCGGGCGCGTTGCTGACACCCGAGACCGGCGCCCTGCCGCTATTGTGGCTGATGCTGGTGACCTCGGTTCTGGGCATCATGGCGATCCAGATCGTCATCTGGCGCGAAAAACAACTTGGCCTCTGACCGCTTGCGCGGCGAGCTTTGCAAAGTTAGCCTTCCCGAAAAGGAAATCTGCAAAGGCACCCCATGGCCACCCAAAAGCTCTATGCCGGCGCCAAGCTGCGCGAGATCCGCAACCGCCTGTCGCTGACGCAAAAGGACTTCGCCGCAAAGCTGGGCGTGTCGCTGCCCTATCTGAACCAGATGGAGAACAACAACCGCCCGGTCTCGACGACGGTTGTTCTTGCCCTGGCGCAGGAGTTTGGCCTGGACGTCACCGAACTCAGCACCGGCGACAGCGAACGGCTGGTTTCGGACATGCGCGAAGCGTTGGCGGACCCGATCTTTGCCGACACGATACCGCCGCTTGCCGATCTGCGCCTGACGGCCTCGAACGCCCCCGCGCTGGCTCGCGCCTTCATCGAATTGCACAAGGCCTACCGACAGACCCATGAACGGCTGGCCTCGCTGGACGAGGCCCTGGGGCGCGAGGACGCCCGCATTCAGGCCAGCCCGTGGGAGGAAGTGCGCGATTTCTTCCACTATTGCGACAACTACATAGACGCGGTGGACCGGGCCGCCGAACGCTTTGCCGAACGTCTGGGGCCGTCCGGCGACATCCGCACCGTCGCGCTGGAAAGCCTGACCGAGCGCGGCATCACCGTAGAGTTCACCGACACCGAATCCCTGCGCAGCTATGATCCGAAATCGCGGACTCTGCGCCTGTCCTCGCGCGCGGCGCCGCAGACGCAGGTATTCCAGCTGCTGTTGCAGGTCGCTCTTCTGAGTCAGGACAAACTGCTGGAGGCGACGCTGGATTTCGCGCGGTTCCAAAGCGACGAGGCCCGCGCCATCGCCAAGATCGGTCTGGCCAATTACTTTGCGGGGGCGGCGCTGATGCCTTATGGCACCTTCCTTGCCGCCGCTCAGGAATACCGCCACGATCTGGAACTGCTCAGCAACCGCTTTGGCGCCTCGATCGAACAGGTGGCCCACCGCCTGTCCACGCTGCAAAGACCGGGCGCCAAGGGGATTCCGTTCTTCTTCGTCCGCGTGGATCAGGCAGGCACCATCACCAAGCGCCATTCGGCGACGCGCCTGCAATTTGCCCGCTTTGGAGGGGCCTGCCCCTTGTGGAACGTGCACCGGGCCTTTGAAACGCCGGGGCATTTCCTGCGCCAGCTGGCCGAGACCCCGGACGGTGTGCGCTATATTTCACTGGCGCGGGACGTCTCGAAACCGGGCGGCTCGTTCGGCGCCCCCGTACGCCGCTATGCCATCGCGCTTGGCTGCGAGGTGCGCCATGCCGATGCGCTGGTCTATGCGGACAATCTGGACGTGAACAACGCCAGCGCCTACGAGCCGATCGGTATTTCCTGCCGAATCTGCGAGCGCAAGACCTGCCACCAGCGCTCCGTGCCGCCGCTCGAGCGGCGCCTGACCATCAATGCCGATGAACGCGGCACGCTTCCCTACGAAGTGAATTGAAATATTGGAACCACCCGGCAGGGGACCCACGGCCTGCCGTGGCTCCCCCTCTCAGGCCAAGTCAGGCTTTGGAAAGGATGCTCCAGATTTCATCCTTGAGCGCCGCGCGCTTTTTGCGCAGGGTAACCTCGGCGAGTTCTTCCATCGGCTCGACATTGGTTTCCGCGCGATGCACCTGACGATTGATTTCATGATACTCGTCCGCCAACCGGGCAAAATGTGCATCCGACTGCTTGAGCTGGCTCATCAGTTCGACCTTGTCGGGGAATTCTTCGGCCAGTTCATGTGGCGTATGAGACATGTCTGTTCGCTCCTTGTCTTGCGGTGTCTTGCGGTTGCCACCTACGAGTAAAGCGCGTTCGCAGAGTCATCTTTGACGCGGATCAAGAACGGTGAAATCGGCTGGAATTTTTCACTGCAGGGCGGCACGCCAGCCAGCGCTGCGGGCCTCGGCGGCCGAGCAGAACCAGCGTTCGCCCTTGCCGGGACTGATCTTGGTCCGGGCATAATGCTTTTGGCCGGGAACATGGTAAATTCGCTCGCCACCGGACGAAATGTTACCCTTGATCCTGCACGTTCCACCAGGCGCACCATCCGCACCTGCAGACCGATACAGCCAGGGCTCCTGGGCCTCTCCGGCATGCAGCCCGGCCTTCCGCCGACGCGCCTCCCATTCGTGGGAAACATAGGCGAGGGAATACTTGCGATAGGCAAAAGCCAACCCTTTGCCGACCAGAACCTGCGCCGCATCCACACCCTGAACGGCGCAATTTGCCACGATACGCCCATAGCGATCCTGATCCACCGGGCGGCATCGTGCCTTGTGCCCTTCATATGCAACGCGCACCCTCTGGGTCGCCCAGACACCGCATCGCCATTCGGTGCCGTCTGCGTATCGGCAGGTCTGATCCAGTTCCGGCGCATCAATGCCATGCAGGCGGACGCGCACGCCGCCCACATCCCATGTATCGGCATCGACAACGCGGACACGGCCCGAGAACGTTTCTGACGCGGTCGCAGCAAGCGGAACCAACGCCAGAACAAACAGCAAACAAACTCTTAACATCCCGTTAAGATGCGCCCTCTGCGGGGCGCATTCAACAGGGCATGTCAAGAAAGGTTAACGCTGCGACGTTGCCCAGCTTGGATGGATCCAGGGCTGTTCGTTGGCGCGCGGCAACGGATCCCGGCCCAGCAGGTGATCCGACATCTTTTCGCCCACCATGATCGACGGCGCGTTCAGGTTGCCGTTGGTGATCTGCGGAAAGACCGAGCTGTCCGCAACGCGCAGCCCGTCCACCCCGATCACCCGGCCCTGCGGATCGACAACGGCATTCGGGTCATCCGCACGCCCCATCCGGCAGGTGCCGCAGGGGTGATAGGCGCTTTCGGCATGTTCGGCGATGAAGGCATTCAGTTCCTCGTCGGTCTGAACGTCGGCACCGGGCTGGATTTCGTGGCCCGCGTAAGGTTTGAACGCGTCCTGACCGAAGATCTCGCGGGTCAGGCGGATACAGGTTCGGAAATCCTCCCAATCCTGCTCGGTGCTCATGTAGTTGAAGCGGATCACCGGCGCGTCCTCGACCTTGGCCGAGCGCAGCGTCACCGCCCCCCGCGACGGCGAGCGCATCGGTCCGACATGCGCCTGGAAGCCATGCCCCTCGGCAGCGGCCTGCCCGTCATAGCGCACAGCGATCGGCAGGAAGTGATACTGTATGTCGGGGTATTTCACGCCCGGTTTCGATCGGATGAAAGCCGCGCTTTCGAACTGGTTCGACGCGCCCAGGCCTGTCTTGGTGAACAGCCATTGCGCCCCGATCAGGCCCTTGCTGACAAGGTTCCAGTGTTTGTAGAGCGTGATCGGCTGGATCGCCGCCTGCTGGATGTAGAGCTCCAGATGGTCCTGCAGGTTGGCACCGACGCCGGGACGGTCGGCGATCACCCCGATCCCATGTTCGGCCAGATGCGCCGCCGGGCCGATGCCAGAAAGCATCAGCAGTTTGGGCGAGTTGATCGACGAGGCCGCCACCACGACTTCGCGGCGGGCGCGGATCACTTGTTTCTTGCCACCCCGGATCACCTCGACCCCGGTCGCGCGCCCCTCTTCGATCACCACGCGGGCGGCCAGCCCCCGCACGATGTCGCAGTTCGGGCGTTTGAGCGCGGGCTTGAGATAGGCGTTTGCCGCGGACCAGCGCCGTCCCTTCCAGACGGTCTGTTCCATCGGGCCGAAACCCTCCTGCTTTTCGCCATTGTAGTCATCGGTCACCTCGTAGCCAGCCTGGCGGCCGGCCTCGACAAAGGCCTTGAACAGCGGGTTCGACCGGGGCCCGCGGGTGACGTGCAGCGGGCCGTCACTGCCGCGCCAGGCCGGGTCGCCCCCGTGACCGCCGTCGTGCCAGGTCTCCATCCGTTTGAAATAGGGCAGCACGTCGGCGTAGGACCAGCCATCCGCCCCCATCTCGGCCCAGGTGTCGAAATCCATCGCGTGGCCGCGCACATAGACCATGCCGTTGATCGAGGACGACCCCCCGATCACCTTGCCGCGCGGACAGACCAGCCGGCGGTTGTTCAGGTGCGGCTCGGGCTCGGATTGATAGCCCCAGTCATAGCGCGACATGTTCATTGGATAGCTGAGCGCCGCCGGCATCTGGATGAACGGCCCGACATCGGTGCCCCCATATTCGATCACCAGCACCGAGGCGCCCGCCTCGCTGAGGCGATAGGCCATCGCACATCCGGCGGATCCGGCGCCGACGATGACGAAATCTGCTTCCATGGTCGTGACTCCTTGGACCCGACCGGCGGCGGCTCTGGGGGGAACCCTCTGATGCCTCCGGCGGGAGTATTTTCAAAAAGGTGAAGAGGTCATTCGCCGCGCGGGAAGCGCTGGCTTTCCTCGAGATTGTCCAGATTCATGTGATTGCGCATGTAACGCTCGGACGCCTTCTGCAGCGGCTGGTAATCCCAGGGGTAATAGCCGCCCTGTCGCAGCGCCTCGTACACCACCCAGCGTCGTGCCTGGCTGGCGCGCACATCGGCGTCGAACCGGTCCAGATCCCAACGCGCCTCGGACTTGGCCCGCAGGGTTTGCAGCGTGCCGGCGTGTTCGGGCCTGTCCGCGAGGTTTTCCAGCTCGTGCGGGTCGGCTTCGAGATCGAAGAGCTGATCGGGGTCCAGCGCGCAGCGGTTGTATTTCCATTTGCCGTAGCGCATCGACACAAGCGGCGCATAGGACGCCTCGGCGGCGTATTCCATCAGGACAGGCGCCGCGCGCTCGTCGCCATTGGCCAGTGGCACCAGGCTTTCGCCGTCGGTCCACGGGGCGATTTCCGCCATGTCCACGCCTGCCAGCGCACCCAGGGTGGGCGTTACGTCGATCGTTGAAACCGGGGTGTCGATCCGACCGGCAGGCAGGTCCGGCGCCGAGATCATCAGCGGCACCCGGGCCGAGCCTTCGTAGAAGTTCATCTTGAACCACAGGCCCCGCTCGCCCAGCATGTCGCCGTGATCCGAGACAAACAGGATGATCGCCTCTTGCCGGGTGGTTTCCAGCACGTCGAGGATTTCGCCGATCTTGTCGTCCAGATAGGTGATGTTGGCGAAATAGGCCCGGCGCGAGCGGCGGATGTCTTCTTCGGTGATGTTGAAACTGCGCCAGTCATTGGCATCGAAGATGCGTTGGGAATGCGGATCCTGGTTGTCGTAGCCCAGATCCGGGACCTGTGGCAGCAGGTGCTGGCAATCCTCGTACAGGTCCCAGTATTTGCGCCGCGCGACATAGGGATCATGCGGATGCGTGAAGCTGACGGTCACGCACCACGGGCGGTCATCCTTGCCGCGGGCCAGATCATAGAGCTTGGCCTTGGCGTGGTAGGCGACCTCGTCATCATACTCCATCTGGTTGGTGATCTCGGCCACGCCCGCCCCGGTGACCGAGCCCATGTTGTGATACCACCAGTCGATGCGCTCGCCCGGCTTACGATAGTCGGGAGTCCAACCGAAATCGGCCGGGTAGATGTCGGTGGTCAGGCGGTCCTCGAAGCCGTGCAGCTGGTCGGGGCCGACGAAGTGCATCTTGCCCGACAGGCAGGTGTAGTAGCCCGCGCGGCGCAGGTGATGGGCGTAAGTGGGGATGTCGCTGCGGAACTCGGCGGCGTTGTCATAGACCCCGGTGCGCGAAGGCAACTGGCCGGACATGAAGCTGGCCCGCCCCGGCGCACACAGCGGCGAGGCGGTATAGGCGTTGGCAAACCGCGTCGACCGCGCCGCCAGTTTCTTGAGGTTGGGCGCATGAAGCCACTCGGCGGGACCGTCGGGAAAGAGGGTTCCGTTCAGCTGATCCACCATCAGGATCAGAATATTCGGCTTTGTCATTTCTCGGCCTCGATCAGGGTATTAAGAACGCGCATCGCGTGGCCCACGGCCAGTTCGGGTTCTTCGGGGGCGCTCAGGGCCGCGCGGATATACAGCCCGTCGATCAGCGCGATCATGTTCTCGGCCGCCTCTACCGGGTCCTTCAGCCGCCCCCGCAGCGCGTGGATCAGATTCGAGCGGATTCGCGCCTGATAGATCTGCCAGAGGCGCAGCGCCTCCTGGTTGGTCTGTGCCAGAACGTAGAAGGTCATCCAGGCCGCGATCACGTCCGGGGTGAAGCAGGACGGGTCGAAACACGCCCGGATGATGGCCTGCGCCCGCTCGTCCTTTGGCGCGGCCTTGAGCTCGGACCGGGCCACGGCGCCAAAATCCGTCAGGATATGTCGCATTGCGGCCAGAAAAATCTGGTCTTTTCCGCCGAAATAGTGGTGCGCCAGGGCGCTGGACATGCCTGCCCGCTTGGCGATCTGGCTGACGGTCACGTCGAGGGACTTTTTCACGCCAAGTTCCGCGATCGTGGCTTTCACGATCGCGTCGCGTCGGATCGGTTCCATTCCGATTTTCGGCATGTCGCACCCCTTCAAGGCAGGTCAATGGCCGAAACGCTAAGCTGATTTTATTGACTCGTCAATCAATAACCTAGTTCGGATCATCGGAATGAGCCGCAGTAACCCTGACGGTAGGCGTTATCCCGGGCGGGGTGATCGCGCGGCGCTTGAGCACCGCCTCGCGCCAGGTGATGAAGCTGACGGCCGCCAAAATGAGCGTCCCGCCCGCGACGACCCAGACGTCGACGCCTTCGCCGAACACCAATGCCCCCATCAGGGTGGCCCAGATCAGCTGCAGAAAGGTGACCGGCTGTGTCACGGCAACGGGTGCGGCCTGCAGCGCAAGGGTCATGAAATAGTGACCGCCGGTAGCGAAACAGGCCACCAGGAACAGGATGCCCAGATCGCTCCAGTTGGGCGGCGTCCAGACCGCCAGCGCGAAAGGGGTCAAAAACAGAGTCACCCAGATCGACAGATGCGCCACCACCACCGAGGGCCGCACATCCCCGACCGCGACCTTGGCGATCAGGTAGGACCCGCCAAGGGTCAGCGAAGTGCCCAGCATGGCCAGGTGCCCGGCCGAGATCTCGCGGAATCCTGGGCGCAGGATGATGGCTGCGCCGATCAATGCGACGAACACGGCAGCAACCCGCCGAAAGGCCAGCCTTTCCCCCAGAAACAGCGCCGCGCCCAGGGTCACGTAAACCGGTGTGAGGTAGTTCATCGCCGTGACCTCGGCCAGCGGGATCTGCGTCATGGCAAAGAACCACAGCATCACGCCCAGCGCGTGGATGCCCCCTCTTACGCCGAACAGGGTCAGGTGCCGCCTCGTCAGCTTGGTGCTCATGATCGCCGGCAGTGCCGGGATCAGGAACACGAGGCCGAAAAGATAACGCAGAAACGCCGCCTGGATGGGGTGCATCGTGGTGCCCATGGTTTTCACCAGGGCCGTCATCATCACGAAGGATATGCCGGCGGACAGCATCCAGAACATGCCCGCGAGCGGGCGGGATTGGGCGGTGGGCGTGCTCATGTTTTCGGTTGACCACGCTTTCCGCCGCAGGGCAACCCTTCACATGGCAACGAGTTTCGCGGCTATGGCCAGCATGGTGACGCCGATCAGGGTATCCAGCACCTGCCAGGCCCGCGGGCGGGAAAACAGCGGAGCGAACAGGCGCGCGCCGTAGCCAAGTGAGAAGAAGAAGACAAAGCTTGAAGTAGTGGCCCCTAGGGCAAAGCCCAACCGGTCGTCATATTGCGCCGAGATCGAACCGATCAGAACCACGGTGTCCAGATAGACATGCGGGTTCAGCCAGGTGAAGGCCATCACCGTGATCAAGGCCGCGCGCAGGCTGGTTCCCTGCCCGTTTCCGGCCTCGAGCACGGCCCCGCCATTCCACGCCGACATCAGGCTGCGACTGCCATACCAAACCAGAAAGGCAGCCCCGCCATAGCGCATCAGCGGCTCGAACACGGGCACGGCGGTCGCCAGCGCACCGAACCCGGCCACCCCGGCCGCGATCAGCAGGGCGTCCGAGACCGCGCAGGTCAGGCACAGGGCAAACACGTGCTCGCGTCGCAATCCCTGCCGCAGGACAAAGGCGTTCTGGGCGCCGATCGCGAGGATCAGGCTGAAGCCGAGGGCAAAACCGGGAAGGAAAGACGTGGGCATGGGGCCTCCTGACGATTGCCGGATTTGACTAGCCTACTGAAATGGATTTATCGAATTAAAGATGATTACCTTGATTAAGAAGTCCTAATGTCATTCGACCCCAATCAGCTTGCCGCCCTTTCCGCGATCCTGCGGCTGGGCAGTTTCGAGGCCGCCGCCGCCGAACTTGCAGTCACGCCCTCGGCAATATCCCAGCGGATAAAGGCGCTGGAGGACCGGGTGGGCACTTCGCTGATCGAGCGCGGGCCGCCCTGCACCGGGACACGAGCGGGGCTGCGGATCGCCAAACATGCCGAGGATGTCGGCCTGCTCGAGGCACAGCTCAACCGCGACCTCGCGCTGGACCGGGGCACGGGACCGGCGCGGCTCAGGATTGCGGTGCCGGCGGACAGCCTGGCCACCTGGTTCATAGACGCAATGGCCAGAACCAAAGACATGCTGTTCGATCTGGTGGTGGATGATCAGGACCACTCGGCCGACTGGCTGCGGCGTGGCGAGGTCAGTGCCGCGATCACGGTGGGCGGCAGGCCGGTGACGGGATGCGATGCGGTGCCCTTGGGGGTCATGCGCTATCTCGCCACCGCCAGCCCGGACTACATGCGGCGCTGGTTTCCCCAAGGGGTTACGGCAAAGGCGCTGGCAAAGGCCCCCTGCCTGACCTTCAACCGCAAGGATGGGCTGCAAAAGGCCTGGATTGAGGCCAATGCGGGGGCGCGGATCGTGCCGCCTACCCATTACATGCCCTCCACCCATGCCTTTGTCGACGCCGCCTGCGCCGGGCTTGGGTGGGGCATGAACCCGGAAATCCTGGTTCGACAGCCCATGAGTGAAGGGCGGCTACAGGCCCTCATTCCAGACACACCTCTGGACGTTCCCCTGACCTGGCAGGTCAGCCGCATCATGGCCCCGGCGCTTGGGCCGCTGACCCGAGCCGTCAGGGTCGCGGCGGCCAAGGGGTTGATCGCCGCCTGACCCTACCCGATAACGTCTGAAACTGTTGGAGATTTCGCCATGTTCGCCCGCGACGCGCTCAGCTACGATCCGATCCCGCTGCCCGACAGGCTCGATTTGTCGGACGAACAGATGCTGGCCGCCGCGCAGGCGTTTCACGACATGATGCGCAAGCGGCATACGGTGCGCGACTACTCGGATCGCCCGGTGCCGCGCGAGGTCATTGAAACCTGCATCCGCACCGCCGGCACGGCGCCTTCGGGGGCGAACCACCAGCCCTGGCACTTCGCCGCCGTATCGGACCCTGCCCTGAAGCAACGCATCCGCGACGAGGCCGAAGAGGAAGAGCGCCGGTTCTATGCCGGTGGTGCAGGCGATGAATGGATCAAGGCGCTGGAACCGATCGGAACGAACGCGGTGAAAGAGCACCTGACGGTCGCGCCCTGGTTGATCGTGGTCTTCGCCCAGCGCTGGGGCCAGTTCGAGGACGGCACCCGCTACAAGAACTACTACGTCCCCGAAAGCGTCAACATCGCCACGGGGTTCCTGCTGGCGGCGCTGCATCACGCGGGTCTTTGCACGCTTACCCACACCCCGAACCCGATGCGGTTTCTCAACGACGCGCTGAACCGCCCGGCCTCGGAAAAGCCGACCATGATCATCGCGGTGGGGCATCCGGCCGAGAACGCCACGGTGCCCGCGGTCGCCAAGCTGAAGAAACCGCTCGAGGAGATTTCGAGCTTTTTCTGAAGACGCGGGTGCCGGGGTGCCAAAAAGAAAAACCCGGCGCAAGGCCGGGTTCTTCTTGTTCGGGTCTTGCTGGCGTCAAAGCTGCGCCATGACCTCGTCGGAGGCTTCAAAGTTGGTGGTGACGCGCTGCACGTCGTCATCGTCTTCCAGCGCCTCGACCAGCTTCATCAGGCGCTGCATGTCCTCCAGACCCAGCTCGGTCGTGGTGGTCGGCTTCCAGACCAGCTTGGTCGATTCCGATTCACCCAGCGCCGCCTCGAGCGCACTGGAAACCTCGTTCAGGTCGGTGTCGGCGCACCAGATGATATGACCGTCCTCCGAGCTTTCGACGTCTTCGGCCCCGGCCTCGATGGCGGCCTCAAAAATGGTGTCGGCATCGCCGGCGGACGCCGGATAGACCACCTCGCCCTTGCGCTCGAACATGAAGCCGACCGAGCCGGTCTCGCCCAGGTTGCCGCCGTTCTTGGCGAAGGTCGAGCGCACGTTCGACGCGGTGCGGTTCTTGTTGTCGGTCATGGTCTCGACGATGACCGCGACACCGTTGGGGCCATAGCCCTCGTAACGGATTTCCTCATACGCCTCGGCGTCGCCGCCGGTGGCCTTCTTGATCGCGCGTTCGATGTTGTCCTTGGGCATCGACTGCGATTTCGCTTCCTTCACCGCCAGACGCAGGCGCGGGTTCTTGTCGGGATCGGGATCGCCCATTTTGGCGGCGACGGTGATTTCCTTCGACAGCTTGGAAAACAGCTTGGACCGCGCGGCGTCCTGGCGCCCTTTGCGGTGCTGGATGTTGGCCCATTTGGAATGGCCGGCCATGTTGCGTCCTCGTGATGATTGCGTGTTCGGCGCTCATATAGACGTTTGCGGGGCAAAGGATCAAGAGAGCGGCTTGCCGGTGGCCCCTTGGCGCGTATGGTGAGGGCATGACGACCGATCAGATCATCCTGTTTGCGCTGTTCCTCACGGTTTTCGCCCTGCTGCTGTGGGGCAGGTTCCGTTATGACCTGGTGGCCTTCTCGGCCCTTATGGCGGGCGTCGTTTTCGGCGTGGTGCCGATCGAGAACGCCTTTTCCGGTTTCGGCCATGCGGCAACGCTGGTGGTGGCGCTGGTGCTGGTGGTTTCCGCCGGGCTGGTGCGGTCGGGGGCCGTGTTCATGATCACGCGAACGCTGGTCGATGCCTCGCGCGGGCTGGGCGCCCATATCGCACTGATGGGCGGCATCGGCGCGGTGCTGTCGGCCTTCATGAACAACGTGGCCGCGCTGGCGCTTCTGATGCCGGTCGACATCCAGACGGCGCGCAAGGCCGGGCGGGCGGCCGGGCTGACCCTGATGCCGCTGAGCTTTGCCACCATCTTGGGGGGCATGGCCACCCTGATCGGGACACCGCCCAACATCATCATCGCAGCCATCCGGGCTGAAAACCTTGGCGAGCCCT
Source organism: Ruegeria marisrubri (assembly GCF_001507595.1). GTDB lineage: Bacteria > Pseudomonadota > Alphaproteobacteria > Rhodobacterales > Rhodobacteraceae > Ruegeria > Ruegeria marisrubri. Next base: position 269,375 of record NZ_LQBQ01000034.1, read on the forward strand.
ACCACATGTTCGACTTTGCCCCGGTCGGCGGGCTGGCGGCGCTGGCCGGCCTGATCTTCGTCGCCGTGATCGGCTGGCGGCTGATACCTCAGCGCGGTGCGCAGAGCGATACGTCGGACGCGCTTGCCGAGTACATCGCCGAACTCACCATCCCGGCCGAGTCGCCCCATATCGGCAAGCGCCTTGCCGAGTTGTACGAGACCGCCGACAAGACCGACGTGGCGATATTGGGGCTGATCCGGAACGGCAAGCGGCAGTATGGACGCGCGGCCAACACGCTGCTGCGCGCAGGCGACACGCTGGTGCTGGAGGCAACACCCGAAGCCCTTGATGAATTCCGGGCCGCGATCAACCTCGATTTCTCGGACACGCAGGCACAGGAGGCGGTGACCGCCGCTGGCGAGGGCCTGGAAATCATCGAGGTCGTCGTTCCCAGAAATGCCCGCATCGTCGGGCGCGCGGCGCGGGAACTTGGCCTTGCCCGCTGGAAAAGCACCGTTCTGATGGGCATTTCGCGCCAGGGCCGCCGCATTTTCAGGCAGGTCCGCAGCACCCAGATCGAACCCGGCGACATCCTGCTGCTGCTTTGCCCGCGCGATCACGGCGCGGAAGTGACCCAGTGGCTGGGCTGCCTTCCCCTGGCCGAGCGCGGTCTGGCCGTGACGGCGCAGGACAAGGCCTGGCTGGCCATCGGCCTGTTCGGCGCCGCGGTCGTGGCCGCCAGCGTCGGGCTGCTGTATCTGCCGATCGCGCTGGGGCTGGTCGCCATCGCCTATGTGCTGACCGGCATCCTGCCGATCACGCAGCTCTATGACCACATCGAATGGCCGGTCATCGTGCTTTTGGGATCAATGATCCCCCTGGGCGCCGCACTGGAAACCTCGGGCGGGACCGAGTTGCTGGCCGGGGCGCTGGTTTCGCTGACCGAGGGGATGCCGGCATGGGTCATTCTGACCGTGCTGATGGTGGTGACGATGACGCTCTCGGATGTGCTCAACAACACGGCCACCACCATCGTCGCGGCCCCGGTCGCAATCCAGATGGCGCGCACGCTGGAGGTGTCGCCCGACCCGTTCCTGATGGCCGTGGCCGTGGCGGCCTCGTCCGCGTTCCTGACGCCGATCGGGCACAAGAACAACACTCTGGTCCTGGGACCGGGAGGATACCGTTTTGGCGACTATTGGCGCATGGGCCTGCCGCTCGAGGTGCTGGTCGTCGCGGTTTCGATCCCGGCGATCCTGGTCTTCTGGCCGCTGTAGCGGGCTGGCATATTGCCAAGCGATGCATGCCCGGGCTAAGGGCGGGACATGAAACGCTTTCTGATCCTACAACTTCGCCCCGAAACGGATGCTGCGGATGCCGAGTTCGCCTCGATTCTGGGACGCAGCTGTCTGCCGCCCGAGCGCGCCCACCGCATCCGACTGGATTGCGAAGACCTGCCCCAAGGTCTGGACGTGACCGATTACGCGGGTGTCATCGTCGGCGGCGGGCCGGGCTGCGTCAGCGACGATCCCTCCGAGAAATCGGCGATGGATGCCCGGATCGAAGACGCGATCATGGGGCTGATGCCGCAGATCACCGGCGCGGATCACCCGTTCATGGGCTGTTGCTATGGCCTTGGGATACTGGCGGCGCATCTGGGTGGAGAGGTCAGCAAGGCGCGCTATGGCGAACCGGTGGGCCCCTCGACCTGCACCCTGACCGAAGATGGTGCCCAGGATCCACTGACCGCGGGGCTGAAGCCGGTCTTTGACGCCTTCGTCGGCCACAAGGAGGCCGTGCAGTCCCTGCCCGAGGGCTGTGTGCATCTGGTCGCCTCGGCCCCGTGCCCGTTCCAGATGATCCGCTGGGGCCAAAACGTCTATGCCACGCAGTTCCACCCCGAGGCGGACGCGGCGGATTTCGAGCAGCGCATCAACATCTACCGCAACCACGGCTATTTCCCGCCCGAAGATGCCGAGCGGCTGATTTCTCTCTGCCACTCCGCCGACGTGACGCAGCCGGGCCTGATCCTGCGCCGCTTCGTCCAGCGCTACGGTTGACCTTGCGGCACGCCCCATTGCCTCGGGCGTTGGTCCCAAACTAGGCTGCTCCTGAACGCTATCGGGAGAGGCGTGGTCATGTTTCACCTCCCGAGAATGTCGAGGGAGGGGACCGGATGACCAACAACACGGCTGATGCGATCGTCGTCGGAGCCGGACTGGCCGGGCTGGCCGCCGCCGCCGAACTGGGCGACCGGGGCAAGCGGGTGATCATCGTCGATCAGGAGCCCGAGCATTTCTTGGGCGGTCAGGCCTTCTGGAGCCTCGGCGGCCTGTTCATGGTCGACACGCCCGAACAACGCCGTATGGGCATCCGCGACAGCCACGACCTGGCCCTGCGCGACTGGATAGGCAGCGCCCAGTTCGACCGCCCCGAGGATGACTGGCCCCGCAAATGGGCCGAGGCCTATGTCGAATTCGCCGCCGGTGAAATGCGCCCGTGGCTTTACGAAATGGGATTTCGCTGGTTTCCGGTGGTCGGCTGGGCCGAACGCGGCGGGTCATATGCCAATGGTCACGGCAACTCGGTCCCGCGCTTTCACATCACCTGGGGCACCGGTCCCGGTGTGGTGGAACATTTCGTGCGGCGCGTGGGCGAGCATGTCAGCGCCGGGCTGATCGATATGCGCTTTCGCCATCAGGTGAGCCACATCATCATGCAGAACGGCGAAGCCAAGGGCGTGTCCGGCGAGGTTCTGGCCGATGACACCGTCCAGCGCGGTGCCAGGACCAATCGCAACGAGGTTGGCGAGTTCGAGGTCTATGCGCCTTCGGTCATCGTCACCTCGGGCGGGATCGGCGGGAATTTCGAGATGGTGCGCAAGAACTGGCCGCGCGACCGCCTCGGCGAGCCGCCCAAAGACATGGTCGCAGGTGTTCCCTTCCATGTGGACGGCCGGATGATCGCAATCAGCGAAAAGGCGGGCGGGCACGTCATCAATGGCGACCGCATGTGGCATTACACCGAAGGCGTGCGCAACTGGGACCCGATCTGGCCCGCGCACGGCATCCGCATCCTGCCGGGGCCGAGCTCGATGTGGTTCGACGCGCGGGGCAACCGCCTTCAACCACCCTGCCTGCCGGGTTTCGACACGCTGACGACGCTGCGGGAAATCCTGAAGACCGGGTATGAATACAGCTGGTTCGTTCTGACCCAGAAGGTCATCAAGAAGGAGTTCGCCCTGTCCGGGTCGGAGCAGAACCCCGATTTCACCTCGGGCAGCTGGAAGGAAGTGATCCGTCAGCGCGTCCTGTCCGGCTCGAAGGCGACCGGGCCGGTCGAGGCGTTCAAGGAAAAGGGCGAGGATTTCGTCGTCGCCAACACCCTGACCGAGCTGGTGAGCGGCATGAACCAATTGGGTGGCGGCCTGATCGACGAGGCGCATCTGCGCGCCCAGATCGAGGCGCGGGATTCGCAGGTGGACAATCCGTTCTCGAAGGACGCGCAGATGATGGCGATTCTGGCCGCGCGGAACTATCGCGGCGACAAGCTGATCCGCACCGCCAAACCGCACAAATTCCTGGACCCCAAGAATGGTCCGCTGATCGCGGTCAAGCTGCACGTCCTGACCCGCAAGACGCTGGGTGGTTTGCAGACCAACCTCGACAGCCAGATGATCGGCGCCGACGGTCAGGTCGTGCCCGGCCTGTTCGCAGCCGGCGAGGTCGCGGGTTTCGGCGGCGGCGGATACCACGGCTACAACGCGCTGGAAGGGACCTTCCTGGGCGGCTGTATCTTCTCGGGGCGCAATGCCGGGCGGTCACGGGCGGTGGCGTGATCGCCTGCGCGCGGCATCAATGCGGCAGGGTCCGATAGCTTTCCGGCACACGCGAAACCCAGATCGACTGGCTGCGGCCCGCCTGTCGCCCCATTCCATAGAGTTCCTGCATGTGATCCTGGTTGAAATCCAGGGCATGGGCCGCGACGGGCCAGTCCGGCGGGATGTAGGCCAGTGACATCCTGCCCCCGGCCTGTCCCAGCAAGGTCTCGGTCAAGGCCAGATCCGCATGCAGGGCCGATCGGAACACCGTAGTGAAGGCGCGCTTGCTCAAACTTGCCGCATCGGGCTGGACCACTTCGAAATCCGCTTCGACCAGATTGTTCACGATGATGTGGTATGTGGGCCCGGCCCCTCCCAGTCGCCGGACCACGCGCGGATCCGGGGCCCAGAATTGCGTGATAACGCCCGCATCGGCATGCAGTTCGTCCTGCAGCCCCACGGAGGATGGAACCGAAAACTGAACCGGCGTGAAGGCTGCGGGGATCGCGGCGGCGGCCACGAAGACCCCCCTGATGGCTCTGACGGCCTCGGGCGTGGCAAGTTGGGCCATGGCGCCGATATCCCAGACGGACACGCGCTGCGAATCCAGTTCGGTCGTCGCGACGAACAACCGCCGGCCCGATCGGTGTTCCCGCGCAATTTTAGCGACGACGTCGGGAGTCAGAATGGTCTGAACAAGGTTGGCCAGGGCGTTGCGCTCGAAGGCTCCGGCGTCGAGCAGCAAACCCGACACTTTCAACTCCGGTCGCTTCAGCTTGCCCGTCCGGTTCAGAACAAGATCTTCGATCCTGTCGTCATAGTCCGGCCCCAGAAAGGCATAGGGGGCGATGATCGCGCCGATGCTGACACCGGTGACCACGTCGAATGACGGCCGTTTGCCGCTTTGGGTCCAGCCGCTCAGAACGCCCGCACCGAAGGCCCCGTCCGGCCCACCGCCAGAGAGCACCAGCACATCCCGCACCGGCTTTCCGGAGGGCAGATGCGCGGCCAAGGCGCCGGACGAGTCATCCGCCCAGAACCTGAATTCCGGCGAAACGACTTCGGGCGGTTCGCTGCGCCCTTCGGTCATCTGCGATCCCCGCTCGAACGGGGCGCAAGCCGTGACTACGCACGCGATCAAGATGCCGACAACCCTCGGGCATCGCGCCAACAACTTGTTCATCTGTTTCCTAACCCGTCTGGGGCCGGGGAAAACTCCCCGCGCCCAGTATGCTACATGGCCTCGAAACGAAGCACGGCGTCACCTGCTGCATTCACCAGGACAAGCTGACCTTTGTCGTCCACACTGTATGTCTCGACCGAGGCAAGGGCTTCGAGAAACTCTTTTTCGATCTCGTCATACGGCGGAATGCAGGCTCTCATCGTGGCGGCCATGTTGTCGGGAAAGCGCAGCCTGTCGCCATGAATCTTGGCGAGTCCAGTGAAGCGGTTGCAACCGCTTATACCCCCGACCATGCCACCTTGCGCGAATGACAGTTCCGGCCCGTTTTCGACATCCAAGGCCTGACCATTCAGTTCAACGGCGCTCCAATTCGTGTTTTCCAGCTTTACCTCGTGTTTCGGCTGTTTCGCCGGAACCTTGACCAACAGCAGATCAACCGTATCGCCCGCCCCATTGGTCAGCACCGGATACGCCGTGTCGGTGGTGAAAAGCAGTTTCCGGCCGTTGTAGATCGACGCCCTTACGACATAACGCATTCTGTCCTTGATCAACGCGTCATCATAAGTGAGCTGGAATTCGGCCGGCACTCCGTCCAGCGCAAAGCGCTGCGAGGAAAGAACCACGGCCGGTGCGTCGGCCAGCGACACGTCCAAAAGGGACACTTCCAACACAGAACCCGGCATGACCGCGATACGCTCTCGATAGGATGCCGTGCCCTGAACCGTTCCAGCCCGAGCCATGTCACTCCCTCCAGCCCAAATCATCAACCCGGCAAGGATTGCTGCAAGACCTCTGGTCAAACTCATGATCGTCATCCTTTGTTGCAAACAAATGCCTACTCAAGATTGCGCAACATCTGGGGAATTCAAGAAACCAGTGTTTTGATCGGCAACAAAGCGCTGTCGCCCGGACCGGATCAGAGCGGCCAGATGAACGGGATGAGCAACGAGGCCAGCAACCCGACCGTCAGGTTCAGAGGGATGCCGACGCGCATGAAGTCGGTGAACTTGTAGCCGCCGGGGCCATAGACCAGCATGTTCGTCTGATAACCGATCGGCGTCGCGAACGATGCCGAGGCCGCCACCATCACCGCCACGACCAGCGGGCGGGGATCAACGCCGACCGCGTGCGCCAGACCGATGGCGATGGGCGTCACGACCACCGCCACCGCGTTGTTCGAAACCAGTTCGGTCAGGATCGAGGTCAGCAGGTATACCGCCCAGACGATCATGAACGGCGGCAGCATTTCCAACGCAGGGGCAGCCGCGTTGACGATCAACTCGACGGCGCCCGAGCTTTCCAGCGCGGCACCGATCGCGAGCATGGCAAAGATCAGGGCCAGCAGCCGGCCCTCGACGAATGAAAACGCCTCGTCGGCGTCGATGCAGCCGGTGACCAGAACGATTGCGACGGCCATGATCGAGAGCATCAGAATGGGCGCCACACCCAGCGCCGCCAGCACAACGATCCCCATCAGCGACGCGATTGCGATGGGCGCGTGGCTGCGGCGGTAGGCCCGCGCCGAAGGTTGGGTCACGTCCACCATGTCCATGTCGGCGGCCAGCCGCTGGATGTCTTCGGGCGCGCCTTCCAGCAGCAGCGTATCCCCCACCCGGACGACCAGTTGATCCAGTTGCTGGCCGATGTTCTGGTTGCGCCGGTGCACCGCCAGCACATAGACGCCGTAGCGCCTGCGCAGCCGCATCGCGCCCAGCGTGCGCCCCACCATCCGGCATCCCGGCGTGATCAGCACCTCGACCGTCCTGGTCTCGACTGCGGACAGCTGATCGACGCGCCTGAGTTCCTTGTTCTGCTGCAGGCTCAGCAGCTCGGTCATCTGGGTGCGCAGCACGACGCGGTCGCCCACCTGAAGCTTGACGCCCTTGAGGTTGCGCCGCAGCGACTGGTCGCCGCGGATCACGTCGATCAGGCGAACACCGGGCCGCTTGAAAAGCTGCACGCCGGTCACTTCGCGCCCGATCAGGTTGCTGTCGGGGGGAATGACCGCCTCGGTGAAGAATTTCATCTTGGAGCGGTCGCTGAGCATCTCGGCCATGCTGTCCCGCTTGGGCAGCAGTCGCGGCGAAATGAACCGCAGGTAAACCATCCCGTAGATCACCAGGATGATCCCCAGCGGCGTAACCTCGAAAATCGTGAAGGCGTCCAGCCCGTGCGTGCGGGCCACCCCGTCCACCAGAAGGTTCGTCGAGGTGCCGATCAGGGTCAGCGTGCCGCCCAGAATCGCCGCATAGCTGAGCGGGATCAGCAGCTTGGAGGCCGGCACCGACAAGGTCCGGGCGATCTGCACGAATACTGGGATCATCACCACGACGACCGGCGTATTCGAGACAAAGGCAGAGGCGACCACGACAAATCCCATCAACATCGCAATCGCAAGTTGCGGGTTGCTCTGCGCTTTCTTCTGGGCAATCACCGTGAAGGAATCCAGCGCCCCCGTCCGGACCAGGGCGCCCATGATGATGAACATCGCCGCAATAGTCCACGGCGCTGGGTTGGCCAAAACCGGCAAGGCGTTTTCATAAGGCAGGATACCCGTCACCAGCATCACCGCAACGCCGACGATCGCCACCACCTCTGTCGGGTAGATCTCGCGCAGGAAGAGGGCGAACATGCCTGCGACGATGACCAGCGCAAGGATCGCGCTGCCGGTATCTGAAAGCTGAAGGAGATGCATTCCTGGTATTCTGCCCGATACTTTCGCTTGGCCGAGTTGCCCGGCAGCCAGTTTCACGCATTGCCTGCCATCCGGCAAGCCTCTCCTGCACGCCGACGGTTTCCGCTCAGGGCGCTGCCTGCTGCAACCGCCCGCCGATGCGCACCATGCGCACCGTTTGCGCGGCCCCGGTTCGGTCATCGGTTTCGACGTAAACGCCGGACAGGGTGGCCTCTCCGGTCGCGGGGGTGAAGCGCGTCTTGGCCATGCCTGTGATAAAACGGCGCATCGGCTCTTTCTTGTCCATGCCGATCACCGAATCGTAGTCGCCGCACATGCCCGCATCGCTGAGATAGCCGGTTCCGCCCTGCAACACCTGCGCATCGGCAGTCGGCACATGGGTATGCGTGCCGACGACGAGGCTGGCCCGGCCATCGCAATAATGCCCCATGGCCATCTTTTCCGAGGTCGCCTCGCAATGCATGTCCACGATGACGGCCTGGGCCTGGCCGCCACGCGGATGCGCCTTGAGCACGGGCTCGATGGCCGAAAACGGATCGTCGAAGGGCCGCTTCATGAACACCTGCCCCAGGACCTGCGCCACCAGCACCTTGCGCCCGCCGGGCGCATTGTAGAGCCGGTATCCCCTGCCCGGCGCACCCTTGGCATAGTTGATCGGCCGGACGATGCGCGGCTCGGACTCGATGAACTGCAGCATGTCCTTCTGGTCGAAGGCATGGTCGCCCAGCGTCAGGCAGTCGGCCCCGGCGTCGAGCAGCAGTTTGGCATGATCGCCACTCAGCCCCATTCCGTTCGAGGCGTTCTCGCCATTGACCACGACGAAATCCAGCCGCCACTCCTCGCGCAGGCGCGGCAGGTGTTCTTTGACGGCGGCGCGCCCGGCGCGGCCCATGACATCACCAAGAAACAATATCCTCATGAAGACCCGTCCTAGGCGTTGCCGGGCCCGAGAACAAGCGGGAACACCCTGGTGCGAGACAAGTGTTGAAACTCGGTCGCGCAAATGCAAACTGGCCTCGCATTTTCGAGGAGAATTTCATGAAACGCACTACCTTGTCGATCGCGGTCCTGCTGATGGCCACCGGGGCAATCGCCGAGTCAAAACCCGAAACCAAGACGACGATGGCCAATCCGGCCGCGACCTTTTGCGTGGAGAACGGCGGAACCTACGAAATCCGCACCCAGTCGGACGGCAGCCAGACCGGCGTCTGCATCCTGCCCGACGGGCAGGAGGTCGACGCCTGGGAGTTCATCCGCAGCCACTTCGGAGACTGACCCTCAGAAAGTCAGGATCCGCGATTCCGTCACCACCATGTCGAGCCGCTGGTCGGTCGGCTCCAGAGGCAGATCCTCGGCCTCCTGCGCGTCAAAGGCGAAACCGATCGCCAATGTGGGCCGCTTGGCCCGCAACCCTTCCAAGGTGCGGTCATAGAAACCGCCGCCATAGCCCAGTCTGCCCCCGCTTGCGTCAAAGGCGACCAACGGAACGATCAGGATTTCCGGATCGAAGTAATCGTCCACAACGGGCACTTTCGCGCCGAAGGGACCGTCCTTGAGTTCCCCGTCCGGGGTCCAGCGGGAAAAGCGCAGGGGCAGACCAGCACCCTGAATCACGGGAACGCCGACGGGGCCGTAGGCCGACGCCTCGGCCATGGCTGGCAGCGGGTCGATTTCGGTTCGGATCGGCATGTAGCCCGACAAGGGAACGCCGCGATAGCCCGCAAGCACCTCGGACAGGCGGCCGGCGGCACCGGGCGGGCGGCTGTCGAACGCTTTCTTGCGACGGGCGAAAGCCGCCTTTCGGGCGGCAGCCTTGATTTCGGTCAGATCGGTCATAGCAGCACCATCCCGGCAAGTCCCAGAAACACGAAAAACCCGACGACATCCGTTACCGTCGTCACGAACGGACCCGAGGCCAGCGCCGGGTCGATGTTGAATTTGTCCAGCGCCATCGGGATCAGGATTCCACCCAATGCCGCGGCGACCAAAGTCAGAACCATCGCGACACCGATCACCGCCGACAGCATTGGCACGCCGAACCAGATCCCGGCGACCAGCGCCATCAGCAACCCGAACAGAACGCCATTCAGCGCCCCGACCGAGATTTCACGCACGAGCACCCGCAAGGCGTTGTTCGCGGTCAGGTCGCGAGTGGCAATGGCGCGCACGGTCACGGTCATCGTCTGCGTGCCCGCGTTGCCGCCCATCGAGGCAACGATCGGCATCAGCACCGCCAGAGCAACCATCTGATCGATCGTGTCGGCAAAGAAGTCGATGACGAAGGAGGCTAGGATCGCGGTAAACAGGTTCACCAGCAGCCATGTCGCCCGCCCGCGGGCAGTTTCGGCAATGGTGTCCGAGAGGCTCGAGTCCTCATCCACGCCAGCCATCCGCAGCATGTCTTCCTCGTGCTCTTCGTCGAGCACGGCCATCGCGTCGTCGATCGTGATAACACCGACAAGCCGCCCGTCCTGATCGACCACCGGAGCCGAAATCAGGTGATACTGCTTGAAGGCATAGGCCACGTCCTCTTCGTCCTGATCGATGGGGATGGTCTGGAACTCTTCCTCGGCGATGTCTTTCAGAGGCACCTCGCGCTTGGTGCCCATCAGCTTGCCCAAGGTCACATAGCCGACGGGCCGCAGCCGCGGATCGACGAGGATGATGTGGTAGAAGTCTTCGGGCAGGTCCTCGCTGGCGCGCAGATGGTCGATAGCCTGCCCGACGGTCCAGTGCTCGGGCGCCATGACCACTTCGCGCTGCATCAGGCGACCGGCAGAGTTCTCGGGGTAGGACAGCGCCTGCTGGGCGGCGACCCTCTCGGCATCCTCCAGGGCGCCCAGGATGGTTTCCTGATCGGGCTCTTCGAGGTCTTCCAGAAGATCGACGACGTCATCGCTTTCCAGATCGCGGACGGCGTCGGCCAGAACGTCGGGGCGCAGGACGCGGATCACCTCTTCGCGGACGCCTTCCTCGAGTTCCGACAGGATTTCACCGTCGAATTCACGATCATACAGGCGGATCAGACGGGCCCGGTCATACGGGTTGATCTGTTCCAGAAGGTCGGCGATGTCGGCCGCGTGCAGCGGCTCCATCAGCTCAGCAAGCCTGTCCCGGTCGTCGACATCGACGGCATAGAGGATGGCCGCAACGGTGTTGCGGTCCAGCGCATAGGCGTCATCATCGCGGGAATGGTCGATGCCGGCCTGTTCCTTGCCTGTCGTCATACGCTGCCCCTCCAAGGTGATTGGCCCCTAAATAGAAGAAGCTGCTACCGGAAAACAATGACAATAGCTCGATTTACCCACTTCTCGTGGGCACCTATGCTGGGGGCCGGTTTCAACAAGGCGGAGATCCTCGCGACATGGCGCAGAAAACCCTTCTGAAAGGACGTGTTCTGTCTTTTGTCGGCTCACCTTTTGAGGGGGAGCCGGGGGACGCGGTGCGGGTTGACGAGGCAGTGCTGCTGTCCGGAGGCATGATCGCCGGTACAGGCAGCGTGCGGGATCTGGCCAAGGCACATCCCGAGGCCGAAATCGTCGATCACCGCGACCGGCTGATTCTGGCGGGGTTCGTCGATGCGCATGTGCATTATCCGCAGACCGCGATGATCGCCAGCTGGGGCAAGCGGCTGATCGACTGGCTGAGCACCTACACCTTTCCCGAGGAGATGAAGTTCGCCTCGCCGGACTATGCCGCCGAAATCGCGGCCCGTTACCTGGACCTGACAACGGCGCATGGCACCACGACCATGTGCAGCTACTGCACCATCCATCCCGAAAGCGTGGAGGCATTCTTTGCCGAGGCCCAGGCGCGCGGGCAACGGGTGGTGGCCGGCAAGACCTGCATGGACCGCAACGCACCCGAAGGGCTGCGCGACACGGCGCGGACGGCCTATGACCAATCCAAGACGCTGTTGCAGAAATGGCATGGCGTGGACCGCATCTCTTACGCGATCACGCCCCGGTTCTCGCCCACCTCGACGCTCGAGCAGCTGGAGGCCATGGGCGCCCTCTGGGCCGAGCACCCGGACTGCCTGATGCAGACGCATCTGAGCGAGCAGACCGACGAGATCGAATGGGTCAAGTCGCTGTTCCCGTCCGCGCGGGATTATCTGGACACATACGAAAGCTTTGGCCTGCTGGGCGGGCGCGGCCTTTATGGCCATGCCATTCACCTGGAGCCGCGCGAACGTGACCGGCTGCGCGAGGTCGATGCCGCTCTGATCCATTGTCCCACTTCGAACACGTTCATCGGATCGGGCCTGTTCGACATGGCCGGCCTGATGGCAGCCGGCCACCGGATTGGACTGGCGACCGACACGGGCGGCGGCTCGAGTTTTTCCATGCTGCGCACCATGGCGGCGGCCTATGAGATCGGACAGCTGCGCGGCGTGCCGCTCCATCCGGCGCAGCTGTTGTGGCTGGCGACCGTCGGATCGGCTCGCGCGCTGCGGATGGACGATCTGATCGGAAATATCGCGCCGGGAATGGAGGCGGATCTGGTGGTGCTTGATCTCGCATCCACGCCGGCAATCGCGCAGCGCTCTGCCCGCGCCGAGGACCTGTGGGAAGCCGTCTTTCCGACCATCATGATGGGCGATGACCGGGCGGTGGTAGAGGTGTGGATCGGCGGGCGCCGCGCCTTGGGCTGAGGGGAACGCGCCTTGCGGCGCGTGCCTCCGGCGGGAGTATTTTGGAAAAGATGAAAAGCGGGCGCGCCTAAGCGCGCAGGGCGCGGGCCAGCCGGTTCTGGCGCTCGATCATGGTGGGAAGATCGATCGTTGCAATCTGCCCATCCCGCACGATCTGACGCCCATCGACAAAAAGGTGTTTGACCCGTGTTGGCCCGGCCAGAAGCAGGGCCGCCGGGTCCCAACTGCCGGCACTGTCGATGCCGGTGACGTCCCAGACCGCGATATCGGCACGCTTTCCGGGCTCCAGCCGGCCACAATCCGGACGGTTCAGGACATCGGCGCCGCCGCGCGTCGCGATCTCCAGCGCCTCGCGGGCCGACATGGCATCGGCCCCCCGCGCCACCCGTTGCAGCAACATGGACTGCCGCGCCTCGGCCATCAGGTTGCCGCCGTCATTCGAGGCCGAACCGTCGACGCCCAGCCCGACCCGAACACCCGCGTCCCGCATGGCCCGCACTGGCGCGATGCCCGACCCAAGGCGGCAATTCGAGCAGGGGCAATGCGCCACCCCGGTGCGGGACCGGGCGAACAGATCGATCTCGCGCCCGTCCAGCTTGACGCAATGGGCATGCCAGACATCCGGGCCGGTCCAGCCCAGATCCTCGGCGTATTGCCCGGGGCGACAGCCGAACTGCGCCTGGGAATAGGCGATGTCCTCGTCATTCTCGGCCAGATGCGTGTGCAGCATCACGCCCTTGTCGCGCGCCAGCAGCGCCGCGTCCCGCATCAGCTCTCGGCTGACCGAAAAGGGGGAACAAGGGGCCAGCCCTACGCGGCACATCGCCCCTTCGGACGGGTCGTGGAATGCGTCCACGACGCGGATCATGTCCTTCAGGATCGCCTCTTCGCGTTCGACGAGGCTGTCGGGCGGCAGGCCACCGTCACTCTCGCCGATGCTCATCGCACCACGGGTGGGGTGGAACCGGATGCCAAGCTTCGTAGCGGCGGCGATGGTGTCGTCCAGCCGCGACCCGTTCGGATAAAGATAAAGGTGGTCGGAGCTGAGCGTGCAGCCGGAAAGGGCCAGTTCCGCCAGACCGATTTGCGCCGACACGAACATTTCCTCGGGGCCGAACTTTGCCCAAATCGGATAGAGTGTCTTGAGCCAGCCGAACAGCAGCGCGTCCTGCCCGCCGGGAACCGCCCGCGTCAGGCTCTGGTAGAGGTGATGATGGGTGTTGACCAAGCCAGGGGTGATCACGCAACCGGTCGCGTCGTGGATTTCACCCTCCGTTTTCAAGCCCGGGCCGACGGCAGCGATTTGGCCATTTCTGACAAGAATGTCGGCGCCCTGCAACTCGCGGCGCACATCATCCATCGTCAGGATGGTATCGGCATTTCGGATGAGGAATTCGGTCATTGTCGCACACTCCTGCAAATGCCCGTCTCATGCGAAGAGTGTGGAGGCCGGTGGAAAACGGGCTCAAGAACCGGCCCGGGGACGCTAACCGGCGAGCCGGTTTCTGGCAAGTGCGATCAGAAGCGGCTGAGAATTTCGACTGCAGCAGCGTGGATGTCGGCGTTCGCCGCGGCAAGCACCCGTCCGCCGTGATGGGCCGGGCCGCCCTGCCAATCGGTCACCAAACCGCCCGCGGCCTCGATGACCGCAATGGGGGCCTGGATGTCGTAGGCGTTCAGCCCTGCTTCGATCACCAGATCGACCTGTCCCGCCGCCAGCAGTGCGTAGGCGTAACAATCCATGCCATACCGCGTCAGCTTGACCCGATCGGACACGGCGCGGAAGGCGGCGGCCTCTTCCTTGGTTCCGACCTCCGGGAAGGTGGTGAACAGAATGGCCTGATCGAGCGAAGGGTTGGAGCGTGTTCGCAGAGGAATTTCCCCGGCCGGCCCGGTCGCATGGGCCACGCCGCCGACGCCGACGAACCTCTCGCCGATATAGGGCTGGTCGATCAGCCCCAGAACCGGCCCCTCTCCTTCGGTCAGGGCAATCAGCACGCCCCAGGTCGGAGTGCCGCTGATGAAACCGCGCGTCCCGTCGATCGGATCCAGAACCCAGGTTCTGCCGCTGTCACCGGTGCTTTCCCCGAATTCCTCGCCCCAGATCCCGTCCTCAGGGCGATGCAGCGACAACACGTCGCGCATGGCGGATTCTGCGGCCCTGTCAGCCGCCGTGACCGGGTCGAACCCGGACTGGTGCTTGTTTTGGGTTTCCAGATTCGACTGCCGGAAATAGGGCAAGATCGCCGCACGCGCGGCGTCGGCCATCATTTCCGCGACTTCAAGATCACTGAGCAAGGATTTCTGCATCGCCTACCCGTGCGCCCGACGACCCTGAAAGTCAAGCAGGCAGGCTCAGGCGACCTCGCTCAGCACACGGGCCAGTTCGAACAGGCGGCGGCGCTGGTTCTCGGGGATCGCGTAGTACGAGCGCACGAGATCAAGAGCTTCCTTGTCGCCCATCAGATCGGCGGGCACGTTCTTTTTGCCGGGCGCTTCCTTGTGGGCCTCGTCGAGACCTTCGAAGAAGAAGCTCACCGGAACGTCCAGAGCCTCGGCAATGTCCCAAAGGCGCGACGCGCTGATCCGGTTGGCGCCGGTTTCATATTTCTGGATTTGCTGGAACTTGATTCCAACCTGCTCGGCCAATTGCTGCTGCGTCATGCCGATCAGCCAGCGACGGTGCCGGACACGCTTGCCCACATGGACATCGACGGGATGAGTCATTGGTTATCTCCTCTTCTGCGCTGACAACCGTCCGGGCACTCACACCACTAGCGACTACCGCCAGAGTAGTAAGTGGGTGATTAAGAACTCACTAACTCCGGTAGCGCGCCCCGAACCGCACCATGTCCGACTATCGCGAAAAATCGCCATTTTTTCAAGAAGGTTGAATCGATGTGCGCAAATAAAGGTTTGTGGTTGTGTCAAATATTCCATTCCCGGAATTGTTTCCCTAGCGTCAACCCGGATAGCACGAGCCCTTTGCAAAACCCGGGACGTCAGAGCCGCTTGGCCCCGATTGACATTCGTGCATTTCCGCCCGCCTATACGCAAAACCCAAGGAAAACCGATGCGTTCTTACCAAATTCTTGCCGCCGGAGCCTCACCTCAACTGGTCAGCGCCGATGTTCCCGACCCCGGCGATGGGCAGGTCCGTGTCGCGATTCGGGCGTGCGGGCTGAATTTCGCCGACCTCCTCATGCAGCGCGGAACCTATCAGGATACACCCGCTGCACCGTTCACGCTTGGCATGGAAATCGCCGGGATTGTCGACAAACTGGGAACAAACGTGTCCCATCTGAAGCCCGGCGACCGAATCGCCGTCTATTCCGGCCAGGGCGGGCTGGCGGAATTCGGGGTGTTCGATGCCGAACGTGCGATCAAACTGCCCGAGACCATGAGTTTCGAGGATGCCGCCGCGATCCAGATCGCCTATGGCACCAGCCACATCGCGCTGGACCACCGCGCCAGGCTGCAACCGGGGGAGACCCTCCTAGTCACCGGAGCGGCTGGCGGCGTGGGCCTGACCGCCGTCGAGATTGGCAAGCTGATGGGCGCCACGGTGATCGCGCAGGCCCGCGGCGAGGACAAGCTCGCCGTCGCCAAGGCCGCAGGCGCCGACCACCTGATCGACGCGTCAGAGGACCTGCGCCAGAGGGTGCTCGAACTGGGCGGGGCCGACGTTGTCTATGATGCGATCGGGGGCGACGTCTTCAAGGCGGCCTTTCGCGCCACCAACCCCGAAGGCCGCCTGCTGCCGATCGGGTTTGCCGGTGGCGAGGTGCCGCAGATCCCGGCGAACCACCTGCTCGTCAAGAATCTGACCGTCATCGGGGTCTATATCGGTGGCTATCTCAAATTCCGGCCCGAAGTCGTCCGCAACAGCTTTGAAACACTGTTCCGCTGGCACGCCGAAGGGCGGATCAAGCCGCATATCAGCCATGTTCTGCCACTGGAGCAGGCGGAAGAAGGAATGCGTCTTTTGAAAGAGCGGAAGTCGACCGGGAAGGTCGTGATCACACCCTGACGGCCCTACCCCGCCACGGCCTTCAGCTGCGTCCCGCCCACCAGCAGAAAGTTCTGCCGCACGAGATCGGCCAGCGCCTCGACAACCGCGCCGCGCCCCTTTTCGCCGCCATAGAGGTTGATCTTGTGCACCGGCAACTCGGGCAAGGCGCCGCCGGAATCGATCTGCTCCAGATGCGCGGCCTCGGTGCCTTCCAGCATCGCGTGGATCGCCAGGTCGGCGGCGACGGTCGCCTCGATGGTGCGGTCGTTTTCGGTTTCCACCGCCAGCTCCCACGGAATCCCGGCCGCGTCCAGCGCCGCAATCACCTGGGGCCGGAACAGGCACCGGCGGCCAACGGCCAGGCGCACCGGGCGTTTCCGCCATGCGGTTCCGCCGGGCGCGCCGATCCAGCGCAACGGCAGTTCCGCCACGGTCTCGCAGCCTCCGCCGCCACTCGCCTCGGTCGTCAGGATCAGATCACATTCGCCGCGCCGGAACATCTCCTTGAGCTGCAGCGAATAGGACGACACCAACTGTACCTTCACCCGGGGAAATTCGGCGTTGAACCTTTGCAGCACGCGCGGAATCGCCGGATAGACGATGTCGTGCGGAACGCCCAGCACCACCTCGCCCTCAAAGGCCTGATCGGTCAGCCTGCCGATCACCTCGTCATTCAGCGCGACCATCCGGCGGGCGTAGGCCAGCAATTGCTCGCCTGACGCGGTGAGTGCGATGGTGCGGCCGCTTCGGTCGAGCAGTTCAAGGCCCAGCAACTCCTCCAACCGCTTGAGTTGCATCGAAACCGCCGACTGCGTCAGATGAAGAAACCCCGCCGCGCGGGTCACCCCGCCATTGTCGGCCACCGCCACAAAGGACCGCAGCGTCGTGATATCCAGATTCCTCACCATCACACTCCTTGATGATAGCCATCATAAACATTCGTTTTCATAATGAACCACAATGCCCCATATAGATCAAGGAATTTGATGCAGAGAGGAAAAGCATCACCAAATCGAAAAGGAGCACGTCATGGCACTGACCACCGCAACGCATACCTGCCGCCCCACCCCCACGTCTCGCCTGAGCGCGATCCGGACCGCATTCGCCGTCTGGCGCCAGCGGCGCGCGTTGGAACGTCTGGACGACCGTGCCCTGAGTGACATTGGCCTGACCCGCGCCGAAGCGCATCGCGAAGCGCGCCGGTCGATCTGGGATGCGCCGGAAACCTGGCGCTGCTGAGCCGGACACGCGACGATTTAACGAATAATTCATGCAACAACCTACCGGAAAGCCTTGAACTGGGGGGCTTCCTCTCCGATATTTGACCGGAGAGTTGCGGATGCCAATCCGCGACGCAAAGGTTAATTGTAGGGAGACCCCAATGGCTCAATTCGATACGATCCGGACGGCGGCCGGCGCGCGCGCTGCCCAGATTGATGAGGGCTTGCGCGCCCATATGAACAAGGTCTACGGCACGATGTCCGTAGGCATGCTGATCACGTTCCTCGCGGCATGGGCCATCGCCGGTCTTGCCGTGACCACCGATCCGTCGGCGGCCGCGGCGCAGCTGAGTTCGACCAAGTACCTGACCCAGTTCGGCTATACGATCTACGCGTCGCCGCTGAAATGGGTCATCATGTTCGCCCCGCTGGCCTTTGTCTTTGGCCTTGGCGCCGCGATCGATCGCATCTCCGCATCTGCCGCACAACTGGTGTTCTACACCTTTGCAGCGGTAATGGGCCTGTCGATCAGCTCGATCTTCCTGGTCTTCACCGGTGAATCCATCGTGCAGGTCTTCCTGATCACCGCGATCGCCTTTGCCGGCCTGTCGCTGTATGGCTACGTGACCAAGAAGGACCTGTCGGGAATGGGGACTTTCCTGGTCATGGGTCTGATCGGACTGATCGTGGCCATGATCGTGAACATCTTCGTCGCCTCGTCGGCCATGGCTTTCGCGATCTCGGTGATCGGTGTTCTGATCTTTGCCGGCCTGACCGCCTATGACACGCAGAACATCAAGACCACCTACATCCAGCACGCCGCGCATGGCGACCAGGAATGGCTGGGCAAGGCCGCCATCATGGGCGCGCTGAGCCTGTATCTGGACTTCATCAACATGTTCATGTTCCTGCTGCAGCTGTTCGGCAATCGCGAATAAGGCGCTGCGGGCGTCACGGAAACAAAGGGGCGGGCCAACGGGGCCCGCCCCTTTTCTTTTGGCGAAAGGTCGACACGGCCCACGCACCCGCCCTTTCGGAACCACCTGGCACAGCCCTGCCACCTGATTGGTGGTCCGCTCCCGGTTGATTTCGACACCCAAAGGCAACGGCACCCGCCCCGCTGCGCCCCGGCGCCATCATCTGCCCGAACGATACAACGGCCCCCGCCATTTCTGGCGAGAGCCGTTTGCAAATGGAGCCAGAACAGTCTGGTTCAGCTACAGTCCAGCGGCACCGCGAAACCGGAAGCCCGGCTGCTTGACCCCTTCTTGTAGACGTCGCCGGCGGGGAGACACCCAGTCAACCGCTGAACACGACTGCCGAATTTCGGACCGACCGAACTGTCGATCTTACTGCTGTCCCCTTCCGGCGCGCGCAGAACTGCATAGAGGGTATCGTTCACCTGAACCGTGCTCAGCATGAGATTCCTGTCCTCGGCCGTGACCTCGACGGCGCTACCCGGTGTGCGCCCGCCGTTGTCGACAGCGACCCCGGCCATCTTGTCCGGTTCCGTCTGGTCGGTGCTGACTCGGATCGTCGGCACACCGGCCAGTTCAGCCGGAATGTTTACGTCTTTGGCGACATAGGCTGCAGCCCCCGCCTGCAAGGCGGTTGTTCTGGGCTCACCATCCAAGCCGGTGAAACCTACGCCTTCACGGTCCCAGATATCTTCACAGGCCGAGAGAGCAACGAATGCGATTGCGGGCAACAGGATTTTTTTCATGACAGTCAACGTTTTGTGGCGATCTGATGAACCGTAACTGCACGCGGGACATCATAGCAACCCAGTAGCAAGGCGATTGAGTCGACAGCTGATGCTTGTCTGCAACGGATGGAGAGCCTGAAATTTCAGTTCACTCTACCCCGCTTCGCCGGCGCATAGCCCTGATGGCAACGGGATCAACACAAAAACAAGAGAAAGGGCCCTGCCTCGGCAGGACCCTTTCCCGGAACACTTCGAACTTGAAGACAGCTTACTTGATCTTGCCTTCCTTGTACTCGACATGCTTGCGAGCGACCGGATCGTATTTGCGAACGGTCATTTTCTCGGTCATGGTGCGAGCGTTTTTCTTGGTCACGTAGAAGTGGCCCGTGCCCGCGGTCGAGTTCAGACGGATCTTGATTGTCGTCGGCTTCGCCATGGTTATCTCCTGCGTCCGAAAAGGCAGGGGCCTTTCGGTTGAATTCCTATGAGCGTGCGCTTTTACCCGCCTTGCAGAGCGAGTCAACCGGAATCCGCGGTCACAGCGCGGAAAATCCGGGGACTGGCAGGATTTCCCACGCCAAAAGATATATCTACTTTGGCAAATTTGGCCGGATACCCTGTTTCGTGGTAGAGTGCGCCAAGCACTCCAAGCCGGACAAATCCGATCCGGTCCGGATGGCCGGGGCACCTTCTCAGGGAAAGATGCGTTTCGAGAGCATTTCGTTGCGCGGTCATTTTTTGGGGGGAACTCATGACAGAATGGACTATTGAGGCCGAAGAACTCGCCAATTGCAACTGCAACTTCGGTTGCCCTTGCCAGTTCAGCGTTCTGCCAAACCACGGCAACTGCGAGGCGGTCGTCGTTTACGACATCAAGACCGGACATTACGGAGACACGAAGCTTGATGGGTTGCGCGCGGCCGGTGTCTACTACTGGCCCGGTCCGATCCACGAAGGCAACGGCCAGATGCAGATCATAATCGACGAGAAGGCCGACACGGACCAGAGGGCGGCGCTCGAGGCGATCATCAAGGGCGAAGACACCGACGAAATGGCGACCATGTGGTTCGTCTTCAGCGCGATGTGCCCGACCAAGCATGAAACGCTCTATGCGCCCATCGAAGTGGACTGGAGCAGGGAAGAGCGCTTGGGCCATGCCAAGGTCGGTGGCGTGTTCGATGTCAGCGTTGCGCCGATCCCGAACATCGTGAGTGGCGATCCTCATCGCGCCTCGATCCTTTTGCCAAACGGGTTCGAATTCAGGCAGGCCGAAGTGGCATCCGGCTCCGCCAAGACCACGGGGGGCGCGATCAGCCTGACTTTCGACGCAACCCATGCGCATCTTGCGCAACTGAACCTGTCCGGGCATGGCGTCCTCGGCGCGTGAAAACACCGGAGCGCCCCCCGGCCCTTCGGTTCCGGGGCCGGTCGAGCATCTGCTGCGGCACGACCGGTGGATCGTTCTTGGCAGCGTCACCCTGATCGTCGTCGGGGCGGCGTGGTACACCATCGCCGGGGTCGGCATGAACATGTCTGCCATCGAGATGACCCGCATGGCCCGCCCGGTCGGCAAGCCGATGGAGATGGGCGGCGCGGCGGCGTGGTCGCTGCGCTACGGCGTTCTCGTTTTCCTGATGTGGTGGGTCATGATGATTGCAATGATGACCCCGAGCGCCGCGCCAACGCTGTTGCTGTATGCCGCGATCAAGAGGATGGGCCCGGATCGTGCGCGGGCCCGTCAGCTCGGCATGTTCTTCCTGTCGGGGTATCTGCTGATCTGGGCCCTTTTCAGCCTTGTCGCAACGCTGTTGCAATGGGGGCTGGAAAACACCGGTCACGTCAACGGCCCGATGATGACGATCCGCTCTCAGTGGTTTGCAGGTGCTGTCCTGATCGCGGCCGGGGTCTATCAGTTCTCGCCCCTCAAGAGGGTCTGCCTGCATCATTGCCGCAGCCCCGCGCATTTCCTGTCCGCACACGGCCGACCGGGGCGCTGGGGCGCCCTGCGTACCGGGGCGCATCATGGCAGCTACTGCCTGGGCTGCTGCTGGGCCTTGATGGCGTTGCTTTTCGTGGGTGGCATCATGAACCTCTACTGGATCGTAGGCATCGCTCTGTATGTGGCGGCCGAAAAGCTGCTTCCGCGCGCACGGTGGTTCGTTCCGCTGACGGGCGCGGCTCTCGTCTGCTTTGGCACCTATCTGATTTCGACCTCGGTGTTTGCCGCAGCTTGAAGCGTCGCCCCGACCGCCGAGGCCGGGGTGGTTCCAATATCCAAATGATTTTTGCAAGGAGGAAACACCAATGCCTTTGTTCATTACCTACGCGTCCTACTCTCAGGCCGGGATCAAGGGGCTGATGAAGAAGCCCGAGAACCGCGCAGCAGCGATTCAGTCGCTGCTGGACAAGGTCGGCGGAAAGGTCGTCGCGCTTTACATGACGACCGGCCGCAATGACGTCGTTCTGGTCAGCGAGGCGCCGGACGGAACGGACACTGTTGCCGTCGGCATGGCCGTGGCCGCATCGGGTTCCGTGTCGGACGTGGAAACCGTTCGCGCCTGGACCGGCGACGAGTTCACCGAGATCGCCAAGAAAGCGGCCAGCCTGACCGGGGCCTACGCGCCGCCGGGCTCGTAAAGGGAATAACGCGCGGAGGGCCTGTAAGCCGGATCCTGTTCCGGGGTTGCCCCCTTCGATGACCATTCCTCTAGGCCGTGCATTGCTGCGCGGCTCAAGCTGCCAACCCGATCCCTCTCGGCCAAGGCGCGCCTAGCGGCGGTTTCGGCTGGCGCCGACCTGCCCGCGTGGGGATCCTATTCGGCATTGCTCCCGGTGGGGCTTGCCGTGCCACCCCTGTCGCCAGGGGCGCGGTGGGCTCTTACCCCACCGTTTCACCCTTACCCCGCCAAGGCGGGGCGGTTTGATTTCTGTGGCGCTTTCCGTCGGGTTTCCCCGCCCGGGCGTTACCCGGCACCGTTGCCTCGTGGAGTCCGGACTTTCCTCTCGGGCGTTCGCCCCAGCGGCCATCCGGCCCTCCGCGCAAAACAGCAGTTATGTGGTGGGCCACTCCCGGTCAAGGGCCAGCGCCCTCAGCATTGCACGATCGGCGGCCTGCTCGGGGCCACGCGCCCAAGGGCGGTAGCGCATCCGCACCGCCTGCAAGAGCGCATGCGGATCATCCGATCCGGTATAGCCTGCGGCATGGGCCAGTTCTTGGATTGGTTCCGACCCAGCTTCGGCAGAACGATTCGCGGGCGGAGTGGCGCGCGCCAGGCCCAGCCGCGCCAGCCGCGCCCAGTCGAACCTTGCCCCCGGATCCTGCTTGCGGCCCGGCGCCGTGTCGGAATGGCCGATCACGCCCTCTGGCGCGATACCCCAACGGGGCAACATCTGCGACAGAAGCTGCTCGAGCACGGACATCTGGGCATCGGAAAACGGGTGGGTCCCTAGGTTGTCCAACTCGATGCCGATCGAGCGCGAGTTGATGTCCTCGAGCCCATGCCAGCTGCCGACGCCGGCATGCCAGGCGCGGTCCTCTTCGCGCACCATCTGCCAAAGCCGGCCGTCACCGCCGATCAGGTAATGCGCCGACACCTCGGCCTGCGGATCACATAGACGTTCAAGCGCCGCCTCGGCGCTGACCATGGCGGTGTAATGGATCACGACCAGAGAGGGCCGCAGCCCATCGCGGCGCGGTCCGAAATTCGGTGACGGGCGCCAGATCGGCCGCGGGTGCTCAGTTGTTGACGGCACGACGGAACGGGCTGGGGTCCCAACCGCAGGCGAAACCATCGCCATCCGGGTCCAGACCCTTGCGGTCACGCTGCGGACCGCCGCTTTCAAGGAAGGCGATCTGAGCCTGATCCGGAGACGGATACTTGGCGCAGTTGCGTTGCGCCTTGGCCAGCAGGTTGAAGCCCGAGCGGCTGTACAGCTGCGTTCCCACCGGATGCGAGGTGCTGAGGGCGTATTGCACGATGTTGGGCTGTGCGTCACCGCTGCGCTCGGGAATGGCGGTCGGAGCAACCACCTCGTAATTCGCCTTGTTCCGCTCGATGCGTGCGGCATCGCTTTCGATCGTCTGGCGGCTGGAGACCGCTTCGAAATCCTGCTCGTCCGAGATGCCGGGATTGTTCGGATCGACGACCTGCGGCAGCGGCGCGGCAGAGTTCGGCGCCGAGGTGCTGGCCAGGGCTGCCGCCGTCTGGTTGGCAATGTCCTGCGCGCTGGCATCCGACGCCGTTCCGGCCGCCAGAGACTGCTGCGTTCCGTAGGGGTCGCTGAACCCGTCGGTCGAGGGCGCCCCCTCGGACGAAATCACCGCGGGCGGAAACAGAGGGTTGCCAGCAACGCCCTGCCCGGCCAACTGCGCCTCGCGCTGCGCCTGGTATTGCGGCGTGTTGAACCCTGTGCCTGCAACCGGCGTCACCGTTTCGCAGGCCGCCAACAGGCCAATCGCGGGAATCAAAAGGAATGCACGCATTCTACCAGCCTCGTTCTTATTTCCTGCCTTCCGATCGGCTTACCACCATTTCCCCGGCTTCGCCACAAACCCGGCTGCATTTTCAAGCGCATAGGCGGTGTTGAGCAGATCGCCCTCTTCCCACGGACGGCCGATCAGTTGCAGCCCCAGCGGCAGCCCCTGCTTGTCCAGACCGGCCGGAACCGAGATCCCCGGCAGACCGGCAAGGTTCACCGTCACGGTGAAGACGTCGTTGAGATACATCTGCACCGGATCGGCCTCGGTCATCTCGCCCAGCCCGAAGGCCGCCGACGGCGTGGCCGGGGTCAGGATCGCATCGACGCCTGCGGCGAACACGTCCTCAAAGTCTTTCTTGATCAGGGTCCGCACCTTGCGGGCGCGGTTGTAATAGGCGTCGTAGAAACCCGCCGACAACACATAGGTGCCGACCATCACCCGGCGCTGCACCTCGTGACCAAAGCCCTCGGCGCGGGTCTTTTCATACATCTCGGTGATGCCGTCGCCCTGCGCCAACTGCGCCCGGCGGCCATATCGCACGCCGTCATAGCGCGCCAGGTTCGACGAGGCCTCGGCGGGCGCGATCACGTAATAGGCGGGCAGCGCGTATTTGGTGTGCGGCAGCGAGATATCGACGATCTCGGCCCCTGCGTCGCGCAGCATTTCGGCGCCATCGGCCCAGAGCTTTTCGATCTCGGCGGGCATGCCGTCCATCCGGTATTCCTTGGGGATGCCGATCTTCTTGCCTTTGATGTCGCCGGTCAGCATCGCCTCGAAATTCGGCACCGGAATGTCGGCGCTGGTCGAATCCTTGGGGTCATGCCCGCACATCGCCTCGAGCATGATGGCGGCGTCGCGCACGTTCTTGGTCATCGGGCCCGCCTGATCCAGCGAGGACGCGAAGGCCACGATGCCCCAGCGCGAGCAACGGCCATAGGTCGGCTTGATGCCGGTGATGCCGGTGAAGGCGGCAGGCTGGCGGATCGAGCCGCCGGTATCGGTGCCGGTGGCCGCAAGGCACAGATCGGCAGCAACGGCAGCCGCCGACCCGCCCGACGAACCGCCGGGAGTCAGTTGCGTGTCGTCATTGCCGCGCCGCCACGGGCTGACCGCGTTGCCATAGACCGAGGTTTCGTTGGACGAGCCCATGGCAAATTCGTCCATGTTCAGCTTGCCCAGCATCACCGCGCCCGCATCGGCCAGTTGCTGCGACACGGTGGATTCATACTCGGGCTTGAAGCCTTCCAGGATACGGCTGGCCGCCTGGCTGGGCACGCCCTTGGTGCAGAACAGGTCCTTGATGCCGATCGGCAGACCGCACATGGCGGGCGCGTCGCCGGCCTTGATGCGCTCGTCGGCGGCCTTGGCGCGCTCCAGCGCGATCTCGGGCGTCTTGTGGACGAAGGCATTGAGCGCATCGGCCGCGTCGATGGCCTTGAGGCAGGCCTCGGTCAGCTCGACCGAGGTGGTTTCACCCTTGCGCAGCGCGTCGCGGGCCTCGGCAAGGCCCAGTTTGTTCAGATCGCTCATGTCTTACTCCACCACCTTCGGAACCGCGAAAAAGCCCTCGCGCGCGTCGGGGGCATTGGACAGGATCTTGTCCTGCATGTTCCCGTCGGTCACCACGTCCTCGCGGCGCTTGAGCCGCATCGGCGTCACCGAGACCATCGGCTCGACTCCTTCGACGTCAACTTCGTTCAGCTGTTCGATGAACCCCAGGATCGTGTTGAACTCCGAGGCCAGCGCGGGCAGCGCGTCATCCTCGACCTTGATCCGGGCCAGTTTGGCCACCTTGGCGGCAGTGCTTTGGTCAATCGACATGGGAAACCCTCGTATGCGTTAGGGGGCATTTACCGCCGCTGGTCTCCGGTCGCAAGGGCGCAGCACTCAGGCGGCGGTCAAAGACTGCCCGCCGAGGCCCCGAACCCCCTGCGCCCGAAGCGACGCGACCAGTTCTTCGTGGCCCACCTGCTGCACCGGCACACCCTCGCGCAGCGCCAGCCAGGCCGCCGTTCCGGTCGCCTGCCCCATCGCCATGCACTGAGGCATACCCCGGACCGAGGCAAAGGCCGTGGGATCGGCCGACAGGATGCGCCCCGCAAACATCAGGTTTTCGATCCGTCGCGGCACCAGAGACCGGAAGGGAATGGTGTAATAGCCGCCCTCTTCGACCATCGCATCATGGGTCATTTCGCTTGAACCGCGCATCACGTCGTCGATCGGGTTGTCACAACAGACGATGCCATCGGGAAACCTGGTGCCCGCCGCCAGATCGGCGCCGGTGACCCGGTAGAGACCTTCCAGCTTGCGCGTCTCGCGCACGCCGACCGTCGGCCCGAGGTTCATCATGAAGGCGTTTTCGAATCCCGGCACGTCGCTGCGCAGGAACTGGGCCAACTGATGACAGCGCCGCCGCCCCTCCTGCGTGGCGCGGGTGATGTCCGCCGGATCGGTGCCGTCCACCCCACGGATCGCGACCGAGTTGCAGAACACGGTATCCCGGTGAAACCCGCGCATCAGGTAGAGCTGCGCCAGATCGGGATGCAGGCGGCCTTGGGCAATGCCCTTTGCGGCATGGCGGCGGAAATATGGATCGTTCTCGGCAAAGACCCTGTCCCAGTCGGCCCCGACCATCAGGAACGACAGCGTCACCGCCATCATGTTGCCCCGCCCGTCACCCAGCGAATAGGGCACCCCCGCCTTGGCCGAGATGTCACCGTCGCCGGAACAGTCGATCACGATACCCGCCCTGATCCGGTGCGGACCGGTGCGGTCAAAGAACTCGACGGCGGCAATGCGCTCTCCCTCCGTCACGGGCGCATGAGCCGTCGCGTTCAGATGCACGCGCACGCCAGCCTCTTCCAGCATCTCGAACATGACCAGCGTCGCCGTGTCCGGATCATACAGGATCTCGGGGCCGAAATTCTCAAGCGTGCAGGGGCGTTTTTCAGCCATCGGAGGGTCCATGGCAAAAAGTCGCCCCGCCAATTCCTCCATCAGCCCGCCGATCATGCGGTCCTGCGGATAGGCCGCACCCCAAGGCATGCCGGGGCAGAATGCCATCACGCCGCCGATCTTTGGACCACTTTCCAGAAGGCACACGTCCAATCCGAGCCGCCCCGCCGCCACGGCCGCGCCGAACCCGGCCGTGCCGCCGCCGATCACAAGAACGTCCGTCTTCAATTCACTCATACCGCCCCGCCTCTCTCAGGTTTCTCCCTTTGTCGGGGCTCATCCGATATGCGTCTGCCCCGTTTGCGACAAAGCGTTCTCAATGGGAAGCTGTCGGACGCTCGACCGACTGCGGCCCATCCCCTGAGTGTTCAGGCGGCGACCCCCATTCGATTTCGCGAAAGTCGAAGCCCAGCGCAAGCGTCGGTTTCACCACCTCGAAGAACGGAGAAATGTCGAAGTCCCGTGGCGCGAAAAGCGAGTGATGACGGATGAGGAAAATCTCGCGGCGCGAATACTCACCCTCGCGGCCGACCTCGAAGATCTTGGGCAGGATCGGATAGCGGATCGACTGGAACGCCTGCGCGATCAGCGACGAACAGATCGCCCGCGTGGGATCGCCCGAGCCGAAGGCCAGCATGCGCCGCCGCCACCTCACCGGCACCGGGGGCGTGGGAAAGAAATAGCGCAGCAGGTCGAAGATGTGCCGCATGTCATAGCGCAGGCCCATGCGGTCGACCATGAACCGGACGATCTGGGCCCGCTCGTCGTCATTCAGGCCGGCGGCCCGGCAGATCCGGGTGTTGTAGCAGCGGTATTTTGACAAAGGCACCGCCACGCACCCCTCGCCCAGATTCACCTCGACCAGCCTTGGCCGCTCGCCGCCGTCAGCGGGTTCCGGCAGGGCATTGCCCACGAATACCGCCGCGTGGGACCAGGTGGACTGGGTTAGATACTTGATGGCATTGGCGATACGCTCATTGCCTTCGACCAGAAGCACATCACCCGGCTTCAGGACGCGGCACAACGTGTCGAAATCCGACGGGGTATAGGGGTTGTAACCCGAACTCTTGCGCCGCAGCCTCTTGGACATCCAGTGGCCCAGCCTGTCGAGCGATCTGTCGAGGGCAGTGTCTTGTCTCGTGGTCATCGGCGCTCCTCTCCGCCATCCAGAATGCCGGAAACCGGGGCCTTGGACAAAGCCGCAAGGCCGGGACACACGCGGATATGATCACACGCGATGCGGTCCGGGCCTGCGTCGCAAAACTCGCCTGGCTCGCGCCTGAAAAGACTGGCCCTGCGGTTGCGTCATGATACTCTTTCCCAAAAGCAACCGGGAGAAATGTCATGAAAATCATCTGGCTGGGCCATGGCTCATTCCGCATCGAAACCGAAGGTCAGGTTCTGCTGATCGACCCCTGGCTGACCGGAAACCCCATGCTCGCCGAGGAACACCACGAGGCGGCGGTGGCAGGCGCCACGCACATCCTGCTGACCCACGCCCATTTCGACCACGCCGCCGATGTGCTGGAGTTGAGCCGGAAACTGGGCGCGCCTCTGGTCGGCCAATATGACGTGATGGCCCATTGGGGCGAGACCGAAAAGATCGAGACAATCGGTTTCAACAAGGGCGGCACCGTGGACCTGGGCGGAGTAACGGTCTCGATGGTTCCCGCGTCGCACAGCTCGACCTTTGCATCGCCCGAGGGCCCCAAGGCAGGCGGCTCGGAGGTCGGTTTCATGATCCGCACCGAGGGCAAGACGCTCTATCTGTCCGGCGACACGGACATCATGGCCGACATGGACTGGATGGGGGACTACTACAGACCGGATATCGGCATATTGTCGGCAGGGGGCTATTTCACGATGGACATGAAGGCGGCGGCCTATGCGGCCCGGCGTTACTTCGATTTCAAGACGGTGATCCCCTGCCACTACAAGACCTTCCCGATCCTCGAGCAATCGGCAAAAGACCTGGTCGAAGGGCTGCCCGGGGTACAGGTCATCGAGCCGCAGGTCATGCAGGCCATCGACCTCTAGGCCGACATGCAGGGTCCCGCCATCACCCCATCGCGCGAGCTCGAGGCGGTCGCGAACCGCCTGATGGAGGCGTTGTCCGAAGGCGATGCCGACGTGGTGATGAACCTTCTCAGCGAAGATGGCGCGATGCTGTATGTCGGGACCGCCGAGGAAGAGGTCTGGACGGCCGACATGCTGCGCCGGGGGTTCGCCGATTTCGTGAAGGCCATTCCGAGCTTCGGGTATTCCAAGGTCGAGGTTCACGCGTTTTCCGCCGGCAATATCGGTTGGGCCTTCTGGACGGCGGTCTGGCGCTTTGCCGGCTCGGATCAGGACATCCGGTTCAGGACCACGATGGTCTTTGCGCTGGAAAAGGGGCAATGGCGGGTGGTGCACATGCACAACTCCACGCCCGTGTCGAACGTGGAATATGTCGGCCAGCACCACGCGCGGCTCGAAGAACTGGTGGCCGCGGCCCGTGAAAGCCACAGCCACAGCCTGAGCGGCGTGGCGACCATCATGTTCACCGACATCGCGAACTCTGCCGCGATCGTGTCGGCGATCGGCGACAGCCGGTGGCTGGACCTCGTGACCGCGCACCTGAACCGTGTCGAAGAGATCGTCACGCGAAACGGCGGCAAACTGGTCAAGACCCTGGGCGATGGAACGATGTCCACCTTCGGCTCGGCCAGTTCGGCCATGTCGGCCGCCATTGCGGTGCAGCGTTCGCTGGCGTCCTCGCCCGAGGAACCGAGGCTTCAGTCCCGCATCGGCGTCCATACGGGCGAAGTGCTCCAGACCACCGATGATTTCTACGGCACGGTGGTGAACAAGGCCGCCCGGATCGCCTCGACCGCCTCACCCGGCGAGATCCGCGTCTCGGACGCGACCCGGATCATGGTCGGCGGATCGAGCGATTTCGCCTTTTCCGACCTCGCCTGTGTCGCCCTGAAGGGGTTGGAGGGAGAACACATGGTCTATCGTCTGGACTGGCGGGGTTGACCCGGGCGGCAGATTGCGAGGGAGGAGAACATGCCGGCATCCGATTTCACGCAACAGGAATACGCCGCGCGGCTGGAAAAAAACCGCGCGGCGATGGCAAGGCAGGGGATCGAAACGCTGCTGGTTGCCGACCCTTCGAACATGGCCTGGCTGACCGGGTATGACGGCTGGAGTTTCTATGTCCCCCAGATGGTCATTCTGCCCAGCAAGGGCTCGCCCCTGTGGTGGGGGCGCACGCAGGACAAGGCGGGCGCGGCGCAGACGACATGGCTCGACCCGGCGGACCTGTTCGACTGGCCCGAGGAACACGTCCAGCACCCCGAGCATCACCCGGTCGAGTCCCTTGTGGCCCTGCTGCGTGAGCGGGGATGGACCGATGCCCTGGGCGTCGAGATGGACAACTATTATTACTCCGCCGCCAGTCATCGCATTCTGGAGCAGGCCTTTGGCCCAGAGGCCTTGCACGATGCAACGGGCCTCGTGAACTGGCAGCGCGCGGTCAAGAGCGACACCGAGTTGGAGATGATGCGCAAGGCCGGCAAGCTGACCGCCCACATGCACGCCACCTTGCGGGAAAACTACCGCGAGGGCGTGCCAAAAAACGAGCTGGTCGCACAGGTGCAGGCGGCCGGAATCGCAGGGCTGCCGGGGCTGGCGGGCGATTATCCGGCCATCGCGCCGATCGCACCTTCGGGGCGCGAGGCGTCGGCCTCGCACATCACTTGGAACGACCGTCCGCTGGTTCGGGGAGAGGCAACCTATTTCGAGATCTCGGGCTGCTTTCGCCGCTATCACTGCCCGGCCAGCCGCACGCTGTTTCTGGGCGAGCCGCCCGCCGACATCCGCCGCGCCGAAGCGGCGGTTCTGACCGCCATCGACGACGCCCTGGCCATCGCCCGGCCCGGCGTCACCTGCGAAGAGGTTGCCGCCTGCGTTTATGACAGCTTTGCCAGGGCCGGTTACGTCAAGGGCAACCGCACGGGCTATCCCATCGGTCTCAGCTATCCGCCGGACTGGGGCGAACGGACGATGAGCCTGCGCCCCGGCGACACGACGCCCTTGCAGGAAAACATGTCCTTTCACCTGATGCCGGGACTGTGGACACCGGACTGGGGGCTGGCGATCACCGAAAGCTTTGTGGTGACGCCCAGCGGTGGCCAACCGCTGGCCGAGATTCCGCGCGAGATGGTGGTGCGGGCGGGGTAACCGTTTCGGAAGTTCTCCCGCCCATCGCCGCGCGCATGTCAGCTTTCGTCACCGTTCCCGCGGCGGGATGCAAAGAAGGTTTTGAGCAACGCGGCCGATTCCTCGCCCGAGATGCCATCATAGACCTCGGGCACATGATGGGCCTGAGGGTGGGTAAAGACCCGCGCCCCATGCGCCACGCCGCCGGATTTCGGGTCGGCGGCGCCGTAATAGATCCGCCGGATCCGCGCCGCGGCCATCGCGGCGGCGCACATCGCGCAAGGCTCCAGCGTGACGTAGATATCATGGCCCGGCAACCGTTCGGACCCGGCGGCGGCGCAGGCCTCGCGCAGCGCTAGAATCTCGGCATGCGCGGTGGGGTCGTTCAATTCCCGCGTCCGGTTTCCGGCCGCGGCCACCACCCTGCCCTCGGGCGACACGATCACCGCGCCGATCGGCACCTCGCCCCGATCGGCGGCCGCGCGCGCCTCTTCCAGCGCCCGTTTCATGTGGGATCTGAAAACCATGCCCCTGACTGCCCCACAAACCCGGCTTTCGCAAGCCGCCGCGATGCGTTATGGCCGTGGCATGACAAAGACCACCCCTCCAGGCGAACGTATCGCCAAGATCCTTGCCCGCGCCGGCGTCGCCTCGCGCCGCGAGGCCGAGCGCATGATCGAAGCCGGCCGCGTGACGGTCAACGGCAAGACCATCGACAGCCCGGCGCTGAACGTGACGCCGAAGGACCGGATCACCGTTGACGGCAAACCCGTCGCCGAACCCGAGCCGCCGCGCCTGTGGCTGTATCACAAGCCCGCCGGGCTGGTGACCACCACCCGCGACGAAAAGGGGCGCGCGACCATATTCGACGACCTGCCCGAGGACATGCCGCGCGTCATGAGCGTCGGGCGGCTGGACCTCAACTCCGAAGGCCTGCTGCTGTTGACCAATGACGGCGCCATCAAGCGGCGGCTGGAACTGCCCTCGACCGGATGGCTGCGCAAGTACCGGGTTCGGATCAAGGGCAAGCCCAAGGACGAGGATTTCGCGCCGCTCCGGCAGGGCCTTGTCATCGACGGCGAGAAATTCCAGCCGATGACCGTCACCCTGGACCGCCAGCAAGGCGCGAACGCGTGGCTCACCATAGGCCTGCGCGAAGGCAAGAACCGCGAAATCCGCCGCGCGATGGAGGATATCGGCTTTGTCGTGAACCGGCTGATCCGGGTGTCCTACGGGCCGTTCCAACTGGGCAACCTGAAGCCCGGCGAGGTCGAGGAAATCCGCCGCCGCGTGGTGCGCGACCAGCTTGGGCTGGATGCCGAAGGCAAACCGGCCGCGCCCGCCAAGCGCCCGGCCCGGCCGCAACGAAAACGTCCTCCCGTCGGCAGAAAACCCCGCAACTGACGCCCTTGCCCGCACCTTCCCCCTAGCGAAGTGCCGGTGCATCCACTAGATTCTGGGAACAACCGGCATCGTGGGGAGCGCCATGTCTCAGAGCGGAGTGCAGAAAATGGCCTATGCGGCGCTGCTGGTGCTGCTGTTCGGGGTGTGCACCGGCCTGCTGGGAGGGCTCTGAGACCATGGCCCAGCGTTATGGCGGCAAATACAGCCCCGACCCCGAGGACGAAAGGCCATTGCCCGAGCGCGGGCAGTTCGACGGTGCACGGGTCGATCCAGCCGGTGCGCGTTCCAATGTGATGTTCATTCCGCCCATCCCGCTGGTGTTCCTGTCGCTGAACGACGGCGCCATCGGGATGACGATGGGGCTGGTCGCGGCCGGGTTGCTGACCGCCGCAGCCCTGCTGCTGCGCGAGGGGCTGCGGGCTGAGGCCGCCTACAAGGCCCGGCGCGTGGCGCGCCGCCCGGCCTTTCCACGCAAGATATTCGCCAGCATTCTGACCGGGCTGGGCGTGGGACTTGCCGCCTATCGAAACGAGTACCTGGATGCCGAAACAGCCTCTCAGGTCAGCCTTGTGGCTCCGCTGCTCTTTGGTCTGGCCGGGACCGCGCTTCATTCCATTGCCTTCGGGGTTGATCCCCTGAAAGACAAGGGCATGGAAGGCGTCGATACCTTTCAGCAGAGCCGCGTCGCCCGGGCCGTGGGCGGTGCCGAGGTGATGCTGGCGGAAATGTCCGACGCCATCGCCCGGGCCGGCGACCGCCGGATCGAGGCGCGGGTGGAACGGTTTCAGGACACCGCGCGCGACCTGTTCCGCACGGTCGAGGAAGACCCGCGCGACCTGACCGGCGCACGCAAGTATCTGACGGTCTACCTGCGCGGCGCCCGGGATGCGACGGTCAAGTTCGCCGACATCTATTCGCGCACGCGCGACGCGCAGGCATTGGCCCATTACTCCGAACTGCTGGACGATCTCGAGCAAAATTTCGCCGCGCGAACCCGCAAGATGCTGCTGGACGACCGCAGCGACCTGACCGTCGAGATCGACGTGCTGCGCGACCGGTTGCAGCGCGAAGGTGTCCGGTCGGAATGAACCGAGAATTAGAAGAATTTGAGCGAGGAGAATTTCATGTCTGATCTGGTCAAGAAGAAAGCCGCCGAAACCGAGGCCCTCGTGCAGGAGGTCACCGCCGTCACCCTGCCCGAGCCGCAAGCCGAGGTCGTGTCTCTGGAAGATGCCGAAGAGCCGGTCAGCGCGGAAATCCGCAAGCGGATGGACGAGATCGACATGGGCGACACCAACTCGATCGTGTCCTTCGGCTCGTCCGCACAGGCGGAATTGCAGGAAATCAGCCAGGCGATGCTGGCCGATGTCCGCAACAAGGATGTCGGCCCCGCCGGCGACAGCCTGCGCAACATCGTCACCACGATCCGCGGATTCTCGGTCAGCGAACTGGACGTTCGCCGCGAGCGCAGCTGGTGGGAGAAACTGCTGGGCCGCACCGCGCCCTTCGCCAAGTTCACCGCCCACTACGAAGAGGTGCAGGCCCAGATCGACCGGATCACGGACGACCTGCTGGGGCATGAGCACACGCTGCTCAAGGATATCAAGTCGCTTGATCTGCTGTATGAAAAGACGCTGCGCTTTTACGACGAGCTTGCCCTCTACATCGCGGCGGGCGAAGAAAAACTGACCGAGCTGGACAGTCACGACATTCCCGCCAAGGCGGCCGAGGTGGATGCCGCGCCGGAGGGCGACCAGGTGATGAAGGCGCAGGAGTTGCGCGATCTTCGCGCCGCCCGTGACGATCTCGAGCGTCGGGTGCATGACCTCAAGCTGACCCGGCAGGTGACGATGCAGTCCCTGCCCTCTATCCGGCTGGTGCAGGAAAACGACAAGTCCTTGGTCACCAAGATCAACTCGACGCTGGTCAACACCGTGCCGCTGTGGGAGACGCAGCTGGCGCAGGCCGTCACCATCCAGCGCAGCGCCGAGGCCGCGGCCGCCGTGCATGAGGCCAGCGACCTGACCAACGAGCTGCTCACCGCGAATGCCGCCAATCTGCGCCAGTCCAACAAGCTGATCCGCGAAGAGATGGAACGCGGCGTGTTCGACATCGAAGCGGTGAAGAAGGCGAATGCGGATCTGATCGGCACCATTCAGGAAAGCCTGCAGATCGCCGACGAAGGCAAGGCCAGACGCGCCGCCGCCGAGGAAGAGTTGAAGAAGATGGAGGCCGAGCTGCGCGACACGCTGGCGTCGGCCAAGGCACGCAGCGACGGGCTGGGCGATGCAACGGGAACCTCGATACCGGGCTGACGGTTTGCGCAAGATGAATGGCAGGATGGGGCGTTCCTTGGGGACCGCGGCTTTGCTTCTGGCGCTGGCCGGTTGCGAAACGGCGCTGGTGAAATCGGCGATTCCGCAATCTCGCCCCACCGGCCCCGCGGCGCCCGCGGAAACCGTCACGGAACCATCTGCGGCCAGCCGGGATCTCGCGCGGTACTACGAAAAGGTGCAGAACGACCTGCTGACGCGCGGCCTGCTGCGCACCGACGGCGGCGGCCCCGACACGCCCTATGACGCCGACGATCTGGTGCGGAATTTCGAAGCCATCGCATTCTACAGCGAGTATCCCGGGCAAGCGATCCTGGCCACGAGCCGGAGGACCAGCGGCTACCTGAGCCGCTGGCAAGGCCCGGTGCGTATCGCCACCGAATTCGGCCCCAGCGTTCCACTGGACCAGCGCGCGGAAGACCGGGCGCAGATCGACGCCTATGCGGAACGCCTGTCGCGGGTCACCCGGCATCCCATCAAGAGCACGAACCGGAACCCGAACTTTCATGTTTTCGTCGCCGGCGAGGATGACACCGGGTTCGTCCAGAACCGCCTTCGTCAGCTGATCCCGAATATCGGACAGGCCCAGCTTGATCTGTTCGATAACCTTCCGCGCTCGTTCTATTGTTTCGTCTTTGCATCGGCCAACAACGGGTCTCCGCACAATTACACCCGCGCGGTGGCCTTGATACGGGCCGAGCACCCGGACCTGGTGCGCCTCAGTTGCATTCACGAAGAGATCGCGCAAGGCTTGGGCCTGCCCAACGACAGCCCCTCGGCGCGGCCTTCGATCTTCAATGACGACGACGAGTTCGCACTGCTGACCAGCCATGACGAGAAACTGCTGGCGATGCTCTATGATCCCCGGATGAAACCCGGGATGAGCGCGGATCAGGCCCGCCCGGTGGCCCATGTCATTGCCAGCGAATTGGTGGCGCGGCCACGCTGACACGCCCTAAAGGAGATATTTCATGGGAATTTTCGATTTTCTGACCGGAGAATTCATTGATGTCATTCATTGGGTGGACGACACCCGCGACACGATGGTCTGGCGGTTCGAGCGCGAAGGCCACGAGATCAAGTATGGTGCCAAACTGACCGTACGCGAGGGGCAGGCGGCCGTGTTCGTGCACGAAGGCCAGCTGGCCGACGTGTTCACGCCCGGTCTCTACATGCTTGAGACCAACAACATGCCGATCATGACGACGCTGCAGCACTGGGATCACGGGTTCCAGTCGCCGTTCAAGTCCGAGATCTATTTCGTCAACACGACCCGGTTCAACGACCTGAAATGGGGCACCAAGAACCCGATCATGCTGCGCGACCCGGAATTCGGCCCGACCCGGATCCGCGCTTATGGCACCTATACGATCCGGGTGAAGGACCCGGCCCGCTTCCTGGTCGAGATCGTGGGCACCGACGGCGAGTTCACCATGGACGAAATCAGCTTTCAGATCCGCAACATCATCGTGCAGGAATTCAGCCGGGTGATCGCGGGGGCGGGCATCCCGGTTCTGGACATGGCCGCCAACACCGCCGACCTGGGCAAGCTGATCGCGGCCGAGGTCTCGCCGGTGCTGGACGGCTACGGACTCGAGATGCCGGAATTCTACATCGAGAACATCTCGCTGCCGCCGGCGGTCGAGGCGGCGCTGGACAAGCGCACCTCGATGGGGCTGGCGGGGGATCTGGGCAAGTTCACCCAGTATTCGGCGGCCGAGGCGATGACGGCAGCAGCCAGTTCCCCGAGCGGAGGCGGCGGCATGGGCGTAGGCCTTGGCATGGGCATGGGCATGGCGATGGCGAACCAGATGTCGAACATGGCAGCGGGTCGGCCGTCAGGCCCGTGGGGCACGCCCGCGCCCGCTGCCCCGCAACCGTCCGCGCATGTGGCCCCGCCGCCTCCGCCGCCGGTCGAGCATGTCTGGCACATCGCGGTGGACGGACAGACCAGCGGGCCGTTTTCCAAGGCCCGACTGGGCCGTATGGCCAGCGCAGGCGAACTTACGCGCGACACCTACGTCTGGACGCCCGGTCAGGACGGCTGGAAGAAGGCCGGTGAGGTGCAGGAACTGGCGCAGCTGTTCACCATCCTGCCGCCTCCGCCGCCGGGGGCATGAGGGCACCGCATGGCCGGCCCCTTGAAGCGCTCGAAAATGGGCAGACGCAAAACGCGGCCCGAACCGCATTTCGTCTACCCCTGCTGCGACTACCTCACCCTTTCGGAACGCGGAAGGCACCTGATCTGTCCGATCTGTTTCTGGGAGGACGAGGACATCTACCATGACACGAACCCGAGGGAGCCCTCGGCGGCCAATCACGGCCTGACGCTGGCCGAGGGGCGTGACAATTTCAAGACGGTCGGGGCCTGCGAGGCCGCGATGCTGCCGCATGTCCTGCCCAAGGAAGACCGCGCGGCCTATCTCTACTTCCCTCTCAAGGACTGAGCGCCCCATGACTCATGCCCCGTCGCCCGATTTCGCGGAACACCGCTTCCCATGTGACCAGTGCGGCGCGGATTATCGGTTCGATCCGAAATCCGGCACGCTGATCTGCGATCACTGCGGCCATTCCGAACCGATCAGCTCAGGCCCCTGGGGCGGCGCCAGCCTGCGAGAGCTGGACTTCGACGCGGCCATCACCGACCGCCTGCCCGACAGCGAAATCGAAGAGACACGGGTTCTGTCCTGCCCGAACTGTGCGGCGCAGGTTGAATTCGATCCCAACACCCACGCCGCACAATGCCCGTTCTGCGCCACACCGGTCGTGACGGACACCGGCGTGAACCGGCACATCAAGCCGCGCGGAGTTCTGCCCTTCGCATTGGACGAGCGCGCCGCGCACAAGGCCATGAGCGACTGGCTGGGGCGTTTGTGGTTCGCGCCCAACGGGCTCAAGGACTATGCCCGCAAGGGCCGCAGGATGCAGGGCATCTATGTCCCTTACTGGACCTTCGACGCCGATACGACATCCAGCTATCGGGGCGAGCGCGGCACAGTCTACTACGTGACCCGAACCGTCGTTCGCGACGGCAAACGGGTGCAACAGCAGGTGCCAAAGGTCCGCTGGACACCCAAGTCAGGCCGCGTCGCCCGGTTCTTCGATGACGTTCTGGTTCTGGCTTCGGCCTCGCTGCCCAAAAGCTATACCGATGCGCTGGCGCCCTGGGATCTGGCGGCAATCGAACCCTATCAGCCGGAATACCTGGCAGGGTTCCGGGCCGAAGCCTATACTGTCGATCTGCAGGAGGGATACACCGAGGCCCGCGCCTACATGGCCCGCGTGATCGAGCGCGACGTCCGGTTCGACATCGGCGGCGACCGGCAACGCATCCATGCCATCGATACGGACGTGCGGAACGTGACCTTCAAGCACATCCTGCTGCCGGTCTGGGTGGCGGCCTACAAATACAGGGGCCAGACCTACCGCTTCGTGGTCAACGGCAGGTCTGGCCGGGTTCAGGGCGAACGCCCCTGGTCGGCGCTCAAGATCCTGATCGCTACCGTCCTGGGACTTCTGGCGGCTGCCGCCGTCGGCTATCTCTTGGCGACCGGACAGCAATAGAGGACAGGCCGCTAAACCTTATCCGCGCGCGATCGAGATCTTTCGCGCCTCTTCGGATTTCTCGGCCGGTTTCTTGGGCACGGTAATGTGCAGCACGCCATCCTTCATCTTGGCACTGGCCTTTGCACCGTCGGCATCCTCTGGCAGGCGGAACGAGCGGCGGAAGGCACCGTATTGGCGCTCGGAGAAATACCAGGTATCTCCCTTTTTCTCTTCCTCGGTCTTTTTCTCTCCGCGCACCGTCACGACGCCATCGTCCACGGTCAGTTCGATGTCGTCCTCCGAAACGCCGGGCAACTCCATCGAGATCGAGTAGGATTCGCCGTTTCCGGACGCTTCGGTGGCCGGGGTCAGCCAATCCGCCAGCTTCATTCCGAAATTGCGGAACGGATCGTACAGCGACGGCCAGAGACCGGTTTGATCGGTTTTCTCAACCATTTTCAGCCCTCCTTCTGCGGTTCGGTCCGATCGTATCACAATTCGCCTATCTGTTTCTTGATCCGGCTCAAATTGCAGCGACCGCCCCTTGCCTAACCCACCTGCCCCGGCCATCCTGCGCGCGCCACGACCGAGAGAAATTCGATGACCCTGACCGAACTGGATGATCTGCTGACCCGCCGGCACTCCTGCCGCGCCTTTCGTCCTGACCCGGTGCCAAAGTCGGATATCGAAAACATACTGACCAGCGCGCGGCGCGTGCCAAGCTGGTGCAATGCGCAGCCGTGGCAGGTCATCGTCACCAGCGGCACCGAGACAGACAGGTTTCGCGAAGCCCTGCTGCACGAAGCGGCGACGGGCATTCCGGCGCCCGACCTGCCCTTTCCCGCCTCCTATTCCGGTGTTTATCAGGACCGGCGCCGCGCCTGCGGCTGGGCGCTGTACGAGTCGGTCGGGGTCGAGAAAGGCGATCGGGCCGCATCGGCGAAGCAGATGATGGAAAACTTCAGCCTGTTCGGAGCGCCCCATTGCGCGATTATCTCCAGCCCGCGCGAACTTGGGCCTTACGGCGCCATGGATTGCGGCGGCTTCGTCACCGCGTTCACCCTGGCCGCGCAGGCGCTTGGCGTCGCCTCCATTCCGCAGGCCGCCGTAGCCACGTATGGCCCGTTCCTGCACAGGTTCTTCGACATCCCCGATGACCGGCTGATACTCTGCGCCATCTCTTTCGGCTATCCCGACCACGACCACCCGGCCAACGCCTTCAGGACGGAACGCGCCGGTCTGGACGAGTTCGTCGAATGGCGGGGCTGACGCCGCCGGCAATCCTGTGTTGCGGCGAGGCCGTGATGGATTTCGTGCCGTCACCGCTGGCCGATGGCGAACAGGGGTTCCGCCCGGTCCCCGGCGGTGCCGCCGTGAACACGGCCGTCGCGCTCAGCCGGCTGGGCGTGGCATCCGGTTTCGTGGGCGCCCTTTCGACCGATCCGATGGGAAAGCGGCTGTCGGCATGGCTTGCGGCCGAAGGCGTCGATACCCGCCATGCCGTCGAACTTGATGCACCCTCGACGATTGCCTTGGCACATCCATTGCCGGACGGAAACCGGTTCGACCTCTATGACGAAGGCAGCGCGGGCCGTTCGCTGACCTCAGACCGGATCCCCGCGCTCCCCGGCACGACGAAGGCGCTGGTCTTTGGCGGCATCAGCCTGATCCACGCGCCCTCGGCGGATGTGTTCGAGGGTCTGGCCCGGCGGGCAAAAGGCACGCAGATATGGCTGGATCTGAACATCCGACCCGGGCTTGTCACGGCCCCGGATGAATACCGGGCGCGCCTGGACCGCATGATGGCCTTGGCGCATGTGATCAAGGTTTCGGACGAGGACCTGAACTGGCTCGGCGATATGCCTGTCACCGACCCCGCGCAAGTGCTGATCCACACGCAAGGCGCCAGCGGTGCCGCCGCCCACGCAGGCGAATTGAGCATCGCGTCCCCTGCGCCCAAGGTCGAGGTCCGTGACACCGTCGGCGCGGGTGATGTATTCAACGCGGGGTTTCTGGCTTATCTGCATCGCAACGACCTGCTGGCAGCTCCCCTGGCGTTGACACACGAGAGCCTGGCCGCGGCGCTTGCGGCGGGCAACCGGGCCGCCAGCCTGAGCGTCACGCGCCCCGGCGCCGACGCCCCAACACTGAAGGAGGTAGAATGCGCGCCCTGATTCAGCGTGTTTCCCGTGCATCGGTTTCGGTCGATGGCGCCGTGATCGGAAAGACCGGCCCCGGCCTGATGATCCTTGTCTGCGCCATGCAGGGCGATACCGAGGCACAGGCCGACCAACTGGCCGCAAAGATCGCCAAGCTGCGCATCTTCAAGGACGAGGCGGGTAAGATGAACCGCTCGGTGCGTGACATTGGCGGCTCGGCCCTGGTGGTCAGCCAGTTCACGCTGGCCGCCGACACCTCGCGCGGCAATCGCCCCGGTTTCTCGATGGCGGCAGCTCCGGCCGAGGGGGAACGCCTCTACGAGTATTTTGCCGCAAAACTGGCCGAACAGGGCGTTCCCGTCGAGACGGGCCGTTTCGGGGCCGATATGGCGGTGGAGCTGGTCAATGACGGGCCGGTGACGATCTGGATGGACATCTGATGGACAGACGCGAAATTGCCCGCACCATCTGGCAGGCCGGCGTGGATGCCGTCGGCGGTTACGCGGCCACGGCGGCGGCGCTTGCGGATGTGCAGCGACCGGATCTCGTTCTTGCGGTGGGCAAGGCCGCGGGGGCGATGGCGCGGGCGGCTCTGGACCATTTCGGGGCGGTTCCCTGTCTGGTCGTGACCAAGGACGGCCACGGCAAAGGGCTGCCGGACCATGTCCGGCTGATCGAGGCCTCTCACCCCGTGCCTGACGCCCGCAGCCTGCAAGGCGGGCGGGCTTTGCGCGAAGCGGTCAGGTCGATGGCGCCGGGTACAAGGCTTTTGCTGCTGGTCTCGGGCGGCGCCTCGTCCCTGGCCGAAGACCTGATGCCGGGGAAGACGCTCGATGATCTGGCGGCCCTGAACCGGCGTCTTCTCTCGGCCGGGCTGGACATCGGCGCGATGAATGCCGAACGGCGCAGGATATCCCGGATCAAGGGCGGCGGGCTGCTGTCCGGCTTCCGGGGTGGCCATGTCGAGGTTCTGGCGATTTCGGATGTGCCGGGCGACGACCTGATGGTGATCGGCTCGGGCATCGGCGCGCTGCCCGACCGGCACGACTACGCGGCGCGCGCGCGCATAGTCGCCTCGAACGCCCATGCCCGCGCCGCCGCCGCGAAAGCGGCCGAAGAAGTGGGGTTCGACGTTCTGGCCAACGAAGAGGCCCTGCATGACGACCTGCCGGCGCTGGCCGCACGGCTGGGCCCTCGCCTGCGGACCATGCCGCGCGGGGCGATGATCCTCGGGGGCGAGCCGACCGTGGTCCTGCCCGAGAACCCGGGCCGGGGAGGCCGCAATCAGGCGCTGGCGCTGGCGCTGGCACAGGAGATCGCGGGTTGCGACGGACTCACGGTGGTCGTCGGCGGCACGGATGGCACCGACGGGCCGACCGACGCCGCGGGCGCCATCGTGGACGGCACCACATGGGGAGAGGGCGCCGCGGACTCGCTGAAGGCCGCCGACAGCGGCACCTATCTGGCGCGCAAGGGCGCCTTGCTGATCACCGGCCCCACCGGTACCAATGTAATGGACCTGTTGGTCGCAATTCGGGAATGATCTGTCGTTTACGCCCTTTGTTTAGGCGTGTTCGCATCTGAAACTCGCCCCATGACACTCACCCCCAATGCCCTGCGCGACATTGAAGAGCTTCCCGACCTCGGCATCGTCATGCCCGACGGGTGCCGCCTGTCCGCGCGGGTCTGGCGGCCGGTGGACGCGCATGATGATCCGGTTCCGGCGATCCTGGAATACCTGCCCTATCGCAAGCGCGACGGCACCACGGCCCGAGACGCCCTGACCCACCCGTGGTTCGCCAAGCGCGGCTATGCCTGCATCCGCGTCGACATGCGCGGCAACGGTGACAGCGAAGGGCTGATGGCCGATGAATACACCCAGCAGGAACTGGACGACGCGGTCGCGGTGATCAACTGGCTGGCCGTGCAGCCCTGGTGCTCGGGCAAGGTGGGCATGATGGGAATCAGCTGGGGCGGCTTCAATTCGCTGCAGGTGGCGGCGATGCAGCCCGAGCCACTCAAGGCGATCATCACCCTGTGCTCCACCGCCGACCGCTATGCGGATGACATTCACTACAAGGGCGGCTGCCTGCTGAACGAAAACCTCGGCTGGGGGGCGACGATGTGGGCCTATTCCTCGCGCGCGCCCGACCCGGCCCTGCGCGAGAACTGGCGCGCGCTGTGGCTGGAGCGGCTGGAGAACGAGCCCTTCCTGCCGTCGATCTGGCTGCGCCACCAGACCCGCGACGCCTATTGGCGGCATGGCTCGGTCTGCGAGGATTTCGGCGCGATCAAGGCCGCGACCCTGGCGGTGGGCGGCTGGGGCGACGCCTACAAGAACACGGTTCCCCTGCTGGTCGAACAGCTGCAGGCACCGACCAAGGGCATCGTCGGGCCGTGGGTCCACAAATACCCGCATTTCGCCGTTCCCGAGCCGAGGATCGGTTTTCTGCAAGAGGCCCTGCGCTGGTGGGATCACTGGCTGAAGGGGCTGGATAGCGGCGTCGCGGACGACCCGGACTATCGCGCCTACCTGATGGACGGCGTTCGTCCGGCGCGGTGGTATAC
Source organism: Ruegeria marisrubri (assembly GCF_001507595.1). Classification (GTDB taxonomy): domain Bacteria; phylum Pseudomonadota; class Alphaproteobacteria; order Rhodobacterales; family Rhodobacteraceae; genus Ruegeria; species Ruegeria marisrubri. The sequence goes on from NZ_LQBQ01000034.1 coordinate 312,294, forward strand.
CGAACGCCCCGGCCGCTGGATCGCCGAGGCCGAGGGCGCAACCTCGCACCTCAACCAGCAAAGTCTGTCTCTGAGCAACGAGGGGCTTGGCGTCGAAGGTGCGTTGGACAGACGCATTCGCTCTCCGCATCACTGCGGCTTGGACAGCGGCGAATACTGCGCCATCTGGCTGGGCCCCGAGATGCCCGGAGACCAACGCCACGACGACGCGCTGTCAGCCTGTTTCGACGGCGCGCCGCTGGCCGAAGAGCTCGACATCGTGGGCGCGCCCCGGCTGCGGCTGCGGGTGAGTTCGGACAAGCCTCAGGCCCAGATCGCCGTCCGGCTGAACCATATGCATCCCGACGGCGCCTCGACCCGGATCACCTATGGCGTGCTGAACCTGACCCATCGCGACAGCCATGCCGCGCCGGAGCCGCTGGAACCCGGCAAGGCCTACGACATCACGCTCGACCTCGACCAGATCGCCTATCGCGTGCCCAGGGGGCACAGGCTGCGGGTTGCGGTTTCCAGCGCCTACTGGCCCCTGATCTGGCCCTCTCCGGAAACCGCGGAACTGCACCTGACCGGAGGCGAGATTTCCCTGCCGCTGCGCCCCTCGGGTGATACAGACGAATACGCCTTCCCGCCGCCCGACGCCGAGACACCGTGGCAGGTCACCACTCTGCGCGAGGCATCGAACACGCGGCGCACCGAAACCGATCTGAAAACCGGCGAGATTCGCCTGATCATCGAGGACGATTTCGGCCTTGTCCAAGACGACGACCACGGTCTGATCAGCGGCGGCATCGCCCGCGAGTGCTGGACGATCCACCCCGACGACCCGCTCTCGGCAAGGGGCCAGTGCCATTGGACCGAAGAGATGGGCCGCGGGGACTGGCGCCTGAGAACCGAGACCCGCAGCGAAATGTGGTCGGATGCCAAAAGCTTCCACCTGCGCGCATCCATCACCGCATATGAGAATGACAAGGTGGTCTTCACCCGAGAGATGGAGGACACGATTCCGCGAAACCACCTGTGACAGGGATTACCTTACGGAGCGGACATTAACCCTTGCCCGACCGTCGGAAATGCGCGAACCTTGACTCGTGCGTCAATAAAAAATGCCCGCAGAGGCAAACACACCACCAATTGGGAGACTTCGATGAACGACCAACTCAACCACATGGCAAGCCAGGTGACCGCTGGCAAGATGACCCGCCGCGAATTCATGGGGAAGGCGGCCGCACTGGGTGTTTCGGCTGCCGTGGCAAGCACCATGTTTGCCGATGCCGCGCGCGCGGCTGGCCCCAAGAAGGGCGGCGACCTGAAACTGGGCCTGCAGGGAGGGGAGTCGACAAACTCGCTTGACCCGGCAACCTATGCAAGCTCGGTCCCCTTCCAGAACGGCAAGCAATTCGGCGACCAGCTGGTCGAAGTGGCCCCCGACGGCTCGATCGAGCCGCGCCTGGCGGAAAGCGTCGAAGGCAGCGCCGATGCCAAGGTCTGGACCTTCAAGCTGCGTCAGGGTGTCGAGTTCCACAACGGCAAGACCATGACAAGCGAAGACGTGCTGAAAACCATGCAGCGCCACTCGAACGAAGACTCCAAGTCTGGTGCATTGGGCATCATGCGCGGAATCGAGTCGATGAAGGCCGATGGCGAGTATTTCCACGTCACGCTGAACGAGCCGAATGCCGACCTGCCCTATCTGATGGCTGACTATCACCTGATCATTCAGCCCGATGGCGGCATGGACAACCCCGGCGCGGGCATCGGCACCGGCCCCTACAAGCTGGAAGCCGACGAACCCGGTGTGCGCCACCTGTTCAGCAAGTTCGAAAACCACTGGAATGGCGATTTCGGACATTTCGACAGTGTCGAAGTCGTGGTCATCAACGACGCCACCGCCCGGACCGCCGCGCTGCAGTCCGGTCAGGTTCACGCCATCAACCGCGTGGAACCCAAGATTGCCGACCTGCTGGGCCGCGCGCCGAACCTGACGGTGCATTCGACATCGGGCCGCGGGCATTATGTGTTCATCATGCACTGCGACACGGCACCCTTCGACAACAACGATCTGCGCATGGCGCTGAAATACGCGATCAACCGCGAAGAGATGGTCGAAAAGATCCTGCGTGGCTACGGCTCGATCGGGAACGACATGCCGATCAACGCGGCCTATCCGCTGTTCGACGACACCATCCCGCAGCGCGAATTCAGCATCGAGAAAGCAGCCGAATACTACAAGAAGTCCGGCCATGACGGCTCGCCCATCATCCTGCGCGTCGCCGACGGCGCCTTCCCGGGTGCCGTGGACGCCGCCGCCCTGTTCCAGCAGACCGCCCAGCAGGCCGGTATCCCGCTGGAAATCAAGCGCGAGCCCAACGACGGCTACTGGTCCGAGGTCTGGAACGTTCAGCCCTTCTGCGCATCCTACTGGGGGGGCCGTCCGGTGCAGGACCAGATGTACTCGACCGCGTATCTGTCGACCGCCGACTGGAACGACACGCGGTTCAAGGTCAAAGAGTTCGACGACATGCTGTTCGCCGCCCGCGCCGAGCTGGACCCGGCCAAGCGCAAGGAGATCTACTCCAAGATGGGCCGCATGCTGCGCGATCAGGGCGGTCTGATCTGCCCGATGTTCAACGACTTCATCGAAGGCGTCAGCAACCAGCTGGCCGGATGGGAGTCGGACTCGACGCAGGAAATGATGAACGGAAACATGTCCCGCAAGATGTGGTTCGCTTAATCCGGAAACGAACGCATGCATCCCATTATCAAACTGGTTTCCCAGCGCCTTGCGCTGGGAATCCTTCTGCTGTTTGGCGCTTCGGCCCTGATTTTCGGTCTGACCGAAGCCCTGCCCGGAGACGCCGCGCAAGCCGTTCTGGGACAGTCCGCAACGCCCGAGGCGCTGGCCAATCTGCGCGAGGAAATGGGCCTCAACCGCCCTGCCCTGACCCGTTACTTCGAATGGCTGACGGGCATCGTGCAAGGTGACATGGGCACATCCCTGACCAACAAGCTCGACATCGCCGAGTCCGTCGGCAACCGTCTGGGCAACACATTGTTCCTGGCCTTCTGGGCGGCCCTCATCTCAGTTCCGCTGGCGATTTTCCTCGGCCTCGTCGCGGTGCGCTACCGGAACCGCTGGCCGGACAAGCTGATCTCGGCCGTGACGCTCACCACGATCTCGATCCCCGAGTTCCTGATCGGCTATGTGCTTGTCTATTTCATCGCGGTGAAACTGGGATGGTTCTCGCCGCTGGCGATGATCAATGACAGCATGTCGCTAGGTCAGAAGCTTTCGGCCATCGCGCTGCCGGTCGTCGTTCTGACCATGGTGGTTCTGGCGCACATGATGCGCATGACGCGGGCCGCGATCCTGAACGTGATGCAGTCCGCCTATGTCGAGACGGCGGAACTCAAAGGCCTCAACAACTTCAAGATCATCTGGCGCCACGCCTTTCCCAACGCGATCGCGCCGATCGTGAACGTGGTGATGTTGAACCTGGCCTATCTGGTCGTCGGTGTCGTCGTGGTCGAAGTGGTCTTCATCTATCCCGGCATGGGGCAATACCTGGTGGACCATGTGACCAAGCGCGACGTGCCGGTGGTGCTGGCCTGCGGCGTCATCTTTGCCGCCATCTACATCGGTCTGAACATGGTGGCCGACATCGTCTCCATCCTGGCCAACCCGAGGCTGAGGCATCCGAAATGAAGAATATCCCTATCTCTGCCTTGATCGGCCTGGGCTTTACGGCCCTCTACTTTTTCGTGGCGATCTTCGCGCCCCTGCTGGCCCCCTACGGGATGGCCGAGGTCGTGGGCGACGTTTGGGAGCCTTCGAGCGCCGAGCATCTTCTGGGCACCGACAATATCGGCCGCGATCTGCTGAGCCGCATGATCTATGGCGGGCGCACGACGATCTTCGTCGCCACGGCGGCCACGATCCTCAGCTTCGTGACCGGCTCGATCCTGGGCTTTCTGGCCGCCGTTCTGGGCGGCTGGGCCGATCAGGTCATGTCGCGCCTGGTCGATCTTGTAATGTCGATCCCGTCGCTGATCACCGCGCTGGTGGTTCTGGCGATGGTCCCCGTGACCATCCCGGTTCTGATCGTGGTCATGGGGCTGCTGGACGCCACCCGCGTCTATCGCCTGGCCCGCGCCGTCGCGGTTGACATCGAGGTTATGGACTATGTCGAGGCCGCCAAGCTGCGCGGCGAGGGTCATGGCTGGATCATCTTCCGCGAGATCCTGCCCAACGCACTGTCGCCGCTGGTGGCCGAACTGGGCCTGCGCTTCATCTTCATGGTCCTGTTCGTCTCGACCCTGTCCTTCCTGGGTCTGGGCGTTCAGCCGCCGCTGGCCGACTGGGGCGGGATCGTGAAGGAAAACAAGGACGGCATCGTCTACGGCATCGGCGCGGCACTGTATCCGGCCGTGGCCATCGCCACGCTGGCCATCTCGGTCAACCTGGTGGCCGACTGGATCCTGAACCGCACCACATCGCTGAAAGGAGGCCGGGGATGAGCGATACCCTTCTCAAGGTCCGCGACCTCAAGATCGGCGCGACCGTCTATCCGCCGGGCGAAAAACCCCGCGACATCGAGATCGTGCACGGGGTCAGCTTTGACCTCGAGCGCGGCAAGGTGCTGGGCCTGATCGGCGAATCCGGTGCCGGCAAGTCGACCATCGGGCTGGCGACGATGGCCTATGGCCGCGGCGGCGTAAGAATCACCGGCGGCGAAGTCTGGGTGAACGGGCGCGATATCCTGAAATCGTCACTCAAGGATGTCCGCAAGCTGCGCGGGGGCGAGGTGACCTATGTGTCGCAATCCGCCGCCGCCTCGTTCAACCCGGCCAAGAAGATCATGGATCAGGTGGTCGAAGCCGCGGTCGAGCAAAAGAAGTTCACCCGAAAAGAGGCCGAAGCCCGCGCGCGTGACCTCTTTGCCAAGCTCGGCCTGCCCGATCCCGACAACATCGGCGACCGTTACCCGCACCAGGTTTCGGGTGGTCAGTTGCAGCGCTGCATGACGGCGCTGGCGCTCTGCCCCGAGCCGGATCTGGTGGTGTTCGACGAGCCCACCACGGCGCTCGACGTAACCACCCAGATCGACGTTCTGATGGCGATCAAAGAGGCCATCCGCGATACCGGCGTCGCCGCGCTCTACATCACCCACGACCTGGCGGTGGTGGCGCAGGTGAGCGATGACATCATGGTGCTGCGGATGGGCAACATGGTCGAATACGGCACCACCGACCAGATTATCAACAACCCGCAGGAGGAATACACCCAGGCGCTGGTCTCGGTGCGTTCGATCGAGCACGAAGAGAAAGAGCCGACGCCAAACCCGCTGTTGAGCGTGGACGGCATCACCGCGCGCTACAAGGGGCTGAACTTCGACGTTCTGAACAATGTCACCGTGGACCTGCACCCGGGCCAGACGCTTGCGGTCGTGGGTGAATCCGGCTCGGGCAAGTCCACGCTGGCGCGGGTGATCACCGGCCTTCTGCCGCCGCGCGATGGCGAGATCACCTTTGCAGGCCGCAAGCTGTCGCGCGACTTGTCGGGGCGTAGCCGCGAGGACCTGCGCGAATTGCAGATGATCTATCAGATGGCCGACGTGGCGATGAACCCGCGCCAGACGGTGGGCACGATCATCGGCCGTCCGCTGGAGTTCTATTTCGGCCTGCGCGGCTCGGAAAAGCGCAAGCGCATCATCGAACTGCTGGACGAGATCGAGCTGGGTGAATCCTTCATCGACCGCTACCCGGCCGAGCTTTCGGGCGGCCAGAAACAGCGGGTCTGCATCGCCCGGGCGCTGGCGGCCAAGCCCAAGATGATCATCTGTGACGAGGTCACCTCGGCGCTGGACCCGCTGGTGGCGGACGGTATCCTCAAGCTGCTTCTGGACCTGCAGAAGATCGAGGACGTGGCCTATCTGTTCATCACCCATGACCTGGCGACGGTAAAGGCGATCTCGGATTCGATTGCCGTGATGTATCAGGGGCGCGTGGTGCGCTATGGCTCCAAGTCTCAGGTGCTGAGCCCGCCGTTCGACGACTACACCGACCTGCTGCTCAGCTCGGTCCCCGAGATGCACCTGGGCTGGCTGGAAGAGGTGGTCGCCCACCGCAAGATGGAGAGCGCGGGGCACTGAGCCTGCACCCAAAAAATCAGCAATCCCGGCGAAATGTCATGCGACAGACGCCGGGATTTCGCCTTTCAGGACACGAAATGACTGGTCAGGTTTTGGCAAAGCGATAGGCTCGACCGGACTCAGACACCGCGAACAAGGAGAGCGCGATGGACCGCAAACTGCTGCTGATCATTCTTGACGGCGTGCCATGGCGCAATTTCCGTCGCCTGTTCGGCAATCTCGAAGGCTGGGTCGACAGCGGCGAGGCGCGGGTATGGAAACACCGCTCGGTCCTGCCGTCGATCTCGGCCAGCTGCTATGCCTCGATCCACACGGGCGTGACCCCGGCCGAGCATGGCTGCACCGGCAATGGCAACGTCTTTCGCCTGCAGCACAAGGACATCTTCAGCCAGGTGCGCGAGGCCGGCGGCGTGACCGGGGCCGTGACCCACAGCTTCTGGTCACAGTTCTTCAACCGCCACCCCTTCGACTATGTCCGCGACATCGAATATGACGAGCCGGACAGCGCAACCATCAACCACGGCCGGTTCCACACCATGACCGGCTATGGCCACGACAACCAGATGACGCCGTCGGATGTGGACCTGTTCGCTACCCTGACCAACCTGTGCCTGCGCTACGGTCTGGACTACGGCATCCTGCACAGCTGCACATTGGACAGCATGGGCCACCGTTTCTATCACGACGCCCGCGAGATGGATCACGCCTGTTTCGTAGCGGACGAGATGCTGGCTCCCTTCATCCCCCGCTGGCGTCAACTGGGGTACGAGGTGATCGTGACGGCCGATCACGGTCAGGACGACCGGGGCCACCACGGCGGGCGCGGCGAGTTGCAGCAGGACACGGCGCTGTACTACTTCGGCGATGCCGAGGGGCCGGACGCGGGTTACGTCATCGATCAGTTGCAGCTGGCCCCGACCATCCTGAAACGCCTGGGGGCCCCGGTCGCCGAGACGATGAAGGCCGAGACGTTCCTGAACTGACGGCGCACCTTGCTGTGGCGGGGATCAGTCGTAGCACCAGATCCCCTGCCCCAGGGCCTCGATGGCGATGGTGATGCGTTCGAAACTGTCGCGGGCCCGGCCGACGGTCGTGCGGGCGCGCAGATAGCCGTGAACCAGCCCCTTTTCGTTCATCCAATGCGCCGTGCCGCCAGCCGCGAGGATGCGGTCACGGTAGTCCCGGCCATCGTCGCGCAGCGGATCACAGTCGGCGGTGAAAATGACGGTCGGCGGCAGGCCCGAGAAATCGGTGTCCTGCAAAGGCTCGTAGGTCGGATCGTTGGTGGGGGCGTCGCCGTCTCCGCAGCGCATCTTCTTGTAGTAAAGAACATCCTCGCGCGTCAGCATCGGTGCGTTGGCATGTTCAAGGTAGGACCCCTGATCCACATCCCCCCCGAGGGTCGGGTAGATCAGCACCTGTCCGAGTATGTTCTTCAGCCGCCCACGCGCATGATGCGCGACGCAGGCCGCAAGGTTCCCTCCGGCGCTGTCCCCGGCCAGAACCAGGGGGTCGCCGAATTCTTCCGCCGCCCAGACGGTCGCGGTCCAGCAATCCTCGAATTGCGCGGGGTGGCGGTATTCCGGGCATAGCCGGTAGTCGACCGCCACGACGCGATATCCGGTTGCCGCGCAGATCTCGGCGCAAACGTCGTCGTGGCTTTCCAGGCCCCCAAGAACGAAACCACCGCCATGGAAATAGACAACGGTTCGCGTGGGATCGCCCAGTGTATAGACACGGACCGGAACGCCATTCGCGCTCCGGTCCTCTGTCTTTATCTCTGCGGGATAGCTTTCCCGGAACTCGCGGCACATGGCGTCGTAAAGTCGCCGCTGCTCTGCGATTGGCAGGTCTACTGCGTCTTCCGGGTAGGATTCGGCTGTCCGCCCGATGAATCTCCAGGTTTCTTCGTCGATCAGGCGTTCATAATCCATTGCCCCTCCGCTCAGGCAGCCCACTCCCAAGGCCGGGTGAAGCTACCCAGAACCTTGTTCACATCGTCCTCGGAGGAGCCGTTCGCGTCAAGCTGCGCGACGAGGCCGCGTTTCTTGTCGTCGACCACCGAAACCACGCGGGCCGCGACGCCGGCCTGTTCCAGGGCTTCGTTGTAGACGCGGGTGATGGCCTGCTTGCGCAGCTCGGGCTTGAAGACCTTGCCCACGGCGGTCTTGGGCAGTTCGGGCAGGATCGTCAGGTGCTTGGGCTGCGCGGCGCGCTCATGCACGTGGATCTTGCAGTATTCCAGAAGTTCCTCTTCGGTCGCAGAGGCGCCTTCGACCAGTTCGACAAAGGCACAGGGCACCTCGCCGGCATGCGAGTTGGGCTGACCGATCGCCCCGGCAAAGGCCACGGCGTCATGCCCCAGCAGAGCCTCTTCGATCTCGGCCGGGTCGATGTTGTGGCCGCCGCGAATGATCAGGTCCTTGGCCCGGCCGGTGATCCACAGATACCCGTCCTCGTCGAAACGCCCCAGATCGCCGGTGCGCAGGTACTTGTCGTAGTGATAGAGATTCTTGTTCTTGTCGGGATCGGTATAGGTATTGCCCGCAAAGACACCCGGGTTCGAGATGCAGATCTCGCCCACCTCGTCCACCGCGCATTCCTGCGGCCCGTCGGGTCCGTCCTTCAGGATCTTCACATCCGTGTAGGGGAACGGGATGCCGATCGAGCCGATCTTCTTCTCGCCGTCCACCGGGTTGCACGAGACAAGACAGGTCGCCTCGGTCAGGCCGTAGCCTTCGACAATGGTCACGCCGGTTGCCTCCTCGAAGCGGCGGAACAGTTCCACCGGCAGCGGGGCCGAGCCGGAAAACGCCGTCTTGACCGTGGAGATATCCGCATCCACCGGACGCTGCATCTTGGCCGAGATCGCCGTGGGCACGGTGATGATGAAGGTGACCTTCCAGCGCTCGATCAGCTTCCAGAAATTGTCGAACACGCCGTCGCCGCGATAGCCGGCAGGCGTCGGGAACACCACATGCGCGCCCGAGGCCACGGCGGCCATCACGATCACATGGCAGGCAAAGACGTGGAACATCGGCAGCGGACACATGATCGTGTCCTTTTCCGAGAACAGCAGCGTGTTGCCCAGCCAGCCATTGTAGATCATGCCGGAATACTTGTGCTGCGCCACCTTGGGCATGCCGGTGGTGCCGCCGGTGTGGAAATAGCAGGCAACCCGGTCTTCCTTGCTGTCCTCGAAGGTCAGGGTCGTGGGCTGTTTGGCCAGTTCCTTGTTGAAATCCAGGTAGTCCGCGTGGGCCAGATGTTCCTTGTCTTCCATTTTCGGGCGGACGAATGGCACGATCCACGACTTCGGCGGCGTCAGGTAACGGTTCAGATCCACCTCGAGCACGGTATGCACATTCGGCGCGTGACGCACGGCCTCGGCCACTTTCTGCGCGACGTCCGTCTTGGGGAAGGGTTTCAGCGTGACCACGACCTTGGCATTGGTTTCCCGCAGGATCGCGGCGATCTGCTCGGGCTCCAGCAGCGGGTTGATCGGGTTCACGATGCCCGCGACAGCGCCGCCCATCAGGGTGATCAGCGTCTCGTTCGAGTTCGGCATCACATAGGCCACCACGTCCTTTTCTCCGACGCCAAGCGAGCGGAACAGGTTGGCGGCCTGGTTGACCTTGCCCAGCAGCTCGGACCAGGTCAGCGTCTCGGCCTTGTCCTTGGGGCCAGAGAGAATCTGGAAACTGACGGCCTTGTGGTTCGGGAATTTCCCTGCCGTCCGGGACAGCAATTGATGGAACGTCACCGGCAGGTCACGCTCCTCCCACGGCATCTCTGCTTCGATACGTGCCTTGTCTTCCAACCCCACAAAAGCCATGCGGTTCCTCCCCTTATGCGGTCCCATCGACGCGGACCGTTCTGTCCGCTCCAAGATGAGAGCAAATCCTCGTCTGTGCAAGCGAGGGCTTAATGGGCGGGGTGAGGATTGTGTAGAATGACGCTGCGACGAAAGTCAGGGTGCCGGAACGTCAACTCATTCCGCGGCGACCCCGTCGGTGAACTGCAACCGCGCCAGACGGGCATACAGGCCCCCTTCGGCCACCAGGTCGGCATGGGTGCCCTGCGCCACGATGCGGCCTTCCTCCATCACCACGATCCGGTCAGCCTTTTTCACCGTCGCAAGACGGTGGGCGACGATCAGCGTGGTGCGTCCGGCGCTGAGCTCATCGACCGCGCGCTGGACCGCCATCTCGCTCTCGGCATCCAGCGCCGAGGTTGCCTCGTCCAGCAGCAGCACCGGCGCGTCCCGCAGAATGGCGCGCGCGATGGCGATACGCTGTTTCTGACCACCCGACAGCATCACGCCGCGCTCTCCGACGAAACTGTCATACCCCTCGGGCAGCGCCGCGATGAAATCATGCGCGGCGGCGGCGCGGGCGGCCGCCTCGACCTCGGCGTCAGAGGCGTCGGGCCGTCCGAAGCGGATGTTTTCCCGCGCCGAGGCGGCAAAGATCACCGGGTCCTGCGGCACCAGCGCGATATGGCGGCGGAACTCGGCCCGGCTCAACTCGCGCAGGTCAATGCCGTCCAGACTGACCTTGCCCGCGTCCGGGTCGTAGAACCGCTGGATCATCTGGATCACGGTCGTCTTGCCCGCCCCCGAAGGGCCGACGAAGGCCACGGTTTCGCCCGGCTCGACTTTCAGCGTCACATTGTCCAGCGCCGGAACCTCGGGGCGCGAGGGATAGCGGAAGCTCACCCCGTCGAATCCGATCTCACCGCGCACCGGCTGCGGCAGCGCCTTGGGGTTGGCCGGGTCGTTCACAGTGTCTTCGGCGTTGAGAAGCTCGACCAGCCGCTCGGTCGCGCCCGCCGCACGCTGCAACTCGCTCCAGATTTCTGACAGCGCCGCGACGGAACCGGCCATGATGACCGAGTAGATCACGAACTGGATCAGCGTGCCTTCGGTCATGTTACCGGCGCGCACGTCGTTGGCCCCCATCCACAGAACGCCGACGATTCCCGAAAACACCAGGAAAATCACGATGACCGTCAGAACCGCGCGTGTCTGGATACGCCGCAGGGACACTTCGTAAGAGGTCTCGGTGACCTCGGCGAACTGCGCCCGGCTGGCGTCCTCATGCGTAAAGGCCTGCACGGTCTGAACGGCGCCCAGCGCCTCGCCCGCATTGCCCGACGAGGCGGCGATCCAGTCCTGGTTCTCGCGGCTGATGGCGCGCAGACGGCGCCCCAGCACCAGGATCGGCACGATGACCACCGGAATCAGCAACAGCACCATCGCCGTCAGCTTGGCCGAGGTCAGCAGCATCAGAACCAGCCCGCCCAGGAACATCAGCATGTTCCGCAAAGCGATCGAGGCGGACGAGCCCAGAACCGACTGGATCAGCGTGGTGTCGGTGGTGATCCGGCTCAGGACTTCGCCGGTCATGATGCGTTCAAAGAACTCCGGGCTCATCCCGATCACGCGATCGAACACGGCCTTGCGGATGTCGGCCACCACCCGTTCGCCCAACCGCGTCACCAGCGCATAGCGAATCCCCGTTCCCACGGCGAGAATCGCCGCGATTCCCAGCGCCGCCAGGAAATACAGGTTCAGCAACTCACCGTCTTCGATTCGGAAATGATCGACCACGCGACGCACTGCCAGCGGCAGGGTCAGCGTCATGCTGGCGGTCAGAACAAGTGCAAGCAGGGCGCCGATCATCAGCAGGCGGTAGGGCTTCAGGAACGGCCAGAGAGAGGCCAGAACGCTCATATTTCTGGACCCGGCCCGCTCGTCACTTGCTCCGGGTGCCGCGGATGTTGCCGCGTTGGCGGATTTAGATCTTGCCATGTCAGGCCCTTGCATTCTGGTCTCCAAAGGTTGCCCGCTTCATGGCCTCCGCACGCCGCGGGGTCAAGGACAGCGCCCCTCAGCGATGCATGAAAAGTCTATTTGACGCAATTTCCGGAGACTGGAGCGGGCGGCGGGAATCGAACCCGCGTCATTAGCTTGGAAGGCTAAGGTCTTACCACTACACAACGCCCGCTCAGTGGAACCGTGACGTAATTCATTGCTTGTAGGGCGTCAAGCCCGTTTCCTGTCGCGAGACAACTTCCAATTCCGCCTCAGTTCGGCACGACGCGATGTTGGCGGTCGCGGGATGTTAGCAGCCCTATCCGGCTGATCAAAACCCCTCAATGCCAATTTGAAAGTAACCGCCCGATGTCCGTCGTCAGAGTTTTTCGGAATGCTGAGGCATTTTCGTAACGGAGGCTCTGGTTCGGTTTTTGTTTGAGTTTATGCGGCAGCGGCTTGGTGCTGCAACCGGCGTTTTCTGATTGTCTGTTTCTTGATCTCCTCGCTCATTTTCAGGATCTTTGCGCTCCCGTTCAGACGGTCGTGCAGGTTGGAACGGGACATGCCCAGGGTCTCGGCAACCGTCTTCATGCCAAATCGTCCCGTTTGAGCGACCGCGCAAGCAAGGTCGGTTTTTTTGACCGGCTCTTTTCCAACGCCTCCTTGAGGATCTCGTTCTCCAGCGTCTTGCGACCGAGCTGGCGTTCGAGTTCGCGGATGCGGGCTTCCATCTCGCGGACGGTCTTGTTGCTGGTCACGCTGTCGTCTCCGGTTACAGCGATACTACCCCCTTCGAGCATCAGTTTGCGCCAACGATACAGCAGATTGGGCGCCACGCCATTGCGACGGGCAACGGCAGAAAGGCTTTCGCCGTCAAACAGGGTTTCTTCCACGATCCGCAGTTTCTCAACCGCAGACCAACGACGACGGCGGCCGCCATCGCTGATGATTTCAATCTCAGACATAAGCATGGGCTTAAGGCTATCCTTAAGCCTCCTTGGTCAGGCCAAGGTGTCCGGTCGAATTAGGGGCCAGTTCAGATACCGATGCAGGAACCGCGTGGAATCCATCGAACGGGCCGACGTAAGGAACAAGGCTCGGGCGCTCCTCTTCGAACACCTCCCAGATCGTTCGGTCGCGCATCTCCGGGTGCCTGTTCGCCTTCGCATAATCCCGGCACCGGTCTTCCAGCCAGGCGTTCAGTTCGGCATAGGATTTGAACTTCGGACGCGGCACGAAGAACCGCCGCCGGATTACGCCCATCTGGTTCTCGACTTGTCCTTTCTCCCAGCCCGAGGCCGGGGTGCAGGGCCGTTCATTGAGGCGCCATTGGTTCAAGCCCAATGGACGGCGGGTCGACCAGGTAATGGCCGCACATCTGCTGGAACCGCCGGTTATAGGCGCGATCCTTGCCGACGAAGATCGCATCGACCGCCGTCTTCATGTTGTCGTATATCCCCCGGGCGCAAGCACCGCCGAAGAACGCGAACGCCTTGTCGTGGGCGTCGAACACCATCTCCTGGGTCTCTCTGGGATAGGCCCTCACGCACGGCATCCGGCTATGGCTGAGGCGCACATGTGCCACCTTCACTGTCGTGGTAGCGCCATCGATCACGACAACTTCATGGCTCCAGTCGAACTGATAGGTTTCGCCCGGATCGAAGCTCAGCGGCACATAGGCAGCGGCGGAGGCTTCCCGGGTCGCTTTCGACCAACTCGCCGCATAGCGCCGAACGGCATCATAGCTGCCGTCATAGCCCCGGTTGCGCAGCTCCTCGTAAATCCGGACCAGGGTCAGCCGCTGGCGCTTGGGGTGCCGGGCGTTCTCGGCCAGCATCTCATCCAGGTCGAACCGCCAGGGATCGATCTTGGGCCGGGGCTGCGTGGACCGGTCATAGCTGAACTCGGTCGCGCCCGACCGCACCACCTTGCGCACCGTATTCCGCGACACCCGAAGTTCCCGACAGATCTGCTTGATCGACTTCTCCTGGATGAAATACGCCCGCCTGATCTTCGCAATCGTCTCCACGACCAACATCCCCAACTCGCTCCCTCAAATCCGTCGAGGAAGCTTCTGAAACGAATTTTCAGGGGGTCACTTTTGGACGCCGATTACCCCAATACAGGGGACAATTTTGCATGCCGGTCCACAACGATCGCGATGTTCGACCGCCTCAAGGAGGGATCGACCCCACTTCTGAACGCCGTGTCCCTGTTGCTGATGCTTGGCTCGTCGCTACTCGCCCTGATCGTGATCGCCTTTCAGCGCCGCGGGTGAAGGACGATGCTCGGGCTGGCCGAAAACTGCCTCAACGCCGCTCGATACCAGTTGACGTCATGCCCGCAGCCGCCCGGAAACGAATCGATATACGGCAATCTGTCCAAGAGCGCCCGCGCGCCGATGGCGTCGCTGACCTCTCATGCGATGACGAAAAGTCTGAATGGGAAGCTTTGGTTGCCGCAGACGGCGTGCAGCTTTGTCCCACCCGGGACATTGTTTCGCAAAGCCCTGTCGGTCGGTGGTTCATGCCGCCCCTGGTGCGATCAATCAGATGACGACGCCCCCTCTTTTGAGGTTCACTGTGGTCGCAGAACGCTGCGCCTTGGGAAAGGTTGCATCGCTTCATCACGGTCGTCTCGTCGCTTTGCTCGGCAGCCAAACCCGCCGGTATCCGGGTATAGATGCCCTTGTCACGTCACCGGTTTCGACAGTTGCAGAACCTCTTTGGCAGCTGTATGCAGCAAACGCGACGCACAAGCCTAGACCGTTGTGAATCATGGAGATAATCCCGGTTATCGACGCGTGACCCCCGCAGAACTTCGAAAGCCAAGGCCAAAGTCTTGCCAGCTTCCCGTCGCTCGACTGGAAAGGACTGGGCATGTCACCGCTCGTTTCTCCGACCACGGATCAGTCCGGCTGAAATCAATGAAGCCCGAGTTTGGCCAGACCTATCACCCCAGCGCAAGTGGTCCAGTTCGACAGTGAATGCATGACCAACATACGGCCCATCGGAATGGCAATTCCCGGCGCAGGCGGGCGAAAGCTCAGAGCACGACTTGGTCGCCTGATGCAAACCGAACCAGCATATCGTTTTTCAGAAAAATCGTGGGGCGAAGCGCTTGACTGTTACCGGAATAAAAAAATTGCTACGTCAGAAAATTGCAGCGCTCCGCCCACTCACACAGTGTGGCATTGTGGCGAAATTGTGTCCAATTTCTTGATGTTAACAAACCGTTCCCATAACGGAAACAATAAGCCATATCGGCCCAGAAACACGCTTGCGGAAGCGGACTCGACACCGACAGCTTCGTGTTCTGACTGCAATCGTCAGACAGCCGTGATCAATGCGTGAACGGCGCCCAGGAACCCAGCGACTGCGAGCAGGCCGGCCAATAAGACACAGATGATTTCCAGTGCATTGGGTTTCATGACTGTCCCAGAGAGTATGGCTTTGAAGCCTATTTAGCGTCGCGCCAGAGAATTGAAACCAAGGCCAACTTGACCCGGCGGCAACCCGCCAAACCCATTGGCGGCTGTTCGCCTAACGAAGAGCAGAAACAAAAAAATCGGGCGCCATGAACGATCAAAAACGGTTGACCCGTGTGTTTTGAGTCCAGATCGGGTGGCTCTGACCGCAAATCCGAGTCGGTAGGGCTGCCCCAAACCCTCAATGTGCGTCATCGGCAGGGGCCACTATGGCAGAGCCTTCAGATAGGCGGCGACGGCTTCACGATCTTCGGGCGGCAGCTGCGAAAAATTCTTGATGACCGCCACCATGTGACCGCCTGCACTGTCGAAATCGGGTGTAAACCCGGTTTCAAGGTAATAGGCGATATCGGCTGCACTCCAATCGAACTCTCCCGGCGTCAGCGCAGGTATCCGCCCCTTGCCCGATGGGTTGGGCGCCCCTGAAAGCCAGGCGTCGAGCTTCAGCCCGCCCATGGCATTTCGCGGCGTGTGACACTCTCCGCAGTGCCCCAGGGCCTCGACCAGCACGCGGCCGCGTTCAATCTGCGGCGTTGGCGCGTCCTGCACGACCCAGCCCGGCGACAGGTTGAGAAGCTTCCACAGACCGATGCCGCGCCGGAACGAAAACGGAAAGGATACCTCGTGCGGCTGGCTCGGCGAGGTATCCGCAGGCAGCGTTCGCATGAACGCCCAAAGATCGGCGATCTGTTGGTCCGTCATTCGCACATAGGATGTATAGGGGAAGGCCGGAAAATAGTGCTGCCCGTCCGGGGACGTTCCGTGGCGCAGGGCCGTTGCGAAATCTACGAGTGTCCAACCGCCAATGCCGGCCTCGGGATGCATTGAAATGTTGGGCGCGACGAAGGTGCCGAATTCAGAAGGGAAACGTTGCCCGCCCGTCAACACCCGGGTGTCCTTGGCCTCGGGAGCGGAATGGCACGAAGAGCACCCGGCCGCGATGAAGACCGCCTCGCCCGCCGTTTCATCGCCTTCAACCCCGGCGAAGTCTTCCGGTGTGACCCGCACCGGAATGGTCAGCCAGAAAAAACCGGCGGCACCAAGCACCGCCGCCGCGATCAGAAGCTTGAGAAGCCTGCGCATGAAAGCCTAGCTCTGCGGCGCGCGATAGGTATCGTGGCAGCCCTTGCAGGTGCCACCGACCGGCCCCAGAGCCGCGCCGATTTCGCCCGCCCCTTGACCTGCGGCGGCCTGAAGTTTCGCCGCGGCGGGTGCTAGCGCGCGCCACTTGTCCTGAAAACCCGAGAAGTCGGTCCAGATATCTGTCTTGGCCTTCGTTCCCTCCGTGGCCCCCATGTCAGAGCCTTCCGGCCAGGCGGTCAACTGGTTGAGAGCCGCAACGGCAACGATGTTGTCGGCGGCAGCCTGGGCCAGGGCTGCATCATAATCTCGCTCGCCCTTGGCCATGCCCCCAAGAATGCCCAGATTCAGCGCCAACAGCCGCATCTGCCCCTGCCGCGCCTTAAGTGCCGCGCCGTAGTCCTGCGCCAAAGCGACGCCTGCGCCGAAAACAATAGAAATCGCAATCATCAAAAATATCTTTGTCATGCCTTCACCCTTCAGGTTGATCAGCAACAGGGATCTTAGCTGATAGTCGCCCGTTCCATAAGCACTTTCGGCCGCCCACCCTCAGTCGGCACGGTCGGTCCGCCGCCGGAACACGAACAAGTTCTGCCGCCCATTGTGTCTGGCAATCTGCGTCCAGCTTCGAGGCGATTTCAATCTTCCCCTTGAACACCCACGTGAAAATCGGCATGCACCAATAACGAGGGGGCGCAAGCACCTTCCGATTGCGCGCAACGCCAGAGCCTGCCGATGAACACTGGGAAAACTGTCTGAATTGGCATGACTCCAGCGTCAGAGCAGGTACCAACATGAGGCGGTGACATGCGGATGTGGCGAAACTGGTAAACGCAAGGGACTTAAAATCCCTCGTCTTCAATGACTTGCGGGTTCGATCCCCGCCATCCGCACCACTCGCCTGCTCTCTCGTGTGTTCGCCAGCCTCGCCCGCGCGTTCAAGCCCGTTTCCCGCTCCTCGAGCCAAGTGCCACGCAAGGCCATCGGCAAGGCTGGACGCAACTGTCTTTGCGGCGCAGGCCACGCAAAGTCTGCCCCCCGGTCGCCCCCGCCGGACTTACAGCTTCAAAGCAGGTCTTTCCTACACGTTCCGAAATTCGCATGTTAGGCTTCGGAAATGAAAATCAGGGAGAGCTTTACATGCCGTTGACGGTCAAGGACATGCTGGAAGCCGCGAATGCCGCGGTGGAGCGCATAGACACTGCGAAAGCGAAGGAACTGATGGCTAAGGGCGCATTGCTGCTGGATGTCCGGGATGCCCCCGAGCTCGAGCGCAGCGGCAGGGCCGTCGGCTCGCACCATATCCCGCGCGGGATGCTGGAGTTCCGGGCCGATTCCTCGACCCAGTTTCATGACCCGGAGCTGCAAAAGGATCGCGTGATCATTCTGCATTGTGCATCCGGCGGACGCGCCGCCCTTGCAGGCAAACTGCTCAAGGACATGGGCTATGCCGAGGTCTACAACCTGGGCGGGCTGGCTGATTGGAAAAATGGCGGAGGAGAGGTTACCGAACCTGTCGATTCCGGTATGTAAGGCTGGTTTTCTGATGCAGGTCAAAGCCCTTCACATTTGAATCATGGAATGTCATGGCCGTTTCACCGATTCAGGAAGGGCCCGCCATGATACGCCTCGCGACACTTCTGTTTTCTTTGATTTCGACCGCATTCGCCGGGACCGGAATCATAGTCGTGCTTTCAGCGGGGCTGATCTCCTTCCCGGCCATTCTCGGGGCTGCCGGGGTCGGTTGCATTCTGGCCGCGCCGGTCTCTTGGCTGGTAGCGCAGCGTCTCTATCAGCAATAGGGGCGCTGCTCAGGCGTTGAGAAAGGTCCGGACGGCGGCTTCGAATTCACGCGGCTTTTCGGCATGCAGCCAATGGCCGGCCCCGGGAATCTTGGCATACCGCGCGTTGGGAAAAAGCGCGCGGATTCTGTCACGGTGTTCGGGCCGCACATAGTCCGACTCGGCCCCCGACAGAAACAGGGTGGGGCCGCTCCACGACCCTTCGATTTCCGGGAACCCCATGATCTTGGGCATTTCGCGGGCCAGCCCGTCAAGGTTCAGCCGCCACCGTTTTTCCGGGATGTCCAGCGACTGCGTGAAAAAGCTTTGCAGGCTTCTTTCGACGCCCATGTCCGCCAGTTGCCGCTCGACGTCCGAGCGCCGCTCGACCTTCGACATGTCCACCGCGCGCATGGCCTCGACATACTGGATCTGGCTGTGCCCGTAGGCCACCGGCGCGATGTCGGCCACCACCAGTTTCCGCACCAGCGAACCATGCAGAAGCGCAAGCGTCATGGCTGCCTTGCCACCCATCGAATGCCCCACGACGTCAGCAGGCTGACCGAGGCTGTCGATGACCTCGGCCAGATCGGCCGCCATGACCGGATAGTCATGCGTCTCTGACCACGGGCTGAACCCGTGATTGCGCATATCGACTGCGATCACCTGCCGTTCATCCGACAGCCGTCTTGCGATCACGCCCCAGTTTCTCGCCGATCCGTACAGACCATGGGCGATGAGAAGCGGCGGGGCGTCGGTCGGGGTGCCATGCACGATGGTATTGAGCATGGTTCGGTGATACCTGCGCACGCGGCGAACGGCCAGCCCCCATTGTGACCTCTGAAACGCAGGGATAACATGCCCGTTCAGGAGATTGTCGATGCCGAAAGAGACCACCATCCAGGAGCAGATCGCCGCGACGATTGCCTTGTTGCGGACCAAGCTGGGTGTGCGAGGAAAGACGCTTGCCGCGTCACTTCGGCGCGCCAAACACCTTCTGCCCCGCAGGGTCTATACCCAGGCGATGAAACTCGCCCAGGCAGAACAGATGATGCGGCATCCCAAGCTAAGGCTCACGCTCGACACGCCTCAGCTGACCTATGCGGCACAAGAGGTGCAGGCTCATCTGCACGCGATCGACTTGGCAGACAGGCGCTGGGGGGCGTTTCTGGGAGTACTGGCAGGTATCGCTGCCAATATGCTGATGCTGGCGGTTCTGGTTTTCATATTGCTTTGGTGGCGCGGGCTGATTTGAACCCGTGCGCTGCCGGTCCCGTCCCGCTGAAAAACAGGATGGCCAGACAGAAAAACGGCGCCTTGCGGCGCCGTTTCCCGTTCCATTTTCGGGCCGATCAGAGATTCGGGTAGATCGGGAACCGGGCGCAGAGCTCGGCGACCTCGGCCTTGACCTTGGCCTCGACGGCGCCGTTGCCGTCTTCGCCATTGGCAGCAAGACCGTCAACAACCTCAATGATCCAGTCGGCGATCTGGCGGAACTCCGTCTCGCCAAAGCCGCGCGTGGTGCCGGCGGGCGAGCCGAGCCGAATACCGCTGGTCACGGTGGGCTTTTCCGGGTCGAACGGCACGCCGTTCTTGTTGCAGGTGATATGCGCGCGGCCCAGCGCCTTTTCGGTGGCATTGCCCTTGACGCCTTTGGGGCGCAGGTCAACCAGAACCACGTGGGTATCGGTGCCGTGGGTCACGGTATCCAGACCGCCCTTGATCAGCTGATCGCTGAGCGCCTGGGCGTTGTTGACCACGTTCCTGATGTAGTCCTTGTACTCGGGACGCAGCGCCTCGCCGAAGGCAACGGCCTTGGCCGCGATCACATGCATCAGCGGGCCGCCCTGAATGCCGGGGAAGATTGCCGAGTTCACCTTCTTGGCGATGGCCTCGTCGTTGGTCAGGATCATTCCGCCGCGCGGGCCGCGCAGGGTCTTGTGTGTGGTGGTCGTGGCCACATGCGCGTGCGGGAAGGGCGAGGGATGCTCGCCCGCGGCGACCAGACCAGCGAAATGGGCCATGTCCACGTGCAGGTAGGCACCGACCATGTCGGCGATCTCGCGCATGCGGGCAAAGTCGATCTGGCGCGGAATCGCGGAGCCGCCGGCGATGATCAGCTTGGGCTGGTGTTCCTTGGCCAGCGCCTCGACCTGATCGTAGTCCAGCATGTTGTCCTGCTTGCGCACACCGTATTGAACGGCATTGAACCACTTTCCCGACTGGTTGGGCGCGGCACCGTGAGTCAGGTGGCCACCTGCATCCAGGCTCATGCCCAGAATGGTGTCGCCGGGTTTCAGCAGCGCCTGGAACACGCCTTGGTTCGCCTGGCTTCCCGAGTGGGGCTGCACGTTGGCGAATTCGCATCCAAACAGCTGCTTGGCGCGGTCGATGGCCAGGTTCTCGGCGATATCGACGAACTGGCAACCGCCATAGTACCGCCGGCCGGGATAGCCCTCGGCATACTTGTTGGTCATCACCGACCCCTGCGCCTCCATCACGGCGGCAGAAACGATATTCTCGGACGCGATCAGCTCGATCTCGTCGCGCTGGCGGCCGAGTTCGGAAGTGATCGAGCCGAAAAGTTCCGGGTCCCGATCGGCAAGGGACTGGGTGAAGAAACCGGTATCACGAAGGTTGGCGTTCATGGGGGCTCCGCATCGCTGGGTGAATTTGGGGATTTCCTATAGGAAACCATCCTGCCGAGAAAGGCTTTAAAGCGACGAATTGGCCCGCTGCGGCGTCAAGTCTGGTCTATCGGGGAAAGGTATGTTTGTTTCGGAACCAAATGCGCAGCACCGGAAACCGAAAAACATGAGCAAGAGAATCGCCTTTCTGGCCAGCGACGCACCGGTCGCGCAGACGGCCCGGGCCGCCCTTGTCGGGCGCTACGGCAATGTCGCGCCGCGAGATGCGGACGTGATCGTGGCGCTCGGGGGCGACGGGTTCATGCTGCGCACGCTGCACAACACACAGCACCTCAATGTGCCGGTATACGGGATGAACCGCGGCACCATCGGCTTTCTGATGAACGAGTACAGCGAAACCGACCTGCTGGAGCGTCTGGAGGCCGCCGAAGAAACGATCATCAACCCCTTGGCGATGACGGCGATGGACCAGTCGGGCAAGCTGCACGAGGCGCTGGCCATCAACGAGGTATCGTTGCTGAGGGCCGGGCCACAGGCCGCCCGCCTGAAAATCACGGTGGACGGACGTCTGCGCCTGGCTGAACTTGTCTGCGACGGTGCACTTCTCTCCACTCCGGCCGGGTCGACGGCCTACAACTACTCGGCCCACGGCCCGATTCTGCCCATCGGCTCGGATGTTCTGGCGCTGACGGCCATCGCTGCGTTCCGTCCCCGCCGTTGGCGCGGTGCCCTCTTGCCCAAGACTGCGCATGTCCGGTTCGATGTGCTGGAGGCGGACAAGCGCCCCGTCATGGCCGATGCCGATTCGATCTCGATCCCCGACATCGACTGGGTGGAAATCCATTCCGACCCCGAAATCGAGCACCGAATCCTGTTCGACCCTGGACACGGCCTGGAAGAACGCCTGATTTCCGAGCAGTTCACCTGAAGGCGAGAAAATTTCCTTAATAATCTCGTAAATTGTGATCCAGATCACTGAACGGTCATCGGATCGGTAGTATCCTTGAAACGCCCGGTGAACACGCCAAGGCAGAAGTGAGTGGCTGCCAGAAAGGTGTTGTCAGGATGGTTGCGCAGTTTTCGCGCGGGCGAAGGCGTTTCCAAACGCGTTCGTCGTCATGATCCGGGCATATTTTAGCACGACAGGCCCCGGGGCAGATCAGCTGCACAATCCCGGGGCCTATTTTGTTGGCATTGCAGAGCCGAATGACATTCGCGATCAGGACACTCACGCCACGAAGTCTGATCGGTGAAGAACCAAGCAATTGTCCGCCACCAGATTCCGCGATGCCCTTGTATTTGAGCCCCTCACATTTTCTTTCAGCAGATCTTGACCGCAACCAAATCACGAGAAAATCAGGCACGGCTTCTACGTCCAGACAGCCCGGATCAGTGGCAACTTCACAGGGTTTCCGCGAGACGCATCACTCATTTCAAACCCGCTTCGAGCGGCCCAGCTCCGGTGTCTCTTTGCCGGGAAGACAGCACTCAGTCCCAGCGGTAGTTGAAGCTGACGCTTATCCGTTCATCCTCGGCCATGTTCATCGGCACCTCGTGGCGCAACCAGCTTTCCCACAGCAGCACGTCGCCGACCTCGGGCTTCATGTAGATGAAGGGCTGCAACTCTCGCCGGGCATCCTTGCGGCGCACCGGCGCGGCCATCATCCGGGCCGAGCGCGGATCTTCGAGCTTGAGCGCGCTGGCACCCTTTGGCATCGCCACATAGGTCGTGCCGGAAATCACGCTGTGCGGATGCAGGTGCGAGGCGTGCATTCCCCCCTCGGGCAGGATGTTGATCCACAGGTCCTCGAGTTTCAGCTCGCGCCCGTCCAGATCGAACTCCAGATCCTCAACGAAGGCCGCCACATGCTGATCCAGCACCTTCACCAGATCGGCGAAGATCGGGAAGCGCCACGGCAGGTCGGTCAGAGAGGCATAGCTGGTATAGCCGGAATAGCCATTTTCTTCGCACCATTCCTGCCCGGCCTCGTCGTCCTCTGCGATGACGAGGCACGAGCTTTCCAGTTCCTCCGGGTCGATCCTGGGATCGAATTCGGACAGGGCGGCGCGATACAGGCGGGTGACGAAAAGCGATTCAATCTGTGGCATGGCGTTCTCATAGCGCAGCTTGCGAGGCAGGACGAGAGGGGAAACGACCAGCGGGCTTTGATCCGGTGTGGTGGGCCGACAGTTGACTCGCGAAAGCCCGCCCCCTGAGAATGGGGCAGCAACTCTCGGGCCAAGGATGCGTAGTCAAAGCATAATCAGGAAACTGGCAAGATGGGTGAACCGCGCGCCCCCGGGCGTGAGCACTGCCGAAGTGCGCGCCTTTGGGCTTGCGCGGGTCGGTTTCCCCCTTGGCCTCTTCTCGCATGCCTGTTTCATTCCCCTGTTCTGGTATCTGGATCAGCCGGTCATGGCGATCTTCAACATCGCTTCCGTCGCCTTGCTGATCTGGGGGGTCCGGGCGGCCTGGACGTTGGGCGACATCAAATGGCCGACGCTGCTGACCTTTGTGGTGGAAATTCCGCTGCATGCCGTGCTGTGCACCTATTACATGGGCCTGCCGCCCTTTTTCATCGGTTACATCCTGTTTCCGATCCTGCTGTTCCCGCTGATCCCCTATTACTCGGCCACGACACGGCTGCTGCTCAGCCTGGGCAACGGGCTGGTCTTCGTTGCCTGCGGGGCAATGGCCATCATGTCCGAACCCGCCCGCCCGCTGACCGATGGCTGGAACATCTTTTTCTTTTTCTTCAATGCCGGCCCGATCATTCCCTTTCTGGGCCTCTTCACGGCGATCTACGCCAATGCTGCCACGACGGCCGAGGAGAAACTGGAACGCGAATATGAACGCTCCGAGCGGTTGCTACTGAACATCCTACCCGAACCGATCGCGACCCGCCTGAAGGATCGCCCGCATCTCATCGCCGACGAGTATCCGAGCGTCTCGGTGCTGTTTGCCGACATCGTCGATTTCACCAGGACCTCGGAAGCGCTGTCTCCCCCCGAGCTTGTCCGCGCCCTCAACAGGGCCTTCACGCGGTTCGACGAGCTGGTGGAAAAGCACGGCTGCGAAAAGATCAAGACGATCGGCGACGCCTATATGGTGGTGTCCGGCCTGCCGGAGCCGCGAGAAGATCATGCCGACGCGATGGTCGCGCTGGCGCTGGACATGATCGACGCCGCCGAGGAAATCAACGCCTCGAGCGACTTTCCCTTCACCATGCGCATCGGCATCAATTCCGGGCCCGTGGTCGCGGGGGTGATAGGGGAAAGAAAGTTTGCCTATGACCTGTGGGGCGACACGGTGAACGTGGCCTCGCGGATGGAGTCCCACAGCAAACCGGGCGTCATCCAGATCAGCGAGGCGACCCGGGCCCAGCTTGGCAAGCCCGTCCGGGTCGATCCGCTGGGTGACATGGAGATCAAGGGCAAGGGCCTCATGCGGACCTACGCGGTGTCGCGGGCGGGTTAACTCCTGCACACGGTCCCGACACGAAAAACCCCCGCCGGTTTCCCGGCAGGGGTCAGATCTTTCACGACAGGGGGATCCCCCCGACCGCTTACCAGTCCTCGCGAACCACGACGCGGGTCTTGATCGGCAGCTTCATCGCGGCCAGGCGCAGGGCCTCGCGGGCGATTTCGTCGTTGACGCCGTCGATCTCGAACATCACGCGGCCGGGCTTGACCTTGGCAGCCCAGTAATCCACCGAGCCTTTACCTTTACCCATACGGACTTCGGTCGGCTTCGAGGTTACCGGCGTATCCGGGAAGATCCGGATCCAGACGCGGCCCTGACGTTTCATGTGACGGGTCATGGCACGACGCGCAGCTTCGATCTGACGCGCGGTGACGCGCTCGGGCTGCAGTGCTTTCAGACCGTAGGTGCCAAAGTTCAGATCAGAGCCGCCCTTGGCTTCGCCCTTGATCCGGCCTTTGTGCATCTTGCGGAATTTTGTGCGCTTTGGTTGAAGCATCTCAAATCCTCCTTAGCGACGGCCGCCTGCACCGCGAGGCGCCGGACCATCCTGGAGTTCCTGTGCCCTGCGGTCGCGCGCCTGGGGATCGTGCTCCATGATCTCACCTTTGAAGATCCAGACCTTGATCCCGATGATCCCGTAAGGGGTCGAGGCTTCGGCGTTTGCGTAATCGATGTCGGCACGCAGGGTGTGCAGCGGCACGCGGCCTTCGCGGTACCACTCGGTCCGTGCGATTTCGGCACCGCCCAGACGGCCAGCGACGTTCACCCGGATGCCCAGGGCGCCCATGCGCATGGCGTTCTGCACGGCACGCTTCATCGCGCGGCGGAAGGAAACGCGGCGTTCCAGCTGCTGAGCGATCGACTCGGCAACCAGCTGCGCGTCGAGTTCCGGCTTGCGCACTTCGACGATGTTGAGGTGCAGTTCGCTGTCGGTCATCGCGGACAGTTTCTTGCGCAGAACTTCGATGTCCGCGCCTTTCTTGCCGATGATGACGCCCGGACGTGCGGTGTGGATCGTAACGCGGCACTTCTTGTGCGGACGCTCGATGATCACACGGGCCACGCCGGCCTGCTTGCACTCTTTCTTGATGAACTCACGGATCTTGATGTCTTCCAGCAGAAGATCACCGTAGTCCTTGGTATCTGCATACCAACGGCTGTCCCAGGTGCGGTTCACCTGAAGGCGCATGCCGATCGGATTGACTTTATGTCCCATTAGGCTTGCTCCTCAACTTGACGCACCTTGATGGTGAGTTCCGAGAACGGCTTGAAAATCTTGCCGAAACGGCCACGGGCACGCGGACGGCCGCGCTTCATGACCAGGTTCTTGCCCACATAGGCCTCGGCGACGATCAGTTCATCGACGTCCAGGTTGTGGTTGTTCTCGGCGTTGGCGATGGCGGACTGAAGGCATTTCTTCACATCCTGCGCAATCCGCTTGTTCGAGAAAGTCAGGTCGTTCAGAGCCTTTTCGACTTTCTTGCCGCGGATCATCGCTGCAACCAGGTTCAGTTTCTGCGGGCTGGTGCGAAGCATACGGGTCTTGGCCATTGCTTCGTTTTCGGCCACGCGGCGGGGGTTCTTTGCCTTGCCCATGACTTACTTCCGCTTCGCTTTCTTGTCTGCGGCGTGACCGTAATAGGTCCGGGTCGGCGAATACTCACCGAACTTCTGACCGATCATGTCTTCCGTGACGTTTACCGGGATATGTTTCTGGCCGTTGTACACACCAAAGGTCAGACCCACGAACTGGGGCAGAATGGTGGAACGACGCGACCAGATCTTGATGACTTCGTTGCGGCCCGACTCGCGCGCAGCTTCGGCTTTCTTGAGCACGTAAGCGTCGACGAAAGGACCCTTCCAAACAGAGCGAGACATGTCTTAACGCCCTTTCTTCTTGGCGTGCCGCGAGCGGATGATCAGCTTCTGGGACGCTTTGTTCTTGTTGCGGGTACGCTTGCCCTTGGTGTCCTTGCCCCAAGGCGTAACCGGCGTACGGCCACCCGAGGTCCGGCCCTCACCACCACCGTGCGGGTGGTCGATCGGGTTCATGGCAACACCACGGACAGCAGGACGCTTGCCCAGATGGCGGTTGCGGCCGGCCTTGCCGAGGTTCTGGTTGCTGTTGTCGGGGTTCGACACGGCACCGACGGTGGCCATGCATTCCTGGCGCACCATGCGCAGCTCGCCCGAGCTCAGACGGATCTGGGCATAGCCGCCATCGCGGCCGACGAACTGGGCGTAGGTGCCCGCGGCACGCGCGATCTGACCGCCCTTGCCGGGCTTCATCTCGATGTTGTGCACGATGGTACCGATCGGCATGCCCGAGAACGGCATCGCGTTGCCGGGCTTGATGTCGGCCTTGGCCGAAGCGATGACCTTGTCGCCAACCGCCAGACGCTGCGGCGCCAGGATATAGGCCTGCTCGCCATCGTCATATTTGATCAGTGCGATGAACGCGGTCCGGTTCGGGTCGTATTCGATCCGCTCGACGGTTGCCGCCACATCAAATTTGTTCCGTTTGAAGTCAACGATCCGGTAGAGACGCTTTGCGCCACCGCCGCGGCGGCGTGAAGTGATCCGTCCGGTGTTGTTCCGGCCGCCCGACTTGGTCAAACCCTCGGTGAGAGACTTGACCGGACGTCCTTTCCAAAGCTCCGAACGGTCGATCAGCACCAGCCCGCGCTGGCCCGGCGTCGTCGGCTTGTACGACTTGAGTGCCATGCTTTCTGTCTTCCGTTTAGCAAGCGCGAGGATCAATCCCCGCTATGTGAGAGGCCCCCGTAGGTGCCCGAGTTATAGGGCCCCGAAGGTCCCCGGCTGCAAATATCAGAGGCCCCGGAACGAATCCGAGGCCGCAAGATTGGGAGCGTTTAGCAGGGTTGGGGGTGGGTGTCTATAGGCGAAAACAGGCAATTTGCACCGTAACGCGCACAACATCCGTTCGGGTGGCTCTTTATAATATTGTGCCCCCTTCAAGGCCCTCGGCCAGTTTCACCCACCTGCCATTGCGTCATGGATGAAAATGGCAATAAAAACGGGACACGCAGGCGGGGCCAGCCAAAAAGGCAAATAGTCCTTGCCAAACCCCTCTTGGCCCTGTATCCGGCGCGGGTTCTCGACGAGAACGTGAAGGCGGGGTGATTCCCGCCTTTTGGGTTCGATGAGGGTTGGCGATGAGCGTCCGTCCTCCTCTCAACCCCAACGCCTGAAGAATAAGGCTGACGAAAAATGCAAAGCCAAAACATCCGTATTCGGCTGAAGGCATTTGACTATCGCGTCCTGGATGCCAGCACGCAAGAGATCGTCAATACTGCCAAACGGACCGGCGCGCAGGTGCGTGGCCCGATCCCGCTGCCGAACAAGATCGAGAAGTTCACGGTTCTCCGTGGCCCTCACGTTGACAAGAAATCCCGCGATCAGTTCGAGATCCGTACGCACAAGCGTCTGCTCGACATCGTAGATCCGACGCCCCAGACCGTGGACGCGCTGATGAAGCTCGACCTCGCCGCTGGTGTGGACGTCGAGATCAAGCTGCAGTCGTAAGATCGGAGGGTATAGAATATGCGCTCTGGTATTATCGCAAAGAAAGTCGGCATGACCCGGCTGTTCATGGAAGACGGCAAGCAGATCCCTGTGACCGTTCTGCACCTGGACAACCTGCAGGTCGTCGCACAGCGCACCGCTGACAAAGACGGCTACACCGCCGTTCAGCTCGGCGCCGGTGCCGCCAAGGCAAAACGCACCTCGAAGGCCATGCGCGGCCACTTCGCCGCCGCCAAGGTCGAGCCCAAGCGCAAGCTGGCCGAGTTCCGCGTGTCCGAAGACGCGCTGATCGAAGTGGGTGCCGAGATCTCGGCAGATCACTTCCTGGAAGGTCAGAAGGTTGACGTTTCGGGCACCTCGATCGGTAAAGGCTTTGCCGGTGCGATGAAGCGCCACAACTTCGGTGGTCTGCGCGCCTCGCACGGTGTCTCGATCTCGCACCGTTCGCACGGTTCGACCGGTCAGTGTCAGGACCCCGGCCGCGTGTTCAAGGGCAAGAAGATGGCCGGTCACATGGGTGCCGCCCGTGTCACCACGCAGAACCTCGAAGTCGTCAAGACCGACGCCGAGCGTGGCCTGGTCTTCATCAAGGGTGCCGTTCCGGGCTCCAAGGGTGGCTGGGTCACCGTCAAGGATGCCGTCAAGAAGAAAGCACCCGAGGGTCTGCCGTTCCCGGCTGCTCTGAAAACTGCAGCGACCGAGGCTCCGGCCGAAGAAGCACCCGCGGAAGGGGGTGAAGCATGAAACTTGACGTGATCAAACTGGACGGCAAGAAAGCCGGCGACATCGAGCTGGACGAAGCTCTGTTCGGCCTCGAGCCCCGCGCGGACATCCTGCACCGTGTGGTCCGTTGGCAGCGCAACAACGCGCAGGCCGGCACCCACAAGGTCAAGACCCGCTCGGAAACCAGCTACTCGACCAAGAAGATCTATCGCCAGAAGGGCACCGGTGGCGCACGTCACGGTGACCGCAACGCGCCGATCTTCCGCAAGGGTGGCATCTACAAGGGCCCGACCCCGCGTTCGCACGGCCACGACCTGCCCAAGAAGTTCCGCAAACTGGGCCTGCGCCACGCTCTGTCGGCCAAGGCAAAGGCCGGTGAGCTGGTCGTGATCGACGCCGCCGAAGCCGAAGGCAAGACCGCTGCACTGGCCAAGCAGGTTGCAAACCTGGGCTGGAAGCGCGCTCTGGTCATCGACGGCGCCACCGTGAACGAAGGGTTCGCCCGCGCAGCCCGCAACATCGAAGGCCTGGACATCCTGCCGTCGATGGGCGCAAACGTCTATGACATCCTCAAGCGTGACACGCTGGTGCTCACCAAGGCGGGTGTCGAAGCACTGGAGGCTCGACTGAAATGAGCGCGAAGGCAGAACACTACGACGTGATCCGCAAGCCGATCATCACCGAGAAATCGACCATGGCGTCCGAAAACGGCGCGGTCGTCTTCGAAGTGGCGATCGACAGCAACAAGCCGCAGATCAAAGAGGCCGTCGAGGCGCTGTTTGGTGTGAAGGTCAAGGCGGTGAACACCACCGTGACCAAAGGCAAGGTCAAGCGGTTCCGCGGCCAGCTGGGCAAGCGGAAAGACGTCAAGAAGGCCTATGTGACCCTGGAAGAGGGCAACACCATCGACGTGACCACCGGTCTCTGATCGGACCCGTCTTTGGAGAGAGATAAAGGCCCCCGCCGAACGGCGGGGGCTTTTTTGTTTAGTCGTTTTGCTTTTCACGTTTGTCAAGAGCTTGTTCAATTGACTCAAGCCGGCCGCAAACGATCCCGGGCTCGATCTCAATAATGACGCAGGCATTGTCGCCTACCAGTGCGCCGGAGAACAGTTCCCCGCAATGCATTTCTCCATGTCTATCAACGCACCCAGTTCCTTTTGCAGAGAATGCATTGGAAAGGGCTCGGTTGAGCTTTCCGATCTGTGAAATCTCACCCATGCCGAAACTGTCTATGTTACCCGGGGTCAAACCAGTTCTTGCCCATGTATCTTTGTCGGCTTCGGGTATTTTAACACCCGTACCTCGCTCCAAAGCATTCAGCGCAAATTTTCGTGCAGGCAAAGAATTTTCGACGTTGTCTTCGTACTCGCCCGCCAAAATTGTTAAGCTCAGTTTTGCAAGCTCCAAATCAATTTCTCGGTTCTCTTTTTCATATTTGAGTTCAATTTCCCGAATTGCGGATTTGTAGGTGTTAGTCGAGGCAAGGTAGCTTGCAAACGCAGCGAAGCCAGCCATGATTGCGCCACCTATGACGTGTTGAAGAAAGTTGCTGCTTCGATTGCTTCGCGCCGAAGCCTCGGCAGTTTCTTTGTGAACTAAAGCAGTTTTGTAGTTAAGCTCTGCGATTCTGGCGTCGAATTCGTCGGCCATTAGTGTTTCTCCAAATCCCTTCCGGATAGTATGATCCCATGAGTTCAAGAATTACTAGTGTAAGCCCAAGTTCCGTAGTTTACAGCGGCGCAACATCGTCACTGTCAGGTTGGATAGGGAAGCAAACAAGCTGTGGCCACAACAAGTAGGGCGCGTGGTCCAGAACACGTGACTTAGGTCTTGACAGAGGCGCAGCGAAAATTCCGTTCCCCTATTGCCCCCACCCCCCAACCCTGCTAAACGCACCCAATCTTGCGCCCCTGGTTCTTTCCGGGGCCTCTGATTTTTGTGGCCGGGGACCTTCGGCATCCCATGACGCGCCCCCTATAGGGGCCTCTCAAAAGGCGGGGATCGAGCCTCCTGCCTGCCAACTGGAACACAGAACGCCCAATCGTTTCAGCCTTCCCCACAACGAAAAAGGGCGCCCTTGGGGGCGCCCTTTCGTTTGAACATTCGCTGAGGCGAATTACTCGATGATTTTCGAGACGACGCCTGCGCCGACGGTGCGGCCGCCTTCGCGGATGGCGAAACGCAGGCCGTCTTCCATCGCGATCGGGGCGATCAGCTCGACGGTGAAGCCGACGTTGTCGCCC
>NZ_LQBQ01000035.1 GCF_001507595.1 Ruegeria marisrubri
ATCTCCCCGACCGAATCCGTCAGGGCAACGTGTTCACATGGGTCAATTCTCAGTGAAAATCTGGGGGGCTACCGGGTCACTTCTCAGCAGAAATCAACAATTTATATGTTTTAAATTTTTTTCTTGCGTTTGATCGATGGCAGTTCCATCTCTTTTTCATCCAACGTTCAGAGCCAAATCTGGTATCCGAACGACGGGTCGAACGGCGGCGAAGAAGCCGTTCGCAGATCAGTTCATCCTGATCTCACGTGAGCGACCCAGAGGGTCCTGCTTACGCATCAACGGAGAGACCGCGGTGTCCAGCACCGCATGAAAGTTTCGAAGGAGCCTTCCGGGCTGTCCGGCGGGCGTGGTGCATGAGGAGGACTTATTGTGCCGAATGCGAAGACCGAGGCGAAGAGCCTAACCCTGCCGGAAGAGCTTCGGCTGAAGATCACATACCGCAAGGTGGAGGATCTCAAACCCTATGCGGGGAATGCCCGGACCCACTCCGACAAACAGATAGACCAGATCGCAGCATCGATCCGGCAGTTCAGCTTCGTGAACCCGGTTCTGATCGATGACGCTGGCGGCATCGTCGCCGGACACGGCCGCGTCGCCGCGGCGCGCAAGCTCGGATACGATGAAGTTCCTGTCATCGAACTGGCACATCTCAGCGAGGCCGAACGGCGGGCCTACGTCATCGCCGACAATCGCCTCGCCGAACTGGCGGGCTGGGATCGCGAAATCCTTGCGATCGAGTTTCAGGCCCTCTCGGAGATGGATCTCGAGTTCGATCTAGAGATTACCGGCTTCGAGACGGCCGAGATCGACCTGCTGCTGGATGACGACGATGCTGGAGATCGCGATCCCGCCGATGTTGTCCCCGAGCCCATCGCAGGTCCTGCAATCACTCGGCCTGGCGATATCTGGCAGCTTGGACGCCACAAGCTGATCTGCGGCGATGCGCTGGATCCTGAAACCTATCGTCTGCTTATGGGTGACGATCGCGCACGCGCTGTCTTCACCGATCCGCCCTACAACGTAAAGATCGACGGCCATGTCTGCGGCTCCGGCAAGGTGAAACACCGCGAATTCGCCATGGCGACTGGCGAGATGGATAAAGCCGGCTTCACCAGCTTCCTGCGCGACGCCCTTTCCGCCATGGTCGAGGTCAGCCTCGATGGCGCAATCCACTTCGTCTGCATGGACTGGCGCCACATGGATGAACTCAGCGCGGCGGGTGACGAGGTCTATTCCGAGTTCAAGAACCTGGTGGTCTGGGCCAAGACCAATGGCGGCATGGGCACCTTCTACCGCTCGCGTCACGAGCTGATCTTCGTCTACAAGGTCGGCACCGCGAAGCACCTGAATACCTTCGGCCTTGGCGAAACTGGTCGCTATCGGACGAATGTCTGGGACTATCCCGGCGTCAACAGCTTCGGCGGCAACCAGGAAGACCTAGCGCTTCATCCGACCGTGAAGCCTGTCGCGCTGGTGGCGGATGCCATCCGCGACGTGACCCGCCGCGGCGACATCGTGCTCGACGGTTTCGGCGGTTCGGGCACAACATTGATCGCGGCCGAACGCACGGGCCGTGCGGCTCGTCTGATCGAACTCGACCCGCTCTACTGCGATGTGATCTGCCGGCGCTTCGAGGCCCAGACGGGGCAGCCGGCACGGCTCCTTGGTACGGATCAGACCTTTGCCGATGTAGCTTTCGATCGCGCAGCCGATCCAGACATTACGATCGTGGAGGCTGCCGAATGAAGAAAGACCAGACCCCCAATGTAGGCTACATGATCCCGCCGCAGCACACGCGGTTCAAAAAGGGCCAGTCTGGCAATCCGCGTGGCCGCCCGCGCAAGCGGGAAGACCTGAACACCGTTCTTCATCGGGTCCTCAACCGCAAGGTCCGGACCAAGGACGACGACCAGACGATGCCGATCCGCGATGCGCTGATGTGGAAGCTCCGCGATCTGGCGTTGCAAGGCGACAAACAAGCCATCGCTCTGCAGCAACGCATCATCGAAGAAGCCGGTATCGCCGATCCCAATGCCCATTCGCCGGAAGAAAAGGCACGGCGGGTTCTCCGCAACATCAGACGGATGGAGAAAAGAGCGGCTCGAAAGGACCCTACCCATGAATGATGACAAGAAAATCGGCTACGCCCATCCACCAAGATCGACACGCTGGCAGAAAGGTCAGTCGGGCAACCCAAAGGGTCGGCCGAAAACAAAATCGGAAATCATGATGGACGCCGCACGAATCCTGACCCAGACGGTCGACGCCCGCGCGCCGGATGGACGTACGATCAGGCTGGAAGCCATCGAAGCCGCCTATCTCGCACTCTGTCGAAAAGGTCTCAAGGGGCACAAACCGTCGCTGCTCGAAGCGATCCGCATCATGATGGATGTCGGTCCGGCTGTTCAGGCAAAAAAGGAAGAGCAGAAAAACAAGCGGCAGGAAATTTTGGAACGGCTGGAGCGTATGGGCGTCCCAATCTCAGAAGATTCCAAACTGCGCAAATAGCGCCATTCCAAACTGGACTTCCGACGCGCCAAGAGCGTCACTGTTGCCACGCCCGGCAAGATCATCCCGGGCGCATCTCGGTACCAGGGCCAGCATAACGCTGGCCCGGAGAACCGAGGAGCAAACATGTCCACATCCAAATCGACACCCCCGCGCGAGACCAAGTCCGCAATCCTGCGCAGACTGCTGAGCCGCAAGGCCGGCGCGGATCTGACCACCCTGCAATCCGCCACCGGCTGGCAGCCGCATTCCGTCCGCGCCGCGTTGAGCGGTCTGAGGAAGGCCGGATACACGATCGACCGAGCGGATCCCTCTAAGCCCGGCGGCGGCGCGGTCTACCGCATCACCAGCAGCCCGGAGAGCACAACATGAAGCTCTCCCTCGCCGAGATCGAGACCATGGACCGGGCGGCGCTGAGCGCCGCCTGGGACGCGGTCTTTGGCACACCTGTGCCGAAACGCCTCAGCAGCCCGTTCCTGCGCCGGTTCCTGGCCTTCGAGATACAGGCCCGGGAATGTTGCGGATTGCCCAAGGGCTTTGTCGCTAAGCTGCAGAAGGCGGTCGGCGACGGCCGGGGCACCAGCAGCCCTGCGCTGAAGCCCGGCGGCCGCCTGATCCGGGAATGGAATGGCGTGACCCATGTGGTCGATGTCATCGACGGTGGCTTCGTCTGGAATGGTCAGCGTTATGCGTCGCTGTCGCCGATCGCCCGGGCCATCACCGGGGCCCGGTGGTCCGGGCCGCGGTTCTTCGGCCTGAAGAAGGTGCCCTGACCATGAACAAACCGCGGATCCGCTGTGCCATCTACACCCGCAAATCCTCTGACGAAGGACTCGACCAAGACTTCAACTCGCTCGACGCGCAAGCAGAGGCATGCGCCGCCTACATCGCCAGCCAGCGGCACGAGGGCTGGGTTGCGGGCAAAACCCGCTACGATGACGGCGGCATTTCTGGCGGAACGCTTGACCGACCCGCTTTGCAGCGTCTTCTCGCCGACATCGACGCGGGGCACGTGCAGATGGTGGTGGTCTACAAGATCGACCGCCTCACCCGCTCGCTGGCCGACTTCGCCAAGCTAGTCGAGCGCTTCGATGCGGCCGGGTGTTCCTTCGTCTCGGTGACCCAGGCCTTCAACACCGCGTCTTCCATGGGACGGCTGACCCTGAACGTGCTCTTGTCCTTTGCCCAGTTCGAGCGCGAGGTCACGGCCGAACGGATCAGGGACAAGATCGCCGCCTCAAAGAAAAAGGGGCTCTGGATGGGTGGCGTGCCGCCGCTCGGGTACGATCCCCATCCGGATCCGAAGACCCGCGGTCTCGTCATCAACGCAGTTGAGGCAGAGACCGTTCGGACGATCTTCGCGCTTTACGACGACCTCGGCTGCCTGAACGCCGTCATGCGCCGGGCCAATGATCTGGGCCTGCGCTCCAAGCTGCACCGTTTCCGCTCCGGGCGGGTCCAGGGTGGCAATCCGTTGTCGCGCGGCCAGATCTATGCGCTCCTGCGCAACCCGATCTACATCGGCAGGATCCGACACAAGACCCGGGTCTGGGATGGGCAGCATGAGCCGATTGTCTGCGATGCGGTTTGGGACCGGGTCCAGGAAAAGCTACAGGCCGCCAGTGCACGACCGCGGGGTCGGAAAACTGCTGCTCGACAGCTCGGCGCCATGCCTGATGCCCCGCTCACCGGGAAACTGCGTGATGGGACCGGAGATCGACTCACCCCGACGCACACCCGACGTCATGGACGGCAAATCCGGTATTATGTCTCGAACCGGTTGATCTCCGGCGGAACGGATCCCGCTGGATGGCGACTGCCCGCAGCCGCGCTGGAGCAGGCGGTGGCGGACACCGTTGCCAGCCACCTCGTCTCCCTCGCCAGCGACCACCGGATCTGTGCAGAAACGGACCTACAGCGGGGCAACGCCGTCAGGGACAGGGTGCGCCACCTCGCCGATCGGCTGACAAGCGGCACGCCTGGTCTCCTCGACGCGCTTTTGGCCGAGGGGTGCATCGGAAAGAACCGCATCGTCCTGAGGCTGCAGGCCCAGGCGCTCGCCGAAGCACTCGATCTCCATCCGAACGCGATCAATCCGTCAGCCCTCTCGATCGAGGCCCCCTTCGCCCTTCGGCGTCGGGGCGTGGAAGGCAAGATCGTCGTCGGGGAGCGCGCGCCACAGCCCGATCGCACGCTGCTGCGCGCCCTCTCGCAGGCCCATGCATGGGTGGCCGACTTGCGCAACGGCAGGCCCCTTTGTGAGATCGCCACGGCGACGGGTCATGCAGAATCCTATATTCGCACCCGATCGCAGCTGGCGTTCCTGTCGCCCGCGATCCAGAGCGCAATCCTCGACGGGCGCCAGCCGACGAACCTGACCCTCGAACGGATCATCCGAAAACCAGTGCCATTGGACTGGGATGCCCAGGCCCGATTGTACGGCTTCGCAAGCGGTCAGTGACTTCCCAGATCTGGACGTGGCGTTCCCTGTTCCCGCGGAACACTTCCCTGATAATCGCGAAAAAATCCCTGTTAATTTGCGTAGGGAATTTTTGTGCAAGGTACTGATAATACGAGGCGATTTATGGCGCAAAATCACCAAAATGCCCCAAATTCGAAGAATTTCCCTGTATTTTCCCTGTTAGCAGGGAATTTTGGCCCTAACCGAAGCGCGTGATGGTGCCTACGGAGACACTACGCAGAAATCGCGCCAGCTCACGGGATTACGGTCGTCTCTCTGGCAGATGGCATAGTCCAAGCGCCCGGGAAAACGGGAGAAAACAGGGAAAGAAAGACTGTGCTGACAGAGATCGGGGTGGGTGGCGGAGACGAAGGGATTCGAACCCTCGAGACGGTTTCCCGCCTACTCCCTTAGCAGGGGAGCGCCTTCGACCACTCGGCCACGTCTCCGGCGACGGGTATATCCTTGCACTCAACGGAAACACAAGGCCGATTGTGGTTGGCCGGCAATTTTTTCGGTTCGTGTGATACGCCGTTGAAATCCTGCGGAAAAGCACTCCAGCAGGGCGCGCTTCTCGCTTTTTTGTCGACCACTGGGAAACTCACCGCTTCAAAGTGCCACCGTTTCCGCAAAATGGATTCGTCCATTCCTCCTGCGAGCAAGGGCGACATACCTCGGCTGAAACGGTTTCCGGCTGGGAACGCCGCGCAGCGCGGGTTGCAAAATGTGGCAAAATCTAGGCATAATTGCGGCAATTGTATGTCGAAAGTGTGCAAAGCAAGCACCGCTGGACCGGAATAGTACCGGGGCGTCAGGCCAAGATGAAACCTCTATGAGCCATTTGGAACTCCAGATGGGAGATTGTTGGTGTGTCTTGGTGCCAAGTATTGAAGGTTTTCATTTTCTTTGGGGTTTTTGCACAAGCTGCCGAGGACGTTCAGGCTGCGATCGGCGAGGTCGTGGGGGTCCAGCAGGGCGCCAAGCTCACATCCGGAGGCAAGACCCAGGTCGTGCGTCTGGGGATGGAGGTGAATTCCGGCGATGCGATCACGACGGATGCCAGCGGCGTGGTGCAGGTCATATTTTCCGACGAAACCAAGATTGCCGTAGGACCGAATGCCCGCATGGTTCTGGATGTATCGATGATGCGCGGCAACCAGACCGCCAAGAATTTCGCGGTCAAGGCGCTTGGTGGGAGTTTCCGTTTCATCTCTGGTAAAAGCAGGCGGCCTGTTTACAAGATTCAGACACCGACGGCGACAATGGGTGTGCGCGGAACAGTCTTTGATCTTTGGGTTCTTGATCAGAGGCAAAGTTCGATGGTCATCCTTGAGGGGTCGGTTCGCATGTGCAGCTCCAGGGGATTTTGTTCCTTGGTGCGTGGCCAATGCAAAATGGCCGCGACCTCTCCGAACGGTCGTGTAGGTCGGCCTGCGGACCACCTGCAAGCCGCAAGGGCGCTGCGCAGCGGGTTCCCGTTCCTCATGTCCCAGAGCGCTTTGACCGATCCCTTTCGGGTCGAGGTGGGTGGTTGTTCGAACCTGACTGAACCGCCCTCGCAGTTCGAGACTGTCATTCAACAACCGGTTCCCAAGATTGCGGTGCCGAAACCTCAAGCTTTGCCGATTGCAACCCCTCCGGCGCCGCAACCGCCTGCACCGCAACCGCCTGCGCGGGAACCGCCGGCGCCTGAACCACCAGCCCAACAACCTCCTGAGCCGGAACCGCCCGCGGTTCAGCCGCCCGTTGTCACGCCTCCGGCCGCGCTTGGGTTCCCGGGGCAAAGCCGTGGGGCATCCGGAAGAAATCAAGGGCGTGGCAACGAGATCAGTGAAGGCCAGCATGGGACAGGCACCGGAAAGGGGCGGGGCGCTGAAAACCGCGGTGGCAATGCTTCGGGGCGGGCGGCGACCACCGGGACAGGTATGGCTTCCGGTGGAGCCGTGGCCGTAGGTGGTGGGTCTGCCCCGGGCAACAGCGCGTCGACCGTTGGGCGGGAAAACAGTGCTTCGGTCGCCGGACGAGGCGGCAGCGCGTCAGCCGCTGGACGGGGCAACAGCGCCTCGGCCGTCGGGCGAGGCAACAGCGCGTCAGCCGCCGGACGGGGCAAGAGCGCTTCGGCCGCCGGTCGGGGCAACAGCGGTAATGCAGCCGGTCGGGGCAACGGTGGCGGTGCTGCCGCGGCGCGCGGAGGCCCGGACAACTGATGCTGATCCTGCTGGGGTTTCGGTGACATGTTTTGGTTGTCTGGAAAAAGAAACCGAAAGCTGGTGTTCCGTATCACGGGACTTGTTCTGATCCTCATGGGGTGCGTCTTGAGGGTAGTGGACCCCTATCCGGTCGAGGCGTCCCGGCTGATCTATTTCGACTATCTTCAGCGGTTGGCGCCCAGAGACTTCGATCCGGACCTGCCCGTACGTGTTGTCGATGTGGACGAGGCCTCGTTGTCGCAATTGGGACAATGGCCTTGGCCACGCACGACATTGGCTCGGATGGTCGACCGCCTGGGGGAATATGGTGCAGCGGCCATCGCCTTTGACATGATGTTCGCCGAGCCCGATCGCTATTCGCCGGCGCGACTGGCCAGCGATCCCCTGTTCGCGGCCGTCCTGCGCGACGACACCGACCTCGGCAGTTTGGACAATGACGTAAGATTCGGCCAGGCGATCGCACGGTTGCCGGTGGTCATGGGTGTAGCTGCGCGCCTGGGCGGTCCATCCCCGAGCCAACTGCAGCCGCGGGCCGGAATCATAGAAATCGGAGAAAATCCCGCAGCGGGATTGGTTCAGGTGCCGGACTGGACACCGCTGGCGCCGCCGCTGGGGGATGTTGCGGCCGGGATCGGCGGCGTCAACGTTTCGCCCTTGGGCGGACTGGGCGTGGTGCGGACGGTTCCTTTGTTGTGGGCCAGCCCCAGCGGCATCGTTCCGGCCCTCAGCATCGAGGCACTCAGGGTGGCAATGGGGGAAACCAACATCTTTGCCGAAGGTGCGATGGACGAGCCCGGGATAATGCTGTCGCTCGGCTTGGGAGGGTTCCAGGTGCCGACGACCGAGCGCGGCGAGATCTGGGTCAGATATCGGCGGGACGACCCGGGGCTCTACCTGTCTGCGGCTGATGTTCTCAGCGACACTTTCGATCCCGCCCTTCAGGCCGAGATCAGCGGCAGGATCATTCTGGTGGGCACCTCGGCGGCAGGTCTGCTCGACATTCGCGAAACACCCCTTGGCGAATCCGTGCCCGGCGTTTCGATCCACGCGCAGATCATCGAGCAGACCGTGCTTGGAGAGGTTCTGCAGCGATCCGACATCACGGCCGCGTTGGAATTGATCTGCTTCGTGTCTCTGGGCTTGATCGTAACCACCGTCATGTCGGGAGCCGGGGCGATTCCCTCATTCTTCGCGGGGGGCGCTGCCGCGGCTTCGGTCGTCGGAATCAGCTGGCTGTTTTTCGAACATTCTTCGGTGTTGTTCGACGTCACCTTCCCTCTGGCGGGAGGGATGGCGAATTTTAGTGTCCTCGCGGGATTCCTGTTCGTGTCTACAGAGCGGGAAAAACGGGCCATCCGCCGGACATTCTCGCATTACGTGGCGCCGGAAATTCTGGATGAAATGGAAGCCAGTGGCCATGAGCTGGAACTGGGTGGAGAGACGCAGGACATAACGGTGATGTTTTCCGACATCCGTGGTTTCACGCCACTCACCGAAACGATGTCTGCCACCGAACTTGTCAAGTTGCTGAACAGGTTGTTCTCGCGCATCGGCGACCAGATTCTGGCCGAGAGGGGGACGATCGACAAATTCATTGGCGATGCGGTGATGGCGTTCTGGAACGCGCCTTTGCCCCTTGAGGACCATCCTCTGCGGGCGGCCCGGGCGGCCCTGCGGATGCGCGAGGCGCTTGCCGCCTTCAATTCTTCTCCCAGAATGAGGGGGCGATCGCCCATTGCACTTGCGACCGGCTGCGCGTCTGGCCGGGCCTGCGTGGGAAATATCGGGTCACGAAAGCGTTTCAACTATACCGCCGTCGGTGATGTCGTGAACGTGGCGGCGCGGATCGAGCATGTCTGCCGTCATGTGGAATACGATATTCTGGTATCGGAAGCCGTATTCGAGGCCACAAAGGGCATGCTCGCCATGCTCGAGGCGGGTATTGTTCCGCTGAAGGGAAAATCCCGGTCCGAGGCGATCTACATCGTCGTGGGTGACGAGGGCGTCGCGGGCTCTGCCGCGTTTGCGGAACTGGCCGAAAATCATGCAAAATTGATCAAGATGCTACGCGAGGGCGCGCCGCCGTCCGAAATCGAGTCCCTGGTGGAACGCTGTGCTCTTCTTGGATGCGAAATCGAGCCGGGGTTGGGGCGGTTTTACGCCATTCTGCCGGAAAGGAGCGTGGATTTTCGGCCCGATGCGCAGACCGATGAGATCGCATTCCGGCATTTTCAGATTTCGCGCTCTGCCGGGGCCTGAAGCCACACGACATTTTCGACAGACCGATCCCGGTATTTTCCTGCTGGTGAGATGCTCCTGCCCGGGTGGATGCGGGGGCCGCCCCCCTCACGCAAGAACACCAGATACCGCAGTTTCCCGCGACGGCACATCTGGCGCTTGCAAGCCGGCCCCCGCTCCACCACAGGGTGACCTTAACGTCATTCAAACTGGTGCCGTGGTCTGTGAAGCAGTTCACAGAAGCCCGAAAAAAGGCCTTCCGATCAACGCCAGTCGAAGAAGTTCTCGCCGGCCTGCGCCAGCAGTTTGGCGGCCATCGCGCGGCCCATCTCGGCGCCATCCTCGATCGTTCCGGTCACGTCGTCGGCGATGACTTCCGAGCCGTCAGGGCGCAGCACTTCGCCGCGCAGCCTCAGCGAGCCGCTGTCAAGTTCGGCCAATCCGGCGATCGGGGTTTCGCAGGACCCGTCCAGTGCCGCCAGAAACGCCCGTTCCGCCGCCAGCCGCTGGCCGGTTTCGGTATCGTGTATCGCCGACAGCATCTCGGCCGCGCGGGTGTCGTCGGTGCGGCGTTCGATGCCGATGGCGCCCTGGGCGACCGCCGGTAGCATGTCGTCCACGGGAATCGGGGTTGCCGGAACATCCTGCATGTCCAGCCGGTTGAGGCCGGCCATGGCGAGGAATGTGCATTCAGCCACGCCTTCGCCCAGTTTCTTGAGCCGGGTCTGAACGTTGCCGCGAAACTCCACGACCTTCAGATCCGGCCGACGGTTGAGCAGTTGCGCCCGCCGGCGCAATGAAGAGGTTCCGACGACCGCGCCTTCCTGCAGATCCGCCAGGGAGGATTTGGAGGGCGACACGAAGGCGTCGCGCACGTCTTCGCGCGGCAGGTAGGTGTCCAGGATCAGGCCGTCGGGCTGCAGCACCGGCATGTCCTTCATCGAGTGCACGGCGATGTCGATGCGGCCTGCCAGCAGGTCTTCCTCGATCTCCTTGGTGAACAGCCCTTTGCCGCCGATCTCTTTCAGCGGCTTGTCGGCGTCGATCAGCGAGCGGTTGTCGCCGGTGGTCTTGATGACGACGATCTCGAACGCCTCGGCGGGCAGGTCGAAAGCCGCGCTCAGGCGGCGGCGGGTCTCATAGGCTTGGGCCAGCGCCAGCGGCGAACCACGGGTGCCGATTTTGAGCGGCGAAGCGGGGGAGGGAAGCGGTGCAGTCATGGGGCAAGCTTTAGTCGCGTCACATCGCCCTGACAATGGGGGCAGATCTTGACAAATTGCCGCCGAAGGACGAGCGGTGGCCCAAACAGGAATTTTGGGGGCAAGCATGGCCGGAACGAAGAAACTGCTGCGGGCACTGGCGGGCGAGGTGCAGGAGGTGCCGCCGATCTGGATGATGCGGCAGGCGGGGCGTTACCTGCCCGAGTATCGTGCGACCCGCGAACAGGCCGGCGATTTCCTGTCGCTTTGCTATACGCCCGAACTGGCCGCCGAGGTCACGCTGCAGCCGATTCGGCGTTACGGGTTCGACGCGGCCATCCTTTTTGCCGACATCCTGCTGGTGCCGCAGGCGTTGGGCGCGGATTTGTGGTTCGTGACCGGCGAGGGGCCCCGCCTGTCCACCATAACCCGTCAGGAAGAGTTCGATGCCCTCAGGCCGGTTTCGGATATCCACGAGACTTTGGCGCCGGTCTATGAGACCGTGCGCATCCTGTCGCGGGAATTGCCGTCCGAGACGGCCTTGATCGGATTTGCCGGTGCGCCGTGGACCGTGGCCACCTACATGATCGCCGGGCGGGGGACCCCGGATCAGGGGCCGGCGCATGCGCTGCGCGAGGAAAACACCGCGTTGTTCGAGGCGCTTATCGACCGGATCACCGAGGCGACGATCGAATATCTGTCGGCGCAGATCGAGGCCGGGGCCGAAGTCGTCAAGATTTTCGACAGCTGGGCCGGGTCTCTGAAGGGCGAGGCCTTCACGAAATATGCGGTGGAGCCCTGTCGGATCATCACCCAGGCGCTGAAGGAGCGTCACCCCCGCATTCCGGTGATCGGCTTCCCGCGCGAGGCGGGCGAGGGATATATCGGTTTCGCCAAGGCGACCGGCGTCGATTGTGTGGCGCTGGACAATTCGGTGTCCCCGGAATGGGCGGCCGAGCATGTGCAGGTGGATGGCTGTGTTCAGGGCAATCTCGCCGCGTCACACATGGTGACCGGTGGTCAGGCGCTGATCGACGAGACACGGCGGATCGTCAAGGCGTTCTCGAAGGGGCCGCATATTTTCAACCTTGGCCACGGGATCACGCCGGATGCCGATCCGGAGAACGTGCAACTGATGATCGATACGGTGCGCGGCAGGTGAGCGTGGTGGAGGGGGCCTGCCCCCTCTTGGCCTGCGGCCAATTCACCCCCGGGATATTTGGGGCCAGATGAAGGGGCGGGTCAGGATTTCTGGTCGCCCCTGATCTCTTGCAGGATCTCCTGGGTGTTCTCGCCGCGTGCCGGGCTGGGTTTGGGCTGCCATTGGGCGGTTGAAAAGCGGGGAGCACCGGCGGCCTGCAAGGTGCCGTCGATTTCCCGCCAGGTCTGGCGGGCGTCGTTCATTTCATGCGTTTTCGCTTCTTCGGGGCTGAGAACCGGGGCGACGCAGGCATCCGTGCCGAGGAAGACCCTGGTCCAGTGATCGCGAGGTTGCTCGGCGAAGATGGCTGCAAGCCTTTGGGTTAACTCGGGCCAGAGCTTGGGGTTGAACTGTTGCTGGAATTCCGGGTCGCCGGACAGGCTCAGCTTTTCGAGGAAGATGGCGTAGAATTTCGGCTCGAGGCATTGCACCGTCACGAAGCCGCCGTCGGCGCAGGCGTAGGTGCGGCTCCAATGGGGGCCGTCCAGCAGGCTGCGCCCGCGTGTTTCCAAGAGATTGCCGGTCTGGCGCAGGCTCATCAGCAGGTTCATCATGTGGGCCGAACCGTCGTAGATGGCGGCGTCGACCACGGTGCCCTGTCCGGTTGAGTGCGCGTTGATGATGCCTGCGAGTATACCGGTCACCAGATACATGGCGCCGCCGCCGATATCGCCGACCAGTGTTGCGGGTGTCTGGGGCGCATCGCCGGGGGCTGAGCCGTACCAGAGCGCACCGGAAAGCGAGATGTAGTTCAGGTCGTGCCCCGCCGCGTGCGCCAATGGCCCGGTCTGCCCCCAGCCGGTCATGCGGCCATAGACCAGTTTCGGGTTCAGCGCGTGGCAGGTCTCGGGGCCGAGGCCCAGCTTTTCCATCACGCCGGGGCGGAAGCCCTCGATCAGCCCATCGGCGGTTGCGATCAGCTGTTTGACGG
Organism: Ruegeria marisrubri; assembly: GCF_001507595.1. GTDB lineage: Bacteria > Pseudomonadota > Alphaproteobacteria > Rhodobacterales > Rhodobacteraceae > Ruegeria > Ruegeria marisrubri. Next base: position 12,752 of record NZ_LQBQ01000035.1, read on the forward strand.
TCTCCAGATCTTGCGGATCCTTCAGGTCGAGCGCGATCGAGCGTTTTCCCCGGTCAAGCAGCGAGCGTTCCGGCATGCCGGGGGTCACGGCGCCGCCCTTGCGGTGCACGGTGATCACGTCGGCACCCAGATCCGCCAAAAGCATGGCCGCGAAGGGGCCGGGCCCCAGCCCCTCGATTTCGATGATGCGGATGCCGTGCAGCATGTCAGCTCCTCCCTTTGGCGGGAAGCTTCCGTTTGGCGGGGCGGATTGCAAGACATCTGTTGTGCGACGTGACGTCCTTGGGGCGTGGTCTATGCGGGAAGGTGGGCTCATGCTTTCCTGTTGGCAAAACAGGGAGGAAGCCATGTCAGCTGTTGCCTATGAACAGGATGGCCGGGTCGCGCGGATCACGCTGAACCGGCCCGAGGTGATGAATGCGATCAACGACGAGTTGCCGGTCGAATTGGCCGGAGCGGTCGAGCGGGCCGACGCGGACCCGGGTGTTCATGTGATGGTGCTGGCGGGAAACGGGCCGGCTTTCTGCGCGGGATATGACCTGACTTATTATGCCGAGGGCAATGGCTCGGGCGAGGTGACGCAGCCGATGCCGTGGGACCCGATCAAGGACTACAGCTTCATGTGGCGCAACACGCAGCATTTCATGTCGCTGTGGCGGGCGATGAAGCCGGTGATCTGCAAGGTGCATGGGTTCGCGGTTGCAGGCGGTTCCGACATCGCGCTGTGCGCCGATCTGACGATCATGGCCGAGGATGCACAGATCGGCTATATGCCTGCCCGGGTCTGGGGCTGCCCCACGACGGCGATGTGGGTCTATCGTCTTGGTGCTGAGAAGGCCAAGCGGATGTTGTTCACTGGCGACAAGATCTCCGGCCGCGAGGCGGCGGAGATGGGGTTGGTTCTGAAGGCCGTGCCGGCGGACCGGCTGGACGACGCGGTGGAGGAGATGGCGGCGCGCATGGCCTCGGTGCCGATCAACCAGCTGGCCATGCAGAAGATGGTGATCAACCAGGCCATCGAGCAGACCGGTTTGATGCAGACCCAGCGGCTGGCCACGATTTTCGACGGCATCACGCGCCATTCGCCCGAGGGGGTCAACTTCAAGACCCGAGCCGAGCAGGTCGGGTGGAAGCAGGCCGTATCGGAGCGCGACCAGGGAACTTGGGACTGGACTGCGAATGAAGAGCTGCCGAAACGCAACCGTTAGCCCGCTTGCCATGGCAGGGCCGGGCGCTTAGCGTTCTTCGGTACGGGTTTTGAGGCGAGGGCGATGCGGGTCTGGATCGTCATTTTTGTTTGTGTGGTTCTGGCTGTTCTGGCGATGGTTTTGTCGCGGCTCAACCCTCCGGGCAGTCTTACCCTCGCTGCCGGACCCAAGGGCGGTGCCTACGCCGCCATGGCGGAGCGGTATGCGGAGATATTGGCTCGGGATGGGATCCAACTGGAGATCATCGAAACGGCCGGGTCTGTCGAAAACGCGCAACTGCTTGGGGACGGCAAGGTGGATGCCGCCTTCGTGCAGGGCGGTATCGTCGTTCCCCCTGCCGAAGTCGAAGCCATCGGCACGCTGTTTTTCGAGCCGATGATCTTCATTACCCGAACCGGCGCCGACATCCCTCGCAACCCCGCTCTGTGGCGGGGCCTGCGAATCAACAGCGGCGCACAAGGGTCCGGCACCGAGGCGGCATTTCGGGATTTTGAAAACGCGGTCGGGCTGACGGGCAGGGAAAACCTGCATCTTGATATCCCCTACAGCCAGGCCGTTGACGCATTGTTGGAGGACGAACTGGATATCGCTGTTTTCGTCGCTCCGGTCTTTGCCCCCTACCTGATGGAAGCCTATGAAAAACTGGGTGTAAGTGTTTTCGAGCTGGATCATGTCCAGGCGATATCCAGACGATTGCCTTATGCCAGCGTCGTGACTCTGCCTGCCGGAGGTGTCTCTCTTGACCCCGTTCTGCCGTCGGTCCCGGAGGACCTGGTCGCCCTTTCGGCCCGCATGGTGGTTCGCGCAGATTTCCACCCCGCGCTGGTCAACCGGCTGACAATGGCAGCCATCGAGCTGCACGGTTCCCGAAGCATCCTTTCCGATGCCGGAACCTTTCCGGCGGCGGACGGGGGCGGCCTGCCGGTGAACAAGACCGCCCGCCAACTGATTCAAGAAGGGCCTTCGGTCTGGCACAACTGGCTGCCTTACTGGATTGCGGCACAGGTCAACCTGTTGCTGCTGCTGTTCCTTCCTCTGGTTCTGATCGTTCTTCCGCTGCTCCGGACGTTGCCGGTTCTCTACAGGATCGTCATGCGCTGGCGTGTCTGGCAGCATTATCCCGAGATCTGGAAGATCGAGGACGAGTTGATGCGGCACCCCGATCTGGCGGATCTGGATGCCTTGCATGACCGGCTGTCGGAACTTGACGAGCATCTGGCGGCACTGCGTTTGCCCGCATCCTACCGCCAGGTGCAGTACGAGGCCCGGTTGCACCTGGAGTTCGTGCGAAAACGCATTTCGGACATGCGCGACGCGCGAGTTCCGGCAGGCGAGGCCCGAAATCCCTAATAGCGCCCCTTGATCTCGGCCCGGGCGATCTTGCGGGCCTTTTGCTGTTCACGCAGGAACACGAACAGGCCCGCGCCCATGATCATCGCCATGCCCAGCCAGACCAGCGGCGCCGGCAACTCGCCCCAGATCAGCCAGCCCCAGAACACCGCCAGCGGCAGACCGACATATTCGAACGGAGCGACGGTGGCGGCGTCGGCGACCCGGTAGGCCTGGGCCAGGCAATAACCCACCACGCCGGAATTCAGGCCGAGCCAGATGAAGTAGAACCAGTCTCCGTCCGCGGGCCAGGTCCAGGCGCGCAGCAGAAAGTTGAGGCTGGGGTTGTCCGTGCCGGCCGCAAACCGGCCGTCTCCGGCCACCACGTAGAAGCCGATCGACACGAGGATGAACATGCCCTGGATGTAGACCGCAAGGGCCGAGGCCTTGGTGGTGGCGCCCAGTTTGCGGGTCATCAGCTGGTTCAGCGCATAGGTCAGCGCCGAGAGAACCGGCAGCATCAGCACGACCCGGTCTGCGGTCATCGTTTCGCTGCCTTCCCACGGGCGCTGCATGATGATGACGCCGGCAAAGCCCAACACGACCGCGCCGATCCGCATCGGGCCGACCTTTTCCCCGAGGATCGGAATGGACAGGACGGTGATGAAGAGCGGAGCGGCAAAGAACAACGCGGTCACATCCGCCAGCGGGGCGGCCGCCAGCGCGACGAAGAAGGTCATGTTCGAGATGACGACCAGCAGGCAGCGTATCGTGTGCAGCACCGGGTGACGTGTTTTCAGCAGGGAAACGCCGCCCTCTATCTGCACCAGCATCAGGGACAGGCCAATGCCGATGGAAGAACGCAGAAAGACCATCTGGTGCAGCGGATAATCGCCCGACAGTTGCTTGATGAGCATGTCGTTGATCGAAATCGCGACCATTCCGGCCACGATGAAGGCGATGCCGGCGGCGGGCCGGTTCTGCGAGAGGTCCGTCATGTGGTGCTCCGTCGGCCAGAGGGCGGACAAAATTGCCCACGGCTCGACCCATCGCTATCACACGGCTGAAGGATGTCCATGCCCATAGTTCTTTCGTCCCGGTTGCCATTTCACCCGCTCTGGCGCAACGTCGCTTCGGAATCGTGCCACGAGTGGGAGAAGGAGGCGCGCCCATGCACATGAGCGACACGCGAGAGATTCAGGCCGAACCGGCCGCCGTTTACGCCGCACTTCTGGACCCGGAGGTGCTCAGGATCTGCGTCAGCGGAGCTCAGGAAGTGACCGGCAACCCGACCGACGGCTACCAGGCCACGGTGGTGCAGAAGGTCGGCCCGGTGAAGGCGACGTTCAAGGGAACCGTGACCATGTCCGACATGGTCGAGAATGAACGCCTGACGATCGTGGGCGAAGGCAAGGGCGGCGCGGCCGGATTCGCCAAGGGCGGCGCCAGCGTGACGCTCTCACCCAGCGAAAACGGCGGCACGCTTCTGAGCTACGATGTCGACGCCAAGGTCGGCGGCAAGCTGGCACAGTTGGGCAGCCGCCTGATAGACGGCTTTGCCAAGAAGATGGCGGATCAGTTCTTTGCCAGTCTGCAAGAGCATCTGGAAGGCCCGGCCGAGGAAGAGCCCGAGGCCGAGGCCGCTGAATCGGATGAAGAGACTGCCGAAAAGAAAAAGGGCTGGCTGGGCCGCCTGACCGGCCGGGGCTGAATTTTTCGCATTTGCACAGGCTCCTGTGCGCAATTGGCCTGTTCCGAAGTGAAGACGCGCGATAGGGTCTCCGCGAGAACGGGGAATTCGCATGACGGCCATCCTGTCCATCAAGGATCTGCGCAAATCCTATGCCGACGGTTTCGAGGCGCTCAAGGGCGTCTCGCTGGATATTCGCGAGGGCGAAATCCTCGCGCTGCTCGGCCCCAATGGTGCGGGCAAGACGACTCTGATCTCGACGATCTGCGGCATCACCACGCCGACCTCGGGCACCGTGACCGTCGGCGGCCATGACATCCAGTCCGAATACCGCGCCGCCCGGTCGATGATCGGTCTGGTGCCGCAGGAGATCGCACTGGAGCCATTTGAGAAGGTCTGGAACACGGTCCGGTTCTCGCGCGGGCTGTTCGGGCACCGCATGGACAATGCCAAGATCGAGCAGATCCTGCGCAAGCTGTCTCTGTGGGACAAGCGCAAGAACGCGATCAAGGAGTTGTCCGGGGGCATGAAGCGCCGGGTGCTGATCGCCAAGGCGCTGGCGCACGAGCCCCGCATCCTGTTTCTCGACGAGCCGACGGCCGGGGTGGATGTCGAGCTGCGCAAGGACATGTGGGAAATCGTGGAGGAACTGAAACAGAGCGGCGTGACCATCATCCTGACCACCCATTACATCGAAGAGGCCGAGGCCATCGCCGACCGCGTGGGTGTCATCAACAAGGGCGAATTGCTGCTGGTGCAGGACAAGGACAGGCTGATGGCGCAGATGGGCCAAAAGCAGATCGAGGTCATGCTGACCAAGCCGGTCACCGCTATTCCCAAGAGCCTGTCACAGCACAATCTCGAACTCGGCGAGGGTGGCGAGTCGCTTGTCTATACCTATGACACCCAGGCCGAGCGGACCGGGATCACCAAGCTGCTCAACGATGTGGCCGAGGCCGGGCTGGTGCTGCGGGACGTGCGGACGCGGCAATCGAGCCTCGAAGAGATTTTCGTGACCCTCGTTTCCGGAGACGCCACGTGAACTGGACCGCCATCGCCGCCATCTACCGTTTCGAAATGGCCCGCTTCTTCCGCACGCTGGCGCAGAGCTTCCTGTCGCCGGTCCTGTCCACATCGCTTTATTTCGTGGTGTTCGGAACCGCCATCGGCAGCCGGATCCAGGAGATCGAGGGCGTCTCTTACGGCGCGTTCATCGTGCCCGGTCTCATCATGCTGTCGGTGGTGATGCTGTCGATCTCGAACGCATCCTTCGGCATCTATTTTCCGAAATTCCTCGGCACGATCTACGAGCTGCTCTCGGCGCCGATCAACTTTTTCGAGATCGTGATCGGATATGTCGGGGCCGCCGCGACGAAAGCCTTGTTCGTCGGGCTGGTGATTCTGGGCACGGCGACCTTTTTCGTCGATATCCGCATCGAACACCCCTTCGCCATGGCGGCCTTTCTGATCCTGTCCTGCCTCAGCTTCTCGCTGCTGGGTTTCATCGTGGGCATCTGGGCCAGCAATTTCGAGCAGATGTCGCTGATTCCGCAGCTTGTGGTGACGCCGCTGATCTTTCTCGGCGGCACCTTTTATTCGGTGTCGATGCTGCTGCCGGTCTGGCAGACGATCACGCTGTTCAATCCTGTAGTCTACCTGATCTCGGGCTTCCGCTGGTCCTTTTACGGGCTGGCCGACGTTCCGATCGCCCTGAGCTTATTGGCGATCGCGGGCTTTACCGGCATCTGCCTTGCGGTCATCTGGTGGATCTTCAAGACCGGGTGGCGCATCCGCAGCTGAGGCCTTTCGCCGGGCGTGGTATTTTTACCCGTCAACTGTCACAATCGGGTCCACGCGGCGTCTCAGTTGCGGTTGGCGTCTTGTTTACCGCAAGTCGGCACTCTACATCGGCACCCATGAAACTTCGCCTGCCTTTCCTGAAAAAGTCCCCTGTCGTGGCCGTGGTGCGTTTGTCCGGCACCATCGGTATGGTCGGACGTGCATCGCTGAACGACAACACCCTGGCGCCAGTTCTGGAAAAGGCGTTCCGCAAGGGCAAGCCCGCTGCCGTCGCGCTCGAGATCAACTCGCCGGGGGGCTCGCCGGTGCAAAGTTCGATGATCGGCGGACGGATTCGCCGGCTGGCGGATGAACTGGACGTGCCGGTTTACGCTTTCGTCGAGGATGTGGCGGCGTCGGGCGGTTACTGGCTCGCGGCGGCCGCGGACGAGATCTGGGCCGACGACAGCTCTGTTCTCGGCTCGATCGGCGTGATCTCGGCCTCATTCGGGGCGCATGTCTTTCTGGCGCGGCAAGGTCTCGAGCGGCGTGTTCACACGGCTGGCAAGTCCAAGTCGATGCTCGATCCCTTTTCCCCTGAAAAGGAAGAGGACGTGGAGCGTCTCAAGGTCATTCTCGGCGGCATCCACGAGAGCTTCATCAACCACGTCAAGGCGCGGCGCGGGGAAAAACTGGACACCAGCGCAGACCTGTTCACTGGCGAAATCTGGCTGGCGGGCAAGGCAAAGGAGCTGGGGCTGATCGACGGTATCGGCCACCTGAAACCCAAGATGCAGGAACGTTTCGGCGACAAGGTCAAGTTCCGCCGCTACGGGGTGCGCCGGCCGTTCTGGACGCGGTTCGGAGCGCAATTGGCCCAGGACGCGCTTGCAGGCATAGAGGAGCGCGCGGCCTACGCGCGTTTCGGGCTCTGACGTGATCATTAAGGCAGTCACATTTTTCCTGATCGGAATGGCAGTGTTGGCGATGTTCGGCAAGCTGCGCTTTCCGGGTCAGCGGCGGCTGGAGTCGGCGAAATGCCCGCGTTGCGGTCGTTTCAAGATCGGCAAGGGACCATGCCCCTGCGAGAAGGGGGGGCGCGGATGATGGCTTGGCTGCTTTCCGGTCTGGGGCTGATGATCCTGCTTTTGGCGGGGGACGCGTTGGTGCGTGGCGCGGTGAATCTCAGCCTGCGACTCGGGGTGCCGGCCCTGATCGTCAGCCTGACCATCGTGGCCTTCGGAACCTCGGCGCCGGAACTTCTGATATCCATCAAGGCGGTGCTTCAAGACTCCCCCGGCATCGCGCTGGGCAACGTCGTCGGATCGAACACGGCCAACATCCTTCTGGTTCTGGGCGTGCCCGCGATGCTGGCGACCCTTCACACCAGCGAATGCAGCTCGCGCCGCAACTATGTTTTCATGCTGATCGCCTCGGTGCTGTTCATCGCCTTGGCGTTTTGCGGGGTGTTCACGGCCGTCAGCGGGCTGATCCTGCTATCTGCTCTGGCGCTGGTGCTGCTGAATGCCTTCCGCCAGGCAAATGACCACCGCAAGGCCAACGGTTCGCCATGTGCGGGGGGCGATGATCTGGACATGTTGGACGCGCTGGAAGAGGCCGACCCCGACATGCCCTACTGGAAGATCGGCATCTATCTTGTCCTGGGCCTGGTCGGGCTGCCGATGGGAGCAAGCCTGCTGGTCGACAACGCCTCGATCATCGCACGGACCTACGGGGTGAGCGAGACGGTGATCGGCCTGACGCTGGTTGCCGTGGGCACGTCGCTGCCCGAATTGGCCACCACCGTCATGGCCGCCCTCAGACGGCAGGCCGACGTGGCGCTGGGCAATGTCATCGGGTCGAACATGTTCAACCTGCTGGCCATCATCGGCGTCGCCACGCTGTTCGGGCGGATCGAGGTCGCCCCCGAGTTTCTCGATTTCGACCTGTGGGTGATGCTGGCGGCTTCGCTGCTGCTGATTCCCTTCGTGTTCTTCAAGCAGGACATCAACCGCCTGTGGGGGGTTGCCTTGACCGTGCTCTACGGCATCTATGTGATTGTCGTGCTGACCTGACGCCTCTGCCCGAGGAGACCTGAATGACCCGAGCTCTCGTGACCGGTGCCGGTATCCGGCTGGGCCGCGCCATGGCCCTCTATCTTGCCGACCGCGGATATGACGTGGTGGTTCACTTCGCCACTTCGGAACAAGCCGCCCAGGAAACCGCCGAGGCCATCCGTGGCAAGGGGCGCAATGCGATCGCTTTGCAGGCGGATCTGCTGGATGAGGAGCAGACGCAGGGCCTGCTGGCCCGGGCGGCCGAGGCGCTGGGCGGGCCGATCACCTGCCTGATCAACAACGCCTCGATCTTTGAATACGACAACATCCGCACGGCGACGCGGCAGAGCTGGGACAGGCATATGGACAGCAACCTGCGCGCGCCCTTCGTGCTGACGCAGGCGATGGCCGGGCAGGGGCTGCGGCCGGACATGAACGAGAACGCAGAGCCGGTCGCCACCGGTCTGATCGTCAACATGGTGGACATGCGCGTACGCAAGCTGACGCCCGAGTTCATGTCCTACACGATCGCCAAGATGGGGCTCTGGACCCTGACCCGCACCAGCGCGCAGGCGCTTGCTCCGGCGATACGGGTCAATGCCATCGGGCCGGGCCCGACCTTGCAGGGATACCGCCAGAGCGAATCGCATTTCGCCGCGCAACGCGCGAGCACCATCCTCGAACGGGGCGCGGACCCGTCGGACATCACCGCTGCCCTGGGCTATTTCCTCGATGCGCATACCGTCACGGGGCAGATGCTGTGCGTGGATGGAGGCCAGCACCTGGGATGGCGTACACCTGATGTTCTGGGCGTAGAATAAGGATTTTCGGTGCAAGTTTTGCACCGCTCTCGTTTCCGTTACAGAAGCGTTACAAAAATGCCTTTTATTTCATGGGCTTGTCAGGTGTGCGAAAAATATGACGAAAAAACAATAGGTTGCAATAGTGCACATTTTTTGTGCAGATCAAGGAATGCCCAGCGAAACAAGGGAAATTCCGGGCGGTCAGAAAGTTATCGTCATAGTTATCCACAGAAGCCGTGGATTTGTTCCATCTTGATCTTGTCGCCGTAAGATTGCAGCCACCCGCAGGGAATCATATTTCAGGGCGATGACGCATCAAAGCAATTCCACGTCAGGCACCAGAGTGACGGGCTATGCCTGCATCCGACAGTATCTCAAGACGCTGGACGGCTCGCCGGGCGTTTACCGCATGCTCGATGCGGAAAGCCGTGTGCTTTATGTCGGAAAGGCGAGGAACCTCAGGGCGCGGGTGTCCAACTATACGCGGCCCGGCCATTCCGCGCGGATCGAACGGATGATCCGCGAAACCGCCTCGATGATGTTTCTGACCACCCGGACCGAAACCGAGGCGCTGCTGCTGGAACAGAACCTCATCAAGCAGCTCAAGCCCAAGTACAACGTCCTGCTGCGTGACGACAAAAGCTTTCCCAACATACTCGTCGCCAAGGATCACCCTTTTCCGCAGATCAAGAAACACCGCGGCGCCAAAAAGGAAAAGGGCGCCTATTTCGGCCCCTTCGCCAGCGCGGGCGCGGTCAATCGGACGCTGAACCAGCTGCAAAAGGCGTTTCTGCTACGCAACTGCTCGGATTCGATGTTCGACAGCCGTACCCGGCCCTGCCTGCTCTATCAGATCAAGCGCTGTTCGGGACCGTGCGTGGGCATGATTTCGCAGGCCGACTATGCCGAAAGTGTGCGCGACGCCGAGCGGTTCCTGTCCGGACGCTCGACCCGAATCCAGGAGGAGCTGGCCGCGCAGATGCAAGAGGCCTCGGACGCGATGGAGTTCGAGCGCGCCGCCGCCCTGCGTGACCGGATCCGCGCCCTGACGCAGGTGCAGACGGCGCAGGGCATCAACCCGCGCGGCGTGACCGAGGCGGATGTGATCGGCCTGCACATGGATAGCGGGCAGGCCTGCGTGCAGGTATTCTTCATCCGTGCCAACCAGAACTGGGGCAATCGCGACTTCTATCCGAGGGTCGGCCCCGACGTGTCCCCGGCCGAGGCGATGGAGGCCTTTCTGGGCCAGTTCTACGACAGCAAGGATCCTCCGCGCCAACTGATCCTCTCGGACGGGATCGAAAACGCGGACCTGATGCAGCAGGCCCTGTCGGAAAAGGCGGGCCGCAAGGTCGAGATCGTGGTGCCGCAGCGGGGCGAAAAGCTCGAGCTGGTCTCGGGCGCACTGCGCAACGCGCGCGAGGCGCTGGCCCGCCGCATGTCGGAAAGCGCGACACAGGCCAAGCTGCTGCGCGGCCTGGCCGAGGCCTTCGATCTGGACGCGCCGCCGCAAAGGATCGAGGTCTACGACAACTCGCACATCCAAGGCACCAACGCGGTGGGCGCGATGATCGTGGCCGGGCCCGAGGGGTTCATGAAGAACGCCTATCGCAAGTTCAACATCCGCGGCGACGACCTGACGCCGGGCGATGATTTCGGCATGATGAAAGAGGTGCTGACCCGCCGCTTCACCCGCCTGCTGAAAGAGGATCCCGACCGCGACAAGGGGCTTTGGCCCGACCTGCTGCTGATCGACGGAGGCGCGGGGCAGGTCAGCGCGGTGCATGAGATCATGCAGGCGCACGGGGTCGAGGATATCCCCATGGTCGGCGTCGCCAAGGGCGTCGATCGCGATCACGGCAAGGAAGAGTTCCACCGCATCGGCCAGCGCCCCTTTGCCCTCAAGCGCAACGACCCGGTGCTGTATTTCATTCAGCGCCTGCGGGATGAGGCGCACCGCTTTGCCATCGGCACCCACCGCGCCAAGCGGGCCAAGGCGGTGGGGGCAACGCCGCTCGATGAAATTCCCGGCGTGGGCGCGGCCCGCAAACGTGCCCTGCTGGCGCATTTCGGCAGCGCCAAGGCGGTCAGCCGCGCCAATCTGGCGGATCTGAAGGCGGTGGACGGAATCTCGGCCGGTCTGGCGCAGAAGGTCTATGATTTCTTTCACGACAAGGGCTGAGGGCGCTGGCGCCCGCGCCACAGGATGTAAAACCCTGAAGCGACGATGAGGGCGCAACCCAGCAGCATGGCCTGATCCGGGCGTTCGCCGAACATCAGCATCCCAAGGCCGACCCCGAACAACAGGCGGGTATAGCGAAACGGGGTCACAGCGGAAACCTCGCCGGTCCGCATGGCCTTCATCAGCGAGGAATAGGCCAGTGCCCCCATGACCACCGCCCCAGACAGGTGCAGGGCGCCGGTGCCGGTCAGCGGCGCCACAGGTGCGCCTTCCCAATATCGGAAGAGCAAACCGGCCGCGATGATGGCCAGGAAACCATGAAACCCCAGCGCCGCCGTTCCCAATGTCGCCGGCGCGGCGCGGCTGGCCAGATCGCGACCGGCAAAGCCCAGCATCCCCAGAACCGCAAGAATTGACAGGGCCGAGAAACTGTCGCCCGTGGGCCGGATTATGATCACCACACCGATCATGCCGACCACGATGGCGCCCCATCGCCGCCACCCGACGGTTTCACCAAAGAACACGGCGGCACCCGCAACGACCACCAGTGGTGTCGCCTGCAGAATGACCGTTGCAGAGGACAATGGCGTAAACGCGATGGCCAAAACGTAGAACAGCCGCCCGAAAACCTCGAACAGCACGCGGACTTTCATGGGGTTAGAGAACACGTCGCGGTGCAGCAGCGGAACACCCTGAAACAGGGCGGCGCAGCAGAAAACCACAGCGCCCCCGGCACCAAACAGAACCAGAACCTGCCAGATCGGCATCAGGCCCGACGCACTCTTCAACAAGGCATCTTCCAGGGCAAATCCGGCCATCGCCGCGACCATCCACGCGCTGCCGATCAGGCTGGAACGTGCATCTGTTCGAATGTGTGTCGTAAGCATGCGATCCGTTGCCCCGGTCTGGAACCCGGGCAGGCCGCCGGGAATCATCCCGCAAACTGAAGGCAATTCGCTCCGGTGCCAAGTTGAAACCGGGTCGGATTCCGCGATTGCCGAGATAGGTCCCGGAGCAGGCTGGCAGCTGTCGTCGGCCAGTTTTTTGCCGTCTCGTCTTTTCTGTCCGGAACCGGCGATGTAGGGTCCGCTTCATGAAGTGGAACCTGCCCAATATCCTGACCTTGCTGCGGCTTTTGGCGGCTCCGGGGTTGGCTATCATGTTTCTGTATTTCAACAGGCTCTACGCCGATTGGTTGGCGCTGCTGCTGTTCGTTTCGGCGGCGATCACAGATTGGTTCGACGGCTATCTTGCGCGCGCCTGGAAGCAGGAAACCAAGATGGGCGCGATGATGGACCCGATCGCCGACAAGGCGATGGTGGTGATCGCGCTGATGATATTGGTCGGCTATTCGGGCCAGCAGTGGACGCCGTGGCTGGTCTTGCCGGCGACCGTGATCCTGTTTCGAGAGGTCTTTGTGTCGGGATTGCGCGAATATCTGGGCGATACCGCCGGTACGCTCAAGGTGACCAAGCTGGCCAAGTGGAAGACGACGACACAGATGATCGCCATTGCGGTGCTGTTCTCTCAGGGCATCTTCGAGCATTATCTGGCGATGACGACGATGGGCATGGACCCCACGCTCATCGAGCAGATCATCAAGGGCCAGGTCGCGGATTCGCACGGCCTGCGCCTCAAGTTCGAGGCCACGATCTGGGCGGGGCGTGTCGGCTTGTGGCTTTTGTGGATCGCTGCGGGGCTGACATTGGTCACCGGTTTCGACTATCTACGCAAGGCCATGCCCCATCTGAAGGAGTCGTAAAGGATGGATGTGCTTTATTTTGCGTGGGTCCGTGAGCGGATCGGCCTGCCGAAAGAGCGGGTCGAAACCTCGGCTGCCACGGTCTCTGATCTTGTCGCGGAACTGCGCGCGCGCGAGCCGCGCTACGAGGCTGCCTTCGCTGACCTGTCGGCGCTGCGCGTCGCCTTGGATCAGGAACTTGCGGATTTCGACGCACCTCTGGCCGGGGTGCGGGAAGTTGCCTTTTTCCCGCCCATGACCGGGGGCTGAGCCCATGCGGATCGCCGTGCAGGAATCTTCGTTTGACTTGGGCGCCGAAGCGAATGCCTTTGCCGCCGGTGTCGCTGGTTGCGGTGCGGTCGTCACCTTCACCGGCATCGTGCGCGACGTGGCGCAGGGTGATCTGGACGTGATGGAGATCGAGCACTATCCGGGCATGACCGAAAAGGCGATTTCCAAGATCGCCGAAGAGGCAAAGAGCCGGTGGTCTCTGGGCGACGTTTTGGTGATTCACCGCTACGGGCGCCTCGCCCCCGGTGAGCAGATCATGATGGTCGCCACCGCGGCGCGCCACCGCAAGGACGCGTTCGAGGCAGCCGAATACCTGATGGATTACCTGAAATCCCGCGCCCCGTTCTGGAAAAAGGAATTCACCTCGGATGGCGCCGAATGGGTCGAATCCAAGGACGAGGACGAGGACGCGCTCAGGCGTTGGTAAGACGCGGCGGGCCGGATTGGCGCGAATTCCAGCGCCAATCCCCGTTCCGGTATCGGCTTCTGCTACTCGGTGCGATGCACCAATGCCCGCAGTTCTTCCGCCTCCTGCCGGGCGGCCCGCAGACCGTCCATCGCGGCGGCCAGTTCGGCTTCGGTCTGGGTCAGCTGCGCGGTCAGTTCCGCCTCGCGCTGTTGCATGTAGGTGATGGCCTGATCGCGGCTTTCCTCGGCTTCGTGAAGTTCCTGGCTCATCCGGTCCAGATCGGCCACATCGCTCTGGCGAACCCGCGAAAGGCGATGGGCGAGCCAGTTGGCGAACCAGCCCATGCAAAACGCGACGAACAGAATGACGGCGGTTGCGATGATGAATTCGGTTCTGTTCATTTCATTGATCCTCGGCGTCTGATTCCGGCGCGTTGCCTGTTTGGTTCGCTGCGCCGTCCTGCCCGGCCGCTGCATCCGTATTTTCCAGAGCTTCCAACCCGGTTTCCTCCGGCTCCACGGGCTCCGGCCGGATCAGGCGGAATTCGATGCGGCGGTTTTGTTCGCGCCCTTCCTCGGTGTCGTTGTCGGCGATTGGCTGGGTCTCTCCGTATCCGACGGCTGCGAAGCTCGAGGTCAGAACCCGGCGCGCGCGCAGTTCGTTCAGGATGGACTGGGCCCGCGACTGGCTGAGTTTCTGGTTCATCTCTTCGCGGCCCTGGCTGTCCGTGTGCCCCTGAATCTCAAGCCGGATCTGGCCGCATTCGCGCAGGATATCGGCAATCTGGTTGATCGCGTCCAAAGACCCCGCGGAAACGGTGGCCGAGCCGGGCTCGAAAGTGATCTTGTTGCGTTCCTGCACTTCCGCGATCCGTGCCTCGCATTCTTCGGGGGCGGGCTTGGAATCCACCGGTTTGGGCGGGGCTTCGTAGGTGACCAACAGCGTGAAATCCTTCGCATCGCCCAACCGCGCCGACAGCACCCGCGCGATTTCGGCCTTGGCGTCCTCGCGGTGGCTGGTCCCGCTCAGGATTACCGCATCCGGGGTGACCGTGGCGGCGCCGTTATGCAGATAGGACAGTGCTTCGAGGCTTGCCAGAACCCTGACCGGCCAATCCGCCGGCAAGTCCGGTGCGACCCGCGTCGCCATGTAGACGGCATCGGAACCGAAGGCCGCGCGGGCATAGCTGTCGGCCATTTCTCGGAGGGTTTCATCTCCGACGCGGCCGCGCATCTGCACCAAACCCTCGGGGCTGAGGGTGGCGGTGAACTCGGGTGTTCCGACCGCCTGGGCCATTTCGGGTTCCGGCAGAACCGCGTGCAATGCAAACACCTCGGGAAGGCTGTTTTCCAGTTCACCGACGACCCGGTCGAAAAGCGCGTGGTCGGTTCCCTGCCGCGCGACAAGAGTGATGTCCGCGTCCGAAATCGTGACCGATCCTTGCCCAAGTTCGGCCAGCGCGGCGATGCTCAACTCCGCGGCCCTGGCCCAATTGGGCGATGGAACGCCAAGTCCGATCGTGCATGTCACCGCGCCGGTCAGTCCGGCGCGTCGGGCGGCGGCGACGATGCGATCGCGGGCGGCTTCGTCCTGGGCTGAACAGGCGTCGAAGCGACTGCCGCTGTCGTCGATCAGGAAGCGCAGCGTGAACGGGGTGATGACCGGCCTGGGGGCCGAAATGGACAGGCCAATGCGCAGGCTGGGCGGGGCCGCGCGTGTCAATTCCTGCTCAAGCCGCGTCTTGTCCTCGGGGCTGTCGGCGATGGCCGTTATCTTGACCAGCCCGGCGCTGGCGGAAACCTTGGCCCTCGGCAGCTGCGACAGGGCCTGAACCGCGTAGGATATGGCAATGTCCCAACCCGACGGTGCCGGGTAATCGGCGGTCTCCATGAGATCGGCAACCCGTGCGCTTGGGTCGAGGCTCTTGAGGGACTGCACCAGTTCGTCGCGATCCGTGTTGGTGGGAATCAGGCCGATAATGGATATTCCGCTGTCGTTGCGCAGGATTTCCGCCGAAAACCGGGGCGGCTCCAGATCCGCGGTCGGCTCGACCTCCATTTCGTCGATGACCCGAGAGGCGTCGACTTCGGTCCCGGCGACCGTAATCGCACTGAAGCGGGTTGCCTCGTCGGGCGCCATGCCCGTCAGGACGACCCGCAGCCCGTCGGCCTCGACCTCTGCCCATTCGAAACCTTGCAGGCTCAGGGCGCGCCTCACGGCGCGTTCGGAACTGTCTTCGACAGAGGTGACGGCATAACCTGCTCCGAAGAGGCACAGAACGACCGCCAGAACAAAGGTTGCAACAACCGCGATTGGATAGGGAAGACGCATTGGTGGGCTTGTCTCAACTCAGCGTTTGGCCGGCAGTCTTACAGTCCTCCGGTCCGGGGTGCAATCAGGCCAGCAGGGCCGCGCAGAAGAAGACCAGCGGAATTAGGCCGGTGTCCCGGTTGGCGCGGAACAGCTGCAGAAGTTTTGCATTGTCCTCGATGTCCAGACCACGCAGTTGCCAGGCCATGTGCCAGCCCATTGCCCAAGGCCCGGCAATGCCCAGAGCCAGCGCCAGGAACGAAGCATCTGGCAGCGCGGCCTCGATCACGGCGATACCCATCAGCGAGACGGTGCCGACCAGGAAATACTTCAGCCATCGCGCCGTATCCGTGCCGAACAGCCGCGCAGTCGACTTCACCCCGATCAGGGCATCGTCCTCGGTATCCTGATGGGCATAGATCGTGTCATAGAACAGCGTCCATGAAATGCCGGCGGCATAGAGGAAAATGGCCGGCCATCCCAGCGAACCGCTATGCGCGGTCCAGGCCAGCAGCGCGCCCCAGTTGAAGGCGAGCCCCAGAAACACCTGCGGCCACCAGGTGAACCGCTTGGCAAAGGGGTAAATGGCGACTGGCAGCAGGGACAGCACGCCAAGCGCAATGGCGGCCCGGTTGAAGGTCAGCAGGATCGCCAGCGCCAGCAGGCATTGCAGCACCATCCACGCCACCGCCTGCTTGACCGTGACCTGCCCGGACGGGATCGGGCGTGACCGGGTGCGTTCGACCCTGCCGTCGAAATCGCGGTCGGTGATGTCGTTCCAGGTGCATCCCGCGCCGCGCATCAGGAAGGCGCCGATGGCGCAGCCAATTGCGATCCACAGATCCTGCCACCGCGGGTCACCGCCGTCGAGCATGGCCAGCGACAGCCCCCACCAGCAGGGAATCAGCAACAGCCAGGTGCCGATGGGCCTGTCCGCGCGCGAGAGGCGCAGATAGGGGCGGGCAAAGGCCGGGGCGCGGGTATCCACCCAGTTGCCGGTGACCGCGTCCGAGACCTGACCATCTGGTGTTGGGGCGTTGCCTTGCATATGTAGGCTCTCATGAATGCTAAGATCAGGCTGTATGTAGATCACCCTCTGGGGGTGGGGCAATCGGTTCCTTTGACGCGCGAGCAGGCGCATTACCTGTTCGGCGTGATGCGCTTGGCCGTGGGCGCCCCGGTGGCGCTGTTCAACGGGCGCGACGGCGAATGGCTGGCCGAGGTGTCCGAGGCGGGGAAAAGGGGCGGCTTGCTGACCTGCAAGGAACAGACGCGGCCCCTGCAGCTTCCCCCCGATCTCTGGTTGCTCTTTGCGCCCATAAAGAAGGCGCGCACCGATTTCATCGTCGAGAAGGCGGCCGAGATGGGCGCCGCGCGGATCATTCCCGTGCAGACCGATTTCACCAACTCCGAACGCATCCGGCAGGACCGCCTGCAAGCCCACGCCATCGAGGCGGCCGAGCAATGCGGCGGCACCTTCGTGCCCGAGGTCACCGAGCTGCAAAAGCTGGACCGGTTGCTTGCCGACTGGCCCGAGGGCCGGCAACTGATGTTCTGTGACGAGGCCGAGGCCGGTTCGGCGCTGCGCCTTGCGGCCGGTGAAAAAGGCAGGCCCTGGGCCATCCTGATCGGCCCCGAGGGCGGGTTTTCCGACCGTGAACGCGCGCGCCTGTCGGGCCTTCCCTTTGCACATGTGGTCAGCCTCGGGCCGCGCATCCTCAGGGCCGACACGGCGGCGGTGGCGGCGATGACCGTCTGGCAGCAGGCGCTGGGAGACTGGGCGTGACACCGCCGCCCCGCCTGCATGTCGTGACCGCCACGGCGCCCGACAAGGCGGTGATCCTGCGGCGGGGGCCAAGCGGGCAGGTCGCCAGTATACTGTGGGACCGCCAGACCAACGTTTTCCGGCTGGGTCAGTGGCTGCTCGGGCGCATCCACGAATACCGGACCGACCTGTCGCCTGATGGTCGGCACCTGGTCTATTTCGCCTGTCGCGGCGGGCGGTGCTGGACCGCCGTGTCCCGGGCGCCGTGGTTGCGGGCGCTTGCCTTTTGGCCGCAGGCCAGCAGCTGGCACGGCGGCGGTGCTTTCACCGACGAGGGCGCGCTGTGGCTGAACGGGGCCGAGGCGCCGCCGAACTTGCCTGACGGATTGCGGCCTGCGTCAACCGACGCCTACCTGCATTCCACCGATGGATTTTACATCGGCAACCTGTATGCCGCGAAGATGCAGCGGCGGGGTTGGGCGCATGTGGCCGGAGACCGCTACGAGGCCGAGTTGAAAAAGACCGCTGTCGGCGGTTGGGCGCTGCGGATGCGCCTTGCGATCGGTGAAAGGGACAGGTCCCTGATCTCGACCCGCTTCGCATTGGCGGCCGCAAACGGGGCGGAAACCATCGACCTGACCGATTGGGAATGGGCCGACACCCATGGCGATCATGTCCAGTGGACCGCAAGAGGCGGACTCTGGCAGGCGCGGCTCGGGGCGGATGGCTCTCTTGAAGATCGCGTGTTGCTGCACGATTTCTCTGACATGGAGTTCCAAGCCATCGAGGCCCCGTATCAGGGCGTTCAGGAAAGGCCGCAGCCATGAGTTTCATCCGCCCCGAAGTAAAGCTTGCCCTGTGGCGCTGGCGCGAAGTGCTGGTGGCCGCAGGTGTCGCGGTGTTGGGGGTCAGCTGGATCGGCGGGCCGGGTGGGCTGTTGGGCTGGATCGGCTGGGTGCTGGTTGTCGCGGCGCTAGCTCTGGCGATCATCGGGGTGCAACGCGCCCGTTTCCGCACCGGCGCGGGCGGACCGGGGGTGGTAAGCGTGGACGAGGGGCAGATCACCTATCTCGGGCCCTTGACCGGCGGTGTCGTGTCGGCGCGGGAAATCGAGCGTCTGGCGCTGGATCCGACGGCGCGGCCCGCGCACTGGATTCTCGAGCAGCCGGGGCAACCCACTCTGCACATCCCGGTGAACGCCGAAGGGGCCGAGGCCCTGTTCGACGTGTTCGCGTCCCTGCCGGGCATGCGGACCGAACGGATGCTGGCCGAACTGAACGGCGCCTCCGTTCACCCGGTCGTGATCTGGGAAAAGCACCCGATGCGTCCGCCGCAGGCCAGGCTGCATTGACACCGGGGCCGTTTCCGACCACGACTGCCCTCTACGACAAGACACATCAGGATCGGAGCACGGTTCATGTCCATTCCTCAGTCCGGCGGCGGGCCGATCGAGCGCCACGAACAACTGGCCGAATACCTGGCCGATGGCTGCAAGCCCAAGCAGGATTGGCGCATCGGAACCGAGCACGAGAAGTTCGGCTACTGCAAGGAAACGCTCAAGCCGTTGCCTTACGAGGGCGAGCGGTCGATCCTGGCGGTGCTCGAGGGGCTGCGCGATCTGCACGGCTGGGCACCTCTGGAAGAGGGCGGCAAGCTGATCGGCTTGGAAAAGGACGGGGCCAATGTCTCGCTCGAACCCGGTGGGCAGCTGGAACTGTCTGGCGCGCCGCTCGAGACGATTCACGAGACCTGTGACGAGGTGAACGCGCACCTGAAGGACGTGAAGGACATCGCCGACAAGATCGGCGTCGGTTTCATCGGTCTGGGCGCGGCGCCGATCTGGACGCATGAACAGATGCCCGTGATGCCCAAGGGGCGATACAAGCTGATGACCGACTACATGGATCGGGTCGGCACCATGGGCAAGACCATGATGTATCGCACCTGCACGGTGCAGGTGAATCTCGACTTCGCCTCCGAGGCGGACATGGTGCAGAAACTGCGCGTGGCGCTGGCATTGCAGCCGGTGGCGACCGCCCTGTTCGCGAACTCTCCGTTTTTCGAGGGCAAGCCGAATGGCCACAAGTCCTGGCGCTCGCGCGTGTGGCGCGATCTGGATCCCGCGCGCACCGGCATGTTGCCCTTCGTGTTCGAGGATGGCTTCGGCTTCGAGGCGTGGGTGGAATACGCGCTCGATGTGCCGATGTATTTCGTCTATCGCGACGGCAGATACATCGACGCGCTGGGCCAGAGTTTCCGTGACTTCCTCAAGGGTGAGCTGCCCGCGTTGCCGGGTGAGACCCCGACGCTGAGCGACTGGGCCGACCATCTTACCACGATCTTCCCCGAGGCTCGGATCAAGAAATTCATCGAGATGCGCGGTGCTGATGGTGGCCCGTGGCGGCGGCTGTGCGCATTGCCGGCCTTCTGGGTCGGCCTGACCTACGAACAAAGCGCGCTGGACGCGGCCTGGGACCTGGTCAAGGGCTGGGATGCCGAAACCCGCGAGGCGCTACGCGTCGCGGCCAGCAAGGATGGGCTGCAGGCCAAGGTTGCTGGTATCGACATGCACGAACTGGCGCGCGAGGCGGTGTCGGTCGCCGAAGCCGGCCTCAAGGCCCGCGCTCGGCCGGGGGCGGGCGGCATGGTGCCGGATGAGACGCATTTCCTGAACGCTCTCAAGGACAGTCTGCAAAGCGGCAAGGTGCCGGCCGATGAACTGCTCGAGCATTATTATGGCGACTGGAACGGGGATCTGACCCGCATTTACGCCGAATACAGCTATTGATTGCTGGAAAGGCCAATCAGAACGGGTCCGCCATTTGAACCGGCGGACCCGTTTGCGTTTCTGCCGTCTGGTTCAGAACCGAAAGGCCGCACGAACCTGAATCGTGGTGGCATCCACGTCCACGGTGGAGCCGTTGAAATTGTTGAACTCGTGATACAGGAGTTCACCGGCAACACTGACATCGCCGTTGACAACGTGTTCGTAGCCGCCGCCGATGAACCAGCCGTCATCGCTGCCCAAGGTGCTGACGCTGGCCTCGGCATAGCCGCCGACACCGTAAAGCAGGCCTTCGTTCACCTTGTATCCGGCCCGGACCCTGAGCCGCCAGATGTCGTCGATCGAGGCAGAACTGCCCAGAGAAACATCCGTCCAGTCATAATCGAAACCGCCACCTAGAACCCAGGTGCCGAAATCGTAGTCATAGCCAAGGTTCAGCCCGCCGATCCAGTCATCTCCGTCAATGCCCGAAAGGTTCGTATCCGCGCCGATATATCCCAGCTGCCCCCCCGCATAGAACCCGGTCCAGTCGTAGTTGGTCGGGGGCAGGGTTGACGCATACTGCGTCACGCTGCTTTCCGTCGCGGATTGTGCCCACGCCTGTCCTGAGGCCAGAATGGAAAGGGCAGAGAAAATCATCAGGTTCCGCGCCATCTCTTATCCTTTCATTGAAATCTCGGTGCACCGGGGAGGGCATCGAAGGTGTTGCCAGAATTCCCTTCGGCTGATGCCGCTTCTGACCGTCAAAAAACTTCTGAAATTCACACCATGCCCCTGCCCCCCAAAAAAAGGCAGACGCCGCTTCATGAATAAACTGAAATTCAAGTGCCGGAATGATACCGCCAAAAAGGCGGAACCTCAAATCACATCGTGCGGCGCAACAATCTTTCTACCAAGGGTCGCCGGTGTAGGCAGGCGCGGAACCGGGGTTTGGCCGTTCGTGACTACGAGCGTCCGATCCTGGGTTCCGTTCCGGCCCGGATCCGGGCGATGTTGGCGCGGTGCCTCCAGTAGATCATGACGGTCAGAATGACGCCCAGCAGGAAGGTGGTTCCGTATCCTAGAAAAACGGCCCAGATCGTTGAAGACGCCGCCGCCATCAGCGCGCCCATCGAGGAAATGCGCGTCACTGCTGCCGCCGCGAGCCAGGTCAGACAGCAGGCAATGCCGACAGGCCAGGCCAGTGCCAGCCACAAGCCCAGGAATGTGGCGACGCCTTTGCCGCCCCGGAACCGCAGCCAGACCGGGTAGCAATGCCCGACAAAGGCCGCCAGGGCCGCCAGTTGCGCGGCGTCCTCGCCCGCGAAGGCGCGCGCCAGCAGCACGGCCACTGCTCCTTTGCCCGCGTCGAACAGCAATGTCACGGCCGCCGCCGCCTTGTTGCCGGTGCGCAGCACATTGGTCGCGCCGATATTGCCCGACCCGATCTGCCGCAGGTTTCCCAGCCCCATGACCTTTGCCACGATCATCCCGTAGGGGACCGAGCCCAGACCATAGCCGATCAGGGCCCAAAGCAGCAGTTGGGCGGTCGAGGTATCAATGGGCGGCATCAGTCTCTCCGATAAACGTTCCGTCCGGCGACATAGGTGGCCAGCACCCTACCTTGCATGCGCTGGCCGTCAAACGGGGTGTTCTGCGACTTTGACTTCAGCGTGAACCGATCCAGCACGAAGGGCACGTCCGGGTCGAACAGGACCAGATCGGCGGGCGCGCCGGCCGACAGGCGCCCGCATTCCAGCCCAAGGCGGTTCGCCGGATTCAGGGACATGGCGCGGAACAGGGTCGGCAGGTCAAGCTGCTCGGAATGATACAGCCGCAGCGCCGCCGGCAGCAGCGTTTCCAGCGCCACCGCGCCCGAGGCCGCCTCTTCGAAGGGCAGGCGCTTGCTTTCCTCGTCCTGCGGCGTGTGCATCGAGCTGATGATGTCGATCAGCCCGGATCGCACAGCCTCGACCACCGCCAACCGGTCGTCCTCGGCACGCAGGGGCGGCTTGACCTTGAAGAAGGTCCGGTAATCGGCCACGTCGAACTCGTTCAGCGTCAGGTGGTGGATCGAAGTGCCCGCTGTGATGTCGAGCCCGTTGCGCTTGGCACGTTCCAATGCGGGCAGGGCGCGGGCCGTGGTGATCTGATCGGCGTGGTATTTCGCCCCGGTCATCTCCAGCAGAGCGATATCACGATCCAGCCCCATCCGCTCGGCCATGGGCGAGACGGTGGGCAGGCCGCGCAACGTGGCGAACTTGCCGCTGGTGGCGGCAGCGCCGTTGCTCAGCCCCGGTTCCTGCGGGTGGCCGATGACCAGCGCGCCGCACGAGCGCGCATAGGTCAGCGCGCGGGAGAACACCTTGGTGTTGGCGATGACACGGTCGCAGTCGGTAAAGGCGACGGCGCCGGCATCCATCAGGAACCCGATCTCGGTCATCTCGCGTCCCTCGCGCCCCTTGGTCAGCGCGGCCATGGGCAGAACGTGGACCGGCGTGTCGGCCTGCGCGCGGCGGGTGACGAATTCCAGTGTTTCGGGCGTGTCGATGGTGGGGTCCGTGTCGGGGCGGGTGACCATGGTGGTCACGCCCCCGGCGGCCGCGGCCAGACCGGCGGACTTGTAGCTTTCCTTGTGCCGCTCGCCCGGCTCGCAGACCTTGACGCCGATATCGACGATGCCCGGGGCGAGGCACTTGCCTCGGCAATCGACGACTTCCGCGTCAGCGCCATCGGGCACGCCTTGCCCAACTGTCGTGATGTGCCCGTCGGAGACTTTCAGCCAGCCCTGCGCGTCGGTGCCGGCTTCGGGGTCGATCAGGCGGGCATTGGTAAAGAGAATGTCGCTCATGGCAGCGCCCTTTCGATGGCGGTCTTGGTTGCGGCGGGATCGGCCTGGTACTTGATCAGGTGCTTGTCGCCGGCCTTGGTGACGATCTGAACGAAACTGCCCATGGTGTTGACGGCCTCGATCTGGTTCAGCGGCACGATGCGCGGCCCGGGGCCGGTCAGGGTGGTGGCAGTCATCTCCCACTTGGCCTCCAGTTCTTCCGAGGCCAGATACCAGGCCCGTACGACAACCGCGGCCAATCCGGCCGGGGCGCCGGTCCAGGCATAGGGGTTGCCGATCAGCCACAGCACGGCCATTGCGCCGGCCATCGCGCCGGCGGCCAACCAGGTGTTGGTGCGGATATAGGCCCCTTTGTCAGGCGTAAAGGTCACAGTATCAGCCACAGGATGCCTCCCACGATCAAAACCAGTATCAGGGCCAAGAAAATTGAACCAATTCGTCTCGCCTTGTCGTCCTGGAAAACGCGACCGGGCGGGGCAGAATAGGGGCGTGCGCTTTGCGTCTCGATCGGCGCGCCGCGCCAGTTCGTCGCCTCTTCGGTATAAAGGCCCACCAATGTCAGACGCGGGTCCGGTTGTAGCTCCTCCGCGCGGTCTTGAAAGGCCTTGCTGCGCAGCACCATGACCCAGCCCTTGATCCGGTCCAGAGTCGCCCGGTCCAGCTGATCCGCCGAGATGCCGCAACCCTCGGACAGGTAGCCATAGAGGCCCAACTCCTCCAGATCCGAGACGGGAAAGACGTCGATCTGCGTGTGATCGAGGCTGTCGACCCCGAGCATCTGCTCGGCCGCGCCGGGTTCGCGCAGGAAACGCGCCTCTTCGGGGCGCATGTCCAGCGTGAACAGGCGCAGGACGCCACGTTCGCCCGGTGCGACGCTCAACTCACTCATGCCGCGCCACGCAGGTTGCGGGCCAACAGTTCCATCGCCGCCATGCGCACGGCCACGCCCATCTCGACCTGGTCCTGGATGACCGAGCGGTTGATGTCGTCGGCCAGCGTGCCGTCGATTTCCACCCCGCGGTTCATCGGGCCGGGATGCATCACGATTGCATCGGGCTTGGCCAGTGCCAGTTTCTCGGAATCCAGACCATAGCGGTGGTAGTATTCGCGTTCCGACGGGATGAAACCGCCATCCATGCGCTCTTTCTGAAGCCGCAGCATCATCACCACGTCCACGTCCTTTAGGCCCTCGTGCATGTCGTCATGGACCTCGGCGCCGAACTCGGCGAAATGCGCGGGCACCAGCGTCGGCGGGCCGATCAGGCGGATTCGGTTTTCCATCTTGCCCAGCAGGATCAGGTTAGACCGCGCCACGCGGCTGTGCGCGATGTCGCCGCAGATGGCCACGTTCAGCCGGTGCAGCCGCCCTTTGGCGCGGCGGATGGTCAGCGCGTCCAGCAATGCCTGCGTGGGGTGTTCGTGCCGCCCGTCGCCTGCGTTCAGGACGGCGCAGTTCACCTTCTGCGCCAGCAGGTCCACCGCGCCCGAATGCGGATGGCGCACCACCAGCAGATCGGGATGCATGGCGTTCAGCGTCATCGCCGTGTCGATCAGGGTTTCGCCCTTTTTGATCGAACTGGCCTGCATCGCCATGTTCATCACATCCGCGCCCAGCCGCTTGCCCGCCAACTCGAAACTGGCCTGCGTGCGGGTGGAGGCCTCGAAGAACATGTTGATCTGGGTCAGCCCCGCCAGCACGTCGGCGCGTTTGGCCGGCTGGCGGTTCAGTTCGACGTATGTCTCGGCCAGGTCCAGAATGGCGGTGATGTCGCTGGGGGACAGGTGCTCGATGCCGAGAAGGTGACGATGGGCAAAACTCATGGGCCGGGCTCCTGTCTGACAGTCGGGCCGCTTATAGGAAGGACAGGGCGGCGGGGCAACATGATCCGGGGTCGCGGAAGGGCGCGATCAGGGTGTTTTCTCGCAGATGCCGTCATCGGAGCATTCGTGGCCCGGATCACAGGGCTGCCCGTCGCCGCAGCCCGTCGCCTCCAGATCCTCGCATCCCCCGTTGTCGAGGCAACGCTGCCCGGGTCTGCACCATTTGCCATAGCCGCAATCGACCGCCTTGACGGGGACGCATCCCTGATGTTCCGAACATTTGAAGCCGGGGCGGCACTGCGAGCCGGTTTCGGGGCAGAGGAACCATCCGGGCCGCGTGCAGCCTCCGTCCGGCAGGCAGGTGGACCCGGCAGGGCAGACGCGGCCGCCGACACATTTCGTGGGCGGGCGTATCTCGGCCCGGCCATCTCCTTCCCGGACGCATTCACCGGTTCTGGTGCAGGTCATTCCCGGCGGGCATGTCAGGCCCGAGGTGCATTTGCCGGGTCCGGCCGGCGCGCAACGGGTGCCGCCGGCGACACATTCCTCGAACGGCCCGCAAGAACGCCCGCCCCCGCAATAGGTGCCGCCCGGCGGAATGCAGTAGCCGTCCCAGCTGCATCGCTGAGAGGGCGAGCAGCAATTGAACTGGCCACAGCGGATCTGGCCCGGGCGGCATTCGGAACGCCCGCCCTCGGCAGCCGCGAACGTGCCCGTCAGAACGAGCAGGATCGTGGAAAGGAAGAATCGGACCAAACTATGCATGAATGTCGCCATGGTCGGGTGCAGCGAAGACGCAGGCAAGGGCATTTCTCTTTCCCTTGCCGCCAAGGCAGTTAGATTGGGAGGCATGGAATCGGCAATCGACCATGAAACCGCCCGCGCATTGCTGGAATGGCAGATCGAACTGGGCGCGACGGAAGCCATCGGGGACACTCCGGTGGACCGGTATGCCCTGCCCGATACCGCCCCCAAGGCGAAAAAGCCCGAGGTCGCGCAGAGGGCCCCCGCCAAGCCCAAGGAAGTCGATCCTGTCGAATTGGCGCGAAAAGCGGCAGCTGCCGCCAATTCGCTCGACGAGTTGCGCGCGGCGTTGCAGGAGTTTGAACATTGCGAACTCAAACGCGGTGCGCGCAACCTGGTCTTTGCCGACGGAACGCCGGGCGCGCGTGTCATGATCATCGGCGAAGCCCCGGGCCGCGATGAAGACCGCGAAGGGTTGCCCTTTGTCGGGCGCGCCGGTCAGTTGCTGGATCGCATGCTGGCGGCCATTGATCTGAACCGCCGCGAAAACGTCTACATCACGAACGTTCTGCCGTGGCGCCCACCGCAGAACCGCGACCCAAAGCCCGAGGAAATCGGCATGATGAAGCCCTTCCTCGAGCGTCACGTCGCGTTGGCAAAGCCCGAGATCCTCGTGCTCATGGGCAATATCAGTTGTCAGGCCGTGCTGGGCAAACGGGGCATAACCCGCCTGCACGGGCGATGGGATCAGGCGATGAACCTGCCGGTGATCCCGATGTTCCACCCGGCCTATCTGCTGCGCCAGCCGCACATGAAACGGCAGGCCTGGGCGGACCTGCTGGAACTCAAGGCGCGTCTGGGAGGATTGCAATGAAAGTGCTGGCCTTTTCCGATCTTCACATGGCGCGGGCCCGCGCCGCGGATCTGGTTCAGGCCAGCAGCGAGGCCGATCTCGTGATCGGCGCCGGCGACTATTGCAACATGCGTCAGGGTCTGCCCGAGGCGATGTCCATGCTGTCAGGCATTTCCGCGCCTCTGGTCCTGGTGCCCGGCAATGCCGAAAGCGCCGAGGAACTGGCCGCAGCCGTGCCCGAAGGTGTCCATGTCCTGCATGGCAGCGGGATGACGGTGGATGGTGTGCGCCTGTTCGGGCTGGGCTACGGGGTGCCGGTGACACCGTTCGGCGACTGGTCCTGCGACATGACCGAAGCCGAGGCAACCGAGATGCTGGATCGCTGCGACCGGGCGGACATTCTGATCGTTCATTCTCCGCCCAAGGGCACCGGCGACGTGACCTCGCAAGGGGTTTCGGTGGGGTCGATCGCGGTGCGGGACGCGATCGAGCGGATCCAGCCGAAACTGGCGTTTTGCGGCCATATTCACGACAGCTGGGGGTTTCGCGGCGCCATCGGGAAAACGGCGGTCGCCAACCTCGGTCCCACCGTGAACTGGTTCGAGATTACCGCATGATCCAAAAAGCAGCGTTGCCGGGACGGCCGGAGGAGCGATTTGCTCAACGCCGTCAACTCGGCTCTCAATGATGGAAAGGCCCTGAAAATCCATGTCGCGCATCGACGAAAACAAGGAATTCATCCCGGTTCGCATCGCCGTTCTGACCGTATCCGACACGCGGTCAATGGAAGAGGACCGATCGGGGCAGACCCTGGTAGACCGCATCGAACGCGCGGGGCATCACCTCGCCGACCGCAGGATCGTGCGCGACGAACGCGCCGACATCGCGGCGCAGCTGCGCGAATGGGTGGCCGATCCCGAGATTGACGTGGTGATCTCCACCGGCGGCACCGGATTGACCGGCCGGGACGTTACCGTCGAGGCGCACAGGGATGTCTACGAGAAGGAAATCGAGGCGTTCGGAACCGTTTTCACGATCGTTTCGATGGAGAAGATCGGCACCTCCGCCGTGCAGTCCCGGGCAACCGGCGGGGTTGCGGGAGGAACCTACCTGTTCGCGCTGCCCGGCAGCCCCGGCGCCTGCAAGGACGCATGGGACGGAATACTGGAAAAACAGCTCGACTACCGTCACCGCCCCTGCAACTTTGTCGAGATAATGCCTCGATTGGACGAACACCTGCGACGGAAGTAGACTGTTTCCGCGTATCATAGCTTGTAACCGCTTTGTGGCTTGGCATTTTTCATTGCCCAGCTACGTTCAGCGGGGAGTGTTCCGATGTGACCGGAGTGACCTGACAGATGCGATTCTTGCGGCAGAGCCTGATCGGGGTGTTTCTGGCGTCTTTGACGCTGGCGTTGCTGATCTATGCCGCACAGATGATCGTGGGTGCGGTGCAAGAGTTCATGGCGCGGGACAGCCAGCCCGTGCAGGGGCGGGAAAGAGTGTTCACCGTCAATGTCCGGACCGCCGAGCTGGAAACGGTTACCCCTTATCTGGAAGTCTTTGGCGAGGTGCAGAGCCGCCGCAGGCTGGAATTGCGCGCGGCTGTCGGTGGGCGGGTGATCGCCCTTTCCGAAAATTTCGAGGAAGGCGGACGGGTCAGCGCCGGGGAAGTTCTGGTCGAACTGGATCCGGCGGATGCCCTCTCGGAACTGGATAGCGCAAAGTCCGACCTGCTGGACGCTCAGGTCGAACAACGTGATGCCGAACGGTCGCTGCTGCTGGCCAGGGATGAACTAAAGGCGGCAGAGGCTCAGGCCCAGTTGCGCGAGCGGGCGTTGAAGCGCCAGCAGGATCTGGCCGAACGTGGGTTCGGCTCCGAGGCGAGCGTCGAAACCGCGGAACTGGCTGCGGCCTCGGCGCGGCAAGCGGTTCTGGCCCGGCGCATCGCCGTGGCGCAGGCCGAATCCCGGGTCGATCAGGCCGCCACGCGATTGGCGCGTGCCCGCATCGCCCTTGAAACGGCTGAGCGTGATCTCGAGGATCTGACCATTCGTGCCCGGTTCGACGGCACGCTCAGCGGCGTGACGCTCGTCGAGGGCCGGCTTGTTGCCGCCAACGAGAAACTGGCCGAATTGGTGGATCCGCGGGCATTGGAAGTGGCCTTTCGTGTCTCAACAGCGCAATATGTCCGGCTGCTGGACGAAGAGGGGCGCCTGATCCCGGCACCGGTCAGGGTTTCGCTCGAGGTCACGGGGGCCGACGTGAGCGCGACAGGTGTAATCAGCCGGGACAGCGGCACCGCGGGCGAAGGGCAGTCGGGGCGCCTGATTTTCGCCCGGTTGAATGATGCGCCCGGTTTCAAGCCCGGCGATTTTGTCACGGTGTCAGTCACGGAACAGCCGTTGGAGAACGTGGTGCGGCTACCGTCCTCGGCTCTGGATGCTTCGGGAACGGTTCTGGTGCTGGGGCAGGATGAACGTCTTGAAATGCTGCCGGTAGAGCTGGTGCGGCGTCAGGGCAACGAGGTTCTGCTGCGCGGAGACGGGCTGGCGGGGCGCGAAGTGGTGATTGGCCGGACGCCCTTGTTGGGAACGGGGGTGCGGGTGCGGCCCCTGCGAACCGAAGCTCGGGCCGATCTGGCGCAAGAGATGATCGAGTTGACCGAAGAGCGCCGCTCGACCCTGGTTTCGGTCGTCGAGACCAGCGAGCGCCTGTCGGACGAGGCCAAGGCCAAGGCGTTGCGCCTGCTTGCCGAAACCAGGGTTCCGGCTCGGTTGGTCCGGCAACTTGAAAGCCGGACCGGGGGCTGAGACAGATGATCCGAGAGATCCCCGGTGCGGCGGGCGGATTGCTCAGCTATTTCACTCGGCACCGGACCGCCGCGAACCTTCTTCTGCTGGTTTTCCTCGTCCTTGGCGCTGCGGCGATTCCCAACATGCGGGCGCAGTTTTTCCCCGATGTGATCCTCGAACGGCTGGATGTCACCGTCGAGTGGGAGGGAGCCGGCCCCGAGGATGTGGACAATGCCATCGTGCAGGCGCTGGATCCGGTGCTGCTGGCCGTCGAGGGTGTTGAAAGCACCACATCCGTTTCGCGCGAGGGGCGGGCCAAGATACAGGTGGAATTCGAACCCGGCTGGGATATGGCGCGTGCCGCCGATGACGTGCGAACGGTGCTGGACGGGGTGACGGGCCTGCCGCTGGATGCCGAAGAGGCCGAAATCAAGCGCGGCGTGTGGCGGGACAGGGTGACGGATGTGGTCATCACCGGTCCGATCGAGCCCGGGCAGCTGGCGCGTCTTGCCGATGAACTGATAGCCCGCCTGTTCCGGGCCGGGGTGACCAGAACGTCGATCCGGGGTGTGGCGGCGCCGCGCGTCGTGGTCGAAGTGCCCAGCGCGCAATTGATCGCCAATGACATCAGCATGTCCGAAATCGCCTCGGCGATCGCGGCCGAGGCCAATGCAAATCCGGCAGGCGACGTCGCGGGGGCCAATGCGCGAATCCGCACCGGTGCCGAGAAACGCACCCCGGAGGAAATCGAAGGCATCGTGTTGCGGACCCACTCGGACGGATCGACGCTGACGATCGGCGACGTGGCGCGCATCAGGGCCGAGGGGGTGGCCCGCGAACGCAGCTATTTTGTCGGCGATGATCCGGCCATGTCGATCCGGGTGGACCGGTCCAGTCAGGGCGACGCCATTGCGATCCAGCGGACCGTCGAGAAGGTCGTCGCCGAAATGCAGGCCAGCCTGCCGGACAAGGTGACGGTCGAGATGATCCGCACCCGGGCGCAGGCGATCGCGGACCGCCTGGACATTCTGATAGACAACGGTCTGCTGGGGTTAGGCCTGGTCATATGCCTGCTGTTTCTGTTTCTCAACGCCCGGATCGCCTTCTGGGTTGCCGCGGGTATTCCGGCCTCGATGTTTGCCGCGATCGCGGTGATGTATGCAGCCGGCTTGTCGATAAACATGGTCTCGCTGTTCGGCCTGATCATCACGCTCGGCATCGTCGTCGATGACGCCATCGTGGTGGGCGAACATGCCGATTTCCGCGCGCGCAGGCTGGCAGAGGATCCCGTGGTCGCCTCGGAACGCGCGGCCAAGCGCATGGCGATGCCGGTTTTCGCCGCCACGATCACCACGGTGATCGCATTTTTCGGCCTGACGGCCATCGGCGGCCGTTTCGGCGAGTTGATCCGCGATATTCCCTTTACGGTGATCGCGGTGCTGATGGCCTCGCTGGTCGAGTGTTTCCTGATCCTGCCGAACCATATGTCCCACGCCATCGCGCATTCGGCCAGGGAACACTGGTATGACCTGCCGAACCGCTTGGTGAACCGGGGCTTTCGGTGGATGCGCGACCACGTTTTCCGGCACCTGGTGTCCTGGGTCATATGGGGCCGGTACGTGGTTCTGGCCGGCGCGGTGGCGATCCTGGCCTCGCAGCTTGCGCTTTTCATCCGCGGTGACGTGAACTGGCGGTTCTTCAACGCGCCCGAGCGCGGCTCGGTTACGGGAAACTTCATCATGGCCGAAGGCGCCACCCGCGCCGACACGCTCGAAATGATGCGCGAGTTGCAGCGTGCGGCCGAGGAACTGGGGCGGATCTACGAGGACCGCTACGGGCGCAACCCGATAGACTATGTTCTGGCCGAGGTCGGTGGCAGCGCCGGTTTCGGTCTGCACGGTGCCGAAGGCAAGGACAAGGACCTGCTTGGCGGTATCTCGATCGAACTGATCGACGCCGATCTGCGCCCCTATTCAAGCTTTGCCTTTGTCGGCGAGTTGCAGGATTTCGTCGTCCGTCATCCGATGGTCGAGACCCTCAGCTTCCGAGGATACCGCTCTGGGCCCGGTGGTGACGCGCTCGACGTGCAGTTCTTCGGAGCGGACGTGAATACGCTCAAGGCGGCGTCCGAAGATTTGCAGGCGGCACTGCTGAAGTACCCGCAGGTTTCCGCTCTTGAAGACACTCTTGCCTACGACAAGGAAGAATTCATTCTCGACCTGACTCCGCAGGGGCAGGCGCTGGGATTTACCATCGAGACATTGGGTCGGGTTCTGCGCAACCGGCTGAACGGCATCGAGGCGGCGACATTCCCTGATGGACCGCGCAGCGCCGAAATCAGGGTCGAGTTGCCCGAAGGCGAACTGACGGCGGATTTCCTCGAGCGGACCCTGATGCGAACGCCACAGGGTGTCTATGTTCCGCTGGCCGACATCGTCTCGGTCGAGCGCAAGTCGGGCTTCGCGACGATCCGGCGGGAAGACGGGCTTCGCGTGATCTCGGTTAACGGCGACATTTCCGAGGATGATCCGGCGCGGGCCGCCGAGATCCAGCGGGCGCTGGAAAAAGAGCTCCTGCCGAGAATCGCCAGCGAGCGTCAGGTCGAATGGCGCATGTCCGGGCTCAGCGAGCAGGAAGACGAGTTCCTGACCGAGGCCCGCACGGGCCTGATCCTGTGCCTGACCGGCATCTACCTCGTCCTGGCCTGGATCTTCGCAAGCTGGACGCGGCCCCTTGTGGTGATGGCGATCATTCCCTTCGGCCTCGTCGGGGCGATCTGGGGGCATTACCTGTGGGGCGTTCCGCTGAGCATGTTCTCGGTGGTGGGCCTGCTGGGCATGACGGGCATCATCATCAACGACTCGATCGTGCTGGTGACCACCATCGACGAACATCAGCGCGACCGGGGGCTGTTCCCCTCGATCGTGGAAGGTGCATCGGACAGGCTGCGGCCGGTGATGCTGACCACGCTCACCACCGTCCTGGGGCTGGTGCCGCTGCTCTATGAAAGCTCGCAGCAGGCGCAGTTCCTGAAGCCGACGGTGATCACGCTGGTCTATGGGCTGGGCTTCGGAATGCTGCTGGTGCTCATTCTGGTCCCGGCGCTGATGGCGATCCAGCAGGACGTGGCCAGGCCTCTGACCGCGATGCGGCGTGCCTTGCGCGGCCCGGACGGTCTGGTGCGGGCCGCGATCGTGGGAACCGGTGTCGTGATGTTGGTCTGGCTGGGCCTGACGATGGTCTGGCCGCTTGTCAGCGGTAGGCTGCCAGAGGTCGTGACGTGGATGAGTGACGCGCCGGACAGCGCGAACATCATGCGGGTCGGGTTCGGGTTGTTCCTGATCGGCGCCGTGGCGATTCTGGGAATTGCGATCGGTCTATCGGCTATTCTCTTCCGGCGTTTCTCGGGGCAGCGGAGGGCCTGACGCCTTCACAACCGGCGCAGGGCGCTGTCCAGAACCCGCGGCACTCCGGCGCTCATCGCCAATTCACCCTTTCGGATCGCATCGATCGGAAACCATCCGGCATCGAGCACGTCGCCACCGGCCTTGGGGGCTCCGCTCACATAGCTGCAAGCCACGGCTACCAGCAGGTAGTGACTGACCACGGCCCCCGCACCATCGCGGCGCAGCAGGTCCAGATTGTCGACATAGGCCCTGGGGTCTGCTTCGATTCCGGTCTCTTCCAGCAACTCGCGGGCGGCGGCCGCGAATACTGATTCTCCCCATTCCACATGCCCGCCGGGAAAGCTCCACAACCCGGCGTCCGGCTGTTTCCCGCGCCGGGCCAGAAGAACCTGTCCTTCATGGATGACGACACCCAGCGCGCCGATCAGAGGAAGGCGCGGCATTGCTTACCCTGCTGCACAGCCCCGGATGTCGACCGCGTGTTTGGTGCCCAGGACCGTGATCCGTATGTCGGAACGGTCCACCGCGAAGGTGGAGCCCGAGGCGTTGATCAACTCCGAACTGGCAATCAGCGTGTTGCCCTGCCGGCGGGTCCGGGTCTCGGAGGCCCAGAGTTCCGGGGCGCCGGGTTCGATCACGGCGACTTCCTCGTCACCGGCCGGTGGCATGGTGAGATGCGCCTCGATCTGGATCCCGTCCTGTGTCGGTTTCAGCCTGCAGCTTGCCGACACGACGCCGGCCTCGCGCGCCGAGTAGGGGCGCTGCGCCATTGCAGCGGCGATGGCCGGGTGAGGGCCGGCCGCCGCATCGAGCTTGTGGTCAAAGTCAAAGCTGCCGGGCACGCAGATATCCTTGCAGACGCCGAAATCGATCTCGCCCTTGAGGCGTACCGGCTGGCCGGGGTTCACAGGGGTGATTTCGACGGGCAGAACCATCTGCC
This sequence comes from Ruegeria marisrubri, assembly GCF_001507595.1. Classification (GTDB taxonomy): domain Bacteria; phylum Pseudomonadota; class Alphaproteobacteria; order Rhodobacterales; family Rhodobacteraceae; genus Ruegeria; species Ruegeria marisrubri. The sequence continues at coordinate 46,491 of NZ_LQBQ01000035.1, forward strand.
CCTTGTAGCCGACAGAGCGGATTCCGTTCTGGTCGAAGACATGCGGGGCCGGCCAGATGATCGAGACTTCGCCCACATTCCGGGAACCGCGCCAGTCGATCTGCGGAGGAATGCCAGCCTCTCCTGGTGCCCGCCAATAGGTTTTCCAACCGTCGGCCAATGTCATCCGGATGGCGCCCAGATAGGTGCCCCTGCTTGTCAGCCCACCGTCGAGAATGTCCAGCTTGACGACATCTCCGACACCCCCCGCAGAGGCAGTTGTGCCAAGCGGCAGGCAGAAAAGCAGGACGGCGGACGCCTTTTTCAACAGGTTCAGCATATAGAATAGATGCGCCCTGATTCGGGAAATGCCAAGTCACGTTCAGGTCAAGATCGTGAAATCTGCGGGAAATCTCCGGTCGTCCCTTGCAAAGCCATGGCCTGAAGGGCCATTCTCGGGATGGAGCCAGAAAGAGTTGGTTGAACATGGACCTTACCGGAAAACTTCTGATTGCGATGCCGGGGATGGGAGATCCGCGATTCGATCACTCCGTGGTCTACCTGTGCAGCCACGGGGATGACGGGGCGATGGGTCTGATCGTCAACAAACCTGCCGATCTTCAGGTCAAGCTTCTGCTCACGCAACTCAATATTCCATTGAAGATCCCCGCCGTGGGCGAGCGGTTGGTTCGCTTTGGCGGCCCTGTCGAAACCGCCCGCGGGTTCGTCCTGCACAGTTCCGATTACGAGGCGAATCTGCATTCCATGCCGGTCACGCCGGGCTTCAGCATGACGGCAACGCTTGACATACTCGAGGATATTGCCGCCGGGCGGGGGCCCGAAAGGGCCTTGTTGATGCTCGGTTATTCCGGCTGGGGGCCGGGGCAGCTCGAGGACGAGATATCGATGAACGGCTGGCTGACGACCGATGCCTCGCCCGAACTGGTCTTTGACGTGGCCGATGACGAGAAGTGGGAGGCCGCCCTGGCGACACTCGGGGTCGACCCCCTGACCCTTTCGGCAAATGCGGGGCGCGCCTGATCAGGTGTTGCGCGGCGCGGCGGCCCGGCGCAGGCGATCATTGATTGCCACGCCCAGGCCGTGATCCGGTATTGGCGTCACGGCGATGGGGCGGCCGGTTTCGTTCAGCGCGTGCAAAGCCGAAAACAGGTTGGCCGCGGCCTCGGTCAGGCTTCCTGCTTCGGACAGGTTCAGATCGCAGTCCACCGGGCCGAAACCCAGCAGGATCTCGTCTCCGCGCCGGGCCTGGGCATTCAGGCGCACAGGCGCGTCCGGAGCATAGTGCGACAGCATCTGACCCGGTGCGGACAGCGGATCACCGGTTTCATGGTGCCGCAATGTCTTGCCCAGAACCCCCTCGATCTCTTCCGCGGCCAGCCCCCCGGGGCGCAGCAGGGTCGGTTCGTCGGCAAGGCCGACGATGGTGGATTCCACACCGACGCCGCAGGGGCCGTCATCCAGCACGGCGGCAATGCGGCCATCCAGACCGGTGCGCACATGCTCGGCCGTGGTCGGGCTGATCCGGCCCGAGGGGTTGGCCGAAGGCGCGGCCACCGGGCCATCGAAAGCTGCCAGCAGTTGCCGGGCTGTCGGATGGGCCGGAACCCGGACCGCGAGCGTATCCAACCCCGCCGTCACCAACGAGGAAATCCCGTGCCCTTCGCGCAGCGGCAGAACCAGCGTCAGCGGGCCGGGCCAGAAGGCATTCGCCAGCTTTTCGGCCGCATCACTCCATTGCACGTATCGCCGCGCCGCCTCGACCGAGGCGACATGGGCGATCAGGGGGTTGAAACTGGGTCGCCCCTTGGCCGCATAGACCGCCGCCACGGCCTCGCCGTTGCGGGCATCGGCGCCCAGCCCGTAAACCGTCTCGGTCGGGAAGGCGACCAGCCGCCCCTGCCGCAGCAATTCGGCGGCCCGGGCAATGCCCGCGTCGTCTGCGGTCAGGTATTCTGTGGTCAGCAGGGGCATGTGCGGTGACGCGGCGTTTTGGTTGCTTGAAAGAGCGGTATCGATAGGTAATCGTCCAAGCCCCGACAAATACCGGCGCTGACGGGGGATTCCAAGCCCGCAGATGCGACCGGTTGGACAGCCCCGAGGAAGACCATGCCGTATCGTGCCCCAATCTCAGATTACGAGTTCCTGTTCAAAAACGTGGTCGGTTTCGACCAGGTCGCCGAGACCGAGCGCTTTGCCGAAGCCAGTTCCGATGTGGTCAGCGCGATCCTGACCGAGGCCGGCAAGATGTGCGAACAGGTGATGGCGCCTCTGCAGCGCCCGGGTGATCTGGAACCGGCACGGCTGGAGAACGGCGTGCTGCGCACCTCGCCCGGCTATGCCGAAGGCTGGAACGCGATCGCCGAGGGCGGCTGGATCGGGATGAGCGGCAACCCCGAATATGGCGGCATGGGCCTGCCGATGGCCGTGACCACTGCGGTCAACGAGATGATGAGCGCCGCCTGCCTGTCGCTGCAACTGGCGCCGCTGATGAGCCAGGGCCAGATCGAGGCGCTGGAACACCATGCCAGCGACGAGATCAAGGAGCTGTATCTGCCCAAGCTGATCTCGGGCGAATGGTCGGGCACGATGAACCTGACCGAACCGCAGGCGGGATCGGACGTGGGCGCCCTGAGCTCCAAGGCCGAACCCAATGGCGACGGCACCTATTCGATCACCGGCCAGAAGATCTTCATCTCGTGGGGCGACAACGATTTCTGCGAGAACGTGTGCCATCTGGTGCTGGCACGTCTGCCGGATGGCGCGCCGGGTACCAGGGGGATTTCCCTGTTCCTCGTGCCCAAGTTCATTCCGGATGAGAACGGCAACCCGGGCGTGGCCAACGACCTCAAGGTCGTCTCGCTGGAACACAAGATGGGCCTGCACGGCTCGCCGACCTGCGTGATGCAGTATGACGGGGCCAAGGGGTGGCTTGTCGGTCAGGAGCACAAGGGCATGGCGGCCATGTTCACGATGATGAACAACGCGCGGCTTGGCGTCGGAGGGCAGGGCGTCGGCGTGGCCGAAGGCGCCTATCAGCACGCCCTGGCCTATGCGCTGGAGCGCAAGCAGGGCAAGACGCCCTCGGGCACGATCGTCGACCACGCCGACGTGCGCCGGATGCTGATGGAGATGAAGGCCGATGTCTTTGCCTCGCGCGCAATCCTGCTGGCCAACGCGGTTGCCATCGACATGGCGCAGGCCACGGGGGACGCGGACTGGGCGGCCCGGGCGGCGCTGCTGACGCCGATCGCCAAGGCCTTTGGCACCGAGACCGGCATCCGCGTCGCCGAAACCGGGGTGCAGGTGCATGGCGGCATGGGCTTCATCGAGGAAACCGGTGCGGCGCAGTATTACCGCGACGTCCGCGTGACCGCGATCTACGAAGGCACCAACGGCATTCAGGCAATGGACCTCGTCGGGCGCAAGATGATGGACGGGGGCGAGGCAGCCGCCCGCCTGCTGGACGAGATCGAGGCGCAGGCCGAAGGCGCGCGCGCCACGATGCCCGAACTGGCAGGCCCGGTCTGGGAGGCGACGGAATCCCTGCGCGAGGCGACCGAATGGCTGACCTCTCAGGACGACATGACGGAACGGTTTGCCGGTGCCTTGCCCTATCTGCGCGCCTTTGCGCGGGTGCTGGGCGGTCACTTTCACCTGGCCGCCGCACTGGCCGATCCCGACGGGCCGCGCGCCAAGCTGGCCCGGTTCTACATCAACGCGCTGTTGCCCGAGCACGCCGGGTTGCTGGCGCAGGCGCAGAACGGGGCGAAAGATCTCTACGCGCTCAGTGCTGACGAACTGGCCGTCTGATGGACGGCGCGAGGCCTCTTGCCATGCGGTATCCATGGGAGCAACCACCCGCTGCCGGAGAGGCCATAGAGGTCGCCGAGGGCGTTCTGTGGATGCGCCTGCCGCTGCCGATGAAGCTGGATCACGTCAATGTCTACGCGCTGGATGACGGCGACGGCTGGACGGTGATCGACACCGGGTTTTCGTCGAAAAAGACCCGTGGCATCTGGGAGCAGTTGCTGGCCGGACCTCTGGCCGGCAAGCCGGTGCACCGGGTGGTGGCGACGCATCACCACCCCGACCACATCGGCAATGCCGGATGGTTCCAGTCCGAGCAGGGGGCCGAGCTGGTGACGACCCGAACCGCGTGGCTGTTTGCGCGGATGCTGACCCTGGACGTGCAGGAAACCTGGCCCGAAGAGACGCTGGACTATTACCGCAGCGCCGGAATGGCGCCGGAGATTCTGGCCAAACGCATGTCGGAACGGCCGTTCAACTTTGCCGACATGGTCTATCCGATGCCGCTGGGGTTCCGCCGGATCAAGCAGGGCGACGTGTTCCGCATGGGCGGCCGCGACTGGGACGTGCACATGGGCAACGGCCACGCGCCGGAGCATGCGACCTTCTGGAGCCGCGACGACAACCTCGTGATCACCGGCGACCAGATCCTCAGCTCGATCAGCCCGAATATCGGTGTCTATGCCACCGAGCCTCTGGCCGATCCGTTGGCCGAATGGCTGGAAACCTGCGAGCGGTTGGAACCACTTGCGCGGGCCGATCATCTGGCGCTTGGGGGGCACAAGCTGCCCTTCACCGGCCTGCCGATCCGCATGCGGCAGTTGATCGACAATCACCACGGCGCGCTCAATCGCCTGCTCGAGCATCTAGACACGCCCAAACCGGCCTCCGACTGTTTCATGCCGCTGTTCAAGCGCAATATCGGCGAGGGCGAATACGGGCTGGCGCTGGTCGAGGCGGTTGCGCATGTGAACCATCTCTACCACATTGGTGCGGTGACCCGGACCCGCCGGTCCGACGGCGCATGGCTGTATCAGCGCAAAGAGTGAGAGATGGACGACAAGATCGAAACATCAGCCGAGGCCGCCGAGGCCGCGGCCCTGCCGCGTTTCCACGAAGTTCATTCGGACCCCGACAGCAATCCGGGGCCAAAGGAACTGCCAAAGCCCCTGCAGAAACCGGTCGAAACCAAGAGCCCCGCGCAATGGGCCTATGAACGCCTGATCCTGTATATCCAGAATTTCGAGGACCAACTGGACGGCAGCCACGAGGTCGCCATGGGCTTTGCCGGGGGCGATGCCGGTGTTCTGCGGATCGAGGGGCTGGGTTATTTCGACCCGGATATCGTCACCTTCTACGGGCGGGACGAAACCGGCGCCCGGAACCAGCTTGTCCAGCATGTCAGCCAGTTGAACGTGATGCTGCGGGCCGTGCCCAAACCCACCGAGGACGCGCCGGCCAACCGCATCGGGTTCAGGCTGGCCGAAGATCTCGCGCGGGACTGATCGCAACTTCTTGCTTTTCCCGGTTTCGCGCCGTTGAATGACCGCATAGTTCAGGAGTTCAACGCGTGACACATTTTCCAGTCGTGACAAAAGCCTATGCCGAGGCCTGGACCCGAAGGCGTGTATTCGTTCCGCTGTATCTGGTCCTGCGCCTGCTGGCGCTGGCAGCAATCGCCCCGAGCCTGGCCGTCGTGGTCAACCTGACCGTGTCGCTTTCCGATCAGTCGGCGCTGACCGATCAGGACATCGCCGCCTTCGTGCTGTCTCCGGTCGGGTTCGTCGCGGCGCTGGTGCTGCTCAGTCTGCTGCTGGTTGCCGAGGTGCTGGGCTTTGCGGTCATGGCGGCCTGCCTGCGCATGGGCGAGACCGACCTGTGGCGTGCCGGGCGCTCGGCCCTGACGCTGGTGCTGTCGCGCCTGCCCAAAATCCTCGCCTTCGCCCTGCGCTTCGTTCTGCGGGTCATGGCCATGGTCCTGCCGTTCGCGGCGGTGGCGGCGCTGATCGCCTGGTGGACCCTGACGGAATACGACATCAACTATTACCTCACCTTCCACCCTCCCGCCTTCTGGGTGGCGGTGGTGCTGATCGGACTGGTGGTCCTCGTGCTTGCCTGGGTGCTGATCCGGCGCCTGTCGGCCTGGGCGCTGTCCTTGCACCTTGTGTTGTTCGAGAATGTTTCGCCGGGCGATGCGTTCGGCGAAAGCGCGCGCCTGATGGAGGGGCGTCGCAGCGACCTCAAGATCAAGCTGGTCCTGTGGCTCGGCTTGCGGATCGCCGTCGCGGCGGCGATCGGTACCGTCGCCACCCTGATCCTGTCCCTGATTCCGCTGGATGCGGGCACCAATCTGCGCCTTGCCCTGACCGTCAGCCTTGCCGTGGTCATCGTCTGGTCGCTTGCGGGACTGGTTCTGGCGGCGACGGCGCTGGGGGCGCTGGCGGTGCTGCTGGATGGGTTCTTCGAGGGCGAGCTTGCCCGGATGCCCGCAGCCGAGGGCGGAAACCTCCGGCCGCGGCTCCTTGCATTGGCGGCCGTTTCCGTGATCGCTGTTCTTGCCGGTGCCTGGGCGAGCGCGCGGGTGCTCGCGCAGGTTCAGGCACCGGAAGATGTCGAGGTGATCGCCCACCGGGGCGCTGCTGCCATCCGGCCCGAGAATACCATGGCCTCGGTTCTCAAGGCCGTTGAGGACGGCGCGGACTGGGTCGAAATCGACGTGCAGGAGACGGCGGATGGCGTCGTGGTCGTCGCCCATGACAGCGATTTCATGAAGCTCGCGGGCGTCAACCTCAAGGTCTGGGACGCCACGATGTCGGATTTGGACGACATCGACATCGGCAGCTGGTTCGACCCCGCATTCTCGGAGGAACGCACGCCGACCCTGCGGGATGTGCTGGCCGCTGCACGGGGCAAGTCCAAGGTTCTGATCGAGCTCAAATATTATGGCCATGATGTCGATCTCGAGCGCCGCGTCGCCCGGATCGTCGAGGATCTTGGGATGCAGGATGATATCGCCGTCATGTCGCTGAAATATCCGGCCGTGCAAAAGATGCGGGATCTGCGCCCGGACTGGCGCACCGGCGTTCTGGCCGCCACCGCGGTCGGAAACCTGGCCGGGCTCGAGGGCGACTTCGTCGCCGTGAGCGCCGGCATGGCCTCGCCGGGGTTGATCCGCTCGGTGCATGAGGCGGGCAAGGATATCTATGTCTGGACCGTCAACGATCCGCTGCAGATGTCATCCATGGCCTCGATGGGCGTTGACGGGCTGATCACCGACGACCCGGCGCTGGCGCGTCGCGTGTTCGAGGCGCGGGCAGAGCTTGGGCCCGCCGAGCGCCTGCTGCTGTGGCTGGCGGCCGAGTTTGGCTTGGAAGTGGACACCAAGGAAATGCGCGATGCGAATCCTTGAGGTCGCGATTCTGGCCACCTGCCTGGCAAGCCCGCTTACTGCGCAGGAATTCGCGCAGAGATTGGAAATGCCCGGCCATCGGGCATTGATGCAGGCGCGTGAGGGGGCCGACCTTTCGCCGTTCGAGACCGACGGGTGTTCCGGCGGGCTGTCTTCGAGTTGGGAACTGGTCGCCGATACCTTTCCCGATTTTGCCTCAGCCCACGAAAACGCCCCTCCGTGGGAAGCCTGCTGCGTGATCCATGATCGCGCCTACCACGACGCCGGCGGCGCATCGGAAGCCGAGGCAAGTTACCAGGCGCGTCTGACGGCGGACGAAGAGCTGCAAGCCTGCGTGATCCGAAAGGGTGACGAACGCGTGGACGGGATTGCCGAATACTATGGTGTGAAGCCCGAGCAGGTTCGGGGCGCATACGAAACCATCGCAAGGGCCATGTTCATGGCCGTCCGTTTCGGTGGCGCCCCTTGCACCGGATTGCCGTGGCGCTGGGGATTCGGCTATCCCGATTGCACACCTTTCGACGCTCTTGGAGATGCGCGCGAATGACGTGGTGACAGAGGCGCGAGAATCCATTATTCACCGAGAAAACACGCGAATAGGAATGCAAACAATGGCTGAGTACAAACACGGCGAAATGGACATCAAGGAACAGACCGAAACCTTCAACAGTTTCGTGAAGTTCATCATCTGGAGCGTTGCGGCCATCTTTTTCGTCCTGCTCTTCCTGGCAGTATTCGCATCCTGATCCGATCGGTGTGGCCCGTGTTCCGGTTGTTCATTGCCTGCATGGTGAGCCTGACGCTCGCAGCATGCGCCACCAACACCCGCGGCCCCGAAGCTGATCCGGCGAAGATCGCGGCGCGATCCTACCGCGATCCGGGGCCTGCGACCTTGACGCTCTACACGATGGTGAACAACCGGACTGGCGCCGGGGCGCACACATCCCTGATGATCAACGCCAGCGAGCGGGTGATTTTCGATCCTGCGGGGTCATTCCATGCGGACATTGTCCCGGTTCTGGACGACGTGTTGTACGGAATCACGCCGGCAGTCGAGCAGGCCTATCGCGGGTCTCATGCCCGCTCGACGCACCATGCGCTTATTCAGGAGTTGCAGGTGACGCCGGAACAGGCGGAAATCGCCTATCGCCTTGCGAAACAGATGGGGCCGGTGCCCGGTGCCTTTTGCGCCAACTACACGGCGCGGCTGTTGCAGCAGGTGCCGGGGTTCCAGGACATCGACGTCGTTTACCAGCCGTTGAAGCTGGCGGAACAGTTCGGAAAGTATCCCGGTGTCGTGACCGAGGAATACTATGAAAACGACGATGCCGATCTGCAAAAGGGCCTGGCCGAGAACAACGCCAAGCTCAACGCGCTGGATCGCGGTTCCCTATCCCAGTAGGTAGAGCATCCCATAGAGCGTTGCCGCGCCGGAAAAGATTGCCGCAAGCACGTTCTTGGAAACCAACCCCACCGTCACGGCGACCGCCGCCGCGCTCATCCGCGGCAGATCGGCCTCTCCTCCGGTGGCCGAGGGCCACACGACCAGAGGAGCGATCAGCGCGGGCAGGATGGCCACCGCCGTATAGCGCAAGTGCCGCAGCAACCACGCGGGCATCTGGCGGTCGCCCACAAGGCCGATGAACACGAACCGCAGCGCATAGCTGCCCACCGCCAGCCCGACGATGATGATCCACATGGTGACCGGATCGACGGTATTCATGCCTTGGCCTTTCTGCGGTCCAGCATGACTTCGGCCTGCGCTCCGGCGATCATGCCGGCGCAGCCCGCGATCAGCAGCCCGAGGTTGAAGGGAATGGCCACCGTCATCAACGACACGGCGACCGCGACCAGCGCGGCCACGACATGCGCCATGGTGCGCATCATCGGACCGATCATCGACAGGAAGGTGATCGGCAGGGCGAAATCCAGCGCCCAGCTTTCCGGTATCCGGGTGCCCAGAACGGCGCCCAGATAGGTGCTGAGGATCCAGAGCGGTGTGATCGGCGTCACTGAACCAAAGAAATAGGCCATCCTCTGCGGCACGGTCATCTGCGGCTCTGCCTCGAAGCGCGCGATCGAACAGGCATAGGACTGGTCAACCGTCAGGTAGGCGGCAAAGGCGCGTTGCCACAGCGGCGCGCTGCCCAGATAGGGCGTCAGCGACGCGGAATACATCGCCATTCTCAGGTTCACGGCCAGCGCCGAGGCCAGAACAATCAGCGTCGGTGCGCCGTCCTGCATCAGCTGCAGGGCCGCGAACTGCGCGGCCCCGGCAAAGACGGTCGCGGTAAAGGCCATCGTCTGGACGATGTTCAGCCCGGCCTCGGTCGCGAACACGCCGAACAGCGTTCCGAAGGGAACGGCCACGAAAACGAACGGCGCGCCATCGCGAAAACCCTTCCAGTAGTATGAATTGGATGTGGTGAAAGCCATGGCTAGATCCTATGGTGAGCGCGTCACCTGTAACGGTCATGCGAGAGGGTTGCAATTGGCCACCGAGACGGATCTGTCAGACTACATCATCGCCCCCGATCCCAAGTCTACGCGACTGACCCGCGCGGTAGAGGGCATCGACCAGAACGGCGAGACAAGCCGGATTTCGGTGGTCGAGGAACGCCCCCTGACGATCTTTCTGAACGCGCAAGAGATCGTGACGGCGATGACCATCGGCGACTACCCCGAATATCTGGCGCTGGGTTTTCTGCGCAACCAGGGCATGTTGCGCCCGGATGACGAGATCACGCGCGTCGATTACGACGACGATCTGGAAACCGTGGTGGTGCGCACGGCGCGCGAGACCTCCTACGAGGACAAGCTCAGGAAAAAGACCCGCACCAGCGGCTGCGCGGTGGGCACGGTGTTCGGCGACATGATGGAGGGGCTCGAGGGCGTGACCCTGCCGCAGGTGCCGGTGCGCACCTCGTGGCTCTATGATCTGGCGGCCAAGATCAACCGCACGCCGTCGCTCTATCTTGAGGCCGGCGCGATCCACGGCACGGTCCTGTGCCAGCAGAACCGCCCACTGGTCTACATGGAGGACGTGGGTCGCCACAACGCGGTGGACAAGATCGCGGGCTGGATGCTGTCCGAGGGCGAGACGGCGGGCGACAAGATCCTCTACACCACCGGTCGGCTGACCTCGGAAATGGTGATCAAGACGGCGATGATGGGCATCCCGGTTCTGGCCTCGCGCTCGGGCTTTACCGCCTGGGGGGTCGAGATCGCGCGTGAGGTCGGCCTGACCCTGATCGGCCGGATGCGCGGGCATCGGTTCGTCTGTCTTTCCGGGGCCGACAGGCTGGTGCGCGACGCGGACCCTTCGACGGTGCCGGTCGAGGACAAGAAACATCGACGCAAAAGCGCAGAAGGGTAAGAAAATGCAAAAGCCCCTTGGCGTGATACTGGCGGGCGGCAGGGCCACCCGCATGGGCGGCGGAGACAAGGGCCTGCTGACGCTGGGCGGGCAGACCTTGCTGACCCGCGTGATCGAGCGGTTGCGACCGCAGGTCGGTGCCATGGCGCTCAACGCCAATGGCGATCCAGACCGCTTTGCCGATCTGGGCCTGCCGGTGATCGCGGATTCCATCGAAGGTTTCGCCGGGCCGCTGGCGGGTGTTCTGGCCGGGCTCGACTGGGCCGCGGGACAGGGCGCCGAGACCATCGTGACCGCCGCCGCCGACACGCCCTTTTTCCCGCTTGATCTGGTGGAAAGGCTGGTTCGGGCCTCCGAGGGGCAGGCGCATCCATTGGTGCTGGCCACCACCCCGCGAGGAGAGGGCGAGGCGCTGAAATCCGGCGGCCGGGTCAATCGGCACCCGACCTTCGGCCTCTGGCCCGTCGCCCTGCGCGACGACCTGCGGGCGGCGCTGAACGACGGGCTGCGCAAGGTGGTGCTGTGGACCGACCGGCATGGCGGGCGCGAGGCGCTGTTCCCGGTCGAAGGGTTCGACCCGTTCTTCAACGTCAACACGCCCGAAGATCTGGCCCGGGCCGAGGCGATGCTGGAGGGGGCATGAGGATCTACGGCGTCACCGGCTGGAAGAACGCGGGCAAGACCGGGCTGATGGAGCGGCTTGTGGCCGAGATCACCGGGCGCGGCTTCACGGTTTCGACGGTCAAGCATGCGCATCACTCCTTTGACGTGGACCATCGCGGCCGCGACAGCTATCGCCACCGCGAGGCGGGCGCGCAGGAGGTGCTGTTGGCCTCGAAATACCGCGTCGCCCACATGCAGGAGCTACGTGGCGCCCCCGAGCCGCCGCTGGCCGATCTGCTGGGTCGGCTGTCGCCCGTCGATCTGGTGCTGATCGAGGGCTACAAGCGCGAGCGGCACCCCAAGGTCGAGGCATTCCGGGCCGAACCCGGCAACCCGCTGATCGCGGCGCAGGATGAAACCATACGCGCCGTGGCCAGCGACACGCCGCTGGAGCTGGACCGGCCCGTCTTTGACCTGAACGACACCAGGGCGATTGCCGATTTCATCCTTGGGGAAGTGGGGTTGTGACCTTGAATTGCGGCTATCCGTGAAAACGAAGAACAGGCCGGAAGGAATAGAAGGACGTTGCCAGTGAGCCAGAACAAGCCGGACATAGCCCCGCCGCCCCTGAAGAACGACTGCTTTGCCCTGCCGCCGGGCGTGAACTGGACCCCGGTGGACGAGGCGCTGGCCCTCCTGCAGGAGCGGCTGAGGCCCGTCACGCGGATCGAAAGCGTTCCGGTGTCACGGGCGTTGGGGCGGATATTGACGGTCGATGCCATCGCCAAACGGTCGAACCCGCCGCTGCCCAACTCGGCGGTGGATGGATACGGCTTTGCGGGCGGCTTTCCCGAGGGCAGCCATGTCCTGCCGCTGGCCGAAGGGCGCGCCGCGGCGGGGGTTCCCTTCGAGGGGACGGTACCTGCCGGGCAGGCGCTGCGCGTGCTGACGGGGGCGGCCCTGCCCGAGGGGGTGGATACGGTCATCCTGGAAGAAGACGTGACTGTCGAGCAGGGGCATATCGCCTTTCGCGGCCCGCTCAGGCAGGGGGCCAATACCCGCAAGGCGGGCGAGGACGTGGCTGCCGGCGACGTGATCCTGCCGGCCGGACGCCGGCTGACGCCTGCGGATCTTGCGTTGCTCTCGGCCGTCGGGCTGGCCGGGGTGCAGGTGCGGACCCCGCTGCGCGTGGCGGTGCTGTCGACCGGGGACGAACTGGTCGAGCCGGGGCAGGAGGCCGGCCCGGGACAGATCTTTGACGCCAACCGGCCGATGCTTCTGGCCGTGGCGGAAAGGCTTGGCTTCGAGGCGATCGACATGGGGCGCGTCGCCGACGAGCGGGAGCTGTTGAGAGACAGGCTGAACCAGGCAGCGGCCAGGGCCGACGTGATCCTGACCAGCGGCGGTGCCTCGGCGGGGGACGAGGATCATGTCTCGGCCCTCCTGCGCGAGGCCGGGGCCATGCAGGAGTGGCGCATCGCGCTGAAACCCGGACGGCCCCTGGCCTTGGGCGTCTGGAACGGAACGCCGGTTTTCGGGCTGCCGGGCAACCCGGTGGCGGCGATGGTCTGCACGCTGATCTTCGCCCGTCCCGCCATGGGGTTGCTGGCTGGCGAGGGCTGGAGCGCGCCGCAGGGATTTGACCTGCCGGCTGCCTTCGAGAAGCGCAAGAAGCCAGGCCGCCGCGAGTATCTGCGCGCCCGTGTCCGGGACGGCCGGGTCGAGGTATTCCACTCCGAAGGTTCCGGCCGCATCAGCGGTCTCAGCTGGGCCGAAGGATTGGCCGAGATCGAGGATGGGGAACGTCACATTCGGCCCGGAGACCCGGTCCGATTCATCCCCTATGCAAGTTTCGGCCTGTAGCCCCAACGTTGCGGGTTTCCGGGAGTGCCAGACGGCGACTAGTCGAACGTGCCGGCCACCCGCCCCAACAGCATGAAGGCCCGCGCGGTGCGCGTCTCGCCCAGTGCCGTCAGTTCGGCATCGCTCGCTTCGGGCTCGAAATCGATGATCATCTGGTCGAAGCGCCGCAGAAAGTGATGGGCCGCGTCGCGGAAGATCGGGTCCTGCTTCATCCGCCCCGCGGTCAACGCCAGGGATGAGCGGTCATGTATGCCGCCGAGCGCCGCAACGGCCCGACCGCGGGTTCCTTGTGCGAATTGGCGCCAGACTTCGGGCCGCGCCATGTCGGGCCGCAGATCATCCATGTAGATCCCCTCCTGACTGAGCAGGGTCAGAACGTCCTGCGCGGCCTGGATGAGTTGTGATGCCTTGCGGTCCTTGAGCGCCCTGCGCAGCGCCGCAAACCCTTCGGTGTCTTCCGTCGTTTCCGGAAAGTTCAGGGCGCGGATGAATTCCTCGGTCGTCAGCGGCGGCGACAGGTCCTCGGCCGGCGTTCCCAGTTCGAGCGACGCCTGTCCCGCCGTGGGCTGCGTATTCGCATGGGTGAACTTGACGGGGCGGGGGGTGTCCTGTCGCGACGTCGAGAACGTCGCCAGCACGGTCTCGGTCTTCTTCGCGGTCTCGACGATTTCGTCGAGCTTCTTCGTCACCGAGGGCTCGTGCGAAATCGTCGTTTGCCGTTCCTTGACATAGGTGTTGCGGATCGCGTCGATCGCGGTCTGCAGACGGCGGCTTTCCTCGCGCATGATGCGGCTGGCGCGCATGGCGGTCGCGGCGACCCAGATCATCGCCACCGGCATGAAGACGGCCAGCATCGTCACGACCAGTCCGCTGGCGCCCTCGTCCGACGGCATGACCAGAAAAACGACCGCGAAGATCAGCCAGGCCAGGCTCAGCAAGATCGCGACGATTTCGACCCCCGTGATGGCGGCCCATTGGGGGCGGTCGAAGATACCCAAAGACGTCGGGCGGTCCGAATCGCGATCTGGCTGTTGCTCGGACATGAAAAGCTCCGTCAGGAGTACTGGATGCTCAGAATTTCATAGGACCGCAGGCCGCCGGGTGTGCGGACCTCGACGCTGTCGCCTTCATCCTTGCCGATCAGGGCGCGCGCGATCGGGGATTTGATGTTGAGAAGACCGGCCTCGATGTTGGCTTCGTGCTCGCCCACGATCTGCCAGGTCTTTTCCTCATCGGTGTCCTCGTCCACCAGCGTCACACGCGCACCGAATTTGATTGCACCCGAGAGCTTTCCGGGGTCGATCACGTCGGCAAGCGACAGGATGCCTTCCAGCTCCTTGATGCGGCCCTCGATGAAGGACTGCTTTTCGCGGGCAGAATGATACTCGGCATTCTCGGACAGGTCGCCATGTTCGCGGGCCTCGGCAATGGCCTTGATGATGGCGGGCCGCTCTTCGGTCTTGAGCTTTTTCAACTCGGCCTCAAGCGCGGCGAAGCCCGAAGGCGTCATCGGAATTTTTTCCATGTCTCTTTTCCACGCAAAATTTCATCGCCCCGCCGCATGATGCGCCGGGGCGAGTGGTTGGTTCAACAATTACCTGACCCAAATAGGCCGCGAAATGCAAGGGGCCAAGGGGGTTGACTGGTCAATTCGCGGCTTGGCGCCGTTTGCGATCGGTCGGAATCCGCCGGTGACGCCGGTCGTGACGATTGTCCGAGTGCCAGCGACCCGGCGGAACGTTCAGCCACAGCATCTCAATCATACTGAACAACCTCGAATTCGATGCCGTTGTCATCGTCGAAATAGAACCGGCGCCCGGGTTCGTAATCTGCGTGGTTGTGCGGCTCGAAACCGGCGGCGCGGACCTTGGCCTCGGTCGCGTCGATGTCCTCGACCAGCACGCCAACATGGTTCAACCCGCCGATGGTGTCATAGCTGCTTTCGCCCGCCGGCTTCGGGTCGGCAGGGGCATACAGCGCTAGGTAGGTATGCGTGCTGCCCACATGCACGGTATAGCCGCCCGCGATCGCCGGGCCTTCCCAGCGGGTTTTCCATCCGAATACGTCCTGCATCCAGGCCGCGGTGGCCTGCGGGTTGCGGACGGTGAAGTTCGTGTGCTCCAGCGTCGCCATCATGGGGTCTCCTTTTCATGTCAGGCTTGTTTCGACTCACCGTAATTCCTAAACCTAACTTTAGCTCAAGAGATTTTTTCGGGAGGAACCGATGCCCGCATCCGAAGGCCTTTCCATCGGCGCGCTGGCGCGTCGCACGGGGTTGGCGGTATCCGCCATCCGCTACTACGAGACGCAGGGCCTGATTTCCCCCTGGCGCAATCCGGGCGGGCAGCGGCGGTACCAGCGAGCCGACATCCGTCGGCTGAGCTTCGTGATGATCGCCCAGCAGTTCGGCCTGACCCTGCCCGAAATCCGCGAGGTGCTGGCCGGCCTGCCCGACAACCGCACACCCACACCTGCGGATTGGAAAAAGATCAGCCAAGGCCTGCGCGCGCATCTGGATCAGCGAATCGATGCCTTGCTGCGCCTGCGTGACAATCTGGACGGCTGCATCGGCTGCGGCTGCCTGAGCCTGCCGAAATGCGCGCTCTACAACCCCGACGACCGGGCAAAAACGTATGGCAGCGGTCCCAGGTACCTGATGGGTGACGCGCCCGAGGACTGAAATGCCGCATTGCGGCAGTGTTACGCCGTGTTTTGATTGACCCGGCCGTTTCACAGCGGTTAATCAGCCGTGAAACAAAATTGCGCCGATCATGCGTTGAGAGCGCCAATTCGGAAAGTTAGCGAAGGAGCCCACGATGGCCGAAATTGAACGCGAAGCGATGGAATATGACGTGGTGATCGTGGGTGCCGGCCCGGCGGGTCTGTCGGCGGCCATCCGTCTGAAACAGCTCGACGCAGATCTGAACGTCGTGGTGCTGGAAAAGGGCTCCGAGGTCGGCGCGCATATCCTGTCGGGCGCCGTGCTGGACCCTTGCGGTCTGGATGCGCTGATCCCCGACTGGAAGGAAAAGGGCGCGCCGCTGAACGTGCCCGTGCGCGAAGACAACTTCTACATGCTGGGCGAGGCCGGCCAACTGCGCATCCCGAACTGGCCGATGCCGCCGCTGATGAACAACCACGGCAACTACATCGTCTCGATGGGCAATGTTTGCCGGTGGATGGCCGAACAGGCCGAGGAACTGGGCGTCGAGATCTTCCCCGGCATGGCCTGCTCGGAACTGGTCTATGGTGACAATGGCGAGGTCAAGGGCGTCGTGGCCGGTGTCTTCGGGCTGGAACCCGACGGGTCCTATGGCCCCAACACCGAGCCGGGGATGGAACTGCACGGCAAATACGTCTTCCTCTCGGAAGGTGTGCGCGGGTCGCTCTCCAAGGAAGTGATCGCCAAATATGACCTGCAGGCCGGCAAAGAGCCGCAGAAATACGGCGTCGGCATGAAGGAAATCTGGGAGATCGACCCCGCCAAGCACAAGGAGGGAACGGTCACCCACACGATGGGCTGGCCGCTGGGTGGCAATGCCGGGGGCGGCTCGTTCATCTATCACCTGGAAAACAACCAGGTCTATGTGGGCTTCGTGGTGCACCTGAACTACAAGAACCCGCACCTGTATCCCTACATGGAGTTCCAGCGGTTCAAGCATCACCCGATGGTGGCCGAACTGCTCAAGGGCGGCAAGCGCGTGGCCTACGGCGCCCGTGCGATCACCGAGGGCGGCTGGCAGTCCCTGCCCAAGCTGGTGGCGCCGGGCGTGGCGCTGCTGGGCTGCTCGGCGGGCATGGTCAACGTGCCGCGCATCAAGGGCAACCACAACGCGATGCTGTCGGGCAAGGCCGCGGCCGAGGCGGCCTTCGAGGCCATCAAGGCCGGACGCGGCGGCGACGAGCTGGCCGAATATGAAAACGAGGTGCGCACCGGTCCGATCGCCAAGGACCTCAAGAAGGTGCGCAACGTCAAGCCGATGTGGTCCAAATGGGGCATGATCCCCTCGCTGGCTCTGGGTGGGCTCGACATGTGGACCAACACGATGGGCTTCTCGCTGTTCGGCACCCTGGGCCACGGCAAGACCGATGCGGAATCGACCGAGGAGGCCAGCAAGCACCAGAAGATCGACTATCCCAAGCCGGACGGGACCCTGTCCTTCGATCGCCTGACCAACGTGGCGTTTTCCTTCACCAACCACGAAGAAAGCCAGCCCTGCCACCTCAAGCTGACCGACCCCGAGATCCCGGTAAAGGTCAACCTGCCCAGGTTCGACGAGCCGGCGCAACGGTATTGTCCGGCAGGCGTGTACGAAGTTGTCACCGACGAGGACCAGCCGCGATTCGTCATCAACTTCCAGAACTGCGTCCACTGCAAAACCTGCGACATCAAGGACCCGAGCCAGAACATCACCTGGACGACGCCGCAGGGCGGAGACGGGCCGAACTATCCCAACATGTGAGCAGAAAACCGGGCAATGGCGGGGCGGAAAACGCTCTGCCATTGCCTCTTGGTCACCGAAGCCCTAGCTTGATTTCCAGCACAAGAGCAAAAGGCAGGATTTCGGTGTTTTCCTTGGTTCGTCACGCGGCGATAGCCGTGATTGCAGCTGGTATCGCGTTGCCGGCGCCGCTTGCGGCGCAATCCGGCGTGGGCGCTTATCTTGCCGGTCGGCAAGCCATGCATGACAGCGACTACGCCGCGGCGGCGGAATACTTCGTTCAGGCTCTGGTGCGGGACCCCGACAACGTCACGTTGATGGAAAACGTCGTCCATGCCCAGTTGGCTCTGGGCGAGCTGGAGCGCGCCTATCCCATCGCGCAGCGAATGGAGGCGCAGGGGCTGCGCAGCCAGGTCGCGCATATGGTGATCGTGGCGAACCTGATCGCCCAGGAAAAATTCGAGGAACTCCTCGCCCGCGATCCCGAGAGTCAGGGGATCGGTCCGCTGGTGGACGGTCTGCTTGCCGCTTGGGCCTATATGGGGACCGGTGCGGTTTCCAAGGCGCTGGAGCAGTTCGACAAGGTGGCCGAAGAAAACGGGCTGCAAGATTTCGCGCGATATCACAAGGCGATGGCGCTGGCCTCGGTCGGCGATTTCGAAGGCGCCGAAGAGATCTTCGCGGCCGATGGCGGCCGGGTTGCCCGAATCTCGCGCCGGGCGGCCTTGGCCAGGGCCGAGGTCCTCTCGCAACTCGACCGCAACGAACAGGCGCTGGAAAGTCTGACACAGGCCTTTGGCGCGCAGACGGACCCGGCGGTGGCAAATGTGGCCGCGCGGCTTGAAGCCGGAGAGAAGCTGCCGTTCACCCATGTGCGCTCGGCGGTCGAGGGAATGGCCGAGGTGTTCTTCACTTTGGGGGCCGCCCTCAATGGCGAGGCCGCGGACGAGTATGTCCTGATCTACGCACGCACGGCGAGTTTCCTGCGGCCCGACCACATTGATGCGCTTTTGCTGAGTGCAGAACTGCTGGACGAACTTGGCCAATATGATTTGTCGGTCGCGACCTATCGGATGGTGCCGACCAGCAGCCCCGACTACCACGCCGCCGAACTGGGCCGGGCCGAGGCACTGCGCCGCGCCGGCAAGACGGACGCCGCCATCGAAGTTCTGGAAAAGCTGGCGCAGGACCATCCCGAATTGCCGGTCGTGCACAGTTCGCTGGGTGATTTGTTGCGGCAGCAGGAAAAATACGCCGATGCCGTGCGCGCCTATGACAAGGCTCTGGAATATTCCGCAGAAGGCGCGGGTGCCGAGTGGTTCCTGTATTACGCCCGCGGCATCTGTCACGAGCGGTTGAAACAGTGGGAGAAGGCCGAGGCGGATTTCCGCTCCGCGCTGGAGCTCAACCCCGAGCAGCCGCAGGTGCTGAACTATCTGGGCTATTCGCTGGTCGAAAGACGGGAAAAACTGGACGAGGCGCTGGAAATGATTCAACGCGCGGTCCAGGCGCGGCCCGACAGCGGCTATATCGTGGACAGCCTCGGCTGGGTGCTGTTCCGGCTGGGGCGCTATGACGAAGCGGTCGGGCACATGGAACGCGCCGTCGAACTGATGCCGGTCGATCCAGTGGTCAACGACCACCTGGGCGACGTGTACTGGGCGGTGGGCCGGGCCCGCGAGGCCGAGTTCCAGTGGAAACGCGCCCTGTCCTTCATCGACCCCGAGGACACCGACGGCGAAGCCGACCCCGAGCGCATCCGCCGAAAGCTGGAGGTCGGCCTGGATGCGGTGTTGGCGGAAGAGGGGGCTCCGCCCCTGAAGGTCGCCAATGACGGTTGAGGAGTTTGCTCCTGCCAAGATCAACCTGACCCTGCATGTGACCGGCCAGCGCGCGGATGGCTATCACCTGCTGGATTCGCTCGTGATCTTCGCCGATGTGGGCGACCGTGTAACCGTTTCGTCCGCCGAGGCCACGCGTCTGACGGTCAGCGGGCCCAGGGCGGCAGGCGTGCCGACGGGCGATGGCAACCTTGTCGTTCGCGCGGCCAGGGCGATTGGTGTCGACGCGGATATCCACCTGGAAAAGCACCTGCCCGCCGCGGCCGGAATTGGCGGGGGCTCGTCGGATGCGGCGGCGACCTTGCGTGCGCTGTCAAAGCTTTCCGGAAAGCCGCTTCCGGCCATGCCGGAGATCCTGTCGCTGGGGGCGGACGTGCCCTTGTGCCTGCGTCGCGGCATGGTGCGGATGGAGGGGATCGGCGAGCAGCTGACCGATCTTGACCCGGCCTTGCCGCTGCGGCTTCTCCTGGTCAATCCGGGCGTGGAAGTGCCCACGCCCCTCGTGTTCAAGGCGTTGCGACGCAAGACCAATCCGCCGATGGACTGGCCGATGCCCAAGGAAGGCTGGATCGAATGGCTGGCCGCGCAGCGGAACGACCTGGAAGCGCCCGCAATCGAAGCGGCCCCGGTGATCCAGACGGTTCTGGATGCCTTGCGCGACAGCCCCGGATGCCAGCTTGCCCGCATGTCCGGGTCGGGTGCGACCTGTTTCGCGATCTTCAAGGACGCGGAGTCACAGAAGCAGGCGCTTGAGGCAATTCGCGTGACGCATCCCGACTGGTGGTCGGTTGCCTGTGCGGCGGTCGCGTGAACTCAGTTCAGCCGCGCCACGACATAATCGGCTAGGCCCCGCAGCAATGTGCGGATCTCGTGATCGGGCAGAAGATCCAGTGACGCCTTGGCCTTGGCCGCCCAGGCATTTGCGTCGGCACGGGTCGCCTCCAGCGTGCCATACTTGGCCATCAGGGCAAGGGCCTCTTCCAGGTCGCCTTCCTGTTGGCGACCTTTTTCG
This sequence comes from Ruegeria marisrubri, assembly GCF_001507595.1. Taxonomy (GTDB): domain Bacteria; phylum Pseudomonadota; class Alphaproteobacteria; order Rhodobacterales; family Rhodobacteraceae; genus Ruegeria; species Ruegeria marisrubri. The sequence continues at coordinate 66,844 of NZ_LQBQ01000035.1, forward strand.
ATGGTGCGCCCCCAGAATGCGCGCTCCTCGTCCCTGGCCTGGGCGACGGCCTTGATCACCGGCAGGGTCAGCTTGCGCTCGCGGAAATCGTCTCCGACGTTCTTGCCGGTGGCCTTGCTGTCGCCCTGATAATCCAGCAGGTCGTCGGCGATCTGGAACGCGATGCCCAGCGCGTCGCCATAGTCGAACAGCGCCTTGACCTGCTCGTCCGTGGCGCCGGCGATGACGCCGCCCACTTCGGTTGCGGCCGAGAACAGTGCAGCCGTCTTGCCGCGCACCACCTGCAGATAGACACTCTCGTCGGTGGCAAGGTCAGTGGCCGCCGTCATCTGCAGCACTTCGCCTTCGGCGATCGTGGCCGAAGCATTCGCGAGAATGTCCAGAACCCGCAACGAGCCGGTTTCGACCATCAACTGGAAGCTGCGCGAGAACAGGTAGTCGCCCACCAGAACGCTGGACTTGTTGTCCCACAGCAGGTTGGCGGTCGGCCGGCCGCGCCGCTGGGCGCTTTCGTCCACCACGTCGTCATGCAGCAGGGTCGCGGTGTGGATGAATTCGACGGTGGCTGCCAGGCGGATGTGATGCTCGCCGGCATAGTCGAACAGCTTGGCCGCTGCCAAGGTCAGCATCGGCCGCAGCCGCTTGCCACCGGCCTCGACCAGATGCGCCGTCACCTCGGGGATACGCGGAGCGTGTTCCGACGCCATGCGAATGCGGATCAACTCGTTCACGGCCGCCATTTCATCGCTCAGGATCGCCGCCAGCCGTTCATGCGGTTTCGAGATCGCGTTGATGTTCATCACACTCCTGCTACAAGGCTCGACTAACGCCCCGCCTTGCCCTTAGATCCATCCCCATGAAAGAACTTCTGCGCAGCACCGATCCGACCGTCCTGGCCTTTGCGTCCGCCCTTCTTGAAGGCGAGGATATAGACTGCTTTGAGATGGACGTAAATATGAGCATCCTCGAAGGCGGCATCGGAATCTTTCCGCGCCGTCTGCTGGTGCGCGCCAAGGATTTCGACCGCGCCATGCGCGTGATGCGCGACAACGAGGTTCCCCTGCGGTGATGGCCGGGTTTGGTGACAGCGATCTGACCTGCGACGATTTTCTGGGCGGCCGCATCCGGTTGTGGCAGCCCAGAGAGGGATATCGCGCCGGTGTGGACCCGGTTCTGCTGGCGGCTTCGCTTCCCGCGCGCGCCGGTCAGTCGGTTCTGGAACTGGGCTGTGGCGCTGGGGCTGCGATCCTTTGCCTCGCCGCGCGGGTTTCCGGGCTGGGCCTGACGGGGGTCGAACTGCAACCCGCCTATGCGGAACTGGCACGTCGCAACGCCGCCGGGAACGCTGCGGAGCTTGAGGTGGTCGAGGGCGACCTGTCCGCTCTGCCGGCAGAGATGAAACAACGTCAGTTCGATCACGTTCTGGCAAACCCGCCCTATTACCGCTCTGGCGCGCACAGCCCTGCGACGGATGAAGGGCGCAGCGTCGCGCTGGGCGAAAGAACACCCCTGGCCCTCTGGTTCGACGTCGCGGCCAAAAGGCTTGCGCCCAAGGGATACCTGCATGTCATCCAGCGGGCAGACCGTCTGCCAGAGATGCTGGCCGCTTGTTCAGGCCGGCTTGGATCGATCGAGGTGCTGCCGCTTTCCGCCCGGGCCGGCCGCGCGCCCGAGTTGCTGATCCTGCGGGCCCGCAAGGGCGGGCGTGCGGCATTTCGATTGCATGCACCCTTGATTCTGCATGCCGGCGACAGGCATCTGCGCGACGCAGACAGCTATACCCCCGAGATTTCCGCCGTGTTGCGCGACGGGGCGGCCCTGCCATGGCCCTCGGGTCGATAGGCAGCGTTCAGCCGAAAATGTCGGATTTGTGACGGATTCTTCGCGATGCGGCGTGACAGTCGGAAAACGATGTGGTCAACTCGTATCGTTACATCGCAAGAGAAGGAGGATCGCCATGAGCGTGAGCGCACATCTGACCGAACTGAAGAAGAAGCACGCAAACCTCAGTCTCGAAGTAGAAGAAGCACAACGCTCCCCAGGCATCGATGATCTCCACATAGCTCAGCTGAAGAAACAGAAGCTCAAACTCAAAGAAGAGATCGAACGGCTTTCCAGCTAACGTTTGAGGCTGGCGCGTGCCGCCATGGCGGCACCGCCGGTGATGAGCAGGGCCGCGATCGCTAACGTCCATGACGGAGCGGCGATCCCGGCCACCACAAGTGCCAAGGTTGACAGCAGCGGTGCCGCGTAAGAGCTGGTACCGAGGATCTGAATGTCACCGTGCTTGACCCCGACATCCCAGACATAGAACGCCAGTCCTACCGGCCCGAGGCCGAGTGCAAAGGTGGACAGCCAGCCGATCGTGCTGTCCGGGAACACGGTTTCCTCCAGGGCGAAATGCAGCCCCCACGACGCGATGGCCGTCGCGACGCAGAAGACGGCGACCGAATTGGTGGGCGTATTGCCCAGCCGACGCGACAGGACGGAATAGCCCGACCAGGTGAGCGCGCACAGAAAGGCCAGCGCATAGCCGGGCAGATGCTGCGCCTGAAACCCGGTGCTGCCCCCGCCGGTGATGATCAGCGCCGCGCCCGCAAAGCCCAGGCAGGCGCCGAACAGGTGCCCGGCGCGCAGGGATTCGCCCGGCAGCAGGCCCGAGAACAGGACGATCAGCAAAGGCCAGAGATAGGCGATCAGCCCCGCCTCGGCAGCAGGCGCCATGCGCAGCGCCGAGAAATACAGCGCGTGATAGCCGAACAGCCCCATTGCGCCGAACAGGTAGACGGTCCAGCGCACATGTTTCAGCTGCGCCAACCCCCCGCTGCGCGCAGTCCAGATCAGGCCAAGCGTTCCGCCGATGGTGAAACAGATTGCGTTCAGCAACAGGGGCGGAATCGGGGCCGATCCCACCGTGAACAGAGCAAGCAGAGACCAGAGCAGAACGGCAACGAAGCCGATTGCGGTAGCGCGGGTTTTCGTCATTGGGCGGGAATATCCTCGACATCGATCACGGTGAATCGTTCCGAGACCATCCGGGTTTTTTCGATCTCTGCAAGCATCCAGTCGCGGAATGCGCGAATTTGCGGGCGATCCTCGGCGCCTTTCCGGGCCAGGAACCGGAACAGCGCGCGCGACTGGATCGCGGTCGAAAAGGGGGCGACCAGCTTGCCGTCGAACAGATCCTTGACGACCATTGCTCTGCGCCCCAGCACGACACCCGCCCCGGCCAGGGCAGCATCCACTGCGTGATCGGCCTGGCTGAAATGCGGCCCGTGCTCGGGGCGGAAGTCTATCCCCACTGCCCGGAACCAGGTGGTCCAGTCGCAGGGAGGGTCAAGGAAGGTCACGGAATCGTCGAAGATCAACGGTGCCTTTGTCAGGCTTTCGGGGGTGGGGTAGCGTTCCGCCAGCTCGGGCGTCATGACCGGCACGAACCATTCGCGGCGCAGGGGCACTGAGTAGAGACCGGGGTCGGGGCCATACCCAAAGCGGATGGCCACATCCACCTCGTCCCTTTCAAAGTCCAGCATCCGCAGCGTCGCCACGAAACGCAGGTCGATGTCTGGATGGGCGCGGGCAAACTCGATCAGCCGCGGCGCCAGCCACTTGGCGGTAAAGGCGGGGCCGGCCGTGACGGTCAGCGTGCTGTTGTCCTGCAACCTCTTTGTGGCGCGCCAGGCGTCCGAAAGTCTCTGGAAGCCTTCGGCAGCCCCGGGCGCAAGCGTCCGGCCGGCCTCGGTCAGTTCGACCGCCCGGTTCAGGCGGCGGAACAGCGGCTGGCCCAGATGCTCCTCCAGCGACTTGATCTGGAAGGACAGCGCGGCCGGGGTGACGTTGAGCTCTTGGGCGGCCAGCGAGAACGACATGTGGCGCGCGGCGGCGTCAAAGGCGCGAAGGGCGGTCAGCGGGGGCAGGCGGTCGGGCATATCGGTTAAATAATACTTAATCGAAACTTTGAAAAGTCTCGTTTGTGACCTTTGAAATCAAATGCCACCTTGATCGCAAGTCAAGACAGCCTGTTGTGAAAAGGAAGTCCGCAATGATCGAGATGACGACCAACCCCGCCGCCCGCTACGCCTTTCAGCGCGCGCATGAGGAACGCGGCAAGGTGATCAAGCAGATGCTGAACTGGGTGTTCGGTTCCCGCTGAACGGCGCGCGCACGTTCTTACGGGATACAAGAAGGGCCGGTCCCCAAGGGGCCGGCCCGCTTTCTTGCCGCTGGGGCTGTATCAGACGAAGTACTGCGCGCCGTTGGCCGAGATGGTCGAGCCGTTGATGAACTGCGCGTCGTCCGAGGCCAGGAAGGTCACGCAGCGCGCGATCTCTTCCGGTTCGCCGAGGCGTCCGGCCGGGATCTGGCTGATGATCATTTCGCGGACCTTCTCGGGCACCGCCATCACCATTTCGGTGGCGATGTAGCCGGGGCAGATCGCGTTGGCGGTGATGCCCTTGGCCGCGCCTTCCTGCGCCAGCGACTTGACGATGCCCAGATCGCCGGCCTTGGTGGCGGCATAGTTGACCTGGCCGAACTGGCCCTTTTGACCGTTGATCGAACTGATCACGATCACGCGGCCGAAACCGCGCTCGCGCATGCCGGGCCAGACCGGGTGGACGGTGTTGAACACGCCGGTCAGGTTGGTGTCGATGACCTCCTGCCACTGTTGCGGGGTCATCTTGTGGAAGGGCGCATCGCGGGTGATGCCGGCATTGGCCACCACGACGTCGATCGGGCCCAGATCCGCTTCGACCTTGGCGATCCCCGCCTTGGATTCCTCGTAGTCGCCGACATTCCACTTGTAGGTGGCGATACCGGTTTCTTCGGTGAATTTCGCCGCAGCTTCGTCGTTGCCTGCATAGGTGGCGGCCACATTGTAACCTTCGGCCTTCAGAGCCTTGGAAATCGCCGCGCCGATGCCGCGCGAGCCGCCGGTGACGAGTGCTGTACGTGCCATTAAGTATTCCTCCGATTCGAATTGGCTTGGTAATCTTGCTACAAACTATGCTGCAGATGCGCAATATTGTTTCGCGGTGAATTTCCTTGGGTTTCGGGCGAAAATTGTCGCAGTGCAGCAATTCTTTTGGGTGGGCAAAGAAAAAAGGCGCCCGAGAGCGCCTTTTATGCTCGGTTCTACGCGGGTCAGTCGCGCTCCACGCAGAGGGCGACACCCATGCCGCCGCCGATGCACAGGGTCGCGAGACCCTTCTTGGCGTTGCGGCGTTTCATTTCGAACAGCAGCGTGTTCAGAACCCGGCAGCCCGAGGCGCCGATCGGGTGGCCGATGGCGATGGCGCCGCCGTTGACGTTCACGATGGCCGGATCCCAGCCCATGTCCTTGTTCACCGCGCAGGCCTGGGCTGCGAAAGCCTCGTTGGCCTCGACCAGATCCAGATCATCGACCTTCCAGCCCGCTTTTTCCAGCGCCTTGCGGGACGCGTAGACCGGGCCGACGCCCATGATCGACGGATCCAGGCCGGCGGTCGCATAGGACACGATGCGGGCCAGCGGCTCGATGCCGCGCTTTTCGGCGTTCTCGGCCGACATCAGCAGGGTCGCCGCGGCGCCGTCATTGATGCCGCTTGCGTTGGCCGCCGTGACCGAGCCGTCCTTGGCAAAAGCCGGGCGCAGCTTCTGCATCGCCTCGATGGTGGCGCCGTGGCGGATGTATTCGTCGCTGTCCATCACGATGTCGCCCTTGCGGGTCTTGATGGTGAAGGGAACGATCTCGTCCTTGAACTTGCCGGCCTTCTGCGCGGCCTCGGCCTTGTTCTGCGAGGCAACGGCGAACTCGTCCTGCATTTCGCGGCTGATCTGCCATTTCTCGGCCACGTTCTCGGCGGTCTGACCCATGTGGTAGCCGTTGAAGGCATCCCACAGGCCGTCGCGGATCATGGTGTCGATGTATTTCATGTCGCCCATCTTGTGGCCGGCCCGCAGCGAGGCGGCGTGGGGCGAGAGGGTCATGTTCTCCTGACCGCCGGCGCAGACGATCTCGGCATCGCCCAACTGGATGTGCTGGGCACCAATGGCGACGGCGCGCAGGCCCGAGCCACAGACCTGGTTGATGCCCCAGGCCGCGGCTTCCTGGGGCAGGCCGGCGTTGATATGCGCCTGGCGGGCGGGGTTCTGGCCCTGGGCTGCGGTCAGGACCTGACCCATGATGGTTTCGCTGACTTCGCCTTTCTCGATCCCGGCGCGTTCGACGACGGCCTCGAGAACGGCTGCGCCCAGATCATGCGCGGGGGTGTTCGCAAAAGAGCCGCCGAAACTGCCGACACCGGTCCGTGCGGCGGATGCGATTACTACGTTGGTCATATGGTCAATCCTTTGCCGTCATAGTCTTTCGGGAAATCTGACGGCGCCGGTCATCGGGTCAAGCCCCTAATCTTCAGAGCGCCTCAACATCCCCCGCTCTAACATCCTTGCCATAACGTAATGCTGCACATGCAGCAACGGACAGCTTGTCTCATACGACGAATTGATGGTGATCCTGGCGGGAATCTTTCTGGTCAAGTGCGCGCCGGGCTTTTCTTTTTCTGTTTCCACGGGGGGCGGACCGAAGGTGCCCCAAACAGGAAACCCTGCAGACAGTCGACGCCGTTCGCGACCAGAAACTCCGCGTCCCGGTCATTTTCCACCGATTCGGCGGTGACCAGAATGTCGAACTCGCGCGCCACGGCCACGAGCGCACGGATCAGGGTCTGGTTGTCGGGGTTGTCGCTGACCCTGCGCACGAACTGCCCGTCGATCTTGGCCGCATCGAACAGGAAGTCGCGGAAATGCCGAAAGCTGAAATTGCTGGACCCAAAGTCGTCCAGGGCAAAGGCGATGCCGCGCGGCTGAAGACGGTCCATGAGGTCGATCACCAGTTCCGGGATCTGCATGGCGGATCGCTCGTTGATCTCTAGGATCAGGCGTTCGCCGAGACCGGGGTTCTGTTTTAGGGACCGCTCCAGCAAGCGCGACCAGCGCGGCAGGCCGATGGAACGGGCAGACATGTTGATCGACAGGCGAATTCCGGGGTGCCGCGCCAGCGTCCGCAGGCCGAAGTCGAGCGCGATGCAGTCGAGGTCGCGGCCGATCTCGGTCTCTTCGACCTGGGGCATGAAGTCCCGCGCGGGGATTACCCGCCCGGTTTCGTCGAGCACGCGGATGAAACCCTCGTAGAACGCGACGTTCTTGGGGTCCTGCGCCTGAACGACCGGCTGAAAGGCCAGCATGCACTGCTTGTGCCTGATGGCCTCGGTCACCATGTCCACGACCGAGCGATCACGCGCGGCAACCGCTGCCGTCAGGGGGCTGTCCGATCCCTCGGGTAGATCCGCCAGTTTTTCCGGTGTTTTTGCATCCCTTCCCCGAGTCGCCTCTGAACCTGATGGTGGCGACAGTGTCGGAAAGACCGGTGAACCGGGGGTTAATTTCGGCGATTTCGTGAGTGCGATCAGCGGTTCGCGGACCTTGCCACGCCGTGCGACACGACCGCGCCCACGACCGAGACAAGCATTCCCGCGAACATCATGACATAGCCGACCGCGATCACGGCGGTGGGCAGGGCGGCGACCAAGGGCCCCGTCATCGCCAGAACAAGGCCCATCAGGCCGGTGGCTAGGCTGAAATAGGTGATCTGGGTCAAGCCGGCCTCCGAAGCACGCGTGGGAATTCGTATCGCCCTCATATGTGGCCGGGCCCCGGAGTTTCAAGTTTCCGGCAGGCAGAACTGACGGAACAGACGCTACGACTGCTCGGCCATCTGCTCTGCGGGGGAGTCTTCAGTTTGCGCGAAACCCGGCGTGCCGCGATGCTCGGGGTGGCGCGCGAGGTGCCTGGCCTTGAGCCTTTCGGATGTTTCGCGGCTGCCGTCATGGCTGTAGCCCGGCGGGCCGAACGCATAGCCCAGACGCTGTCGGAAGGTCAGGCCCGGCCGAAGGATGTCGCGGAAAATGGCGACCCATTCGTGAAAGGCCACGCGCAGCGGGTTGAAGGTGCCGATGTTGTGAACAAGGCCGTAATCGACCGGTTCGTCCTCCTGCTCGGGCACGAAGGTGCCGAACAGCTTGTCCCAGATGATGAAGACCCCGGCATAGTTGCAGTCCAGATAGCGCGCGTTGCGGCCGTGATGCACGCGGTGGTGGCTGGGCGTGTTCATCACCGCCTCGAACCAGCGGGGCATCCTGCCGATGGCCTCGGTATGGATCCAGAACTGGTAGATCAGATTCAGGCCGCCGCAGAACAGCACCATCGCCGGGTGGAACCCCAGCAGGATCAGGGGCGCGCGCACGACCATCATGAAGGTGAAGGTATAGGTCCAGGTCTGCCGCAGGGCCGTGGTCAGGTTGTAGTGCTGCGAGCTGTGATGGTTCACGTGGCTGGCCCAGACCCAGCGGATGCGGTGCCCGAACCGATGCACCCAGTAGTAGCGCAGATCGTCCAGCACGAAACAGGCCGCGACCACCCAGATCGAGGTGCCCAGATCAAGCGGTGTCAGTTCCCACAACCACATGAAGAAGCCCCAGGCGATGAAGCCCAGCAGAATGCCCGAGGCGACGTTGCCGGCCCCCATGATCAGAGAGGTCACGGCATCGCGCGTCTCGTATCGCCCGCCGCGCCCCTTGATCGCGATCCAGAGGAACTCGGCAAGAATGGCGGCGATGAAGAACGGAATCGCCCACTGGACGACGTCGGGATAGGTGATCTGTTCGCTCATGCGGGCTCCATCAGGTGGCGCCAGTGGCGGCGTTCGGTTTCGTCCAGGTGAACCAGCACATGGGGCGTTGCAAAATCGTGAAAGTAGAATTCCATCCCCTTGGGATGCTCCAGCCAGTCGAAATCCAGAAGATGCCGCGCCACCGTGTCCGCGCCAAAAGACCACAGCAGCCCCGGCCCGGTTTCGGTGCGCAGCAGGGCGGCATGGCCATCATGCGACAGCGTCACATCCACGATGGTGTCGTCGGGGAAATGACGCAACCATTCCGCCCGTGCGCCGTCGGGCGACAGGACGCGCAGGTTGGACCGTCCGGTCAGGTGCAGCAGCAACGCGACCCCGGCAATGCCGCCGATCACGAGAACCAGCAGGGCTTCGATTGGCATGGGCTCCTCCTTGTGACAGCCTGCAAAGGGGCGGCAAGGCTGTCAAAGGTGGCGTAGCGTCAGCCGGCTTTCAGCTCGTCCGGCACCAGATGCTGGACCACGCGCTCGACAAAGGGAACCAGCCCCTCCGGGCCGGATTTCCGGTCCTTCAGGTGGATGCAGATATCCGGCCGCCGCGCCGCGATGATGCCCACCAGTTCGCCGCGCACCTTGTCATCAAGGCCCGCACCCATGATGGCGCAGGCGATGCGGGGCTCGGCTTCCAACTGGCGCTCGACTTCGGCCTGGTTGTGCGCGCCCAGCCATTCGATGGGCAGATGGTCCAACTGCTGTGCGACGTCACCAAGCACATTTGGCAGCCGACCGATCAGGAGAACCACGGGTTTCATGGCACCTTCCTTTCCGACTTGTTTTCCCGTTACGGACCCGAATTGTCAGGTCCGAACAAGCATAACACAGATCCGGAAAATCGCCTGTTCAGTCCAGCAGAGAGGCGATGATCGCCTTGGCGCTGTCCGAATTCCACTCGGCATCCCCCAGCAGGCGCGCGATTTCCTGCCCTTCGGGGTCAAGGATGACGGTGACCGGCAGGCCCGCCACGCCCATCTCACGGGCGACGGCCTGTTTCGGGTCCTGATGGCGCGGCAGGTTCGAGATGCCGTTCTCGGCAAAGAACTTCTTGATGCCCGCCGGAGAGTTGCGTCCCGTGGCCAGCGTCAGCACCTCGAAACGATCGCCGCCGAATTCCGCCTGAAGCTCGGCAAGCTGCGGCATTTCCTTGCGGCAGGGGGCGCACCAGGTGGCCCAGAAATTCAGCAGGACATACTTGCCGCGGTAATCCGCAAGCGAGCCGGTGCCCTTGTCGTCTTCCAGCTGGAACTCCGCTGTCGAGGCCGGCTTTGGCTCGGAATGCAGGATCAGCTTTTTCATGCTGCCGTCGCGCAAGGCGCCAAGGGATGCGACATCGGCCGCCATCACAGCGTTTGCACCCAAGGCTAGGGCCATATAAAGGGAGGCAAGACGAAAAAGGCGCATATCAACTCCGGGTTTCCAACATGACCGAACAATCCTCGAACCAGATGTGGGGCGGCCGTTTTGCCGCTGGTCCAGACGCGATCATGGAGGCAATAAACGCCTCGATCGGGTTCGACAAGCGGATGGCGGCGCAGGACATTGCCGGTTCGCGGGCCCATGCCGCCATGCTGGCCGCCACGGGCGTGATTACTGATAGTGACGCCGAGGCCATTCGGGAAGGGCTGCTCACCGTTTTGTCAGAGATCGAACGCGGTGAGTTCCAGTTCTCGACCGCGCTGGAAGACATCCACATGAATGTCGAGGCCCGCCTGAAAGAGATCATCGGCGAACCCGCAGGCCGCCTGCATACCGGCCGCAGCCGCAATGACCAGGTGGCGACCGATTTCAAACTGTGGGTCCGCGATCAGCTGGACGCCGCCGAATCCGGCCTGCTGGCCCTGATCCGCGCGCTTCTGGCGCAGGCCGAGGCCGGGGCCGATTGGGTCATGCCCGGTTTCACCCACCTGCAGACCGCGCAGCCCGTGACCTGGGGCCACCACATGATGGCCTATGTCGAGATGTTCGGTCGCGACCTGTCCCGCGTGCGCGATGCGCGGGCGCGGATGAACGAATGCCCGCTGGGCGCGGCGGCGCTGGCGGGCACGTCCTTCCCGATCGACCGGCACATGACGGCGCAGGCGCTGGGCTTTGACCGGCCCGCCGCCAACTCGCTGGACGCGGTCAGCGACCGGGATTTCGCGCTGGAATTCCTGTCGGTGGCCTCGATCTGCGCGGTGCACCTGTCGCGCTTTGCCGAAGAACTGGTGATCTGGTCCTCGGCCCAGTTCCGTTTCGTCACCCTGTCCGACCGGTTCTCGACCGGCTCGTCGATCATGCCGCAGAAAAAGAACCCCGACGCCGCCGAGCTGATCCGCGCCAAGGTGGGCCGGATCTTTGGCGCCAACACGGCGCTGATGATGGTGATGAAGGGCCTGCCACTGGCCTATTCCAAGGACATGCAGGAAGACAAGGAACAGGTCTTTGACGCCGCCGACAACTGGATGCTGGCGCTGGCCGCGATGGAGGGCATGGTCAAGGACATGACCGCCAACCGCGACAGCCTGGCCGCCGCCGCCGGTTCGGGCTTTTCCACCGCGACCGATCTGGCCGACTGGCTGGTGCGGGTGCTGGGCCTGCCCTTCCGCGACGCGCATCACGTCACCGGATCGCTGGTCGCCATGGCCGAGAAGAAAGGCTGCGACCTGCCCGATCTGACGCTCGAGGACATGCAATCGGTTCATGCCGGCATCACGCAGGATGTCTATTCTGTTCTCGGCGTGGATAATTCGGTAAACTCACGCCAGTCCTATGGCGGAACGGCCCCGGATCAGGTCCGGGCCCAGATCGCCCGCTGGAAGGAGATGCTGCCATGACCATCCTGCGAATGCTTGTCCTGGTCGGCGCCGCCTTTGGCCTCGCCGCCTGCGGCGCGGACGGAGAACCGGTTCAGCCGACCCTGAACGCCAATATTGGGGTGTCCGGCAGCGGCGCCCATGTCAACGGCGCCGTGGGCCTGCACAAGGGGCCGATCAGCGTGTTCCTCGGGCTGTGATCCGTCGGCTGGCCGAGTTCGGCCGGTGACACCGGCCCGAAGCCAGCTGAACCTTGTCAAGTTTTCAGGCCCATTCTTTACCGTTGGCGGACGCAGGTTGCCCGAGTATCGGCAGGCGCGACCCAAATTCCGTTGATCCACGGGGCCTTTATGGTCTAAGCGCCCTGTCATGGATCACTTTCTCTATCGCGACGGCACTCTGTATGCCGAAGATGTTCCGATCACCGAGATCGCCGCGGCGGTCGGGACCCCTTTCTACGTCTATTCGACTGCAACCCTGTTGCGGCACTTCCGCCTGTTCGACGAGGCACTCGAGGGGATCGACCACCTCGTTTGCTACGCGATGAAAGCCGCCAGCAATCAGGCGATTCTGAAAACGCTGGCCAAGGCCGGTGCGGGCATGGACGTGGTTTCGGTCGGGGAATACCTGCGCGCCAGGGCGGCGGGCGTGCCGGGCGACAGGATCGTTTTTTCCGGCGTCGGCAAGACCGAGGATGAGATCCGTACCGCGCTGACGGGCGGCATTCGCCAGTTCAACGTCGAATCCGAGCCCGAGATGGAGGTGATCAACGCCGTGGCGCTGGACCTGGGCGTGGTCGCGCCGATCACGGTTCGGGTCAACCCGGACGTGGATGCAAAAACCCACGCCAAGATCGCCACCGGCAAATCCGAGAACAAGTTCGGCATCCCGATTGCCCGCGCCTCCGAGGTTTACGCCCACGCCGCGCGCCTGCCGGGGCTCGAAGTCGTCGGGATCGACGTGCATATCGGCTCGCAGCTCACCGATCTCGAGCCGTTTCGTCTTGCCTATGCCAAGGTTGCCGAGCTGACCGAACGCCTGCGGGCCGAAGGCCACGACATTCGCCGTCTCGATCTTGGCGGCGGGCTCGGGATTCCGTACACCCGCTCGAACGAGGCACCGCCGCTGCCGGTGGAATACGGCGCGATGATCAAGGAAACGCTGGGCCATCTGGGCTGCGAGATCGAGATCGAGCCCGGCCGCCTGATCGCCGGCAATGCCGGCTTGATGGTGTCCAGGGTGATCTACGTGAAGTCGGGCGAAGGGCGGGATTTCCTGATTCTCGACGGCGCGATGAACGACCTGATCCGCCCGGCGATGTACGAGGCGCATCACGACATCGACCCCGTGCAGGAACCCGCGCCGGGCACCGAGCGGCGGCCGTATGATATCGTGGGGCCGGTCTGCGAAACCGGCGACACCTTTGCCAAGCAGCGCAACATGCCGCCGATGGCCGCGGGCGACCTGATCGCCTTTCGCAGCGCCGGGGCCTATGGTGCGGTCATGGCCAGCGAATACAACACCCGCCCGCTGATCCCCGAGGTGCTGGTGAAGGGCGATCAATTCGCGGTTATTCGCCCAAGACCGACATTTGACGAAATCATAAACCGCGATACCATACCGGAGTGGGTTTGACGCGGTAATCGCGCGGGCCCGTGGGAGGCCCGATTTGAACGCCAGAAACCCATTGCCGATACCCCGACTGTCCCTGTGGCTGACGCGCGCCGGGATGCTGGCCGAACAGGTCTTGCGGGCGTTCTGGCCTTTGATCTCCATTCTCATGGCGGTGCTGGCAGCCCTGATGCTGGGGCTGCACGATCTGGCCGGGGTCGAACTCGTCTGGGCCGTTGGGGCGCTGGCGGCCATGGCGTCTCTGGTGGCCTTGGCGATGGGCGCGCGACGATTCCATTGGCCCACGCACGACGACGCGCTGGAGCGGCTGGACCGAACATTGCCGGGACGACCGATCCGGGCCCTGCTGGATGAACAGGCGATCGGCGCGCAGGATGCGGCCTCGGCCGAGGTCTGGCGGCAGCATCAGGCCCGCATGGCCCAGAGGGCCGCGCAGGCCGCGCCGGTCAAACCCGATCTTCGCCTGTCCGAGCGCGATCCTTTCGCCCTGCGCTATTCCGCCCTGCTTGCCCTCGTGGTGGCGCTTTTGTTCGGCTCGGTCTGGCGCGTGAGCTCTGTTTCGGACATGGCGCCGGGCGGGGCGATTGCCGCGCAGGGCCCGACCTGGGAGGGCTGGATCGAGCCGCCCCGTTACACCGGAAAGCCGACACTCTATCTGGCCGACCTTTCCGACGCATCCGTGCAGATCCCCGAAGGCAGCGATGTCACCCTGCGCTTTTATGGCGAGATCGGCAGGCTGTCGCTCAGCGAGACCACCTCTGCCGAAGGCACACAGGCAGAGACCGCGCCCGAGCAGAGTTTCACGGCCACCCGATCCGGCGAAATGCGGATCGACGGCCCCGGGGGGCGGAGCTGGACGTTTGAGGTTCTTCCCGACAATCCGCCCGCGATCGACATAGCGGGCGCGGCCGAGGCGCAGGCCGGTGGGCAGATGACGCTGCCCTTCACCGCCAGTGATGACTACGGCGTGATTTCAGGCGAGGCGCTCATCCAGCTGGATCTGGCCAAGGTCGACCGCCGGCATGGTCTGGCGGCCGAGCCGGACAGCCGTGACGGGATCACCGTCGAATTGCCCATGCCCATTGCGGGCGATCGGAGTGAATTCACCGAAACCCTGATCGAGGACTTCTCGCAGCACCCGTGGGCGCATCTTCCGGTGACGATCCTGCTGTCCGTGCAGGACGCCAGAGAGCAAATCTCGATTTCCGCGCCTGTTTCGACGAGCCTTCCGGCCAGACGGTTCTTTGACCCGTTGGCCGCCGCCGTCATCGAACAGCGCCGTGACCTTCTGTGGGCACTGGCAAACGCGCCGCGCGTGGCACAGCTGCTGCGGGCGGTCTCGCACCGGCCCGAGGATGTGTTCCGTTCGGAAACCGCCTATCTGCGCCTACGCGTCATTCTCCGGCGGCTGGAAACCTATACCGAGTTCGGCCTCAAGCCCGAGCAACAGGCCGAAATCGCCCAGGCCCTGTGGGATCTGGCCATCCTGCTCGAGGAAGGCACGCTGAGCGACGCGCTGGAACGGTTGCGCCGGGCGCAGGAGCGCCTGACCGAAGCGATGAAGAACGGTGCCTCGGATCAGGAAATCGCCGAGCTGATGCAGGAATTGCGCGAGGCGACCGACGACTACCTGCGCCAGCTGCAGCGGCAGGCCCAGCAGGACGGGGCAGAGGGTCAAGACGGCCAGCAGGCGCAGAACGGCGAAACCATGCAGATGACGCAGGACGACCTGCAGCGCATGATGGACCGCATCCAGGAATTGATGGAACAGGGCCGGATGGCCGAGGCGCAGCAGGCGTTGCAGGAATTCCAGCAGATGATGGAAAACATGCGCGTCACTCAGGGGCAGGGTCAGGGCAGTCAATCCGAAGGGCGCCGGGCGATGGAGGATCTGGCCGAGACGCTGCGCGATCAGCAGGGGCTGAGCGATCAGGCCTTCCGCGACCTGCAGGAACAGTTCAACCCCGGCGCACAGTCCGGCGATCGGCAGGGCAACGAAGGCCGGTCCGGCGGTCAGGGCCGGGGTCAGAGCCATGACGGTCAGGGGCAGGGCTCGGACCAGGCGGGCAACGGCGAGGAAGGACAGCAAGGGTCTCTGGCCGACCGCCAGCAGGCCCTGCGCGAGGAACTGCGCCGCCAGGAACAGGGGCTGCCGGGCGCGGGAACACCCGAGGGCGATGCCGCCCGTGACGCTCTGGACCGGGCCGGGCGCGCCATGGAAGGCGCCGAAGAGGCGCTGCGCAGCGACGATCTGGCCGAAGCCATCGACCAGCAGTCCGAGGCAATGGAGGCCATGCGCGAAGGCATGCGGGCGCTGGGCGAAGCCCTGGCGCAAGAACAGTCACAGCCGGGGCAGGGCGCGCAGGATGGCGACATGCAGGCCCGCAATTTGGATCCGCTGGGGCGCAATCAGGGCGCTGTCGGCTCGATTTCCACGGACGAAGGCCTGTTGCAGGGCGAGGATGTCTATCGCCGCGCCCGCGAGTTGCTGGACGAAATCCGCCGTCGCACGGGCGAAACCGACCGCCCGAAGATCGAACTGGACTATCTCAAGCGGTTGCTCGAACGGTTCTGAGCGGGCTGCCTTCGACAGTCACACCCATCATCAGGGCTGCATGATTGCGGCGGCCTGCGCTTCGAGCCAGATACGGGCTTGGTCGATCAGGGCAACGTAGGATGCCAGCGCCGGATCTGCCTGCGGGACCGCCTCGCCGATCTGCTGCGCATTGCTGTAAAGCAATATCAGGACCACGCCCAAAATGACGATCAGGGCAAAACCGCGCATGAAACCGTCCGGTTTCCGCTGTGGCTGCTTGTCACGATCCGCCTGTTCCGCTGCCACCTCGCTGCGCAGGGTCGCATTGATTTCCTCGATATCAGGCAACGCGCCACGGCGGGTTTCCCGTGCCCGCTCATCGGCAGGTTGCTCAGGCTTTCGGACCGGTTCCGCGCTTGCCGGCGCCTCCAGCCCGAGATCCGGCTGGCTTTCCAGGTTCCCGGCCTCGCGGGCGCGCAATTCCGCCTCGCGGGCAGCTTCTTCGCGAAGGATGCTGGCGACGTTCGGATCGACGGACCGCTCGGCAGCCGGCGGGGTGCGCGGGCGCTCGGCGACATCTCCCGGCCGCGCGGCCTGTCCGGCCATCTCGGGTTTGCGGGGTGCCGGCTTGGCAGCCGGCGGCTTGGCGGCGACCTGAGCTTCTACATGTGTGGGGCGGGTTTCGCTTGCTTCGGGCGGCGGTGTTTCGGCGGTTTCGCCGGCCCGCTTCTGAAACCAGGTGTTGTCGCAATTGGAGCACTGCACATCCCGACCGCCTTCGGGGATCACTTCGTCGGGAACCTCATACTGAGCCCCGCATTTCGGGCATGTCAGACGCATACTGTCTCCTGGCCTCACTCGTTGTCTGATAACAATTTTTTCTCGGATGATATTCCGTTACTGCCTGCAGGCAAAGAATGTTTTCTTTCTTGGTGAGCAAGTGTTTCTCATTGGCCCCGGTGCGGGCATTGAAACCTGCCACATGCTGAGGCAAGAAGGGCGCCAAGGCGACAGGGGGCGGGTCTTGATAGAGCTGGAAAACGTCAGCTACAGCTACGGAGGCGGGCAACTGCTGAGCGATGTCTCGATGCAACTCGCGCCGGGCTCCTTCCATTTTCTGACCGGGCCGTCCGGCTCGGGGAAAACCACGCTTCTGAAACTGTGCTACGGGGCGCTGGCGCCGACGACCGGGCGGCTCAGCGTGTTTGGCGAGGACATGGGCAGGCTGGACCGAGACCAGATGGCCATGATGCGCCGCCGGATCGGAGTAGTTCATCAGGACTGTCGTTTTCTCGATCACTTGACGCTGGCCGAGAATGTCGCGCTCCCCCTGCTGGTGTCGGGGCGTGATCCGAAAGGTGAAGAGGAAAACCTGAAGGAACTCATGCAATGGGTCGGGCTGGGGCCGCGGGCCGAGGCGCACCCCCCGGAACTGTCGGGCGGCGAGCGGCAGCGCGCGGCGCTGGCCCGCGCGGTCATCCTGTCACCGGATATCGTGCTGGCGGACGAACCGACCGGCAATGTCGACTGGGACATGTCGCAGCGGCTGCTGCGCCTTTTGGGCGAACTCAACCGCATGGGAAAGACGGTGCTGGTCGCCACCCATGACCTGAGCCTCATTCGCGCGGCAAAAAGCCAGGTTCAGGCGCGTGTGCTGCGCATTTCGCAGCGGAAACTCCAGCTTGCGGGGGCGGACCTGTGATCGGGGCTCTGTCTCGGAATCTGCTGAAGGGCGACAAGCGGGCCGACCGGGTGGTGCCGCCTTCCGGGTTCACCGCCAATCTGACCCTGTTCGTTTCCGGCGCGATGGCCTTTCTGGCCGTATTCGCCCTGGCGCTGTCGCTGGCCTCGGGGCGGGTGGCCGACCGCTGGGCCTCGGAACTGGCGCGCTCGGCCACGTTGCGAATCAACGCCCCGGCCGAACAGCGCGCGGCCCAGACCGAAGCGGCGCTCCGGGTGCTGCGGCAGACCCCCGGCGTGGCAGAGGCGCGTGCGCTGACACTCGAGGAACAGGCCGCTCTGCTGGCGCCGTGGTTCGGGCCGGATCTGCCCGTCGATGCCTTGCCCGTGCCGCAACTGATCGAAATCATCGAAGACGAACCCGGATATGACCCCAGCGGATTGCGGTTGCGTCTCAGCGCCGAAGTGCCAGGCGCCGTACTGGATGATCACGGGCGGTGGCGCCGGCCTCTGGTGGATGCGGCAAACGCCTTGCGCCGGCTTGCGCTGATTTCGGTGCTGCTGATCGGTGGGGCCACGGCGGCGATGATAACACTGGCGGCCAAGGCTTCGCTGGCCGCAAACGCGCAGGTGATCGAGGTTCTACGCCTGATCGGTGCCCGCGACAGCTTCATCGCGGGCGCCTTCGTGCGCCGCTTTACGTTGCGGACCCTGTTGGGCGCCTGCGCCGGCACGCTGTTTGGAATGACGGCGGTGCTTCTCCTGCCGGGTGCGTCCGAGGCCGGTGGATTCTTGACCGGGATCGGATTTCAGGGCATCGGCTGGGTTCTGCCGCTGTTGATCCCGGTGACGGGGGCTGCGGTGGCATTTGCTGCGACCTGGGTCGCCGCACGCCGCAAGTTGAAGGAGCTGTCCTGATGGCAAATGCAATCCAATGGGTGCGCTCGCTGATTTTCGTGATCGTGATCTATGCGTGGATGGGCATACTGGGGCTGGTCTTTGCGCCCTATGCGCTGTTCTCCAAGCGGGGCGCGCTGCGGGCCTGCAAGATCTACGCCCGCTCGACGATCTGGCTGGCGCGCTGGATGGTGGGAATTCGCGGCGAGGTCAGGGGCACGCCCCCGACCGGAGAGGTCATGGTCGCCGCCAAACACCAGTCATTCTTTGATATCCTGCTGATCTTCGATGCGGTTCCGCACGCCAAGTTCATCATGAAACGTGAATTGATGTGGACGCCGGTGATCGGCCTTTACGCCAAGCGGCTGGGGTGCGTTCCCGTGGATCGCGGCAAAAAAGGCGCTGCGATTGCCAAGATGGTTCAGGATGTCGCCAAGGAGTTCAACGAGCCCGGGCAGTTGGTGATCTACCCGCAGGGAACCCGTGTTCCGCCGGGGGTCAAGAAGCCCTACAAGGTAGGAACGGCGATCCTCTACGAAGGGCTGAAGAACCCATGTGTTCCGGCTGCCACCAATGTAGGGGTGTTCTGGCCACGGACAGGCATCATGCGCAGGCCGGGTCACGCGATCGTCGAGTTTCTGGACCCGATCGAGCCCGGGGTCGACCGCAACACGTTCATGTCCCGCCTCGAAGAGGAAATCGAAAGCCACTCGGACCGGTTGATGCGAGGGGTGGGATTTGATCCCGATGCAGTTCATTGATGGCAACCCCGCGCTCGAGGCGCGGCAGGACAAACCCTGAGCGCCGTCCCCTCGCGGGCGTTTCGGGAAACAGGGCAAACGCCCTATGACCGAAATCCTCGAAATCCATACCCAATGCGCCCGCGCGCTGATGCGGGTGGAGATCTGGGTATGCGGTGGCGAGGGTTCGGACTTGCCGACTGTCGGAGAACGTCCGTGCGAGATGACCAAGGGCGAAGAAGGCGGGGCAGACTATGACCGCAAATGGCCTGCCCATGCCTTGCAAGCCTTGTGGTAACAGGGGGCGCTGCCCCCGCCGCGGCAGGCCGCGGCTCCCCCGGGATATTTTCAGCCAGATGAAGCCTTAGCCGTTTTCGCGCAGGATGTTGCCGGCGAGATAGAGCGAGCCGCAGATCAGGACCCGGGCCTGTGGGTCGCGGGCGGTGATCGCGGCCAGTGCCTCGGCCACGCTGTCGGCGGTGGTGGCGGGCAGGTTCACGGCAGTTGCGGCGGCGGCGGTTTCTTCGGCGCTCAGCGTGTTGGCTTCGCCGGGGATGGAAACGGCCGTGAGCGAGCTGGTCTTTTCGGCCAGAGGCGCGAGATAGCCCGTCACGTCCTTGGTATTGAGCATGCCGCAGATCATGTGCGTCGGGCGCGGCGGCAGCTTGGCCAGGACATCGGCCAGTGCCTGTCCGGCGGCGGCGTTGTGGCCGCCGTCGAGCCAGAGCTCGGCCTGAGGCGCCTGTTCGACCAGCGGGCCGGTCTTCAGGCGCTGCATGCGGGCGGGCCAGTGGGCGCGGGTGACAGCGGCCTCGTAGGCGGCATCACCCAAGGCGAGATGGCGCAGGACCGCCAGCGCGGCGCCGGCGTTCTGGATCTGGTGGGCGCCCAGCAGGTTCGGCAGCGGCAGGTCGCGCAGGCCGTTTTCGTCCTGGTAGATCAGGCGGCCGTGTTCCTCGTGGACGTGCCAGTGCTGGCCATGGGCCAGCAGCGGTGCGCCGAGGCGGGCGGCGGTGGCCTCGATGACCTCCATCGCTTCGTCGGGCTGGGGTCCGACGATGCAGGGTACGCCGCGCTTGATGATGCCCGCCTTTTCGGCGGCGATCCTGGCCAGCGTGTTGCCGAGGAACTGCTCGTGGTCGATCGAGATCGGGGTGATGACGGTGATCGCGGGTTTCGCGATCACGTTGGTGGCGTCGAGCCGCCCGCCAAGACCGACCTCGAGCAGCGTGTAGTCGGCAGGCACACGGGAAAAGGCCAGCAGGGCGGCGCAGGTGGTGATCTCGAAATAGGTGATGTTCTCGCCGCCATTGGCCGTGTAGCACTCATCCAGCACCGCGGTCAGGTCGGGTTCCGAGATCAGCTCGCCCGCCAGGCGGATGCGTTCGTGAAAGCGCGCCAGGTGCGGCGAGGTATAGGCGTGCGCGGTCAGCCCGGCCCCTTCCAGCCCGGCGCGGATCATCGCCTGGGTCGAGCCCTTGCCGTTGGTGCCGGCGATGTGGATCACCGGGGGCAGCTTGTCCTGCGGGTTGCCCAAGGCCTCGAGCAGACGCCAGACACGGTCCAAGGTCAGGTCGATGATCTTGGGGTGCAGCGCCATCATCCGGTCGAGGATGGCGTCCGATGTCGTGGCGGTCATTGCTCGCCTTTGTCCTCGGCGGGTGTTTCCCTGGCCTCGGCTTCTGGCGGCGGCGACGGCAGGTCTCCGGCAATCGCGGGCGGCAGGCCCAGAAGCATCCGGGTGATGGTGATCAACTCGTCCCGCATCTCGGTGCGCTTGGTCACGCGGTCGAGCATGCCGTGATCCAGCAGGTATTCGGCACGCTGGAAGCCCTCGGGCAGTTTCTCGCGGATCGTCTGTTCGATCACGCGGGGGCCGGCGAAACAGATCAGCGCGTTCGGCTCGGCGATCTGCACGTCGCCCAGCATCGCGTAGGATGCCGTCACGCCGCCGGTCGTGGGGTGGGTCAGAACGACGATATAGGGCAGGCCGGCCTCTTTCAGCATCTGCACCGCGACGGTGGTGCGCGGCATCTGCATCAGGCTGAGGATGCCTTCCTGCATCCGGGCGCCGCCGGCGGCGGAAAACAGGAGCAGCGGGCGCTTGAGCTTCACCGCCTCTTGCGCGGCGGCGATGATGGCGTTGCCCACATACATGCCCATCGACCCGCCCATGAACGAGAAATCCTGCGCCGCGGCCACGATGGGGGTGCGGCCGATCTCGCCGGTGGCGACCAGCATGGCCTCTTTCTCGCCGGTCTTTTTCTGGGCCGCCTTCATGCGGTCGGGATATTTCTTCTGGTCCCGGAACTGCAGCGGGTCTGCCGTGGGGGACGGAACGGCAACCTCGGTGAAGATCCCGCCATCGAACAGCGCCTTGAACCGCTGGCGCGGCGTGATTGCCATGTGGTGCCCGCACTGGGTGCAGACATTCAGATTGTCCGCCAGTTCGCGGTGGAACAGCATCGTTCCGCATTCGTCGCATTTGTGCCAGAGATTCTCGGGCACTTCCCTGCGCGAGAAGATCGAATTGATCCGGGGTCGGACGTAGTTGGTAATCCAGTTCATGGCGGAGCCTTGCTGATGCTTTGTGCAGGTCAAATAAGACCCTGCGTCAGGAAATGCAATCAGCGCCGCAATGCCAGACGGGCGGCAAGCCAGGCCACGAGCATCAGGGCAAAGTCCACCACCAGCCATGCGCGCAGCCGTTCGGTGTCGGACATTTCGTAGGGCAGAAGATACAGGGCGAGCCCGTCCAGGCTGTCGGGCAGGGCGATGAACAGCAAGGCAATGAGATTGTTGAAGAAGTGCAGGGCGATCGCCGGGCCGAGCGTTCCGGCCCGTGCGGTCAGGTCGGCCATCAGCACGCCGAAGGCGCCCGACCAGAGCGCGATCAGCGCCGCGTTCTCTCCTGCCTGTGCCGGAACATAGTGCCCGGCGGCGAACAGGATCGACGGGATGACCATCCAGATCACCGGCGCGCGGAACCGCGCGGCCAGGCATTGCTGGAGGTATCCGCGAAAGAGGATTTCCTCGGCGCTGGTCTGAATCAGGATGGCGGCAAGGGAAAAGGGCAGGATGAGCAGCCAGACCGACAGTTGCAGATTCGGCTGCAGCGGGGCGCCCATGTCATAGGGCGGCAGAACGAACAGCACCGCCCCGAGGATGAGAAGCACGCGCAGGACCCGCCAGAACTGCTGCCTGGCCTGTGCGAGTGGTCCGACGATGCTTTCCAGGCTGCGCCGCTGGAATGTCCGGGCGGCGGCGGCCACGCCCAGGATGAGGAAACCGAAGCTGCCCAGCAACAGCAGCAGGGCACCGGGGTTTGCACCTGTCAGGAATCCCCGGATCAGCTCGTCCGAGCCCAGCTTGGTGACCAGCGTCAGAAGGAACGCGTTCAGCCCGAAAACCACGACCGCCATCAAAAGCAGCCCGGCCAGCAGGCGCCAGAGCTCGGGATATCGGCGTGCGGGCGCCACGAGTTGCTCGTGCGCAGCATAGACCCGTTCGATCCGGTCACCGCCCATGCAGATCGTCCTCCGGCAGGGCAAGCAATTCAGGGTCGGCCAGCGATGCGGCATTGATGTTCGCGGCCTGCAGACGGCGCGACAGGTCCACGAGATGGCCGGACACGGTTTCCAGAAGTTGCACCGCGACATTGGCATCGCTTTCCATGACCGCGCGGAATTCTTCTGCTCCGATCCGCAGGAACTTGCAGTTGGTGTCGGCCACCAGGTCAAGCTGCCTTGGCTCTCCGGTGATGATGGACAAATCACCGATCAGACGGCCCGGTTCCACCTGCGTGATCGCGGCGACCGAGGTGCCGTCGCCGGGCCAGAGCAGGGTCGCGCGCCCTTCGAGACACAGGTAGACCGCGTCCGGCGTCTGACCGCGCGAAAAGATCACCTGCCCGGCCGCCGCATCATACCATTGCGCCGAGAATGCCAGCAGTCTCTGGTTGCGGGCATCCAGCTTCGAGAACAGCTCGGTCGAGGCGATGATGCTCATCTTGCGGCTGAGATCCGCCGCCGCGTCCTCGCCCAGTTCCAGCTGTCTGCGCGATTCCCCGTCAATGCGGCCGTCCACGATCTCGATGAACAGGTCATAGGCCTCGGGATGCGCGAAATGGTCTTCCATGAAGATCAGGATGGAATTCGGCAGCAGTTCCCGCAGCTTTTGCCGGGTGCGCAGGCGGCTTTCGGAATCGTGGCTGGCCAGGATCTTGTCCATGATCAGGATGTCGGGACGCTTGATCGCGGCACGGGAAAAGGCGGCGCGTTCCTGAAAGACGGTGGGCAGGCTGGCGCCGCCCAGCCCCGCGGGCAGGTCATAGATGATGGCCGCAAGCCGTCGCCGCAGCCCGGCCTCGTTCATGACCTCGGCGACGACGTCCTCGATCTCTTCGACGCGCGCGCCGGCCATGAGCGAAACCCGTCCGAACAGGGCGTTTTCCAGAACGGTCAGACGCGGAACGTACTGGTCGGGCGATACCGGAACGAACATGCCACCCAAAGACGCGCGCAGCTTCTCGGCCTGATCCCGGCGAATGGTCAGGATCTTTTCCTTGTATTTTTCGGGGAAGCTGGGGCCGATCTGTTCGGCCGTCAGCAGAAACGGCACGGTCAGAAGCAGGGCGCGCTCTTCTTCGTTCAGGGCGCGTTCACCACGTTTTTCGCGACGGTCCGCGATGTCGAGCAGGCGGTGATACATCTCCTCGCTCATGCCAAGGCGCCGGAACAGCGGGTGGTCCGTGCCTTCGCGGCCGAAGGTCCGTCTGAGGGTTTCGACCACCCCTAGCGCGATGTCGCGGGCCTCGTCCGCCAGCCCTTCGTCGTGCAGCATTGCGGTAAAGCGCTTGTCTCTGGCAAGTTCCTCGGGGGAAATGTCGTGGCTGGGCGAGGCGTAGAGAAGGTTGCTGCCAAGCGGCACCGCCGGGTTGAACCTGTCGGGTTCGAACCTGTGCACCAGATCGCCCAGCCCGCGGGACTTGATGCGCTCGGCGACCTTGGGGCGGAGATCCACGATCGCCCTGGCAAGATCAGGGTGGAGGGCAGGGTCGAAACGCGACCGGAGCGTGCGGCGGACCATGAACTCGTCGATCCCCATCGCCTCGACCAGCTTGAACCACCAGGTCCGTATCTGGTCTACGCTGTTGAGGCCCGCGATCTTGGGGTCGATCCATTTGTCCTCGAGCGAATCGGGGCTGTTGCCGGCGCGAATGGCCTCGAGCAGTTTCCGATCCCGCCGCTGATGGTCCTTCGACGGGTTTTGCGGATGGGGGCGCAGAGGCATCATCAGGTTGTCGCCCAATGTTCCGGCGAACAGGTAGGGGCGGGAATGGGCATAGCCGATGCGGGCGGCGATGACTGCCTGGTGCAGGTCGTTGAGCCGGTGGCGGGCGATCACCACCTCGCCGCGCGAGGGCAGCACTTCGCGGGTGAGAAGCTGGGCAAGCGCCTGTCGTTCCTCATCGCGCGCGGATTGTATCGCCACCCGCGCGCCCGGCGGAATGGTCAGGTCGATATCCTCGAGGATCGTGTTGCCGTCCTGATCGCGGACGGTCACGTCGCGCAGTTCGATATTGCCGCGCAGATGCGGGATTTCTTCGGGGTAGCCTTCGAACAGGTGCTCGGGGATCATGTTGCGTGGCGCGAACCGTTCGGTCACGATCTTCCAGCGCAGCGACATGTCCTGCACCTGGTTGTAATAGGTCAGCAGCTCTTTCCACGGGCTCGACAGATCCTTGTAGGCGGCCAGTGCGGCCACCAGAGCGCCGATGGTGATCTGGCCCATGATCACCAGGTAGCCGCCGACCGAATAGAACAGGAACGGCGTCAGTTGGGTGATCAGGTTGTTCAGGAACTTCATGAAGAATTTCTTCTGGTAGATCCTGAACCGCAAGTCGAACAGACGGCCCAGCCGGTCGGTGAACAGGGCCTGCCGATAGCGCCAGCCTCCATTGGTGCGCAGATCGCTGATGCCGGCGGCGCTTTCGCCGATCTCCGAGCTGAGTTTGCGCACCTCCTGGATGCGGTCCTTGTTCAGCAGGTTGATCTGCCGCTGCAGCATCGGGATCAGCCAGGCCTGCAACGGGATGAGCGCGATCGAGGCCAAACCGAACCAGACATTCTGCATGAACAGGAAGGTCACGATCGTCAGCATCTGCCCGGCCTGGAAAACCGGCTGCGCGATGGCATCGCCCATCAGCCCGCCCATCGGCTCGGCCTCGGAGGTGATCATCGAGACCAGCTCGCCCTGGCTGGTGGTGGCGAAATAGGCCTTGGGGAACCGCATCATCCGGCTGATGAGCGTGTAGCGCAGCCGGCGCAGCATGCGCTCGGACAACACGCCCTTCATCGTGTTGATCCGCATCTTCATCAGGCCGCCGATCAGGACCGTCGCCAGAAAGGCCAGACACAGCAGCATCAGGTATTCGACCTGGGTCAGCGTGAAGCCCCGGAGCGTCACGAACGAGGTGGTCGAGCCGATCGCGTCGTTGATGATCCGCTTGGGCAGCTCGAGCGAGGCGTAGAGGAAGGGAAAGGACAGGATCGTCAGAAGCAGCAGCGTGAATTGCTGCCGTTTCGAGTACTTCCAGATGAATGAAAACAAACTGGGTTCCATGCCCCGGTCCTCATCGTGGCTCGAATGATCCGCGGCAATATGCGGAAAATGCTTTGCTACCGAAACCTTGACGGTAAGTATTGACCGGCCGGATTACAAGAAAGGCAA
Organism: Ruegeria marisrubri; assembly: GCF_001507595.1. Lineage (GTDB taxonomy): Bacteria > Pseudomonadota > Alphaproteobacteria > Rhodobacterales > Rhodobacteraceae > Ruegeria > Ruegeria marisrubri. The sequence goes on from NZ_LQBQ01000035.1 coordinate 92,577, forward strand.
GTCTTTTGGCCGGGGCGTCACTTGCGTCCGTTTTCCGCAGGCAAACCGGCCAGGGTCAACGCGTGCGCAACCCGGTGGGCGAAACTTTTCCGGGCAAGGTCGCCAAAACGACTTTATCTTGCCCGTTGTCATTGGCAAAAGACCTGCCAAACGCCACGGATGTGTCATGAACGGATTATCGGATCGACTTCTGCATGCACTGGCCCTCAGGAAGTGGCGCCGTGCCGCGTGCCGGGCGGAGACGGAGACCCTGGCCGAGCTGCGGATGCAACGCAACCGCGCCCGCGTATTGCGCGGACATCTGGACCGGTTGATTCACGTGGCCGACGGGCGTCTGTCGCGGCCCCGGATGGGGTCTGCGAACTTCCCCAGACCCCTGGGCACGGATTGGTCCTGGCGGCCCGATCTCTGGCGCGGGCCCTTGCCGGGGGCGGGACTGGCCTCGGCGCCCAACAAGGCGCCTGTGGACGACGAAGTCACCCTGTTTCACGACTGCGACAAACGGGACATCTCGCTGCGCCAAACCCGCAATACCCGCGACGACGATCTCGCCCCGTTCGCCGTGTGCATGGACGTCTTCGGGTTCGACGGGTCGTTCCTGTCGCTGTCCGTGGATTTGCCGCGCGAGGCCGGTTCGGGATTGACGAAGTCGCACCTGATGCGCCTCGACACCAGCATCGAAACCGAGCGCCCGCTCGGCATTTCGGCACGCCTCAACATCCAGCATGGTCCGAATACCGAACACATCGTGCGGGATCTGCCGGCCGATTCCGAAGCCAGATCGGTGGAATTCGATCTGGCCTATGCCCGCGTGAACGAAAAGCGCATCGAGAAGATCTGGCTGGATCTGATCTTTGACGCGCCCGAGATGAACCGGATGGTGGTACGCGATTTGACACTGTGCCGGCACTACCGCGCCGATTTTTGACGGAGCATGGACATGGGCCAACACAAGCTGACCGGTATTCGCTTTGACAACGGCATCTGGGAAGGTCACCTGTCCGGAAGCGGGTGGCCTGACATAGAGGTGCGGTATCTCGATCAGCCGGTCGAAGGGGTTGCGGTTGCCGAAGCGGACAACGGCTGGACCCTGCAGGTTCCGGTTCCGCTGCGGGCCATATCGGAAGGCGTGCATACGTTTCTCATCTATGACGCAGCCTCGAACACCAGGCTGGGCGATTTCACCGTGATCGCCGGCGCGCCTGCTGCAGACGATCTAAGAGCCGAAGTGGCGCTTCTGCGGGCAGAGCTGGACATGCTGAAACGGGCCTTCCGGCGGCATTGCGCGGATACGGCGGACTAGGCGCGCGGGCTACGGTTCGCACGCGCCCGGATCGGACTACCCTACAACGTTGTAGCCACGTCCGCGCATGCAGTTCCTGACGATGGATTCGCGTTGCGCATTCTTTTGCACGGCGCTGCTGGTCAGGCCGCCCAGGGCACCGACGGCGGCGGCTTCGCCGATGCTGTCGCCGTCATCCAGAATGGCCGAGGTGGCCGCACCCACCCCCGCGCCGACGGCAATCGACCCCGCCGTCTTGCCATCCGCCAGGGGCTGTGATGCCGCCAGAGCCTGACACTCTGCCAAGTCCGCGTTGTAGTTCGGCCCGACCGGCCCGTCTATGACGGGCGTGTAATTGGCGCCGGAATTCGCACATGCCCCGACCAGAAAAACAATCGGGACAATGGAAGCCATCTTGAAACGCTGCATGTTCAATCCTGTGACAAATGGAATAATCGGGCGGGTTGTTCTCCCGTGGATGGTGCTGTGTTAGCACAGGGGCACCACGCCGGGCAATTTCGGCGATTTCACCTTCGAAAGGGCCCGGCAAAACGAAAGGGCCGCGCAAGGCGCGGCCCTGTGTCTTCACTTCGTGCCGGCGTTTCAGTCTTGCGCGCCGAAGGCCGAGAGGCCCTTGAGGATGTCGATGGCATAGGCCAGCTGATAGTCCTCTTCACGAAGTTTCGCAGTGGCCTCGGCCTTGGCGCGATCCTCTTCGATCTGGCGGATCTCGTCCTCGGTCAGGCTGTCATTGCTGAGTCGGCCACGCAGATCGGCCTCGGAGCGGGTGCGCGCCTTTTCGGCCTCATCCTCGTCCGCTTCCGGGCGCCGGCGCGGCTGTTCCACCACGATGTCGGGGCTGACGCCCAGTGCCTGGATCGACCGGCCCGAGGGCGTGTAGTAGCGCGCCGTGGTCAGGCGCATCGCCCCGTCGCCACGCAGCGGCATCACGGTCTGGACCGACCCTTTGCCGAAGCTCTTGGTGCCGACCACGATGGCGCGGCGGTGATCCTGCAGGGCACCGGCCACGATTTCCGAGGCCGAGGCCGAGCCACCATTGATCAGAACCACGACCGGCTTGCCCTGGATCAGGTCTCCGGGGGTGGCGTTGAAACGTTCGCCGTCTTCGGGGTTGCGGCCGCGGGTGGACACGATCTCGCCCTCGTCGAGGAAGGCGTCGGATACCTTGATTGCCTGCGTCAGCAGCCCGCCGGGGTTGTTGCGCAGGTCCAGAACCACGCCGTTGACCTTGTCGATGCCGCCGGCCTCTTCGATCTGCTTTTCCAGGCCTTCCTTGAGGTTCGGATAGGTCTGGTCGTTGAAGGTGGTCACGCGCAGCACCACGCTCTCGCCCTCGGTGCGGGCCCGCACGGCGGTCAGCTTGATGGTGTCGCGGATGATGGTGACGTCAAAGGGCTCGGGCTCGCCTTCGCGCACCACGGTGATCACGATTTCCGAACCGACCGGGCCGCGCATCAATTCAACCGCCTTGTCCAGGGTCAGGCCAAGAACGCTTTCGCCATCCACATGGGTGATGAAGTCGCCGGCCTCGATCCCGGCCTCGTCGGCGGGGGTGCCGTCGATCGGCGAGACCACCTTGACGAAACCTTCCTCCTGCGTGACCTCGATGCCCAGGCCGCCGAACTCGCCGCGGGTCTGCACGCGCATCTGCTCGGCATCCTCGGGCGAGAGATAGCTGGAATGCGGATCCAGCGAGGTCAGCATGCCGTCGATCGCGGCCTCGATCAGCTCGTTTGCTTCGACTTCTTCCACGTATTGCGCCCTGATCCGTTCGAAAATGTCTCCGAACAGGTCAAGCTGCTGATACACGCTGGCGTTCGCCTTTGCTTCCTGCGCAACTAGTGGCCCGGCAATCTGGGTCGTGGCAATGATGCCTGCCAGGGTTCCGGCCAGACTGGCCATCACGAATTTCTTCATACTCGTCTATCCATCCTTGTCCGTTCGGAACCACTTTTCGGGGTTCACGGGGCGTCCGCCTTCTCTGACCTCTATATAGAGCGTTTCTGAGCGGTCAGTTCCAGTGCCTTCACCGCTTGTTGACAAAATCGCGCCGATTTCGGGCGATGCACCCGGCATCAGGCCGACCGGGCTGCCTGCCGGAATGACCTGCCCGGGCTCTCCGTAGACTTCCTGAAGGCCGGAAAAGACGAACAGAAGATCGGGCTGCGGTTCCAGGATCACGACATTGCCGAGATCCAGAAGCGGGCCGCGATAGCGGATCGTGGCGGCAGTCGGAGACGTGACGATGGCCCGTGGCCGGGTGCCCAGGATCATGCCTTCGCGGCGAATGCCCGCCGCGTCGGCCTCGCCCGCACGGCGCAGGACCACGCCCTGAGCCGGCAGTTCGATCTGCCCCTTGAGCGCGGACACATCCGCGTTCGTCGCGGCGATCTCGCCCGCCGCGATTTCGGACAGGCCGCTGGCAAATGCCTCGAGCGTTTCGGTCGAAGAGACGAGGATCGCTGTGCGGATGGGGTCTTCGGTGAACCGTCGCGGCAGGTCGGTTCTGTCGGCGATGGCCTTGCTGAGTTCGGTGCGCGCCTTCTGCACCCCCGCAAGCCCTTCGGCAAGGGAATCGGCCGCAGCCTGCTGCAATTGGCGCAGGGTGCGGACGTCTTCGAGATCCTTCGCCAGATCCTGCGCCCGCGCGTTCAGCGCCGGCGTGACGTCGGCCAGCATCATGCCCGCGCGCGCCGCGCCCAGCGGGCCCGAGGGATGCAGCATCAGAAGCGGTGGGGATGTCGTTTCGATGGTCTGAAGGGCGCCGAGAAGCCGGGAAACCTCTTTCTCGCGCGCCCGCAGTTCGGCCGTCAACTGGGCCTCGCGGATCGCGGCCTTGCGCATCCCGTCCCGCGTTGCGGCCAGCCCCGCCTCGTAGGCGCGGATGATTTCGGTCAGCGCCCGAACGCGGTCGCGGGCCCCTTCGGCACCGTTCAGGGCCTCGGCTGCCTGTTCCAGCAACTGCGCCGCGTGGCGCGCGGCCTCGGCGGGGTCGCTCTGGGCTGCCGCCGGACCGACCCAGAGCAGCGCGGCCAGAATTGCCGCGCGGATCCTCATGCCAGCAGGCTCTGGCCGGTCATCTCGGGCGGCTTGGGCAGGCCCATCAACTCGAGCACGGTGGGCGCCAGATCCGACAGCCGGCCTTCGCGCAGTGTCGCGCCCTCGGGGCCGCCGACCAGCGCGACCGGCACCGGGTTCAGCGTGTGCGCCGTGTGGGGCCCGCCGGTTTCCGGGTCGATCATGGTTTCGCAGTTGCCGTGATCGGCGGTCACGATCATCGCGCCGCCAGCCTTTTCCAGCGCGGCGATGACCTTTGCCAGACCCTGATCCACGGCCTCGCAGGCCTTGATCGCCGCCTGCAGGTCGCCGGTGTGCCCGACCATGTCCGGGTTGGCATAGTTGGTGACGATCAGGTCATAGCCCGCCTCGATCGCCGCGACGAATTTCTCGGTCACTTCCGCCGCCGACATCTCGGGCTGCAGGTCGTAGGTGGCCACCTTGGGCGACGGGGCCATGTAGCGGTCCTCGCCCACCTCGGGCTCTTCCTTGCCGCCGTTGAGGAAGAAGGTGACATGCGGGTATTTCTCGGTCTCGGCCAGGCGGAACTGGCGCAGACCTTGCTTGGCCACCCAGGCGCCCAGCGTGTTCACGATGTCGCGCTTGGGGAAAACCGTCGTCATGTAGGCGTTGTGGCGGTCGGAATATTCGACCATGCCCAGAAGCCCGGACAGTTTGGGCCGGGTCCCCGTATCGAACTCGGCAAAGCCCGGCTCGCCGATGGCGCGCAGGATCTCGCGGGCGCGGTCGGCGCGGAAGTTGAGGCAGAAGAAGCCGTCGCCATCCTTCATGCCGTCATAGCCCGCCAGAACGGTGGGGGCGATGAACTCGTCGGTTTCCGACTGGTTGTAGGCGTGGTCAATCGCGGAATGCGCGGTGGTCACCTTGCGGCCTTCGGCCTTGACCATGGCGTTGTAGGCCTCGCTGACCCGTTCCCAGCGATTGTCGCGGTCCATCGCGAAATAGCGGCCGCTGACGGTGACGATGCGGGCGCCTTGGGGCAGGCGCTCTTCCAGTTCGGCGACATAGGTGAAGGCGGATTTCGGCGCCACGTCGCGGCCATCGGTGATGGCATGCAGGGCAACGGGAACGCCCGCCTCGGTGATGGCGCGGGCCGCTGCGACGATGTGGTTGAGATGCCCGTGCACGCCGCCATCCGAGACCAGCCCCATCAGATGCGCGGTGCCGCCGGCGGCCTTTACCTCGGCGATGAACGCCTGCAGCGCTTCGTTTTCAAAGAACGACCCGTCCTCGATCGCCAGGTCGATCTGGCCCAGGTCCATCGCCACCACCCGGCCGGCGCCGATATTGGTGTGGCCGACCTCGGAATTGCCCATCTGCCCGGTGGGCAGGCCCACATCCGGCCCGTGCGTGATCAGGCGCGCGTGCGGCCCCTTGGACATGATCGCGTCGAAGGTGGGCGTGTGCGCCAGATAGGGCGCGTTTGCCTTTGTGTCGTCGGACAGTCCCCAACCATCGAGAATGCACAGAACTACGGGTTTGGGGGCGGTCATGGTGGGTCTCCGGAAACTGCTCTTGGCCGCCTTCTAACCCGTGTGTCCCCGAGGGTGAACCGCCTTTAGCGCCACCAACTGCGACTTGTCGCCGGAAATCCCGGCAATTTCCGCCTTGTCGCCAACCTGCGTCGCCATTCCGGGGGTCAGCAGGTGCCGCAGCAGGGCCACGGGATGTGCCCGCAGGCTCAGGCGGGTGGCCACATAATCCTCGACCACCTGTTCGCCCAGCGACATCTGCGGCAGATGGGCGGCGGGCTCGTCCAGCGCCTCGCCTTCCAGATCCTGCGCGAACAGGGGCAGAGGCCTGGCGGTGGCGATCGCCTTGGCCTGCCACAGCGCCTCGCGCCGGGTCAGGCCGCAGGCGGCAAAGGCATCCGCCTCGGCCAGCCGCTCGATCACCGAGGGGCCAAGGCCCGCGCGGCGCCAGACGTCCTCGACCTGATGGTAGCCGTTGCCGCGCGCGGCGGTCAGCCAACTGGCGTCCTCTTCGCTGAGGCCCTTGATCTGGCGAAAGCCCAGCCGCAGGGCCAGCCCGCCATGGCCGTCGGGTTCCATCACGTTGTCCCAGAAACTGGCGTTGATGCAGACCGGGCGCACCTGCACGCCATGTTCGCGCGCATCGCGCACGATCTGGGCGGGGGCATAGAACCCCATCGGCTGCGAGTTCAGCAGCGCGCAGGCGAAAATCCCCGGATGGTGGCACTTGATCCAAGCGCTGGCATAGACCAGCAGCGCAAAGCTGGCCGCGTGACTTTCGGGGAAGCCGTAGGAGCCGAACCCCTCGATCTGCGAGAAACAGCGCTCGGCAAATTCGGCGTCATAGCCGTTGCGCTGCATCCCGCGCAGGAACAGGGTGCGGAATTCGCTGACATTGCCGTGCTTCTTGAAGGTCGCCAGCGACCGCCGCAGCCGGTCGGCCTGTTCCGGCGTGAAACCCGCGCCGACGATGGCGATCTGCATCGCCTGTTCCTGGAACAGCGGCACGCCCAGCGTCTTGCCCAGCACCTCGCCCAGTGCGTCCGAGGGAAAGCTGACCTCCTCCTCGCCATTGCGGCGGCGGATATAGGGATGCACCATGTCGCCCTGGATGGGGCCGGGGCGGATGATGGCGACCTCGATCACCAGATCATAGAAATTGCGCGGCCGCATCCGGGGCAGAAAGTTCATCTGCGCACGTGACTCCACCTGGAACACGCCGACCGAATCCGCGCGGCACAGCATGTCATAGACCGCCGGGTCCTCGGGCGGCAGGGTAGCGAGCGTGTAACTCGTCTGATGGTGCTGGGTGATCAGGTCAAAGGCCTTGCGGATGCAGGTCAGCATGCCAAGGCTCAGGACATCGACCTTGAGGATGCCCAGACTGTCGATGTCGTCCTTGTCCCAGCAGATGACGGTGCGGTCCTCCATCGTGGCGTTCTCGATGGGCACCATCTCGTCCAGACGGCCCTCGGTGATGATGAACCCGCCCACATGCTGGGACAGGTGGCGGGGGAAGCCGTTGATCTGATGCACCAGTGTTAGAGTCTGTTTCAGGCGGCGATCCTCGGGGTCGAGGCCGATCTCGCGCATGCGTTCGGCCTCGAGCCCCGAGGCCGAGAAAAACCCCCACAGCTGCGAGGACAGGGCGGAAATCGTGTCCTCGGTCAGGCCCATGGCACGGCCCACCTCGCGGATGGCGCGCTTGCCGCGATAGTGGATCACCGTGGCGCACAGCCCCGCGCGGTGGCGGCCATAGCGTTCATAGATGTGCTGGATCACCTCTTCGCGGCGTTCATGTTCGAAATCCACGTCAATGTCGGGCGGCTCGTCCCGCGCCTCGGAGACGAAGCGTTCAAACACCATGGTGCCCATCTCGGGGCTGACCGAGGTGACGCCCAGGCAATAGCAGACCACCGAATTGGCCGCCGAGCCGCGCCCCTGGCACAGGATCCCGCGGCCGCGGGCAAAATGCACGATGTCGCGGACGGTCAGGAAGTAGGGTTCGTATTTCAGCTTGCCGATCAGGGACAGCTCATGCGCCAGCATCGCCTTGACCTTTTCAGGGGCGCCGGCGGGATAGCGCCAGGCCAGCCCTTCATGCGCCAGACGGTGCAGGCGCTGGGCGGGGGTTTCGGTGCCGCTGACCTCGCTGGGGTATTCATAGCGCAGCTCGTCCAGCGAGAAGGTGAGGTGTTCGCTGAGCGCATACGCGCGGGCCACGGCGCCTTCATGCCCCTTGAAGATGCGCAGCATCTCGGCCTCGGACCGCAGGCGCTGCTCGCCATTGGCCAGCGCGTGGCGGCCCAAGTCGTCCACCTTGCGGCGCAGGCGGATCGCGGTCAGCACATCGGCCAGCCGGCGGCGCGACCCGTGATGCATCATCGGCGCGGCGCTGGCGATGCTGGGCAGGCCCAGATGGCCCGATTCAGTCTCTAACAAATGGAAAAACGCCGCATCCGCCCCGTCATAGCGGGGATGCATCAGCAGGTGCATGCGCCCGGCAAAGCGGCGCGTCAGCTGTTGCGCCTGTGTCCGCCACCCGCTCGCGCCGCCGGTCGGACGGCCCGCCTGTGGCCAGAGCAGCAGGTGGAGGCCGTCGGAGAACTCCAGCAGGTCGGACAGCTGCAGGATGCAGTCGCCCTTGGCGGCGCGCAGCCGTCCGGTGGACAGAAGGCGGCACAGGCTGGCCCAACCCTGCCGGTTGATGGGCAGGGCGGTGACGGGCGGGGCATCGGCAAAGATCAGCCGCGCCGCCGGGATCAGGCGCGGCACCGCGTGCACCGGGAACGAGGGTGGTTTCGGGATGTGATCGGGGCAGGGCGGGCCGATGGGCGTGTTCTGCTCTTCCCATGCGTGGCGCTCACGCACCTTGCGGGCGATCTCGCGCGCCTGGGTATGGGCGCGGACGATGCCGGCCACCGAGTTGTCATCGGCGATGGCGATGGCGGGCAGGCCCAGGGTGACGGCGCGCTCCATGTACTCCTCGGGGTGCGAAGCCCCGGTGAGGAAGGTGAAGTTCGACGTGATCGACAGCTCGGCATACATGGCGAGTCGTCATTATATTCTTGTTTTGTTCTTTTTCGAGTCCTTTGCGCAGGAAACGGGTCGCCTAGACCAGGCCAGGCGCGCATGGTTGCAGAAAAAGGAGGCCTGATATGTTCAAGATCACCGCTCTGCCCACTGACGAAGTCCGCGCCCTTCAGGCAGGTCAGCCTGATGCATATGGCGCCGCGCCCGAGCGCGCCGTTTCGTCGGGGGCTGGCAATCCCTGTCGCCACTGCCTGAAGAACATTCCCGAAGGCGCAGAGATGCTGATTTTGGCGCATCGTCCCTTTTTAGAGCCACATCCATACGCTGAAACAGGGCCGATCTTTCTGTGCACAACGCCTTGCGAGCGCTATGAAGGCGACGCCCTGCCCGAGATTTTGACCACTGCACCCGACTATCTGATCAAGGGGTATGGACCAGATGACCGGATCGTTTATGGCACCGGGGCAATCACGCCCAAAGATCAGATCGACGCAAAAGTCAGCGACATTTTTGCCCGCCCGGACGTGGCCTATATTCACGTCAGGTCGGCACGGAACAACTGCTACCAAGCGCGGATAGACCGGGTTTAGAGCTTGAGCCGGTGCAGGCCCCGGCGGGGTTGGTCCTGATCGTCGGCGGGGGGATCCTCGGCACGCGAGGAAGTGAGGGCCAGGAACACGTCCTCGAGATCGGCCTCTTCGGTGCGCACGTCGCGGATGCGGATGCCGGCCTGACGAACCGCTTCGAGCACCTGCTCGGCGCTGGTTTCCGGGCTGCGGTAGTGCAGCGCCAGGCTGCCGTCGTCGCGCAGGCTGGCCTGAACGCCGGGTGCGGCGGGCAGGGCGGTCACGGGGGCCTCGGGGGTGATGACCATGGTGCGGCCGTCCATGCGGCCCAGCAGGTTGGCGGTGCTGTCCTGCGCCACCTTTTCCCCGTGGTTGATGATGGCGATCTCGTCGCACATCTCCTGCGCTTCTTCCAGGTAGTGCGTGGTCAGGATGATGGTCATGCCCTGCTGGTTCAGCTTGCGAACATTGGCCCACAGCATCTGGCGCAGCTCGATGTCCACGCCGGCGGTGGGTTCGTCCAGCACCAGGATTTTCGGGTGGTGCACCAGCGCCTTGGCCAGCAGCAGCCGCCGCCGCATCCCGCCCGAGAGCGTGCGGGCATAGGCCTCGGCCTTGTCGCTGAGGCCCACCAGTTCGAGGATTTCGTCGCTGCGTCGCTGCGATTTCGGCACGCCGTATAGCCCGGCCTGCACCTCGAGCGCGCCGCGGGGGGTGAAGAAGGGGTCGAGGTTCAGCTCCTGCGGCATCACCCCGATGGCGGCACGGGACTGGCGCGGGTTGCGGTCCTGGTCATAGCCCCAGATCGTCACCTGGCCGGCGGTCTTGATCACCAGGCCGGCGAGAATGTTGATCAGTGTCGATTTGCCGGCGCCGTTCGGCCCCAGCAGGCCAAAGACCGACCCGCGCGGGATGTCCAGGTCGATGCCCTTCAGCGCGTGTTTCTCGGGCTGGCCCTTGCCGCCGCGATAGGTTTTGCGCAGGCCGCGAAGGCTGATCGCTGCATCGGTCATTGCTGGCTCTTGCTCCCGGTTTCCTGATCGCTCATAAACGCACCTAATGCATGCCCGCGAGGCCGACAACCAGTGAAGGATCGCACGCCGTGACAATCGAAGCTCCGGAAACCAAGATCGTCGAGACAAGCCGCATCGCCTGTGATGGCGGCGAGGGCGCGCTGGGCCATCCGCGCGTCTGGTTGCAGATCCCCGAGGATCAGGGCTGGGTCGAATGCCCCTATTGCGATTGCAAATATGTTCTGAAGGGGCACGAAAAGGCAGCCTGAGCGCCCGTGGCCCGGTTCGGGTCATGAGTATTTGAGAAAAGGTGAAGCAGTGGGGCGCGGTTGACGGCGGCCCTGCCGGTATGCCCATGCCATGAGTGGGCTCGCGAGGACGAGGGAGAGGGCGCGCATGAGCAAATTCGGAAAAGGCTGCCATCTGCATCTGATCGATGGGTCCGCGTTCATCTTTCGCGCCTATCACGCGCTGCCGCCGCTGACGAGGAAATCGGACGGGCTGCCGATTGGCGCCGTTTCGGGCTTTTGCAACATGCTGCAGCGCTATGTGGATGGCGACCACGGCCCCGATGCGCCGACCCATCTGGCGGTGATCTTCGACAAGGGCTCGCACACCTTCCGCAACGATCTGTACGACCTCTACAAGGCCAACCGCGAGGCGATGCCCGAGGACCTGCGCCCGCAGATCCCGCTGACCCGGCAGGCGACCGAGGCCTTCAACATCCCCTGCAAAGAACTGGAGGGGTACGAGGCCGACGACATCATCGCCACGCTGGCCTGCCAGGCGCGCAAGGCCGGCGGGCGGGTGACCATCGTCAGTTCCGACAAGGACCTGATGCAGCTGGTGGGCGACGGTGTCGAGATGCTGGACGCCATGAAGAACAAGCGCATCGACCGCGAGGGGGTGTTCGAGAAATTCGGCGTCTACCCCGAGCGCGTCGTGGATGTGCAGGCGCTGGCCGGTGACAGCGTCGACAACGTGCCGGGCGCGCCGGGGATCGGGATCAAGACGGCGGCGCTGTTGATCAACGAATATGGTGATTTGGAAACGCTTCTGGACCGCGCCGAGGAGATCAAGCAGCCCAAGCGCCGCCAGACCCTGATCGAGAAGCGCGACCAGATCGAACTGTCGAAAAAGCTGGTGCAGCTGGACTGCAAGACGCCGCTGGATTTCACGCTGGACGATCTGGAACTGCGTGACCCCGACCCGGACAAGCTGTTGTCGTTCCTGGCCGAGATGGAGTTCCGTACGCTTTCCAAGCGGATTGCCGAGAAGCTGGGGGTTGAGCCGCCGGTTATTCCCGAGGCGCCGGCGGCACCAGTGGCAGCGGATGATCCTCCGGCCGAGGACATCCCGTTCGACGCCAGCAAATACGAATGCGTGCGCGATGCGGCGGCGTTGCAGAAATGGATCGACCAGGCGCATGAACGCGGCTGGGTGGCGGTGGACACCGAGACCACGGGGCTGAACGAGATGATTGCCGATCTGGTCGGCATCTCGCTGTGCATCGAGCCGGGCGAGGCCTGTTACATCCCTCTGACCCACCGCGACGGGGCCAGCGACGACCTGTTCGGCTCGGACGCGCTGGCCGAGGGGCAGATGCCGCTGGATGAGGCGCTGAAGCTGCTGAAGCCGGTGCTCGAGGACCCGTCGATCCTGAAGATCGGGCAGAACATGAAATATGATGCCAAGATCTTTGCGCGCTACGGCGTGGATGTGGCCCCGATCGACGACACGATGCTGATGTCCTATGCCATGCATGCGGGCGAGCATGGACACGGCATGGACACGCTGTCGGAACGGTTTCTGGGCCACACGCCGATCCCGATCAAGCCGCTGCTGGGCTCGGGCAAATCGGCGATCACCTTCGACAAGGTGCCGATCGACGAGGCCACCGCCTATGCCGCCGAGGATGCCGACATCACCCTGCGCCTGTGGAAGCTGTTCAAGCCGCAGTTGCACCGGGTTCAGGTCACCACCGTCTATGAGACGATGGAGCGCCCCTTGGTGCCGGTTCTGGCCGAGATGGAGATGCATGGCATCAAGGTCGACCGCGACGTTCTGAGCCGCATGTCCAATGCCTTTGCGCAGAAGATGGCGGCGTTGGAGGCCGAAATTCACGAGTTGGCAGGCGAAACCTTCAATGTCGGTTCTCCCGCGCAGCTGGGCGAGATCCTGTTCGACAAGATGGGCCTTGAGGGCGGCAAGAAGGGCAAGACCGGCAAGTATTCGACCGGCGCCGATGTGCTGGAAGATCTGGCGACCGAGCATGAATTGCCGCGCCGGGTGCTGGATTGGCGGCAGCTCAGCAAGCTGAAATCGACCTATACCGACGCGCTGCAGACCCATATCAACCCCGATACGGGCCGGGTGCATACGTCTTATGCCATTACCGGGGCGAATACGGGGCGTCTGGCCTCGACCGACCCGAACCTGCAGAACATTCCTGTGCGCACCGAGGAAGGCCGCCGCATCCGTGAGGCCTTCATCGCCGAGCCGGGCAACGTTCTGGTGTCACTGGACTATTCACAGATCGAGCTGCGCATCCTCGCGCATGTCGCCGATATTCCAGCCCTGAAACAGGCCTTTGCCGACGGGCTGGACATCCACGCCATGACCGCGTCGGAAATGTTCGACGTACCGTTGGACGAGATGACGCCCGAGATCCGCCGCAAGGCCAAGGCGATCAATTTCGGGGTGATCTACGGCATTTCGGGCTTTGGCCTGGCGCGCAACCTGCGCATTCCGCGGGCCGAGGCGCAGGGCTTCATCGACCGCTATTTCGAGCGCTTCCCGGGCATCCGGCGCTACATGGACGACACGATTGCCTTTGCCAAAGAGCATGGCTATGTGCAGACGCTGTTCGGGCGCAAGATCCATACGCCCGAGATCAATGCCAAGGGGCCGCATGCCGGGTTTGCCCGCCGCGCGGCGATCAACGCGCCGATTCAGGGCACCGCGGCGGACGTGATCCGGCGGGCGATGGTGCGGATGCCCGAGGCAATCGACGGGCTGCCGGCCAAGATGCTGCTGCAGGTGCATGACGAATTGCTGTTCGAAGTGGCCGAGGACGCGGTGGACAAGACCATCGAGGTCGCGCGCGACATCATGGAGAACGCGCCCGATCCGGCGGTGAAGCTGGACGTCAGGCTGACCGTGGATGCGGGCAAGGGCGCCAACTGGGCTGAGGCGCATTGAGAGGCAGGGCGCCGCTCATCCGGCCCGGCGGGCCCTCTTCGCGGCGGGTCAGGCCTCGGGCCTGACCAACAGGGCCACCAGCCGACGGGTCAGCGGCGCCACGAACAGGACCACCGCGAAAGCGACCGGCCAGCTGACACCCCAGGCGCCCATCCAGCTGGAAAACGTGGCGGGGCCGAAACCGACCTCTTTCACCGTGGCGATGCAGGTCACGATGCAGGACATCAGCCCGGACAGGATGAAACCGAAAAGAATCGGGGCAAATCTGGCGGGAATCATTGGCACCTTCCTCGTTCTCGTCGCTTAATCATATTCCGCATGAGGAATGTAATGTCCAGCATATCCGCGCGCGTCAAAGGGTCATCCATTTCAGAGAGGCTTCGGTGCGCGCGGTCGAGGGCGTGTATTCGGCGCTGACCCAGCCGTCATAGCCGCTTGCGTCGATCGCCTGAAACAGCGCCCTGAAGTCGGTGGGCCCGTTTCCGGGCTCGGACCTGTCGGGCGCGGCGCCGATCTGGACGTGAAAGGTCCCCGTCCCGAACCTGTCCCAGACCGACAAGGCGTCGCCGAGAATCATCTGGGCGTGGAAACTGTCGTATTGCAGCCCGACATTGGGCCGCGCGACCCGTTTCAGGATGTCGCGGGCCAGATCGTAGTCGTCCAGGAAATACCCCGGCTGGGACACCGGGTTCAGCGGCTCGATGGTAAAGCGTTGCCGGGGCGCCAGATCCGCGGCCCATTGCAGGTTGCGGACAAAGGTTTCGGCGGCCTGTTCGCCCTTTTCATATCCCGCCATCAGGTGAATCAGGCCGGGGCGCAGGATTTCGGCACAATCGAGAACCCGGCGCAGGTCGGCCCGGAACCGGCCTTCTCCGCCCGGAACCGCGGCATAGCCCGGCCTGTCACCGGCTGCGGCCGGCGGCGGCGCGTTGATCAGCACCAGTTCCAGCCCGTTGTCCTCGAGGGCCCGGCGCGTTGTTTCGGGGGCGAGGTCATAGGGAAACAGGATCTCGACCGCCCTGAACCCCGCCCGGGCGGCGGCGCCGAAACGCTGCGGATATGGCAATTCGGTGAACAGCAGAGACAGGTTGGCGGCAAATCGGGGCATCGGGATTTCCACTTGGTGCCAGTTCGGCATAGCGCAGGGCAGGTTTTGGCGAAAGGCCCCGGGGCGCAGCGGAAACGCATCCATCTGACAGTAATTCCCGGAAAAACCGTGAAACACTGTGCCGGGTGGATTGCCCCCGGCGATCTGGTCTAGGCTGAGCGGGCGAAATCTGGATACCGAAACCCCGGGGGACATCATGGGAATACGACAGACCAACGGCCGTGGCCGCCGCTTTGACAATGTGCTGGAAACCGTCGGCGACACGCCCGTCATCCGCATAAACCGGATCGCTCCCGAGCATGTCACGGTTTACGTCAAGTTCGAGGCCTTCAACCCGGCGGGGTCGGTGAAGGACCGGCTGGCGCTCAACATCATCGAGGCGGCCGAGCGCGACGGGCGCTTGAAACCCGGCCAGACGGTGGTCGAGGCGACCTCGGGCAATACCGGTATCGGGCTGGCGATGGTCTGTGCCGCCAAGGGCTATCCGCTGGTGGTGACGATGGCCGACAGTTTCTCGGTCGAGCGGCGGCGTCTGATGCGGTTCCTGGGCGCCAAGGTGGTGCTGACGCCGCGGGCGCTCAAGGGCTTTGGCATGTACACCAAGGCCAAGGAGCTGGCCGAGGAAAACGGCTGGTTCCTTGCCAGCCAGTTCGAGACGCCCGACAACGCGGACATCCACGAAAACACGACCGCGCGCGAGATCCTCGGGGATTTCGAGGGCGAGCGGCTGGACTACTGGGTGACTGGCTATGGCACGGGCGGCACGGTCGCGGGAGTCGGGCGCGTGCTGCGCAAGGAGCGCCCTGAGACCAGGATCGTTCTGGCCGAGCCCGCCAACGCCGCCATCGTGTCCTCGGGCTATGTGAACACCCGCAACGAGGCGCACCAGCCCACCGAAAGCCACCCGGCTTTCGAGCCGCACCCGATCCAGGGATGGACGCCGGATTTCATCCCCTATGTCCTGCAGGAGGCGTTGGACAATTCCTATTACGACGACCTGCTCAAGGTGCCCGGCGCCGAAGGCATCGCCTGGTCGAAACGGCTGGCCGCCGAAGAGGGGATCTTTGCCGGCATTTCCGGCGGATCGACCTTTGCCGCCGCCATGCAGGTGGCCAAGGACGCGCCCGAAGGGTCGGTGATGCTGGTGATGCTGCCGGATACCGGCGAACGCTACCTCTCGACGCCGCTGTTCGAGGGCATCCCCGAGGACATGACCGAAGAAGAGCGAAGCATTTCGCTGTCTACCCCGTCGGCGCAGATGGAGGCGGGCTGAGGCCGAGCTCTTGCCAAAAGCGCCATCTTGCCAGGCGATTCCAGCGATGAAATTGGCAGACAAGTAGCAGACGCCCTCGCAGGAACCTGCGAGGGTGTTGACGTTTCATGAGACGGTCTTGCCGAGCACCGCAACTGTCTTTGAAGCAATCCGGACCTATGCCCGGTAATGCGACAGGAACATTGCGACACAGTCCCGCATGATCCCATCCGTTTTCTGCTTCTCGCCAAGCAGGAATTCCGGCCAGAAGAAGAAGTTCTTCACCAGCGCCAGCAACTGGCTGGTGGCGAATTCCGGGTCGGCCTTTCGCAAAGCCCCAGCTTGCATCGCCTCTTCGATCAGCCGCTTGATCGGGTAATCGTGGGCAAGGCTTTCGGCGAAGAAGGCGCGTGAGCGGTCGAGATCGCGCAGGAACTCGGAAATCACCATCCGGTTCAGGCCGATGGCCTCGGGCTCGGTGATGACACTGACATAGCGTTCCAGCGCCTCGATCAGTTGTTCGTCCAGCGGGCGGTCCGGGTCATAGGGAACGGGTGCCATGGCCGAATTGCGCGCGATCATGATCTCGGTGATCGCGTCGAACAGCGCCTCTTTCGTTTCGAAATGATTGTAGAGCGTGCGACTCGACACACCAGCCCGCTTGGCGATCTGCGTGGTCTTGGCCCCCAGAAATCCGTTTTCGCGGAACTCTTCGATGGCCGCTTCGATGATATCTTTTCGTTTCTTTTCAGTCAGTTTCACGGTGAGCTCTGCCTTTCTCGCGCAAAAGTAAAATATGAAGTTTACAATTTGCGTCGATTGCCTCATATGTAAATACATCGATTTACTTTTGCAATCCCAAGCAAGGAGAACCGGCATGACCCTCATCGCTGGCCGCAACGACGTTACCTTCAAATCCATGGGCTGCAGGCTCGCCGCCCACCTCTACACGCCCGAGGGCTTTTCCGAAGAGGGCAGATATCCGGCTGTCATCATGTCGCCCCCCTTCAACCAGGTCAAGGAGCAGACCATGGCCGTCTATGGCCGCGAACTGGCCGCGCGTGGATACGTGGCGCTGGCCTTCGACCATATCGGTTATGGCGACAGCGAGGGCGAGATCCGCAACAATGAAAACTCGTGGGTCAAGATCGAGTCGATCCGCGACGCGATCAGCTTCATGGGCACGCTGCCCTTCGTGGATCGTGACCGCCTGTTCGGCCTCGGCATCTGCGCTTCGGGCGGCTACATGGCGCTGGTGGCCACGACCGACAAGCGGCTCAAGGCCGTCGCCAGCGTATCGGGGATGCTGGGCAACAAGGCCAGCTACTTCGAAGCGATGGATCGTGAGACCATCACCGCCCTGATCGCTGCGCAGAACGCGGGGCGGCAGAAGGCCTATGAAACCGGAGTGATCGACTATGTGGACGCTTTGGGCATCGCTGCCGAGGAAGAAGCGATCAAGGCCGGGGCGACCCCGAGCGAAGGCTATGACTACTACATGACCGAGCGGGCGGGCGCACAGACCTATCCGAGCTACAGCCACCTCTCGCCCTCCTTCATGCTGGAAGCGCCGATGCTGGCCGATGCCATGAACTATGCACCATATGTCTACACGCCCTTCATCGGCATCGTCGGGGAAAGGGCGATGGACCCGGCTCAGGGGCTGTTGGCTACTGGCCTGCTGACCAAAGCCTTCGTCGAGGCGGCTTCGGACCCCAAGGAGTTCGTCGAGATCTCGGGTGCCTCCCATGTGTCGCTCTATGACATCCCCAAGGATGTGGAGCGCGCTGTCGCGGCTATGGACGGGTTCTTCCGTAAACACGGCGGGGCAATTGCACTGGCGGCTTGACCTCTGCTGCGTTCAAGCCTGTCGGCATGTTTCTTCCAGGGGGCCTGCACAAGACGTGCAGGCCTCTTTCATTCCTTGGCGTGGTGTCCTAGCTGGCCGCAAGCTCCTCGGACGGGATGATCGGAAAGAACTGGCCCGAGGACCAGACGCCGAACCAGCCGTCATGTTCGACGCCCAGATCGAACAGCCGGTAAAAGCTTTTGCGGTCGATCAGAGCCTCCAGATTTGCGCGAACCAATACATACGGCGACGGCTCGTCTGTTTCCGGATCGCGAACAATTCGGATGGGGTGATCCGGTCCGGCCACCGCCGTGTCACCGACATGGGTGGTGAAGGTGATCACCTGATCCTTGCCTTCGCCGGACACCTCGAAATCGACGGCCACGAAGGGCGCGTCGTCGACCGTGATGCCGACCTTTTCGACCGGGGTGACGAGGTAATACTTGCCGTCCTCCTTCTTGAGGATCGACGAGAACAGCTTGACCAGTTGGAACCGGTTGATCGGGGTTCCCTGATAGAACCATGTCCCGTCGCGCGCGATGCGCATGTCCAGATCCCCGCAAAAGGGCGGGTTCCACAGGTGGACCGGCGGCAAGCCCTTGGTTTTGGCGGCTTTGACCGATGCTTCCAGCCCTTCGGCCGACGGTGTCACGGCTTTTTGTCCACTCATTGTTTTTGCCATTTCCTCTCAGCGCGATACACTCTGGAAATATACGCCCACGGAAAGGAAAGTCATGTCCGAACCCGCAGACCTCGTCGCCGAGATCGAAGCCCTCGAAGAAAAGCTGCAACGGGCCAAGGCCTCGATCACCCGCAGGTTCATCGGACAGGAGCGGGTCGTCGATCTGACGCTGACCGCGCTCTTGTGCGGGGGGCACGCGTTGCTGATCGGTCTGCCGGGGCTGGGCAAGACGCGGCTGGTGGAAACGCTCTCGACCGTGATGGGCCTGCATGGCAACCGGATCCAGTTCACGCCCGACCTGATGCCGGCCGACATTCTGGGCTCCGAGGTGCTGGACACCGCCGAGGATGGCAGCCGCCATTTCCGTTTCATTCCCGGGCCGGTCTTCTGCCAGCTTCTGATGGCGGACGAGATCAACCGCGCCAGCCCGCGCACCCAGTCGGCGTTGCTGCAGGCGATGCAGGAACGCACGGTGACCGTGGCGGGCGAGGACCGGCCGCTGGGCGTGCCATTTCACGTGCTGGCCACGCAGAACCCGATCGAACAGGAGGGCACTTATCCTTTGCCCGAGGCGCAGCTAGACCGCTTCCTCGTGCAGATCGACGTGGACTATCCCGACCGCGAGACCGAGCGGGACATCCTGCTGGCCACCACCGGCGTCGAAGAGGACACCTCTGACCAGGTCTTTACCAAGGACGAACTGCTCGAGGCGCAGGTCCTGCTGCGGCGGATGCCGGTCGGAGACTCCGTGGTCGAGCTGATCCTCGATCTGGTGCGCGCCTTCCGGCCCGAAGAGCCCGGCGTGTCCGAGCGGGTGGCCGAGACGGTTGCCTGGGGTCCCGGCCCCCGCGCCGCGCAGGCGTTGATGATGACGGTCCGGGCGCGCGCGCTGCTGCAGGGACGGCTGGCCCCGAATGCCGAGGATGTGCTGGACATGGCCCGCCCGGTGCTCAGCCACCGGATGGCGCTGAACTTTGCGGCCCGCGCGCGCGGTGACAGCCTGGCCGAGCTGATCGAAAGCACGGCTGACGGGTTGTCCCGCAGCGAGGCCGCGGCGTGAGCGTCGCGCCGACCTTACGCGAAAGATCCGAGGCCGAGGCGTCACGGCTGCCGCCCCTGCTGGCGCGCGCCGAGCACCTCGCGGGCACCGTCCTCCTAGGTGAGCATGGTCGGCGCAGGGCGGGGTTGGGTGATGATTTCTGGCAATACCGGCCGGCCCAGACCGGGGACAGCAAGCGGATGATCGACCACCGGCGCTCGGCCCGGGGCGACGTGCAATATGTGCGCGAACGCGAATGGCAGATCGCCCAGTCGGTGATGCTCTGGGTCGATCAGGGCGCCTCGATGCGGTTTTCCTCGGATCGGAACCTTCCGACCAAGGTGGATCGCGCACGGCTGCTGGGGCTGGCCACCGCGATCCTGCTGGTGCGCGGTGGCGAGCGCGTGGGCCTGACCGGCACGACCCTGCCGCCCCGGCGCGGCAACGAACAGATCCTGCGGCTGACGCAGGCCCTGTCGCAGGATACGGACGTGGACTATGCGCCGCCCGAGCACCGCGCGATGATCCCCCATGCGCGGGCCGTGTTCATTTCCGATTTTCTGGGCGACCTGTCCGAGGTCGAACTGGCCCTGACCAAGGCCGCCGATCGCGGGGTGCGGGGCGTTCTGCTGCAGGTGCTGGACCCCAGCGAAGAGAACTTCCCCTACCGGGGCCGCACGATCTTTGAAAGCGTCGCCGGATCGCTGCGCCATGAAACGCTCAAGGCGGGCGACCTTCGCGACCGCTACCTCGAGCGCTTGGCCCGGCGCAAGGATGACTTACATCAGTTGTGTCGCGCGACCGGCTGGCAGCTGGGGCTGCATCACACCGGCGACAGCGCGCAGGCTGCGCTGCTGTGGATCTACCGCGCGCTGGACGGAGGAACCAGATGACAGTGCTGGCTGGCATCGGCTTTACCGCGCCCTGGATTCTTCTGGGGCTGCTGGCCTTGCCAGTGCTCTGGCTGATCCTGCGCGCCGTGCCGCCCGCGCCGATCCGGCGCCTGTTCCCCGCTGTGACTCTGCTGCTGGGCCTCAAGGATGACGAGAGCGTGTCCGACCGCACCCCGTGGTGGCTGCTGTTGCTGCGGATGGCGGCGGCGGCGGCCATCATCATCGGGCTGGCGGGGCCGGTTCTGAACCCGTCGCGCGATGAGACGGGCACCGGCCCGCTGCTGCTGGTGCTGGATGCAAGCTGGGCCGGGGCCTCGCGCTGGCCCGCGACGCTCAACCAGATCGACGCCCAGCTGACCGATTCCGGGCGGGCAGGCCGACCGGTGGCGATCCTGCGGCTGAGTGAGCCGGAAGCGCCTGTGTTCCAGTCAGGCGAGGCGTGGCGCAGCCGTTTGCCGGGCCTTGCCCCGATGCCGTGGCAGCCCGGAGAACAGCAAGTTGCCGCCGCGATCGAAGCGATAAGCGCGATCGACGGGGGCTTTGATACCAACTGGTTTAGCGATGCGCTGGACTATGACGGCCGGGAGGCGATCCTTGCGGAACTGCAGTCGCGCGGGAACGTCACCGTCTACCGCGCGCCCACCGCGGTGATGGGCCTGTTGCCCTCGACCTTCGAGGATGGCGCGATCAAGCTGACGGCCACGCGATCCGAGCCCGGTCCGGCCCAGAGCGTGACCCTGCTGGCCCAAGGGCGGGATCCCGCCGGGACGATGCGCATTCTTCAGACCGCCACGGCCGAGTTCGCCGATGGCGCGACGCAGGCCGAGGTGTCTCTGGCGCTGCCGTCGGAGCTGCGGGCGCGGATCACGCGGTTCGAAATCCAGGGGCAGCGGTCGGCCGGCGCGGTGAGCCTGACCGACGACAGCCTGCGCCGGCGCGAGGTGGCGCTGATCGCGGGTCGCCGCAACCGCGAGGGGCTGGAGCTGCTGTCGCCCCTGCACTACCTGACGCACGTTTTGGTCCCGACGGCGGATTTCGTCGATGGCGCGCTGCTGGAGGTGCTGCCCGCCAATCCCGACGTGATCGTTCTGGCCGACGTGGCCACCCTGTCGGAAAAGGAAGAAGCGGACCTGGTGGAATGGATCGAAAAGGGCGGCCTGCTGCTGCGCTTTGCCGGTCCCAGAATGGCCGCAAGCGATCTGGGCCGTCATGAGGAAGAGGTTCTTCTGCCGGTTCGCCTGCGCGGCGGAGGCCGCACGGTGGGGGGCGCCATGAGCTGGGGCGAGGCCAAGGGGCTTGCGCCCTTCCCCGAGAACTCGCCGTTCTACGGGCTCTCCATTCCCGATGACGTCACCGTCAGCACGCAGGTCATGGCCCAGCCCGATCCCAACCTTGCCGACCGGGTCATCGCCTCGCTCAGCGACGGCACGCCGCTGGTCACCCGCAAGCCGCTGGGGCTGGGGCAGGTGGTTCTGTTCCATGTGACCGCCGACGCGGAATGGTCGACCCTGCCGCTTTCGGGGCTGTTCGTCGAGATGCTGGACCGCCTTGCCGTGGCCTCGGCCGCCAAGGCCCGCACCGAGGCGCAGCTGCAGGGCACCGCCTGGGCGCCGGCGCAGGTTCTGGACGGTTTCGGCGGCCTGTCGGATGCGGGCAACCTGGCCGGGGTGGACGGTATGGAGCTTGTCTCGGGACGGATCGGGCCCGACCTGCGCCCCGGACTCTATCAAAGCGGCAAGGAGCGTCTGGCGCTCAACGTCTTGCCCGAAAAGGCCGAATTGCAACCGGCCGTCTGGCCCGCGGACGTGCCCGTCAAGGGGCAGGAGGTGAACCGCGAAAAACCGCTGGGCGGGATGTTGCTGGCCCTTGCGCTGGTGCTGCTGACCGCCGACGTGGTGGCCTCGCTGGCCCTGTCCGGGCGGCTCGCCCTTGCCCGCGCGGCGATGTTCGTCATGGCAGCGATCCTCGCAGCCCCGCAGGCCCATGCGCAGGACCAGAGCGACACGGAATTCGCGATCAACGCCAGCAAGGAACTGGTGCTGGCCCATGTGCTGACCGGCGACCGCAAAGTGGATGAGATCGCGCGGGCCGGGCTGCGCGGCCTGTCCGACACCCTGTTCTACCGCACCTCGGTCGAGCCGGCCGAGCCGATCGGCGTCGATCTGGAACGCGACGAACTTGCCTTTTTCCCACTGCTCTACTGGCCAATCACGCCCGAGCAGCCAAAACCGTCGGCCGAGGCCTATGCCAGGCTCAACACCTATCTGCGGTCTGGCGGCATGATCCTGTTCGATACCCGCGACGCGGATATCGCCCGCTTTGGCTCGGCCAGTCCGAATGGCCGCAAGCTGCGGGAACTGGCCGCGCCGCTGGACATCCCTCCGCTGGAGCCGGTGCCGCGCGACCATGTTCTGACCCGGACCTTCTATCTGCTGCAGGATTTCCCCGGCAGGTATGCCGGTGCCGAGGTCTGGGTCGAGGCCGCGCCGGCGGATGCCGAGCAGATCGAGGGGATGCCGTTCCGCAACCTCAATGACGGCGTGACGCCGGTGGTGATCGGCGGAAACGACTGGGCCGGCGCCTGGGCCGTGGACCGGAACGGGCAGTCCCTGCTGCCGGTCGGGCGGGGCTATGCCGGTGAACGGCAGCGAGAGCTGGCGCACCGCTTTGGCGTCAACCTGGTGATGCATGTGCTGACCGGAAACTACAAATCGGATCAGGTCCATGTGCCTGCCTTGCTTGACAGGTTGGGACAATGACCGGAACCGTGATCTTCGACCCGCTGATCCCGTGGCCTGCGCTGGCCGCCGTCGCAGCCATCGCCCTGGTCGGCGTCATCCTGGCGCTGTGGCGCGGGCTGTCGGGCTGGGCCTTGCGGGGGCTCGCGGCCCTGATCGTGCTCGCCGCGCTGGCCGGCCCGGTCTACCAGATCGAGGATCGCGCGCCGCTGACCGACATCGTGCTGATGGTCGAGGATGAAAGCGCCAGCCAGAAGCTCTCGGACCGGGCCGAACAGACCAGCCGGGCCGCCGAGGAACTGGCCGCCATTCTCGAGGCGCGCGAGAACACCGAGCTGCGCCGCATCCGCGTCGGGGATGGCGAGGGCGACGAGGGCACGCAGCTCATGACCGCCCTGACCGAGGCGCTGGCCGAAGAGCCGCGGGCGCGTGTCGCCGGGATCATCGCGCTCTCGGACGGGT
This sequence comes from Ruegeria marisrubri, assembly GCF_001507595.1. Lineage (GTDB taxonomy): Bacteria > Pseudomonadota > Alphaproteobacteria > Rhodobacterales > Rhodobacteraceae > Ruegeria > Ruegeria marisrubri. The sequence goes on from NZ_LQBQ01000035.1 coordinate 116,266, forward strand.
TGGTTCATGACGTCGAACAGGCGCCCGACCTGCCTGCGCCGATGCACCTGCTGTTGTCAGGACGGGCCGAGGACTGGGATCGCCGCATCCTCGTGCGCAATGCGCCGGCCTTCGCCATCATCGACGAACCCGTCACGTTGACGCTGCGGATCGAGGACAGCGGCGCGGTTCCCGCCACGCGGCGGATTGCAAAACTGGAAATCACCGTCAATGGCGGCACGCCCGAACGGTTCGACGTGCCGATCGGGCAGGACATCGAACTGCCGGTCACCCTGCCGCATGGCGGGCGCAACGTGATCCAGTTTTCGGTTCCGGTGGCCGAGGGCGAGCTGACCGACCGCAACAATACCGCGCTGATCCAGATGAACGGCGTGCGCGACAGGCTGCGGGTGTTGCTTGTTTCGGGCGAGCCCCATGCGGGCGGGCGCACATGGCGCAACCTGCTGAAATCCGACAGTTCCGTGGATCTGGTGCATTTCACCATCCTGCGCCCGCCGGAAAAGCAGGATGGCGTTCCGGTCGATGAGTTGTCGCTGATCGCCTTCCCGACGCGCGAGCTGTTCCTGGAAAAGATCGACGATTTCGACCTGATCATTTTCGATCGCTACAAGCGGCGGGGCATTCTGCCGGCGATCTACCTCGACAACGTGACGAGTTACGTCAATGCGGGCGGTGCGGTGCTGATCGCGGCGGGGCCGGATTTTGCCTCGGCCGACAGCATCTTCCGCTCGCCGCTGGCCCCGATCATTCCCGCCGAACCGACCGCCCGCGTGATCGAGGACCGCTTCGTTCCCACCGTCACCGATCTGGGGCACCGCCACCCGGTGACCGCCGAACTGGGCGACGCCGAGGACTGGGGCGCATGGCTGCGGCAGATCGAGGTCGAGCATCGCTCGGGCGAATTGCTGATGACCGGGCTCGACGACCGTCCACTGCTTGTGCTCGACCGGGTCGGCGACGGTCGGGTGGCGCTGCTGGCCTCGGACCATGCGTGGCTGTGGAGCCGTGGTTATGAGGGCGGGGGGCCGCAACTGGAACTGCTGCGGCGGCTGGCGCATTGGATGATGAAGGAACCGGAGCTCGAGGAAGAGGCGCTCTGGGCCGAGGCCACCGGACAGTCCATGCGCATCATCCGCAGAACGCTGGCCGACGAGGTCGGCCCCCTGACCATCACCCGCCCCAACGGCGAGTCGCTTGAGATGCCGCTGGAAGAGGTATCGCCCGGCCGGTTCGAGGCCCAGTATCTGGGGCCGGAAATCGGCCTCTACCGGCTGCAAGAGGGCGACCGCGAGGCGGTGATCGGTCTCGGCCCGGCGTCTCCGAAAGAGTTCGAACGCACCATCGCCACCGGAGAGGTTCTCGAGCCTGTTCTGGCCGGCCTGCGCGGCGGCGTCATGCGGCTGGAGGATGGGTTGCCCTCGATCCGTTCCGTGCGCGAAGGTCGCCCGGCCTCGGGGCGCGGCTGGATCGGCCTGACGCCGCGCGGGGCCTACGAGACGCGCGATGTCACCCAGGCGGGCCTGCTGCCGCCCTGGCTGGTGCTGCTGCTGGCGGGCGGGTTCCTGCTGGCCGGCTGGTTGCGTGAAGGCCGGCATTGAGGCTGCGCGCCGCTTGCCTCACTCGATCTGAACCGAAATCCGGTCCGAACGCCCCTTGGCGTCGATGACGACGAGCGAGGCGTAGCCCCGTCCGGGATTGGGGATCTCGAATTCACGCTGGCGGATGCCGGTCGCAAGGGGCCGGCCGTCGGCCAGCAGAGAGTATGGCCCCGCGCCGCCCCGCAGCTTGATGGTCAGCGCTGAACCGTCCATTGCCAGCAATGCGCCGTCAGGCGGAAAGAGCAATTGCGGCGCGCCCGGATCGCGCTGGAACGCGGCAGATCGCGGTCGGAAGCGTTGCAAGGGCGGCGGCAGATCGGCGGCCTCGACCGTCAGAGTTTCGGGCGGCGGCGGGGGCAGCGGGTCGAAGGCGGGCTTCAGCACCCCGAAAGCCTCGAACAGCAGGGGCGCGGCCAGGTCGGCGCCAAAAGCCCCCGGAACCGGCGTGCCGTCGGCGCGGCCCAGCCAGACGCCGATCACGTGACGCCCGTCATGGCCGATCGCCCAGGCGTCGCGGTGCCCGTAGGAGGTGCCGGTCTTGTAGGCCAGGACATGCGACGGTGCGCCGGGCGGCGGGGCCAGCCCGGACAGGATGTCGCTGACCTGCCACGCGGCGCTTCGGGACAGGACGCGCGCCGTGTTTTCGCCGCCCTCTGACAGGTCATGACGCAACACCGGCCCCTGCCCGCCGGCGGCGATCGCCGCATAAAGCTGCACAAGGTCGCGCAGGCTGATGCCGACGCCACCCAGCGAGATCGCCAGACCCGGGGCTCCGCCGGGCAGATGCGGTGTCACCCTGGCGCGGCGCAGCGCGGCGATGATCCTGCTTGGTCCCATCTCGTTGGTCAGGCGCACGACGGGGATGTTGAGCGACAGTTGCAATGCCTCGCGCACACGGACATCGCCCCGGAACATGCCGTCGAAGTTGCGCGGCGCGTAGCGGCCGAACATCACCGGGCCGTCGTGGATCAGGGTCTCGGGATGCGCCAGCCCCCGGTCGAAGGCCAGCCCGTAGATCAAGGGCTTCAGCGTCGATCCCGGCGAGCGCGGCGCGATCGTCATGTCCACGAAGCCCTGCCGCGCATCGCCATAGCCCGCAGAGCCCACCGAGGCGAGGATATCGCCCGTCGCGACATCCGCCACGACCACCGCACCCGAGATCCGCGGCCCGGCCTCGGCCGCCGTCCGGGCGACCAGCCGTTCCATCCGGGCCTGCAGGCCGGCTTCGACGGTCAGGTCATGAGCGGCGCGGTTCGGAGCCTCCGCCCGCGCCCGGTCGGCCAGATGCGCCGCCAGACGAGTCACCGGCCGCATCCGCGCGGGCAGAACATCCTGCATCGCGGCGCTTGCGTCACCGTCGGGCAGAACACCTTGCCGCGCGGCCCGCGCCAGAACGCGGTTCCGCGCTTGCTTGGCAGACAGGGGATGTCGATCAGGGCGCCGCGCTTCGGGCGATTGCGGCAGGGCGACCAGCAGGGCGGCCTCGGCCGGGGTCAGGCGCCGGGGTTCCTTGCCGAACCAGGCCAGCGTCGCGGCGCACACCCCTTCCAGATTACCGCCATAGGGGGCGTGGGTCAGGTAGAGCGACAGGATCTCGTCCTTGTCCAGCCGCCGCTCCAGCGCCAGCGCCACGCGGATCTGGCGCAGCTTGCCGCTCCACCTGCCGGTCGGGCCGTCCTCGAGCAGCCGCGCCACCTGCATGGTCAGGGTCGACCCGCCCGAAACCGTCCGCCCGTTCCACAGGGCCTGACCCGCGGCGCGCAGCAGCGCCAGCGGATCGACGCCGGCATGAGAGCGAAAACGCTTGTCCTCGTAGCGCAGCAGCATCGTGACAAAGGCAGGATCCACCGGACCGGGGCGCAGCCGCCAGAGCCCGTCCTCGACCGGGTAGGCGCGCAGCAGGGTGCCGTTGCGGTCCCGCACCTCGACCGAGGTTTCGGCCAGAACCGGCGGCAGTTCGGTCCGGTCGATCCAGTCGTCTGCGGCGTCGCGCGTCAGCCCGGCAAGGAACAGGCCCGCGGCAAGGCCCAGCAGCAGCCGGGCCGGGTCAGGCATCGACCCAGCCTTCCCAAAGCCCGGGGTAGCTGGTGACAAAGCCCGACTCGTGGAGTTCGAGCTCGGCCTCGAATTGCGCTGAACTGTAGCGGACCCTGTCCGGCGCGAGGCGGCTGTAGAGCTGCTCCAGCGGCTCGATGCGCTGGAAACCGGGCCGCAGCCACCCGGCGCAGACCTCGGCGCTTTGCCCCTCGGTCAGGGACAGGCGCCGCAAGGGCAGCAGATTGGTCGCCGGGGTAAAGCAGAGATCCAGATCAATGCAGTCGCGGGTGTTGTCCTGCAATTCGTCGTTGAGCAACCAGCCCTCGGCTGTCCGATGCAGCCGCAGGGCAAGTTCGCGGTCGCCGATGCGGCCGCCGACATCGGCCGAGAGGCTGACCCAATCGGGATCGCAGCGCACATCGTAGGTGAGGTTCGCATCCATGCCGTCCTCGTGCCATGTCGCCTGCCCCACCAGCATCCAGCCGTGGTCCAGACGCGACAGGGTGCAGCGGTCGGTGCCTTCCTTGTCCAGCCGGCGCCAGTGGCCGGTGGCTATGGCGGTGCGGCCGGTCATCTTACGCTGACCCTCCCGGTGTCGGTCCAGGCCCGGTAGCGCGGGCGATACATGTCCTCGACCGAGGCCGCCGGATGGTGGAAGGTTCCGGGCGTCACCGCGCGCGCGACATAGGCCAGGGTGACGCGGCTGGCATCCTCGGTGTCGACCGCGGCAAGGAAGCGGTCCGAGCGGAACTCGGCATGGGTTGCCTCGGACAGATCCAGCCAGTCCAGCGCCCGCACGTCTCCCGAGCGCAGCAGGCTGGGATTGTCGATCTCGAAACCGGCCGGCAGCGGGTCATTCACCATCAGCCGCGCCCCGCCGGTCTCGAAGGGATCGACCGTCAGGACGGTTACGAAACGCTCGCCCGTGGCAAAGTCGCCGCGCTCCAGACGCTCGCCCTCCAACGAGAAATACTGCCGGGTGAGCGCATAGCCGGTTCCGCCTGCGGCGGGGGCCGTTTCGGGAATGCCGGTCACGGTCAGCGTGATCTCGGTGGCCCGGTCATCGGCGGCGGTGACGTTCAGCGTCTCCGCTGCGTCACCTGCCAGCACCTGGACGAACGGCCCGGTGACCTCGGCCCCGTTCACCCGCAGGCCGGACTGCTCGGGCGTTGCCACCAGCGCCTGCGCGGCCAGCAGCGACCACGCGGCCTCCTGCGTTGACAGGGTGCCGCTCGCCATGCCGATCCGGGTCACCAGCGCGTCGCGATCCACCACGTTGCTGCCCGCCTCGGCCGCCAGCGCCAGCAGCCCCGCCGTATCCCGCAGCGCGGTGCCGTAATCGTCGCGCCACAGGGCGGGTTCGGGGCCGGTCTGACCGGCCGTCATGCGGGCCGCGCGGGCGAACATCGCGTCGGCCCGGGTCTGATCGCCGTAATACGCCAGTGCCGCGCCCAGTTGCGCCGCCGCCAGCGGGGTGTTGAATGCATCTGCTTTCACATCCGCATAATAGCGCAGATCGCCCATCGATGCAGCGCCCTCGCGGGCCAGCACCATCAGCGCATAGGCGATGTCCTCGCCGCCATCGTCGAAATCCGGGCTGTAGTTGACCTGGTTGCGCAGGTTGTCCATCGCCTGCGCAAAGGCCTGATCGGGCACCGCATACCCCTGCGCCCGCGCGCGGGACAGGAAATCGCTGACATAGGCATCCAGCCAGAAGTATCCGCCATCGGCCCGCCACGGGCCGAACGCGCCTTCCGAGGTCTGTCGGGTCAGAACGCTGCGGATCGCGGCATCGATCCGGTCGCCGATATCCGGCCCGCTGCCCAGCCCCGTGGCCTGGGCGACAGACGAGAGATAGAGCAGCGGCAACGCCTGGCTGGTGACCTGCTCGGTGCAGCCATAGGGGTAGCGATCCAGCATGTCCAAAAGGCCCGGCGCGTCGAGCCGGGCAAGCGGCCCGGCCGAGAGGATCGCCTTGGCCGTCTCCTTGCGGAAGCCGTCGAACACGTCGTCCGAGAACAGCAAACTGTCTCCGCCCGCCAGCGAAAAGCGCCGTGTCCGGGCCACGACCGGGTCATTGGCGCGCACCGGCAGGGTGAGGCTCTGCGAAAGGATCTGACCGTCTGGTGTGGTCACGGCCACCTCGATCCGCGGATCGCCGGGCGCCACGGCGCGCACGGGGATCTCGAACGCCGCCTTGCCGCCTGGTTGCAGAGAGAACGTCGCGGGGGCCGCGCCCAGTTCCAGCCCCGCCGAGGCGGTCACGGCCAAGGCCATCTCTCCGGCAGACCCGTCGGCATGCACCATCTCCAGCAGGATTCGCGCCGCGTCGCCGGGGGCGAGGAACCGCGGCAGGCTGGCGGTCACCACCACCGGGTCGCGGACGATCATCTCGGCCTCGGCCTGTCCGACCGCGCTGCGGGACCACGCGATCGCCATCAGGCGCACGGTGCCGTTGAAGGCGGGCAGGGGCAGGTCGATCACGGCCTCGCCGCTGGCGTCCAGTTTGACCGGGCCGCTGAAGACCGCCATCAGCTCCTGCGTCGGCGGCGGCGCCTGCATCCGCAACCCGGCACCGGCGTCGCCGCCCGAGCGGACGGTGCCCATGGCCCCGTTCATGCCGTCGATCAGGCGTCCGTAAACATCGCGCAGGTCGACACCCAGCCGCCGCTGTCCGAAATAGTGCCCCTTTGGGTCGGGGCTTTCAAAACCGGTCAGGTTAAGGATGCCCACGTCGACGGCGGCCAGCGTCAGCCAGACCTCCTCGCCCCGGGCCGCGTTTTCGACCCTGATGCGGGCTTTCTGGGTGCTGCGCGGCGTGGTCACCTGAGGAACGTCGATCGCGACCGACAGGTCCTTTCCGACCGGCTCGACCGAGGCATGGGCCACGCCGAGCGCACGGGCCGGGTTCTGACCGGCCGAGACATCCATGGGCCGGATCACCGTGGCGGTGACATAGGCGCCGCTGCCCCAATCCTCGGTTACCTCGATGGGGATGACGCTCTCGCCTTCGGGCACCTCGATCATGTGGCGCGCGATCAGCCGGTTCGACAGCACGTCGATCTGGGCTACACCCGCCATGCGCGGAACGATCCTGAGCTGCGCCGTCTCGCCGGGGCGATAGCTGTCGCGGTCGAGCGACATCTCCAGCCGGTCGGGCGTGGCCGAGACATCCGCCGCCTGATACCAACCCGCCTGGAAATCCACCGCCGCGGCGGCATAGGCGCCGTCGAGACGTTCGACCACCAGTTCGTATCGGCCCCAGTCGACGGGATGACTCAGCGCCAGCGGGTCCGTGCCCAGATCGGCCTCGCCCGTGGCGATCCGGCTGCGGCGGGTCGTGGGCTCCCAGTTCCAGTTGCCGTAGAGCTGATACCACTGATAGCGGGTCTCGATCCGGTTCAGCGTCCAGCGCACCCGCATGGGGCTGGGCGACAGGTCCGGCGACAGGCCGATGATGCGGAATTCGGCCTCGGCCCCTTCGGCTACCACGTCCTCGAACATCGGCCGGATGCCGATGACCGGGCCCTGTGGCTGAACCGGGGCGCTCAGGCGGCGCTCGACCGGGCGGGCCGAGCCGTCTGCCAGCCGTACGATGACGGTGGCCTCAAGCGGTTTGCCCTCGGCCTCGGACACGGGGATTTCAATCGGAACCGTGGCAACGCCCTGCACGTCGGTGCGGCTGCCGCCGAACTGGCTGCTGCGGGCGTTGGCCTCGTCATCGTAACGCCCAAAGCGGTAGCCTTCATAGGCTTCCAGCGTTTCCGTTGCCCGCAGGATCACTTGGCCGTCGATGGCCAGATCCGAGCCGGGCGCGCCAAACAGATACCGTGCCTCGATGCGCAGCGGCGGACTGTCTCCGGGGCGCAGGGCAGTGCCGGGCAGGGACAGGTCAAAGTCGATGCGCTCGGGCAGGAAATCCTCGACCAGAACCGATCGGCTGGCCAGCACCGGGCCTTCGGGGTCGGACTTGATCTCGACCCGCCATGTGCCGCGCGGGACATCCGCCGCGACCGGCAGGGCAAAGACATGGCCGCCCGCATGGCCGCCGCCCGACACGGCCCGCCGGTATTCGACGCCGTCGGGGCGGCTGAGAATGGCGGTCAGCGGCAGGCTTTCGACGGCGCGTGCTTCTCCGTCGCGGCTCAGCGCGGTGACATGGATGGTTTCGCCCGCGCGATAGGCGCCCCGGTCGGTGCTCAGGAACACGTCCACCGGCCCGGCGGGCGCACGCCCCGCGACACCGCGATCCGACAGATCGAAGGCCGGGTCGATCAGCGACAGAAAGCTGAAATCCGCATCACCCTCCGAGGCCATGATCAGTGCCGGCGCGGCGGCCCCCTTTCCGCGCGTCAGGCCGGGTTCGAACAGGGCCTGCCCCTGTTCGTCCGTTTCGGTCCTGGCGATCACGGCATTGGCCCGCGAGATCAGGGAAACCTCGATACCGGCCCGCGGTGCGGCATCGTTCAGGCCGCGCACGACCACATGCAGCCCGTCCGTGCCCGAGACCGAGCTGATGCCCAGATCGGACAGGACGAACCATTGCGTCGCGCCGGGATCGTCATAGGGATCGGCTCCGGGAATGCGGGCGGTCAGCGCATAGATCCCGGCGGGCTGGCCCGCGATGGCCTCTGCCATCGGCAGGCGCGAGGTCATGTCGCGATTGAGTTCCGATGGCACCTCGGCGGTGCCCGTCCAGACCTGTTGCGCGATCTCGTTCGAGAACACCCGGTCCTGCCACTGGCTGAGCGGGCGGCCAAAGAACCCGTCCTGCACCGCGCGCAGCAGGTTGCGGTCGCTGATCCGGCGCAGCGCCAGCTCCAGTTCCGTCAGGTTGACCGTCTCGACGGGCAGAGCCGCATCGGCCGATTTCGGCAGAACATAGCTGCGGCCGGGAAAGCGGACCGCGGGCGCGCGGTCGCGGACGTAATGCGTCAGGTCCACGTCCTTCAGCAGCACCTCGCCCGACGCCGCAGGCAGACCCTTGCGAAACGTGATCCGGTACCGGGTTCCGTGCGCGACACCATCGACGCAGAGCTGGCGACCCTCGGCCTGAACCACGAGGTCCGGTTCGGGCAGTTGCACGAAGGGCTCGTAATCCACGCCCGCCTTGACCAGCGGCTCGGAGAATTCGGCACAGATGCGCGGCAGGGCCGCGTCGCTTTCCACCGAACTGTCGATCATGCGAAAGCCGTATTTTCCGACGGCCTCTTCCAGGGCCGCCAGAATGTCCGCGCGCGGTTGCAGGCCTTCGGCCAGCCGCAGGGCCGATACCGTATCGCGGCCCCGATCGAGTTGTTCCAAAGCCCGGGACATGACCTCGAGCGCGTTGACCTGCGCGGCCGGGGTTTTAGCCCGCAGATAGCCGTTGATCGCAGCCGACAAGGCCCGTTCCACCCGGGCCTGGTGGCGGTTCCCGCTGTCGTCCGATGCGGCAAGCGACAGGTAGGCGTATTCGGTCCACAGATCGGCGCGGTCGGTGATCGAGACCGCCGCCCCGGTCCAGGCCAGCGCATCCGTCAGGTTTTCCGACGCCTCGGCGGCTTTCAGCACCGCCTCCAGATCCAGCCCGCCGCCGGGATGCCGCAGCCCCAGATCGCGGGCGAGAGAACGGGCGCGCCCGAAATCGTCATCGTCCAGAAATGTCAGGTCCCTCGCGCGCTCGACAGACAGTGCGAGGACATCCTGCCCCGTCGCCACCTTGCGGGCCGATATCGCGCCCTCGTAAGGCTCCTCCTGGCTTGCACCGCTTTTGGGGAAACAGGCGTTCGAGCGACTGTTGAACGTGAAGGCCGCGCAGTCCCGGTTTGCCGAACAGGCCCGCACGCAGGAGGGCAGATCGGTGTCGAACAGGGCATCCAGATCCGAGCCATGGAAGTCGGCGTCGCGCGTCGCGACATAGCGAAAGTCGGTGGTCGTGCCCTCGGCCATGAGGCTGGCCGCGAAGAAAATACACGAAACAAGAAAAGCGGTTGCAGAAAATGCAGTGGATCGCATCGGAGTCTCCTGATTTGCCGGAAGGGTCGCACGGGCCTTCGCGACTTTGCAACGGTGCGCAGGCGGAATTCGGCACTTAAGCACTTCTTCATCGAAGCGTGGGACCTTGCCGGAGCAAGACTAGGGGAACTGGTGATGAGCCTTGCCGAAAAACTCGCGCAGGAACGCCGCGCGCGGCTGGCCGCCGAGCGCCTGTTGCAGTTGAAGCAGGCCGAACTCTCGGCGGCGAACCGCAAGCTGGGCCAGCACGCGCTGGCCCTGACAAGGGAAATCGGTGAAACGCGGGCCGAGGTGGCCAATGTCAGGGTCGAAAACGAGAAGGTAAAGACCGATCTGACCGAAGCACATGCCAAGATCGAGATTGCCGAGCGCCGTTTGTGGCATTCGATTCAGACCATTCAGGACGGGTTTGCGGTTTTCGGCAGGGATGACCGGCTGATCTGCGCCAACACCGCCTATCTGAGCGTGTTTGACGGTCTCGACGAGGTCGCGCCGGGCATTTCCTACACGCGCATCCTCGAAATCCTGACCGAAGAGGGAATCGTCGATCTTGGTGAAACGCCTGCCGATGAATGGCGCGCCAGGATGCGGGACCGCTGGCTTTCGACCGATCCGGCACCCACTGTCATACAGCTCTGGAACGGTACCTGCATCAAGCTGATCGACCGGCGCGGTCCGGAAGGGGACGCGGTGAGCCTTGCTCTCGACATCACTGCGACGGTGCGGCACGAGGCGGAATTGCACGCTGCCCGCGAAAGGGCCGAGGCGGCGAACCGGGCGAAATCGGCCTTTCTTGCCAATATGAGCCACGAGATCCGGACACCGCTGAACGGCATCGTCGGCATGGCTGAGCTTTTGGCCGAAGGCACGTTGGACGAAGAGCAGCAGCTTTACGTCAACACGATCAGAAACTCGGGCGAGGCGCTTCTGGTCATCATCAACGACGTTCTGGATTATTCGAAGATCGAGGCCGACAAGCTGTCTCTGCACAGCGACGCCTTTGATCTCGAGCGTTGCATTCACGATGTCGCCATGCTCTTGCAGCCAGCCGTTCGGGGCAAGAGGTTGAATCTGCTGGTTGACTACGACCTGTTCCTGCCGACGCGCTTCATTGGTGACGCCGGGCGGATCCGGCAGGTGCTGACCAATCTGGTGGGCAACGCAGTCAAGTTCACCTCTCAGGGGCACGTTCTGGTCCGTGTGACCGGCGTTCCGGACCCCGACAGCGAAAGCTGTCTGGTGCATGTCGCGATCGAGGACACGGGGATCGGCATCGCACCGGAAAAGCTGGATCACATTTTCGGAGAATTCAACCAGGTCGCGGACGCCCGCAATCGCCAGTTCGAGGGCACCGGGCTGGGGCTTGCCATCACCCGGCGTCTGATCCAGTTGATGGGCGGCAGGGTCTGGGCCGACAGCGAAGAGGGCAGAGGGTCGTGCTTCGGCTTTCGCGTGACATTGCCGACCGCCGGGGGGGCACAGCCAATTCCACCCCGCATAGAAGGCAAGCTGCGCCACGTGCTGGTGGTGGATGAACTGGCGGTGAACCGCGGGATTCTGGAAAAGCAGTTGGGCTGTCTGGGCTCCCGGGTGACGTCCTGCCGATCCGGGGCCGAGGCGCTGGCCTTGATCGACGGCAGCGTCAAACTGGTGCTGTGTGATCATCAGCTGGCTGACATGGAAGGACTGGCGCTGGCCAAAGCCCTGCGCGACAGCGGTTGGAGAGACGTTCCGTTCATCCTTCTGTCCTCCAATCCGGGTGCGGTTCGGTCCGATCCTGCCCGTGGCCTGATCCAGGGGGTGATGCAAAAACCCATCCCCCGTGCCGAGTTGTTCTCGCGCCTGTCAACGCTCGGGGACGCGGTGCTGCATACGCCCCAGACCACCGATGCCAAGGCCGAAGGGTCAAGCACGCCGCCGGCGGTTCAGTCGGATCCGGGGCGGCGGGCGATGCGGCTGCTTGCGGCCGAGGACAACCGCACCAACCGGCTTGTGTTCGGCAAGATGGTCAAGGACCTCGACATTGAACTGCGCTTTGTCCGCAATGGGCGCGAAGCGGTGGCGGCCTATACCGAGTTTCGGCCCGATCTGATCTTCATGGATATCTCGATGCCGGAAATGGACGGCAAGCAGGCGACCAGGGAAATCCGGCGGATCGAGGCGGAAAGCGGCACGCATGTTCCCATCATCGCCCTGACCGCCCACGCCGTTTCCGGAGAGTTGGAGGGCATCCTGTCGGGGGGACTGGATCGTTGTCTGAGCAAACCGCTGCGCAAAGCGGAACTCCACGCCATGATCGAAGAATTCTGCCCAAGTTGTGCGCGGCCGGTTCACCGGAACAAGGAGGAGCACGCGCAAGACGGCAAGCGCGGCGAAACCACCGGCACGCAACCGGATCAGTCTACCGTTCAGGCCTGATAGGGGCGGACGAAGACCGGCTTTTCCGGCTCGGACAGGTCTGCGCGATAGACATAGCCTCCGGTGTCGAAATCGGTCAGAGAGGCGGGATCGGTCAGCCGGTGCTGGATGACATACCGCGCCATGGCGCCGCGCGCCTTCTTGGCAAAGAAGCTGACGATCTTGGGCGTGCCGCCCTTGTCCTCCATGAAGACCGGGGTAATGACCCGCAGCTTCAGGGCCTTGGGGTCGACGGCGCCGAAATATTCCTGGCTGGCGCAATTCACCAGCGTATCGGTGCCCAGTGCCTCGGCCTGCGCGTTCAGCGCCTTGCTCAGCCGGTCGCGCCAGTAGTCATACAGGTTCTTGCCGCGCCGGGTCTTCAGCCGGCTGCCCATTTCCAGCCGATAGGGTTGAATGGCGTCCAGCGGGCGCAGCAGCCCGTAAAGCCCCGACAGAATGCGCAGATGATCCTGCGCCCAGGCCAGTTCCTCGGCCTCCAGCGAGGCGGCTTCGAGCCCCTGGTAGGTGTCGCCGGCAAAGGCCAGCGCGGCCGGGCGGGTTGCCTCGGGCTGCGGCGCGTCGGCAAAGGCGCGGAACCGGTCGCGGTTCAGCCGGGCCAGATCGTCGCTGAGGCTCATCAGCTTTTTCAGATCCCCCAGCGTCAGGTTGCGCGCGGTTTTCGCCAGCCGGATCGCGTCGTCCTGAAAATCGGGCTGGGTCGGTGCCACGTCCCGCTCTGCCCAGTCCAGCCGCTTGGCCGGAGAGATCACCACCAGCATGTCTGCCCCCTTGTTCGTGCCTGCCCGTCGATACCTAGCCCGCTGCGCGCAGCACGTCCAGAAAGGCGGCCGCGAAACGTTCGGCGCGGCGGTCGCCCAGAATCTGCTCCAGCGCGCGTTCGTCTCCGGGGCGCATCTGCGCCACCTTGGCCAGTTGCGCGGCAGAGCAGCTCAGCGGTTTGTCGATCCCGTCCGGGCCTCGGGCCAGTTGTGCCTGCACCTCGAGCAGACGGTCGTAGATATCGCCCTGTTCGCGCCCGGCCAGCTTGCGGCGCGCCGGATGCAGCGCCTGCGCCTCGCCCGCGATCACCTCTAGGAAGGTGTCGCCGTATCGGTCCAGCTTTTTCGCGCCGACACCGCCGATCCGGGCCATCTCGTCCAGGGTCATGGGGCGTTTTTCCGCCATCTCGATCAGCGTGCGGTCGGGGAAGATGACATAGGCGGGCACCCGGGCGGCCTCGGCCAATGCCCGGCGCTTGGCCTTGAGCGCCGACAGCAGGGGCGCGTCCTCTTCCGAGACCATCATCTTGACCGCGGGCCGTCGGGTGGCCTTGCGCAGCGTGTCCTTGCGCAGGGTGATCTGCGCCTCGCCCTTCAGGATCGGCTTGGCGGCCTCGGTCATGCGCAGCGCGCCGTGGCGTTCGGGGTCGGGGCGCACCAGGTCGTGGCCCATCATCTGCCGGAAGATCGCCTGCCATTGCGGGCGCGACCAGTCCTTGCCGATGCCGTAGGTGGGCAATTCGTCATGCCGCCGGGCGCGGATCTTGTCGGTGTCATTGCCCAGCAGGATGTCGATCAGGTGGCCAGCGCCGAACCATTCCTCGGTGCGCAGGATCGCAGACAGGGCCATGCGCACCGGGGTGGTGCCGTCGAACAGCTCGGGCGGGCTGTCGCACAGGTCGCATTTGCCGCAGGGCTGGGCCTCTTCCCCGAAATAGCCCAGCAGGGTCTGCCGGCGGCAGTGCAGCGCCTCGGCCAGACCCAGCAGCGCGTTCAGGCGGGCATGGTCGGCGGCGCGGCGCTCGGGCGGGGCCAGACCCTCGTCGATCTGGCTGCGGCGCAGGCGGATGTCGTCGGGGCCGAACAGGGTCAGGGTCTCGGCCGGCCCGCCGTCGCGTCCGGCGCGGCCGATTTCCTGGTAATAGGCCTCGATCGATTTCGGCAGGTCCGCATGGGCGACCCAGCGGATGTCGGGCTTGTCGATGCCCATGCCAAAGGCCACGGTGGCCACCACGATCAGCCCGTCCTCGCGCGCGAAGCGGGTTTCGACGATGCGGCGGTCCTCGGCCTCCATCCCGCCGTGATAGTGGCAGGCGCTGTGGCCCTGTTCGCGCAGCGCCTGCGCCAGCACTTCGGTCTTGTTGCGGGTGCCGCAATAGACGATGCCCGACTGGCCGCGGCGGGCGTCGGCGAAATCCAGGATCTGCTTGCGCGGGCTGTCCTTGGCGGCAAAGGCCAGGTGGATGTTCGGCCGGTCGAAGCCACGCAGGAACTTGCGCGGGGCCATGCCGTCGAACAGTTTCTCGACGATCTCGTCCTGCGTTTCCGCATCCGCCGTGGCGGTAAAGGCGGCCAGCGGCACGCCCAAGGCGCGGCGCAGCTCGCCGATCCGCAGGTAGTCGGGGCGGAAATCATGGCCCCACTGGCTGACGCAATGGGCCTCGTCCACGGCGATCAGGCCGACATTGATCCGCCGCAGCATCCCCAGCGCCGACCCGGCCGCCAGCCGTTCGGGCGCCATGTAGAGCAGTTTCAGCCGCCCGGCCTCGAGCGCCTCCCACACGGCGTCGGTTTCCTCGGGCGTGTTGCCCGAGGTCAGCGCACCGGCTTCGACCCCGGCCTCCTGCAATGCGCGCACCTGGTCGCGCATCAGGGCGATCAGCGGCGAGATCACCACCGTGACTCCGTCGCGCAGCAGCGCGGGCAGTTGATAACACAGGGATTTGCCGCCCCCGGTGGGCATGATGGCCAGCACGTTCTCGCCGGCGGTCACGGCATCGACGATCTCTTCCTGCCCGGGGCGGAAGTCATCGAATCCAAAGACATCTCGCAGCAGAGGCGCGGCGTCGAACATGTGCGGGGGTGCCCTGTTTCAAGATTTGACTGCTCTTGAACGGACAATCACACAGTCGGAATCGGGGAACAAGAGGTCAGTAGAAATAGGCCATGTTGTTGATCAGGACGATCCGCAGCGCATAAACGGCGATCAGCAGCACCAGCGGCGCCAGGTCAATCCCGCCCATCGGTGGCAGGATGCGCCGGATCGGGCCGTATAGCGGCTCGAGGATGCGGTTCAGCCCATACCAGATCTGCGCCACGAACTGCTGATGCAGGTTCAGCACCTGGAAGTTGATCAGCCAGCTCATGATCACATGGGCCAGGATGAAGAACCAGACCACGTCAAGGACCAGCAACAGGATTTGGATCAGCGACAGCATGGGAACCTCGTTTTCCGCGTTGATCCGAGACCTAAGCAGAGCAGGCGGAAAGGGCAAGGGCCGATAGGCAAATGCGAAAGATCGCTGTCGCGTTACTGCGTCAACCGCAGTTTCTTGATCGACGAGGCGATCGAGGTAAAGGCCTTTTCGATGTCCAACCCTTCCACGTCGTACACATGGCTGGGAGAGCTGGCGCAATCGCTGATCAACTTGAAGCCGGACGCCGGTGCCTCGAAGGCAATCCCGTAGACGATGATGCCCTGCCGCTTGGCGGCCCGGCACACGTGTTTCGAGCGTTGGTCCTTGGCCTTCCAGTTGATCTTGGAAAAGGCGGCCTGATACCATCTGCCCCAGTTGTTCGGCAGGAATCTGTAGTTGTATTCCGCGTTCCAGGCGAGAGACGCGCGTGCGAACAGCTCGGGATATGTCAGGCGGACTGCGGTTCCCTTTTCGTTGTCGCCGTAGGGGTGGTTGGCCCACTCGCCCCGTCGGCCGGGACGGGGCCAGTAGTAATTCTTTTTGCCTTGCGAGTGATACACCGAATACCGCCCGGCCGTTTTGTTGTACCAGACATCCGACAGCCCCGAGCGCAGGGACGGGTTCAGCAGATACTGATCGGTGTTCTGGCCGTCGGTCATCACGATCACGACCTTGAGTACGTCCTCGTCGTAGTTGACCGGGCGATTGGCGAATTCAGCCGGAACGATGCCGTCGGCGCTGAGGTCGCCCACGATGTCGCGCATGCTTGGATCCAGCAGGGCGACGCCCCATTTCATGCCGATGTCGATGGACGTGTTGCCCTTGGCGGTCAGCGCGTCGATCTGCTTGTTCAGCACGGAAATGTTGTTGGTCAGCGGCGTGATGGCGCTGCCGTCGCGCACCGGGCAGACCGGTATGTCTATGACGCCTTCCGAATAGGTGAACGGGTCGAAATGCGCCGCGCGTTCAAGGCGGTCGCCCCGGTGCAGGTCGCTGTCGCTGAACTGTTCTGGGATGAAATTCACGCAGTGCGAATAGTCATGCTCTTGCGTGACATTGGTGAACTTGTCCAGCAGCGCCTCGCCCACGTTGACCTGCGAGGCATAGGGGATGATCGAAATCGATGTGTCGGTCTGGTCGGAGTTCTTCAGAATCTGCGCGACGAACTCCTTGGCCGCGGTCTTGAGGTGCGAGAGCTTGGTGCGACCGCTGCCACGCGCCGTTTCGCCCATCGAGCCGGAAATATCCAGAACCAGAGAGATCTCTACCGCCTGTACGGATTCCTCCGCGGTGCTGGCAGTGTTGGCCGTCAGCGAGTCGACACCGGACAGATGCATGAACTGGGTCGGGAAGCCGTATTGGGCGACGGCAGTCACCTTTCGGAACCCCAGCCCTTCCTTCACCTGCACGGATTTCAGGCTGTCCGGAAAGCCCGCCTTGTCCAGATAATCCTGAACGACCGATTTGGGCGACAATTCCTGATCGAGATCCGCGGCAGCCAGAACCGCCCGGTCCAGGGTCGTCTGCAAAAGCGCTCTCTCGCGCTCGAACCGCATCAGGTCGATGCCGATGCCGGCCGTCATCAGGATGATCAGGAAAATGAAGACCCCGAGAATCGTCATCGAGCCTTGTTCGCCTTGCAAGGCCCGCAGAAAATCCGGGTGGGGTTGCCGCCGATGGCATTTTTCGCCGCCGGCCCGTGTGCGGTGGAGTGGTCTCATATCGCAATGCACTGCAATCTATACGGAAAATCTCGGTGTTCCGATGAATTCGTTAGAAATGGAGTGTGACGAGAATTGGGCATTTGGGTTAAAGGCTACAACTTTAGATAGTTTATTACGCGAGGTAAGCCATCTATGGGTGTTGAAGCTGTCTGCGCAATTCGCGGCCGAATACTGCATGGACAACAAGGACGCAGGCCGGTTTCATACTCAGGAAAGGCTTGCCACTGCGCTAGGCCGCCGCCCATAAGTAAGAAAGAAACAACGAGGCGGGCATGGCAGTGATTTCAAAGCGCAAGCGCATCTGGGGCTGGTGGTTTTTCGACTGGGCCAGCCAACCCTATCACACCCTGCTGATCACCTTCGTGTTCGGTCCCTATTTCGCCGGGGTCGCGGCGGAATACTTCGCCAACACCGGGATGGATGCGCAGGCCGCCGCCGCGCAGGCACAGAGCGTCTGGGCGCGTTGTCTGACCATCACCGGCCTGATCATTGCATTCGGCGCGCCTCTGTTCGGGGCGCTGGCGGACGTGTCGGGGCGCAGGATACCGTGGATCTTTGGCTTTTCGGTCATGTATGCGGTTGGTTCGGCGGCACTCTGGTTCACGATGCCGGACGGGTCGAACATGTGGCTGATGCTGTCCGCCTTCGGCCTGGGCTTCGTGGGGGCCGAATACGCGCTGATCTTCATCAATTCGCAGCTGCCCGATCTGGGAGACGATCACGAGGTCGGCGAGATCTCGGGCTCGGGCTTTGCCTTCGGCTATTTCGGCGGCTTGCTGTCGTTGGCGATCATGCTGGCGCTGTTCGTCGAACAGCCCAACGGCAAGACACTGATCGGGCTGGACCCGCTTTTCGGCCTCGACGCCAGCCAGCGCGAGGGCACGCGTTTCGTCGGCCCCTTCACCGCGGGCTGGTTCGTTCTGTTCATGGTGCCCTATTTCCTCTGGGTCCGCGACGGTGAGCGCGCGTCAAAGCCGGGCAGTTTCGGGGATGCGCTGCGGCTTCTGGGGAAATCCGTGGCCAACCTGCGCCACCGCACCAGCCTCAGCGCCTACCTGGGATCGTCCATGTTCTACCGTGACGCATTGAACGGGCTGTACAGCTTTGGCGGCGTCTATGCCCGGCTGGTGCTGGAATGGGACCTGATCAAGATCGGCGTCTTCGGCATCATCAGCGTGCTGGCCTCGGCGGTGTTCGCCTGGATCGGCGGCAAGCTGGACCGCAAGTTCGGACCCAAGCCTGTCATTCTGGCGACGATCTGGATCCTGATCCTGGTCTGCAGCACGATCGTGTCGATGGACCGGACGCAGATCCTGGGCATCGCCCTGCCCGAAGGATCGAGCCTGCCCGACATGGTGTTTTTCGGCTGCGGCATCCTGATCGGCGGCATGGGCGGCATCCTGCAATCGGCCAGCCGGTCGATGATGGTGCGCCACACCGACCCGGCCGCCCCGGTCGAAAGCTTCGGTCTCTATGGCCTGTCGGGCCGCGCCACCGCCTTTGCCGCGCCTCTTTTGATCGACATTGCCACAGTGGCGACGGGCAATGCCCGGCTGGGGGTGTCGCCGATTGTTCTGTTGTTTATTCTGGGACTGTTTCTGATGCGCTGGGTCAGACCTGAAGGGGACCAGACCTGATGATTTTACTGCGAATTTTGACCATTTTAGGAACCTTGATTCTGGCCAGTTCGGTCGGCGCCGAACCCTTGGCCAAACAGCTGTTCGGAGCGCAGAAGGCGGCCTCTCGGCAAAAAAGCGCCGCTTACGGCAGCTATTCCAAGGGTTGCGGGGCGGGCCTGGTCCAGTTGCCCGAGACCGGGCCGACATGGCAGGCCATGCGCCTGTCGCGCAACCGCAACTGGGGGCATCCCGAGGCGATCGACTTCGTGCAGGACCTGAGCCGCTACGCGGCCAGCCTCAGGGGGTGGAGCGGCCTTTACATCGGCGACATCAGCCAGCCCCGCGGCGGCCCGATGTTGACGGGGCATCGCAGCCATCAGATCGGGCTGGACATCGACATCTGGATGCGCCCGGCCAACAACCTGCGCCTGTCGCGGCAGGCGCGCGAGAACATCTCGTCGATCTCTCTGCGCCGCGCGGGCGGGGCCTATGTCAACGACAACTGGACCGGAAAGCACCACGCGATCCTGCGCGCGGCGGCCAAGGACAGGCGTGTCGCCCGCATCTTCGTCTTTCCGGGCGCCAAGGTGCGGATGTGCCAGGATGAAACGGGCAACCGCGCCTACCTGCGCAAGATCCGCCCGTGGTGGGGGCATCACTATCACTTCCATGTGCGCCTGAAATGCCCGCGCGGCTCGCGCGGTTGCGTCGATCAAGCCGCGCCGCCCAAGGGGGACGGATGCGCCGAGGCGCAGCAATGGGTGAACAACATCCTCAACCCGCCGCCACCCGACCCGAATGCGCCGCCTCCGAAAAAGCGCCGGGAATACGTGCTGGCGGATCTGCCGAGCCAATGCGTCTCCGTTCTGCGATCCAACTGATCACGGCCCTTCTGATCGCCGGGTCCGCGCAGGCGCTCGATGTCAAGAAGGCGCAATGGATCGGCAGCTACACCCTGCGCCATGACGCGGCATGGTTCGGTGGTCTGTCGGCGCTGGAACTGTCCCAGGGCGGCCAGCGCGCCACCGTGCTCAGCGACCGGGCGACCATCGCCACCGCCCGGATCCATCGCGAGGGGGACAGCATCACCGCGGTCGAGATCGAACGGAACTGGCCCGTGCGCTCCAGCAAGGACCGTCCGTTGCTGGGTCCTGCAGGCGACTCCGAAGGGCTGGCGATCGCCGATGACGGCACCATCCATATCTCGTTCGAAGGCGTTCACCGCGTGGCCCGCTACACCGAGCTTGGCGGCCGCGCCCATGTCCTGCCCCGCCCTGCCGCATTTCGGGATCTGGCGGCCAACGGTTCATTCGAGGCGCTTGCGATCGACGGGCAGGGCAGGCTCTACACCATGCCCGAGACGAACCGGACCCGCGACAACCGCATTCCCGTCTACCGCTGGAACGGGCGTGACTGGTCGACCCCGTTCACCCTGCCGCCACGCGGAGGCTTTCTGCCGGTGGCCGCGGATTTCGGGCCGGACGGCCGGCTCTATGTCCTCGAACGCAAGCTGTCCCTGATCGGCTTCCGCGCGCGCCTTCGCAGATGGGAGATCGCCGACGGCCTGCCACGGGCCGAGGAAACGCTGTTCGAGACGAATGGCGGCACCCATGACAATCTCGAAGGCCTGTCGGTCTGGCGTGACGAGCATGGACGGCTCAGGGCCACGATGATCTCGGACGACAATTTCCTGCCTTTGCAACGCACCGAGCTGGTGGAATACATCCTGCCCGGGTGACTTGCGAGCCGTTGCCGGAATGGGTAGAAGGCCGCCTTTGTAAAAAACAGGGCATCGGAACATGAAGCGCGCGCATATTCCCGGCATTCTCGCCATGGCCACCATCGTGGTGGCCTCGAACATCCTGGTGCAGTTCCTGTTGCTCGACGGTCTGCTGACCTGGGGCGCGTTCACCTATCCCTTCGCCTTTCTCGTCACCGATGTCATGAACCGGGTCTATGGCGCGGGCCCGGCGCGCAAGGTGGTCCTTGCCGGGTTCGTCACGGGCGTCGTCTGTTCGCTGATCGGCAGCCAGATCATGCTGCAAGGCGACGGCTACACCTACGCCGCCGTTCCGCTGCGCGTCGCGGTGGCCTCGGGCACGGCGTTTCTTGCGGCGCAGCTGACCGACGTGGCCGTGTTCAACCGCTTCCGCGGCGGCCGCTGGTGGCGCGCACCGCTGGTCTCGACCCTGGTCGGCTCGGCGTTGGACACGGCGCTGTTCTTCACCATCGCCTTTTCCGCCTCGATCACGCTGTTCGGCCCCGCTGCCGATGCCGCGATCAGCTGGGCCTGGGAGGCTTCCCCCTTCATGCTCACCGGCCCCGAGGCGCCGCTCTGGGTGTCGCTGGCCTTTGCCGACTGGCTGGTCAAGCTGCTTTTGGCGCTGGTCGCGCTGGTCCCGTTCCGGGTCATCGTGCGCTGGCTGGACCCGTCATCGCGCCCCACCTGACCCTTCCCGACGCTGCGCGCCGCCTGTAAGGTCAGGCCATGTTGCGCGTGACCGACGATATCATCCTGCAGGACTGGGAACTGACCGAGAGCTTCATGCGCGCCTCGGGGCCCGGCGGGCAGAACGTCAACAAGGTGTCGACCGCCGTCGAACTGCGCTTCGAGGCGGCGCGGTCTCCCTCCCTGCCCGAGCCGGTCAAGTCACGGCTCAGGCGTCTGGCCGGGCGGCGCTGGACCAAGGACGGCGCCATCGTGATCCAGTGCGACGAAACCCGCTCGCAATCGCGCAACCGCGAGATCGCCCGCGAACGTCTCGCCGACCTGATCACCCGCGCCCTGGTCAAGCCCAAGCGGCGGATTGCCACGAAACCCACACGTGGTTCAGTCAAGCGACGGCTGGCTGCCAAGAAGGCGCGGGGCGAGGTCAAGGCGCTGCGCGGAAAAGTCTCCGAGGAATAGTCTGGCATCTTTCCGGCACGTTGCTACTCTTCGCCCGAGGTCCGAGAGAAGAGGGGAGGCAAGGCCATGAGGCTGGAGGGAAAAACCGCGATCGTCACCGGCGGGGCATCAGGGTTCGGGGCAGGCATCGCCGCCAAGTTCCTCGCCGAAGGCGCGCGGGTGATGATCGCCGACATCAACGTCGCCGCCGCGCAGGACAAGGCCGCGGAACTCGGGGCCGGCACGGTGGCGCAACAGGTGGACGTTGCCGACGGCGCATCCGTCGAGGCGATGGCGCAGGCGGCGCTCGACACTTTCGGCCACCTCGACATCCTCGTGAACAACGCGGGCGTCACGCACCTGCCGACCCCCCTGGAGGACGTCAGCGAAGAAGACTTCGACCGCGTGTTCAACGTGAACATGAAATCGGTCTACCTGACCGCCCGCGCCCTCGTGCCGCACATGAAAGGCCGCGGCACCGGTGCGATCCTGAACGTCGCCTCGACCGCCGGCCTTTCGCCGCGCCCCAAGCTCAACTGGTACAACGCCTCCAAGGGCTGGATGATCACCGCCACGCGCACCATGGCGGTGGAACTCGCCCCGGCAGGCGTGCGCGTCAATGCCATCTGCCCGGTGGCGGGCGAAACGCCCCTGCTCAAATCCTTCCTGGGCGAAGACACCCCCGAGATGCGGGCCAAGTTCCTTGCAACCATCCCGATCGGCCGCTTCTCGACCCCCGAGGACATGGGCAACGCGGCCTGTTTCCTCTGCTCGGACGAGGCCAGCATGGTGACCGGCGTCGCGCTCGAGGTGGACGGCGGCCGCTGCATCTGACCCGCGTCTTCATCTGGCCCCAAATACCCCCGCCGGAGGCAGCGCGCATCAGCGCGCTTTCCCGCAGAAAAGGACGAGACCCCCATGATCCCCGGACCGAAGAACCTGATCACCGATGTCCCCGGCCTGCTGGTCGGCAATGCGCAGGATGACCGGCTGAAATCCGGTGCCACCGTCCTGACCTCGGACCGGCCCTTCACCGCTTCGGTCCACGTCATGGGCGGCGCGCCCGGCACCCGCGAGACCGACCTTCTTGCCCCGGACAAGTCGGTGGCGCAGGTCGACGCCATCACCCTGTCGGGCGGTTCGGCCTTCGGGCTGGATGCCTGTTCCGGTGTCTCCGACGGGCTGCGGGCTAAGGGGCGCGGATTCCGGGTGGCCGACGCGATCATTCCCATCGTTCCGGGGGCGATCATCTTCGACCTGCTGAACGGCGGCGACAAGTACTGGGCCGAAAACCCCTATCGCGCCCTGGGCCGCGCCGCGCTCGACGCGGCATCCGACAGTTTCGCGCTGGGCACCGCGGGGGCGGGGACCGGCGCGCTGACGGCGATGCTCAAGGGCGGGCTGGGCTCAAGCTCGCTGGTGCTGGAAGACGGAACCACGGTCGGCGCGCTGGTGGCGGCCAACCCGATGGGCAGCGTCACGACACCCGGCGACCGGCATTTCTGGGCCGCCCCGTTCGAGATCGGGGACGAGTTCGGCGGGCTCGGCCCCGATCCTTCGGCCGGACTGGGGCGCAGGCTCGAAAGCCGCCGACTGGAACTGATGGAGGCGCAGGCATCGGAACGCGCCAACACGACCATCGCCATCGTCGCCACCGACGCTGACCTGACCAAGGCCCAGTGCCAGCGCATGGCGGTTGCCGCCCATGACGGGATCGGACGCGCCACGGTGCCCGCGCATTCCCCCAGCGACGGCGATCTGGTGTTCAGCGTCAGCACCGGGGAACGTCCGATGACCCTGCCCGAACGTGATCTCGCGCTCGTCGGCCACGCCGCCGCACTCTGCCTCGCACGTGCCATTGCGCGGGCCATCTATCTGGCAACCCCGGCCGACGGCGATCTTTTGCCGACCTGGTCGTCCATCTCTGGCAATCAATGACTGTTTTGGCCCGCGAAAGCTGCGACATGCTGCCCGAGCGCGGCAATCTGCCGGTTGACTGATCGTCGATCCGGCCTCTGTCTTGTGCAATCTGAGATTCAACGGAGATTGTGCCATGAACCGAATTGTTGCGTCCGCCATCATCGCCGTTCTGGCGGTGCCCGCCTTTGCCGAGGGGGATGCCGCGAAAGGTGAAAAGGCGTTCAAGAAGTGCAAGGCCTGCCACACCATCGAGAACGACGCGGGCGAGGCCATCGTCAAGGGCGGCAAGACCGGGCCGAACCTCTACGGGGTTGCCGGGCGGCCGGCTGGTTCGGTCGAAGGCTTCAAATACAGCGACAGCCTGGTCGCCGCAGGTGAAAAGGGTCTGGTCTGGGATGAAACCACCTTCGTGGAATACACCCGCAACCCGAAGGAATTCCTGCAGACCTATCTCGAGGATTCCGGCGCCAAGTCGAAAATGACCTTCAAGCTGAAAGAGGGCGGCGAAGACATCTTCGCATTCCTGCAAAGCGTCGCTTCCGAGTGACGTAACGCCTGAGTTTGATGCTCCGAAAGGTCGCAGCCCCTGCGGCCTTTCGTGCGCTTGATCGGGGCATGGATCGCCGCCAATTTGGTGTCCAAAGCAGGCCGGTTGCAGTGACGCCGGTCCGTCGATCAATCCGTTTTGACGCAATCGCAGGGTCGCCAGGCCATCCCGAAGTCCGTGCAAGACGCCCATCCGGCGCAGCGGCAGCAGGAGAAACCAGAATGGGAATCATGATCCCCGCATGGGTCGAAGGCGAACTGACCCCGGTGGACAAGCTGGAAGCGCACGAAAAGGGCCTCAAGCACAAGGCCGTGTCCGTCTTCGTCGTGCGCGGCACCGAGATCCTGATGCAGCGCCGGGCGTTGGGGAAATACCACACGCCGGGCCTGTGGGCGAATACCTGCTGCACCCATCCGGACTGGGATGAAACCTCGTCGATCTGCGCCGTGCGCCGCCTGCAGGAAGAGTTGGGAATCACCGGGCTCTACCCGGAATACCGGCACCGGCTGGAGTATCATGCCGATGTCGGCAACGGCATGGTCGAGAACGAGGTCGTGGACGTGTTCCTGGCCCATGCCCGTCGCCCGCTGAAGATCGAGCCCAATCCCGACGAGGTGATGGAGACCCGCTGGATCGACTACCACGACCTGCTGGCCGAGGTGAAACGCCACCCCGAACGCTTCACCCCGTGGCTCAAGATCTACCTGCACAACCATGCCGACACGATCTTTGGCCCGGACCTGATCATTTCCGCCAAATCCTGAGGCTTGAACCTTTCCCCTTGGCCTGCTTCTCTGCCCCGGAGGTTAGGGGAGTGAGGCCATGACCATCTTGATCGCGGGGGGCGGCATCGCCGGGCTCAGCCTGGGTCTGACATTGCACCAGATCGGGGTTCCGTTCCGCATCTACGAGGCGGTGCGCGAGATAAAGCCGCTGGGCGTGGGCATCAACCTGCAACCCAACGCCGTGCGCGAGTTGCTGGATCTGGGGCTTGGCGAGGAACTCGACGAGATCGGCGTCAAAACCCGGCAATACGGGTTCTATTCCAAGCTGGGCAAGACCATCTGGGAAGAGCCGCGCGGCACCTGGGCCGGCTATGCCTGGCCGCAATATTCCGTCCATCGCGGGCATTTCCAGATGATGCTCTATCGCGCGCTGCTCGACCGGGCCGGCCCCGACTGCGTGGTGACCGGCGCGCGCGCCACCGGCTTCGAGGACACCGGTGACGGCGCGACACTGCTGCTCGAGGATGGCCGCCGCATCGAGGGCAGCCTGCTGGTGGCGGCCGACGGCATCCACTCGGCGATCCGGGCGCAGATGTATCCCGACGAGGGCGAGCCGATCTGGAACGGCCGTGTCCTGTGGGATCCCACGACCCGGGCGCCGGCCTATTTCGGCGGGGCCGCGATGGTGATGATCGGGCATGACGACCTGCGGCTGGTGGCCTATCCGATCTCCGACCCCGACCCGGAGGGATACGCCACGATCAACTGGATCGCCGAGAAGCGCTTTCCGCTGGATGCCGCGTGGAAGAAAGAGGACTGGAACCGCGCCGCCGACATCAACGATTTCCTGCCCGATTTCGAAGACTGGCGTTTCGACTGGATCGACGTGCCCGCCCTGATCCGGGGCGCCGAAGTGGTCTATGAATACCCGATGGTGGACCGCGACCCGCTGCCGCGCTGGACGCATGGCGCGGTGACGTTGATGGGCGATGCCGCGCATCCGACCTATCCGGTGGGCTCGAACGGCGCCAGCCAGGCCATCATCGACGCCCGCGTGATCGGGGCGAAACTGCTGCAACGGGGGGTGGCTCCCGGCGCGCTGGCCGCCTACGAGGCCGATATCCGCCCCGTGACCACCGCCGTCGGGCGGGCCAACCGGGCCGGTGGCGGGCCCGATGGCGTGTTGCAGCAGGTCGAGGACCTGTGCGGAGGGGATTTCGAGGATATCGAGCAGGTGATCCCGCGCGCCGATCTGGCCGCGCACGCCGAGAAATACAAGGCCGTCGCGGGCTTTTCGATCGCGGAACTCAACGCCCGACCACGGACCATCCCCGAAGGCGCCCGGATCCGGGTCTGACGAATTGCGGCCGGCGTGGCTTGCAAGCGCCGCGCAGGCCGCCTAAATCAACGCGTCATGGCCAAGCAGAAAACAGACCCGAACTACAAGGTGATATCCGAGAACCGGCGCGCCCGCTTCGATTACGCGATCGAAGAGGATGTCGAGTGCGGCATCGTGCTGGAAGGGTCCGAGGTCAAGGCGCTGCGCGCGGGCGGGGCCAACATCGCCGACAGCTACGCAGCGGTCGAGGATGGCGAGCTGTGGCTGGTCAACAGCTATATCCCGCCCTACGAGCAGGCCAAGGTGTTCAAGCACGAAGAGCGCCGTCGCCGCAAGCTGCTGGTCTCGCGCAAGCAGTTGGCGGACCTGTGGAACGCGACCCAGCGCAAGGGCATGACGCTGGTGCCGCTGGTGCTGTATTTCAACCACAAGGGCCTGGCCAAGGTGAAGATCGGCATCGCCAAGGGCAAAAAGACCCATGACAAGCGCGAAACCCAGGCCAAGCGCGACTGGTCACGCCAGAAACAGCGATTGCTGAAAGAGCAGGGCTGACGCCCTACTGCTGGACCGACGCCCGCTTGATCTGAAAGGCTTCGACGGCACGGGCCGTTTCCGGTCGGATGTTCTCGACGCCTTCGTAGGGCACGCCATGGGCCGGCGGCGTATCGGGGTATTTTTCCTTGCGGGCCAGGTGCCGGCCCAGAATGCGGACGAATTCCTGGCCGCCCCACGCGCCCACTTCGGTCGAGACCGGGTATTTCTCGTGCGTGTCCCGGTAGAGGTCATAGAACTCGGCAAGGATCGGGCTTTCGCCGGGGGCGGGCAGGTTCAGGCGCAGCTTGTCCTTCACGATGGCCTTGGGCTTGTCCACGGAATAGATGATCACGCTGTCCCTGCGGCCTTTGCCCTCGTCCGCAAACAGGATCGAGGCGGACTGGTCCACGCCATCGACCAGCCTGTCGGTCGGAATGAACCCCGTCGCCCCGGCAAACCGCGACAGCGTCGTATACAGGTCCGAGACGTGGATGATGTTGTTGATCAGCGAATCCGCTTCGATCATTCCCGGCCAGCGAATGAAGGCGTCGACGCGCACGCCGCCCTCGGACGTATCCCCCTTGCCGCCCTTGTAGATCATGGGCGAAAACCCCGACTGCGGCGCATATTTTGTGAAATGGCCGTTGTCGCCCATCACGACGACGACGGTGTTGTCCGCCAGGCCCAACGCGTCGATTTCCGCGAACAGATCGCCCAGCCACTGGTCCAGCAACTGCATCTTGTCGACATAGAGCCCGCCGTTCGGGCTCTGCGGCCCATCCCGGCCCGCGCGGGTGTTGTCCAGGGGGATCATGGGCCAATACTGCAGAAAGAATGGCTTTTCCGCCGCGGCCAGCCGCTTCAGCTCATCCAGCGTCTTGTCCTGAAAGGCCTGGTTCATCTCGTCATACTTGGCCGCATTCCAGCGCTCGCCGGCCTCCATGCGGATTTCCCGGATGGGGCCCTCTGCCGTGCCTTCGATCACCGTCATCATGGCCGAGGCATCGGGGCGGAACAGGTCGTCCAGGGTGTAGATTGGGTCGAAATCGGCGATCCCGACCGAGACCTGCTCTCGGATCGCGTCGTCGTGAAAGATGGTCAACTGGCCCTGTTGATGGATGGCGTGCTGGGCATAGTCGAACCCTTGGTTCATCGCCCAGCTTTCGGCGATGTCACCCAGGTGCCATTTGCCCACATGGCTGGTGGAATAGCCCGCGCCCTTCAGGACTTCGGCCAGGGTGACTTCGTCTTCCGGCAGGCCGAAACCCGCGATGTCCACCGTCGTGTCGCCCATTCCCATCCGCACCGGCAGGCGCCCCGTCATCTGCGCCACGCGCGTCGGCGTGCAGGACGGCTCGGTATACATCCGGACCATGCGCATCGCCTCGTCCGAGAACGCGTTGATATTGGGGGTTTCATATCCGCGCACGGCATTCAGCTCGGGAATTCCCATTTCGCCAAAGCCAATGTCGTCGATCAGCACGCTGACGATGTTCGGAGGCTGGCCGCCGTTGCGCTCTCGGAACGCGGCCAGCGCGGCATCGACGGCCGCATCGTCCTGCACCCATTGTTCCGCGTGCTGCGCCTTGAGGATGTAATATTCCGCATCGTGGGCAAGTTCCGGGCCCTGAGCCCAGACGCAGGTCGCTGCCAGACTGGCGGCAAGTGCTGAAATCACGGTCTTCATGACAATCCCCTTTTCACGCGGCCCGCGCCATTTTGGACATGCGATTGATGTCGGTATGCGGGAAAAACTCGGCCCAGACGTGCCAGAACAGTCCCGGTTTCAATGTATCCACCCGCTGAAGCTTGCCCGCGGGTGTTTCTCCGAAGAAATCGATCTGCGTCACCGGGGCGCCGGTATCGTTGAACCAGGCGCCAAGGCTTTCATATCGGGGATGCCAGGCGATCACGACGGGGCGGCCGCCGACCTGGGCGTTGAAGATGTTGCCCTGCTCGATCACGAAATCGTCGGTCCAGCAGACGGCATCATCCCCTATGTCGATCCCCCAGACATAGGTCTTGTTCTCCAGCCGGTCATCGTGGCGGCTCATGTTGTCCATGATCGGCGCGGCCTCGCGGTGTTGCCTGCCGATCTCGGCCGAGAACAGTTTTTCCGTGAACGCGTCGAACAGGAACAGCAAAGGATTGCCGGACGGCTTGTTCAGAAACACCTGCCCGTCGGGATAGGCCTTGCGAAAGCCCCGGAACGTCATCCGGAACGTCGGCCAGGGTTTCATCGCCAAAGAAGGTTTCAGGGGGCAGGCGGCGCCGGACTCGGTCCGGGTGCCATCGGCCTCGCGGAACCCGTAGATCTGCTGTATGGGCTCGCCGGTTCTGTTGTCACGCAGGATCAGGTTGTTGCCGTGCTGGGCCATCACTTCGAGATCGAGGGCCTGCCCCTCGACCTCGGGCGTGTATCCGATGCCGAGGTTGGCCATCGCGCAATAGGTCATGATCACGTTGTGGCCATCCAGCCCTTCGTCATTGCCGGCCAGGTGCGGACGCATGATCTGTGCGTCCGGAAAGGCCCGCGCCTGGCCGCCGCTTTCGATGACCAGAACCGGGCTGGTCGGGCTGACGAATTCCCTGGCTTCGTCGATGCTGTAGAATTGCGCGTTCGATTTCTGGTTCCGCAGGCCGACATGGACCCACACGTAGGGGAAGGCGATCAGGAACAGCCCCAGTGCCAGTGCCGTCCAGCACAGCCAGCCGGGCCCGGCATCGAACGCGAGGTGGACGAATACCATCACCGCCAATGCCGCCAGAGCCGTTCCGATCAGTTTGTATTCGTGGCGAATGAAACGCAGCATGTTGTCGCGTTTCACCTTCACGACCATCTGGCTGACGTCGCCGAGGTCGCGGAAATACAGAACTCCAATCCCAAGCGAAATGATGAGAGACAGATAAAAAACAATGTTGGAAATCATTGGGCAAACTCCCGATTCCCTGACCATGTTATGCCAAAGAAGGTCTGCAGTGATAGTCTGCAGGCCTCGGGCAGGTCCCGGCCGGGCCGTGTCGGGAGGCCGGGGGCGGCCTTGTGGCCACCCCGTTCCGGTTTTGCCTAGAACGCCATTGCGGCCTGCACCGCGCGCTGCCAGCGGGCATAGGCCGCGTCACGCGCGTCGGCGGGCATGGCCGGCTCGAACCGGCGATCCAGCGCCCAGGTTTCCGCGAATCCCGCCTGATCGGGATAGACGCCCGCCCGCATCCCGGCCAGCCACGCGGCACCAAGCGCCGTCGTCTCCTGCATCACCGGGCGATCGACCGGCGCGCCCAGCAGATCGGCCAGCCCCTGCATCGCCCAGTCCGAGGCGCTCATGCCGCCATCGACACGCAGGATCACGTGCGCATCGGAACCCCAGTCGCCCTGCATGGCCTGCCACAGGTCGCGGGTCTGGTAGGCGATGCTCTCCAGCGCGGCGCGGGCGATCTCGGGACGGCCGGAATTGCGGGTCAGCCCGAAAATCGCGCCCCGGCAGTCGGGCTGCCAATAAGGCGCGCCGAGGCCGGTGAAGGCCGGCACCAGAACGACCTTTTGTGTCGGGTCCGCCTGCGCCGCCAACTCGCCGCTTTGGGCGGCATTCTCGATGATTCCCAGCCCGTCGCGCAGCCACTGCACCGCCGCGCCGGCGATGAAGATCGAACCTTCCAGCGCATAGCTCCGCTGGCCGTCCAACTGGTAGGCGACCGTGGTCAGCAGGCGGTTTTGCGACTCGACCGGCGTCGTGCCGGTATTGAGCAGCGCGAAACAGCCGGTGCCATAGGTGGATTTCATCATGCCCGGACGGAAACAGGCCTGCCCCATCGTCGCCGCCTGCTGGTCGCCCGCGACCCCGAGGATCGGGATTTCCCCGCCCAGCAGCGTCGTGTGCCCGAAATCAGCCGCGCAGTCGCGCACCTCGGGCAGCATTTCCATCGGAACGTCCAGCAGGTCGCAGATCTCTGCGCTCCAGGTGCCGTCATGGATGTCGAACAGCAGGGTGCGTGCGGCATTGGTGGCGTCCGTCGCATGCACCCGGCCTTCGGTCAGGCGCCAGATCAGGAAAGAGTCGATGGTGCCGAACAGCAATTCGCCCGCCTCGGCCCGGTCGCGCGCGCCGGGGAGGGTGTCGAGCAGCCATTTGACCTTGGTGCCCGAGAAATACGGATCCAGCAGCAGGCCGGTCTGGGCGGTGACGTCATCTTCGCAGCCGGCACTGCGGAACCGCTCGCAGATCCCGGCGGTGCGTCGGTCCTGCCAGACGATGGCGTTGTGCACGGGCCTGCCGGTGGCGCGGTCCCAGACCACGGTGGTCTCGCGCTGGTTGGTGATGCCGATCCCGGCGATCTGCGAGGCCGACACGCCCTGCGCCGCCATCACGTCGCGGCAGACCTTGAGGGTGCTTTCCCAGATCTCCTCGGGGTCGTGCTCGACCCAGCCTTCCTGCGGGAAATGCTGGGTGAATTCCATCTGCGCCGTGCCCACGGCCCGCATCTGCGCGTCAAACAGAATGGCCCGAGTCGACGTCGTGCCCTGGTCGATGGCCAGAATATGGGTCATGCCCGCCCTCTCCCTGTCGTTTTGCCGGGAGACTAGCGCGAAGCGGCCCGATCCGGCCAGCCCTCAGTTCAGGCGGGCGGCACCTCGATATTGTCGATCAGACGCACGCCGTCGACCCAGGCGGCGGCGAACAAGCGCGCCGGGCGGGTCGCGCCGGTAAGCGGTTCCAGCGTTTCGGCGCAGCGCAGGTCGAGATATTCGACCTCGGAAAATCCCGCCAGCCGCAGATCGTCCATCGCCTTGCGCGCCAGCGCCTCGAACGCCGCGCCCCGGCCAAGCGCCTCGGCCACGTCGCGCATGACGGCGTTCATCCGCGCCCCGACCTGCAACCCCTCGGGCGACAGGCGCAGGTTGCGCGAGGACATCGCCAGCCCCGAGGGCTCGCGCACGGTGGGGCAGCCGATCACCTCGATCGGGATGTCCAGGTCTCGGGCCATGCGGCGCACGACCATCAACTGCTGATAGTCCTTTTCCCCGAAATAGGCCCGGTCCGCGCTGGTCTGCAAAAACAGCTTGGCGACCACGGTGGCGACCCCGTCGAAATGGCCGGGCCGGAACTCGCCCTCCATCACGTCGGTCAGCCCGGCGACCGATACGGTCGAGGCAAAGCCCGCGGGATAGACTTCCTCGGGTTCCGGCACATAGATCACGTCAACGCCATAGGGGGCGAGCTTGATCGCGTCCTCGGCCTCGGTGCGGGGGTATTTCTCCAGATCCTCGGGATTGTTGAACTGCTTGGGGTTCACGAAGATCGTGACGATCACCCGGTCGCAGTCCGCCCGCGCCGTCTCGGCCAGCGACAGGTGCCCCTGATGCAGCGCGCCCATGGTGGGCACGACGCCGATCACCTCGCCCGCGCGGCGCCATTGCGATGTTTTCGCGCGCAGATCGGCCAGCCGGCGCAGGATGGGGGCAGTCATTTCCTTGATCCTTTCGCAGGGGCCTGATCGGCAAAGACATGTTCGGCGGCCGGGAAGGTGCGGGCGCGCACCTCGGCGGCGTATTCGGCGATGGCGGCCTCGGCCAGCGGGCCGAGCTCGGCATAGCGTTTGACGAATTTCGGTTTGAAGGCGGTGAAAAAGCCCAGCATGTCGTCGACCACCAGGATCTGCCCGTCACAGCCCGCCGAGGCGCCGATGCCGATGGTGGGGATCGGAATTTCGGCAGTGATCCGGTCGGCCAGCCCTTGCGGAACCTTCTCGAGCACGACGGAAAACGCCCCGGCCTCGGCCACGGCGCGGGCGTCGGCCAGCACCGCCTCGGCCTGGTCGTCGCGGCCCTGCACCTTGTAGCCGCCCAGCGTGTTGATCGATTGCGGCGTCAGCCCGATATGCGCCATCACCGGGATGCCGCGCCTGACCAGAAAGCGGATCGTCTCGGCCATCTCGACCCCACCTTCCAGCTTGACCGCGCCCGCGCCGGTCTCGGCCATCAGCCGCGCGGCGTTGCGGAAGGCCTGTGCCGGGCCTTCCTCGTAGCTGGCAAAGGGCATGTCGATGACCATCATCGCCTTCTCCAGCCCGCGCGCGACGGCCTGGCCGTGCAGGATCATCATCTCCATCGTCACGCCCAGGGTCGAGGTCAGCCCATGCAGCACCATGCCGACGCTGTCGCCCACCAGGACGAAATCGCAATGGGCATCCATCAGCCGCGCCATCGGTGTCGTATAGGCGGTCAGGCTGACCAGTGGCTCGCCGCCCTTTCTTGCTCGGATATCCTCGGCGTTCGGGGCTTTCTTGCGGGCTGTCGCGCTCATTTCGGGTCCTGTGGACAAGTCATGTTGCAGCGCGGCATAGCAGAGCGCGCCCCCATTTTCAAAGACCGGTTGCGCCAACAATTCCTTGATTGACCTGAGGTTTGGGGGAACAGTGATTGCAGGCGGCCACGAAAAACCGGGCTGCGACGGAACCAAAGGGGAGGGAATTTTCATGACGAAATCAAGGTATCGCACCTTTGCGTCCGCCTTGGCGGTGGGCGCCAGCCTGTTTGCGACCCAGGGCTGGGCGCAGTCGGACATCACCATCGCAATGCAGCTCGAGCCGCCGCATCTGGACCCGACCAGCGCCGCCGCGCAGGCCATCGACTCGGTGGTCTATGCGAACGTGTTCCAGGGGCTGACCCGCTTCATGGGGGATGGCTCGATCGTGCCGTCGCTGGCCGCAAGCTGGGACATTTCCGAGGACGGCAAGACGTATACGTTCAAGCTGCATGACGGCGTGACCTTCCATGACGGCACCACGATGGATGCCGAGGACGTCAAGTTCAGCCTCGACCGCGCCCGCGCCGAGGACAGCGCGAACGCCCAGAAGGCCCTGTTCGCAGGGATCGAGACCGTCGAGGCCGTGGACCCGCTGACCGTCAGGATCACCCTGAAGGAGCCGAACGGCAATTTCCTGTTCAACCTGGCCTGGGGCGACGCGGTGATCGTGGCGCCGGAAAGCATCGAGAACATCAAGACCAGCCCGGTCGGCACCGGCCCCTACACCTTTGCCGAATGGGTGCAAGGTGATCGGGTGGTGCTGCAGCGCAACCCCGATTACTGGGGCGAACAGCCGGCGCTGGAAAAAGCGACCTTCAAGTTCATCTCGGACCCGACCGCGGCCTTTGCCGCCGTGATGGCCGAGGACGTGGACGTGTTCACCGGCTTCCCCGCGCCCGAGAACCTGCCGCAATTCGAGGCCGATCCGCGGTTCCAGGTGCTGGTCGGCTCGACCGAGGGTGAAACGATCCTGTCCACCAACAACAAGCAACCTCCGTTCGACGATGTCCGGGTGCGCAAGGCGATGGCCCATGCCATCGACCGGCAGGCCATCATCGACGGGGCGATGTTCGGCTACGGCACCCCGATCGGCACCCATTTCGCGCCGCACCACCCGGCCTATGTCGATCTGACCGGCAATTCGGCCTATGACCCGGAACAGGCAAAGGCCCTGCTGGCCGAGGCGGGCTTCCCGGACGGGTTCGAAACCACCCTGCACCTGCCGCCGCCCTCCTACGCGCGGCGCGGGGGCGAGATCATCGCCGCGCAGCTGGCCGAGGTCGGCATCAAGGCCGAGATCATCAACGTCGAGTGGGCGCAATGGCTGGAAACCGTGTTCAAGGGCAAGGATTACGGCCTGACCATCGTCAGCCATACCGAGCCGATGGATATCGGCATCTACGCCCGGCCGGATTACTACTTCCAGTATGACAACCCCGAGTTCCAGAAACTGATGGAAACGCTGAACGCCACGACCGACGAGGCCAAGCGGACCGAGTTGCTGCAGCAGGCCCAGCGGATCATCGCCGAGGATTACGTCAACGGCTACCTGTTCCAGCTGGCGGCGCTGAGCGTGGCCAAGGCCGGTGTCCAGGGCCTGTGGGTCAACGCGCCGACGGCGGCGACCGACCTTGCCGCGATTTCCTGGTCCGAGTGACCGCAAAGGCAGGAGGCCCGGACGCCCGGGCCTCCGCATTCACCCCAAGTTTCTGATCCACATGTATTTCCTGCGCCTTTCGCGTCTTCTGATCTTCAACTTTGCCCTGCTGCTTGCCGGGCTGTTCCATTCGCCCGGTCCGGCCGGCGCCCAGGACATGTTGTCCGAAGGCTTTGCCACGAGGGTGGAAATCCCCGACGAACCCTTGCAAGTCGGCATCGGGATCCAGATCGACCAGATCACCGGCGTCGATCAGAAGGCCGAAAACTATGGCGCCGTTGTGGTCATTCGTGGCGAATGGAAAGACCCGGAGCTGGCCTTCGACCCGGAAGAAAGAGGGCGAGAGGTTCTGGTGGTCGATCCCAAGAAGCTTGCCGATTACGCGGCCTCCATCGGAGCGGTCATTCCCGTCTTCGTCATCCAGAACCAGCAGTCAAACCGCTGGATCCACGAATCCGTGGCCGCGGTCCATAGCGACGGCCATGTCGTCTATGTCGAGAAATCGTCCCTGACGTTGCAGGCACCCCATTTCAACTTCCTGCAATACCCGTTCGACACCCAGGAGTTCCATTTCAAGGTGGACTCGATCCTGCCGTCCGAATTCGTGTCCTTCGTGCCGCTGCACGAATTCTCGGGGCTGGGCGATCAGCTGGGGGAAGAAGAGTGGATTCTCGACAACGACAGAATGGAGAAGAACCACATCATCGGCGTGTCGGGGCGGATCAGCGACCAGGTGGATCTGGTTTTCGAGGGCAGGCGCCACCTGACCTATTACATCATCCGGGTCTTTCTGCCGATGCTGGTTCTGGTCACCGTCAGCTGGGCCCTGTTCTTTCTGGACGAATACCGCAAGCGGATCGAGATTTCCGGGGCCAACCTGCTGGTTTTCGTCGCCTTCAACTGGGCGATCTCGGCTGACCTGCCCAAGCTGGGGTATCTCACTTTCGTCGACTTCATCCTGCAGTGGATGTTCCTGGTGACCGGCGCGATCATCGTCTTCAACGTGGTGCTGCGAAAGATCAAGGTTTCGGGGCGCGGCGACCTGGCCCGCAAGCTCGACAACTACGTCATCAAGTGGATCTATCCGCTGGGCTATGCCGCCATCGTCGGCTGGGCTGTTTATGCCTATCTGCTAGCGCCTTAGGCGCTGGACCCGGGGCGAAACCGCGCCTAACGTGGCGCTGATGCTTCGCTATGCGCTCAAACGCCTGATCTCGCTGGTTCTCAGCCTCGCGGTCGCCTCGGTGGTCATCTTCGCGGTGATCGAGGTGGCCCCCGGCGATCCGGCGTCCTTCATGCTGGGGGTGAACGCGCAGCCCGACACCCTGGCGGCCTTGCGCGCCGAGCTTGGCCTGGATGTGCCCAGGCTCGAGCGGTATTTCACCTGGGTCGGCGGGATGCTGACCGGCGATTTTGGCACCTCCTACACCTACCGCACGCCCGTTTCGACCATGATCGCGGACCGGATGTGGGTGTCTCTGCCGCTGGCGCTCTATGCGCTCACGCTGTCGACGGCCATAGCCTTTCCGGCGGGCATCTATGCGGCCTCGCGGCGCGGCCGCCCCGGAGACATCGCGGTGATGGGCGCCACCCAGCTGGGCATCGCGGTGCCGAATTTCTGGTTCGCGATGATGCTGGTGCTGATCTTTGCGATCAATCTGCGCCTGTTCAACGCCGGAGGCTTTGCCGGGTGGGAAAACGGTATCTGGGCCGGCCTGCACTCGCTGACCCTGCCCGCCATCGCGCTGGCGCTACCGCAGGCGGCGATCCTGGCGCGGGTGATGCGCTCGGCGCTCTTGGACATACTGGGCGAGGACTTCATGCGCACCGCCCGCGCCAAGGGCCTCAGCAGCCGTCAGGCGCTGTGGCGGCACGGGGTGCGCAACGCGCTGATCCCGGTGCTGACGATCATCGGGCTGCAGTTCTCGTTCCTGCTGGCCGGTGCGATCATCATCGAGCAGGTCTTCTACCTGCCCGGGCTCGGGCGGCTGGTATTCCAGGCGATCTCGTCGCGCGACCTGATCGTGGTCGAGTCGGTGGTGATGCTGCTGGTCTTTGCGGTCATCACCGTCAATTTCCTCGTCGATCTGGCCTATGCCGCCGTCGATCCCCGGCTGAGGAGCCGCACATGAGCCGCAACCTCATCCTCGGCGCCTGCCTGTCGTCTCTGGTGGTTCTCGCGGCGCTCGTGTCCTTTGTCTGGACGCCCTATGACCACGCGGCACTGAACATTCCCGACAAGCTGCAACCGCCCAACGCGCGGCACTGGTTCGGCACCGACCATTTCGGGCGCGACATGTTCTCGATGATCATGGTGGGCGCGCGCACCTCGATCGCGGTGGCGCTGGTGGCGGTGGGCATCGGTGTGGGCTTTGGCGTGCCGGTGGGACTGACGGCGGCGGCGCGCAAGGGGTCGTGGCTGGATGAGCTGATCATGCGCGGCAACGATCTGGTCTTTGCCTTCCCCTCGCTGGTCATCGCCATCCTGATCACCGCCGTCTTCGGCGCCGGCGCGATCAACGCGATCATCGCCATCGGCATCTTCAACATCCCCGTCTTCGCCCGCATCACCCGCGGCGCGGCGCTGTCCCTGTGGGAGCGCGAGTTCATCCTGGCCGCCCGCGTGGCGGGCAAGGGCGCGGCGCGGATCTCGGCCGAGCACATCCTGCCCAACGTGGCCAACCTGCTGATCGTGCAGGGCACCATCCAGTTCAGCTTGGGCATTCTGGCCGAGGCGGGTTTGTCCTATGTCGGTCTGGGCGCGCAACCGCCCACGCCCAGCTGGGGCCGGATGCTGGCGGATGCGCAGACGATGGTCAGTTTTGCCCCGCATCTGGCTCTGATTCCGGGGCTGGCGATCATCGTCACGGTGCTGGGACTGAACCTGATGGGTGACGGGCTGCGCGACTGGCTCGACCCCCGCATCCGGGTGGCGCGTGCATGAGCCTGCTCGAGATCCATAACCTGTCGCTGTCGATCCACTCGGTCGGGATCCTCAAGAATGTGAGCCTGTCCGTCGAGCCCGGGCAGATCGTGGCCGTCACCGGCGAGAGCGGCTCGGGCAAGTCGATGACGGCGCTGGCGGTGATGCAGCTCTTGCCCAACGGGGCGCGGACATCGGGGGCGCTGCGACTGGACGGGCAGGACCTGCTGGGCCTGCCCGAGGCCGAGATGTGCGCCCTGCGCGGCGCGGCGATCGGCATGGTGTTCCAGGAACCGATGACGGCGCTCAACCCGGTCCAGACCATCGGCGCGCAGGTGATGGAAACCATCCTGATCCACAAGGCGATGCCGCCCGATCAGGCCGAGGCCCGCGCCCGCGAGGTTCTGACCCGCGTCGGCCTGCCGCCCGAGAAGTTCCCGCTGGACCGCTATCCGCACGAACTGTCGGGCGGGCAGCGGCAGCGGGTGGTGATCGCCATGGCCATCGCGCTGCGCCCCCGGCTGCTGATCGCGGACGAGCCGACGACCGCGCTGGACGTGACCACGCAGGCGCAGATCCTCGACCTCCTCAAGGGGCTGGTCACGGAATATGGCATGGGCCTGCTGATGATCACCCACGATCTGGCGGTGGTGGCGGGCATGGCCGACCGGATCGTGGTGATGCGCAATGGCGAGGTGGTCGAGGCCGGGCCGACGGGCCACCTGCTGACCAACATGCGGCACCCCTATACGCGGATGCTGTTCGAGGCCTCGAACCATCAGGTCGAACTGCCCGCAACGGTGGCCCCCGCGCCGCTGCTTTCCGTCTCGGATGTGGTGCGAGACTATCGCCTGCCGCGCACACGGCTGTTCGAAAAGCCCGGCCATCACCGGGCCGTGGACCATGTCAGTTTCACGCTGAACCGGGGCGAACGCCTTGGACTTGTGGGCGAGTCCGGCTGCGGAAAATCGACCCTAACACGGGCCATCTTGGGGCTGGAGGAGGTTCAGGGCGGGCAGATCCTGCTGGACGGCCAGCCGGTATTCACCGGGCACAAACCCAATCTGGCCGTGCGCCGCAAGATGCAGGTGGTGTTCCAGGATCCGTTCGGCAGCTTCAACCCCCGCCACCGTGTCGCCCGCCTGATCACCGAGCCCTTTCACCTGCTGGAAACGCCGCCCACAGGCACCGAACGGCAGGATCGCATCGCCGAGATGCTGACCGCCGTGGGGCTCTCGCCGGACGATGCAGGGAAATACATCCACGAATTCTCGGGCGGGCAGCGCCAGCGCATCGCCATCGCCCGCGCCCTGATCATCCGGCCCGAGCTGATCCTGTTCGACGAGGCCGTCTCGGCGCTGGACGTGTCCGTGCGGGCGCAGATCCTCGACCTGCTGGCCGAGCTCTGCGCGGTCTATGACCTGACCTACCTGTTCATCAGCCATGACCTGAGTGTGGTGCGCACGATCACCGACCGAGTGATGGTGATGCAGGCAGGAAAAATCGTCGAACAGGGTG
Source organism: Ruegeria marisrubri (assembly GCF_001507595.1). GTDB lineage: Bacteria > Pseudomonadota > Alphaproteobacteria > Rhodobacterales > Rhodobacteraceae > Ruegeria > Ruegeria marisrubri. Next base: position 155,192 of record NZ_LQBQ01000035.1, read on the forward strand.
AAACCGAGGCCGTCTTTGCCGATCCGAAACACCCCTACACACGGGCGCTTCTGGCGGCGGCTCCGCGCCTGCCGGAGATCGGACAGGGGGCGGCTTGATGAGACACACCCGCAAGACCTGCAAAAATTCCCTGTTTAGAGCCTATTTTCTCCTTCCTGCCGAAAGGAACCTCTCATGACAGACCCGATCTGGTTCGACCCGACCCTCTGCCTCATTGGCGGCAAGTGGCAGCCCGCAGCCCAAGGCGAGACCCTGCCGCTGATCAACCCGTCCGACGGAACCGAGATCTGCCGGATCGCGCGCGGGGGGGCGGCCGACATCGACGCGGCCGTGGCGGCGGCGCAAGAGGCAAGGGACGGTGACTGGGGCCGCATGACCGCCGTCGAGCGGGGCCGCATCCTGACCCGTCTGGGGCAGCTGGTGCTGGCGCGCACCGACACCCTGGCGGCGCTCGAGGCGATGGACGTGGGCAAACCCCTCAGCCAGGCCCGCGCCGATGCGCTGGCGCTGGCGCGCTATTGCGAGTTCTACGGCGGCGCGGCGGACAAGGTGATGGGCCAGACCATCCCCTATCTCGACGGCTACACCGTCTATACCCTGCGCGAGCCGCATGGCGTGACCGGCCATATCGTGCCTTGGAACTATCCGATGCAGATCATCGGCCGCTCGGTGGGGGCGGCGCTGGCGATGGGCAATGCCTGCGTTCTGAAACCGGCCGAAGAGGCCTGTTTGACCGCGCTGGCCTTTGCCCATCTGGCGGTCGAGGCGGGGCTGCCCGCCGGTGCGCTGAACGTGGTGCCGGGGCTCGGCGCCGAGGCCGGGGCGGCGCTGTCGGGCCATCCGGGCGTGCATCACATTTCGTTCACCGGCTCGGTCGCCACGGGCGCGCTGGTGCAGCAGGCGGCAGGGCGCAACGTGGTGCCGGTGACGCTGGAGCTGGGCGGGAAATCCCCGCAACTGGTGTTTGACGACGCCGATCTCGACGCGGCTCTGCCCTTCCTCGTCAACGCGGGCATCCAGAACGCGGGCCAGACCTGTTCGGCCTCGTCCCGCATCCTCGTGCAGCGCGGTGTCTATGACGCGGTGCGGGCGCGGATGGCCGAGGCCTATGCGCAGCTCACCGTCGGACCCGCCGCCGAGGATCTGCGGGTCGGGCCGCTGATTTCCGAGCGCCAGAAGCAGATCGTCGCCGGGTTTCTCGACAAGGGCCGGGATCTGACCATCGCGGCGCAGGGCAGGATCGTCGATCACGCGCCGGAAACGGGCGCCTATGTGCAGCCGACCCTGTTCGCCGACGTGCCGCCCGATCACCTGCTGGCGCGCGACGAGATTTTCGGACCGGTGCAGGTGCTGATCCCCTTCGACACCGAGGACGAGGCCGTCGCGATCGCCAACGGAACCGATTACGGGCTGGTGGCCAGCATCTGGAGCCGCGACGGCGCGCGGCAGATGCGGCTGGCCAGGCGGCTGCGCTCGGGGCAGGTGTTCATCAACAACTATGGCGCCGGTGGGGGCGTGGAACTGCCCTTCGGCGGCGTCGGCAAGTCCGGTCATGGCCGCGAAAAGGGGTTCGAGGCGCTATACGGCTTTTCGCAGTTGAAAACCGTGGCCGCCTATCACGGTTAGGATCGGCGGGTTTGCCAGCTTGCCGGCGGTGACCGTCAGACCTCGACCTTGATCGCCTTCTGCTTGCCGACGTGAAAGACGCGCTTGTAGCGTTCGATCTCGTCCTTGGGCCCCATCGCCTTTTCCGGGTTGTCCGACAGCTTGACCGTCGGCCTGCCATTCGCCGAGGCCGCCTTGCAGACCAGCGAGAAGGGCGCCAGCCGGTCTCCGGGCACGAGGCCGCGGAAATCGTTGGTCAGCAGGGTGCCCCAGCCGAAGGACACCTTGGTGCGGCCGGAAAACTGCTTGTGCAGCTCGATGATCTTGTCCACGTCCAGCGCATCGGAAAAGATGATCCGCTTCTGGGTCGGATCCTCGCCGCGCGATTTCCACCAGTTGATCGCGATCTCGGCGCCTTCCGCCGGGTCTCCGCTGTCGACCCTGACGCCGGTCCACCCGGCCAGCCAGTCGGGCGCGTTCTCGAGGAAACCCTTCGTTCCGTAGGTGTCCGGCAGGATGATCCGCAGGTTGCCTTCGTGCTCTTCGTGCCAGTCGCTCAGAACCTCGTAGGGTGCCCTGGCCAGTTCCTCGTCATTCTCGGCCAGTGCGCAATAGACCATCGGCAACTCATGGGCGTTGGTGCCGATCGCCTCGACCTCGCGCCGCATGGCGATCAGGCAGTTCGAGGTGCCGGTAAAGGCATCACCCAGGCCCTCGATCATCGCCTGAACGCACCAGTCCTGCCAGAGGAAGGAATGCCGCCGCCGCGTGCCGAAATCGGCGATGGAGAGGCCTTCGAGCTTCTGCAGTTTCTCGATCTTTTCCCAGACGCGGGTCATGGCGCGTGCGTAAAGCACCTGCAGCTCGAACCGGCGCATCTCGTTCAATACCGCGCGCGAGCGCAGCTCCATGATCACGGCCAGCGCCGGGATCTCCCACAGCATGACCTCGTGCCATTTGCCCTCGAAGGTCAGCTCATACTGGTCGCCCTTGCGCTCCAGGTGGTAGGGCGGCAGGCGCAGGTTCTCGAACCACTCCATGAAATCCGGCCGGAACATCTGGCGCTTGCCGTAGAACATGTTGCCGCGCAGCCAGGTGCTTTCGCCCCGGCTGAGGCTGAGCGAGCGGATGTGATCGAGCTGTTCGCGCAGTTCGCCCTCGTCGACCAGCTTGGCCAGAGGAACGTGATTCGAGCGGTTTATCAGCGAAAACACCACGTTCGTTTGGGGCTTGTTTCGAAACACTGACTGGCACATCAGAAGTTTGTAGAAGTCAGTATCAATCAAAGATCGAACAATAGGGTCGATCTTCCACTTGTGGTTGTAAACCCGTGTTGCAATATCAACCATTTCGGACCCCCGCTATTTCTCTTGTTAGACCAATCGGCGTGATGCTTGGCAAGAGTGTGCGGATTGGTGACAATGCCGTGGACCAGTCACATTCTCGGCTAAAATGGCTTGATTGCATCGCCGATACTGGGGCCGGGAGTGTCAGTGTTGAGTTTGTTTTCTATGGGTCTCAGGTACGATTTCGACATTTTTACGATTTTGCCGGACGAAGTCTTCGAGAATGAGAAACTTCTGGAGATGCTTCGGGAAAGCGGCATTCAGCAGGGCACCACGAAAAACAAGGTCGCCCTGTTTCGGGACGTGAAAACCGCAGATGCCTTGCGCAGGGCATCGCCCGGAATCCGGCGCCTGTTCGTGAATTCCGGTTTCGGGTTGAACACCTATGACAGCGGGGTGCCGGACGGGTTCTACCCGGCCGAAGACGAGGCCGTGAGAAACCGGATCATCAGGCAGTTCATCAAGAACATGAAAGAGACGCCGCTGACGGGGGAATATTGCGGCGAATTCGATATTTCGGAATTCCTCAGCTACATACTTGCCGCCAGGCCCTTTCCGGCAACCGACAGCCGGAGGCGCAGTCGAGAACCCGTGGACACCGGAGCAGACCCTGCGCACCCGGCGCGCAGGGTCGCGCTCTACCGCATCGGATTTGCCGTCGGACTGGCCGTGCTGGCCTTTGCCGCGATCAAGCTGGTGGAAGCGATGTTCTGACGGCCTGTGCCGACAGCGCGTCACACGAGCCTGACACCCGCCTCCCGCATGGCCTCTTCCGCCGCGGCGAGCGATCCGTCCAGGTCGATGGCCCGGCAGGCATCCATCCTGACCGTCACGTCGAATCCCAGCGTCGCCGCATCCACAGCGGAATAGTGAACGCAGAAATCGGTAGCGAGCCCGACGAGGGTCAGCATTTCGATCCCCCGCGTGCGCAGATAACCCTCCAGCCCGGTCGGCGTGGTGCGGTCGTTCTCGAAAAAGGCCGAGTAGCTGTCGATCGCCGGGCGGAAGCCCTTGCGCAGGATCAGGTCGGCATCGGTGCGCAGATCCTTGTGAAACTCCGCGCCTTCGGTTCCCTGCACGCAATGATCCGGCCACAGCACCTGCGGGCCGTATGGCATGTCGATCAGGTCAAAGGGCGACTTGCCCGGGTGCGTGCTGGCAAATGACGAATGTCCCGCCGGGTGCCAGTCCTGGGTCAGGATGACCGCGTCGAACTGGTCCATCATGGCTTTGATCGGCGCGACCACCTCGTCGCCGCCCGGCACGGCCAGCGCGCCACCGGGGCAGAAATCGTTTTGAACGTCGATCACGAGCAGGGCATGGGTCATGGCAGCCTCCTTGGATACCCTATCGGTAGGGCGCGGGATTGTGCAGGTCAATCCGGTGACTGTACGGCCGCGTGGGGCCTTGGACAGTTCGAGGTTGCGGAATGGGCGTGCGCGCCAGATGATCGGACCGATGCATATCATCGCGAGGCGCTCATGTCCCAGGATCCGAATTCGCTGGAAGAATGGAAGACGACGCTGCTGGCCGCCGCAGGCCTGATCGTCGTCAGTTTCATCGCCTATTACATTCTGTCGCGTCTCGGCGATGACAGGGCAGGGGACAGGGTCGGATCAATCGCCACGGTGGGTCTGATAGTGTGGCTCGTCTCGCAGACCTGGTACTACATGACCCAGGTTCACTCGCCCCGGCGTCAGTTGCTGCTGATGGGCATTTCCTTCATCCAGGTCGTGCCTTTCCTGTTTGCGGCGGTCTATGGCTCGTTCGGGTACTACGATCTGTGCGTGGTCGGGGCCAAGACATCGACCGACGTGCTCTATTTCTCTTATGTGACCTTCACCACGCTCGGGTTTGGCGACCTGCGCCCCGTGGGCATGTGCCGCGCCATTGCCGTCGCCGAGGCGATCTCGGGCTATGTCCTGTTGGGGCTCTTTGTTGCGGCGGCCGTGGGCATCTACAGCCGCAACAGGACCTCCTAGCAACCAGTCCCGTATCCTGTTCAGTTTTGATTGACTGGCCAGTCAATAATGACTACCCGCGTTGGAAGAGGTTCCACCGCACGTCTCGTGCCCGAGGCCGTGCCAACGCAAAGGACGCAGCATGAAGTTTCAGCCCGAGGCCAGCCATTTCATCGATGGCGCCTATGTCGAAGACACCGCAGGCACCCCGATCGACGTGATCTACCCGGCGACCGGCGAGGTCATCGCCCGCCTGCATTCGGCCACGCCGCAGATCGTCGAACAGGCTCTGACCAGTGCCAAACGCGCGCAAAAGGCCTGGGCGGCGATGACCGGGACCGAGCGCGGCCGCATCCTGCGCCGCGCCGCCGACATCATGCGCGACCGCAACCGCGAGCTGTCGATCCTCGAAACCCATGACACCGGCAAGCCGCTGCAGGAAACGCTGGTGGCGGATGCGACCTCGGGCGCGGATGCGCTGGAATATTTCGGCGGGCTGGGCGGGTCGCTGACCGGCGAGCACATCCCGCTGGGTGGCGGCGATTTCGTCTATACCATCCGCGAGGCGTTGGGCGTCTGCGTCGGCATCGGCGCGTGGAACTACCCGACCCAGATCGCCTGCTGGAAGGGCGCCCCGGCGCTGGCCTGCGGCAATGCGATGGTGTTCAAACCCTCGGAAACGACGCCCCTGTCGGCGCTGAAAGTGGCCGAGATCCTGATCGAGGCCGGCGCCCCCAAGGGTATCTACAACGTGGTTCAGGGCTATGGCGATGTGGGCGCCGCGCTGGTGACCGACCCGCGCGTGGCCAAGGTGTCGCTGACGGGCTCGGTGCCCACGGGCCGCAAGGTCTATGCCGCCGCAGCCGAGGGCATGAAACACGTCACGATGGAGCTGGGCGGCAAGTCGCCCCTGATCGTGTTCGACGACGCCGATATCGAAAACGCCGTCTCGGGCGCGATCCTGGGCAATTTCTACTCCTCCGGTCAGGTCTGTTCCAACGGCACGCGGGTTTTCGTGCAGAAAGGCATCAAAGAGGCCTTCCTGACTCGGCTGACCGAACGCCTTGCCAATGTGAAAATCGGCGACCCGATGGATGAGGCCGTGAATTTCGGCCCGATGGTCAGCGAGGCCCAGATGAACATCGTTCTGGGCTATGTCGAGAAGGGCAAGGCCGAGGGCGCACGGCTGGTCCATGGCGGCGCGCGGCTGGATCGCGCGGGCTTCTACCTACAGCCCACCGTCTTTGCCGATGTGACCGACGACATGACCATCGCCCGCGAGGAGATCTTCGGCCCCGTCATGTCGGTGCTGGATTTCGAGACCGAGGACGAGGTGATGACCCGCGCCAACGCCACCGAGTTCGGCCTGGCCGCCGGCGTGTTCACCAACGACCTGACCCGCGCCCACCGCGTGGTGGCCGGGTTCGAGGCGGGCACCTGCTACATCAACACCTACAACCTCGCCCCGGTCGAGGCGCCGTTCGGCGGGTCGAAAATGTCTGGCGTCGGGCGCGAGAATTCGAAACTGGCGATCAATCATTTCTCGGAAATGAAAACCGTCTATGTCTCGATGAACGATGTCGAGGCACCATACTGATCCGGCGGCGCGATTGAAAACCGGCCGATCATGCTCTGTTCCCGACATTTCGCGTCGGGAACAGAGCATACGCAGGGTAAACCCTGTGGCTCACTCCTGACAAACGGCGTCGGCACTTGGGCCGCGCCACGCATTGTCCGGGAGTATCGACGACATGAAGAGCCATGCCCAGGCGGTCGTGATCGGGGGCGGCCTTGCCGGCTGCTCGATCCTGTATCACCTTGCCAAACTCGGTTGGACCGACGTGATCCTGCTCGAGCGGGACGAGCTGACCAGCGGCTCCACCTGGCATGCGGCGGCCAACATCCACGGGCTGCACGACAACAACAACGTCACCCGCATCCAGCACTACACGATGAACCTCTACAAAGAGCTGGAAAAGGAAACCGGGCAGGGCTGCGGGGTTTTTCAGCCGGGCTCGCTGTATCTGGCCCAGACCGAAGCGCGCGAGCACCAGCTGCGCCTGCAAGAGGCCAAGGCGCGGTTCTACGGCCTGAACTTCCATGAGATCAGCCGCGAACAGGCGATGGAGCTGCACCCGCTGGCGCAGTTCGATGATGTCCGTTGCATCATGTATGAACCCGACGGCGGCAACGTAGACCCCTCGGGCGTGACCCATGCCTATGCCGCCGGCGCGCGCGCGCTGGGGGCCGAGATTCGGCGGTTTTGCCCCGTAATAGGGACTGAAGCGCAGCCCGACGGCTCGTGGATCGTGCGCACGAAAAAGGGCGACATCCACACGCAATGGGTGGTCAACGCAGCCGGCCTGTGGGGCCGCGAAGTGGCAGCGCTGGCCGGGCTGGAACTGCCGCTGCAACCAACCGAACACCAGTATTTCGTGACCGAGGCGATTGACGAGGTCGCAGCACTCGGCCGTCGCCTGCCTTCGATCGCCGACCGCGATGGAGAGTATTACTTCCGGCAGGAAGGCAACGGGTTGCTGATCGGCGCCTATGAGAAAGACATGCGGTTCTGGGCCGAGGACGGCACGCCGCTGGATTTCGCGCATGACCTCTTCCCCGACGATCTGGACCGGATCATGGAAAACGTGATCCGCGCGACCGAGCGTGTGCCGGTGGCCGCGACCGCAGGCGTAAAGCGGGTGATCAACGGCCCGATGATCTGGTCTCCGGATTCCAACGCCATCTGGGGGCCGGTGCCCGAGCTGCGCAACTATTTCTGCTGCACCGGCATCATCCCCGGCTTCTCGCAGTCCGGCGGGCTGGGCCTGCTGGCCGCGCAATGGATGATCGAAGGCGAGCCGCAATACGACATGTTCGCCTGGGATCTGGCGCGGTTCGGCGACTGGGCCGACAAGAAATTCACCAAGGCGCGGGTCGCCGACCAATATTCCCACCGCTTCGCCATCCATTTCCCGAACGAGGAACGCAGCGCCGGCCGCCCTGCTCGTGTGCGCCCTGCTTACGAGATGCAAAAGCAGATGGGCGCGGTCTTTGGCCTGAACTGTGGCTGGGAACACCCGCTGTGGTTTGCCGATCAGCCCGGAACGTTCGAAACCATCGGCTTCACCCGCCAGAACTGGTTCGAACCGGTGGGGCAGGAGGCCCGGATGCTGCGCGAGAGCGTGGGTGTGATCGACATCTCGAACTTTGCCAACTACGTCATCAAGGGGCCGGGCGCGCATGACTGGCTGGATCGGCTGGTGGCCAACCGGGTGCCCACGCAGGTGGGCCGCTCGTGCCTGACGCCGCTGATTTCCGTGCGCGGCGGCGTGGCGGGTGATTTCACCATCACCAAGACGGCCCAAGACGAATATATGATGATCGGCTCGGGCATGGCCGAACGCTATCATCAGCGGTTCTTCAACATGGTGGAGCTGCCCGAGGGCACCACCTTCGAGGTCGCCACCAACCGCATCGCCGGCTTCAACGTCGCCGGCCCGAAATCCCGCGAGATGCTGCAACGGCTGACCAACATGGACCTGTCGAACGCGGCGTTCCGTTTCATGCGTTCGGCTACGATCGAGGTTGCCGGGGTCACCTGCCTGGCCATCCGCGTCAGCTTCACCGGCGATCTGGGATGGGAGCTGCACTGCGCCGAAGAGGACCAGACCCGGCTCTATGCCGGGCTCTTGGACGCCGCGCGCAAGTTCAACGGCGGTCCCGTGGGCAGCCGTGCGCTGGGGGCGCTGCGCATCGAAAAGGGCTATGGCTCCTGGGGCCGCGAATACAGCCAGGAATACTGGCCGCAAGAGGTCGGGCTGACCGGCCTCATCAAGCTCGACAAGGATTTTCTGCACAAGGACGCCTACCTGTCCGTCCGCGACAATACCCCGCGCGAAGCGCTGTCGATCTTCGAGGTCGAGGCCATCCACGACGCGGACGCCAGCGGAGGCGAGCCGATCTTTGCCCCTGACGGCACGCCGGTCGGTCGGGTGACCTCGGGCGCCTATGGCTATTCGGTCGGCAAGTCGCTGGCGCTGGGCTTCCGCAACCCGCAGGTCGCCCGGCCGGGTGACGAGGTCGAGGTTTTCATTCTCGGGAAACCGCACAAGGCAAGGGTTCTGGAACAGCCGCCATTTGACCCCCAGGGCGCCCGCCTGCGCGGGTGAGCGCGGAAAGCGAGGACCGCATGACCGACACCTTCCACCGCGTCGCCGATTTTGCCCTGAACCGAGGGCCCGAGGACATGCCCGCCAGCGCCCGCGACGCGGCCGCGCTGATGGTGCTGGACACGATGGGCATTCTCATCGCATCCGCCCCGATGGAGGCCGGTGTGATCGCGCGGGACACCGCGGCGCTGCTTTACGCCTCGACCGATCCGCGCTTCTCGGCGCGGATGCTGTTCGACGGGCGTCAGGTCAGCCTGGCGGGTGCGGCCTACGCGGCGGCGACGCAGACCGACAATCTCGACGGTCACGACGGCTACAACCCGACCAAGGGGCATATCGGCGTGGTCGTCGTTCCCGCCCTGGCGGTTCTGGCCCAGCACTGCCCGGACCTGACAGGCCCCGAGGCGCTAGCGGCGGTGATCGTCGGATACGAGATCGCGGGCCGCGCCGGCATCGCGCTGCACGCCACCGTCAGCGACTATCACACCTCGGGCGCCTGGAACGCGCTGGGCGTCGCCGCGATGGCGGCGCGCCTGCGCGGGCATTCGCCGGACCAGTTGCGGCAGGCGCTGGGCATCGCCGAATACCACGGCCCCCGCAGCCAGATGATGCGCGAGATCGCCAACCCGACCATGCTGCATGACGGCTCGGGCTGGGGCGTGATGGTGGGCATGTCGGCGGCGGTTCTGGCCGAGCGCGGCTTTACCGGCGCCCCCGCCATCACCATCGAGGAGGACCGCGCCGCGCCCTTCTGGCAGGATCTGGGCCGCTTCTGGCAGATGGAACATCAATACGTGAAACCCTATCCGATCTGCCGCTGGGCCCATGCCGCCATCGACGCCACCCGCGCGTTGATGCAGGCGCATGACCTGACCCACCGCCAGATCCGGCACCTTCAGGTAAACAGCTTTCACGAAGCCGCCTGCCTGTATCCCGGCATCCCCGCCACCACCTCGCAGGCGCAGTATTCGCTGGCCTTCGCCGTGGCGGTTCAGGCCGTGCACGGGCGGATCGGGGTCGAGCACATCTCAGGCGGCGGGTTGAGTGATCCGACGGTTGCGGGGTTCCTGCAGCGCATCGCGATCAGCGAATCCCCCCGGCACAGCGCGCGGTTTCCGGACGGGCGCTGGGCGGACGTGCAGATCACCACGACCGATGGCCGGGTTCTGGATTCGGGTGACACCCATGCCCGCGGCGGGCCCGAGGCCCCGATGAGCCGGCAGGACGTGATCGGCAAGTACCTGGATTTCGCCGCCCCGGCCATCGGCGAGGCCCGCGCCGCCGCGATCCGCGACGCCATTCTGGGGCTGACCGATCCGGACAGCCGGTTTTCCGACCTGGCCGGGCTGCTTTACGATCCGGCGAAGTCCCGAGACGCGGTGAGCGGGTAGTCCATTAGGCATTCGTACCGGGCACCTTCGGGGTGCAGGGTCGAGGCGAACAGCGCAAAGTGATCGACAGGCATGTTTTCGTAGCGAAACCCGGCAACCTCTCCGCGCAGCCGCCGCAGCCTCGTTCCGGATTTCAGGCGGATGATGGTGACGTGCGGGCGGAAACGGCGGCGGGGCAGGGAGATGCCCGCGCGGTTGACGGCCCGGTTTATACGGTCGTGCAGGTCGGTCAGGGGCGGCGTTTCGGGCACGGCCAGATGAACCGCGCGGCCGTGTTGGCCAAGCCCTGACAGGGAAATGGCAAACGGCTCACAGTGGATCCGAAGAAGCTCTTCGTGCAGGGTTCCCAGGGTTTCCTCGGGTTGATCGCCCAGAAACGCCAGGGTCAGGTGCAGGTTGTCCCGCGGCACGCGGCGCCCGACGTCCAGGCGCCGCTGCACTGCCGCCAGCGCCCTAGCGGCGTCATCGGTCAAGGGAATCGCTACAAAGCTGCGCATGAAAACGATAATAGGCGATTGAACGGGTGGCCGGGAAACCCTTCCGGACGCAGCGGGGGCGGCGCATCGGGCGGAACGCCGCGGCCGAGGATGAAACCACCAGGATGGTCCGTCAGGCCACGCGCGGCGCTCCCGATGGGCGGTTCGCGCGGCCCGGGAATGCCCGGTTCCCATCCGACGGAGGCGGCGTCGCGCCGGTCATCGCCGGGCGGTCGCTGCCCGGTCGACCGCGGCATCGGCCCTGGCAGAGGGATCCCGGCCCCTGCCCGCGCCTCCAGACCGTCCTCGAGGGCATGGAGCAGCGCGGTTCATCTCGGCAGCGAAGTCGGCAAGATCGCCACTCGCCGGAGTGAAACGGCATTGCCCGGCCCGGGCGGTATCTGTCCCGTTCTCCTTGCCGTGGCGCATGCGCGGCCCGTTCCTGCAACGGGGCTTTGGCAAACCCTTGGGCTCGACGATCAGGAACCCTCCGCGCCTTGCTCGAGTGCATGCAGCATCTCGGCGATCGAGTCACGCGTGCGGCTGCTGTTCTCCAGCAGGTATTCGGCGTGGGCCAACGGTGTCGTCGGCGGGCGTTCCAGATCCGCCGACAGGTCGCGGCTGAGGCGGGCGATCGCACCGTATCTGGTGTTCACCGTCTTCGCCGCCTCTTCCCAGGCCCCGGCCAGCCAAAGGTTTCGTGCAGCCGAGTGCGGATCGTCTATCTGCAACAGGTGCTCCGCCGCGGCCCGAAACTCTCCGATCTCGGATGCCGCCTGCGCGCGCAGACGCAAGGCCTCTTCGGTGTCCATCGTTGCCAGTTCGAGCTCGGTCTGACGCGGCCGCCCCGAGGCAAGCGCGGCCCGGGCACGGGCCAGTTTTCCCGCGGGTGGCAGATGCCGGTTCCCGGGGCGCGCCGTGAATGTCAGGGCGAGGGAGGGAAATCCCAGAGACGTCAACCGGTCGGAAATGGCAATCGCCGTTGGCGCGGACAGCGCCGCTGTGATTTCCGGGCCGGGTTGCGTCACGTGGGCCAGAAAGGTGATGTCGTCCGCCCTTTCGGCCAGCAGGACCGCAACACGATCCGCGGTCCGGGTCCACTCCGGGGCGCGCCCTGTTTCGGCAAGCAGGGCAAGCCTGTCGCTCGCCCTGTCGAATTCCTGACCCAGCGCCAGGGCCAGCGCATGCGCCAGCGCCATTTCCTGCCCGATTTCCGACTGGCGATACTCCTGCGCAAAGGATTCGGCCAGTTCCAGCTCGCTCTCCGATATCGCGCCCCTTTCGGACCAGCGTTTTTCGACCAGCCGGGCCAGCGCAAGAGGAGCTTCGGCCGGAGCCGCCTGCGCCGTGACCACCTCGGTCAGCCGGTGCTCTTCCGTTTCCGTATCGCCTGAGGCAGCGGCCAGTTCTGCCTCGGCAAGGGCCACCTCCGAGCGCCTGTCAGAGCCGCTCCGCGCGACCGATCGCAGGATCCGCCTGGCCGCTTCCGAATGGCCCGCCCTTGTCATGATCCGGGACAAGTCGGGGCCGAAATGCCCCTTCAAGTGATCGGGGAGCCGTGCAAAGGCCTGTTCGACCGGGCCGGGCGAAACACGGCCTTCAATCTCTCCCGTGGTCAGAACTGCCCAAAGGGAGGCGTTGCCTTCGCAATGCTGCATGCCCGAAAATGGATTGTCGGCAATTTGAGCCCGGCCCTCTATGGCGGCCGCTATCGCCCAGATCTGCCTCGCGCCCTCGGCAGGGGGATCCATCAGGGACAGAACGCGGATCGCCTCGGAGCCGAATCCAAAATAGGCGTAGGTCCTTGCCAGTTGCAAAGCCGCGGCACGATCGAGCCGGTCGAACTCCTGGAACAACGCCCGGCGCGCGGTCGAAACCTGTTCGGAAAAGGATGACCCGTCGGACCAGTTCGCAAAGTCCAACTCCTGATCGCTGATACAGGCCCGCCGCCGTTCCTGCAAAGGTTTACGTGCCGCAGCCCCGCCCCGCGCCTCATCCAGAACCGACCCGACGGCGATGTTTCGCAAGTCCGGCAGGGGCGGACGCATCGCGGAATTTCCAAGGACAAGGGACCGTCTCGGACCGACTTCCGCGATATCCAGGTCGACAACCTCGCGATCCGCGTTTTTGACAATCTGCGACAGCAATTGCTGTTCGATCGCCGCGAGCGGAAGGGAGTGCGGCGAAACTGGCAGCCCGCCTTGCGGGAACGAGAGCAGATCGTCGGCTCCGGACCGCGCCGACCCGTCCGACGATGCCGCCGCCCGCAGCAGTTCGTCGGCCGCAGGCAGCGGGATCACCGGGGGCGCGGCGGGCACAGGCGCCGGACCGATGTCCACCACGATCATGTCGGGGGCGTAGAGAAACCCGGTTGCGGTGCAATCGCAGGCAAACGTCATCTCCAGGCTTGCCCCGGGCTTTGCCTGTCGCAGGGATTTCAAGCGGCTTCGTGAAATGCGGTCGAATACCCCGTCGGTGGAAAACACCGCGTTCGGCAGATCGACGGTCAGCCCCGCGCCCCGGTCGCGGTGGCTGAGACGCCAGACCGTGTCCGGCGGAATTCGGAACACCAGCCGCGTGAAACCTTCATGGTCACCCGATCGCACCGGGATCTCTTGCGAAGCTGCCGGTGTCGCCATCAAGACCAGGGCAAGGAGTGCGGTCGCCAGGCATCTCATGCCGCGGCCTGCTTGAGTTCTCTGAGCGCGTCTTCGAGCTCGGAAAAGCCCGGACGGTTGTGTGCCGGCGTGTTCTGGCGTCCGACCTCGATGCACATGGCGGCAGAGTGATTGTGCAGATTGGCAAGCAGCACTTCCTTGATGAGCTGATAAAAATGCTCGTCCTCTTCGGCGATGGCCTTCAGCTTGCTGGCGAAAGGGCCAACGAGGCAATAGGCCAGAAACACTCCCAGAAACGTGCCGACCAGCGCGCCGCCGATGAGTTTCCCCAGGATCTCGGGTGGCTGATCGATCGATCCCATCGTCTTGATCACGCCCAGGACCGCGGCCACGATTCCCAGCGCGGGCAAACCGTCGGCGGCGGTTTGCAGGGCATGGCTGGAATGCATCCTGTGGCGGAACAGCGCCTCCATCCGTTTTTCCAGAACGACCTCGACCTGCAGGGGATCGTCATAGTTCATGGCGGCCGAGCGCAACGTGTCGCAGATCAGTTCAACCGCCTCATGATCGGACTGGATCTTTGGGTATTTTGCGAACAGCGAGGAGTTCTCGGGCTCCTCGACGTGCTGCTCGACCCCGACGGGATCCGTCCGCGCCATGCGGATCAGAGAGAACAGGAGACACAGAAGGTCACGGTAGTCCTCGGGCTTCCACTTGGGGCCCTTGAAGACCTTTCCGATGTCCTTGACCGTGTGCTTGACCTCGCCCAGGTCGTTGCTGATCAGAAAGGCGCCAACTGCGGCGCCGCCGATCATCATCATTTCGAAAGGCAGTGATTTCAAGATGATCGCCATCTTGCCGCCGGCGGCCAGATAACCGCCGAAGACCATGGCGAAGACGACGGCAATTCCTATGAGTCCAACCATTCCCTATCTCCGGAAAATCAGCTTGCCGAAAACCCTATTCTCTGGGCGCCGCAGCGTTGCGGCCAGCCAGTACGACGCTGATCGTATAGGCCGCCTGCGGGCTGAGGCCGGCCATGATGCCCGCCGCCGTCTCGGGCGGCATGCGGGCGAGGAATCCGGCCGCGAAACCCGGGTCCATCTCTTCCAACAGCGCCGCCGCCTCCTTCGGCTTCATCTTGGCGTAGACATCGGTCAGGCGTGCCAGGTCGTTCTCGGCTGCGACTTCGGCCATCGCCATCGTGGCCCGGAGTGACTCTTCGGCCTCTGCTAGGGCCAACAATCTGCTCTCGATCGCCTGATCCGCGATTTCCAGCGCCTTGAGCCTGTCCTGCATCTCGGTTTCCTGCCGCTTCAGGGCCTCGTCACGCTTCAAAAGCTCCTGCAGCACCTTGTTCAAGCGCGCGTGTTCGGTCGTTTCCCGGGTTTGACCGGGTTGCGCATCCGATGGGGGTGCCGCCAGTTCGCGGGCGAGAGCCGGCCCCGCCTGCAGGCCCAGTCGAAGCAGCGCCGAGCCGATCATGAGGACGGCAATGAAGAACAGGGGGCCGCCCCGTGACTGCCGCGAAGGGCCGGATCTTGCCGAAAACATCATCGCTGGACCCCGTCGGTTCCGCGCTCGCGGCGATAGAACACCGGTTCCGCAGCGGGTTCCGGTCCGTCGTGGTCCTGTTCCCGGTCCTTCGGCTCCTCCGGCGCCGCGTTGCCCTTCCGGCGATCATCCTCCGCCCCGTCAGGAAGAACGTCGTGCATGGATGCCATCATCAGCTCCAGCCTCTGGGCGACGGATTCGGCACGCTCCGTGAGACCTTCGAGGGCCACGTTCGATTGATCCGAGGCGGACCGCGCCGCGGCGAGCGACCTGTTGAGTTCCTCCGCCTGTGACGCAAGAGCCGCCACCGCGCCTCCGACACCCTTTTCAAGATCGGTGAAGCGTTTCAGCCGCCGCGCCAGAACGAAACAGTAGAGACCAGCGCCCAATGCACCGGCGACCAGAAGGATATCCGCAATGAGTTCCAATTCCGTCTCCTAGTTCAGCACGAATTCGCCGACCAGAACGTCGCGCACCCGCCCCTCGCCCACGACAATGTTGATCCGGCGCAGCAAGTGCCCCCGCAGGCGGGTCAGGGCGAGCGGGTCCTTCAGGTCGGCCACCTCGACCGCCCGAAGATATCCGTTGAGAACATCCATGATGCGGGGGCGCATCCTTTCCACGTCGGCGGCGTGTTCCTCGGCAACCTCCAGCTGGGCGTGAAATCGCAGATGCCCCATGCCTCCGCCCGTCTGCAGGTCGACGACGACCGGCGTCAGGTCCACGAATGCAACGGCCGGAAACGCGGCGGGAGAGGAATGCGATCCACCGGCAGCGGCGTCGGCCTTGCCGGTGGCAAGGCCCAGCGGAACCACGCCGGACGTCATCAGGAAAAACCCGCCCGCAGCTCCGGCGAGAGCGAGCAGTATGCCTGTGATCAGCCCGGCCTTGCCGGATTTCTCGGGTCGATCTCCTGTCTCTGCGGCTGTATCGGCCATGGCATCCTCTTTGCTGCGTGCGACCGATTCATAACCGCTCAGGCACTAACCGATTGTTAAGCGCCATCGTCCAAACAGAAGGCGAGCCACGCAGAACGGTGGCGGGACGGAGGTGCATGTGCAGCAGATCAAGGCTGTCTGGTCGCGGTTGGACGGGCGCAAGCGGATTACGGTGGTCGGTGCCGCTCTGGCGGTGTTCCTGATCCTTCTGGTTCTTTCACGCCTGGCGACGACGCCGTCGATGACCCTGCTTTTTGCCGGGCTGGAAAGCGGCTCGGCCGGGGACATCGTGCGCGCGCTCGACCAGCGCGGGGTGCCCTACGAGGTTCGGGGCGGCTCGATCTACGTGCCCGCCGCCCGGCGGGACGAACTTCGCATGACGCTGGCCAGCGAAGGCCTGCCCGCCAATGGCTCCAAGGGGTATGAACTGCTCGATTCGCTCAGTGGCTTTGGCACCACGTCGCAGATGTTCGATGCCGCCTACTGGCGCGCCAAGGAAGGTGAACTGGCCCGCACGATCGTGGCCAGCCCCCATATCGGACAGGCGCGTGTTCACATCGCGCACGGGTCGGCCAACCCGTTTCAGCGTGGCGTGGAACCCACGGCTTCGGTCTATCTGGTCGCGGCGGGGGCTCCGGTCACTCCTGCGCAGGCGAAGGCGGTTCGGTTCCTCGTCGCCTCGGCGGTCAGCGGCCTGTCGCCTGAAAAGGTCGCGGTGATCGATTCCGCCGGCACCGTGATCGGGGCCGAGGAAACGGCCGGCGGCGCCGGAAATGCCGAGGATCAGGCGCAGCGTCTTCGCGAACGGGTTCTGCGTCTGGTCGAGGCGCGGGTCGGTCCCGGCAACGCGGTGGTCGAGGTCAGCGTCGAAACGGTCACCGAAACCGAATCGATCCGTGAACGGCGCATCGACCCCAACGGGCGCGTCGCCATCAGCACCGATGTGGAAGAGCGGTCGGACAGCTCCCGCAACCAGTCCTCCGAGGTGACGGTGGCGTCGAACCTTCCCGACGGTGACGCGGCCGACGGCGACCGGTCCGACGCCACGTCCAGCCAGACCCGCGAACGGGTGAATTACGAGGTTTCGGAAACCGAGCTCGAGGTGGTCCGGGTTCCGGGCGCGATCAAGCGCCTGACGGTTGCCGTTCTCGTGAACGGGACGCGGAGCACGGATTCATCCGGCGCCGAGGTCTTCGTGCCGCTTCCCCAGGAAGAGCTGGATTCCCTGAGTGAACTGGTGGCTTCGGCCGTCGGCTTCGACGCCGAGCGCGGCGATGTCATCACGTTGAAATCGCTCGACCTGCCGGCCTTCGAGCCGCAGGGCACTCTGGCGAAGTCGAGCCTTTGGCAGAAGTCCAGCCTCGACATGATGTCGCTGATCCAGATGGCGACGCTGGCAATCGTGGCGCTGTTTCTGGGCCTGTTCGTGATCCGGCCGATCCTGACCAATCCGAAACCCCTGCCGGCCTTGCCCGCCGCCGATCAAGGTGGTGAGGCAGCGGCCGGCGGGCTGCGGGTGCTGGACGGAGAGATCGCGGCGGCAGAGGGCGAGGAGGTCGCCGCCGTTCCAGCTGAAATCGGGGCGGGCCAGGGGCGCCCGCCGGTTGCCGCGATTTCCACGGCCGGAACGGAACAGGCCGTCGAGCGTCTGCGGGAGCTGATCGGCGACAAGCAGGAGGAGACGGTCGAGATCCTGCGCAGCTGGCTTGAAGAGAGCGAGGAGGAGGCTTGATGCCGATCGCGCATCTGCTGGAGCATTTCGACGCGGACCCAAGGGGTGGCGTGACGGTTCACCCGATGTCGGAAGAGGCACTGGAGGAAGAGCGCCTGGCGGCTTTCGAGCGCGGCTACGCCGCCGGATGGGAAGACGCCCTGAGCGCCCAGCAAGTGAGCCGGAACCGCATCGAAGCATCGCTTGCCGAGACCCTGGAAACCCTTTCCTTCACCTATCACGAGGCGTTGCACCGAATGACCCTGTCGCTGGAGCCCTTGTTCCACAGCCTTGTGAAGATCGCGCTGCCGCAGATGCTGGAGCAGGGTTTCGGGCAGCAGATCGTGACACAGCTCAAGGAGATGGCCGGCGACCAGATGGCCCAGCCGGTCGAACTGGTCGTGCCGCCGGGCGTCGGCGGGGAACTGCAGCCGCTGCTGGAGCGGGAGTTTTCGATGCCGGTGCAACTGATCGAGGACGCGGCGCTTCTGCCCGGCCAGGCCGGTCTGCGCGTGGGCACGGCCGAATGCGAGGTGGACTGCAGGGCTTTGCTCGCCGCCATCGACGAAGCCTTTGACGCATTCTTGTATCAGGCAAAGGAGGGAGCATTGCATGAGTGAAACCGAAAAAAACGGCACCACCAAACCGAACCCGTTCGACGCGGTGCCGATCGAGGTCATCGTCTCGGTGGGGCGCGCCCGCCCGTTGATCCGCGATCTGCTGAGTCTGGGCGAAAACGCGGTTCTGACGCTCGACAAGCGGGTCGAGGATCCGGTCCATCTCTATGTCGGGGATCAGCTCGTCGCCCGCGGCCAACTCGAGGAAATCGAGGGCGACCAGCCCGGCCAGCTTGCGGTGCGCCTGACCGAGATCACCGACCTCGGGGACGGTATCGGCTGATGCGCGCAATTCTCCGGGTGCTCGTGGCGGCGGCCGTGGTCGCCCTGTTGCCGTCGGTCGCCGCGGCGCAGGAGGTGACGCTGCATTTGGGAGAGGGCGGCTCGATCTCCGCCCGCGCCATTCAACTGATCCTTCTGATAACGGTTCTGAGCCTGGCGCCCGGGCTGTTGATCATGGTCACCTGCTTCCCCTTTCTGGTGACGGTGCTGGCGATCCTGCGGCAGGGCATCGGGCTGCAGCAATCTCCGCCCAACATGCTGATCGTGAGCCTTGCCCTGTTCCTGACCTATTTCATCATGGAGCCGGTTTTCTCCGAGGCTTGGGTGACGGGCATTCAGCCCATGCTCGACGAGACGATGGAGATGGAACCGGCGCTGGAGCGCGCGATGCAGCCGTTCCGCGCCTTCATGGCGGCGCGCGTCGATCCCGACACCTTCCACTCCATGGCCGCGCTACGGCCGGATACCGAAACGGCCGAGCTTTCGCCCGCATCGCCGGTTTCGGTTCTGGTGCCGTCCTTCATGCTGTCGGAAATCGCCCGGGCGTTTCAGATCGGCTTTCTGATCTTCCTGCCGTTCCTGATCATCGACCTGGTGGTGGCGGCGATCCTCATGTCGATGGGCATGATGATGGTGCCGCCGGCCATGGTCGCGCTGCCGTTCAAGCTGGCCTTTTTCGTCGTCGCCGACGGCTGGGCGCTGATCGCGGGGGCGCTGGTGCGCAGCTACGCCCCCTGATGCGGGTCGCTTCCGGTCAGAGCGCCGAGAATCCGGCGTCCAGCGCCGCCAGGATGGCGTCCACGTCCGAGGCGCTCAGCACAAGCGGCGGCGACATGATCAGGTTAGCGCCCGAGACGCGCACCATCACGCCGTTCTGATAGGCCACGTCCTGAACCTTCAGCGGAACCGGCTTGTCAGCCGCGGCCTTGGTCGCCCGGTCGCCGACCATCTCGATCGCGACCATCAGCCCATAACCACCGCGCACGTCGCCGATGACCTCGTGTTTCTCCATCAGCGCCTTGCAACCCTCGAACATCTGGGCGCCCCGCGCGGCGGCGTTCTCGACCACGTTCAGCCGCTCGGTCTCGGCCAGGCAGGCCAGCGCGGCGGCGGCGCCGACCGGGTGGCCCGAATAGGTATATCCATGCCCGATGGATGCGTTGGCATTGCCCTCGAAAGCCTCGATCATCCGGTCGCCGATCATCACCGCGCCAAAGGGGAAGAAGCCGTTGGTGATGGCCTTGGCCGTGCACATCATGTCGGGCTTTACCCCCCACAGCCGCGCGCCCGACCAGGCGCCGGTGCGGCCATAGGCGGTGATCACCTCGTCCGAGATCAGCAGGATCCCGTGCCGGTCGCAGATCTCGCGGACCATCGGCATGAAGGAGGCGTGCGGCGGGATCACGCCGCCCGCACCCAGGATCGGTTCCATGATGAAGGCCGCGATCGTGTCGGCCCCCTGAAACGCGATCTCGTCCTCCAGCGCCGCCGCGCAGAGCTGCGCCAGTCGCTCGGGGTCGCTCTCGTTGAACGGGTTGCGATAGGTGTAGGGGGCCGGAATGTGATAACAGCCCGGCAGCAACGGCTCGTAGGCGGTGCGGAAATTGGCGTTGCCGTTGACGCTCGCGCCGCCGAAATGGGTGCCGTGATAGCCCTTCTTGAGGCTCAGGAACTTCACCCGCCCCGGCTCGCCCCGCAGCTTGTGATATTGCCGCGCCAGCCGCAGCGCCGTCTCGACGCTGTCCGAGCCGCCCGAGGTGAAAAAGGCGCGGCTCAGCCCGTCGGGGGCAAAGAACCGGGCCAGTTCCCAGGACAGTTCGATCACCGCGTCATTCGAGGTGCCCCGGAAGGTCGAGTAATAGGGCAGCCGGTCAAGCTGCGCCGCAATCGCCTGTTTCACCGGCTCGCAGGAATAGCCCAGGTTGACGTTCCACAGCCCGCCGACCGCGTCGATGGCCTCGTGCCCGTCGATGTCGCGGATGCGCACCCCTTCGCCCCCAGTGATGATTTTCGGAGGGTTCACCCGGCTGTCCTCGGGCGAGGTCATCGGGTGCCACATGTGGCGGGCGTTGTTTTCCTTCAGAAAGTTCGAATCCTTCATCTTGCCGCATCCTCTCTGGGCATGGGGGTGAGGGTGTCCGCCCAGGCGGCTTCGACCACGGCCGGCACCGTCCCTCCCCAATTTCGCGTGATCTGGCGGGCCGCCTCGACAAGCGCGGTCCGGTTCGTGAATTCCTGTTCGGCGGTCATGCGGGTCGCGACGCTGGCCACCGCGACCGCCCCGGCCAGCGCCCCCGACTGGTCGTAGATCGGCGCGGCCATGCCGTGAACGCCGGCCTCGAAACCGCTGTCCGAGGTGCTGATCCCGGTGCGGCGCGCCTCGGCCACGGCGGCATCCAGCGCCTCGGGGGTGGTTGGCGTGAAGTCGGTGAAACGGTTCATGTTCGCCAGCGCCGCATCGCGCAGCTCGGGGGCGCCGAAGGCAACCGCGCTGATCCCCGAAGCGGTGGCATGCAGCGGCAGAATCGCCACGTCGATCACCACGCGCGTGCTGTGCCGGGTCGATTCGTGCACCGCCAGCGAATGCAGGGACGACCCCGACAGAACCGAGACATGGGCGCTTTCCCCGGTCCTGTCCGCCAGCGTTGCCAAGGGCTGCAACACGCCGTCCCGGCGCGGCACCGTGGCCTCTCGCAACTCGGCCAGGCGCAGCGCCGCCGGACCGATGCGATAGGCCCTGGTGGTGGGGTTTTGCTCAACCAGCCCAACGGCTTCCAGCGCGGTGAGGTGCCGATAGGTCGTCGCCTTGTCGCGGCGTGCAAGGCGGCAGAACTCCGACAGGCCGATCTCGGGCCGGGCCGTGGAAAAGTGATTCAGAAGACCGATGGCCTTTTCGACTACCGACATCGCCGCGTGGTATCCTCTCGTGTGATTTTCGGAAAAAGATTGACAGAAGATATTTCACAACGCAATCTATTTTTCAAACCAATGGTTCATATAATGAACCGATGCAGCAGGGAGAAAGTGATGAAGACCTTTGCAAAGACATTGGGCGCCGCCGCCTTGGCCGCCCTTGCCGCGGCCGGCGGCGCCCTGGCCGAATACCCGGAAAAGCCGGTCGAGTTCGTGGTGCCCTGGCCTCCGGGCGATCTCGAGGATGTGCTGACGCGCATGATCGCCGAGGATTTCCAGACCAAGTATGGCGTGGCCGCGGCCGTGGTGAACAAGCCCGGCGGGGGCGGTGGCCCGTTCCCGGGCGCGGTCGAGGTGGCGAATGCGCCGGCCGACGGCTACACGGTGGGCTCGTTCATCATCGCCATCCCGACGGTCGGCCCCCAGATCGGCATCCCCGATCTGAACCCGGACCCGTTCGAGCCGCTGGGCAACTTCCTGACCTATCCCTTCGTCATCGCGGCCTCGGGCGATGCGCCCTATGACGACATGGCGGGGCTTGCCGCCCATGCCAAGGAGAACGACGTGGTGCTGGGCCATTTCGGCGTGCCGCTGGTTCCGACGCGGGTGACCTTGGCGCTGGCCAAGGAAATGGGCTTTTCCTACGCCTCCGACGCGCCCTTCGACGCGCTCGACTGCAACACGCTGGCCTCGGGTGACGTGGACGTGATCAACACCACGCTGCAACTGATCCTGCCCTGCCTCGATGACGTCAAGGTGCTGGCCTCGATCGGGTCCGAGCGCATCTCGCTGACGCCCGACACCCCCACCGTGGCGGAACTGGCGCCGAACCTGAACGTGTCGCTGTGGAACGGCCTCTTCGTGCACAAGGACACCCCGCAGGAGGCGCGCGACAAGATCATCGCGGTGGCCAAGGAAACCGTGATGTCCGAACGCGCGCAAAAGCTGGCCGAAGAGACCGGCGCCCTGGTCTACTGGCAGGATGCCGATGCAGTGAAGGCCCAGATCGAAGCCGACATCGAGACTCTGGCCCGCATCGACGAGATGCTTGGCCGCTGAGCGGCACTTGATCCATGATACCGACAGGGCGCCCGCCGGCGCCCTGTTCCAGGACACCGGCCAGAGGCTTTCCCATATGTCACGCGTCAAGACACTTCAGGCCCTGTTCAAGCGATACAGGCGCCCCGGCGACATCGTGTTTGCCTGGCTGTTCCTGGCCTTTGCCCTGTTCCTGCTGTTCCACCTGACGTCGCAGACCCAGTACAAGCCCGGCGGCAAGGTCTTTGCCCAGCCCCGGTTCTGGCCAGCCGTCTCGCTGATCGGCATGACCGTCTTTGCCGCGCTGCACCTGCTGGGCTCGGCCCTGTCCGAACGGATCGAGGGCCGCTGGCGCGAGGTGGGCTTCTGGTTGCGGTCGCTGGAATACGCCGGATGGTTCATCGCCTATGCCGCCGCGGTTCCGTATCTGGGCTATCTGCCCTCGACGGTTCTGGCTGCGCTGCTGCTGGCGATCCGGGCGGGGTTCGGCAGCCCGCGCGTTCTCGGCGCAGCGGTGCTGTCGGCCATCGCCATCGTGCTGCTGTTCAAAAGCTTTCTGCAGGTCAAGCTGCCCGCCGGGCAGGTCTATGAATACCTGCCCGACGGGCTGCGGCAGATCATGCTGACCTATTTCTGACGGGATGTGACTGCATGGAAAACTTCCTCGCCGGTTTCGAACTGCTTGCCCGTTGGGACGTGGGCCTTGCCCTGCTGATCGGTTCGATCGGCGGCGTCATCATCGGCGCGATCCCCGGCGTCGGACCCGCGGTGGCCATCGCCATCCTGCTGCCTGCCACCTTCTCGCTGGAACCGATCGTGGGGCTGACGATGCTGTTGGGCATCTACGGCTCGTCCATGTATGGCGGCGCCCTGCCGGCGGTGCTGATCAACACGCCCGGCACGGCGGTCAACGCGCTGACATCCTACGACGGCTATCCCATGACCAAGCGGGGCGAGGCATTGCGGGCGGTGTCGCTGGCCTATTTCGCCTCGTTCTGGGGCGGGCTGTTCGGCATTCTCTGCCTGATCCTGCTGTCTCCGGTTCTGGCGATCATCGCGCCGATGTTCGGCAGCCGCGAGATCTTTCTGGCCGCCGTTCTGGGCATCCTCCTCGTGATCCTCGCCCATCGCGGTCAGGTCATGGCCGCCGGGATGCTGGCGATGTTCGGCATCTTCCTGCAGACCATCGGGCTGGACGCCGTCACCTATACCAAGCGTTTCACCTTCGACATGACCTGGCTGAGCTCCGGCGTGAACCTGATCGTGGTGGTACTGGGCCTGTTTGCGCTCAGCCAGGCCTTCATGCTGCTGATCAGCCCGAATGACAGCCCGCATCCGCAACCGGTGCAGGGCCGCCCGTCCAAGGGGCTGCGCGAACTGTTGCGCCACAAGCGGGTGGCGACCGCCGCATCCGGCTTTGGCGTGCTGATGGGGATGATCCCCGGCGTGGGCGAGTTCACCGCCCAGTTCATGAGCTACACCTACGCCCAGCGGACCTCGAAACAGCCCGACCTGTTCGGCAAGGGCTCGCCCGAGGGGCTGATCGCCTCCGAGGCGGCCAACAACGCGGTGCCCGCCGCCGCGATGGTGCCGCTGCTGGCGCTGGGCATTCCGGGCGAGGCGCTGACCGCGATGATGCTGTCGGTGTTCTACGTCCACAACGTGATCCCCGGCCCGCAGCTGTTCCAGAACAATATCGACCTCGTCTATGCGCTCTATATCGCGCTGATCCTGCTGAACGTGGTGGTCATCTGCTTCCTGATGGTCTCGACCAACCTGCTGACCAAGATCATCCAGGTGCCGACGCGTCTTCTGGGCATCCTCATCCTGATCCTGTCCTTCGTCGGCGTCTATTCCCTGCGCAACTCGCTGACCGACTGCATGATGGCGGCCGGTTTCGGCGTACTGGGGCTGATCCTCAAGCGGCTGAACCTGCCGATCGTTCCGATCATCCTGGGCATGGTTCTGGGCGGCATCATGGAGGTCAAGCTGCGTTCCGCCATGGCGCGGGTCAAGACGCCCCTCGACATGATCGACCGGCCGCTGGCCTTCATCATCTTCCTGACCATCCTGCTGGTCCTCGCCCTGCATGTGCGCACCCTGATCCGGGAACACCGCGCGCGTGAACAGGAAACCGACCACGACATGCACGACACCCAGTTGAGGTAACTCCGATGGATCAACACAGCATCGACCTCCTGCGCGCCCGGCCCGTCGCCCCCCGCCGGCACCTGATCGACGGCAAGCCGGTGCCGGCCTCGGATGACGGCGTGATCGAGGTCCTCTCTCCGATCGACGGCCAGCCGCTGACCACCATCGCGCGCGGCACGCATGCGGATGTCGAGCGCGCCGTGGTCTCGGCCCGCGCCGCCTTCGAAGACCGCCGCTGGGCCGGGCAACCCCCGGCGGCGCGCAAGAAAGTCCTGCTGAAATGGGCCGAGTTGATCGAGGCCGAGGCCCTGTCGCTAGCGGTTCTGGGCGTGCGCGACAACGGCACCGAGATCAACATGGCGCTCAAGGCCGAGCCGCTCTCGGCCGCCGGCACCCTGCGCTACTACGCCGAGGCGATCGACAAGGTGTATGGCGAGATCGCCCCCACCGCCCCGGAGGTGCTGGGCCTTGTGCACAAGGAACCGGTGGGCGTGGTCGGCGCCATCCTGCCGTGGAACTTCCCGCTGATGATCGGTGCCTGGAAACTGGGCCCGGCGCTGGCGGCGGGCAACTCGGTGGTGCTGAAACCGGCCGAGACCGCCTCGCTGTCGCTGCTGCGGCTGGCGGAACTGGCGCTCGAGGCCGGTCTGCCCCCCGGCGTGCTGAACGTGGTCACCGGCGAAGGCCCCGTCGTGGGCGAAGCGATGGGCCTGTCGATGGGGATCGACGTTCTGGTTTTCACCGGCTCGGGCGGCGTCGGGCGGAAGCTGCTGGAATACGCTGCCCGCTCGAACCTCAAGCGCGTGTATCTCGAGCTTGGCGGCAAATCCCCCAACATCGTCTTTGCCGATGCTCCCGATCTGGACGAGGCGGCCCGGGTCGCGGCGACGGGGATCTTCCGCAACTCGGGGCAGGTCTGCGTCGCGGGCTCGCGCCTGCTGGTCGAGGATGCGATCCACGACGATTTCACCGCCGCCGTCCGCGCCCATGCCGAGGCCATGCGCGTGGGCGATCCGCTGGACCTGTCCAGCGACATCGGCGCGGTCAATTCCGAGCGCCAGCTGGAACAGAACCTGCGCTTCGTCGAAACCGCCGCGGCCGAGGGCGGCTCGGTCGTGACCGGCGGCGGCCGCATCCTGACCGAGACCGGCGGCTATTACATGGCGCCCACCGTGGTGACCGATGTGGACCCGCAGGCGACGCTGGCGCAGCAAGAGGTGTTCGGGCCCGTGCTGGCCGTGACCCGCTTTGCCGACGAGGCCGAGGCCATCCGCATCGCCAACAGCACCGATTACGGTCTGGCGGGCGGCGTCTGGACGGCGAACCTGTCGCGCGCCCACCGGATGATCCGCGCCATGCGCACCGGGGTCGTCCACGTCAACACCTATGGCGGCGCGGACATCACCGTGCCGCTGGGCGGCGTCGGGCAGTCGGGCAACGGGCATGACAAGTCCCTGCACGCGCTGGACAAATACCTCGACCTGAAAACCGCCTGGATCAAGCTCTGACCCACCAATGCCGGAGAAACACATGGACAAGACGATTCTGGTGATCGGCACCTATGACACCAAGGATGACGAACTGAATTTCCTGGCGGACGCGATCCGCGGGCAGGGCGGCAAGGTGCTGACGATGGATGTCAGCGTTCTGGGCGATCCGGCGAACCCCACCGACTATTCCAAGCATGACGTGGCGGCCGAGGGCGGCAGCTCGATCCAGGCCGCCATCGACAGCGGCGACGAGAACCACGCCATGCAGATCATGGCGCATGGTGCGGCGCTGCTGACCGCGCGGCTGTATTCCGAGGGCCGCTTCGACGGCATGATCGTTCTGGGCGGCACGATGGGCACCGATCTGGCGCTGGACGTCTGCGCGGCCCTGCCGCTGGGGGTGCCGAAATACATCGTCTCGACGGTGTCCTTCTCGCCGCTGATCCCCTCCGACCGGCTGGCCCCCGATGTTCAGATGATCCTCTGGGCCGGCGGGCTTTACGGCCTGAACTCGGTCTGCAAGGCCTCGCTCAGCCAGGCCGCAGGCGCCGTTCTTGGCGCGGCGCGGGCGGTGCAGATGCCCGACCGCAGCAAGCCGCTGATCGGCATGACCTCGCTGGGCAAGTCGGCGCTGAAATACATGGTGGCGCTGAAACCCGCGCTCGAGGAACGCGGATACGAGGTGGCGGTGTTCCACGCCACCGGCATGGGCGGCCGCGCCTTCGAAAGCCTTGCGGCGCAGGGCGCCTTTGCCTGCGTGTTCGATTTCTGCACGCAGGAACTGGGCAACCACATCCACGGCTCGAACATCTCGGCCGGCCCCGATCGGCTGACCAATGCCGGGCTCAAGGGCATCCCACAGCTTGTCTCGCCGGGCTGCTACGATCTGGTGGACATCGTCGGCTGGCAACCGGTTCCCGAAAAATGGGCTGCGCACCCCCAGCACGCGCATAACCGCCTGCTGACCTCGATCGTTCTGGACCACGACGAGCGCAAACAGGTGGCCCGCGCCCATTGCGAGCAGTTGTCCAAGGCCAAGGGGCCCACCGCGCTGCTGTTGCCCAAGGGCGGCTGCGGCGAATGGGATCGCCCCGGCGCCGACCTGCATGACCGGGCGGGGCTGGAGATCTTCCTGCAGGAAATTACGGCAAACTGCCCGCCCAATGCCGAGCTTGTCGAGATCGACGCCCATATCAACGACGCGGCCTTTGCCGAAAAGGCGCTGGAAATCTTCGACCGCTGGCGGGCCGAGGGCATCGTGCCGGGATGATCGAAGGCCCGGCCCGGTTCAGGCCGGGCCGGCGGGGCCGAAAAATCAGCCGTAACTCTTCAGATCGCGGATCAGCTGATCCAGATTGCCCCTGCGCGCATCCAGCATGGCACCGATCTCGGTGCGCTCGGTCAGCAGCATGTTCACGCCTTCGATGAACATGTTGTAGAACTTGTCCTTGCCGGATTTGTCCGACACCAGGAAGGTCACCTCGAACGGCGCCTCGCCGCGCAGCTTGACGGTGCTGCGCACCTCGTAGCCGGCCTTGATCTTGCGCGCGCCGGTGACGGTGACCTGCCCGCCGATGAACTCGCGGAACCGGCGGCCGTATTTGCGGGAAATATAGTGCTGGAACGCGCTGGTGAACTGGCGCATCTGCGACTTGCTTGCCGAGCGCGCATCCGGCCCAAGGGCATAGCGGGCCATGATCGGCACATCTCCGTAGCGCACGAAGATCTTTTCGAAATCCCTCAGCATGGCGCTTTCGGACTTGCCCGAGGCGATCACTTTGTTGATCTCCGCGACCACGCTGTCGACCAGCTTTTTCGCGGCCGTCTCGGTCATCGCCAGGGCAGGCAGGGATGTCGCGGCCAGACCGATACCGGCCAGGGCGGTCGTCACGAAAGCACGGCGGGTGATCGCATTACTCGGCATATGGATCCTCATACGGGTCTAGATAGGGGTCGTCGGCAGCACCCGAACCGGTCTCGGCATAGGGGTCCGTGTAGAGACCCAGATAGGACTCCTCGTCGTCCCTCGCCAGTTCGAAGCGCCGGTTTTGCAGATAGATCAGGCGGGCCTGCGCGTAACTGTCCGCGCTTTCGTACAGAATCGAGTCCACCGTCTGCGAATACCGGCCCCGGTCGCTCATGCGCCGGACCAGTTCGGTGTAAAGCCCCAGGTTGTCGACGGGCCGGGTCGGCGCCAGGTCGATCGGGTTGGTGAAAAGGTTGACCACGACCCCGATTGCATCGCGCGTGGTCGAGGGGCCGTAGAGCGGCAGCTCGACATAGGCGCCTTCGCCAAAGCCCCAGACATGCAGGGTTTCACCGAAATCCGTATCCACCTGCGGAATCTTGAGGTCACTGGCCGGATCGGACAGGCCGGCGATACCGACCGTCGAATTGACGGCAAAGCGCAGCAACGCATACCCCATTTCCTTGGGCTTGCCCTGCAGCAGGTAATCGACCGCCTGTCCCGGCAGCGAGATGTTCTCGGCGAAATGGTTGAAGCTGGTCACGATCGGTTCGGGAAAGACCGAGACATATCCCTTGGATGCCGGCCCGAACAGATACCTGTCCACGCCCAGGTTGAACCTGTGAATCGCCCGGTTGGTGTTTTCGTAGGGGTCGAAGATCTCGCCGCGCGCGGCCTCTTCGGGTGGTTGCGTCGCACAGGCCGCCAGCGCCGAAAACGCGGCCAGGGCAAGAACAAGTTTCGGGACAAAACGCATCAACACAGGTCTTCGATACTCCATGGCCACCTTTGGGGTGACGCTGGCGGGTCAAATCAGAAAAGGCTCGCTTGCTCAATGCGATTGGCGGCTGGTTGCAGACAGATACCCGCTCCGTGGCGGATTTGAAACAGACACACCTGTATCCCATAGTGCGGACCGAGGCAAAGGGGGGGCCAAAAGCGGCCATCGAATGAGAGAGGACCCGCGCATTGCCTTTCCCTGCCAACGCAAAGGGGCCGGCAAATGCCGGTTTCCGGCTTTCCCGGGCGGCCGTTCCCGGTTAGCGTCCGCGCAAACCTGACTGTTGGAGGACGAGAATCATGAGCATCGCGGCGAAACTGGAAAGCCTTGGCGCCACCCTGCCGGACGCACCGGCTCCGGCGGCGAACTATGTGCCCTTCGTGCGGGTCGGAAACATCGTCTATGTGTCGGGCCAGATCTCGATGGACGAGAGCGGCCTGATCACCGGCAAGCTTGGCGACAACATGGATGTCGAGGCAGGTGCCGCGGCGGCCCGGACCTGTGCGATCAACCTTCTGGCGCAGGTCAGGGCGGCCTGCGACGGCGATATCGAACGTCTGGTGCGCGTCGTCAAGCTGACCGGCTTCGTCAACTCGACCGCCGATTTCACCCAGCAGCCGCAGGTGATCAACGGCGCCTCGGATTTCATGGTCCAGGCGCTGGGAGATGCCGGGCGTCACTCGCGCTCGGCCGTCAGCGCCGCGGCGCTGCCGCTGGGCGTGGCGGTCGAGATCGAGGGAATCTTCGAAGTCCGATGACCTCGCGCCTTCCACGCGCCTTTCTCGAGCGCCCGATCGCGCACCGGGCGCTGCACGATGCCTTGCAAGGCCGGCCCGAGAACAGCCGCGCGGCGATCCGCGCCGCCATTCAGGCCGGCTATGGCATCGAGATCGACCTGCAACTGACCGCCGACGGGCAGGCGATGGTGTTTCACGACTACGACCTCGGCCGCCTGACCGGCCAACGCGGGCCGATCCGCCAGATCACCGCCGCCGAGGCGGGCGCGATTCCGCTGCTCGATTCGGATGGCGAGGGCATTCCCACCCTGTCCGAAGTGCTGGGCCTGGTGGCCGGCCGGGTGCCGCTGCTGATCGAGTTCAAGGATCAGGACGGCGCGATGGGCCCCAATGTCGGCCAACTGGAGCAGGCGGCGGTCGAGGTTCTGGCGGGCTATGACGGGCCGGTGGCGCTGATGTCCTTCAACCCGCACAGCGTCGCCGAACTGGCGCGGCTTGCGCCCGACCTGCCGCGCGGGCTGGTGACCAGCGCCTACGATCCGTCCGACTGGCACCTGCCGCGCAAGGTCGGCGACCACCTGCGCGAGATTCCCGATTTCGACCGGGTCGGGGCCGATTTCATCAGCCACGAGGTCGCCGACCTGAACCGCCCGCGCGTGGCCGAGCTGAAGGCGCGCGGCGTGCCCATCCTCTGCTGGACGGTCCGCTCGCCCGCGCAGGAGGCAGAGGCCCGCAAGGTCGCCGACAACATCACCTTCGAAGACTATCTGGCGGCGTTCCCGGCTTGATCCGGACCCGCCCCGCGACAAATAGTGGTCAGGCGCGCGGAGGATGCATGGATCAGGCACAGATCGAAGTCAGGGTATCGGGCTCGCTGTCCGACATCGGCGCGGCCGAGTGGGACGCCTGCGCCTGCCCCGAAACCGCCGAGGGCGGCCGGCCACTCGACCCGTTCACCACGCACCGCTTTCTGTCGGCGCTGGAACAGAGCGGCTCGGTCGGGCCGGGCACCGGCTGGCAGCCGCAATACCTGACGGCCTGGCTCGACGGGATGCTGATCGCCGCCGCGCCGATGTATGCCAAGTCGCACAGCCAGGGCGAATACATCTTCGATCACAGCTGGGCCCATGCCTATGAACGCGCGGGCGGGCGCTATTACCCCAAGCTCCAGATCGCGGTGCCCTTCACCCCCGCGACCGGCCGCCGCTTTCTGGTCCGGCCGGGATATGAAGGCATCGGCATGCCGGCGCTGGTGCAGGGCGCGGTGCAACTGGCGGCGGACAACCGCATCTCGTCGCTGCACGTCACCTTCTGCACCGAGGCCGAGGCCGAGGCGGGCGCGCGGATGGGCTTGCTGTCCCGGACCACGCAGCAGTTCCACTGGCTGAACGACGGTTATGCCGATTTCGACGCCTTCCTCGCCGCCCTGTCCTCGCGCAAGCGCAAGAACATCCGCAAGGAAAGGGCGCAGGCCAACGCGTTCGGTGGCCGGATCCGCACCCTGACCGGCGCCGATCTGCGCCCCGAACACTGGGACGCCTTCTGGGTCTTCTACCAGGATACCGGCTCGCGCAAATGGGGCTCGCCCTACTTGACGCGGGCCTTCTTCGACATCGTGCATGACACGATGGCCGATGACGTGGCGCTGGTGCTGGCCGAGCGCGACGGATACCCGGTCGCGGGGGCGCTGAACTTTGTCGGGCGCGAGACTCTGTTTGGCCGCTACTGGGGCTGCACCGAACATCACCCCTGCCTGCATTTCGAACTGTGCTATTATAGGGCGATCGACTTTGCCATTGCCGAAAGGTTGAAGCGGGTCGAGGCCGGCGCGCAGGGCGAGCACAAGCTGGCGCGCGGCTATCTGCCGACCCCGACCCACAGCCTGCACTGGATCGCGGATCCCGGATTTGCCGATGCAGTGGCCAGATATCTTGAATCCGAACGCGAAGCCGTGGGAGAAGAGATCGAGATCCTGACCGAATATGGCCCGTTCAAAAAGTCGAATCCGGAGGAACAGCAATGACCGAACGCTTGTCAAACGAGGCCCGGGGGCCGCTTCTGGACCCGCTGTTCAAGAACGGCTGGACCATGGTCGAGGACCGCGACGCCATCACCAAGACCTTCATCTTCGACAATTTCGTCGAGGCTTTCGGCTGGATGACGAGGGTGGCGATCTGGGCTGAGAAATGGGATCACCACCCCGAATGGTCCAATGTCTACCGCACGGTCGAGGTGGTGCTCTCCACCCACGACGTCGGCGGCCTGTCGGCGCTGGACGCCAAGCTGGCGCGCAAGATGGACGCCATGCTCTGACCGAACCGGGTCGCCCCGTCAGTCGAGCGCCCCGTCCCCGTCACGGTCGGCCGCTTTGAAATCCTCGGCCATCTGGGCTGAGAATTCGCTTGCGGAAATGGCGCTGTCGCCGTTCTCGTCCGCCTGTCTGAACAGATCACCGCTCATGTAGGCCTCGGTTTCCGCCCGGCTCAGAGCACCGCTCTTGTCCGTGTCCATCGTCTGGAACGCGAACTCGGAAAAGGCGTTGTATTCGGCCTTGGACAGAACATCGTCATCGTTCTTGTCCACGGCGTCCAGTTGCGCCTCGCCGAACGCGCTTTCCTGTGACAGGGCGGCCGAAGCGGTCAGGGCAAGCGCGAAGCCGAAGATGATACCCGTTTTCATGTCACGCCCTCCTCAGCATGAATACCGATGACCGCCGGCCGCGCCGACACCGGCCCCCACGGCGGTCAGCGCGCCGCGGCCCGAGCCGCCTCCGAACTGGTTGCCGATTGTGCCCCCGATCAGCGCCCCGCCCAGCGTTCCGCTCAGGCAGGCGATCTCGTGCTGCCGGGCCGCCTGTGCCTGGGGCGTCGGAGCGGGCTCGCAGGCGGCCAGCACGCTCGCCGCGGCAAACGCAAATACAAGGGTTTTCATTTGCATGAGTTTCGCCCTTTTCTTGGTGATCAGAATGTCCTGTCAGTCTGACACCTTGGCGGGCAGCAGGCCAGCTTTCCGTTCGCCGGCCGTGGTGGGCAGGCCCCGACCGGATCGGGGCCGCCGCCTCAGATCTCTTCCAGCAGGGTCTCGCCGGCGGTGCGGTCGCAGATTCCGTGCTCGGATTCGGTGTTCAGCGCGCGAACGACCCCGTCCTCGACCACCATCGCGTAACGAACCGACCGGCCATAGAGACCCACCACCGGCGCGTCGAAATTCATTCCGATTTCCCTGGTGAAACTGCCATCCGCGTCGGCCAGCAGGGTGATGCCCGCCTCGGTCGCCCCGGTCGACTCGCCCCAGGCCTTCATCACGAAGGGGTCGTTGACCGCGAGGCAGATGATCTCGTCGACGCCTTTTGCGTCGAACTGCGGCTTGGTGCGGATGAAGCTGGGCAGATGCACCTGATCGCACAGGCCTGAAAAGGCCGCCGGCACCGCCACCAGCACGACCTTGCGGCCCGTCAGCTTGTCCGACAGCCGCACCACTTCCGGCCCGGAATCCGTCATCCGGATCAGTTTCGCGTCCGGAAGACTGTCACCGACTGAAATCATCTTGTTTTTTCCTCTCTGCTGCATTTACGGATAACCGCACGGCGGCATATAGCTTTGCCGTGGGCGAAAGCCACGGTTTTTCGACGAGGCGGGAGGAACATGAGCCACATTGTCGTGATCGGCGCGGGCCAGGCCGGGTCATCCCTGGTCGCCAGGCTGCGCAAGGAGGGGTTCGAGGGCGAGGTCACCCTGATCGGCGCCGAGCCGGTTCTGCCCTATCAGCGCCCGCCGCTGTCCAAGGCCTATCTGCTGGGCGAGATGGAGCTGGAACGGCTCTACCTGCGCCCCGAGAGTTTCTATGCCGAGAACAACATCACCCTGCGTCTGGGCCAGCGGGTGACGGCGATCGACCCGGCGGTCAAGACCGTGACCATCGGCGACGAGGTGATCGCTTACGACCAGCTTGCCCTGACCACCGGCTCGCATCCGCGTCGCCTGCCCGCCGCGATTGGCGGCGATCTGGAGGGCGTGCATGTGGTGCGCACGCTGGCCGATGTGGACGCGATGGCCCCCGCCGTCACCCAAGGCGCCCGGGCGCTGATCGTGGGCGGCGGCTATATCGGGCTCGAGGCCGCGGCCGTCTGCGCCAAGCGCGGCGTGCAGGTGACGCTGGTGGAGATGGCAGACCGCATCCTGCAACGCGTCGCCGCGTCTGAAACCAGCGACTATTTCCGCGCGCTGCACCGCGCGCATGGGGTGGACATCCGCGAAGGCGTCGGGCTGGAGCGGATCACCGGCGAGAATGGCAAGGTCACCGGCGCGGTGCTGGGCGACGGGACGGAACTGGCGGTCGATTTCGTCGTGGTCGGCGTGGGCATCACCCCGGCCACCGAACTGGCCGAGGCGGCCGGACTCGAGCTCGAGAACGGCATCAGGACCGACGCGCAGGGCCGCACCTCGGCCGCCGATATCTGGGCGGCGGGCGATTGTGCCTCGTTCCCCTACAAGGGGCGGCGCATCCGTCTGGAAAGCGTGCCCAACGCCATCGACCAGGCCGAGGTGGTGGCGCAGAACATGCTGGGCGCGGGCAAGGATTACGTGGCCACGCCATGGTTCTGGTCGGACCAGTATGACGTGAAGCTGCAGATCGCCGGGCTGAACACGGGCTATGACCACGTCGTCACCCGCAAGGGCGAGGGGGCGACCACCTCGTTCTGGTATTACCGGGGCGATCAGTTGCTGGCAGTGGACGCGATGAACGACCCGCGCGCCTACATGGTCGGCAAACGCCTGATCGACGCAGGCAAGACCGCCGATCCGGCAGTGGTGGCCGACCCGGCAGCGGACCTGAAGCCGCTGCTCAAGGCGTGAGGATCGTCGCCGGAGAGTTCCGGGGCCGGGCGCTGGCCTCGGTCGGCAAGGGGGATGCGGGCGGGCATCTGCGTCCCACCACCGACCGGGTGCGCGAAAGCCTGTTCAACGTGCTGGCCCACCAGATCGACTTCGACGGGCTGCGGGTGCTGGACCTGTTCGCCGGCACCGGCGCGCTGGGGCTCGAGGCGCTGTCGCGCGGCGCGGCCCATGTCACCTTCGTCGATGACGGGCGGGTGGCGCAGGGCCTGATCCGCAAGAATATCGACCTGACCCGCAGCGCCGACCGCACCGCCCTGATCCGCCGCGACGCCACGCGACTGGGCGACAATCCCGGCGCGCCGTTCGACCTGATCTTCCTCGACCCGCCCTATGGCAAGGGGCTGGGTCAAAAGGCGCTGGCGGCGGCGCTGAAGGGCGGCTGGCTGGCCGAGGGCGCGCTGGTGGTCTGGGAAGAGAACGCGCCGATGGCCCCGCCCGAGGGCTTCACGCTGCACGATGCGCGCAAATACGGCGACACCCATATCTCGCTGATGTGGCGGGGCTGAGCCGCCCATTTTTTGGACCGGGACCCGCGCCGTGCTATGTTGCAGGGCATGGACCACGCCCTGCCCATATTCCCACTGGCACCCGCGCAGAGCGCCGAGGCCACGACCGGGCCCAAGCCCAAACCGCGCCGCGCGCCCGTCTTCATTCAGGACGCGGTGACGCCTTGGGGGCAAGAGACGCTGTTGCTCGCGCTGTGGCGCGCGCAGCAGGATCAGGATCCGTAGGTCGGGTGGAACTTGCCGGCGGGTGACAGGGTAAAGATCTCAACCCCGTCCGCCGTGACGCCCACGGAATGCTCGAACTGCGCCGACAGCGACTTGTCGCGGGTCACGGCGGTCCAGTCATCCGACAGCGTCTTGGTCTCGGGGCGGCCCAGGTTCACCATCGGCTCGATGGTAAAGAACATGCCTTCCTCCAGAACCGCGCCGGTGCCGGGGCGGCCATAATGCAGCACGTTGGGCGGCGCGTGGAACACCCGGCCCAGCCCGTGCCCGCAGAAATCGCGCACCACGCTCATCCGGTGCGATTCCACGTAAGCCTGGATGGCATGGCCGATATCGCCGAAGGTGTTGCCCGGCTTGACCATCTCGATCCCCTTGAACAGGGCGTCATGGGTCACCTGGATCAGCCGCTCGGCCTTGCGTGACAGCTTGCCCGCGACATACATGCGGCTGGTATCGCCGAACCAGCCATCGACGATCACGGTCACGTCGATGTTCAGGATATCGCCATCCTTCAGCTTTTTCTCGCCCGGAATCCCGTGGCAGACCACGTGGTTCACGCTGATGCAGCTGGCGTGCTGATAGCCCTTGTAGCCGATGGTGGCCGACTTGGCGCCGGCATCCTCGACCATCTGGGTGATGATCCGGTCGATCTCGCCCGTGGTCTGGCCGGGAAAGACATGCTCGGCGATGTCGTCGAGAATCCGCGCCGCAACCGCCCCTGCCGCGTGCATTCCGGCAAAGTCAGCCTGTTCGTAAATGCGGATGCCGTCCTTGGTCAGGCGGCCACGATGTTCCTTCATCAACGCGGGGCTCCAAATGTTGCGCGCGAAACCCTCTTTACGCTGCTTGTGCAGAAAGTGCCAGAGGGCGCGGGGTCGCGAAAGTCAGACCCTGTTGCCTATCAATATGCCTTCCGGCGTGATTTGGGTCATATAGACCAGACGTTCAACCCCTTTCGCTGCCGCAGCGTCAAATTGCGCCGCATAGGCCGGGTCGATATCGGCGGCCAGCGCGAATCGCGCGCAATCGGTGCGCTGCACCAGGTACAGCATGATCGCCCGGTGCCCCTGCGCTACCATCTCGGCCAGCTCGCCCAGATGTTTGGTTCCCCGCGCGGTGACGCTGTCGGGAAACTCGGCCAGTCCCGGCTGGCGCGAGAGGGTCACGCTTTTCACCTCTACATAGGCATCCGGCAGGCCCGGTTCACTCAGCAGGAAGTCGATGCGGCTGCTTTCGCCATATTTCACCTCGGGCCGGACGGTGCCATAGGCGGCCAGCTCGGGGACCTCGCCCGCCTCCAGCGCCGCGCGCAGCGCCCGGTTGGGCACCGAGGTATCGACCCCGGTGAAATGGCCGTTCTCGTGCTCGACCAGACGCCAGCCGAATTTCAGTTTCTTCTTCGGGTCGTCATTGGGCTCCAGCCAGATTTTCATGCCCGGCTCGGCCAGCCCCATCATCGACCCCGGATTGGCGCAATGGGCGGTCACCTCGCGCCCGTCCTCCAGCACGCAGTCGGCCAGAAAGCGTTTGTAGCGGCGGATCAGCCGGGCGGGCACAAGAGGGGTTTGAAAGCGCATGGCTCCGGGCCTATACCTGCGCCAAGCGTCGATCAAGAGGAGAGCGCGCCATGCCCAACCCAACCGCCGCAATGCTGGTGATCGGGGATGAAATCCTGTCCGGCCGCACCCGTGATTCCAACATGCATTTCCTGGCCGGCGAGCTGACCAAACATGGCATCGACCTGAAAGAGGCGCGCTTTGTCAGCGATGACGCAGAGGCCATAGAAACCGCGGTCAAGGCGCTGTCGCAGGCCTATGACCACGTCTTCACCAGCGGCGGCATCGGCCCGACCCATGACGACATCACCGCCGACGCCATCGCCCATGCCTTCGGCGTCGGCATCGGCATCCGCGAGGACGCGCGCGCCCTGCTCGAGGCGCATTACGAAAAGACCGGGCTGGAGCTGAACGCCGCGCGGCTGCGCATGGCGCGGATCCCCGACGTGGCGACGCTGATCGAAAACCCGGTCTCGACCGCGCCGGGCTTCACGCTGGGCAACGTGCATGTGATGGCCGGGGTGCCGGTGGTGTTCCAGGCCATGGTGGCCAGCGTCCTGCCGACCCTGACCGGCGGCGCGCCGCTGCTGTCCCAGACCCTGCGGGTCGAGCGCGGCGAGGGCGACATCGCCGAAACCCTGTCGCTGCTGGCCGAGGCCTTCGACGACCTGTCGATCGGCTGCTACCCGTTCCAGGTGAACGGCGTCTTTGGCGCCAATGTCGTGGTGCGCGGCACCGATGGCGCCCGCATCGACGCGGCGATCACCCGGCTGGCGAAGGAGCTGGGGGTTTGAGCCTGGACTGGGCGCAGGTGGTCGACGGCACATGGCCCGCCGCGCGCTACGAGCGGCTGGGGCCCTTCCTGCTGCGCGAAGGGCAGGGCGGCGGCTCGCGCGTGTCGGCGGCCAGCCGGATCGGCGAGGTGACCGAGGCCGATATCGACGCGGCCGAGGCGGCGATGCAGGCGATGGGGCAGAAACGGATCTTCTGTCTGCGCCCGGGCGACGAGGCGCTGGACGCGCAGCTGGCCGCGCGGGGCTACGAGGTTCTCGACCCGGTCAACATCTATGCCTGCCCGGTCGAACAGCTGACTGACATCCCGATCCCGCGGGTCACCGTGTTCACCTTGTGGGAGCCGCTGGCGATCATGCGCGAGATCTGGGCGCAGGCCGGCATCGGGCCCGAACGGCTGGCGGTGATGGACCGTGCCAAAGGCCCCAAGACGGGCCTGCTGCTGCGGCACCGCGACAAGCCCGGCGGCACCGGCTTTGTTGCCATCCACGACGGCGTGGCGATGGTGCACGCGCTGGAAATCCTGCCGCACCAGCGCCGGCAAGGCCTTGGCAAATGGGCGATGCGGGGCGCGGCCTTTTGGGCGCTGGACAACGGCGCGCAGACCCTTAGCGTGATCTGCACCAAGGCGAATGAAGGGGCCAATGCGCTCTACCGCTCTCTCGGCATGGAAAACGTGGGAGAGTATCACTATCGCCAGCTTGTCTGAGGGAGAGAGACAGACGTGACCGACCAGAAACAGCCCACCGCCCTTGACCTGCCGATGGTGGACCCGCTGCCGCCCGAGACGCAGAAATATTTCGACATCTGCGTGGAAAAGCTGGGCATGGTGCCCAACGTGCTCAAGGCGAACGCGTTCGACATCGACAAGCTCAACGCCTTCACCGCGATGTACAACGACCTGATGCTGGCACCCAGCGGCCTGTCCAAGCTGGAACGCGAGATGATCGCGGTGGTCGTGTCGTCGATCAACCGCTGCTTCTACTGCCTCGTGGCGCATGGCGCGGCGGTGCGGCAACTGTCGGGCGATCCAAAGCTGGGCGAGATGCTGGTGATGAACTACCGCGTGGCGCCGCTGGACGACCGCCAGCGCGCGATGCTGGATTTCGCCGCCAAGATGACCACCGCCAGCGCCGAGATCGAGGAACCCGACCGCCAGCGCCTGCGCGATGTCGGATTCTCGGATCGCGACATCTGGGACATCGCCAATGTGGCGGGCTTCTTCAACATGTCCAACCGGGTCGCCAGCGCGACGGCCATGGTGCCCAACGACGAGTATCATTCCCAGTTCAGATGAAGCGCGCCCTCGCCCTCTGCGCCGCCCTGGCGGCGGCCCCGCTGGCGGCGCAGGAGCTAAAGCTGCCCGGAGGCGTGCGGCAACTGACCGAGCGGATCACTGCGCTCGACAGCTATGATCTGCCCGTGGGCGTCTATGCGGACGGGTCCGTGCCGTCGAAAAGGCTCGAAGGGCAGGTCGAGCGGCGGACCTGGCGCTTTCAGGCCGGGTCCCGCACGACGCTGCAGATCCTCGCGCCGCTGCGCGAGCAGTTGCAGCAGATGGGCTATGACATCCTGCTCGACTGCGAGGCCCGCAGCTGCGGCGGTTTCGATTTCCGCTATGGCACCGAGGTGGTGCCGAACCCGGACATGTATGTGGCGATTCACGACTACCGCTTCCTGTCGGCCACCCGCGGGGACGAGGCCATAAGCGTGCTGATCAGCCGCAACCCGCCCGACGGCTACATCCAGATCATCCGGGTGCTGCCCGACGGCACCCAGCCAGAGGCGCCTCTGGTCGTGGCCGGGTCCGAGGTCGCGGACGAGGCGCTGCTGGCGAAACTGAAGCGGGACGGCCACGTCATTCTCGACGATCTCACCTTCGGCTCGGGGGCCGCGGATCTGGGCGAAGGGCCGTTTGCCTCTCTGGCGGTGCTGGCCGAATTTCTCAAGGAAAACCCCCGCGCCCGGCTGGCGCTGGTGGGGCACACGGATGACGTGGGCACGCTCGAGGGCAACATCGCCCTCAGCCTCCGCCGCGCCCAGGCGGTGCGAAACCGCCTGATCGAGGTGCACGGGATCGACGGCGAGCGGCTCGAGGCCGAAGGCGTCGGCTACCTCGCCCCGCTCACCTCGAACCACACCCCCGAAGGCCGGGAGTTGAACCGCCGGGTCGAGGCGGTCATGCTGGGGGGGTGATGTTCGCGACCGGCCAGGATGTTGCGTAGATGGCGCCGTTGTTGGGGGGCGGGACGATGAAGACCGATCCCAGAATCGCTTTTCTGATTGCCGCCCACGACCGGCCTGCACATCTGCATCGGCTGCTTGGCGCGTTGGCGCACCCAAGCACGGGGGTTTTTCTGCATATCGACGCCAAATCCGACTTGGCGTCCCCGAATCTTGCTGCTTTCCCGAACATGACGCTTTGTTCACCGGCCATTTCCGTTCACTGGGGCGGTATTTCCCAAGTCCAAGCCACGCTGGCGTTGATGGAACAGGCCGTTTCCGATCCCGGTTTTTCCCACTTCGTTTTCATTTCCGGGTCGGATTACCCACTTCGCCCCATAGGCGAGATCGTGGAATTCTTCGCGGACAACCCGGACACTGTCTTCATGAATGCCGAGCGGATGCCGGTCTGGCACAAGCCGTTGCCATGGATCGAATATCACCATCCCCAGCCAACCGACCCGCCGCTGCAAAGAGCGTGGCGCCGATTTGCAAGGCGCGCACTCAAACCGTTGGCGCGTCGGGACTACGCCGCCGCCTTGAAAGGTCGGGTTCCATACGGCGGCACCTGCTGGTGGGCTTTGCCGCGCTCCGCCGTCGAGTTTCTGCTCGAAACCATCGATCAGGAACCCGACCTTCTGGAGTTTTTCCGAAACACGCATTGCCCGGATGAAACGCTGCTGCCGACATTGATGATGAACGGCCCGTTTGCCGGTGCCCGGAGAAATACCCTGACCTGGGCAGATTGGTCCAAGGGTGGAGCGCATCCGGCAACAATTGCAGCAGAACATATTCCGGCACTTCTTCGAGCGGGGGAGAAGCGCGAATACCTGTTTGCCCGAAAGTTCCCGGATGATAGCGCCGCTCTCCTATCGGCCCTGGAACAGCGGTGGCGCAAAGGCGCCCAGCCAATGCAATAGCCGGTCGAAGTGTCAAA
This sequence comes from Ruegeria marisrubri, assembly GCF_001507595.1. Lineage (GTDB taxonomy): Bacteria > Pseudomonadota > Alphaproteobacteria > Rhodobacterales > Rhodobacteraceae > Ruegeria > Ruegeria marisrubri. Next base: position 196,073 of record NZ_LQBQ01000035.1, read on the forward strand.
CCGGGCCGGGCGCTTGAAACGACAGGCGCAAAAGGTGAAGGTCATCGTATGAGCACCGAATTTCGTTTGGCGGCAAGGCGATCCATCCGCGGCCCAAGGGGTTTGACAAACGCCCTGCGCCGCGCGCTGCTGGTGGCCGCGACCGCGGCGCTGGCGGCATGTTCCATCGGACCCGCCAGCTATACCAAGACCGTCACCAGGGCGGCGGCGGACACAGACACGACCTTCCTCGCCCGGCGGGGCAGCGCCCTGGGCGATCCGCGCGACGGGCGGTCCGGCATCTATCTCGTCTCCGACGGGCCAGAGGCGCTTGCCCTGCGGCTGGTGCTGGCCGAAAAGGCCGAGCGCACGATCGACGCGCAGTATTACCTGCTGCACAATGATGCCTCGGGCCACCTGTTCACCTGGCAGTTGCTGCGCTCCGCCGATCGCGGCGTCCGCGTGCGCCTTCTGCTCGATGACATGGACGTCGCCGGCTACGACCGGGCGGTCGCGGCGCTGGATCGCCATCCCAATATCGAGATCCGCCTGTTCAATCCATTCCGCCGCGGGTTCGGACGCAACCTAGCCTCCCTGTTCGAGTTCGAGCGCGTCAACCGCCGGATGCACAACAAGTCGATGACCTTCGACAACGTGGTGACGATCGTCGGCGGCCGCAATATCGGTGACGAGTATTTCGCGGCCCGCGAGGACAGCAACTACAACGATCTGGATGTTCTGGGCGTCGGGCCGGTCGCGAAACAGGTCTCGGCCTCTTTCGACGCCTACTGGAACAGCCCCTACGCCGTGCCCGCAAGCGTCGTGGTCAGAGACGGAAAACAGGACATGACGCTCGCGGAGGCGCGTCAGCGCCTGTCCGAACTGGCCGATCAGGCCCGCTACAGCCCCTATGGTGACGCGCTTTCCCACGAAATCCGCGCCGGGATGACGCATGGCCCCCTGGGCCTGACCTGGGTGCCGGCACGCCTGCTGGCCGACCCGCCCGAGAAGGCCGCGGGCGATGCCGACGAACAGAGCTTCGTCGCCGCCCAGATGCTGCCCTATCTGACGGGGGCCAGACAGAGCCTGGTCGTCTCGTCCGCCTATTTCGTCCCCAGACGCCGAGGGGCGGAGTTCCTTTCGGAACTCAGCGCGCGGGGCCTTGACGTGACGATCCTGACCAACTCGCTGGACTCCACCGACGTGGTGCCGGTCCATGGCCATTACGCGCTTTTTCGCGAAGAGATGCTGAAGGCCGGAATAGAGCTGTGGGAGCTGCGCCCAGACGTCTCGCGGCAGGACCGCGAGCGGCTCGGGCTGGGGCTGTCGCAATCGTCGCTGCATACCAAGGCCTTCGCCGTTGACGGAAAATACCTGTTCGTGGGCTCGTTCAACTGGGATCCGCGCTCGGTGAGGATCAACAATGAAATGGGTGTGCTGATCGAATCCGAGGCCCTTGCTTCCGAGGCGGTGAGTCGGTTCCGGGAAAACCTTGCGGAAAACGCCTACAAGCTGCGCCTCGACGACTCTGGCGAGATCGAATGGCTCGCCCGTCGCGAGGATGGCGCCATCCTGCTGTATCGGCGCGAACCCGCGGACTCTGCCTGGCGCGCCTTCATGAGTTCCATCTACGGCCTGCTGCCCATCGGCAGCCAACTGTAACCCGGCGCGGGAAACAAAAACCCGCGCCAGGGGCGCGGGCTGTCAGAGGTCACGGCGAGTGGTCCTACCAGTCCATCGGCCCCTTGCCGCTGAAGGCCTCGACCAGAAAGTCGATGAAGGCCCGGACCTTGGGCTGCGTGAACCGGCCCGGCGGATAGACCGCGTAGATGCCCTGAACCTCGTCGGGCAGCGACGGCATCGCGTCCACGACCTCGCCGCGCTTCATCGCATCCGCGTAGAGATAGCTGGGCAGATAGGCGATCCCCAGGCCGGAGATTGCGGCATTCAGCAGCGACTGGCCGTCATTCACGCTCAGCCACCCGGCGGTGCGCACCTGCCGCTTTTCCCCCGACGGCGCGGTCAGTTTCCAGACATTGCCCGAGGACTGGCTGGAATAGTGCAGCAGCTTGTGCTCGTTCAGGTCGTCGATCCGCTGCGGGCGGCCGAAGGATTCGATGTATTTCGGCGACGCGATCATCCGCTTGACGGTTTCGGTCAGCTTGCGCGCGCGCAGGGTGCTGTCCTCCAGATCCCCGATCCGGACGGCAACGTCGAACCCTTCGGAAATCAGTTCGACGTAACGGTTGTTCAGAACCATGTTCACCGTGATGTCGGGGTAGTCGGACAAAAAGTTTGACAGCACCGGAGACAGATGGTTGACGCCGAAATCCGTGGCGACGCTGATGCGCAGCAGCCCCGAGGGCGCCGACTGCATCGAGGTGACCAGCGCATCCGCTTCGCCGGCGTCGTTGAGAACCCGGCGCGCCCGGTCGTAATAGGCCAGCCCGATCTCGGTCGGCGACACCCGGCGCGTCGTCCGGTTCAGAAGGCGGGCGCCAAGCCGTGCCTCCAGACTCGAGACATGCTTGGAAACAGCCGATTTGGAAATGCCCATCTTCTTCGCGGCATCGGTAAAGCCGCCCTGATCCACCACGTTGGCGAAGGCTTCCATTTCGGTGAGTCGGTCCATGCTCGCGTCCTCGGCTTTGTCCGTCACCTTCCCTTTTTGCGCCCAATCTGGGCGGAAACGGGGCAGGGATGGGATAATATCAGGGATTTAACAAGAATCGTTTGCGCCATGGAAACAGGGAAACAGTGGTTTCCGCGGGCCCGCAGCGCCGGGTTTTTCCGAAAATGATCGGTGTTCTGGCGGGGTTGGGCTATGCTCGCAGTGGCATTTCTGTGACCGGGAGGAGATCATGAAACCGTTTCTTGCGACCCTGGGGTTCTGCCTGCTCGCCGTTTCCGCCCCTGCCGGAGGCGAGACACCGTCCAACCCCGATGCGCGGGTCTATATCGCCAACCTGAGCGACGGTGAAACCGTGAAATCGCCTGTGACTGTTGTGTTCGGGCTCAGTGGAATGGGCGTGGCGCCCGCCGGTGTTGAAAAGGAAGACACGGGCCATCACCACCTGCTGATAGACCGTCCCCCTCTGACGGAAGAGGAGTTGTCGGCGCCCCTGCCTTCGGATGAAAACCATCGCCATTTCGGCGCAGGGCAGACCGAAGTCACCCTGGAACTGGCGCCGGGCCCCCATACGCTGCAACTGGTGCTCGGGGATCATAACCATGTGCCTCATTCCCCGCCGATTGTATCGGAAGTGATTACAATTATTGCAGAATGACGGAATTGGATTCCGACTGGAAACCTAGAAAACAGCCTTGGTTGCGAGAATCCACAGCGGCAGCGTCGCGGCGCTGAGCAAAGTCGTTTGCGCGATCAGCGTGGCCACCAGTTTCCTGTCCGCCCCGAACCCCGAGGCCAGCACATGTGCCGCCGACGCGGTCGGAAGGGCTGCGAACAGGATCAGGACCGGCGCCAACCCGTCGGGGCTGCCGACCAGCAGGCAGGCCAGAAAGGTGCCACCGGGCACCAGAACCAGGCGAGACAGGCTGATATAGGTTCCGAACCGGTCCATGCGCGCCAGGGCACCCCAGTTCATTGTCGCGCCGATCGAGATCAGGGCGATCGGAATGGCCGCCGCCGCAACCATGTCCAGCGGCGCCATGACCGGGGCGGGAATGGTCAGCCCCGACAGGCCGACAGCCACCCCCAGAACGCTCGCCAGCAGAAACGGGTTCATCGCAACCTTGCCGACGGTCTGGGCCAGGCTCAGGTTTCCGCCACGGGACAGCGCCGCGACGGCCAGCAGGTTCGCAACCGGCACCGCCATGCCGATCGCAACGGCCATCTGGCCAACCGCATCCGGCCCCAGTGTCTGCGACGCCACCAGCGCAATCGCCGAGTTGAAGCGCCAGACCGTCTGCCAGCCGCCCGCGAAATCCAGGAACCGCTCCGGGCCGATCGGGCGCGCCAGCCACCCCAACAGCAAGGCGAATAGCAGAATCGCCCACACGGCCGGGCCGATCTGCACGACCTCGGAGACCGCGATCGGCCGTCGGCTTGCCGCCACGAACAGCAGCGCCGGGAACAGGATTTCAAAGTTCAACCTGTCGAGCCCCTGCCAAGCATTCTCGGACAGCCGCGCCCGGATCAGCCCGCCAAGCGCGACCATCAGGAAACTCGGCACGAGCCCGGTCAGGATGGTGGCAAAGACCATATAGGGTCGCTCCTTCGGTCGACCCGAGCCTGTCTAATGGGCCGACGCCGGCGGGCTTGGCCAAAAGCGACATGCCGGCGTCGGAAAGGGCGATGCCCCTACAGTTCCGCGGCCAGCCGCGTGCCCTGGTTGATCGCCCGCTTGGCATCCAGTTCCGCGGCCACATCCGCGCCGCCGATCACATGCGGGGTGATCCCGCGTTCGATCAGCGCATCGGCCAGCGACCGCTCGGGCACCTGTCCGGCGCACAGAACGATCGTATCGGCCTTGATGACGGTCGGGTCGGCGCGCTCTTCTCCGAACGAGACATGCAGCCCCTCGTCGTCGATGCGCTCATAGTTCACGCCGCCGACAAAGTTCACGTCCTTCATCTTCAGCGTCGCGCGGTGGATCCAGCCGGTGGTCTTGCCCAGCCCCTTGCCATGCGCCTGTTTCTTGCGCTGGAGCAGGGTGACCTGCCGCTGGGGCGCCTCGGGCTGCGGGCCCTCGGGCGCCAGGCCCGAGCGGTGCTGTTCAGGGTCGGCGACGCCCCATTCCTTCATCCACAGGGGCAGGTCGGTGGTGGGCGAATGGCCCTCTTCCAGCAGGTATTCCGACACGTCGAAGCCGATGCCGCCCGCGCCGATCACGGCCACCGATTTGCCCACCGGGGCCTTGTCGCGCAGCACGTCGATGTAGTTCACGACATTGTCGCGGTCCTCGCCCGGGATCTGCGGGTCGCGCGGGTTGACGCCGGTGGCGATCACCACCTCGTCGAACCCGGCCAGGTCGTCGGCGCCGACTTCGCGGCCCAGTTCGACCTTGACGCCCAGATCGTCCAGCATGGTGCGATACCAGTCCACCAGCCCCCAGAACTCTTCCTTGCCCGGCACCTGCTTGGCCATGTTAAGCTGGCCGCCGATCTCGTCGGCCTTGTCGAACACGGTCACGTCATGGCCGCGCTGGGCGGCGGTCATCGCGGTGGACAGGCCGGCCGGACCCGCGCCCACGATGGCCACGCGCTTGGGCGTGGCGGCCTTTTCGATCACCAGCTCGGTCTCGTGGCAGGCGCGCGGGTTCACCAGGCATGAGGTCAGCTTGCCGCTGAAGGTGTGGTCCAGACAGGCCTGGTTGCAGGCGATGCAGGGCGCAATCCTGGCCGACTCGCCTGCCATCGCCTTGGCCACGAAATCCGCATCCGCCAGCATCGGCCGCGCCAGAGAGACCATGTCGGCACAGCCCTCGGCCAGCACCTGCTCGGCCACTTCGGGCGTGTTGATCCGGTTCGAGGTGATGACCGGAATCCCCACCTTGCCCATCAGTTTCTTCGTCACCCAGGCAAAGGCCCGGCGCGGCACGGAGGTGGCGATGGTCGGAATCCGCGCCTCGTGCCAGCCGATGCCGGTGTTGATGATCGTGGCCCCGGCCTCTTCGATCCGCTGCGCCAGCTGCACGACCTCTTCGAAGGTCGAACCATTGGGCACCAGGTCGATCATCGACAGCCGGTAGATGATGATGAACTCCTCGCCCACCGCCTCGCGGGTGCGGCGCACGATTTCCAGCGGCAGGCGCATCCGGTTCTCATAGGACCCGCCCCAGCGGTCGGTGCGCTTGTTGGTATGGGTCACGAGGAACTGGTTGATGAAATACCCCTCGGACCCCATGATCTCGACCCCGTCATAGCCCGCCTTCCGGGCCAGCACGGCGGCATTCACGATGTCGCTGATCTGCTTCTCGATGCCTTCCTCGTCCAGCTCGGTCGGCGGGCAGGGCGAGATCGGCGACTTGATCGGGCTGGGCGCCACGCATTTCGGGCCATAGGCATAGCGGCCCGCATGCAGGATCTGCATGGCGATCTTGCCGCCCGCCTGATGCACCCGGTCGGTGACGATCGAATGGTTCGCCACGTCCTTGTCGCTGGTCATCATCGCCGCCCCCGGCAGGACCGAGCCTTCGAGGTTCGGCCCGATGCCGCCGGTTACCATCAGCGCCACGCCACCGCGCGCGCGGGCGGCATAGAACTCGGCCACCCGGTTCCAGTCGCCGGTTTCCTCAAGCCCGGTATGCATCGAGCCCATCAGGACGCGGTTCTTCAACGTGGTAAAGCCCAGATCCAGCGGGGCCAGCAGGTGTGGGTAATCGTTCATCAGAATCTCCCTTGCTTGCGCGCACCATTGCTTGACGCGCACGTCATGTCACGCCGAACGCGGCGTCAGACCCTTGCGCTGACGTCACGACCGATTAGGAATGGGGCGACACCAGCCCGGAGACCCCCATGACCCCCGAACAGATCGCCAAGCTGCCCTACCGCCCCTGCGTCGGCCTGATGCTGATGAACGATCGGGGCAAGATCTTCGTCGGCCAGCGCAACGACCGGTTCGAGGACGCCTGGCAGATGCCCCAGGGCGGCGTGGACGAGGGCGAATCCCCGCGCGCGGCCGCCCTGCGCGAGTTGCAGGAGGAAATCGGCGTCACCCCCGACCTCGTGGAAATCATGGCCGAGACCGAGGGCTGGCTGCCCTACGACCTGCCGCATGACATCGTGCCCCACATCTGGAAGGGCCGCTTTCGCGGGCAGGCGCAGAAATGGTTCCTGATGCGGTTCCTGGGGACCGACGACCAGATCGACATCGAGACCGACCACCCCGAGTTCACAAGGTGGAAATGGCAGGACCCCGACCGCCTGATCGCCGAGATCGTGCCATTCAAGCGCGAGGTTTACGAGCGGGTGATGGAGGCGTTTGGGGGGTATTTGGGGTGAGGGGTTGGCCTCCGAAATCGTTCAAGGGGTCGCAGAAATCCAATCAGAATGGGGCCCCGAGCAGAAAGCGAGCAACGCAGCTGTGAGTTGCGAAAATCACGCCGTTCTACTATGGGTTTAGAGCCTTAACTGTTGCTGTCTCGGAAAGCGAGACTCGAGACCCAAAAGCGCTTTCTGGCGCGCACATTGACTTGGAAGTGTTCATGTTCTCAAAGCTTCGGAAACTGCTTGTTTCAAAACCCCACTCACAATCCGCCCCTTCATCCGAAACCGCCCGCCCCTCCGGTCAGCCAGAGACGGTCAAGCCGCAAGTGGTGCCCGCGCCCGTGGAGGAGAGACAGCTTGAAAAGGCATTGTCGGAAAGAGACGTCGCAAACATCGCGGCGCTCGAAGCCCGGGCTTTCCTGAAGCCGGGTTTCGCCCCCGGCATGCGCAAGGGAACCGATCCGGAACTGGTGGAGTTGCGGAGTACTCACGCGTACCACGGCCCGGTGCTTGCGAAAGTCCCCGGCGTCAAGGAATTCTGGATGTATTCGCAGAATGACGACAACGTGTCGTTGAATTTTTTCTACTGTGGCGAGGGCGCTTACGAGACTTTGTCCACGGTCGTCTTCGGGCTGTTGAGCAAGGGCGCCGAGAACGTGATGGACCTCGGCGGCCATACCGGCCTGTTCTCGCTGATCGCCGCGTCTGCCGACCCCGCTGTGCAGGTGCACTATTTCGAGATCATGCCCCTGATCGCCAAGCGCGGTCAGACCAACGCTCGGATATCCGGCCTGTCCGACCGCATCACAGTGAACAACATCGGACTTTCCCGGGCCGAAGGAAAAATGGAGGTGCATTTCAACGAGCGCTGGCCGCTGTGGACGGGTGCATCGCTCGAGGCCATCAAGGAGCGCGTCAGCCTGAAGGGGGCGCAAACGCTCGAAGTGCCGGTCACCACGTTGGACAAATATTGGGAGTCGAACGGGCGTTTTCCCTGTTCACTGGCAAAGCTGGATGTCGAGGGGCACGAACAGGCGGTCTTTGAAGGCGGGGCCGAGTTCCTCCGCAAGAACAAACCGGTCCTGATGTGCGAAATCCTCTCGCTCGAAAATCTGGTCGACTTCCACGAGACCCTGAAAACCCTCGGCTACGACCGGGTCTACGAGATCGACGACAGGAACTACCGTATCCGAGAACTCGGGCCTGACCTGGCGTATGCAGACGGGAAACCATATGAGTTTTCCGAGTATCACAACGCACTGTTCTGCGCCGAACCCTTGCCGACGGACCTGCCGGATCTTGTGGAAAAAGAGTTGACCGCCGCGGGGATATCACCGCCGCAGGATACAACGGGCGATGGTGCCTGACCTCGGGCCCTGCATCTGGACGGGCTGCTTTCGCGGGCAGGCGCAGAAATGGTTCCTGATGCGCTTTCTGGGGACCGACGACCAGATCGACATCGAGACCGACCACCCCGAGTTCACCCGCTGGAAATGGCAGGACCCCGACCGCCTGATCGCCGAGATCGTGCCCTTCAAGCGCGCGGTTTACGAGCGGGTGATGGAGGCGTTCCGGGGGTATTTGGGACGAGACCTTGCCGGGCGCGATTAAGACATCGGTATGTCAAAGATAGGGTGAACGCTGCGGTCGCAGGGTCAATTCGGTTACGCAAGTCGTATTCGGCAGTGAGATTGCGGTTACAATCATCTTGGAGATATCGGTAAGCTGGATCATACGCGAGCGATCTTTGCCTGAATCGTTGACTGAGGGTGTGTTTACAAAGCCGGGATGAACGAGCGTTACCCTGACACCGCTTTCACGAACATCTTCGAAAAGCGCCTTTGCGAACCCGGCTTGAGCGTGTCTCAATGCGCAGTGAATGGCGTGATTCTTCCACCCAAGCCATGATGTCGGGCCGCAGACATAGACAAATGCCCCTTCCGATTCCCGAATGGCTGGCAAAACATGCGCCGTAAGCCGAATTGTTGCTCGGAGCACCTGATCAATGGACTGGTCCCAGTCGTCAAATCGTTCCGTGGACACTTCTCCGTAGGTAAATTTGGCTGCACAATGCACAAGCGCGTCCAGGCGGTCTTGAGACAATGCCCAGTCCGCAAGAGCCGCCACGGCTTCCATATCGCCCATCTCAGCGGTGAAGAAATCCCCGGTCCCGCCGGCTTTCCTAATTTGGGCAAGCGTTTCCCGAAGCTCGATTTCACGCCGCCCATGTGCGAGTACGTGCCAACCCTGCGCAGCAAGATTGATCGCCACTCCCCGGCCGATTCCACTTGAAGCCCCTGTGACCAGTGCTGTTTTGGACATCTGAAGTTCTCCCCCGTGCCAAACAACCATACCACAGGCGGAGAAAATCAATCGTATTGCAATCAACGATGGGCTTCGTTCAGAAAGGGCTTGCTGAACTTCAAACCAACCCTTCCTCCCGCAACAACTCCAGCACGTTGGTATCCGGCCGCGGGCCGATGTGGCTGATCACCTCGCGGGCGCAGACGTTGCCGATGCGGGCGCAGGTCTCCATGTCGCGGCCCGTCGCCATGCCGAACAGGAACCCGGCGGCGAACTGGTCGCCCGCGCCGGTGGCGTCCACCGGCACGACCTTTTCCACCGGCACGTCGATGCGGATGCCGTCATGCAGAACCGTCACCCCGTCGCCCGAGCGGGTGCAGACCACCAGCGGGCAGATCGCCGCCGTGCGCCGCAGCGCCTGTTCCAGGTCGTCGGTCTCGAACAGCGACTTGATCTCGGCCTCGTTGCCGATCACGAAATCCAGCTCGTGTTCGATCAGCAGCAGGAAATCGGCGCGGTGACGCTCGACGCAGAACGGGTCGGAAATGGCGATGCCGGTCTTGCCGCCCCCGTTGCGGCAGTCGCGCGCGGCCTCCAGGAACGCGGTCTTGCCCTTGTCCTTGTCGAACAAATACCCCTCGAGGAACATGATCTGCGCGTTGCCCGCCACCTCGCTCGGCACGTCGGCCGAACTCAGTTCCGAGGAAATCCCCAGATAGGTGTTCATCGACCGCTCGCCATCGGGCGAGACGAAGATCATCGAGCGCGAGGTCGGCAGCTCGCCATCCGGCACCGGCGGGTTGACGAAGTCCACCCCGTCCTCGTTCATCGCGTCGGCATAGAAATGCCCCAGCCGGTCGTCATGCACCCGCCCGATGAAGGCCGCGTCCAGCCCCAGCGCACCGGCGCCGGCGATGGTGTTGGCGACCGAGCCGCCGGGCGCCTGGATCCGGTTCTCCATCGAGGCGTAAAGCAGCTCGGCCCGGTCGCGCTCGATCAGCTGCATGATGCCCTTCTCGATATCCATCATCTCGAGGAAATCGTCGTCGCAGGTGCTGATGACATCGACGACGGCATTGCCGATGCCGACAAGCTGGTAGGTCTTCATAGGTTCTTGTCCTCGAATTGGCACAGGTCTCGGATGATGCAGGTGGCGCACATCGGCTTGCGCGCCTTGCAGTGATAGCGGCCGTGCAGGATCAGCCAGTGATGGGCGTGCAGCTGGAAATCGACCGGAACATTGTCCTCGATGGCGCGTTCCACGGCGTCCACGTCCTTGCCGGGGCAGATGCCGGTGCGGTTGCCGACGCGGAAGATATGCGTGTCCACCGCCTGCGCCGGGTGCCGCCACCACATGTTCAGCACCACGTTGGCGGTCTTGCGCCCGACGCCCGGCAGCGACTGCAGCGCCGCGCGGGAATTGGGCACCTCGCCGTCATACTCCTCGACCAGGATGCGCGACATCTTGATGACGTTCTTTGCCTTCTGCCGGAACAGGCCGATGGTCTTGATGTGCTGGGTCAGCCCCTCTTCGCCGAGGTCGAGCATCTTCTGCGGCGTGTCGGCGATCTGGAACAGCGCGCGGGTGGCCTTGTTCACCCCCGCATCGGTCGCCTGCGCCGACAGCGCCACCGCCACCAGCAGCGTATAGGCGTTCACATGCTCCAGCTCGCCCTTGGGTTCGGGGTCGTGGGCATGGAAGCGGGTAAAGATCTCGCGGATCGTGTGGTAGTCGAGTTGCTTTGCCATCCGGGCCTTAATGCCGCCCGCCACGGCCCCGCACAAGCCCCAAGCGCGGATTTGGTACGCATGAGTACAAAACGGAAGGTCCGCGGTCCGGGGCCGGTACAAAACCGCAGGTTTCGGGTCGCCCGTGGCTGGCGGGCGGATTATCCTGACCCCGAAGCGAAGAGGTGAGTCATGAACGTCCAGAACACCGAAGACGGCTACCACTACCAGGTGATGCGGCGCGCGATCGAGCTGATCGACCAAGGCGGCGAGTCCCTGTCTCTGGAGGAGCTGGCCCGCCAGATGAACATGAGCCCCGGCCATTTCCAGCGCCTGTTCTCGCGCTGGACCGGGGTGTCTCCCAAGCGGTATCAGCAATACCTGACGCTGGGCCACGCCAAGGCCCTGCTGCGCGAGCGGTTCACCACCCTGCAGACGGCCCACAGCGTCGGCCTGTCGGGCACCGGTCGCCTGCACGACCTGTTCGTCCGCTGGGAGGCGATGAGCCCCGGCGACTATGCCCGCAAGGGCGAAGGGCTGCGCATCTACTGGGGCTGGTTCGAAAGTCCCTTCGGGCCTGCATTGGTCATGGGCACCGACAAGGGGATCTGCGGCATGGGCTTTGCCGCCGAAACCGGCGAAGAGGCCGCGATGCAGGACCTGCTGTCGCGCTGGCCCAGGGCCGAGTTCGTCGAAGACCCGATGCGCCTGCGCCCCTGGGTTCTCAGCGCCTTTGGCGCCGGCAACCGGCTCGAGCCGACGCCGCTCTACCTGATCGGGGCGCCGATGCAGATCAAGGTGTGGGAGGCGCTGCTGAACATCCCCACCGGGCATGTCACCACCTATTCCGAGATCGCCGGTGCCATCGGTCAGCCCCGTGCCGTGCGCGCGGTCGGCACCGCGGTGGGGCGCAACCCGATCAGCTGGCTGATCCCCTGCCACCGGGCGCTGCGCAAGTCCGGCGGGCTTGGCGGTTACCACTGGGGGCTGCCGGTGAAACGCGCCATGCTGGCCTACGAGGCGGCGCGGAGCGACACCTGACCTTGTGCCGCCCTCGTATTGGCGGTTCGCCGCCGATCTCGCCGCTTTGTTGCTTGAGTGCGGCCGTGCAAGCGGTGATAAACTGCGAAGAAACGAAACAAGCCCGGATAAACGGGTTTCTGAGCAGAAGGTGCAACCATGAAAGTTTCGAGATTTGCTTTGGCCGCAGGGCTTTGCGCGGGCATGGTCCTGAGTGCCTGCACCAACCCCGCGACGCTGGGCGCGCAGACGGATCCCAATCAGAACACCAAGCAGGGCGCGCTGATCGGCGGCATCCTTGGTGCCGGCGTCGGCGCCCTGACCAACAACTCGGATCCGGGCCTTGGCGCGCTGGCCGGCGCCGCGATCGGCGCGGCGGCAGGCGGGGCCATCGGCAACCAGCTCGACAAGCAGGCCGCCGAGCTGCGGCAGCAACTGGCCAATGATGGCATCACCATCACCAATACCGGCGACCGGCTGATCGTGTCGGTGCCCAATGACATCACCTTCGACACCGACAGCTATACCGTGCGCCCGGCGCTGCGCTCGGATCTGGAAAAGGTGGCGCAGAACCTGGTGCGTTACCCGAATTCGAACGTGCAGATCATCGGCCATACCGACAGCGACGGCGACGCGGCCTACAACCAGGGCCTGTCCGAGCGCCGTGCGAACGCGGTGGCCGACATCCTGCAGGCCGGCGGTGTCAGCTATGCGCGGATCACCACCATCGGTCAGGGCGAGAACAACCCGATCGCCTCGAACCTGACGCCGGAAGGCAAGCGGCAGAACCGCCGTGTCGAGATCGTGGTCGTGCCGAACGGCAACGCCTGATTGGCGGAATTCTGGCTTTCCGAGCAGGGCCGCCATCGGTGGCCCTGTTTTTCTGAACAGCGATTGTGCGGTGTCTGGGTTTTCGTTCCACCCGATCTGGGGCTAACTGGGCCACAGACGTATTCCGGAGGTTTTATCTCATGTCCGACCCGATCCTGCTTGGCCTGTCCGGCTCTTTGCGCAAGGGCGCGACCAATCGCATGTTGATGCGCGAGGCGGCGCGGCTGTTCGGGCCAAGCACCTTCGTCGAGGCCGATCTGCACCTGCCGCTGTATGACGGCGATGACGAAGATGCGCGGGGCATCCCGGAGGCGGTGCAGAGACTGGCCGACCAGATCGCGCGGGCCGACGCGGTGATCATCTCGACGCCCGAATACAACAAGGGGCCTTCGGGGGTTCTGAAAAACGCGCTCGACTGGGTCAGCCGGACCGAGGGCAAGCCGTGGATGGACAAGCCCGTCGCCGTGATGTCGGCCGCAGCGGGTCGCGCCGGAGGGGAACGGGCGCAGATGATCCTGCGGGCCTTCATGGTGCCGTTCCGCACACGTATCCTGCAGGGGCCTGAGGTTCACGTCGCCGACAGCTCGAACCAGTTCGACGCCCATGGGCGGCTGGTCAGCGAGCAATACGAAAAGACCCTGCGCATCCTGATGCAGAAGCTGCGTGCCGAGGCCGGGTTCTGACGGGCCGCCATGTCTTGTCCGCCGGTCCGGCGGCGCCTACAGTCCGCGGCATGACGGATGATGCGACCTGCGAAATTCAAGGCGACGTGATGGACCCGGCCCGCGCGGCCGCGTTCCAGGTGGCGATGGGGCAGGAGCCGACCATCGCGGCCGGATCCGAACTGCCGCCTTTCTTTCATCAACTCTATTTCTGGGCCCCGCGCCCGCCCGAGGGGCTGGGCCGCGACGGTCATCCGAAGGTGGGCGGCGGCCTGATCCCCGACATGGGGTTGCCGAGGCGGATGTGGGCCGGCGGGCGGCTGCGGTTTTCGGAACCGCTCCGGGCCGGGGTGCCGGCCGAACGGCGGTCCGAGCTGGAAAGCGCCACCTCCAAGACCGGCCGCACCGGGCCGCTGGGCTTTGTCACGCTGCGGCATGAAATCTGGCAGGAGGGCCAGCTGCGCCTGACCGAATGGCAGGATCTCGTCTATCGCGAGGACCCGTCAGCGGATGGACCGCGCCCGCAACCGCCGATGGCGCGCACCGACGAGACCGACCGGCGCGAGGTCGGCTTCGATTCCACCCTGCTGTTCCGCTATTCCGCGCTGACCTTCAACGGCCACCGGATCCACTACGATCTGGACTATGCCCGCAATGTCGAAGGCTATTCCGGGCTGGTGGTGCATGGCCCGCTGCTGGCCCAGCACCTGATGCTGCTGGCCGAAGAACTGCTGGGGCCGCTGGCCGAGTTCTCCTTCCGCGCCTCCTCGCCGCTGATGCATTTCGAAACCGCGACCCTGTGCCGGAACGGTCACGACCTTTGGGTGCGCGGCCCGGACGGGCGCGAATGCATGCGCGCCACCGCCCTGCCGCGCTCAGAGTGAGGCCTCGGGGCGGAAGTCCTCGGGGATGGTGTCGCGGTCCTCAAGCACCAGATCGGCCATCACCTCGGCCACTTTCGGGGCCATGCCGAAACCGATCTTGAACCCGCCATTGGCGATGAACTGCCCCGGATGCAGGGGGTGCGCGCCCAGCATCGGCGCCCGGCTTTTTGCGCGGGGGCGGACCCCGGCCCAGCGTTCGATCACCTCGGCCCCGTGCAGCACCGGCACCGCCCGCATCGCTCGGTCGATGACGTCGTCAAGGGCCGCGTCCGTGCTGGTGGGGTCGTCATAGTCGCGTTCCGAGGTCGAGCCGATCGCCAGCGTCCCGTCCGCATGCGGCACGATGTGAACCGCGTCGGCAAAGATCTGCGGCACATCACCGGCATCGAAGCGCAGCAGCGCGGACTGGCCCTTGACGCCGTTCCCGACGGTCCGGCCCAGGGCGCGGCTGATCTCCTCGAGCCCCGCGACGCCGGTGGCATGGACCACGCGGCCCGCGTGCTCGGCCTCGGCCTGCACCTCGACGCCCATCACCGCCAGCGCGGCCACCAGCGCCGCCCCGGCACGGCGGGGGTGCATCCGGGCGCTCAGCGTGTCATGGATGACATGGCCGGTGGCGCTGGGCGGGCACCATGCGCCGACCTCATCTTCAGGAACCACGCGCCACTCGGCCTTGCCCTGCCACAATTCGCGTGCCGTTTCCTCGCGCTGGCGGGCCAGTTCCAGCGCCCGCGCGTCGGCAATCGGTTGCAGCCGGCCCAGACGGCCATAGCCGGGCGAGACGCCCCCGGTCGCTTCGACCTGTTTCCAGAACGCCTCGGCCATGATCAGGCTTTCGAACTGAAAGGCCTTCTTGGCGTTCCAGTTCTCGGGCACATGCGGGGCGAGGGCGCCGACCAGCCCGCCGCTGGACCCCGCGCCGGGGCCAAAGGGGTCGATCACGCGCACCCTGGCGCCGCGCCGGGCGCAGGTCCAGGCGATCGAGAGGCCGAAAATCCCCGCGCCGCGCACCGTCACATCGACCATTGCCAATCCCCTTATCCTTGTTCAGTGTCGCCGCGCATAGCTACAGGAAATCCCGATGGCAGACCAGCGTGCCAAACTCACATGGACCGATGATCGCGTGCCCGTGTCCGAGCGGTTCGACGATCCCTATTTCTCGCTCCAGAACGGGCTGGAGGAGACCCGGCACGTTTTCCTTGCGGGCAACGATCTGCCGGCGCGTTTTGCCCCCGGTTTCCGCATCGCCGAACTGGGGTTCGGCACCGGGCTCAACATGCTGACCGCCTGGTCGGAATGGGAGAAATCGGGGCAACAGGGCGCGCTGACCTTCACCAGTTTCGAGGCCTTCCCGATGGCCGCCGAGGACATGGCCCGCGCGCACGAGGCCTTTCCCGAACTGGCCGGTTGGAGCGCGCGGTTCCTCTCGGCCTGGCGCGGCGGCTCCTGTGATCTGGGCACCCTGCGGCTGGAAGTGATCGAAGGCGACGCGCGCGAAACCCTTCCGCAATGGCAGGGGCAGGCAGATGCCTGGTTTCTCGACGGGTTCTCTCCGGCGAAGAATCCGGAACTTTGGGGGTCGGATTTGTTGCACGAGGTCGCAAACCACACAGCACCGGGCGGCACGGCTGCTACCTATACCGCGGCAGGCTTTGTTCGCCGGGGATTGGAAGAGGCCGGTTTCACCGTCACCCGCACCCCCGGCTACGGCCGCAAGAGACACATGACACGGGCCAGCAAAGCGTGACGCAAAAGAACAACATCCCGGCGGGCATCGCCCTGATGATCGGTGCCACCATCGTCTTTGCGCTGCAGGACGGCATCTCGCGCCATCTGGCCGGGACCTACAACACCTACATGGTGGTGATGATCCGCTATTGGTTCTTCGCCGCCTTCGTCGTCGCGCTGGCCGCGCGGTCCTCGGGCGGGATTGCGGCGGCGGCCCGAACGCGCCAGCCGGGGCTTCAGATCCTGCGGGGGCTGCTGCTGGCCGGAGAGATCTGCGTCGCGGTCTATGGCTTCACCGTTCTCGGGCTGATCGAAAGCCAGGCGGTGTTCATCTGCTACCCGCTGTTGGTGGCTGCCCTGAGCGGGCCGGTTCTGGGCGAAAAGGTCGGCTGGCGGCGCTGGGCGGCGATCGGGGTCGGCTGCATCGGGGTTCTCATCATTCTTCAGCCGGGCATGGGCGTGTTCAACCCCTGGGCCATCATCCCGCTGATCTCTGCCTTCATGTTCGCCCTCTACGGGCTGCTGACCCGATACGCGGCCCGGCAGGACAGCACCGCCACCAGCTTTTTCTGGACCGGGGTCGTCGGCGCGGTGGGCATGACGGCGATCGGCATGTGGTTCTGGGAGCCGATGGTGCCCCGCGACTGGGGCTGGATGGCGCTGCTCTGCGTGACCGGCGCCACCGGCCACTGGCTGCTGATCAAATGCTACGAAATGGCCGAAGCCAGCGCCGTGCAACCCTTTGCCTATTTCCACCTGATGTGGACCGCGATCCTGGCCATCACGATCTTTGGCGAGACCCTGCGGCTTGCGGTCATCGTCGGCACCGTTCTGATCGTGTCGGCGGGGCTGTTCACCCTATGGCGCGAACGACAGCAGGGTTGAGCCGACCAGTTCCTGCGAAAACGGAATCGGCAACGCGGGCCTGCCCAGCCTTGCGCGATAGACCGGCAGGCTTTCGGCCACCCGCATGACATAGTTGCGGGTTTCGTTGAAGGGGATGTGCTCGATCCAGTCGATCATGTCCACCTCTCCGGCCCTCGGGTCGCCGAACCGGTCCATCCAAGAGATCGGCCGCCCGGGGCCTGCATTGTAGCCCGCGGCCATCATCACCACGTTGCCATCCAGATCGGCCGCCAGCTTGGCCAGATAGTTCGCGCCCAGCTGGGCGTTGTATTTCCAGTCCGAGGTCAGCCGGTTCGTCTTGTGCTTGCCGAGAACGCCCAGATCGCGTGCGACGGTCTTGGCGGTCGCCGGCATCACCTGCATCAACCCGCGCGCGCCCGCGCCGCTGATCACGATCGGATCGAACTCGCTTTCCCTCCGGGCGATGGCCAGAACCATCTCCTTGGCCATGGGCAGGCCCATGTCGGCCACGGGATGCATCGGATAGTAGGCGGCGGGCAGAACAAGGCCCGTCCGGGCCGCGCGCTTGGCGATCATAACGGCAAGATGCGGCTCGTCCATCTCGATGGCCATGTCGCCCAGCTGCGCCGCCTGCTCGGCGTCGAGGCTTTCGACCAGATGGGTCAGGAACCGTTCGGCCAGGTCCCTCTCTCCGGCCTTGAGCAGCAGCAGACCGGCCTCGAACACGCTCGATCTGGTGAACGCGGCCTGCCGCCAGTGCGGCGCGCGCCGGGGCTGGGCCAGATCCGGGTCGAAGGGCCGCCCGATCCGCTCGGCCGAAAGCAGGCCATAGAAGGACGTCTGGTATCCTGCCCCCATCGCATAGGCCTCATAGGCCTTGTCCGCGTCGCCCAGCGCCTCGTAGGCACGGCCCAGCCAATAGCCCGCGCGGCCCTTCGAGATCGGCGAGGCCACCGCATCCGAGAACCGTTCGAAATGCCGCGCCGCGGTGGCCGGGTCACCCAGCTTGCGCAGGGCCAGATAGCCGGCCAGCCATTCCAGGTCGGCATAGGCATAGCCCATATCCGGGGTCATGTGGTGCTGCGCCGCGATCTTGTAGGCTGTCGCGGCATCGCCTTCTCGCATCTTCAGGCGGGCCAGCCGCCTGCGGCCCTCGGCCCATTTGTCGGGTTCACCAAGGGTGTCCGGCCCGGTCGAGTGTTCCAGCATCAATTCAATGGCGCTGTCGTCCAGTTCCTTGCGGTCGCGCCAGACGTAGCGCTCGAAGGCCAGCCCCGGCGAATTCACGAGCGTCTTCGGGACGGCCGCGATTCGCGCGTCCACGCCGGGGGCCATCTTGCGCAGATCGATCCGGGCCTGTGCCAGCTTGCGCTGGTCCGCGCTGACCAGCGGCAGCATCTGGCGCGCGCTGACCAGGTGGCCGTCCCACAACATGCGGTCCAGCCGGGCTTCGTGATGCGGTTTCAGCAGCTTGCCGAAATTCTCCAGATAGTCCTTCTGCAATCCCGCGCCCATTGGCATGGTGCGCCAGGCCATGACCAGGTTGGCCTCGGCATCGCCGCGCATGCCCTCGGACAGCAACGCGACGGCGTAGTTCAAGGCACCTTCGGCGGTCTGCGGTGGGTTCTCGCGGTAGAATTGCAGCACCCGGTCGGGGGCGGCATTGGTGAAGGCGGGCTCGCTCTTGCGCCGCAGCCAGGCCAGGCCCGGCCAGTCGGGGCGGCGGGCCAGGAACACCAGAACATCGCCCGAAGTTCCGAATCCCTTGCGCAGCCAGTGCCACACGATGATGTCGCGCGCCACCGACCCCCGCGGCCCGGCGACCTTGAGGGCCTCGTTCCAGTTCTCGTCCCGCATTTCCGCCAATGCCAGCCGCAGATCGTCCACGGTGTCGGCCCTGGCGGGGGCCGACAGGACCAGGCCGGCCAGAATCACGGCCACAAGAGCCTTCAAAGCGCGTGTCATCCCTTGCAATTCCCGACAAACCAAGGATACAGCCATTCACGATATACCGTGCACCGCCGGGATCAACTGACAAACCCGGCATCGCGCAAAATCGGCGGGCTTCGCCCGCCCACATCGCAATCTAGGGAGCGTTTACATGTTCAAAGGCTCGATGCCAGCCCTTGTCACCCCGTTTCGCAACGGCGAACTGGACCTGGATACGCTCAAACAACTGGTGGAATGGCAGATCGGCGAAGGCTCGACAGGGCTTGTCCCGGTTGGCACCACCGGCGAAAGCCCGACGCTGACCCATGAAGAGCACGAGACCGTCGTGGCCGAGGTGGTCAAGGCGGCGGCGGGCCGGGTGCCGGTCATCGCGGGCGCCGGGTCGAACAACACGATCGAGGCGATCCGATTCGTCCAGTTCGCGGAAAAGGTCGGCGCCGATGCTGCGCTGGTCGTCACGCCCTATTACAACAAGCCGACCCAGCGGGGGATGGTGGCCCATTTCACCGCCCTGCACGATTGCGCCGATATCCCGATCATCATCTACAACATCCCGGGCCGTTCGGTTGTGGACATGACCCCCGAGACGATGGGGCAACTGGCGAAACTGCCTCGCATCGTCGGCGTCAAGGATGCCACGGGCGACATCGCCCGGGTCAGCCAGCAGCGCGCTATCTGCGGGCCGGAGTTCTGCCAGCTCTCGGGCGAGGACGCTACCGCTCTGGGCTTCAATGCGCATGGCGGGGTCGGCTGCATCTCGGTGACGGCCAATGTCGCGCCGAAACTCTGCGCCGAGTTCCAGCAGGCCACGCTTGCCGGTGACTACGCCAGGGCGCTTGAATACCAGGACCGGCTGATGCCCCTGCACGAGGCCATCTTCATCGAGCCGGGCCTTGTCGGCGCGAAATATGCCCTCAGCAGGCTGGGCCTGTGCACCGAGGAAGTGCGCTCGCCGCTGACCGGTCTCGAGGACAGCACCAAAGAAGCCATCGACGCGGCGATGCGTCACGCCGGCATCCTGTAACCCTCCACGACGGGACGGGGCGGGCTCCCGCCCCCCTTCATCTTTTTCCAAATACTCCGGGGGTCCGGGGGCAGAGCCCCCGGCGCTCACGTTTGCCTCTTGCCGTAATACAGCCCCACCACATGCTCGGCCTGGGCAAAGAACAGCCAGCGCGACGCGGCCACGCCCGCCACATGCGACAAAGCTGCCAGCAGCGCGAAGACATGGTTGAAGGGCAGCAACAGCAGCGCGATCGGCAGGACGAAGGCCAGCAAAAACGCGATCACCCGCAGTTTCCGGGCGTGTTTGCGCCCCACCACATGCACGAATTCGCGCAGCAGGTAGTTGGTGCCGGTATGCGGGGGCTCGAACGCCCGGACCTTGCCGCGCGGGCCGAGGCCGGTGGCGGTGCCGAGATCGGTGCCCGAGGCAGCCAGCGCCCGGTCCCCCTGATGCCAATAGGCCAGCTGCACCAACGCCGCGATCAGAAGAAGAACCAGCGCCGCCCTGACCTGACCGCACATCAACGCGCCTCCGGCCAGGCTGATGGATAGGAACATCGGCGGGGTCAGCGCCGTGTTCCAGCGCGGAATGGATTTCAGCTGTGTGTAGATCATCGAGGTTGTGAAGACGGTTCCAATCGAAAACACCGCGCCGATCAGCCCCAGCGCCTGCCAGCGTTGATCCAGAAAGATCATGCCGATGGCATATAGCCCCATGACCACAAGTGCTGCGACCGCGCACCAGCCTTCACGCGACAGCCAGCTTGATCGCCACTGGGTAAAGGCCTTCCATGCGCGTTCCGGGTGGCCCAGGTGGAAGGTCGAGGCCACGAGACCAGCAACCGACAGGCCGAAGGCGATGGCAAACAGCGCGAAAGCGGTCATGCCCGACACGGCGGGATAGCCGAGGCCCAGGAAGAACAGCATGCCAAAGCCCAGGCCGGACAGGGTGGTGAAGATGATGACGGATGGTGCGGGATGCATCAGGCACGCCCTCCGGGCAGTTTGTCGAGCGCCTTGTCGAGCCAGCCCAGGAAGCCCTGGGGCTCTTCGGCCACCGGGGCCAGAAGCGGCGCCAGCACGTCGACCTGGTCTTCGATCCGGTCCTTGGGTCGGGGCGGCAGGTATTTGTTGACCGGCTTGGTGCCCATCTCGGGCATCAGGTCCATGCCTCCGCGTTCCGCCACCAGCTTGCTGACATCGCTTTCAGGGTCGGCCAGATCGCCGAAATGGCGGGCCCCGGCGGGGCAGGTGCGCACGCAGGAGGGGATACGGTCAATCTCGGGCAGGTTCTCGTTGTAGATGCGGTCGATGCAGAGGGTGCATTTCTTCATCACGCCCTCGGCCATGTCCATCTCGCGCGCGCCGTAGGGGCAGGACCAGGCGCAGAGGCCGCAGCCGATACAGTCGCTTTCATTGACCAGCACGATGCCGTCCTCGGCCCGTTTGTAGCTGGCGCCGGTGGGGCAGACGGTGACGCAGGGCGCGTCCTCGCAATGCAGGCAGGATTTCGGGAAGTGGACAAGTTGCGCCGCGCCCTGTTCCGGTTGCACCTCGTAGGAATGCACGCGGTTGAGGAAGGTTCCCGAGGGGTCGGCGCCATAGGCATCCTGATCGGAGAGCGGCGCGCCGTAGTTCTCGGTGTTCCAGCCTTTGCAGGAGATCACGCAGGCATGACAGCCCACGCAGGTGTCCAGATCGATGACAAGACCAAGTTTGCGCTGTGTGGATTGGGGGAGCTGGGTCATGAGGCCCGACCTCCGCGCCGGGTGGGGGCGGGCAGGGGGCCAGCCCCCTCTTGAGCCTGACGGCTCAATTCACCCCCGGGATATTTCGGGCCAGATGAAGAATGGATCAGGGTCATTTTCCAACCTTCCACGCAAGGTCTTTCGGGCCGGTGCCGACCGGGGATTTGATCGGGTCGAAAACGGGTTCGCATTCCGCCCTGTCATCGGGGTTGGCGGCCTTTTCGATTTTCACCTTCAGGTCGAACCACGCCGCCTGACCGGTGATCGGATCGGAGTTTGCCCAGCGCAGCCCGTCGCCTTTGGGCGGCAGCAATTCGTGGATCAGGTGGTTGAGCAGGAAGCCCTTGGTCGCCTCGGGGGCATCGGGTTGCAGCGCCCAGGCGCCCTTGCGCTTGCCGATGGCGTTCCAGGTCCAGACGGTGTTTTCGTTGAGCGCGGCCATCTCCATCACCGGGACCACGATCTCGCCGTGCGGGGAGGTGACGCGGGCCCAGTCGCCGTCCTTGAGCCCGTGTTCCCGCATCAGCTTGGTGGGGACATAGAGCGGGTTGCGCCCGTGCAATTGCCGCAGCCAGGCGTTCTGGCTGCCCCAGCTGTGATACATCGCCATCGGGCGTTGGGTCAGGGCGTTGACGGTGAAGCCGTCGTTGCCGGTCTGGTCGGTCTCGTACCAGATCGGCAGCGGGTCGAGTTTTTCACGGATCCGGTCGCGCAGGTTGTCGGGGGGCTGTCGCTCTCCGTGGCCTTCGGCGGCCAGCTGGAAGCGGCGCATCGGCTCGACATAGAGCTGGAACAGGTAGGGTTGCGGGCTGTCATAGAGGCCGAGGTCCACCGCCCAGTCCTGGTAGGCCTTGTTCCACGGTTTGTAGTAATCGGCGCCCTCGGGGATATGCGAGATGTAGAAGCCGCCATTCTCGATATAGCGGTCCAACTGGTCGGGGTTGGGCGCGCCGCGCCCCTGCTGATCGCCGTTCTCGCCGCGGAAACCTGCCAGCGGGCCGATGCCCGGCTTGCGCTCGTGGTTGACGATGTAGTCGGCGTAGTCCTTCCATTTCGGCGTGCCGTCCTCGTTGGTGAAGCCGGGCAGCTGCATCCGGTTGGCCAGTTCGATCAGCACCGACTGGAAGCCGCGCACGTCGCGGTCGGGCTCGACCACGGGCCAGCGGATCGCATCCGCCGCCGCGTCGGCCTCGCAGATCGGGCGGTCGAGCAGCGAGATGCAGTCGTGGCGTTCCAGATAGGTGGTGTCTGGCAGGATCAGGTCGGCATAGGCGACCATTTCCGAAGAATAGGCGTCGGAATAGATGATGCGGGGGATGACATAGCCGCCATCGTCGTTGCGGGCCGTCAGCATCTCGATCACGCCCTTGGTGTTCATGGTGGAGTTCCACGACATGTTGGCCATGTACATGAACAGCGTGTCGATCTTGTAGGGGGTGCCCGCATAGGCGTTGGAGATCACCATGTGCATCAGCCCGTGGACCGACATCGGGTTTTCCCAGGTGAAGGCCTTGTCGATGCGCAGCGCGTTCCCCTTGTCATCGATCTGCAGATCCTGCGGCCCGCGCGGAAAGCCCAGGTGCGGCCCGTCCAGCGGGCGGCCCGGGCGGCCCTGGCCATGCGGGGTGGGGTGGGCGGCGACCGGCTTGGGGTAGGGCGGTTTGAAACGGAACCCGCCCGGCACCTCGACCGTGCCGAGCAGGATCTGCAGCACATGGATGGCGCGGCAGGTCTGGAAGCCGTTGGCATGGGCCGAAATCCCGCGCATGGCGTGGAAGCTGACCGGGCGGCCCGTCATCGTCTTGTGGGTCTCGCCGCGGAAATCGGTCCATTCCCGTTCGATGGTGAAGGCCTCGTCAAAGGCCACGCGCGCCAGTTCGGCGGCGATCGCCCGGATGCGCGATGCCGGAATGCCGCAGCGGTCGGCCACCGCCTCGGGCGTGTATTCCTCGGACAGATAGCGCTCGGCCATGTGGTGAAAGACCGGGCGGTGGGTGACGCCGTCCTTTTCGTAGGTGGCCGAGAGGTCAGGCCGCACGCCGGGCTGGTCGAAGGGGGTGAGCTTGCCCGTCACGCGGTCGATCACCAGTTCCTTGCCGTTCTCGTCGCGCAGCAGCAGGCCCTTATCCGGGCCATCGGCGGCATTCACCAGAACCGGCGCGTTGGTGTAGCGGCTGAGATAGTCGAGGTCGATCTTGCCCGCCTTCATCAGCACATGGATCAGCGACAGCACGAACAGCCCGTCGGTGCCCGGAGTGATGCCGACCCAGTCATCCGCCACCGCGTTGTAGCCCGAGCGGATCGGGTTCACCCCGATCACCCGCGCGCCGCGCTTCTTGATCTGGCCAATGCCCATCTTGATGGGGTTGGAGTCGTGATCCTCGGCGACGCCGAACAGCATGAACAGCTTGGTATGTTCCCAGTCGGGCTGGCCGAATTCCCAGAAGGCGCCGCCCATCGTGTAGATGCCGGCCGCCGCCATGTTGACCGAACAGAAGCCGCCATGCGCGGCGTAATTCGGGGTACCGAAATTCTGCGCCCAGAAGCTGGTGAAGCTCTGGCTCTGGTCGCGGCCGGTGAAAAAGGCAAGCTTGTGCGGCGCGGTCTCGTGCAGTTCGTTGAGCCAGCCGACGGCAGTGCTGATCGCCTCGTCCCAGCTGATCTCGCGGAACTCGCCCGAGCCGCGCGGCCCGACGCGCCGCAGGGGCTTGCGCAGCCGCGAGGGCGCGTTGACCTGCATGATGCCCGCCGAGCCCTTGGCGCAGAGCACACCCCGGTTCACGGGGTGGTCGCGGTTGCCCTCGATATAGGCGACCTTGCCGTCCTTCATGTGCACGTTGATGCCGCAGCGACAGGCGCACATGTAGCAGGTGGTGCGCCGGATCTCGTCCGAGACCTTGGGCGACAGCTCTATCCTTGGCTGCTGTGTCACTTTCTCCTCCCCCCTCAGGCCCGTTAAAGCATCAACACATTCGAATGTTAATCAAGTGTTTTGCGGCCCGTATCCGTGTCTTGCGCCAGCAGGCGCAGCGTATCGCGCGCGATCTGGCGTTCCTCGTCCGCCGGAACCACATGCACCGGAACCTCGCCCAAAAACGCAAGATGCTCCATGATACGGTCGCGAACGGCGGCGGCGTTTTCGCCGATGCCGCCGGTAAAGGCGACGGCGTCGAGACCGCCCATCGCCACGATCGCGCTGCCGGCGTGCCGCGCGGCCCAATAGCAGAAATGCTCGACCGCAAAGCGGGCCTCGTCGTCGTCGCGGGCCAGGATCGCGGCCATGTCGTTGGTGCCGGCGAGCCCTTTCAGCCCGCTCTGCAGGTTGAGCAGGCGGTCGGTCTCGTCAATGCCGCGCTCGCCTGCCAGCCGCAGCACCAGCATGCCGTCTATGGACCCGCTGCGGGTGCCCATCGTCAGCCCCTCCAGCGGAGAATATCCCATGCTCGTCGCTACGCTGCGGCCGTCGAGCATGGCGCACAGGCTGGCCCCGTTGCCCAGATGCAGGCCGAGCAGCCGGCGCGGCAGGGCCTCGCCGAAATGCTCGACCATCGAGGCATAGCTGAGGCCGTGGAACCCGTAGCGCCGCAATCCGAGGGCGCGCAGCTCCTTCGGCAGCGCGTATTCCGTCGCGACACGGGGGTTCGACGCGTGGAACGCCGTGTCGAAAGAGCCGAACTGGGGCAGGTCGGGCAGGCGGTGCGTCAGGGCATAGATGGCGACCAGGTTGTGCGGGTTGTGCAGCGGCGCCAGTGGCGTGAAGGCTTCGATCCGGCGCAGCACATCCGAGGTCAGCCGGACCGGTTGGGTCATCTCGGCCCCGCCATGGACGATGCGGTGCCCTGCGGCGGCGAGGTCGGACAGGCGGTATCCCTGTGCTTCCAGCCCGGCGATAAGCTCATTGATGGCGGCGACGTGATCCGGCGCTTCGACAGGGCGCTTGTCCCCGCCCAGCGTCAACCGGGCATCGCCGCCGATTTCGCTGACAGAACCGGACAGCAGCGATGTCAGGTCGGGCTCGAACAGCTCGATCTTGATCGAGGAGGAGCCGGCATTGACCACCAGTATCATGCCATGCCTCCGCTGGCCGCGATGGCTCCGAGTGCGGCCGAGGCCAGCCGAGCGGCCGAGCCCTGCGACCGCGAGGTCAGCAGGATCGGCACCTTGGCGCCCAGAACCAGCCCACCGGCGCAGCAGCCCATGCCCAGCACCATCAGTTTCACGATCGCGTTTCCGGTGGTGATGTTGGGGGTCAGGATGATGTCGGCATCCCCGGCGACAGGGGTGGTGACACCTTTGATCTCTGCGGCCTCGCGCGAAAAGATCAGGTCCAGGGCCAGCGGACCCGCGACCTCGGCATCGGGAAGGCTGGTCTTGGCCCAGGCCGCGATCTCGGCGGCGTCCATCGTGTTCTGGATCGAGGGCGTCGGGTCTTCGTTGGGCGACAGGATAGCGGCGTTCGGCCGGTCGACGCCCAGAACCTGCGCCAGCCGGACCGCGTGGACGAGGCAGGCTTTTCTGGTGGCGATGCTCGGGTCGACATTCAACGCGGCATCGGTCACCAGCAGAGCGCGGTCGGACCCGTTGATCGTGACATGGAAGACATGGCCGCACCGGACACCGGGATCGCGCAGACCCGCCGCCGCCGGCAGCAATCCCTTGAGGAAAGTGGACGAGTGGATCTGGCCTTTCATGATCGCATCGACCTCGCCGTCACGGGCCAGCCGGGCGGCCTGAGGCGCGGCGGAGGCGTGCGGAGCGTCCACGATCCGGATGCCGCCGATGTCAAAGCCGATGTGCTCGGCGGTGGTTCGGATCTTGTCCGGGTCGCCGATCAGGACCGGCTCGGCCAGACCGGCCGCAGCGGCTTCCTGGATGCCCATGAGTGCCGTGGGTGATCCGGCATTGACCAATGCCACGCGCGGCGTGGGCAGGGCCCGGGCCTGTTGCAACAGGCCTGGGGAAACGCTCGGGGTGGATGGCGAGAGAAAGGGAAAAGCTGGCCGGGTCATGTCACTGTCTGTATCAGAGATTGCTAACGACACAGGCATAGCTTTTTCCATCGGCTCAAGCGACCAGGGCTGGCGCGGCGCAATGACACGCGCGCCAGCCTTCGACCGGGTCAGACGGTCTGCGGTTTCATGTCCGCCTTGTCGATGCCGGCGACCTGAACCGGTTTCTTCATGGCGTCGCGGCGGAACGGCTCGCCCAGTTCCTGGTTGATCATGGCTTCGATCAGGGTGGTGATGCCGTTCTTCTGATCCTCGATTGCCTGCTTCAGCGCCTCGGTCAGTTCGTCCATGGTGCGGGCGACGACGCCTTTCAATCCGCAGGCCTTTGCGATGCCGGCATAGGATACGTCGGTGTCCAACTCGGTGCCCACGAAGTTGTCGTCGAACCACAGGGTCGAGTTGCGCTTTTCCGCGCCCCACTGGTAGTTGCGGAACACGATCTGGGTGATGGCGGGCCATTCCTCGCGGCCGATGGCGGTCAGCTCGTTCACCGCGATGCCGAATGCGCCGTCGCCGGCAAAGCCCACGACCGGCACGTCCGGGCAGCCGATCTTGGCGCCGACGATGGCCGGCAGGCCATAGCCGCAGGGGCCGAACAGGCCCGGCGCCAGGTATTTGCGGCCCGCCTCGAAGGACGGGTAGGCGTTGCCGATGGCGCAGTTGTTGCCGATGTCCGAGCTGATGATCGCCTCTTTCGGCAGCGCGGCCTGAATGGCGCGCCAGGCCATGCGGGGGCTCATCCAGTCGGGCTTGGCGGCACGGGCGCGCTCGTTCCAGGTGGTGCCCGGGTCGTCGTCCTCGTGGTCCATGCTGCTCAGCTGCTGGGCCCAGCGGGACTTCTTCTCGGAGATCTTTGCCTTGCGTTCTTCGCGGCCCTCGTCGCCCGCGGTATCGCTCAGCTGGTTCAGGATGCCATTCGCCACCTTGGCGGCATCACCCACGATGCCCACGGTGACCTTCTTGGTCAGGCCGATCCGGTCGGGGTTGATGTCGACCTGGATGATCTTGGCATCGGCCGGCCAGTATTCCATGCCATAGCCCGGCAGGGTCGAGAACGGGTTCAGGCGGGTGCCGAGGCACAGCACCATGTCGGCCTCCTTGATCAGCTCCATCGCCGCCTTGGACCCGTTGTAGCCCAGCGGGCCGGCAAACAGAGGGTGGCTGCCGGGGAAGGCGTCGTTGTGCTGATAGCCCACGCAGACCGGCGCATCCAGACGCTCGGCCAGCGCCTTCGACGCCTCGATCCCGCCCTTGGACAGAACCACGCCGGCGCCGTTCAGGATCACCGGGTTCCTGGCGTTCGACAGCAGCTCGGCCGCCTGCGCCACGGCGGTTTCACCGCCCGAGGGGCGCTCGAACTCGACGATGGCAGGCAGTTCGATGTCGATCACCTGGGTCCAGAAATCACGCGGGATGTTGATCTGGGCCGGGGCGCTGGCGCGCCTGGCCTTCATGATCACGCGGTTCAGAACCTCGGCCACGCGCGACGGGTCGCGGACCTCTTCCTGATAGGCGACCATGTCCTCGAACAGCTTCATCTGCTCGACTTCCTGGAAGCCGCCCTGGCCGATGGTCTTGTTGGCGGCCTGCGGGGTAACCAGCAGCAGCGGCGTGTGGTTCCAGTAGGCGGTTTTGACGGCGGTGACGAAGTTGGTGATGCCGGGGCCGTTCTGGGCGATCATCATCGACATCTTGCCGGTGGCGCGGGTGTAGCCGTCGGCCATCATGCCGGCGCTGCCTTCATGGGCGCAGTCCCAGAACATGATCCCGGCCTTGGGGAACAGGTCCGAGATCGGCATCATGGCCGAGCCGATGATCCCGAACGCGTGTTCGATGCCATGCATTTGCAGCGTTTTTACAAAGGCTTCTTCGGTCGTCATCTTCATGAGAAGGCACTCCAGGCAAACAGTGTTGAGCCCGAAACAGGTGTTCGGGATGTTTGAATCCGGTTTAGGCGGAAGGGCGGGGGCGGCGTTAGGGCCAGACCTGCCAGCCGGGTAGGTCCAGATTTCGGGTCAGGCCGAGTCGATCGCCTTCGCGATGATTTCGATGCCCGGCGCGATGCGGTCGGTGGCGATCGACGAATAGCCCAGCCGGTAGTAGTTGCGGGGCTTGTCCGGGCCGGAAAAGAAGGGCTCTCCGGGCTCGATGTGAACGCTCTGCTTCTGCAGGTCGCTGGCCAGAGCCGTCGTGTTCACATGCTCCGGCGCCTTCATCCACAGGGACGAGCCGCCATAGACGCCCCGCCCCGCGATGGTCAGGTCGTTTTTGCAGTTGGCGTCTTCGATGGCCTTGCGCCGTTCCAGCAGGGCCTTGGACATGCGGCGGATCTGCGCGTCGTAGTGGCCCAGCGACAGGAAATAGGCGGCCGTGCGCTGGATGTGGCCCGGTGGGTGGCGCAGAACCAGCGAGCGCAGCGCGCGCGCCTCGCGGATGAAGGGTTCCGAGCCCACCATGTAGCCCAGCCGCAACCCCGGAAACAGCGACTTGGAAAAGCTGCCCACATAGATCACCCGTCCATCCCGGTCGAGCGATTTCAGCGCAGGCGACGGCGCGCCGAGAAAGGCCATCTCGAATTCATAGTCATCCTCGACGATCATGGCGTCGATGTCCCTTGCCCTGCGCAATAGCTCGTGGCGGCGGGCCACCGGCATCGTCGCGGTGGTGGGGCATTGGTGACTGGGCGTCGTGAAGATCACGTCGGTGTCGTCGGGGATGGAACCCGGCGGCAGGCCATCGGCATCCACCTGCAGGGGCGCCACCTGGCATTTCGAAGGCACGAGCAATTCGCGCAGGGCGTAATAGCAGGGGTCCTCGATGGCAGCCTTGCGGCGGCGGTTGAGCAATATCCGCGAGGCCAGCCACAGGGCGTTCTGCGCGCCCAGCGTGATCAGGATTTCCTCGGGCCGGGCCGTGATGCCGCGCCGGGGCAGGGTGTGGCGGGCGATGAACTCGATCAGCAGGGGGTCGTCCTGGTCGACGTAATCCGCTGTCAGAGAGGCAAAGTCCTTGTGTCCCAGCGCGCGCACCGCGCAGAGCCGCCAGTTGGCGTGATCGAACAGGGTCGGGTCGGCCTGCCCGTAGATGAACGGGTATCGAAAATCGCGCCAGTTCGGGGGCTTGCGCAGCACGTCGCCGCCTCGGAAGCTGCGGGCGATCGCCCGGTCCCAGTCCACGGTTTCCTCGCCGCGCTGGATCGGGGTGTAGGTCGGTGGCACCGGGGCGTTCTCGGAAACGTAATAGCCCGAGCGCCCCTTGGCCACGAGGTAGTCATTGGCCAGCAATTCGGTATAGGCCAGCGTGACGGTGATCCGGCTGACCCCCAGATGCGCGGCCAGCTTTCGCGACGAGGGCAGCTTTTCCCCGACATGAAACCGGCCCGACAGGATGCCCTCGGCAATCATCTGCTGGATCTGCGCCTGCAGCGTCCCTTGCCCGTCCGGCTTGAGAAAAAACGTGTCTACCGAGATCCCCATTCCCCCAACATAGATTGGACTCAACCCGGGGGCAATCTGGACTTACGACGGATTGCGGCTGCGTCACGTCATTTTGCGTTTGACATTCCATGCCTATAAAACCATAAAACTAGAAATCTAGATAAATAGAGGATTCGAAAATGTGGGAAACGGCGGCGGCAGGATTTGCCGCGATGGGGTCCGAGGCACGGTTGCAGGTTCTGAAAACCCTCGTGCGCGCGGGCGAGGCCGGGCTGACGGTGGGCGAGATCCAGGAGCGCACGGGGATCGCGCCCTCGACGCTGGCGCATCACCTGAAGTTCCTCGCGGCCGGCGGGCTGGTCGAGCAGGAAAAGGCCGGGCGCAGCACCATCAACCGGGCGCGGTTCGACGAGTTGAGAAACCTCGCGGAATTCATTCTGGGCGAATGTTGCGCGGATGCAGAGAAAAGGGCGGCAAACGATGGCTGAACTGACACAAAACCCAAGCCGTGCCGGAAAGGCCGCGCTGGACTATCTCAAGACCCCTTGGGCGGTCGTCGTGGCCCTGCTGATCGCGGTGGCGGTTCTGGATCCGGGCAACTGGACGACCGTCGTCACCTTTGCCGCACGGGCGCTGGCGCATACCAGCCAGTACATCCTGTTTGCGGTGCTGCTGCTGGCCTATCTCAAGGCGACGGGGGCCGAGGTGATGGTCGCGCGCGCCTTTGAGGGGCGCGAAACCCGAATGATCGTTCTGGCCGCGCTATTCGGCGGGCTGGCGCCGTTCTGTTCCTGCGAGGTGATTCCGTTCATCGCCGGCCTGCTGGCCCTTGGCGCGCCGTTGTCGGCGGTCATGGCCTTCTGGCTCAGTTCGCCGCTGATCGACCCGCCGACCCTGCTGATCACGGCCGGGGCCCTGGGCTGGCCCTTTGCCATCGGCAAGGCGGTGGCGGCCGTGGCGCTGGGTCTGTTCGGTGGTTTCACCGTCAAGGCGCTGATGGGGCACGGGGCCTTTGCCCAGCCGCTGCGGGAATACAAGCCCGCCGGATGCTGCGGCTGTGGATCGAAAAAGCCCGACCAGCCGCACTGGCGGTTCTGGCAGGAGCCCGAGCGCCGGGCGCGGTTCCGGGCCGAGTTCGTGCATAACGGGCTGTTCCTGCTGAAATGGCTGGCCCTGGCCTATGTGCTCGAGGCGCTGCTGGTCAGCTATGTTCCGGCGGATCTGATCGCGGGTGTCGTCGGTGGCGAGGGGCTCTTGCCGATCGCGACGGCTGCGCTGGTCGGGATGCCGGCCTACCTGAACTCCTATGTCGCGCCGCCGCTGCTGGCGGGCTTGATGGAGCAGGGGATGACAGCGGGCGCGGCGATGGCCTTCATGGTGGCCGGGGCGGTCAGTTCGATCCCGGCGATGGCGGCGGTCTGGTCGCTGGTCAAACCGCGCGTCTTCTTGACGTATCTGGGTCTGGGCATCAGCGGTGCGATCATCGCCGGCGTGATGTTCCAGATGTTGTGACAGACGGCCCGTCCGGGACAACCCCGGGCGGGCTGTTCAACGTCCTGGTTTCTTCAGCTCACGCCGCAATATTTCGGCAGCTTCAGCCGGTACCGTGGCTTGCCGCTGTCAACATAGACCCGTTTCTCGACACAGGCGGTCGTGCCGACCGTTTTCGCGACCGGCCCTTCGGTCGAGGTGATCGAGGTCGCGGACCCGTCCGGCAGGCGGACGGACACGATGATGCCTTTGTTCAGATCACCGTTGATGGGCGTTTCGGACAGCACGGGAACGGTCAGAAACGCCTCGTGCTTGTGTTCTCCATCGCCGCCCATGAACAGCAACCCCGCGACGATCGCGAGCATCCCAAGAACGGCCAGAACGACCAGGCCCTTGGTCTGAAAGAACGCATAGACGGAAACGGCCCGGTGCGAGCCGATCAGTTTCGACAGTATGTCCAGCATGGGAACCTGCAGATATCTTGGTAAGTCGCTCGGCGGTAGCCGGGCGCTGAAACGGTAATTAGCGAGGAACGTGGCCCGCGTCCACCGCCTTGCGGCGCTAGGGCGCAGGCCGACGCGAAGTCCTGCCGGTGGATGGACGAAAAAAACCCGGCCGCAGGGGCCGGGTTCAGTCGGTTCTTTCCGTCAGGTTTCAGAAACGCGGATCCTCGTCCTCGTCTTCTTCGGCGCCGCCCTTGGGCAGGTTGAAGAAGCTGTCGGCGTCGATCTCCGGCTCCTTGTCTTCTTCGGCCTCGTCGTTCTCGGACAGCGAGAAGGTTTCCAGCCCTTCGATGGCCGTCGGGATCTTGGGGGCGGCGTCCATTTCCAGCGACTGCTCGGTCGAGACCAGCTTGCGGCGCTCGTCATCGCTCATCACGCCACCTTCGGCGGCCTTCTTGGCGGCGGCCTTCTGCACGGCGGCATCCAGCTCGGACTGTTTGCACAGACCCAGCGCGACCGGGTCGATCGGCTGCATGTTGGAAATGTTCCAGTGGGTGCGTTCGCGGATCGACTGGATGGTCGGCTTGGTGGTGCCCACCAGTTTCGAGATCTGGCCGTCGGACAGCTC
Organism: Ruegeria marisrubri; assembly: GCF_001507595.1. Classification (GTDB taxonomy): domain Bacteria; phylum Pseudomonadota; class Alphaproteobacteria; order Rhodobacterales; family Rhodobacteraceae; genus Ruegeria; species Ruegeria marisrubri. The sequence goes on from NZ_LQBQ01000035.1 coordinate 228,735, forward strand.
GGGGTGGAATTTGACCAGCCACAGGATCGCGTTCGGGCGGTCCTGACGCTTGGACAGCGGGGTATAGCGCGGGCCGCGACGCTTTTCCTCGCCGGCGGCGGCCGGGTTGAACTTGAGCTTCAGCTTGTGCAGCGGGTCCTTCTCCGCCTTCTCGATCTCTTCCTGAGTCAGCTGGTTGTTGGCGATCGGGTCGAACCCCTTGACGCCTGCGGCCACGTCGCCATCCGCGATGCCCTGAACTTCCAGCTCGTGCATGCCCACGAAATCCGCGATCTGTTTGAAGCTGATCGTGGTGTTGTCCACCAGCCACACGGCGGTCGCCTTGGCCATCAGGGGTTTTGCCATGAGCCTGTCTCCTTTGAATACATCTGTCCCGTCGCCGGAATTCGGCTGCCCCAAGGATCGGGGCGGGTTTCCGTTGTCGGGGAACTCGGGCTGTATATAGTCGCGCCAGGCCAAGAAGGGAAGAGGCGAATGCGTTGGGTGATCTTGTGGCTGCTGAGTGCCGTCGCGGCCGTGGCCGATGGCGAGACGGCGGGCGCGTTCGACTATTACGTTCTGTCGCTCAGCTGGTCGCCCAACTGGTGCGCGCGCGAAGGCGATGCGCGCGGGTCCGATCAGTGCGATGCGCGGCATGACCACGGCTGGATCCTGCATGGGCTATGGCCGCAATACCATCAGGGTTGGCCCGCCTTCTGCCGCACGCCCGAGGCGCCCCCCTCGCGCGCCATGACCCGCGAAATGGAGGATATTCAGGGCAGTTCCGGCCTGGCCTGGCACCAGTGGAAAAAGCACGGCACTTGCTCGGGGCTGAGCGCCGCCGACTATTTCAGGCTGTCGCGCGAGGCCTATGCGCGCGTCAACCGCCCGGCGGTGTTCCGTCAGCTGGAGCAATCGGTTCAGCTGCCGGCGCGGGTGGTCGAAGAGGCGTTCATCGAGGCCAACCCGGGGCTGGAGCGCGACATGATCACCGTGACCTGCCGGCAGGGCTATATAGAGGAAGTGCGCATCTGCCTGTCGCGTGATCTGGACCCGGTGCCATGCGGGCGCGACGTGGTCCGCGACTGCACCGCCACGGACGCATTGTTCGATCCGATTCGCTGAGGCTCAGAGTTTCCTGTTCTGGCAGTCGCGGGCGTAATCCAGCGCCTTTGCGGTGCCCTTGAGGTCGATGGCCATCACGCGTTGACCGGCGGGGTTGTAGACGGTCATCGTCCTGCGCTGGGCGATGGCGTTGACGAAATTGCGGTCGGTAAAGAACACGGTCGCGCCGGGAACCCGGTTCAGGTGAAAGCCGATCGCGGTGGCGTCGAATGTCTCACCGTCCAGGTCAAAGCGGATCGGGTAGGCCTTGCCGTCCTCCACTTCGCCCCAGGCCTTGTTGAACACGGTGAAATAGCCGCGGTTTCCGTTGGCGTCATAGCCCAGGCGCACGACCGAGAGATCCTGATAGACGGTCTGGATCAGGCACCCGTTGCCCATCGCCGGATCCATCATGATGTTCCAGCCCTCGACGAAACCCTTGTCCACGAGTTCCTGCGCCCATCCGGCGGTGGCGGTCAGCGTGGCGAGGGCAAATGCAAACAGTCGGTTCATCATGCGAAACTCCGGAATGAAATCATCATTCCCGTTTCTATCGCAATGTTGTCCGGCGCGGAACGAATTAAAGCGGCCGGCCCGCTTGTAGTTTGCCGCGGCAGCTACATTTCCTTACGCGCCCGCAGCGCGGCGGTGATGGTGCCGTCATCCAGGTAGTCCAACTCGCCCCCGATGGGCACGCCCTGCGCCAGCGAGGTCAGGCGCACGCGGCCCTGGAGTTCATCGGCGATGTAGTGGGCCGTGGTCTGGCCATCGACCGTGGCGCTCAGGGCAAGGATCACCTCGGTGATCCCCTCGGCCTCGATCCGGTCCCTGAGGCGGGGGATCCGCAATTCCTCGGGGCCGACGCCATCCAGCGCCGAGAGGGTGCCGCCGAGAACGTGATAGCGCCCCTTGAACACCCCGGCGCGTTCCATCGCCCAGAGGTCGGCCACGTCCTCGACCACGCACAGCTCGCCGGTGGCGCGGTCTTCGGAGTTGCAGATCTCGCAGATGTCCGAGGTGCCGACATTGCCGCAGTTGAGACATTCGCGCGCTGTTGCGGCCACCTGCTGCATCGCGTCCGCAAGGGGCGTGAGCAGCAGGGCGCGTTTTCGGATCAGGTGCAGGACCGCGCGACGGGCCGAGCGGGGGCCGAGGCCCGGCAGCTTGGCCATCAGCTCGATCAGGTTGTCGATGTCGGTGTTCGAACTCACGGCCTGTCCTGCGTGGCGCCGGAGGGAGCCTCCGGCGGGAGTATTTTTGAAAAGATGAAGATCAGAAGGGCAGCTTGATGTCCTTGGGGAGCCCCATGCTTTCGGTCAGTTTGGTCATTTCTTCCTGCGACCGTTCGGCGGCTTTGGACTGGGCGTCCTTGATGGCGGCCAGGATCAGGTCTTCGACCACTTCCTTGTCGTCGCCGTTGAAGATCGACGGGTCGATGTCCAGGGCCTTGAGCTCGCCCTTGGCTGACGCGGTCGCCTTGACCAGGCCGGCGCCGGCTTCGCCGGTGACCATGATGTTGTTCAGGTCTTCCTGCATCTGGGTCATCTTGGCCTGCAGTTCCTGAGCGGATTTCATCATCTTGGCCATGTCGCCAAGTCCGCCGAGTCCTTTGAGCATGGGTTTTCTCCTGTATGTCGGTTTGGCGCCTAGATACGGGGCGCACCGCCTTGGCACAAGGGGCAGGATCACTCCTCTTCGAACGGGTCCCACTCGTCCTCGACCTCGGGCAGGGCCTCGGTCTCGACTTTCGAGGCGCGCTCTTCGGGGGTTTCGATCCGGGTGATGCGCGCCTTGGGGAATTGTGCCAGAACCGCCTGCACCAGCGGATGCGCCTCGGCCTCGGCCTTGAGCGCCAGATCGGCGGCGTCGCGGACCTCGGCGATGGTGGGGGCGTCGCCGTCCGAGACAACCGACACGGCCCAGCGGTTGCCCGTCCAGCGTTGCAGGGACGAGCCCAGCCGCTGCGCCAGGTCAGAGGGGGCCTGTTCGGCGGGGGTGAACTCGATCCGGCCGGGCTGGTAGGAGACCAGCCGCACCCCCGTCTCGACATCGACGAGGAGCTTCACGTCGCGATTGGCGCGGATCAGTTCGACCACATGCTCGAAAGTCGGGTAGCGAGCCAGCGCGGCCTGCACATCCTGCGCCAAAGCTGCCGTCGGCGCGCCGCCATTGCCGCGCGGGGCAGGGCTGTAGGCCGGAGCTGGGGGCGCTTCGGCTGTCACGGGCGAGGCACCGTTGCCGGGCGCCGGGATGCCGCCGCCGGGACCGTTCGGCGTCGGCGGGGGGGCGTCCTGCAGGCGGCGGACCAGTTCTTCGGGGCTGGGCAGGTCGGCCACATGGGTCAGGCGGATCACCGCCATTTCGGCAGCCATCATCGCGTTGGGGGCGGCCGCGACCTCTTCCAGCGCCTTGAGCAGCATCTGCCACATCCGGGTCAGCACCCGCATCGGCAGGGCCTCGGCCATCTGCTGCCCCCGCGTGCGCTCGTCGGGCGAAACGGTCGGGTCTTCGGCCGCGTCGGGCGTGATCTTGACCACCGAGACCCAGTGGGTGATCTCGGCCAGATCGCGCAGAACGGCCAGCGGGTCGGCGCCTTCGGCGTATTGCGCGCCCAGTTCGGTCAGGGCCGCCGCCGCATCGCCGCGCAGGATCATGTCCAGCAGGTCCAGCACGCGGCCGCGGTCGGCCAGACCGAGCATGGCGCGGACCTGGTCGGCGGTGGTCTCCCCGGCGCCGTGGCTGATCGCCTGGTCCAGCAGCGAGGTCGCGTCGCGCGCCGAACCCTCGGCCGCCCGCACGATCAGCGCCAGCGCGTCATCGGCGATCTGGGCGCCCTCGGCGGTGGCGATCCTGCGCAGCAGGCCGATCATGTCCTCGGGCTCGATCCGGCGCAGGTCGAAACGCTGGCAGCGGGACAGCACGGTGACCGGAACCTTGCGGATCTCGGTGGTGGCGAAGATGAACTTCACATGCGCGGGCGGTTCCTCGAGCGTCTTGAGCAGCGCGTTGAAGGCGCTGGTCGAGAGCATGTGGACCTCGTCGATGATGTAGATCTTGTAGCGCGCGCTGGCAGCGCGGTAGCGCACGGACTCGATGATTTCCCGGATGTCACCCACGCCGGTGCGGCTGGCTGCGTCCATCTCCATCACGTCGACGTGGCGGCCTTCCATTATCGCCACGCAGTGTTCGCATTTGCCGCAAGGATCGGTCGTGGGGCCGCCGGTGCCGTCCGGGCCGATGCAGTTCATGCCCTTGGCGATGATCCGGGCCGTGGTCGTCTTGCCCGTGCCCCGGATGCCGGTCATGATGAAGGCCTGCGCGATCCGGTCGGCCTCGAACGCGTTTTTCAGCGTCCGCACCATCGCATCCTGACCAACGAGGTCGGCGAAGGTTTCGGGGCGGTATTTTCGGGCAAGGACCTGGTAGGGGGCGGGTGCGGTGTCGGTCATTTCTGCTCTGCCGGATTCGTCTTGGGATGCAGCGTAGTGCCCCGCGCTGCCCGCGTCCACAGCGGGCGGGGGCGATTTTCTTTGGGATTGCGGGCCGGACGGGATAAAACGTCCCGGTTCGCGTATCAGGCTCAGGCTGTGCCCGGGCCGTTTTCAGGAGTGATCGGCGCATGCCCGAGATGGTGATCTACGCCTTGCAGGTCGGCGGAGGGACGCTGGCGATCTGCCCGATGCCGGGGCGCAGCGGCAACTATGCCGAAGATCTGAACACGGTTGCCGCTTGGAAGCCCGGACTGGTGATCTCGATGACCACCGAGGCCGAGATGATCCAGGAGGGCGCGCGCCATTTCGGAACCGACATCCAGGGCCGGGCCAGCCGTTGGGCGCATCTGCCGGTCGAGGATTTCGGCGTGCCGCCGCGCGAGGTTCAGGCGCGGTGGCCGGGTGTGAGCGCCTCGGCGCGGCACGCCCTGTCCGGTGGCGGCCGGGTTCTGATCCATTGCCGGGGCGGTTGCGGTCGGTCGGGCATGGCGGCGCTGCGCCTGATGGTCGAATGCGGCGAAGGCCCCGCCGAAGCCCTGGCGAGGTTGCGGGCCGTGCGCCCCTGCGCGGTCGAGACCGACGCGCAGAAAGAATGGGCCATGCAGGCAAGACGCCCACCGGCCCCACGATAGGGACTCCGGTTCTACCGCGAAATTCCGACTGCGGTTCAGGCGGTTGCGTTGATCGTTGCTTCGGCTGTGTTTCGTTCCGTCGGGATTGCTTCCAGGACGGCGCAGGGTGTTTGGCTTAGCAACCCCGAGGGCATGGCTCTGCCGGCGGGCCGCAGTATCATGTCCACAAAGCGGTTCAGGCGGTCACCGTCGGCGTCGGCATCCACCCCGCAGAAAATCCGGATGCTCTCGTGACTGGCTTCGAACCGGGCCGCGCAACCGGCCGGGCAGTGAGCCAGCTCGCTGCTGCCGGCAATCTCGAAATCCTCGGCGGTCACCGGGGCGGCTGCGGCCATCGCCTGCGCCAGTTTCTCGGCCATTCGGGCAAGCGCCGGGCAGTGCTCGCCGGTCTTCTGGCATACGGTTGCCGTGAACAGATGGGTTTGGGTCTTCCAGATCATGATGCGCCCTCCGCGCGCCGGGCAGAGGGGATGGAGGGGAAGAGCAGCCTGGCTGTCTGACCCACCCCGGACACCCCGCCCGAGTTCGAGTTTCAGTTCCGATGGCAGGTCTCCTGACTTGCGGGTCGCAGCTTTGCCGACCTTCCCAGCCTTTCGGCCAGTGGTGTTCCGGCATTGCTCTCCGCCTACAGTTGCGGGGGCAGTCGCGGCATTGGCCCGGATGGGCCGCACCGTGTTCCCTTTTCATCCCGGCCGAGGAATCGTCGGCGCGGGAACCATCACCCAAGGGCTATCGGGTTGTGGGGGCCAGCGTCAATCGGTTTTCGCCGCGGGCAGCTTGCCGGGCAGCGCGCGCAGCACGTCCGAGCTCTGCCGCGCCCGGGCCAGTTGCCAGCCGCCTTGCAGCAGGATGAACAGTGTGTCGGCGGTTTCTTCGGGTGCTGGGAGGCCAAAGCGACGCGCGTGGTGGGTCACTTCGGAAATCCAGCCTTTGTAGAGGTGATAGGCGTGGTCGCGAAAGCTGGTGTTGTCCGGCCCCTCGAACAGGGTGGCCGAGATCGGGCAGGTGTCCCACCGGCCCGACTTGTCGAACAGCTTGGCGATCTTGTGGCAGAGGGTCTCGACCCCCTCCATGAAACTGTCCGCCGGCTCGAATGAGGCGGCGATCATCCGCAGCATCCCGTCCGAGGCCCAGGTCGCCGCGGCAATGGCCAGATCGGATTTTCCGTTGGGGAAATGGTGGTAGAGCGACCCTTTGGGCGCATCCGCCGCCGCCAGAAGTTCGGACAGGCCCACGCCGTGATAGCCCGACCGCTGGAACAGTTCGGCGGCGGTTCGGATCAGGCGGTCTTTGGTCGGCAAAGGACGTTCGGTCATTTGCCTTCATTATTGACACGGCTAGACCGATTGGTCCAGTGAGGAGGAGTGGACTGATTGGTCTAGGGCTGCGCAGGAGGGCGCCATGTTGGACAGTCAGGGCGGTGTGTTGGTCGAGGATTTCCGGTTCCCGTCGGGACCGGCGGAGTTGTCGGCGCGGCTTTACCGCCCGGCCGGAGACCCAACGGTCGCCGTTGTTCTGAACGGGGCCACCGGGGTTCCGCGCGACTATTACGCCCATTTTGCCCGCTGGCTGGCGGCCGAGCGCGGCATGGCCTGCCTGACCTATGACTACCGGGATTTCGGCCATTCCCTGACGGGGAAACTGAAGGATTCGCCCGTCAACATGGCGGATTGGGCGCTGACCGACATGCCTGCGGCGCGGGCCGAGACGCGGCGGCGGTTTCCGGACCTGCCTCTGTGGGTCATCGGCCATTCGGTGGGCGGAATGCTGGGGCCCTTGCAGCCGGGAATCGAAGAGATCGAACGCATGATCTGCGTCTGTTCGGGGTTGGTGCATCACGCCGACCACCCCTGGCCCTACCAGGCGCTGGCCCGCCTGTTCTGGTTCGGGCATGTGCCGCTGCTGGTGCGCGTCGCGGGCTATCTGCCGGGCCGACTGGTGGGGTTTGGCGCCGATCTGCCGCCCAGGGTCTATTGGCAGTGGCGCAAGTGGTGCACTTCGCGCAAGAGCTACCTGCCCGAGGCCGGTGTCAGTCTTCCTGCCGCGGACTGGAGCCGGTCCGGCGCCCCGGTGGACATGATCGCCTTTCCCGACGATCAGGTGATCCCGCCGAAATGCGTGTGGCGTCTGGCCGAGGTCTATGGCGAACAGGCGCGCAGGCGCGAGCTGGACCCCAAGTCATTCGGGCTGAAAAGCGTCGGCCATCTGGGCGCATTCACGCGGCGCAACGCGGCGGTCTGGCCGGCATTGATCGGCGAGCAGATCGGCGCGGGCTGAAACCGCACCAGCAAGGCATTTCGGGAAAGGTGAGAGGTTGGACATCGACCCAAGCGGGACTCGTTGTGGCTGCTTCCTTCCGGACCTGACCAGGTTGGCGAGGCGCTTGCCCGCGCCAACCTCTCAAGCGCCGATATAAGCAGCGCAACGCGGAAAGACAACCCGTCAGAGCGTCAGCCGGATTTGCAGGAAACCTTCGGTGTCCGTTCCCAGCGGAACCGGCTTCAGAGCCGCAATGTCACCGAGGTATCGGCGGGCATCCGGCCCGGTGCGCAGGATCACCTGCGTTCCCCCCAGATCGGCGAATCTCCAAGGCGGTGGGGTTTGTTCCAAAGGATCTTTCGGCCGACGCCCGGCGATGTAGTCACGCAGGATCTCCTGAATGCGGATGGGTGGGAGATCAACGGCTTCGGCCCCGGCCAGTGCCGCGAAGTGGCCTCCGCCGCTGGCCCGGTAGTTGTTGAGCGCGACGACAAAATGCTGCTCGTCGCACAGTGGCTGCCCGTTCCAGGTCAGGTGGTCGATTCTGTTGTGGTCTGGCGCGATCAGGCTGCCATCCAGCCGGAAACGGGCTGGGCCGGATGGGTCGATCGCGTATTCCAGCCCGTGCAGAACGTCGAAATTGTGCCCGGCGCGGCTGGGGTCGATCAACGCGGAGTCGCGGCTGCCCGGCTTGATCCGATTGAACAGGCAGGCCGACATTTCCAGCCAGTCGCGAATCTGCCTGCCCGAGACGATCACGGCGCGCAGTTCATTGGGAAAGACGTGCAGGTCGGCGACGTGGCGCATCGACATCTCTCCGGCCGGCACGTCGGTATAATGTCGCGGTCCGGCCCGCCCGCCGAATTTCGAGGGCGCCGTGGCGGACAGCAGCGGCAGTTCGGCCTCGGATCTGCCTTCGAGAAATCCACGCAGGGCCGCCGCCTGCGCCGCCGCCACCAGAGCCAGTCCGCGATCCGGCGCGCAGAAGCTGAAATAGCTGTGCAGCGGCGTCGTGGTCCGGCCGACGGGTTTTCGCATCTGAATACGCGTCGCCGCATGGCCTTTTGCGAAAACTTTCGTCAGCTGTGGGTCTTCGGAAACCGTCGGTTGGGGAATGCCGGTCTGGTCTCGTCCGTAGATGGCGCGCAATGCGCTGCAACTTTCGGTGACCCGCAAGCGATCATGGGCGCTTCGCGTCAGGGTCAGGTCGATCACGCCAAGATGCGACCCGGCCGAGCCCGGCATCACGACCGGTTTCCCGTGAACCTTGCCGGTCGTCTGCTCGACTTGTCTCAGCCCTTCGTGGCCCTTTCCCGGAAGCGTCAAGTGGGTATGCCCTGCGACAATGGCATCGATGGCGTCGATTGCCGCCAGCGGCACGACCGCGTTTTCGAGACCCGGTCGAGCCATCTCGGTGCTCAGACCGGAATGAGCCAGGGCGATGACCACGTCACAGCCTTGTTGCCTCAGGTCATGCGCGGTGGCTTCCGCGGTCTCGAGAATATCCGAGACCTCGGCCACCCCGTCGAGGTGATGGGCTGCCCATTGTGTCGTCTGCGGCGGAAGCACCGACAAGACCCCGACACGGATCGGAACCGGCTGCCCCTCGGCCTGCAGCGTCCGGTTCAGGATCAGGCTGGGCTGCCACGGTGCGCGGCTGCCAATCAACCGCATGTTCGAGCACAAAACCGGGCAGGGGGACTGTGCAAGAATCTCCTCCAACTTTCCGAGCCCAAACTCGAAGTCATGGTTGCCGAGGCCGACCGCATCATAACCGAGCAGGTCAAAGGCCTGCATCAGCGGGTGCCTGTCGGTGGTCTGTTCGGCGGCCCAGTCGCCCAAGGCGGTGCCCTGCAGCGAATCTCCGTTGTCGACGAGCAGGGTCTGCCATCCCAGGCTTTCGGCCTCGCGGCGCGCCGCGCGGATCAGTTGCGCCGTGCGCGTCAGGCCGACCGTGGGATCGGGGCGGTCGGCGTAATAGTCGAACCCCGTCAGGTTCATGTGCAGATCGGTCGTGGCCAGAAGCCTCAGGCGTGCGGTCCGAGCATCGGCTGGCGGGTTTTCCATCTGGATGTCAGGCGCTCCGCATTCTTCCTGTGATTGTCTTACGGTAAATCGGAGATCGCATAAAGGGAGCGCGGGCAGTTTCCCGCGATTTGGCCGGGCGTGGCCTGCTTTCGGATTGCCGCGCATATCGCCATTGCACTGAAGGGCCAGCCGTGGCAGCCCTGTTGCCGAAACAGGCAGAGGGCGGGCATGAGACGTGCGGAACAGGTGACTTTTGGCGGATCGGGTCTGGATCGCGCGGCGCATGTCCGGGGTGACGAAGCCGCGCTGGCGGCGGCCAGGGCGCATCCCAAGGCGGCCTGCGTGGTCCTGTGGCGGGGCAAGATTCTGGTGCAGGGCGACAGGCTGGACCGGCTGTTCCTTGTGCCGATGGCGCACGACCTGATTCAGCAAGGGCCGGGCGGGGTTATTGTCGAGCCCATATTCCTGGGGCTTGCGGATGATGCCTCGCCGCTTTTTGCCACGGACATTTCGTCATGGGACCCGGAAGGGCAGGATGTGTCCGGTGTCGGGGCCTTCGTGGACCGGACCGAGCAGCAGCACCCCGACCTGCCCGAAGGCCACGTCTTTGCCGAGCTCCGCCGGATCATGACGCGCCTCGGCGCGCGTGATGCGGAACTGGCGGCGACGGCCAAGGCGATCATCGGCTGGCATGAAACGCACAAGTTCTGCGCCCGGTGCGGTGCGCAGAGTGAAATCTCGCAGGCCGGCTGGCAACGCAGCTGCCGCTCCTGCGGCGGCCAGCATTTCCCGCGCACCGATCCCGTGGTGATCATGCTGATCACCCATGGTGACAAGGTGCTGATGGGGCGCTCGCCGGGCTGGCCCGAGGGGATGTATTCACTGCTGGCCGGTTTCGTCGAACCGGGCGAGACGCTCGAGGCGGCGGTGCGCAGGGAGGTCATGGAAGAGGTCGGCGTGCCCGTCGGGCAGGTGCGATACCTTGCCAGCCAGCCCTGGCCATTCCCCGCGTCGCTGATGATCGGCTGCGCGGGCGAGGCATTGTCGCGGGATCTGCAAATTGACCCGGTCGAAATCGAAGACGCGATCTGGGTCGGGAAAAGCGAGATGATGCAGGCTTTTGCGGGCGAGCACCCCCGCCTGATGCCGGCGCGCAAGGGGGCGATTGCGCATTTCCTGTTGCGGAACTGGCTTGCCGATACGCTCGACTGACACGAAACTGAGGGGCGGCAGACGGGCAGGGAACAATGCAGATCTCGGCATGGCATGACATCGAGGCCCCGATCGACGCGGTATTCGATCTGTTGTCGGAGTATGAGCGTTTCGAACGCTTCGCCATTCAGCGCGGAATCGAGGTATGCCGGGCCAACCGGGCTGCGCCGGAGTCGGGGGACCTGACCTGGGACACGGTCTTTACGGTTCGTGGCAGGCCGCGACGTGCGCAGGTGGTTCTGAGGCGTTTCGAACCGCCGAACCTGATGCGGTTCGAGGCGACGGGCAAGGGCATCAATGGTGAGACCTTGATCGAGCTACGGGCGCTTTCCCCGCGCCGGACACGGATGAGTGTCGGGCTGTCCCTGTCGGCGAACACCTTTCGGGCGCGCCTGCTGTTGCAGTCGCTGAAACTCGGCCGCGAGCGGCTGCGGCGCAGGTTCCAGTCCGGGCTGGCGCGGCTTTCGGGCTCCATCGAAGAGACCTATGCCAAGTGGGTCTGAAGCCGCCGCAGCCGCGCGGGCCTAGCCGCGCGGCCGCGCGGCGGGATAGACACCCAGGATCTCGACGTTGGTCGTGAAGTGGTCCAGCTCGTCCATCGCCAGCTTGACGTTCTCGTCGTCGGGGTGGCCCACGATGTCGGCATAGAACTGCGTCGCCGTGAACGAGCCGTCGATCATGTAGCTTTCCAGCTTGGTCATGTTGACCCCGTTGGTCGCGAAACCGCCCATCGCCTTGTAGAGCGCGGCCGGAATGTTGCGGACCTGGAAGACGAAGCTGGTGATCATGCCATGTTCGCCCCGGCGTGATTCGTCGAATTCTCGGGACATGACCAGAAAGCGGGTCGTGTTGTCGCCACGGTCCTCGATGTGACGTGCGAGAATATCCAGCCCGTAGATCTCGCCCGCCAGTTCGCTTGCCAAGGCGGCGTGGCTTTTCTCGCCGCGCTCGGCCACTTCGCGGGCGGCGCGGGCGTTGTCGGGGCTGACGCGGCCCCGGATGTTGTGCTTGCGCAGGAAACCCTCGCACTGGGGCAGCAGGACGAGATGCGAATGCGCCTCTTTTATGTCCTCCAGCCGGGCGCCGGGCACCGCCAGAAGGTTGATGTGCACACGCACGAAGGCTTCGTCGATGATGTGCAGGCCGCTGTGCGGCAACAGGCGGTGGATGTCGGCGACCCGCCCATAGGTCGAGTTCTCGACCGGCAGCATGGCCAGATCGGCCTCGCCCGAGCGCACCGCCTCGATCACGTCCTCGAAGGTCCGGCACGGCAGGGCCTCCATGTCGGGCCGCGCGTTGCGGCAGGCCTCGTGGCTGTAGGCGCCGGGCTCTCCCTGAAAGGCGATGCGATTGGTCATAGGGTCGTATCCGTGCAACAAGTTTTCGATTTGGGCGTTTAGTCGCGGTGTCTATACCTTGCCTCTTGCGAGGGGAAGCCTTAGACACCCGCGCAGACAGTTGAAATGGACTCGCGAGCAATGTTCGACACGATGACAGTTACCAAGGCCGCAGCCGGCCTGTTTGGCGCCCTTCTGGCGTTTCTTCTGGCCAAGTGGGCGGCCGAGGTGATCTTCCATGTGGAGGCGCATGGCGACCCCTCTTACGTGATCGAGGTGGCCGACGCCGGTGGCGAAGCCGAGGAAGAAGCCGAGGTGAGCTTTGAAGAGCTGCTGGCCCAGGCCGACGTGGAAAAAGGCGCCAAGGTCTTCAAGAAATGTGCAGCCTGCCACAAGCTGGAAGAGGGCGCGAACGGCACTGGCCCGTATCTCTACGGCGTCGTGGGCCGCCCGGTGGCCTCTGCCGCGGGCTTCGGCTATTCGTCGGCGATGCAGGAGCACGGCGGCGAATGGACCCCCGAGGCGCTGGACGAGTTCCTGGCCAAGCCGAGCGCGGCCGTGCCGGGCACCTCGATGAGCTTTGCCGGTCTGAAAAAGGTCACCGACCGGGTCAACCTGATCGCCTATCTCGACAGCCTGGACGACTGATCCCGACCTGACCGGAACAAGACAAAGCCGCTGCCCTGATGCAGCGGCTTTTTTCATGCGCGAAGGGATCTTCACGGAAGGTTCACTTAATCTAAACTTGAATCTGCGGCCGCTGGACCTTTAGCTAGCGGCAACAAGATCAACAAAGACACAGCACCGGAGGAAGAGCACATGAGATCGCCGCGCGCCCGAGCCTGCGCCCGCACACTGGATACGAGGTCATGGGCGGCGGTGCTGTTCTGGGCGTTTTTCGCGATGTTCGCGCTGCTCGCCACGCAATCGCGGGCCGAAGAGAAGATCGTCAAGAGCCACGGGTTCTCGGAATTCGGCGATCTCAAATATCCCGAAGGGTTTGCCCATTTCGACTATGTGAATCCCGACGCCCCAAGGGGCGGAGAGCTGTCCTATGCCGCGCAGGGCACCTTCGACAGTTTCAACCCGTTCACCCGGCAGGGCCGGGCGGGTGCGCGGTCGGCGGACCAGTATGAAAGCCTCCTCTACCCGTCCTATGACGAACCCGCCTCCTATTACGGGCTCTTGGCCGAAAGCCTGGAATATCCCGAAAGCCAGGAGTGGGTGATCTTCAGCCTGCGCCCCGAGGCGCGGTTTTCCGACGGCACGCCGGTCACCGCCGAGGATGTGGTCTTTTCCCACGAGATCCTGCTGGATCAGGGCCTCAAGTCCTATGCCGACGCGGTGCGCAAGCGCATTCCCAAGGCCGAGGTTCTGGATACCCATCGGGTGAAGTTCTACTTTGCCCCCGACATTCCGCGCCGCGCCCTGATCACGCAGGTGGGTGGCACGCCGGTGTTTTCCAAGAAATGGTTCGAGGCGGACCCGGAAAACCGCCGCATCGACAAGCCGCGGATGGAGCCGGGGGTGGGCTCGGGGCCTTACGTTCTGCACAGCTACGACATCAACCGGCGGATCGTCTACAAGCGCAACCCGGACTATTGGGGCGACCATGTGAACGTCAACGTGGGGCGCCACAACTTCGACACCACCCGTATCGAGTATTTCAGCGACTCGATCGCCGCGATGGAGGGGTTCAAGGCCGGCACCTTCACCCTGCGGCAGGAGAACAACTCGAAAAGCTGGGCCACCGCCTATGATTTTCCCGCCGTCGCCAATGGCCACGTGATCAAGGCCGAACTGCCCGACGGCGACGTGCCCCCCGCCAGCGGTTTCGTGATGAACCTCGACCGTCCGCAGTTTCAGGACATCCGGGTGCGGCAGGCGGTGCAGCTGGCCTTCAACTTCGAATGGACCAATGAAAGCCTGCAATACGGCCTGTTCCAACAGCGCCATTCCTTCTGGCAGGGCACGCATCTCGAGGCCAGGGGCCTGCCCGAGGGGCGCGAGCGCGAAGTGCTGGAAAGCCTCGGGGATGCCTTGGACCCGGCGGTTCTGACCGAGGAACCGGTCATGGCGCACACATCCAGCCCCAAGCGGCCCAATGACCGGCGCAACCTGCGCAAGGCAATGAAACTGCTGGACGAGGCGGGCTGGGCCGTCGGCGACGACGGCGTTCGCCGGAATGCGCAGGGCGAAGTTCTGCGCATCGAGTTTTTGTCCGACCAGCCCACGCTTGACCGGATCATCCAGCCCTACGTCGACAACCTGCGCGCCATGGGGATCGACGCGATCTACAACCGGGTGGACAACGCCCAGTTCACGCTGCGCCGCCGCGACCGGGATTTCGACATGATGGTGGCGGGCTACAACATGTCGCTGCAGCCCTCGACCGGCCTCTACCAGCAGTTCGGATCCGAGGCCGCGTCCTATTCGGTGTTCAACCCCGCCGGTGTGCACGGCCCCGATATCGAGCCGCTGATCGACAATATCGTGGCGGCGAAAGAGGCCGAGGAGTTGCAGGCCAATGTTCGGGCACTGGACCGGGTGCTGCGGGCCAAGCGGTTCATGGTGCCTACCTGGTATCTGGGCAAATACTGGGTGGCCTACTGGAACATGTATGAATATCCCGAAAACCTGCCGCCCTATGCGCTGGGCGTCGAGGACCTGTGGTGGATCAATGCCGAGAAAGAAGCGGCGTTGAAAGCCTCGGGCGCGTTGAGGTAAGCCGCCCTCATGGGAGCCTATATTCTACGACGCCTGTTGCTGGTGATCCCCACGCTGCTGGGGATCATGATCATCAACTTCACGCTGGTGCAGTTCGTGCCCGGCGGCCCGGTCGAGCAGATCATCGCCCAGATGGAGGGCAGCGGTGACGTGTTCGAGGGCATCGCCGGCGGTGGCGGCGACATCGAGCGCCAGTCCGGCGGCGCCAGCGAGCGCTATGTCGGCGCGCGCGGATTGCCGCCGGAATTCATCAAAGAGCTCGAGCGCGAGTTCGGTTTCGACAAGCCGCCGCTCACCCGGTTCCTGAACATGATGGGCAACTACCTGACGCTGGATTTCGGCGAGAGCTATTTCCGCTCGATCAGCGTGGTCGATCTGGTGCTGGAAAAGATGCCGGTGTCGATCTCGCTGGGGCTGTGGTCGACGCTGATCGCCTATCTGGTTTCGATCCCCCTGGGCATCCGCAAGGCGGTCAAGGACGGCTCGACCTTCGACACCTGGACAAGCGGCGCCATCATCGTGGCCTACGCGATTCCCGGTTTCCTGTTCGCGATCCTGCTGCTGGTGCTGTTCGCGGGCGGGTCCTACTGGCAGATCTTCCCGCTGCGGGGGCTGACCTCGGACAACTGGGACAGCCTGTCGCTGGGCGGCAAGATCCTCGACTATTTCTGGCACATCACCCTGCCGGTCGTGGCCTCGACCATCTCGGCCTTCGCGACCCTGACGCTGCTGACCAAGAACTCGTTTCTGGACGAGATCAAGAAACATTACGTGATGACCGCCCGCGCCAAGGGGCTGAGCGAACGCAGGGTGCTGTATGGCCATGTGTTCCGCAACGCGATGCTGATCGTGATCGCGGGCTTCCCGGCGGTGTTCATCGGCGTCTTCTTCTCGGGCTCGATCATCATCGAGACGATCTTTTCGCTGGACGGCCTCGGCCGGCTGGGCTTCGAGGCGGCCGTGGCGCGCGACTATCCGGTGATCTTCGGCACGTTGTTCATCTTCGGCCTGATGAGCCTCGTCGTCGGCATCCTGAGCGACCTGATGTATGTGCTGGTCGATCCGCGCATCGATTTCGAAAGCCGGGAGGGGTAGATGGCGCTGTCACCGCTCAACCAGCGCCGCTGGCGCAACTTCCGCCGCAACGGCCGCGCCTTCTGGTCGCTGATCATCTTTTCGGTGCTGTTCGGCATCTCGCTCTTTGCCGAGTTCATCGCCAATGACAAGCCGATCCTCGTCAATTACCGGGGCGAGTTCTTTACCCCGATCTTCAACTTCTACCCCGAAACCGCGTTCGGCGGGGATTTCCAGACCGAGGCGATCTATCGCGACCCCGAGGTGCAATGCCTGATCGCCTCGGGCGGGCTGGAGGAGTGTTTCGACGACCCCGAGGGGATACTCGAACAGATCGACGCCGGCACGTTCGAAGCGGACGGGTTCTATCAGGGCTGGGCGATCTGGCCGCCGATCCCCTATTCCTACAGGACCACCGTCGACCGCCCCGGCGCGGCGCCGCTGCCGCCCAACAGCCAGAACTGGCTGGGCACCGACGACACCAAGCGCGACGTGCTGGCGCGGGTGATCTACGGCTTCCGCCTGTCGATCCTGTTCACCCTGATCGTCACCGGCATCGCCAGCCTGATCGGCATCTTCGCCGGGGCCATCCAGGGCTATTTCGGCGGCTGGCTGGACCTCGTGTTCCAGCGCATCATCGAGATCTGGTCCGCGACCCCGTCGCTCTACGTCATCATCATCATGTTCGCGATTCTGGGGCGAAGTTTCTGGCTGCTGGTCGGGCTGATGATCCTGTTTTCCTGGACCGGCCTCGTGGGCGTGGTGCGGGCCGAGTTCCTGCGGGCGCGCAACCTTGAATATGTGCGTGCCGCCAAGGCGCTGGGCGTGGGCAACATGACCATCATGTTCCGCCACATGCTGCCCAACGCGATGGTGGCGACGCTGACCTTCATGCCCTTCATCGTCACCGGCACCATCGGCGGGCTGGCCAGCCTTGATTTCCTCGGCTTCGGCCTGCCATCCTCGGCGCCTTCGCTGGGGGAACTGACCCTGCAGGCCAAGCAGAACCTGCAGGCGCCGTGGCTGGCCTTCACCGCGTTTTTCACCTTTGCCATCATGCTGTCGCTTCTGGTCTTCATCTTCGAAGGCGTGCGCGATGCCTTTGACCCGAGGAAGACGTTCTCATGAGCCTGCTCGAAGTCAGAAACCTCCGGGTCTCGTTCCGGCAGGACGGCCAGGTGACGCAGGCGGTCAGGGGCGTGTCCTTTACCGTGGACCGGGGCGAGACTGTTGCGCTGGTGGGCGAGTCGGGCTCGGGAAAGTCGGTCACGGCGCTGTCCACCGTGTCGCTGCTGGGCGAAAGCGCGACGGTCGAGGGCTCGGTTCTCTATGACGGGCAGGAGATGATCGGTGCCTCGGAAAAGCGGCTGATGGATGTGCGCGGCAATGACATCAGCTTCATCTTCCAGGAGCCGATGACCTCGCTCAACCCGCTGCACACGATCCAGAAGCAGATGGCCGAGTCGCTGGCGCTGCACCAGGGGCTGACCGGCGATGCGGCGCGGGCGCGGATCGTCGAGTTGCTGACCAAGGTCGGCATCCGCGACCCCGAGGAGCGTCTGGACGCCTATCCCCACCAGCTGTCCGGCGGACAGCGGCAGCGTGTGATGATCGCGCTTGCGCTGGCCAACAAGCCCGACATCCTGATCGCGGACGAGCCGACCACCGCGCTGGACGTGACCATCCAGGCGCAGATCCTCGAACTGCTGGCCGAGCTGCAGAAGTCGGAGAACATGGGGATGCTGTTCATCACCCATGACCTGGGCATCGTGCGGCGCATCGCCGACCGGGTCTGCGTGATGAAGGATGGCGAGATCGTCGAAACCGGCGCAACCGCCGAAATCTTCGCCAACCCGCAGCATCCCTACACGCAGAAACTGCTGGCGGCCGAACCCTCGGGCTCGCCCGATCCCGTGCCGGCGGGCGCCGAAGAGATCGCCCGGACAGATCACCTCAAGGTCTGGTTCCCGATCCAGCGGGGGTTCCTCAAGCGCACCGTCGGCCATGTGAAGGCGGTGAACGACGCCACGATCCGCGTGCGCGCGGGCGAGACGCTGGGCATCGTCGGTGAAAGCGGCTCGGGCAAGACCACGCTGGCCCTGGCGCTGATGCGGCTGATTGCCTCCGAGGGCGGGATCACCTTTCGCGGGCAGGACGTCCGCAGCTGGTCCACGCGCGAACTGCGGCGGCTGCGCAAGGACATGCAGATCGTGTTCCAGGACCCGTTCGGAAGCCTCAGCCCGAGGATGACCTGTATGCAGATCATTGCCGAGGGACTGGCCATCCACAAGGTCGACCCGCACCGCGCCCCGCGCGAACTGGTGGCCGAGGTGATGACCGAGGTCGGGCTCGATCCGGAGATGATGGACCGCTATCCGCACGAGTTCTCGGGCGGCCAGCGGCAAAGAATCGCCATCGCCCGCGCCATGGTCCTGCGCCCCAAACTGCTGGTTCTGGATGAACCCACCAGTGCGCTGGACATGACGGTTCAGGTTCAGATCGTCGATCTGCTGCGGGATCTCCAGCGCAAATACGGGCTGGCCTACCTGTTCATCAGCCACGACCTGAAGGTGGTGCGCGCCATGTCGCATCAGGTGCTGGTGATGCGGAACGGGGATGTGGTCGAGACGGGCACGGCCGAGGAGCTGTTCGAGAACGCCAGGACCGACTACACCCGCGAACTGATCGCGGCCGCCGGGTAGGAAACGGCCAAGACCGCGCGAGGGCCTTGGCCGTCTCGCCGGTTCAGGCGTTGGCCACCTGTTCCCGCGTCGCCTTGGGGACCTCTCCGCGCAGCTCTTCATAGTGGTCGAAAGTCAGGTTGACCCATCCCGTCCCGCGCGTGGCGCTGGCGAGCGTCCGGTGCAACTCGTCCTCGGCCACCGCCGGAATGAGAGCGTTGAAGATCTCCCAGCCCGAAATGTTGGGGTTGCCCTCGAAGCCCAGAACCTGCCCTTGCAGCGAACTGATCGTCGGCACCAGGTCGCCCACATAGATCGAGGGCAGATGGATCTCGGCGTGCAGGATCGGCTGCAACACGACCGGCTTGGCCTCGGGCAGCGCCTCGCGCACGGCATTCTTGCCGGCGGTGCGGAAGGCATAGTCGGAACTGTCGACGCTGTGATGCTTGCCGTCCTTCAGCGTCACCTTGACATCGACGACCGGAAAGCCCTGAGGGCCCTGCGCCAGAGCGTCCTGCGCCCCCTGAGCGACCGAGGGGATGTAGTTCTTGGGCACGGCGCCGCCCTTGACCACTTCCTCGAACTGGAACCCCGATCCGCGCGGCAGCGGCTCGACCGCGATCACCACGTCGGCAAACTGCCCGGCACCGCCGGATTGCTTGCGGTGGCGGTGGTGGTGTTCGACCGGCTTCTGGATGGTCTCGCGATAGGCGGTCTGCACAGGCTCGGTCTCGATTTCGATCCCGAAGTCCTCTTCCAGCTTGGCGGCTATGCGCCGCATGTGTTGCGGACCCTGGGTTCCGATGATCGCATGCCCTGTTGCATCGTCCTGGCTCAGGTGCAGGCCGGGGTCGATCTCGGCCAGCCTGGCCAGCGCGTTCGACAGGCGAACGTCGTCGCGTTCATGGGCCGGGGTGACCAGTTGGCGGTATCCCGAGGGGTGCGAGGTGGCCCATTCCGGCAGGGGCGTGGCCTTTTCGGTGTCGTAAAGATTGCCGGGGTTGAGGTGATCGGACTTGACCGCAAGACCGATCTGGCCGGCTTCCAGCGCCGGGATCTGCGTCTTGGCGTCCAGACCCGTCAGGTTGCCGATGGTTTCGCCCCCGAGCGGGTCGTGGTTCTTGATCCCCCGACCCAACCCGCGCAACACGGTGATCTTGCCGATGTGTTTCTTGACATCGGCAAAGCCCGCGACGGCCAGCGCATCGTCGTCTGCCTCGTCACGGTGCGCGGCGATGTCGAACTCGGGCGCCTCGTGCCGCAGGGCCTTCATCAGGCGGGTCAGGCCGTTGCCGTGGCTGGCCGAGCCAAGGCAGGCGGGAATGAGTTGGTGGTTCTGAAGGACCTGGGCGGCCAGATCGTAAATCTCTTCGCTGGGCGGCAGCTTGTCCTCGATCAGCTGCTCCAGCAGGTGGTCGTCGAAATCCGACAGGGTCTCCAAAAGCTCGGCGCGCGCTTCCTGCTCGCGCTCCTCGACCGATTTCGGCAGTTCGATCAGCGCCGAGGGCTGGCCTTCCTGATATTTCCACGCCCGCTCGGAAATCAGGTCCACTGCGCCGATCACCTGGTCGCCTTCGCGGATCGGGACCTGGCGCAGCGCGATGTGATGCGTGCAGTAGGTCTGCAATGCTGCGATGATGTCCCGGATCCGGCCATTCGGATTGTCCATCCGGTTGATGAAGAGGAAACAGGGAATGCCGGCCTCTTCGACCAGCCGAAGGTAGGGTGCGGACAGCACCGCCGCGTCCGGATCCGGCGGGACCACGACCACGGCGGCATCCGAGATGGCCATCGCCGGCCCGACATAGGCCAGCGAGTCGCCGCCGCCATCCACGTCAACCGCGCACCACGGCTCGCCCAAATAAGAAAAACCGTGCAGATGCACGGTTCCGGATACGTCGAATTTGGTTGGGCGGTCGTCGAGGCGGCTGATGGCCTCGACCAGTGTAGACTTGCCCGACTGGCTCGGGCCGAGGACTGTGAAGACGCGCATGGGCTGTCCCTTTCTCTGGTTGCAGTTCCGCTGCACGAAAAGGGTTTGTCGGACGCCAAGACGCCGGCAATGACTGCCTGTATCTCTGCCTGCCTCAGGCGCCGGACGCTGCGCTGCCCCGGCCCCACAAGTGTGGGAAATCCCAGAGGCGGGCGTCAACCCCCCGCACAAAGAAAGGGCGGATCATGTTCGCGACCCGCCATTGTTCCGTTTCGCCGGCCCTAGATGGCCGAACTGTGCCCCGCCTTGCTCAGGTCATAGGCATCAAAGCTGCGCGCAATCATCCGGGTCAGCGGCCGGGCCTCGGGCGGAATGAACAGGCCTTCGTCGTTGATGCTCAGCAACCCGTCGAACTCGCGATTGGCTTTCTCGTACATCCCGACCAGCTCGGCGCGGGTCACCTCGTGGTCGCGCAGGATTTCCGCCGAATCGATCCGGAAGTCGCACATCAGCGCCTCGATCAGCCGGGCGCGCAGAACGTCCTGCTCCTTGAACAGGTGGCCGCGCGAGGTCGAGAACCGCCCTTCGCGGATGGCCGCGGTATGCGCCCCGGTGGCCGGCGCGTTCTGCGCATAGCCCTGCGGGAATTTCGAAATCGAGCTGGCCCCGACCCCGATCAGAACCTCGGCCTGATCGTCGGTGTAGCCCTGGAAGTTCCGCTTGAGCCGGCCGGCCTTGAGCGCATGGGTCAGGCCGTCATCCTGCGTGGCGAAGTGGTCGATGCCGATCTCGGCGTAGTTGTCCCACATGAACAGGCGGCGCGCGGTGTCGAACAGGTCCAGCCTCTGTTCCGGCGTGGGCAGCGCATCCGACGGGATCAACTGCTGCCGTTTGGCCATCCAGGGCACATGCGCATATCCATAGAGCGCCACCCGGTCGGGGTTGAGCGACAACAGCTTCTGCACGCTTTCGGTCATCCGCGCCTTGGTCTGGTGCGGCAGGCCATACAGGATATCCGCGTTCAGACTGGCGATGCCGCGGGCACGAATCATCTCGGCCGCCTTGCGGGTCACGTCGTAGCCCTGGATCCGGCCGATGGTCTTCTGGATTTCCTCGTCAAAGTCCTGAACGCCGATCGAGGCCCGGTTCATGCCGGCCTCGGCCAGTGCATCCAGACGGGCGTCGTCGATCTCGTTGGGGTCGATCTCGACCGAGAACTCGGCGCCGGGTCCAAGCGGCACGATCTCCAGGATCCGCTTTGCCAGATCGCGCATCAGGTCGGGGTTGAGCAGCGTCGGCGTGCCGCCGCCCCAGTGCAGCCGCGACAGGGTCACACCCTCGGGCAGGCGGGCCGCCAGCAGGTCCAGTTCCGCCTTCAACGTATCGACATAGGCGATGACCGGATTGTCGGTCTGGGTGCCTTGTGTCCGACAGGCGCAGAACCAGCACAGCCGCCGGCAGAACGGCACGTGGACATAGAGAGAGATGGCGCTGCCGGGCTTGATGCCCGAAATCCAGTCGCCAAACAGCTCAGGCCCCACGTCATTGCTGAAATGGGGCGCGGTCGGGTAGCTCGTGTAGCGCGGAACTTTCGCGTCAAAAAGTCCGAGCCGGGCTAATTGGGATTTCGCTATCATGAAGAGACCGCTATAAGATGGTTGGCTCGGACACCTTGACCGAGATCAAATGGGCGAACAGATGACTCTTCCGATACAGATTGAACATTCCAATTGCGGCGAGTGTCCGATCCGGCACCGTGCCGTATGCGCGCATTGCGAACGGGATGAGCTCGAGGCACTCGAGGAAATCAAGTATTACCGCAGCTTCGAGGCCGGGCAGACGATCATCTGGTCGGGCGACCAGATGAATTTCGTCGGTTCGGTCGTGTCGGGAATCGCCTCTCTGACCCAGACGATGGAGGACGGGCGGACCCAGATGGTCGGCCTTTTGCTGCCCAGCGACTTCGTCGGCCGCCCGGGCCGGGAAACGGCGGCCTACGACGTGATAGCCACGACCGATATCGTGATGTGCTGTTTCCGAAAGAAGCCGTTCGAGGAACTCATGGCGCGGACACCGCATATCGCGCACCGTCTGCTGCAGATGACTCTGGACGAGTTGGACGCCGCCCGTGAATGGATGCTGGTGCTGGGCCGCAAGACCGCGCGCGAAAAGATCGCCAGCCTCCTGTCGATCATCGCGCGCCGAGATGCCACTTTGACCCGTGGTCGCTCGTCGGGACCGATCGTGTTCGACCTGCCGCTGACGCGCGAGGCGATGGCGGATTACCTGGGCCTGACGCTGGAGACCGTCAGCCGGCAGATGTCCGCGCTGAAAAAGGATGGAATCATCCAGTTGGAAGGCAAGCGTCACGTCACCATCCCCGACATGGGCCGCCTCATGGAAGAGGCGGGCGACGACACCGATGGCGGCTTTCTCGTCTAAGCCGTTTCACGCAACCATTTCGCGACTTTGCCGGCCGGCGTGTTCGGCCTGAGGGGCCGCGGACTCCAGAGTTTGAGGCTGCTGGGCAGGGTCACGCGGGTCTCGAACGGTGCGACCAGTTGGCCCGAGCGCAGATACGGCGCGATCAAGGCTTGGTGCCCGATCAGCACACCGGCGCCGTTCACGGTTTCCTCCACCGCAAGCGAATAGAGCGAAAAGACCGGGCCGCGCGGGGTGAAATCCGTGCCGGGCATCGCCGCATCCGCCCAGTGTCGCCAATCGCCGGACCAGGAGGTGTCGGACAGGCAGGGCAGGCCCAGCAGATCTTCGGGTGTGTTCAGGCGTTCGGCGAGCGCCGGGGCGCAGACCGGAAAGATCACGTCCGGGGCCAGTGTTTCGCCTGGCATGTCGCCGAAGAACAGGTAGAGGTCATAGGGCGCGCGTTTGAGGTTCGGCGGGGCCTCCATCGCCGTCAGGGAAATCTCGATCTCGGGCGCGGCGGCGCGCAGCTCGGGCAGGCGGGGCGACAGCCACAGTTGCGCCACCGAAGGCAGCGCCACCACATGCACCACATGCGGCATCGCCACGGCGCGCAGGGTCTGGGTCGCGTTGCCAAGCGCGTCAAAGGCCTGTGTCAGGTCGGGCAGAACGCGGCGGGCAAGGGCGGTCGGGGTGACGCCTCGGGCATTGCGGTCGAAGAGCGGCGCGCCCAGGTCCTCCTCCAGTCCTTTCACATGGGCCGACACCGCACCGGGGCTGACGCCCAGTTCGTCGGCGGCGGCGGCAAAACCGCCCAGCCGGGCGGCCGCCTCGAACGCGCGCAGCGCGTTCAGCGGAAAGGATTTGGGGCGGGGCGGTGCAACGGGCATTGTTTCAGACTCAATTTTTCTGACCCTAGTTTTTCGCAAAACTGGTTTGCCCGCAATGGGGTGCGGACGCATTCTGGTGCCCGACACGAAGGAGGTTCCAATGCCACAGCTTGCCCACCGTTCCTGGGTTCCCGCCCATTGCGAAGCCCGCGTTCAGCAGATTGCCGCTGAAACCGCTGCCGCGGATCCCGCCGCGATCGGCGACCGGATCGACGCCCTGATCGAGCGCAACCGGGAAATCCATGACGCGGAGTGCTTCAACCTCAACCCCGCAACCAATGTGATGAACCCGCGTGCCGAGGCGGCCTTGGCGGCGGGGTTGGGCAGCCGTCCGTCGCTGGGATATCCCGGCGACAAATACGAGATGGGCCTTGAGGCCATCGAAGAGATCGAGGTGATCGCGGCGGAACTGGCCGCGCGGGTTTTCAACGCGCGCTATGCCGAGATTCGGGTCGGCTCGGGTGCCCTGGCCAATCTCTACGGCTTCATGGCGCTCACCCGTCCCGGCGACGCGATCATTGCTCCGCCGGCCAGCATCGGTGGCCATGTGACCCACCATTCCGACGGCTGCGCCGGTCTGTATGGCCTGCGCACGTTGAACGCCCCGGTGGACGCCGATGGATACAGCCTTGATCTGGAGGGTCTGCGGGCCTTGGCGCGTGAACACCGGCCCAAACTGATCACGGTCGGCGGGTCGCTGAACCTGTTTCCGCACCCGGTGCGGGCGGTGCGCGAGATCGCCGACGAGGTGGGCGCGAAGGTGTTGTTCGATGCCGCGCACCAGTGCGGGATCATCGCGGGCGGGGTCTGGGCCAATCCTCTGGACGAGGGCGCGCATCTGATGACCATGAGCACCTACAAGAGCCTCGGCGGCCCGGCCGGTGGCCTGATCGTGACCAATGACGCCGAAATCGCTGAGCGTCTGGACGCCATCGCCTTTCCCGGCATGACCGCGAATTTCGATGCGGCCAAATCGGCGGCCCTGGCGATTTCGCTGCTGGACTGGATCGAATATGGCCCTGCCTATGGGCAGGCGATGGTCGATCTGGCGCAGGCGCTGGCCGCCGAGATGGAGGCGCTGGGACTGCCAGTGTTCAAGGGGGCCAAAGGGGCGACCGCTTCACACCAATTCGCGGTCGAGGCAGCGGGCTTCGGCGGTGGGCAGGCGGCGTCCAGGACATTGCGCCGGGCCGGGTTCCTTGCCTGCGGTATCGGCTTGCCGATTGCTTCGGTCGAGGGGGACATGAACGGGCTGCGCATCGGCACGCCCGAGCTGGTGCGTCGCGGGGTGACGCCAGACCATGCGGCAGAACTGTCGGCGTTGGTCGTGCGCGGCCTGACGGGCAATGATCCGGAACAGGTGGCCAAAGACACGCGCGCGTTGCGGGCACAGTTCCAGGGCATGCACTATGTAAGGGCGTGATTTGTCCGCTTTCCCGTGCTCTAGTGCTCCCAGGCATTTGCGGAGGAGGGAAGGCGGATGCAATTTGAAAGCCTGTTGAGCATGCTGATTGTCGGAGCCGTTGCCGGCTGGCTGTCCGGCAAGATCATGGAAGGCCGCGGTTTCGGCCTGTTCGGCAATATCATCGTTGGGATCGTCGGGGCCTTTCTGGCGGGGCTGATCTTTCCGGCGCTTGGATTTGCGGTGGGGGGCGGCATGTTTGCATCCATCCTACATGCCACGATCGGCGCGGTGATCCTGCTGTTCATCGTGGGACTGATCCGCAAGGCATGAAAAAAGGCGCCCCTTGGGGCGCCTTCAATTCCGTTTGGGCGAGCTTCAGTGCGCCATGAACACAGGCACCGTGGCCTGCTCGAGCATGTTGCGCGTCGCCCCGCCCAGGATCGCCTCGCGGAAACGCGAGTGGCCATAGGCCCCCATCACGATAAGATCCGAACTGGTGTCCGCCGCGTGGCGGTTCAGGATGTCGGAAACGCGGGTCATGGTCTTGCTGAGGACGTCGATCTCGCATTTCACACCGTGGCGCGACAGCATCTGCGACAGCAGCCCGCCCGGATCCGAGCGATCGGGGCCGTGGCGCGGCGGGTCGATCACCACGATGCGCACCAGATCGGCCTGTTTCAGGAACGGCAGCGCCTGCCGGATGGCGCGCATCGCCTCGATGCTTTCGTTCCAGCCGATCATGATCGTTCCCGGTTTCGAGAAAGGCTTGGCATCATCCGGGACCATCAGAACCGGCGCATGTCCTTCGAACATCGCGGCCTCGACGATGGGCTCGGCCTCGGCGCCCCGGCCTTCGCCATAGGGGCGCGGCAGAATGACGAGATCCGAGAAGCGGGCGCGGTGCGCGACGTGACGGCCGAGATCGGCAATCTGCGCCACGCCGCTCTCGGCGGACCAGCGAACGCCCGACTTGCCAAGGTAGTTTTCGGCAAAGGCCAGAACTTCGTCCGCCTCGGCCTTGGCGCGGCTCAGCGTCTCCTGAAGGATCAGGGCGTTCGCGCCCGCATAGTAGTACCCGGTCTGGCTGCGGTCGACGCCAAGACAGAGTGCCTCGGCATGCGCATCCTGCGCCTCGGCAAGCGCGACCATCTGCGCCAAGGCGGGTTCTGCCAGCTTGGTCTCTGTCATTACGGTCAGCAGGGTTTTATAAGACATTTCAACCTCGTGGTTCCGGCGCAATTCCAAGTGCGACCAGTTTTCCCAATGATTGGTTATGCGTGTCACAGAAAACGGGCTATTGTCTTGACACAGATCAAAGCAACTCTGGCTGTCATTATACATTACGGCAACCAGTCAAAGAAGTCTGGCGCGACGCGAGAAACGCGCGGGACATGGCAAAGGGACGCAATATGTCGAATTACATCAAGCTGATCGTGCTTGGTCTGGTCGCGTTGTTCGGCGCGATGGCAGCCAATTATGCACGAGACTTGGCGTATCAGGTGCATGCCATCCTGATCACGCTCATTGCCGGTGGGTTGTTCATCTGGACCCTTCGGAACACGGACGAACCGGACATCCTGACGGATCGCTCGGGGGAATACATGGACGGCGTGGTGCGCTACGGCGTGATCGCGACGGCCTTCTGGGGGGTCGTGGGTTTCCTCGCCGGAACCTTTATCGCTTTTCAACTCGCTTTCCCGGCCCTCAACTTCGAGTGGGCGCAGGGGTTTGCCAATTTCGGACGTCTGCGTCCGCTGCACACGTCGGCAGTGATCTTCGCCTTTGGCGGCAACGCGCTGATCGCCACGTCCTTCTACGTGGTGCAACGGACCAGCGCGGCCCGTCTTTGGGGCGGCAACCTGGCCTGGTTCGTGTTCTGGGGCTACCAGCTGTTCATCGTGCTGGCGGCGACCGGCTATCTGCTGGGCGGAACCCAGTCCAAGGAATATGCCGAGCCGGAATGGTATGTGGACCTGTGGCTGACCATCGTCTGGGTGGCCTACCTGGCCGTGTTCCTGGGCACGATCGTCAAGCGGAAAGAGCCGCATATCTACGTGGCCAACTGGTTCTACCTGGCCTTCATCGTGACGGTGGCCATGCTGCACCTGGTCAACAACATGACCATCCCGGTCAGCATCTGGGGCTCGAAGTCGGTCATCGTCTGGTCGGGCGTGCAGGACGCCATGATCCAGTGGTGGTATGGCCACAACGCCGTGGGCTTCTTCCTGACTGCGGGCTTCCTGGGCATGATGTACTACTTCATCCCGAAACAGGCCGAACGTCCGGTCTTCAGCTACAAGCTGTCGATCATCCACTTCTGGGCGCTGATCTTCCTGTATATCTGGGCCGGTCCGCACCACCTGCACTATACCGCGCTGCCTGACTGGGCCTCGACCCTGGGCATGGTGTTCTCGGTCGTGCTGTGGATGCCCTCGTGGGGTGGTATGATCAACGGTCTGATGACGCTCTCGGGCGCATGGGACAAGCTGCGCACCGACCCGATCATCCGCATGATGGTCATCTCGGTGGGCTTCTACGGCATGTCCACCTTCGAAGGCCCGATGATGTCGATCCGCGCGGTGAACTCGCTGTCGCACTACACCGACTGGACCATCGGCCACGTGCACTCGGGTGCGCTGGGCTGGAACGGCATGATCACCTTTGGTGCGCTGTACTTCCTGGTGCCCGTCCTGTGGAAGCGCGAGCGTCTGTACTCGCTGCAGATGGTCAGCTGGCACTTCTGGCTCGCCACCATCGGCATCGTGCTCTACGCCGCGTCGATGTGGGTCACCGGCATCATGGAAGGCCTGATGTGGCGTGAAGTGGACGCCAACGGCTTCCTGGTGAACTCGTTCGCCGACACGGTGGCCGCCAAGTTCCCGATGTACGTGGTGCGTGCTCTGGGCGGCGTTCTGTACGTCACGGGTGCGGTGATCATGTGCTACAACCTGTGGATGACCGTCCGGAAGGCGCCGGCCAAAGAGGCCAGCCTGTCGGTCGCGGTCCCGGCTGAATAAGGAGGGCCGGAACAATGGCAATTCTCGACAAACACAAGATCCTCGAGACCAACGTCACCCTCCTGCTGATCTTCAGCTTTCTGGTCGTGACCATCGGTGGCATCGTGCAGATCACCCCGCTGTTCTACCTTGAGAACACCATCGAGAAGGTGGAGGGCATGCGGCCCTACACCCCTCTCGAAATGGCGGGGCGCGAGATCTACATCCGCGAAGGCTGCTATGTCTGCCACAGCCAGATGATCCGCCCGATGCGGGACGAGGTCGAGCGCTATGGCCACTACTCGCTGGCGGCCGAGTCGATGTATGACCACCCGTTCCAGTGGGGGTCCAAGCGGACCGGTCCTGACCTGGCCCGCGTGGGCGGCCGCTACTCGGACGAGTGGCATGTGGACCACCTGCGCGATCCTCAGTCGGTGGTGCCGGAATCGGTGATGCCCAAGTACGGGTTCCTCGAGAACAAGATGATCGACGGCAAGTATATCGGCGACATCATGGCAACCAATGCCATCGTCGGCACGCCGTATACCGAAGAGATGATCGCGAACGCCGAGGCCGATTTCCGCGCCCAGGCGGATCCGGACAGCGACTATGACGGTCTGCTCGAGCGCTACGGCGACAAGGTGAACGTGCGCAACTTCGACGGCCAGCCCGGCATTTCCGAAGCGGACGCCCTGATCGCCTATCTGCAGATGCTGGGCACCCTGGTCGATTTCTCGACCTTCACGCCTGAAGCGAGCCGGTAAGGAGGACCGTGATGGAAGAATACACGATCCTTCGGCAATTCGCGGATAGCTGGATGTTGCTGGTCCTGTTTGCCTTCTTCATCGGGGTGGTCCTCTGGGTCTTCCGCCCCGGTGCGGGCAAGGCGCACGACGACAGCGCAAACATCCCCTTCCGGCATCAAGACAAACCCGCCACATGCGAGGAGGCGCGGAAATGAGCAAGACACCTGAAAAGCAACCGGGTGATCCGAAGACCACCGGCCATGTCTGGGACGGCCTTGAAGAGTTCGACAACCCGATGCCGCGCTGGTGGCTGTGGACCTTCTATGCCACGATCATCTGGGGCGTGATCTACACGATCCTGTATCCCGCCTGGCCGCTGGTGAACTCGGCGACGGCCGGTATCCTGGGCTGGTCCACCCGCGCCAACGTGGCGGCCGAGATTGCCGCCGTCGAAGAAGCCAACGCCGCGATCAACGACAAGCTGGCGTCGGTCGAACTGGCTTCGATCCAGGGCGACGCCGAGTTGAACAGCTATGCGGTTTCGGCCGGCAGCGCCGTGTTCAAGACCTGGTGCGCCCAGTGTCACGGCTCGGGTGCCGCCGGTGCCAAGGGCTATCCGAACCTGCTGGACGACGACTGGCTGTGGGGTGGTGACATCGAAAGCATCCACTACACGATCACGCACGGTATCCGCAACGAGGACAGCGACGAAGCGCGCTACTCCGAGATGCCTGCCTTTGGCCGGGACGAGTTGCTGACCGAAGAGGAGATCGATCAGGTCGTCAACTATGTCATGTCGCTGTCGGGTGAGCCGCGGGATGCGGGCGCGGTCGAGGCCGGTTCGGTGATCTACGCGGACAACTGCGCTGCCTGCCATGGTGAGGATGCGACGGGCGACCGCGAGCAGGGCGCGCCGAACCTGTCGGACGCGATCTGGCTCTTCGGTGGTGACTACGACAGTCTGACCGAAACCGTCACGAACAGCCGTTATGGCGTGATGCCGGCGTGGAATACCCGCCTGACCGAGGCGCAGATCCGCGCGGTTGCGACCTATGTCCACCAGCTGGGCGGCGGTGAGTAAGACCTGAGAATACCTTCGGGCGGTTCGCCGCCCGAAGGGTGCGGTGCCGGCTGTTCCATCTGTTCGCGCGTTTCCTGAACAGCCGGCGCCAACTTTTCCGAAACTAAGGCCAAGACCTGTTTCGGTCCAGTGGGCAAATGCGCATCTGCCCTACAGGTTTTCCGGATCCACGCCGCGCCCGCCTTTCAGCCACCAGTGATTTTCCGGCAGCCAGCGTTTCCGTTTCGGTGCGTCCGGCCGGGGCGCATCGCGCAGTTTCGGGGTGTTGAGGCGTGTCGCGGTCAAGAAGGACTTGGCATAGATGGTCAGCATGATCGTTCTCCTGTTGCGATGAGATCTGCCACCAAGATCATTCCTTGACCGCAAAATTGCGACTCAATAACAATTCCAATATGTAAGTCAGGATTACATATGGATTGGCTGAGATTTCCGCCTTTGGCATCCCTCAGGGCTTTTGCCGCCTTTGCGGAAAAGAGAAATGTGGTTCAGGCTGGAGAGGCGCTGAATGTAAGCCATGCGGCCATAAGTCAGCAGTTGCGCGCGCTCGAGACGTTCCTGGGCGTGGCGCTGCTGGATCGCAGCGGCAAGTCTCTGACGCTGACCGCCGACGGAGAGCATCTCGCCCGCGCCGTGCAACTGGGGTTTGGGGCGATTGGCGCCGCGGTATCGGATCTCGCGCAGTCCGGGTCCGAGCGCCCGGTGCATGTGTCGCTGACATCATCCTTTGCCGCCTCGTGGCTGATGCCGCGATTGCCGGCCTTCCGCTCGGAACACTCCGATATCGACCTGGTTCTGGACCCGTCGCCCGAACTGGTCGAATTGCGCCCGGGCGGCGTGGATGTGGCGATCCGCTACGGGGCGGGCGGCTGGCCGGGCGTGCAGTCGCAGATGCTGCTGCAGACGCCCATGGTCATCGTCGCCGCGCCCGGCCTGCTGGGAGGGAAAACAGACTGGACGCCGGCCGAACTTGCCCGGCTGCCCTGGCTGGAAGAGGTCGGCACGACCGAGGCGACGGCCTGGCTTGCCGAACACGGCGCCGCGATCGAGCCCGGCGCCGGGCGGACGAATCTGCCGGGCAACCTCGTTCTGGAAGGCGTGCGCGCGGGGCAGGGGGTTACCGTCACCGTGCGGCACTTCGTCGAAGGCGACATTCGCGCCGGCCGGCTGATCGAGCTGTATGCCGAGCCTGACGACCGCGGATACCACATCGTGACGTCTCAATCGCCGCAAAGACAGGCGGTCAAGACCTTCGTCGCGTGGTTGAAACGTCAGGCGCGCGAAGCGTGAAAAAGGTATTTGCACGATGCGCTTTTTGACCCATGTCAAAGTTGAGCCATGTATGATCTGGAACAAGACGCTTCGACAGCCCCCCAGATCTGGAGCATTTCCGTGAGCGATTCCAATCCAGCCCCCAGCCTCTACGCCCCTCGGGAACCGATATTTCCGCGGCGGGTTTCGGGCAAGTTCCGCAACCTCAAATGGGTCATCATGGCGGTGACGCTGGGCATCTACTACCTGACACCATGGATCCGCTGGGATCGCGGGCCCAGCCTGCCGGATCAGGCGGTGTTGCTGGATATGGCGAACCGGCGGTTCTATTTCTTCTGGATCGAGATCTGGCCGCATGAATTCTACTTCGTCGCCGGGTTGCTGATCATGGCGGGTCTCGGCCTGTTCCTGTTCACCTCGGCGCTTGGTCGCGTCTGGTGCGGCTATGCCTGCCCGCAGACCGTCTGGACCGACCTTTTCATCCTGGTGGAACGCTGGATCGAAGGCGACCGCAACGCCCGCCTGCGTCTGCACCGCCAGAAGAAGCTCGACTTCCGCAAGGCGCGGTTGCGGCTGACCAAGTGGGCCGTCTGGCTTCTGATCGGTCTCGCGACGGGCGGTGCCTGGGTGTTCTATTTTGCCGACGCGCCGACCCTGGCGCGGGATCTGGTGACCGGAAACGCGCATCCGATCGCCTACACCACCATGCTCTTGTTGACCGGCACGACCTTTTTCTTCGGCGGGTTCGCGCGCGAGCAGATCTGCATCTATGCCTGCCCGTGGCCGCGCATCCAGGCGGCGATGATGGACGAGGATACGCTTGTCGTCGGTTATCGCGAATGGCGGGGGGAACCACGCGGCAAGGGCAAGCGGACTCCGGATTCCCAGCTGGGCGACTGCATCGACTGCATGGCCTGCGTCAATGTCTGCCCGGTGGGCATCGACATCCGCGACGGCCAGCAGCTGGAATGCATCACCTGCGCGCTGTGTATCGACGCCTGTGACGACATGATGGCCAAGATCGGCAAGCCGCGCGGCCTGATCGACTACATGGCGCTCAGCGACGAAGAGAACGAACGCGCCGGCCGGCCGCCGAAAAGCGTGTGGAAGCACATCCTGCGGCCCCGCACGATCCTCTACACGTCGCTGTGGTCTCTTGTCGGGCTCGGCTTGCTCTTTGCGTTGTTCATCCGCCCCGACATCGACCTGACCGTGGCGCCGGTGCGAAACCCGACCTACGTGACGCTGTCCGACGGCTCGATCCGCAACACCTATGACGTGCGCCTGCGCAACAAGCATGGCGAGGAACGCCCCTTCCAGCTTTCGGTCAAGGGGGACCCGTCCATGCGCATCCAGATCGAAGGCTCGCCCGACGACAAGGTCACCGTGCCGGCTGACACGGCCCATCTCACTCGTGTATATATCGAGGCACCGAAAGGGGCGCCGCCGTCCAGTGCGGCCAGCACTCCGGTGCGGATCTGGGTCGAAGACCTGAAGAGCGGCGAGCGCGCCTACAAGGACACCACGTTCAACGGACGGGGGAACTGATCATGGCGGAACGCAAATTCACCGGCAAACATGCGCTGGCCGTATTCGGCGGCGCGTTCGGTGTCATCATCGCGGTGAATCTGGCCCTCGCCTACAGCGCGGTAAAGACCTTTCCCGGGCTTGAGGTGAAAAACTCCTACGTCGCCAGCCAAGAATTCAACGAAAGGCTCCATGCGCAAGAGGCGCTCGGCTGGACGGTCAATGCCAAGGCTGCCGGAGGGTTGCTGATCCTGTCGATCACCGACAAGGCGGGCAACCCGGTTCAGGTGGCCGAGCTTGATGCCGTGCTGGGGCGCGCGACCCATGTGAAAGAGGACACCCGGCCCGAATTCGCCTTTGATGGTACGGCCTATGTGGCCAAGGCCGAACTGGGCGCGGGCAACTGGAACCTTCGCATAGTGGCCAGGGCCGAGGACGGCACCGAATTCACCCAACGCATCCCGATCTACGTGAAGGGTTAGGCGGATGACGGCGCAGATACGCCCCGGCACCGCGGCTTGTCCGGGCTGCATCGCAGCCCCGGCCGAGCCGGTGCAGCCTGTGCCCGAGGATGTGCAGATTGCGCTGTCTCTGCCCGGCATCCATTGCTCGGCCTGCATCGCAACGGTCGAGCGCGAGTTGAATGCCGTGCCGGGTGTCGAGTCCGCGCGGGTGAACCTGACCCTCAAGCGGGCGATGGTTCAGGCCGGCCCGGACGTGCGCGCCGCCGACCTGATCCCGGTGCTCGAACGGGCGGGCTACGAGGCGCACGAACTGGATGCCAGCGCACTGACCGCGACGCAGGCGGATAAGGCGGGGCGCGACCTGCTGATGCGTCTGGCGGTGGCGGGCTTTGCCTCGATGAACGTGATGCTGCTGTCCGTCTCGGTCTGGTCCGGGGCATCGGACGCGACGCGCGACATGTTCCACTGGATTTCCGCCGCGATTGCCTTTCCGGCGATCGCGTTTTCGGCGCAGCCCTTCTTCGTGAACGCATGGAGCGCCCTGCGGGTCCGGCGGCTGAACATGGATGTGCCGATCGTGCTGGCCATCCTGCTGGCGCTGGTGACCTCGCTGTGGGAGACCTCGCTGAGCGGCGAACACGCCTATTTCGACGCGGCCCTGACCCTGACCTTCTTCCTGCTGGCCGGCCGTTACCTGGACTACCGCACCCGGGCCGTGGCCCGATCCGCCGCCGAGGAACTGGCGGCGCTGGAGGTGCCGCGCGCCATTCGCGTGACCGATGGGGCCGAGGAAGAGGTGGCGGTGTCCGCCCTGACTGTCGGCGACCTCGTGCGCGTGCGCCCCGGAGGGCGGATGCCGGTGGATGGCGAGATCGTGTCGGGCCGGTCCGAACTCGACCGCTCGCTGCTGACCGGGGAGACGCTGCCGGTCTTCGCCGAACCGGGCCAGAGCGTCAGCGCGGGCGAGGTGAACCTGACCGGCCCGCTGACGATCCGCGCGACCGCCGTGGGACAGGACACCTCGCTGCATCGTATGGCCGATCTGGTCGCGATCGCCGAATCCGGGCGGTCGCGTTACACGTCGCTCGCCGACAGCGCGGCCAAACTCTATGCGCCGGGCGTTCACATCCTGTCGGCGCTGAGTTTCGTGGGCTGGTTCCTCTATTCCGGCGACATCCGCACCGCCCTGAACATCGCGGCGGCGGTTCTCATCATCACCTGCCCCTGTGCGTTGGGGCTCGCCGTGCCCGCCGTGACGACCGCCGCGTCGGGGCGTCTGTTCCGCAAGGGGATGCTGATCAAGCACGCCACCGCGCTCGAGCGTCTGGCCGAGGTCGATACGGTCGTGTTCGACAAGACCGGAACCCTGACCGCAGGCACGCCGGAACTGACGAATCTGGGCGAGCATTCCCGTTCGGATCTGGAAATCGCGCTGGCGCTGGCCGGGGCGTCCTCGCACCCGTTGTCGCAATCCCTGGCCCAGGCGGCGCGTGAGGCCGGGATCAAACCGGCCCGGGTCGAGGATATCGTCGAGGTGCCGGGCTATGGCGCCGAAGGCCAGTATCGCGGACAGCGCGTCCGGCTGGGCCGCGCCGCCTGGGTCGGGGCCGAGCAGGGGCAGCAGACGGCGGCCTGGCTGGCGGTCGGAGATCGTGCGCCGGTGGCCTTCCTGTTCACCGATTCCCTGCGCCCCGGCGCGGCCGAGGCCGTCAGCGCGTTGCGGCAGGCCGGCAAGGACGTGGTTCTGATCTCTGGCGATGCCGAGGCGGCGGTGGCGGCTCTGGCCGAACGGCTCGGGATCGACAACTGGCAGGCCGAGGCGCTGCCTGAGGACAAGGCGCGGCGGGTGCAGGCTCTGACGGATGCCGGGCACAAGGTTCTGATGGTGGGCGACGGGCTGAACGATACGGCCGCGCTGGCGGCGGCGCATGTGTCGATCTCCCCGGCCTCGGCGCTGGACGCCGCGCGGGTGGCATCCGACATCGTGCTGCTGGGAACCGACCTGTCGCCGATCGCGGATGCCTGCGAAACGGCGGTGAAGGCGACCAGGCGGATCCGCGAGAATTTCCGTATCGCCACGGTCTACAACGTGATCGCGGTGCCCCTGGCGGTGGCGGGGCTCTGCTCGCCGCTGATCGCGGCCTTGGCGATGTCCACCTCGTCGATTACCGTATCCCTGAACGCCCTGAGGCTGAGGTGAAGCGATGGAAGTGCTGGCCTATCTGATCCCGATCTCCCTGCTGCTCGGCGGCGTGGGCCTTGCCGCGTTCATCTACACTGTGCGCTCGAACCAGTATGACGACCCAGAGGGCGACGCACGGCGCATTCTCAGCAATCAATGGGACGACAAGCCCAAGCCCTGACCGGCAAGCGAACGGTGGGGCCGGGGCGCCGGGGAGGTGTTTCATGGAAATCCACAAGGCAGGCGTCCGCCCGACGCGACAGGGGCGCAAGGAGTATTTCACCGGAACCGTCTGGCAGGATCCGGTGATCGAAGCGCCGGCGCCGGCGCGCGTCATGGCGCTGAGGGTCGCCTTCGCGCCGGGTGCGCGCACCGCGTGGCACACCCATCCGCTGGGCCAGACGCTGCATGTGCTGTCCGGCGTCGGTCTGGTGGGGCGGCGTGGCGAGGCCCCGCAGGTGATCCGTCCCGGCGATACCGTCTGGATTCCGCCGGGCGAGGAACACTGGCACGGGGCCGGGCCGGACACGGCGATGGTGCATCTGGCCATCCAGGAAGGTTTGGACGGGCAGTTCGCCGACTGGCTCGAGAAGGTTTCAGACGACGACTATCTGAGGGCCGCGCAATAGGTCGCGGGTGAAGGAACCCCTCGCTGACGCCGAGTGCCCTTGAATTTGCCGCAATGCCCGGCTATGTCCCGGCCAAAGCTAGTAGAGAGACATCGCCAAATGGCCACCACCAATCCGATCCAGTTCATTCAGCAGGTCCGCGCCGAAGTTTCCAAGGTCGTATGGCCCACCCGTCGCGAGGTTCTGCTGACGACGGTGATGGTGTTCATCATGGCCGCATTGACCGCCGTGTTCTTTGCGCTTGTCGATCTGGGCATTCGCGGCGGGCTGCACCTGATCCTGGGCGCGTTCAACTGACGCTGGCACGGGACGGGGCCGAATTCGCGTTCCGGCGCTTGTGCCCCCTTGCGCAGCGCGCCTTGTCGGAGTAGGTGACGCGATACCTTTCGGGATGGGCGTGCGGCGATTCGGGCTGCGCGCCGCTTTTTATTCCGGAAAGCGCGGCGTGGCCGTGATGGGATTTCAATAACCGATGCGTTCGGGAATGGACGTGTCGAAGGCAGAACAAGGACGACAGGTTCATGGCGAAACGGTGGTACTCGGTCAGCGTTCTTTCGAACTTTGAAAAGAAGATCGCAGAACAGATCCGCGCCTCGGTTGCCGAACAGGGCCTTGAGGACGAGATCGACGAGGTTCTGGTGCCCACCGAAGAGGTGATCGAGGTGCGCCGGGGCAAGAAGGTCAAGACCGAGCGCCGCTTCATGCCCGGCTATGTGCTGGTGCACATGGAAATGTCGGACAAGGGCTATCACCTGATCAACTCGATCAACCGCGTGACCGGTTTCCTGGGGCCGCAGGGCCGCCCGATGCCGATGCGCGACGCCGAGGTGAACCAGATCCTCAACCGCGTGCAGGAAGGCGAAGAAGCGCCGCGCAC
The DNA here is from genome assembly GCF_001507595.1 of Ruegeria marisrubri. Classification (GTDB taxonomy): domain Bacteria; phylum Pseudomonadota; class Alphaproteobacteria; order Rhodobacterales; family Rhodobacteraceae; genus Ruegeria; species Ruegeria marisrubri. The sequence continues at coordinate 265,679 of NZ_LQBQ01000035.1, forward strand.
GCTGCTTACCTTCGAGGTGGGCGAGAAGGTCAAGGTCAACGACGGTCCGTTCGAGGATTTCGACGGCATGGTCGAGGGTGTCGACGACGAGAACCAGAAGCTGAAGGTGACCGTCTCGATCTTTGGCCGGGAAACCCCGGTCGAACTGGATTTCACGCAGGTCACCAAGCAGTCCTGACGTGATTTAGCCGTGGGAGGCGAGCGTATCGCGACGCGCGGACCAGACCACACAACGTAAGGCCCCGAGGACGCGTCCGAGGGGTGTTGGAAAAGGAGAAGGCCAATGGCCAAGAAGCTCGCAGGCACGATGAAGCTGCAAGTGCCCGCCGGTCAGGCAAACCCGTCGCCGCCGGTTGGTCCGGCGCTGGGTCAGCGCGGCATCAACATCATGGAATTCTGCAAGGCGTTCAACGCCAAGACCGCAGACATGGAGCCCGGCGCTCCGTGCCCGACCGTGATCACCTACTATCAGGACAAGTCCTTTACCATGGACATCAAGACGCCGCCGGCGTCGTACTACCTGAAGAAGGCGGCCGGTCTGAAGCCGGTCGGCAAGCGCAACCGTCCGAAAGGCGCAGAGAACCCCGGCCGCGAGACCGTCGCGACCGTCACGGTGGCTCAGGTGCGTGAAATCGCCGAAGCCAAGATGAAGGATCTGAACGCCAACGACATCGAAGGCGCAATGCAGATCATCCTGGGCTCGGCCCGTTCCATGGGCATCGAGGTGAAGTAAGATGGCAAAACTCGGTAAACGCACCCGCGCAGCGCGCGAAGCCGTCGCCGGCAAGGAAAACCTGTCGGTCGAGGAAGCTGTCAAACTGGTCAAGTCCAACGCGACCGCGAAGTTTGACGAAACCATCGAAATCGCCATGAATCTGGGTGTCGACACCCGCCACGCCGACCAGATGGTGCGCGGCGTCGTCGGCCTGCCGAACGGCACCGGCAAGGACATGCGCGTTGCCGTCTTCGCTCGTGGCGCCAAGGCGGACGAGGCGAAAGAGGCCGGTGCGGACATCGTCGGCGCCGAGGACCTGATGGAAAGCATTCAGGCCGGCAACATCGACTTTGACCGTTGCATCGCGACCCCGGACATGATGCCGATCGTCGGCCGTCTGGGCAAGATCCTGGGCCCCCGCAACCTGATGCCGAACCCCAAGGTCGGCACCGTGACCATGGACGTGAAAGCGGCCGTGGAAGCAGCCAAGGGCGGTGAGGTCCAGTTCAAGGCGGAAAAAGGCGGCGTCGTGCATGCCGGCGTCGGCAAGGCGTCGTTCGACGAAGCCAAGCTGGCCGAGAACGTCCGCACCTTCATCTCGGCCGTGGCCAAGGCCAAGCCGTCGGGCGCCAAGGGCACCTACATGAAGAAGATCGCGCTGAGCTCGACCATGGGCCCCGGCGTGACCGTGGACGTCGCCGAGGCCTCGGCCGAATAAGGCGGGCCATCGGAGTCAAAGACAGGCCCCCGGCAAGCACGCCTTGCCGGGGGCCTTGCGTTTCGGGCAAGCCAGTATCCGTCAAGGATGGCGGCGGTTTTGCTTTTGCAACCGGATGACGATTCGCTGGAACGAACTCGAGATGTGGCACCGCGCCGGTCGGGCGGGGAGGACCGGCAGCAAGGATAATGGTTCAAAGAAGTTTTTTTGCCCAAGACAGTGAAAGCCTGATCGTCGCGAGCAGTTCCAATTCGTCCATTGTCGACAATCCGATCATCAACAACTCGGACACGCCGGACGGGACGATCTTTCAGTATTCCGCCGGAACCGGCGCGACCATGACGCTGAACGACACGTCGCGCCGAAACGTGTTCGATGACGATCGCCCGTCGCGCCACGTGATCACCGACGGCAGCGGCATGGTCGCGAACGGGACGCAGGTCGAAAGCGAGTCGATCAATGCCGCGGACGCGGCGGTGCTGAGAACGCATCTTCATACCCCGGCGCAGGCCCGAGCACGTTCCTTGGCGCGGGAATTTTGGGCTTGGAAACCCCGCTGATCTGCCCTAAAGAGGGCAGCGGAATAAAGCGTGCGATTCGTCGTGCGCTTTATTTCGTTTCGTCCAAGACGGTGGGTGGCCCTGCAAGGGGTCTTAATTTCCTGCCTGAGACGGGTAAGACCAAAAGATCGAGGGTCCCACCCTCGGGCGATATTTTGGCTCCACCCCGTATCACGGACCTGAACGCCGGGTGTCAGCCCGGCAAACTTGAGCCGGGATGAGTCATCGTCCCTAACTTGGAGAGAACTGTGGATAGAGCCCAGAAAGAGAAAGTGGTCGAGGAACTCGGCCAGATCTTCGAAAGCTCTGGCGTCGTGGTGGTTGCTCACTACGCCGGTCTGACAGTTGCCGAGATGCAGGACCTGCGCGCGCGTGCACGCGAAGCGGGCGGTTCCGTGCGTGTTGCCAAGAACAGGCTCGCCAAAATCGCCCTCGAGGGTAAGCCGTGTGAAAGCATGGCCGACCTGCTGACGGGTATGACCGTTCTGACCTATTCCGAGGACCCCGTGGCAGCAGCCAAGGTGGCCGAGGACTTCGCCAAGGAGAACAAGAAGTTCGAAATTCTTGGCGGTGCAATGGGCGAGAACGCTCTTGACCGTGCCGGCGTCGAAGCCGTCTCGAAAATGCCGTCGCGTGAGGAGCTCATTGCTTCGATCGTGGGCTGCATTGGCGCACCTGCTTCGAACATCGCTGGCGCGATTGGCGCACCTGCAAGCAACATCGCAAGCATCCTTTCCACCATCGAAGAGAAGGCGGAAGCTGCGTAAGCGGTTGGCACTGAATGATCTGCGTGGGGCGCATGCCCTGACGTTGGAACACACACTGTAAACGGAAAGAGCTGATACAATGGCTGATCTGAAGAAACTGGCAGAAGAGATCGTTGGTCTGACCCTGCTGGAAGCACAAGAACTGAAAACCATCCTCAAGGACGAGTACGGCATCGAGCCCGCAGCTGGCGGCGCCGTCATGGTCGCAGCAGCTGGCGGTGACGCCGGTGGCGCAGCCGAGGAAGAGAAGACCGAATTCGACGTCGTTCTGAAGAACGCCGGCGCTTCGAAAATCAACGTCATCAAAGAAGTTCGCGGCATCACCGGCCTGGGCCTGAAAGAAGCCAAGGAACTGGTCGAAGCCGGCGGCAAGATCAAGGAAGGCGTTGACAAGGCAGAAGCAGAAGACATCAAAGCCAAGCTGGAAGCAGCTGGCGCCGAAGTCGAGCTGGCCTAAGTCAGTCTTCGGGTGCATCTGTGATGCATCGCAAATTTGGCTGGGCCCGGAAATTCCGGGTCCAGCCGAACCTGTCTTAGAAAGGGCCTCTGAAACAGGGGCGTTTTCTAAGACGCGGTTCGCGGATCGGGAGGCCGCCACTCGGGACGGTGGCCATGAATTGATCCGGACGTGTCGTCTCGTATGGGCAAGGCGCCGGGGCCCGACGGTGTCGTTGTCCGCTGAGAACATCAAAAGGTGACATCTGACATGGCTCAATCGTTCCTTGGCCAGAAACGTCTTCGCAAATATTATGGCAAGATCCGGGAAGTCCTGGAGATGCCGAACCTCATCGAGGTGCAAAAATCTTCTTACGATCTTTTCCTGCGCTCCGGAGATGGTGACACGCCGAAAGACGGCGAAGGCATCATGGGCGTGTTCCAGTCGGTTTTCCCGATCAAGGACTTCAATGAAACCTCGGTTCTCGAGTTCGTGAAATACGAGCTGGAAAAGCCGAAATACGACGTCGAAGAGTGCATGCAGCGCGACATGACCTACAGTGCGCCGCTGAAGGTCACTCTGCGCCTGATCGTGTTCGATGTCGACGAGGACACTGGGGCCAAGTCGGTCAAGGACATCAAGGAACAGGACGTGTTCATGGGCGACATGCCCCTGATGACGCCCAACGGCACCTTCATCGTCAACGGCACCGAGCGCGTGATCGTGTCCCAGATGCACCGCAGCCCGGGCGTGTTCTTTGACCACGACAAGGGCAAGACCCATTCCTCGGGCAAGCTGCTGTTCGCCTGCCGCATCATCCCGTATCGCGGATCGTGGCTGGATTTCGAGTTCGACGCCAAGGACATCGTCTATGCGCGCATCGACCGCCGCCGCAAGCTGCCCGTGACCACGCTGCTCTATGCGCTGGGCCTGGATCAGGAAGGCATCATGGATGCCTACTATGACACCGTGTCCTACAAGCTCGACAAGAAGAAGGGCTGGGTCACTCCGTTCTTCCCCGAGCGCGTGCGCGGCACCCGTCCGACCTATGACCTGATCGACGCCAAGACCGGCGAAGTCATCGCCGAGGCCGGCAAGAAGGTCACCCCGCGCGCGGTCAAGAAGATCATCGAAGAGGGCAAGATCACCCATCTGCTGGTGCCCTTCGATCACATCGTCGGCAAGTTCGTCGCCAAGGACATCATCAACGAGGAAACCGGCGCGATCTATGTCGAGGCCGGTGACGAGCTGACGCTGGAATACGACAAGGACGGCGAACTGATCGGCGGCACCGTGAAGGAGCTGATCGACGCGGGCATCACCGACATTCCGGTTCTGGACATCGACAACGTCAATGTCGGGCCCTACATCCGCAACACCATGGCGCAGGACAAGAACATGAACCGGGAAACCGCGCTCATGGACATCTACCGCGTCATGCGTCCGGGCGAGCCGCCCACCGTCGAGGCCGCGTCGGCCCTGTTCGACACGCTGTTCTTCGACAGCGAGCGCTATGACCTGTCCGCCGTGGGCCGCGTGAAGATGAACATGCGCCTGGCACTGGACAAACCCGACACCCAGCGCACGCTGGATCGCGAAGACATCGTGGCCTGCATCAAGGCGCTGGTGGAACTGCGCGACGGCAAGGGCGAAGTGGACGACATCGACCACCTCGGCAACCGCCGCGTGCGCTCGGTCGGCGAGCTGATGGAAAACCAGTACCGCGTCGGCCTGCTGCGCATGGAACGCGCCATCAAGGAGCGCATGTCGTCGGTCGAGATCGACACCGTCATGCCGCAGGACCTGATCAACGCGAAACCGGCCGCGGCCGCCGTGCGCGAATTCTTCGGCAGCTCGCAGCTGTCGCAGTTCATGGACCAGACCAACCCGCTGTCGGAAGTCACCCACAAACGCCGCCTGTCGGCGCTTGGCCCCGGCGGCCTGACCCGCGAGCGTGCCGGCTTCGAGGTACGCGACGTGCACCCGACCCACTATGGCCGGATGTGCCCGATCGAGACGCCGGAAGGCCCGAACATCGGTCTGATCAACTCGCTGGCCACCTTTGCCCGCGTGAACAAGTACGGCTTCATCGAAACGCCTTACCGTGTCGTGAAAGACGGGCAGGTGACCGATGAGGTCCACTACATGTCCGCGACCGAGGAAATGCGTCACACCGTGGCGCAGGCCAACGCGACGCTGGACGAGAACGGCAAGTTCATCAACGATCTGGTCTCGACCCGTCAGGCCGGTGACTACACGCTGGCCCCGCGCGAGAACGTGGACCTGATCGACGTGTCGCCGAAACAGCTGGTGTCGGTCGCGGCCTCGCTGATCCCGTTCCTGGAAAACGACGACGCGAACCGCGCCCTGATGGGTTCGAACATGCAACGTCAGGCAGTTCCGCTGCTGCGCGCCGAGGCGCCGCTGGTCGGGACCGGGATCGAGGAAAAGGTCGCCATCGACTCAGGCGCCGCGATCCAGGCGAAACGCGCCGGCATCATCGACCAGGTCGATGCCCAGCGTATCGTGATCCGCGCCACCGAGGATCTGGAACTGGGCGATGCCGGCGTCGACATCTACCGGCTGCGCAAGTTCCAGCGGTCGAACCAGAACACCTGCATCAACCAGCGTCCGCTGGTCAAGGTGGGCGACACGGTTCAGAAGGGCGAGGTCATCGCCGATGGTCCGTCGACCGACATGGGCGAACTGGCTCTGGGCAAGAACGTGGTCGTCGCGTTCATGCCCTGGAACGGCTACAACTACGAAGACTCGATCCTGATCTCCGAGCGCATCGCGCGTGACGACGTGTTCACCTCGGTCCATATCGAGGAATTCGAGGTAGCCGCCCGCGACACCAAGCTGGGCCCGGAAGAGATCACCCGCGACATTCCGAACGTCGGCGAGGAAGCGCTGCGCAACCTCGACGAGGCGGGCATCGTGTACATCGGTGCGGATGTCGAGCCGGGCGATATTCTGGTCGGCAAGATCACTCCGAAGGGCGAAAGCCCGATGACCCCGGAAGAAAAGCTGCTGCGCGCCATCTTCGGCGAGAAGGCATCCGACGTGCGCGACACCTCGCTGCGCGTGAAGCCGGGCGATTACGGCACCGTGGTCGAGGTTCGCGTCTTCAACCGTCACGGCGTCGAGAAAGACGAGCGTGCGCTTCAGATCGAGCGTGAGGAAGTCGAACGTCTGGCCCGCGACCGGGACGACGAGCTGGCGATCCTCGACCGCAACATCTATGCGCGCCTCAAGTCGATGCTGCTGGGCAAGACCGCCGTCAAGGGGCCGAAAGGCGTCAAGGCGGGCTCGGAGATCACCGAGGAACTGCTCGAGTCGCTGACCCGCGGCCAGTGGTGGCAGCTGGCGCTGGAAGACGAGAAGGACGCCCAGGTCGTCGAGGCCCTGAACGAGCAGTACGAGGTGCAGAAACGCGCCCTGGATGCCCGTTTCGAGGACAAGGTCGAGAAGGTCCGCCGTGGCGACGACCTGCCGCCGGGCGTGATGAAGATGGTCAAGGTCTTCATCGCCGTGAAGCGCAAGCTGCAGCCGGGCGACAAGATGGCCGGCCGTCACGGGAACAAGGGTGTGATCTCCAAGGTCGTTCCGATGGAGGACATGCCGTTCCTGGCCGATGGTACCCCGGTCGACTTCTGTCTGAACCCGCTGGGCGTGCCGTCGCGCATGAACGTCGGTCAGATCCTCGAAACCCACATGGGCTGGGCCGCGCGCGGTCTGGGTCTGAAGATCGACGAGGCGCTGCAGGAATACCGCCGATCGGGCGACCTGACGCCAGTGCGCGATGCGATGAAGCACGCCTATGGCGAGGACGTCTATGCCGAGGGCATCTCGAACATGGACGAGGACGAACTGGTCGAAGCGGCCAGCAACGTCACCCGCGGCGTGCCGATCGCGACCCCGGTCTTCGACGGTGCGAAAGAGGCCGACGTCAACGACGCGCTGGTTCGCGCGGGCTTTGACACCAGCGGCCAGAGCATCCTGTTCGACGGCCGCACCGGCGAGCAGTTCGCGCGCCCGGTGACCGTCGGCATCAAGTATCTGCTGAAACTGCACCACCTTGTGGACGACAAGATCCACGCGCGTTCGACCGGGCCCTACAGCCTGGTCACCCAGCAGCCGCTGGGCGGCAAGGCGCAGTTCGGTGGTCAGCGCTTCGGTGAGATGGAGGTCTGGGCCCTGGAAGCCTACGGCGCCGCCTACACCCTGCAAGAGATGCTCACCGTCAAGTCGGATGACGTCGCCGGCCGGACCAAGGTCTATGAGTCGATCGTCAAGGGCGAGGACAACTTCGAGGCGGGCGTTCCCGAGAGCTTCAACGTGCTCGTCAAGGAAGTCCGCGGCCTCGGCCTGAACATGGAACTCCTGGATGCGGAGGTTGAGGAGTAAGGGCCGCGTGCCCTTCACTCCCGTCCCCCCTTCCGCAAGATTTGAGGTAACAAATGAACCAGGAAATCACCAACAACCCGTTCAACCCGCTGACCCCGCCCAAGGTCTTTGACGAAATCAAGGTCTCGCTGGCGTCGCCGGAACGGATCCTGTCTTGGTCCTATGGCGAGATCAAGAAGCCGGAAACCATCAACTACCGCACGTTCAAGCCCGAGCGTGACGGTCTGTTCTGCGCGCGTATCTTTGGCCCGATCAAGGATTACGAATGCCTGTGCGGCAAGTACAAGCGCATGAAGTATCGCGGCGTCGTCTGCGAGAAATGCGGTGTCGAAGTCACCCTGCAGAAGGTTCGCCGCGAGCGTATGGGCCATATCGAGCTGGCCGCGCCGGTTGCGCATATCTGGTTCCTGAAATCGCTGCCGTCCCGCATCGGCCTGATGCTGGACATGACCCTGCGTGATCTGGAGCGCGTTCTGTATTTCGAAAACTACGTCGTCATCGAGCCCGGTCTGACCGACCTGACCTATGGCCAGATGCTGACCGAAGAAGAATACATGGACGCCCAGGACGCCTATGGCATGGACGCGTTCAAGGCCAATATCGGCGCCGAGGCCATCCGCGAGATGCTGCAGAACATCGACCTCGAGGCCGAGGCCGAGCAGCTGCGCGCGGATCTGGCCGAAGCCACCGGCGAGCTGAAGCCCAAGAAGATCATCAAGCGCCTGAAGGTCGTCGAATCCTTCCTGGAATCGGGCAACCGCCCCGAGTGGATGGTGATGACCGTGATTCCGGTCATCCCGCCGGAACTGCGTCCGCTGGTGCCGCTGGATGGTGGCCGCTTCGCGACCTCGGATCTGAACGATCTGTATCGCCGCGTCATCAACCGGAACAACCGTCTCAAGCGCCTGATCGAACTGCGCGCGCCTGACATCATCGTCCGCAACGAAAAGCGGATGCTGCAGGAGTCGGTCGACGCCCTGTTCGACAACGGCCGCCGCGGCCGCGTGATCACCGGCGCCAACAAGCGTCCGCTGAAGTCGCTGTCGGACATGCTCAAGGGCAAGCAGGGTCGCTTCCGCCAGAACCTTCTGGGTAAGCGCGTCGACTTCTCGGGCCGTTCGGTCATCGTGACCGGCCCGGAACTCAAGCTGCACCAGTGCGGCCTGCCCAAGAAGATGGCGCTGGAACTGTTCAAGCCGTTCATCTACTCGCGGCTCGAGGCCAAGGGCCTTTCCAGCACCGTGAAGCAGGCGAAGAAGCTGGTCGAGAAAGAGCGTCCCGAGGTCTGGGACATCCTCGACGAGGTGATCCGCGAGCACCCGGTTCTGCTGAACCGCGCGCCGACGCTGCACCGTCTGGGCATCCAGGCGTTCGAGCCGGTTCTGATCGAGGGCAAGGCGATCCAGCTTCACCCGCTGGTCTGCTCGGCCTTCAACGCCGACTTCGACGGCGACCAGATGGCCGTGCACGTCCCGCTGAGCCTCGAGGCCCAGCTGGAAGCGCGCGTGCTGATGATGTCGACCAACAACGTGCTGTCGCCCGCCAACGGTTCGCCGATCATCGTGCCGTCGCAGGACATGATCCTGGGTCTCTACTATCTGACCCTCGAGCGGGACGGCATGCCGGGCGAAGGCAAGGTCTTTGGCTCGATCGAAGAGGTGCAGCACGCGCTCGACGCGGGCGAGGTGCATCTGCACTCGAAGATCACCGCCCGGATCACCCAGATCGACGAAGAGGGCAACGAGGTTCAGAAGCGCTATGAGACCACGCCGGGCCGCGTGCGCCTGGGGGCTCTGCTGCCCAGGAACAACAAGGCGCCGTTCGAGCTGGTCAACCGTCTGCTGCGCAAGAAAGAGGTGCAGCAGGTCATCGATACCGTCTACCGCTACTGCGGCCAGAAAGAGTCGGTGATCTTCTGTGACCAGATCATGGTCATGGGCTTCCGCGAGGCGTTCAAGGCCGGGATCTCGTTCGGCAAGGACGACATGGTGATCCCCGAGGACAAGTGGGCCATCGTGGACGACACCCGCGAGCAGGTGAAGGACTTTGAACAGCAGTACATGGACGGCCTGATCACCCAGGGCGAAAAGTACAACAAGGTCGTGGACGCCTGGTCGAAGTGTAACGACCGCGTCACCGAAGCCATGATGAAGACCATCTCGTCCGTCGACAAGGACGAGAACGGCGCCGACAAAGAGCCGAACTCGGTCTACATGATGGCGCATTCGGGCGCGCGGGGCTCGGTCACGCAGATGAAGCAGCTGGGCGGCATGCGCGGCCTGATGGCCAAGCCGAACGGCGACATCATCGAGACGCCGATCATCTCGAACTTCAAGGAAGGTCTGACCGTTCTTGAATACTTCAACTCGACCCACGGCGCCCGCAAGGGTCTGTCTGACACCGCTCTGAAGACGGCGAACTCGGGCTACCTGACCCGCCGTCTGGTGGACGTGGCGCAGGACTGCATCGTGCGCGAGCAGGATTGCGGCACCGACCGCGCCATCACCGCCGAGGCCGCCGTCAACGACGGCGAAGTGGTGGCCTCCCTGGCCGAGCGCATTCTGGGCCGTGTCGCGGCCGAGGACATCCTGCGCCCGGGTTCGGACGAGATCCTCGTGGCCGCTGGCCAGCTGATCGACGAGCGCATGGCCGATGCCATCGACGAAGCCGGTGTCCAGTCGGCCCGCATCCGCTCGCCGCTGACCTGCGAAAGCGAAGAGGGCGTCTGCGCCATGTGCTATGGCCGTGACCTCGCGCGTGGCACCATGGTCAACACCGGCGAAGCGGTCGGCATCATCGCCGCCCAGTCGATCGGTGAACCCGGCACCCAGCTGACGATGCGGACCTTCCACATCGGCGGCGTTGCCCAGGGTGGCCAGCAGTCGTTCCAGGAAGCCAACCAGGACGGTGTCGTCGCCTTTGAAAACCCGCAGATCCTGGTCAATGCCGCAGGCGAAAGCCTGGTCATGGGCCGGAACATGAAGCTGGTGATCAAGGACGAGCACGGCGAAGAACGCGCCAGCTTCAAGCTGGGCTACGGCTCCAAGCTGTTCGTCAAGGATGGCGACAAGGTCAAGCGCGGCGACAAGCTGTTCGAGTGGGACCCGTATACCCTGCCGATCATCGCCGAGAAGGCCGGTACCGCGAAATATGTCGATCTGGTTTCGGGCATCGCCGTCCGGGACGAGACCGACGATGCCACCGGCATGACCCAGAAGATCGTGATCGACTGGCGCGCGGCGCCGAAAGGCAGCGACCTGAAGCCGGAAATCATCCTGGTCGACGAGAATGGCGAGCCAGTCCGCAACGATGCGGGCAACCCGGTTCACTATCCGATGTCCGTGGACGCGATCCTGTCGGTCGAGGACGGCCAGAAGATCGAGGCCGGCGACGTCGTTGCGCGTATCCCGCGCGAAGGCGCCAAGACCAAGGACATCACCGGTGGTCTGCCGCGTGTGGCCGAACTGTTCGAGGCCCGTCGTCCCAAGGATCACGCGATCATCGCCGAAATCGATGGTTACGTGCGCTTTGGCCGCGACTACAAGAACAAGCGCCGCATCTCGATCGAACCGGCGGACGAATCGCTGGAGCCCGTCGAATACATGGTGCCCAAGGGCAAGCACATCCCGGTGCAGGAAGGCGACTTCGTGCAGAAGGGCGACTACATCATGGACGGCAACCCGGCTCCGCACGACATCCTGTCGATCCTGGGCGTCGAGGCTCTGGCCGACTACATGATCAACGAGGTGCAAGAGGTCTATCGCCTGCAGGGCGTGAAGATCAACGACAAGCACATCGAAGTCATCGTGCGCCAGATGCTGCAGAAGTGGGAGATCCTGGACTCGGGCGACACCACGCTGCTGAAGGGCGAGCATGTCGACAAGCAGGAGTTCGACGCGGCCAACGAAAAGACCATCGCGCGCGGTGGTCGTCCGGCCCAGGGCGAGCCGATCCTGCTGGGGATCACCAAGGCCTCGCTGCAGACCCGGTCGTTCATCTCGGCGGCGTCGTTCCAGGAAACCACCCGCGTCCTCACCGAGGCTTCGGTTCAGGGCAAGGTGGACAAGCTGGTCGGCCTCAAGGAGAACGTCATCGTCGGCCGCCTGATCCCGGCCGGTACCGGTGGCGCGACCCAGCGTGTCCGTCAGATCGCGCAGCAGCGTGACAACGTGGTGATCGAGGCCCGCCGGGAAGAGGCCGAGGCCGCCGCAGCCCTGGCTGCTCCGATCGTGGATGACGACATGATCGGCGACGAGTTCGAGACACTGGTCGAGACCCCCGAAAGCCGCGAGTAAGCTCCGGCATCAGACTATCGAAAAGGCCCCGCCATCGCGCGGGGCCTTTTTCTTGCACCGGGCGACGCGTCGCTGCTCAGGCGTTTGACCCGGACTGATGGGAAAGGCCATTTTCCGCGACCGGACGTTGCGACCGCCCTGGGGAAAACTGCCCGCAAATTCCGCACGAGATGGGTGCCGCGCGGCGTTTTGCGCTCGATGCAGGCTGCGCTTTTTACGCGGCTGCGAACGATCGGCGATTGCCAACCCGCAGGCCTGCGCTGCACTGTGCCCGGGCGGAATTCCGCGCGAAACCACCTGAACGAGGGATCCATGGCTCCGAACATGACCGGCGCTTTGCTGATGATGGGCAGCATGGCGGCTTTCACCGTGAACGACACGCTGGTCAAGGCAGTCGGCGCCGACCTGCCCCTGTTCCAGATCGTCACGCTGCGCGGGCTTCTGGCGACGGTGCTGATCTTCTTTCTCGCGCGGCATCTCGGGGCCCTGCATCTGAATTTCCCGCGCCGAGACAAGATCACGGTCCTGCTGCGCTGCGCCAGCGAGGTGGCCGCGACGTTCTTCTTCCTGACCGCCTTGATGCACATGCCGCTGGCCAATGTGACGGCGGTGCTGCAGGCCCTGCCGCTGACCGTGACCCTGGGGGCGGCCCTGTTCTTCAAGGAACCGGTGGGCTGGCGGCGTATGACGGCGATCGGGGTGGGCTTCGTCGGCATGCTGCTGATCGTGAGGCCCGGGCCGGAAGGGTTCAGTAGCCACGCGATCTACGCGCTGTTCGCGGTGGTCTGCGTCACCGCCCGCGATCTGCTGACGCGCCGGATGTCCCCCGAGGTTCCCTCGATGGTCGTGACGCTGGCGACCTCGATTGCGGTGACCATGACCGGCGCGCTGGCCTCGGCCACGACCGAATGGGCGCCGCTGACACTGGCTGCCGGCACGACTTTGGCGGCCGCCGCGGTGTTCGTGTTGATGGGCTATGTCTTCAGCGTGATGGTCATGCGGGTCGGCGAGGTGGGATTCGTGGCCCCGTTCCGCTATTCCAGCCTGATCTGGGCTCTGGTGTTGGGCTGGACCGTTTTCGGGGATTGGCCCGACCGCATCACGATGCTGGGCGCGGCGCTGGTCGTGGGGGCCGGGTTGTTCACCCTGTTCCGCGAGCGCGCGCTTCAAAGCTCGGAACAGGTGCACCGAACGTAGGCCTTGTCGCTGCGCACTTGCGGCCTCGGATGCCCAGTGATCCCGGAATTGCGGGGTGAAAAAGGCAGGCATTCCGGCGCGGACCGGCCTTGCGCCCGAGAGGCTGTTGACACTTGGGCCGACTCCCCCTATACGCGCGTCATCTCGGTACCGGGGGCCGCCCCAAAGCCGATTTCAGTAACGGACTGGTCAAGGCCCGGACAATTTTGTCGTTCGCGCCCTCTGATAACCAAACCGCGACGTTCACCTCGGAATGGGAACGCTCGCGGGTTTTGCGCTTGTGGACGCATTGGCGCAGCGAAGTTAACCGCACGCAATGCGCGTGCATGTCATGTGTGTTGCAAAACGGGGAAGAAACCGGAATGCCAACTATTCAACAGCTGATCCGCAAGCCGCGGCAGCCGAAAGTGAAACGCTCGAAGTCCATGCACCTGGAGCAGTGCCCGCAGAAGCGCGGCGTCTGCACCCGCGTGTACACCACCACGCCGAAGAAACCGAACTCGGCCATGCGTAAGGTCGCCAAGGTGCGCCTGACCAACGGTTACGAAGTCATCTCGTACATCCCGGGCGAAAGCCACAACCTGCAGGAACACTCGGTGGTCCTGATCCGTGGCGGCCGTGTGAAAGACCTTCCGGGTGTCCGCTACCACATCCTGCGTGGTGTTCTGGATACCCAGGGCGTCAAAGACCGTAAGCAGCGCCGCTCGAAATACGGCGCGAAGCGTCCCAAGTAAGAAGGAGAGGCCGAGATGTCCCGTCGTCACGCCGCCGAAAAACGCGAAGTTCTGCCCGACGCCAAGTATGGCGACCGCGTTCTGACCAAATTCATGAACAACCTGATGATCGACGGCAAGAAGTCGGTCGCTGAGCGGATCGTCTACAATGCACTGGACCGCGTTGAAAACAAGATCAAGCGCGCCCCCGTCGAAGTGTTCCACGAAGCCCTCGACAACGTGAAGCCCTCGGTCGAGGTCCGCTCGCGCCGTGTGGGTGGTGCCACCTACCAGGTGCCGGTCGAGGTCCGCCCCGAGCGCCGCGAAGCCCTGGCCATCCGCTGGCTGATCGGTGCCGCGCGCAACCGCAACGAAAACACCATGGAAGAACGCCTCGCCGGTGAATTGCTGGACGCCGTACAGTCCCGCGGTACCGCCGTTAAGAAGCGCGAAGACACCCACAAGATGGCCGAGGCGAACAAAGCCTTCAGCCATTACCGCTGGTAACCCTAGAGGCTTATCCAAATGGCACGCGAATATCCGCTCGAACTGTACCGTAACTTCGGTATCATGGCGCACATCGACGCAGGCAAGACCACCTGCTCGGAGCGCATCCTGTATTACACCGGCAAATCCCACAACATCGGTGAGGTGCACGATGGTGCAGCCACCATGGACTGGATGGAGCAGGAGCAGGAACGCGGCATCACCATCACCTCGGCTGCGACCACCACCTTCTGGGAACGCACCGAGGACGGTAAGACCGCCGATACTCCCAAGCACCGCCTGAACATCATCGACACCCCCGGCCACGTCGACTTCACCATCGAAGTCGAGCGTTCGCTGGCGGTTCTCGACGGTGCCGTCTGCGTTCTGGACGCAAACGCCGGTGTTGAACCCCAGACCGAAACCGTGTGGCGTCAGGCTGACCGCTACAAGGTTCCGCGCATGGTCTTCGTCAACAAGATGGACAAGATCGGCGCCGACTTCTTCAACTGCGTGCGTATGATCGAAGAGCGCACCGGCACCCGCGCGGTTCCGGTCGGTATCCCGATTGGCGCCGAGTCGGAACTGGAAGGCCTGATCGACCTGGTCACCATGGAAGAGTGGCTGTGGCAGGGCGAAGACCTGGGCGCAAGCTGGGTCAAGGCTCCGGTTCGCGACAGCCTCAAGGACATGGCCGAGGAATGGCGCGGCAAGATGATCGAGGCCGCCGTCGAGCAAGACGACGACGCCATGATGGAATACCTGGAAGGCAACGAGCCCGACATCCCGACCCTGCGCAAGCTGCTGCGCAAGGGCACCCTGGCGCTGGACTTCGTTCCGGTTCTGGGCGGCTCGGCGTTCAAGAACAAGGGTGTTCAGCCGCTGCTCAACGCCGTGATCGACTATCTGCCCAGCCCGCTGGACGTGCCGCCCTACATGGGCTTCAAGCCCGGCGACGAGACCGAAGAGCGCAACATCGCACGTCGTGCCGATGACAACGAGCCCTTCGCCGGCCTGGCATTCAAGATCATGAACGACCCCTTCGTCGGCTCGCTGACCTTCACCCGGATCTACTCGGGCGTGATGAACAAGGGCGACCAGATCCTGAACTCGACCAAGGGCAAGAAAGAGCGCATCGGTCGTATGATGATGATGCACTCGAACAACCGGGAAGAGATCGAAGAAGCGTTTGCAGGCGACATCATCGCGCTGGCGGGTCTGAAGGACACCACCACCGGTGACACCCTGTGCGACGCGAAGGATCCGGTGGTTCTGGAGACCATGACCTTCCCCGATCCGGTGATCGAGATCGCGGTCGAGCCCAAGACCAAGGGCGACCAGGAGAAGATGTCGCAGGGTCTGGCCCGTCTGGCCGCCGAAGACCCGTCCTTCCGCGTGGAAACCGACCTGGAATCCGGTCAGACCATCATGAAGGGCATGGGCGAACTCCACCTGGACATCCTGGTGGACCGCCTCAAGCGCGAGTTCAAGGTCGAGGCCAACATCGGTGCGCCGCAGGTGGCCTATCGCGAGACCATCTCGATGCCGGTCGAGCACACCTACACCCACAAGAAACAGTCGGGTGGTTCGGGTCAGTTCGCCGAGGTCAAGCTGGAAATCGCGCCGACCGAGCCGGGCGAAGGCTACTCGTTCGAAAGCCGCATCGTCGGTGGTGCCGTTCCGAAGGAATACATCCCCGGTGTCGAAAAAGGCATCCAGTCGGTCATGGACAGCGGCCCGCTGGCCGGCTTCCCGGTGATCGACTTCAAGGTTGCCCTGGTGGACGGCAAGTACCACGACGTGGACTCGAGCGTTCTGGCGTTCGAAATCGCGGCGCGGATGTGCATGCGCGAAGGTCTGAAAAAGGCCGGCGCCAAGCTGCTGGAACCGATCATGAAGGTCGAAGTGATCACGCCGGAAGAATACACCGGTGGCATCATCGGCGACCTGACCTCGCGTCGGGGCCAGGTGTCGGGCCAGGAGCCGCGCGGCAACGCGATCGCCATCCAGGCCTTCGTGCCGCTGGCGAACATGTTCGGCTACATCAACACCCTGCGTTCGATGTCGTCGGGCCGTGCCCAGTTCACCATGCAGTTCGACCACTACGATCCGGTTCCGCAGAACATCTCGGAAGAGATCCAGGCGAAATACGCATAACCCGGGTGGCGGGGAGAACCCCGCCCTACCCACCCAACCGTAGGGCGGGGATCTCCCCGCCGTCCGACAGAGAAAAAGGAGCTTTGCAATGGCAAAGGAAAAGTTTGAGCGTACGAAACCGCACGTCAACATCGGCACGATCGGCCACGTTGACCACGGCAAGACGACGCTGACCGCAGCAATCAC
>NZ_LQBQ01000036.1 GCF_001507595.1 Ruegeria marisrubri
GGGCTACCGCCCGCCTGCGCCCGAAAGCATCGTGCCGATGGACCAGAGGCCGACGATGCACTAACAATCAAACCGGACCACCCGATGGGGGCACGCCAAGCCTCTGGATCAACCAGGGCTCCGAGGCCGAAGATGCGGAAACGGGCGAAGAAGCGGTCGCGGGAGGGGTCGAATGAAGCGGACAATCTGGACGACGGTCGCAATCCTTGTTCTGTTTCTGGTCTGGTACATCGCGGCAGATCGCATGACGCCGATCACCGGAAATGCGCGCGTCAAGGTGGTTGCCACCCAGATCGTTCCTCGCGTGACCGGCACGGTGACCGAAGTGCTGGTCGAGAATGGCGATGTTGTTTCGGCCGGGGACGTGTTGGTCAGGATCGACCGACGCCCCTACGAGATCGACCGGGAAAAGGCCGAGGCCGACCTGGCTTCGGCCACTCAGGAGGTCGGGGCATCGTCTGCGGACGTCAGCGCGGCGCAAGCCAGGGTTGCCCGTTCGCAGGTGGACCTGGACACGCTTCGGCTGCAAAGCGCGCGAATCTTCGCTCTCGAGAAGAAGGGTTTGGTTTCGATCGCCCAGGCGGATGACGCCAGGGGCAAACTGGCCGAGGCAGAAGCCAGCCTCGAGAACGCGAAGGCGGATCTGGAGAAGGCCAGGCAACGGCTGGGCGACGAAGGGCAGGACAATGCCAAGATCCAGCGAGCACTGGCCGCCCTTGCCGAAGCCGACCTGAACCTCGAATGGACAGAGTTGAAGGCGCCGGCGGACGGTGTCGTTTCCAATCTTCTGATCGCGCCGGGAACCTATGCCCGCTCTGGCAGCCCCCTCGTCACCTTCCTCGACGGGACGGATGTGTGGATCGAGGCCTACTTGACCGAGAACAATATCGGTCTGGCCCAGATCGGAACACCGGTCGAGGTGGTGCTGAACATGCATCCCGGCCGGGTTCTGAAGGGCGAGATCGAAAGCTTCAGCAGCGGGGTTTCCGTCAGCGGCGCCGATACGCCGGGTGAACTGGCAAGCGCGCCTTCGACAGCCGGTTTCCTGCGCGAGGCCGAACGCTTCCCGGTTCGCATCATCCTGCCAGGCTACGAGGCCGGCAGCCTTGAGGACGACCTGAGATTCCAGTTGAACGGTCAGGCGGATGTCATTCTCTACACGACCGACAATACGCTGATGAATTTCGTCGGCCGCATGTATATCAAAGCGGTGGCGTTCTTGTCCTATGCCTACTGAAGACCGGCGCGCGATCCTGCGATTGACCATCGGCACGGTCGGGGTGTTTGGCCTCGGGCTGCTCCTCGACTGGCCGCTCTCCTTCATCGGCGCAGTCTTCACGGCGCTGTTCCTGCAGGCACCGGCGCCGATGCAGATCAAGGTCGCGGCAAAGCTGTTTCTGTTCGCAATCCTGCTCATGTTCGGGTCGTGGGTCGTCTTTTCGCTCCTTGCCCCCTATCCGCTGGTGTTTCTGGGCGCTGTCGCCCTTGCGATCGTCCTGTCCTTCGGTTGGTCGATCGCCGGAGCAGGCATCCTGCCGGGCGTGCTGGCGTTGATGGCCGCGATGATGATCCCGAACATCATCGTGCAATCAAAGGAACTGGCCCTGGTCCTGGTGGCATGGATTCCGGGCAACCTTCTGATTGCCGGCTTTGCCTCGGCCCTGAGCTTCACGATCATCCCGGCAAAGCCGGCAGCGCCCGGCGCAGCGAAGCCCGAAACGCCCGCGCCGGATTTCGACCCAGTCCGCAGGCTGGTGCGCATGTCCCTGGTGACCGTACCCTTCGCGCTTGCCTTCTTTCTGTTCGGGTGGTCGGCCCTGCTCGTGCTGTTCTTCGTCGCGCTGCTGAGCCAGCAGCTTGCCGCCATGCCGGCCGCCGGCAAGAAGGTCGCCATCGGCATGCTGACCGCCAACCTGCTCGGCGCCGGCATTGCCGTCGTTTTCTACGAGATCAATGTCGTCGCGCCGAGCGCCATGACGGCCATATTGCTGGCAGTGTTCCTTTGCGTCTCGCTCGGAACGCTGAGCAAGTCCGACCACCCGCTGGCGCCCGCGGCAGGATCGGCCCTGTCGACCGTTCTCGTTGTCTATGGGGGCTCGATCGCGCCCTTTTCGGATGAAGCTGACGTAAAGAGCATCATCCGCGTGGTTCAGATCGGCCTCTCGGCCCTGATTGTGATTGTCTCGTACATGGTCGTCGACGAGTTCCTGCCCGAGCGGCGTTCCACGAAGCTGCCTGGCCGAACATGAGCGCCTGCCGTGCAGAGCGCGGAGTTTGGGATCGCCGTTTCATGCTCGGATGTCACGGTGTGGTGAGCAGCGCGTAGCCCGACGGACGCAAGGCGGTGGTTTCGGCGTGATCCGATTGGCTCATTCCAGGCGCCTCATCATCGTGTTGCTCTGGCAGTCATGCGCGAAGTCCGCAATTTGAAAAAAATGTCGGCAGTTCGTTGTGCATTGCTCTGACGGCCGGGCAACGCCCCTCTGCGCTTGCCGCCTGCCTCAGCGCCGGGGTTTCGCGCGCAGGGTCGGATCGGCCTGCGTCGGGTCCTCCGGCCACGGGTGCTTGGGATATTGCGCCCGCATGTCCTTGCGCACATCCGCATAGGAGCCGGCCCAGAACCCCGGCAGGTCGCGGGTGATCTGGATCGGGCGCTGCGCGGGCGACAGCAGGGTGATCTTCAGCGGCTGCCCCCCCACGACCGGGTGCCGCGTCACCCCGAACAGCTCCTGCAACCGCACCGCGATCTCCGGCGCCTCGCCGCCATAGTCGATCGGGATCTTCCGCCCCAGCGGCGTCGTGAACGAGCCCGGCGCCCGCCGGTCCAGTTCCTGCGCCTGCTCCCAGCTCAGCCGGGCCTTCAGCGCGGGCAGCAGATCGAACCGCTTCCAGTCCTCCGCCGATTTCACCCCTGACAGCATCGGCAGCAGCCACGCCTCCAGCGACTCCATCAGCCCCTGCGGCGAGAAATCCGGCAGGTCCGCCCCCTCGGCCCGCACCAGCTCGACCCGAGCGGCCAGCCGCGCCGCCGCGCCCTCCAGCCGCAGGCCCAGATCGCGCACCCCGTCCAGCATGGCGCGGGCGACCGCCTCCTCGGGCACATCCTTCCAGATACGGTCATCCAGCGTGATCGCCCCGAACCGCTCCTGCCGCCGCGCCACGACGCGCCGATCCCTGCGGGACCATTCGCAGATCTCGACCCATTCGATCTGATCGGCAAACAACTCCCGGATCTCGCGTTCCGAGATCTGCGCCGCAAGCCGGATCCGCGCCTCTCGCGGGTTTCCATCCGTGTCCACCGCCACGACATAGGGCGCGCCCGCGAGCGGGTCGTCACTGGCCAGAATGGCCCCCTTGCCCCCCGACAGAACGAAACGCGGCTCGTCGCCCTTGCGCCGCTGACCGATCCGGTCGGGATAGGCCATCGCCGCCATGGCCGCGACACCCTGCGCCCCCGCCGTCCCGGCCTGCCGCTTCAACCGCCCGGCCTCGGCCTTGATCCGCTCCAGCACGCCCATGTTCACCGGCCATGGCCGGTTGCGCTGAAACGCCTTGGCGTCCCGCAGCGCCTCCATCCGCAGCGCCAGGTCCGAGGGCGCCCCCCGCAGCGGATCGCGTTCCGCCATCAGCGCCGCCAGAGGGGCCGCGCCTTCGCCGGCCTGCAACAGCATGTGCCCCAGCCGCGGATGCAGCGGCAGCGCCGCCAGCGCACGCCCATGCGCCGTGACCCGCCCCTTGCCGTCCAGCGCCCCCAGCATGGTCAGCAGCGCCCGCGCCTCGGCCATCGCGCCCTCGGGTGGCTGCGTCAGCAGCGCCAGGTCCCCCGGCTCCGCCCCCCAGACGGCAAGCTCCAGAGCCAGCCCGGTCAGGTCCGCCGCTTCGATCTCGGCCGGCGGAAAGGCGGGCAGGGCGCCTTCCTCGCCCTTCGACCACAGCCGATAGCACACGCCTTCGGCCACGCGGCCCGCGCGCCCGGCCCGCTGGGTCGCCTCGGCCCGCGTGACCCGCTCGGTCACCAGCCGCGACATGCCCGAGCCCGGATCGAAGCGCGCCCGCCGGGCCTGCCCCATGTCCACCACCACCCGGATGTCGGGAATGGTCAGCGATGTCTCGGCGATCGAGGTCGCCAGCACCACCTTGCGCCCCGATTTCTCGGGCGTCAGCGCCGCGCGCTGGGCGGCAAAGGGCATCGCCCCGAACAGCGGCCGCAACACGCAATCCGGCGGCAGCTTTCCGGCCAGCGCGGCTTCGGCCCGCCGGATCTCGCGCTCTCCGGGCAGGAACACCAGCAGCCCGCCGCCACTGGCCCGGCTCTCGCGCTCGGCCCGCACCACCAGTTCGACCAGCGCCTCCAACCGGTCAGTCTGCGCGCGCAAGGGGCGCTCCAGCCACGTCGTCTCGACCGGGTGGCTGCGCCCTTCCGAGGTGACCAGCGGCGCTTCCATCAACCGCGCCACCGGCTCTGCGTCCAACGTCGCCGACATGGCCAGCAGGATCAGGTCGTCGCGCAGCGCCCCGGCCACTTCCAGCGCCAGCGCCAGCCCCAGATCGGCATTCAGCGAGCGTTCGTGGAACTCGTCGAAAATCACCGCGCCCACACCGGGCAGATCCGGCTCGGATTGCAGCATCCGCGTCAGAATCCCCTCGGTGACCACCTCGATCCGGGTGGCCCTGGACACCTTGACCTCGCCCCGCACCCGGTAGCCGACGGTCTCGCCCGCGCGCTCGCCTAGCGTCTCGGCCATCCGCTCCGCCGCCGCCCGCGCCGCCAGCCTGCGCGGCTCCAACATGACGATGCGGCCACCCGTCACCCCGGCCTCCAGCATCGCCAGCGGCACCCGCGTCGTCTTGCCCGCACCCGGAGGCGCCTGCAGCACGGCACGGCCGCGCGCTTTCAGCGCGGCGATCAGATCGGGCAGGGCGTCGTCTATGGGCAGTCTCATCATCCCGCCTTATCGCCAAAGCGCCGGCCCAGGTCCAGCGCCCGCCTGCGGCAAATCCCGCCACCTGCCGGGTCTGGACAAAACACCCTCCCCCACGTCATCTAGGCGAAATTCGCGCGGGGGGGAGATCCATGGACATCGAACAGCTGGCCGAAAAGATCCTGGCAGGCGACCGGCGGGCCCTGGCCCGCGCCATCACGCTGGTGGAAAGCCGGCGCGAGGATCACCGGGCGCAGGCCACCGAACTGCTGGAGCGCCTCTCCACCTCCGGTCGCCAGGCCCTGCGCATCGGCCTCTCGGGCACACCGGGCGTGGGCAAATCCACCTTCATCGAAAGCTTCGGCATGCTGCTGACGGGGCAGGGGCTGCGCGTCGCCGTGCTGGCGGTCGATCCCAGCTCCGCCCGCTCCGGCGGCTCGATCCTCGGCGACAAGACCCGGATGGAGCGCCTCAGCCGCGAGCCGGGCGCCTTCATCCGCCCCTCGCCCAGCCAGACCCATCTCGGCGGCGTCGCCCGCCGCACCCGCGAGGCGGTGGCGCTGTGCGAGGCGGCGGGCTTCGACGTGGTGCTGATCGAAACCGTCGGCGTCGGCCAGTCGGAAACCGTGGTCTCGGAAATGTCCGACCTGTTCCTGCTGCTGCTGGCGCCGGCCGGCGGCGACGAGCTGCAGGGCGTCAAGCGCGGCATCATGGAAATGGCCGACCTCATCCTGATCAACAAGGCCGACGGAGACCTGAAACCGGCCGCCACCCGCACCTGCGCCGACTATTCCGGCGCCCTGCGTCTGCTGCGTAAACGCCCGCAGGACCCCGAGGGGTTCCCCAAGGCGCTGATGGTCTCCGCCATCGAGGAACAGGGCCTGGCCGAAGCCTGGAACGAGATGCAGGCGCTTGCCAACTGGCGCAAGGAAAACAGCCACTGGGCCGCCAACCGCGCCGCGCAGGCCCGCTACTGGTTCGACCAGGAGGTCCGGCACGCCCTGCTGGCGCGCCTGGAAACCGACGCATCAAAGGCCGAGATGGAACGACTCAGCGCCGAGGTTTCCGAAGGCCGCCTCAGCCCCGCCGCCGCGGCCGAACGGATGCTGGCGGCCCTCAAGGCGCAATGACCTCACAGACCTTCACCTTTTGCCAAATACTCCCGCCGGAGGCATGGCCCTGAAAGGGCCATTTCCCGAATTCCGGCCGCAACCGGCGCAAAGGCAAAGATTTCGCGACACCCATCTTGACCCTTCGCGCGATTCCCACTACACGGCTCCAACCAGTTTTCGGGCGCGCCTAACGGCCGCGCCCCTTGTGATTTGGCAGACGATACTCTTGGCTGCCTCCAGAAACAAAGGATGAAACCATGTCGCGCCGTTGCGAACTGACCGGAAAAGGCCCGATGACTGGCAACAATGTCAGCCATGCCAACAACAAGACCAAGCGTCGCTTTCTGCCCAACCTGAACGACGTGACCCTGCAGTCGGAAACCCTGGGCCGTGGCGTCAAGCTGCGCATCTCGGCGGCTGCCCTGCGCTCGGTCGACCACCGTGGCGGTCTGGACGCGTTCCTGGCCAAGGCCAAGGACGAAGACCTGTCGCCCAACGCCCTGAAGGTGAAGAAAGAGATCGCCAAGGCACAAGCCTCGGCCTGATCCGCCTCCACCGGCACCGAATTTCGAAACCCCGTGCTGCTCCAGCGCGGGGTTTTCGCGTTGTGGCAAGAGGCGGGCGCAGTGTGACCCCGTTCACAGACAGGCCATCCAATACAGGCTAGAAAACCGGATCGTTGCCAAGCCGGTGAGTCCTCAAAATGCCTGCTGCCATATTTTCACGAACCTATGTTTTCCTCTCGACAGTGGCCCGCGCCATCAAGCAATGCGCCCAGATGCAAAGCGTGGTCAATCGCAGCCATGTGAGCCCGAATACGGCCCTCGGGTCGCAGAGGGATCACCGCCGCTGACCCACGGGGTCGAACGCCGATACGCCTTTTCGCGTTGCAGTCGGGGGGCTTGCTGTCGCAGGTGACCGATTGCGCTTGAAGCGCCCCGCGGCCCGCGCCTATAGATTCCGCGAGATGAAGACGGTTCTCCGCGCATATCTGGCGCTTGCGCTCGCGATGCTCGTGGCCCTGACCGGGCAGGGCCTTGCCGCCTCGCGTGGCCTGAACGCCGCCGTCGGCCAGATGGAGATCTGCACCGGCACCGGCCCGGTGGTCGTCTACATGGACGAACAGGGGCAGCCCGCGCAGCCGCCCCACTACTGCCCCGACTATGCCCTGACCGTGCTGGGGGCCATCGCCCCGGACCAAGCGCCGGTTCCGGTCGCCCCTCCCCGCGCCATGCCCGAGCCGTCTCGGACCGCGCACAGCCTGATCTCGCAACCGCTGCCCGCCACGCCGGCGCGCGCACCTCCGCTTTCTGCCTGACACATCCCAACCCTCAACATTGTCAGACAAACAGAATTCAAGGAGAGACGCGATGTCGCTCAAATCCACCCTGCTTGCAGCAGCCGCAACCCTCACCCTCGCCGGCGCCGCCCTGGCCGACGGCATGATCATGATCGAAGACGCCTATGCGCGCGCCTCGGGCATGAACGCCAAGGCCGGCGCCGCCTTCATGATGATCATGAACAAGGGCGAGACCGATGACCGCCTGATCGACGCCAAGTCGGACGTCGCCGCCAAGGTTGAACTGCACACCCACAAGATCAATGACGAGGGCGTGGCCCAGATGGTCCACGTCGAAGAAGGCTTTGCCATCCCCGCCGGCGAAACCCACATGCTGGCGCGCGGCGGCGACCATGTCATGTTCATGGGCCTGAAACAGCCCTTCGAACAGGGCGACATGATCCCCGTCACGCTGGTTTTCGAGAAAGCCGGCGAGATCGAAGTGGAAATCCCCGTCGATCTTGAGCGCAAGGACGGCGGCATGATGCACAAGAAGCACTCGAACTGAGGCAACGCCCGTCTTCAGGCCGCGCTGCGGCCCTCATCCATGCGTCAGGCCGGGCGTTGCCCGGCCTGTTTGCGCCTGTGGCCCAGGGGGGTGAACCGTCACCTGTTGACGACGCGCATCGACACCTGCTCGCCCGCGCGTTTGAACCGGCTGGCCATCACCAGCATGACCGCCGCGAAAGCCAGCGCCGAGAAGGCGATGGCCCAGCCCAGCGCCACCATCCCGCTGCCGGGCCAGAAGATCAGCACCAGCCCGATGATCAGCGCCACCAGCCCCGAATTGCGCACGGTGGGCCGTGCCGGATCCTGCGGGTGCATCTGCCCCAGCGACATCAGCGAGCCGATCCCGATGATCAGCGCCCAGGCCCCCAGCAGGAAGAAGGCGACCCGCGCGGTGCCCTCGGGCCAGATCAGCAGGACCAGCCCGATCAGCACCGCCCCGATGCCCGCGCCCCCGATCAGGCCACGCCGCCCGAATCCCAGCAGGGTCAGCCCGCCATCCAGTACCAGCAGCACACCCACCAGCCGCAGCAGCAGCGCGATGCTGCCCGTGGGCCAGAACAGCGCCGCGATGCCCACGGCCCCGGCCAGCACCCCGCGCAGCAGAAAGGTCCACCACAGATCCGCCAGAGTCTGCCCCAGCGCCTCGCGGCCCTCCAGGAGGTCATCCTCCATGATCTCGCCCTGGGGCCTGTCTGGTTCGGTCATCGCTCTCTCCCTGTCCGGTTTTGCGACAGCATAGCCCGCGCCGCGGCCCCGAGTCACCTCTGCCCCAGCAGCCCGTCCACCCAGGCCGGCACCACCTGCGTCGCGGGTCCGAACACGGTCTCGTCAAAGCTCGACACCCCGGCCGAGGGTTCAAGGTTCAGCTCGACCGTCCGTGCCCCGGCCGCGATCGCCTCGTGCACGAAGGCCGCCGCCGGATAGACCTGTCCCGAGGTGCCGATGGCGGCAAAGATCGAGGCCCCGGCCAGATGGTCATAGATCTCGTCCATGTGATAGGGCATCTCGCCGAACCACACCACGTCGGGCCGTGCGGTGGGACGGGTGCAGGCGGGGCAGGGCTCTCCCACCGCCATCTCGTCCGGGGCGGGCCAGCGATGGCCGCAGGCGGCGCAGAGCGCCCCGGCCAGCGTGCCGTGCATGTGGATCACCCCTTGCGCGCCGCCTGCCTCGTGCAGGCTGTCCACGTTCTGCGTGACGATCACCACCTCGCCCGGCCAGTTCCGCTGCAGCCGCGCCAGCGCCCGATGCGCCGCGTTGGGCTGGGCGCGCGCCGCCTGCACCCGCCGCGCATTGTAGAACCCCTGCACCAGCGCCGGATCGCGGGCGAACCCCTCGGGCGTGGCCACGTCCTCGATCGGATGGCGCGACCACAGCCCGCCCTCGTCGCGAAAGGTGCCCAGACCGCTTTCGGCCGAAATCCCGGCGCCTGTCAGAATGACGATCTTTTCCATGTCTCCCCCAGCCGATAGAACGACCCGCATGACCCAGCGAATCCTCTTTGTCTGTCTCGGTAATATCTGCCGTTCGCCCGCCGCCGAAGGTGTTTTTCGCGCCCGCCTGCCTCACCTGGCCGCCGACAGCGCTGGAACCGCCGGCTGGCATGTGGGCAAGCCGCCCTACGGGCCGATGCAGCAGGCCGCCCGCCGCCGCGGCCTCGACCTCGGCGGCCTGCGCGCCCGGCAGTTCACCCAAGCCGACTTTTCCCGCTTCGACCTGATCCTCGGGATGGACGCGGACAACGTCGCGGATATCGAGGCACAGCGCCCGCAGGGCAACGAGACACCCGCCCGCCTGCTGACCGATTTCGCCCCGGAAACCGGCGCGACCCATGTGCCCGACCCCTATTACACCCGCGATTTCGACGGCGCGCTGGACCTCATCGAAACCGCCGTCGAAGGGCTGCGGGCGCATCTGGCCTGACCCCGGCGGTCACGCCTCCAGCACCGCGAGGCGCCCGTTCAGCCAGGGCAGGCGCGCCACTGCCGGATCGACGATCTGGCTCTGCATCAGCCGCCGCATCATCTCGGCCACGTCACGCGGCACCTTGTCGGACCAGTCCGACCGGGTGAACAGCGAGATCGTGCGCGAAAAATCCCCGAACGGAACCGGAAAGGCGTCGATCTCGTCATGGAACCGCGCCGCCCGCATGTAGCCCAGCGGCGTCGTCAGCGCCCAGCCCAGCCGCCGCGCCACCATCGCCATCAGCGCCAGGTGCGAGCCGATCTCGAAGCGTTCCTCGAAGTCCAGCTTCTGCCGCGCCAGCTGCGCCTCGATCTGCCGGCTGATCAGCTGCTCGCGCGCGTAGCGCAGAAAGGGCAGGCCGCGCAGGGCCGCCAGGATGTCCGCACCGTCCGGCACGGCCCCCCTCGGCGCCACCAGGATGAACGGGTCCCGGACCAGAGGGTATTCCACCACGCCCTCCAGCACCTCGCCCGTATGGGCCGACACCGCCAGATGCAGCCGCTGCGACTGCAGCGCCTCGAAGATTTCCAGGCTGGGCAGGGTGATCAGCTTGAACTTCGTGCGGGTCAGGCTGTCGGCCAGCAGGGTCGCCAGCCGGGGCGTCAGGTCGTTGTCGAAATCGTCGATCAGCCCGATGGACAGGGTGCTGAGATGGCCCAGATCCATCACCATCAGCTCGCTCTGCGCCTGCTGCAGCTCGCTCAGCACCGCTTCTGTCCGGGCCAGAAAGCTGCGCCCGGCCTGCGTCAGCCGCATCGGGCGGCGGCCATGATCGACCAGATCGGTGCCCAAGGCCGCCTCGAGGTTGCGCAGCTGCTGGCTGACCGAAGGCTGGCTCAACCCGGTGATCTCGGCGGCCTGCGCCACCGATCCCGTCCGCGCGAGCGCTGCGAAAACCTCCAGCCCGCGCAGGGTTACCCCTTTCATCACCATGCCGCCGTCCCTTGCCGTTTAGCCATTACTGGTGGCAGGGCGGGGTCAGGTCAAGCCATCGTGGCCGCCCAAAGCCTAGCGGCAGGCGGCCTGCGCCAGCTGGCCGAAGGTTTCATAGCGATCCCACAACGCGTCGTCATGGGCCGATTTCGACATCTTGACGGTCTGCGCCTGATGCGGATCCCTGAACCACTTGGCGATGGTGCGCTGTTCCCGGGGCGACAGCGTGCCGTCCGCCACGTCCTGAATGCAGGTGCAGCGCTGCCGGGTGGCCTCGGGCCGGTTGGTCGCCAGACAGGCGCTCTTGATGTCGCCCGTGGCCGCCGGTGCCGGTGTCGGAAAGAATGCGGTCACGGCGACCGCGCAAATGGCTGAATTCAGAAAATGTCTCATGCTCTTGCCTTGTTCCGCCTGTCCGGAGGGGTCTGCGCCCCTCTCGTCAATGGGGGGAGTATGTCGGAGTGTCGGTCGTTTTTCAATCGGCGGGTGAAGGCGGGGTTGCGATTGCCCCCGGATGTCGCGTGGACGCCATGTGCGGCAAATCCCGGCCCCGCGCGACCGCCGGCGTCGTTCCACATGCCTTATCCCGCTTGACGGGGGCTCGATCTGCGGACATATCCCACCCCATGACAGACCTCGCTCATATCCGCAATTTCTCCATCGTCGCGCATATCGACCATGGCAAATCCACCCTTGCCGACCGGCTCATCCAGGAGACCGGGACGGTGCAGGATCGCGACATGAAGGAACAGCTGCTCGACAGCATGGATATCGAGCGCGAGCGCGGCATCACCATCAAGGCCAACACCGTCCGCATCGACTATACCGCCGACAATGGCGAGCACTACGTGCTGAACCTGATCGACACCCCCGGCCACGTCGACTTTGCCTACGAGGTCAGCCGCTCGATGCGCGCGGTCGAAGGCTCGCTGCTGGTGGTGGACTCGACGCAAGGGGTCGAGGCGCAGACGCTGGCCAACGTCTATCAGGCCATCGACGCGGATCACGAGATCGTGCCGGTGCTCAACAAGATCGACCTGCCGGCCTCCGACTGCGACCGCGTCGCCGAACAGATCGAGGACGTGATCGGCATCGACGCCACGGACGCCATCCGCGTCTCGGCCAAGACGGGTGAGGGGATCCACGAAACGCTCGAGGCGATCGTGCACAAGCTGCCCGCGCCCAAGGGCGAGCGCGACGCGCCGCTCAAGGCGATGCTGGTGGACAGCTGGTACGACGCCTATCTGGGCGTGATCGTCCTGGTCCGCATCATGGACGGCGTTCTGAAAAAGGGCATGCGGGTCAAGTTCATGTCGAACGGCACCCTGCACCATGTCGACCGCGTCGGCGTCTTCCGCCCCGAGATGCAGATGGTCGACCAGCTGGGCCCGGGCGAGATCGGCTTCCTCACCGCCTCGATCAAGCAAGTCCGCGACACCCGCGTCGGCGACACCATCACCAATGACCGCAACGGCTGCGAGGAACCGCTGCCGGGCTTCAAACCCGCGCAGCCGGTGGTGTTCTGCGGCCTGTTCCCCGTGGACAGCGCCGAATTCGAAGACCTGCGCGACGCGATCGAGAAACTGGCCCTGAACGACGCCAGCTTCTCCTACGAGATGGAGACCTCGGCCGCCCTGGGCTTTGGCTTCCGCTGCGGCTTCCTGGGTCTGCTGCACCTCGAGGTCATCCGCGACCGCATCGAACGCGAATACGATATCGAGCTCATTACCACTGCGCCGTCGGTGATCTATCACGTCTACATGAAAGACGGCGAAATGATCGAGCTGCACAACCCCGCCGACATGCCCGACATGTCCAAGGTCGACCACCTGGAAGAACCGCGCATCAAGGCCACCATCCTCGTGCCCGACGAATACCTGGGCGACGTGCTGAAGCTGTGTCAGGACCGCCGCGGCATCCAGCTGGACCTGACCTATGCGGGCA
Organism: Ruegeria marisrubri; assembly: GCF_001507595.1. Lineage (GTDB taxonomy): Bacteria > Pseudomonadota > Alphaproteobacteria > Rhodobacterales > Rhodobacteraceae > Ruegeria > Ruegeria marisrubri. Next base: position 12,726 of record NZ_LQBQ01000036.1, read on the forward strand.
GCCGCGCGATGGTCGTCTATGACCTGCCGCTGAACGAGGTCGTCTTCGACTTCTACGACCGTCTGAAATCGGTGACCAAGGGCTATGCCAGCTTCGACTACCAGATGACCGGCTACCGGCAGGACAACCTGGTCAAGATGTCGATCCTTGTGAATGACGAGCCGGTGGACGCGCTGTCGGTCATGGTCCACCGCGACCGCGCCGAGACCCGCGGCCGCGCCATGTGCGAAAAGCTGAAAGAGCTGATCCCGCGCCACATGTTCAAGATCCCGATCCAGGCGGCCATCGGCGGCAAGGTCATCGCCCGCGAGACCCTATCCGCGCTGCGCAAGGACGTGACCGCGAAATGCTATGGCGGGGATGCCACGCGGAAGCGGAAGCTGCTGGAAAAGCAGAAGGCCGGCAAAAAGAAGATGCGCCAGTTCGGCAAGGTTGATATACCTCAGGAGGCATTCATCTCTGCGTTGAAAATGGATGGGTAAATGTTTCTATTCATTGATACAAATGTTTATTTGGATTTCTTTCGACTAAAGCAAGACTCTCTTGAAGAACTCCGAAAGCTAGTTGAACTGATAAAAGCGGGCAAGATCTCGCTGCTTTCAACGAATCAGCTAAAGGATGAATATTTAAGAAACCGGGACTCCGTGATTTCTCAGACGCTTAGCAAAATGGGGCAGAAGCGGGAGTACCCGTTCCCACCTGCAGTTTGAGAATTTGATGAGTTCGAACATGCAGTCAAGGCTCGAGATGAATTCGAAAAAAGTTACGCTAAACTGATAAGTAAATTCCGGGAGAGGGCGGAGTCCATCTCATTGGGTGCAGACAAGCTAACGTCGGAACTTCTCAATTTGGCCGAAGACATCGACGTGTCCGAAGAGCTTTTCCATCGAGCCATCAAACGTTGGCGGCTAGGAAATCCACCTGGAAAGGGCAAGAATACTGTTGGCGATGAAGTCAACTGGGAGTGTTTGCTGGAGTACTTTGATGGCAGAGGCGACGATTTGCATCTTATTTCGGTGGACGGTGATTATTCCAGTGAGCTAGATTCAAAATCTCTTAAGCCTATTTTGCGGAGAGACTGGGAGAAGGCGACCGTCGCGTCTCGTATTTTCTTGTACCGGAGTTTGTCAGAGTTTTTTCGAACTCACTTCCCAGCAATTAAGCTGGCAAGCGAGGTTAAGCTTCATTCGATAATCGATGAATTGGAAGCCAGCAGGTCATTTTCGAGAACGCACTCTGTAGTGTCGGAGTTGCTAGCTGAAGGTGAGCTAACCTTGGGCGCGGCTAATAGAATCCTCAAAATTGCCCAAAAAAATAACCAAGTGGGATGGATCGTCACAGACAAGGATCTCTATGAACTATTCTCCTTAATCAGGAGCGAGCATGGGACAAAACTGAGTAAAGCTGATAAAGAATACTTGGATAGAGTGGTTGATGAGGGCGAAGCCATTTGGGGCGAAGAAGGGGAAGATGAGATCCCGTTTTAATTTATCCGTTCAGTAGCTAGCGAATTGGAAGTGTGGGTTTTGAGAACACACTGTTACTGAAGTCGACCGAAGCCCCACAGTGCTGTTGGTACCGCCGGGCCTCGTCATGCTGAAAGCATGCCTGCGGCATGATCCACCCTCGTCAAACCGAAGGTCTGCCTCTACTAAAACGGGCGGCGCGCTTGCGCCCCGGGGCTCACCCCCTCGGGCCGGCGCTGCCCTCATCTCCGCCAATCAACCGCCACACCCGCGCTCGCCGCCGGGGCGATTTCATCCGACCAAGGTCCGCTGAGCCGGGGGGCGTTTCGTGATATCCTCCGCCCCTCATTATGGGAGGATACACCGATGAAACATCTGACGATCGCTTCCGCACTCTGGCTGTTCGCCGTGCCCGCTTTCGCCTTCCAATGCCCGACCGACATCGCCGCCATCGACGCGGCGCTGGCGGCAGGCACCGACCTCAGCGACGAGCAGATCGCGCAGGTCGAGGCCCTGCGCGACGAAGGCCAGAAACTGCACGACGCCGGGGATCACCAGGCCTCGGTCGATACGCTGGCCAAGGCCAAGGAAATGCTCGGCCTGAACTGATCCCGCCGCCCACCGGCAGACCCGGGCGGGGCCTCACCCCGCCCTGCGCCAGAACCGCCACCGGCGGCGTCGGGACACGCAAGCGATCTCGCCGCCCTCGACCGGTTCCAGCCCGCCGCGTTCCAGGATGCGGCGTTCCTCGGCGCGGGTCATCTGGATCTCGCGCACCCGCAGCGCCGCCTCGCGGGGGGTGACGTAATTGCCGTCCGGCCCCGGCTCCATCCCCGGTATCCCCTTGCCGCGCGACCACCAGCCGCGCAGCCCGCTCAGCGGGTGTTTCCAGCCGGTGGTGGCCTCGGCCTCCAGCTCCCAGATCCGGTTGGCCTCGGGGATCGAGACCAGTGCCGCCAGCGGGCGGCCGTGGCGGGTCAGCACGATCACCTCGCGCGGGTCCTGCGCCCGCATCACCAGCTGCCCCAGCTGGGCGCGGGCCTGCGAAACCGTGTAGCGCATCGGCGAATCTCCTTTTGTACGATTCGGAAGAATGGGGTGCTGATTCTGGTACAAAACGGTAAAAACCGGCCTCTGGCGGCGTTCGCAGGTGCAGAAAGCGGGGCGGGCGGCGCGATTTCGGGCCTCGCCGGATTTTCCCTCCGCAACTCTGCGTCAGATCGGAATTTCCAGACTTATCCACATCGCTTTCCCGGCGGATATCAACATTTTATCCCCGTCGAATTTTCATGCTGCGGTGCTATTTTCTTGTCTGAAACCGGGTCCGATGTAACAGTTTCCCTACCGCAAGGGTTCTTAGGAACCGGCGCGGTCGCAAGGGCCAGGGGGCCAAGGCGGTGAGGGGTGGACCTTCGGGATTTTCCTTGAACCGCAAGGGCTTACCGGTAGTTGGCCAGTCGTGATCGGGTCTCGTGCCCGGGGCGAGTGACCGGCTTCACAGAATGGCCTGTGCGTGCTGCAAGGCGCCTTAGGGGGCCGAGCGGCGGCGGGGGTTCCCTCGGAGCCCAAGCAACTGGGACGGAATGCCCTCTGGGGCGGCCCGTGCCGGCAAGGCGTCAGGAGCGTCCTATGGATGCATGCGAAGACCGCGTCTGAGCACCTGACGCCTTTTTCTTTTGCCTCGGGAGTTTCATACAGGCTACCACTCACAACAAACCCGAGAAGAAAAACGGGGTTCGACTGCGATGGCAATCGGACCCCGTTCTCAGCGTCAGCTGATGCATTACCGCGTCTATGCACCTGTGCCCCGATGAATACTATCGCGGGTCAGTGTTTTCAACCACATATTGCGGTTTCGGGTGTCTAGCCTGCGATATTTTGGGTGTGTGTCCATAGGGCAACCACTGGGTTCAAGTGGCTTCAGAACTTCCTCTGAAGGTCACCCGCCACGTCTTCGATGGCGTCGCCGGCCTTTTGGATATCCCGCCCGGCGCCTTTGGCCGTCTCGCAGGCTGTCAGCGTCAACAGGGTCACACCAATCAGGAACGCGCGGAACATCTTGCTCTCCGTCTCTGCTCGTTTGGTTTTCCCTAGCATCTCTGAAAGCCGTGTTCCAGATACCCGGCAAGCGGCTTATCGCCGGCGTAGCGCCGGGCCCACAAGCGCGGTGGCAACGAACAGAAGCGTCGCGGCGCACACGATGCTCGGGCCGGCTGGCGTGTCACCCAGATAGGCCCCGCCAAGCCCGCCGATCGCTGCGGTTCCGCCGAGCGCCGCTGCCGCGAAGGCCATGCTTTCGGGCGTGCGCACCAGCGGGCGGGCCGCTGCCGCCGGGATCACCAGAAGCGCCGCGATCAGAAGGACGCCGACCACCTTGATGGCGACAGCGACGACCAGCGCCAGGGCAAGGGTCAGCCACAGCTCTTCGCGCCTGGGGTCGATGCCCGAGGCCCGGGCTAGATCGGGGTTCAGTGTCGCGGTCAGCAGAGCGGACCAGCGCCAGGCCATCAGCCCCACGATCAGCGCGCCGCCCAGCCAGATCGCGGCCAAGTCGCCCCGGGTGACGGCAAGGATGTCGCCGAACAGAAAGGCGCTCAGGTCCAGCCGCACATCGGCCAGCAGCGACACCGCCACCATGCCGGCGGCCAGCGCGGTATGGGCCATCACGCCCAACAGCGTGTCCATCGCATAGCCGCGCCCGCGAAACACCGTCACGGTCAGCCCCATGACCAGCGCGGCCATGATGATCGCAGGCAGGAGCGGCAGAGAAAAGCTCAGGGCCAGCGCCACCCCAAGAATGGCGGCATGGGCGGTTGCCTCTCCGAAATAGGCCATGCGGCGCCAGACGACGAAACAGCCCAGGGGCGCGGCGGCAAAGGCGACGCCGAGCCCGGCGAGCGCGGCGCGGATCATGAAATCGTCAAGCATCACTGCGCCTTTTCATGTTCATGTTCGTGGTCATGGTGGTGATGGTCATGGTCGTGCGAATGGCTGTGCTGGTGGCGATACAGCGCCATCGTGCCCTTGGTGCCAGAGCCGAACAGGGCGCGGTATTCCGGGGCATCGGCCACCATCTGCGGCGAGCCCTGGCAGCAGATATGGCCGTTCAGGCACAGCACCCTGTCCGAGGCGGCCATGACCACATGCAGGTCGTGGCTGACCATCACGATCGCGCAGCCCAACTCTTGGCGGACCTGTTCGATCCGCTGGTAAAAGGCGGCGGCCCCCGGCTGGTCGAGGCCCTGCGTGGCCTCGTCCAGCAGCAGAAGCTGCGGGTGCTCGAGCAGCGCCCGCGCCAGCAGGACGCGCTGGAACTGCCCGCCGGACAGGTCGGTCATCTGGCGGTCGCTCAGGTCCGGAACACCGGCGTTGGCCAGCGCCTCGCGCGCCTTGGCGGCACTGACGCGGCGCGGCAGCCCCAGGAACCGCTGCACCGTCATCGGCAGCGAGGCATCCAGGGCCAGCTTTTGGGGAACATATCCGATCCGCAGCCCGGGCGCCCGCGTCACGCGCCCCTGCGCCAGCGGCACGGCGCCGATGAGCGCGCGCAGAAAGGTCGATTTCCCCGATCCGTTCGGACCGACTATGGTGACGATCTCTCCGGCCGCGATTTCGACGTCGATACCCTGCAGGATCGGCCGCCCGTCCAGACGCACGGACACGTCCTTTGCCGCGATCAGGGGGGCGGTCATGCCTGCGCTCCGGCGCAGTCGGGGCAGAGCCCTTCGGCCTCGACCACGATCCTTTCGATGTGAAACCCCGTCTTGCCGGCGGCAATGCCCAGGCGGCCTTGCGTCAACTCGGTCTCCGCCTCGGCCACCGCCTTGCATTGGCGGCAGACCAGAAAGGCCGGCACATGGTCGCGGGTCGGGTGGGCGCAGGCGGTATAGGCATTCAGGCGCTCGATCCGGTGGACGAACCCGTGCTGCACCAAAAAGTCCAGCGCGCGGTAGACCACGGGGGGTTGAGAGCCAATACCCTCGGCCGCGAGGATGTCGAGAATCTCATAGGCCCCCATCGCGCGGTGTTTCTCCAGCAGGATCTCCAGAACCCGGCGGCGGGCCGGGGTGAATTGCAGCTTGCGCTCGGCGCATTTGGACTCGGCCTGCGACAGGGCCGTGGCGATGCAGTGGCTGTGGTCGTGCTGGTGGAAACCGATCGTGGCCATGGGGTGCTCCGCGAGGATGTTTTCCGCTTGATATGTTATAACGTCGTCGCTATCAAGCACGCCAAGATGTAATAACATATCAATGCGAGGGTCCATGCTCCGGTTTTCTCTGGTTGCTGCGGTGTCTGTCTGGGCGGGTGCAGGCGTTGCTGACGTTCCGCGGGTCGCGACCGACATCGCGCCTGTTCATTCGCTGGTGTCGCAGGTCATGGAGGGCGTCGGGGCGCCGGACCTGATCCTGCGACCGGGCGCCTCGCCGCATGACTATGCCCTGCGCCCGTCCGAGGCGCGGGCGCTGCAGTCGGCGGACATCGTGGTGTGGGTCGGCGAGGCCCTGACCCCGTGGATGTCCAAGCCGCTGGAATCTCTTTCTCCGGATGCGCAGAAGCTGGAACTGATGGAGGTCGAGGGCACAGTTCTGCACGACTTCCGGGATCTGTCCGAGCAAGAGGAAGAACACGGGCGTGAAGAGGATCATCACGAGCACGACGAGCACACGGACGCGCACGGCCATGACCACGAAGGCGCGGACCCGCATGTCTGGTTGGACCCGGCGAACGCGCGTGTGTGGCTGACCCATATCGCCGACGCGCTGTCGGAACTCGACCCGGACAACGCGCCGCTCTACCGGAAAAACGCCCAAGCTGCGCGGGACCGGCTTGCGGGGCTGGAAGGCGATCTGGCGAAGCGACTGAGTGCGATGCAGGGTGTCGGCTACATCTCGTTCCACGATGCCTACCAGTATTTCGAAAAGAGGTTCGCGCTGGAGCCGGTCGGCACCATCAGCCTGAGCGATGCCAGCACGCCCGGCCCGGCGCGGCTAGCGGCGCTGAGGGATCGTGTCGCGGGCAGCGGCGTGCGCTGCGCCTTTTCCGAGCCGCAGTTCGATACACGGCTGTTCCAGGCGGCGATCGACGGGGAGCCGGTGAAGACATACGAGCTTGATCCGCTGGGTGTCGGACTTGAACCCGGCGCGGGGCTGTATCCCGCGCTGTTGGAAAAGATGGCCGCCAGTTTCGAGGCCTGCGCCAAAGGCGAATGAGCGCCTGCGTCAGGCCGAGCGGAACCCTTCGATCAACTGGCGCAGGCCAAACGCGGCGCCGGCGAAGATCGAGATGAAGGTGACGGGCGCGCTGATCGACAGCAGGCTGAAGGCGGTCATGCCCTGGCCCACGGTGCAGCCGATTGCCAGAACGGCGCCGACGCCCATGATCGCGGCGCCGACAATCTGGCGTCGCAACTCGCGCGGGTCTTCGCAGGCTTCCCAGCGGAAATGGCCGCGGATCATCGAGCCGATGAAGGCTCCGGTCCAGACACCGGCCACCGAGCCGACGGCGAAGGAAACCGGCCGCAGGCTGCCGGTCATGGCAAAGAGGATGGTTTCTCCGACCGGCGCCGAGAAGCTGTGCGAGACGACCGGAAGCGCCTCGAAACCATGCTCGGACACCCAGGCGGTGCCGCCCCAACCCGATACGATGGCCAAACCGACCACGAGGGACCAGAAGATTGCCTTGGGGCTTTGCCGCAGAGAGGCTCCGCTCAGGGCCGCGGCGCAGATCATGACCCCGATTGCAAGGCCAATGGCGCTGAGCGGCAAGCCGGTCAGTGCCGCGGCGTGGTGCGCAAGGCCCGGCGGGGTCTCGGACGTGACCGGAACCTGCGGGAAGAAGAAATTGCGAACCGGGGCCAGGGGGCCGCTCAGGGCGACATAGGTGAACACGCCCATCACCAGAACGATGACGAAAGACCTCAGATCACCGCCGCCGAGCCGGGCAATGGCGCCGTATCCGCAATTGCCGGACAACGCCATTCCGTATCCGAACATCAGCCCGCCGATGATCGAGGCCAGCGGCATCCAGCGGATCGACAGATAGTAGCTCTCGCCGGGGTCGAGCAGGCCGAATGCAATCAGCGTGAAGCTGCCCAGAACCGCGCTGCCGATGGCCAGGGCCCACATGCGCATGCGCAGGTCAGAACCGCCATAGAGCAGATCCTCGATGGCGCCGAGCGTGCAGAACCGCCCCAGCCGCGCGGCAAGTCCCAGCAGGATGCCCCCGCCAAAACCCACTGCGGCAACGATGTGGTGCTCGGTGAGAAATTCGAACATGGTGCTGCGCGCTCCGGTGACAAAAAGTCATTCCGAGGAACATGCAGATAATATCATGTGTGCGCAAGCAGAGTCACTGCCCTGGATGCGAGCAGGTTTCAAGAAAAAGAGAGCTCAGTTTCCAAGGATCGGAAACTCAGTCCTCTTCTTCGCAAAACAGTTCATAAACCGTTTCCAGCATACGCCGGGGTTTGTCATCGGCCAGACGGTAGTAGATCGCCTTGCCTTCACGGCGCGGAATGACCAGCCCTTCGAGCCGCAGGCGCGAAAGCTGCTGCGAAACGGCCGCCTGGCGCGCCGAAAGCAGGTCTTCCAGTTCGGTGACGGATTTCTCGCCGGACACGAGGTGGCACAGGATCATCAGCCGCCCTTCGTGGCTGATTGCCTTGAGAAAATTCGACGCGCGGGTCGCGTTTTCGACCATCTTGTCGAGTTCTTCTTCCGCCATATCACTTGAAAACTGGGGCAGTGCCATTGTCAAAGTTCCCTACATTCCCGAAAGCCGGTCTTGCGCGAAACCGAGTCGCGAATTGATTTGGTCCGTGCCGTTACACGCTTCCCGCAGGATTTTCCACAGGCAGGAACGAAATATTCGCAACTGATGTTTTGTCAGCTCAGCTTTCCTCTGTTTTTTGTGCTCCATAATTCGTGTGGGTTGTCAAAAGCCGCTCCAGAAGCGGCCAGAAAAAGTTCTCGCCCGGATAACCTTCCAGTCGGGCCAGCTCCTCGCCGCTTTCAACGACAATGAATGTCGGTGTGAAATGCACCGGGCGCTGCAGTTTCAGGTCGTGGGGTATGTCATGGCGCGAAACGCGCCGCAGCGGGGCAAACCGGCCTTCGGCTGTCTTGGGGTAGGCGGGCGCAATCTCTGCGTTCCAACGTTCGCACCAGGCGCATCCGGCCTCTTCGACCATCACGAGTTCGGCTGCCCGAGCAGGGGTCAGCGCCAAAACTGATAAGACGAGGACGATGAAAAACCGAAACATGGGCGCAGCAGTTGACCTTTTTGTTTCAGATAATGTAATATGAATGTATGAATTTTGCAACCGGGACGGTTGCCGAAAGGTCAGGCAGGTGGCGGAATGCTGGAAATCTCCCTGATGGGGGCCTTGGTCGCAGGGGTGCTGAGTTTCTTCACGCCCTGCATTCTGCCGATGGTGCCGTTCTATCTATCCTATCTCGGTGGGCTGAGCATCGCCGAACTGCGCGATGACGGAGAGATCGCGCCCGGTGCGCAGAAAAGACTGCTGATTTCGGCGGTGATGTTCGCGCTGGGCGTCACCACGATCTTCATGCTGCTGGGCATGGGGGCGACGGCCCTGGGCCAGTTGTTCGGCAGGTATCTGGATGCTCTGTCATACGTCGCCGCCGCGATCCTTCTGGTCTTCGGGCTGCATTTTCTCGGAGTTGTCCGCATCCCGTTGCTCTATCGCGAGGCCCGGCTTGAAAGCCGGGCCGAGGCCTCGACGGTTGCCGGCGCCTATCTGATGGGGCTGGCCTTTGGCTTTGGCTGGACGCCGTGTGTCGGCCCGGCCCTGGCCTCGATCCTGATGATCGCCTCGGGCATGGGCGAACTCTGGCGCGGCGCGTTTCTGCTTTTCGTCTATGGTGTAGGGATGACCGCCCCGTTCGTCATCGCGGCGTTGTTCGCCAAGCCGTTTCTGCACTGGGTCCAGCGACATCGCGCTGCCTTTGCCTGGGTCGAAAAGGCCATGGGCGCGATGCTGGTGCTGTTCGCCGTGCTGATTGCAACCGGCGGCGTGAACCTGATTGCCGACGCCATGATCCGGTGGGTGCCCGGATTTTCCAGCATCGGCTGAACAAGGGAGGAGCCTGACATGAAACACCTGATTGGCGGAGTGGTGGCGCTTGCGCTCGCGGCCCCGGTCTGGGCTTCTGAGTTGGGGGATGACGGTCTGCACAAGGCCGCATGGATGCGCGAAACCTTCAAGGATCTGGGCGAGGATTTCGCCGAGGCCCAGTCCGAGGGCAAGCGCCTGATGCTGCTGGTCGAGCAGCGCGGCTGTCTCTACTGCAAGGACATGCACGAAAACACCTTCACCGATCCGAGGGTGCTGAAGCTGCTGGAAGAAACCTATTTCCCCATCCAGATCAACCTGCATGGCGACACCGAGGTGGTGGACATGGATGGCGAGGTTCTCACCGAGAAGGAGGCCGCCCGTCGCTGGGGCGTCCTGTTCACGCCCACGATGATCTTCCTGCCGGTCGAGCCGGACCCCGAACGCTCTGCGGCGGAACAGGCGGTGGCGATCATGCCGGGGGCGTTTGCAGCCGGTACGACTCTGGACCTGCTGACCTGGGTCGCCGAAGAGCGATATCTCGACCAGTCCGAGGAAGATTTCCAACGTTATCACGCACGCATGATTCGCGAACGCGACGACGGAGACACCCGGTAGCCGGGAAATCATGCACCGTTCGGTCATGAAAATATCATTGCGAGACGCGGCTTTGTGGTGAAACAAAACAAAAAATTCACGATAATGAATTTGTTGTTGCGTCCGGCACCTGCTGTGCCCTACGGTATACCAACCGAATTCGCCGCGCCCGGGCGCGGCAGTCTAGGGGAGGACACATGAAACTAGCATCTCTGACATTGGCGGCGGCTCTGACGGGCGGCGTTGCGCTTGCAGGCGAAGTCGCTCCGAAGGAAGTGGCGTTCACCGAAGACGGAGCTATCGAGGCTTCCTTGACCGGAACCCCGGGCGACGCGGCCAACGGCGCGATGATCGTCGGAGAAAAGTCCAAGGGCAACTGCGTGGCCTGCCACCAGGTGTCCGCTCTGGCCGATGTCCCGTTCCAGGGTGAAGTCGGGCCCTCGCTCGATGGCGCCGGAAGCCGCTGGAGCGAGGCTGAACTGCGCGGGCTGGTGGCCAATGCGAAGAAAACGTTCGACGGCACGGTGATGCCGGCCTTCTACAAGGTCGATGGCTTCATTCGGCCGGGCGATGCCTATACCGGCAAAGCGCCGGCCGGGCCGCTCTCGCCCATTCTGAGTGCGCAGGAGATCGAGGACGTCGTCGCGTTCCTCATGACCCTGAAAGACGAGTCCTAACGGAAATATCAGCTGGCCGCGCGCAGCGCGCCCGGCGTTTTGTAAAGGAGAGAAACGATGGATTTCACACGTCGCGAAACCTTTGGCTTGGCCTTGGGTGCTGCGGCCCTGACCGTTCTGCCGTTCCGCGCCAACGCGGCGGCCGAGGACAGGATTGCCGAGTTCACCGGTGGGGCGGACATGGCCGAAGGCGGCGTTACGCTGACCGCGCCCGAGATCGCCGAGAACGGCAACACCGTTCCGATCGAGGTGAGCGCACCGGGGGCCTCGGCCATCATGGTTCTGGCCATGGGCAACCCCGAGCCCGGCGTGGCGACCTTCAACTTCGGTCCGCTGGCCGCGTCGCAGGCCGCATCGACCCGCATTCGTCTGGCCGGCACGCAGGATGTCGTGGCCATCGCCAAGATGGCCGACGGTTCCTTCGCCAAGGCCACCGCGACCGTGAAAGTCACCATCGGGGGCTGTGGCGGCTAAGTGCTGCCCTTCCGCAGAGACAGGAGAATTTGAAATGGCATCTGGTGTGAAACCCCGCGTCAAGGTCCCGAAATCCGCTGCCGCAGGCGAAGCGGTCACGATCAAGACCCTGATCAGCCACAAGATGGAAAGCGGTCAGCGCAAGGACAAGGAAGGCAACGTCATTCCGCGTTCGATCATCAACCGCTTCACCTGCGAGTTCAACGGTCAGATGGTCCTCGACGTGACGATGGAGCCGGCGATCTCGACCAACCCGTATTTCCAGTTCGAGGCGACTGTCCCCGAGGCAGGCGAGTTCGCCTTTACCTGGTATGACGACGACGGCTCGGTCTACGAAGAAAAGAAGGCGATTAAGGTCGCGTAACCCGCGATCAGGATCCCGCCCGCGGGGATGGCGGGCGGGGGCGATCACCCAAGGGAGGAAACCGAATGAACTTCAAGGCAATGACCGCGATTGCCGTCATCGCGACCGCGCCGCTTGCGGCGCTGGCAGGTCCGGACGAGGACAAGCTGGTCGTCAATGGCGAGATCGAGATGGTCACCAAGACCGCCGCGCCGGCGCATCTGTCTGACGCGCTGGACGAGATCTATTCCGGCTGGCGATTCCGCTCGGACGAGACGCAGGCGCTTCAGATGGATGACTTCGACAACCCGGCGATGGTGTTCGTCGATCAGGCCCAGGACGCCTGGGATACCGTCGAGGGGACCGAAGGCAAATCCTGCGCGTCGTGCCACGATTCCGTCGAGGAAAGCATGGCAGGCGTCCGTGCCGTCTATCCCAAGTGGAATGAAGAGGCCGGCGAGGTTCGGACCCTGGCGATGCAGATCAACGACTGCCGCGAAAACAAGATGGGCGCTGAAAAGTGGAAGTATACCGGCGGCCAGATGGCAGCGATGGAGGCCCTGATCTCGGTCCAGTCCCGCGGCATGCCGGTCAACGTGGCGATTGACGGTCCGGTCAAGGAAACTTGGGAAAAGGGCAAGGAAATCTACTATACGCGCTATGGTCAGCTGGAGCTGAGCTGCGCCAATTGCCACGAGCAGAACTATGGCAACATGATCCGCGCCGACCACCTCAGCCAGGGGCAGATCAACGGGTTCCCGACCTATCGCCTGAAGAATGCCAAGCTGAACACCGCGCATGCGCGCTTCAAGGGGTGTGTGCGCGATACCCGCGCCGAAACCTTCAAGCCGGGCAGCGACGAGTTCGTGGCGCTCGAGCTTTACGTCGCCTCGCGCGGCAACGGCCTGTCGGTCGAGGGACCGTCTGTCCGCAACTGAACACTGCAAGCCCCGCGCCCAAGTCTGGTGCGGGGTTTGTTCCGTCAATCAAATTCAAACATGCGAATATTATGCATGTGTAAACGGGAAAGCTGATCAAGATGATCTCGCGTCGTGATTTTTTGCAAGTCTCTATGGCCGCTTCGGCCCTTGTGGGGGCGTCTGGTTTCGGCAACTGGGCCCGGCTGGCCGCGCAGCAGGCTTTGACCCAGGATCAGCTGCTGGAATTCGAGACCTTTGGCAACATCAGCCTGATCCATGTCACCGACATTCACGGCCAGCTCAAACCGATCTACTTCCGCGAGCCGGAAATCAATCTGGGGGTCGGTGACAACCGAGGCAAGGTTCCCCACATCACCGGCGCCGATTTCCGCAAGGCCTACGGCATCGCCGATGGCAGCCCCTCCGCCTATGCCCTGACCTATGACGACTTTTCCTCCCTGGCCAGAACCTATGGCCGCGTCGGGGGCATGGACCGCGTCGCGACCGTGGTGAACGCGATCCGCGCGGACAGGCCGGATGCCCTGCTGCTTGACGGCGGCGATACCTGGCACGGCTCCTACACCTGTTATCACACGGCCGGTCAGGACATGGTCAACGTCATGAACGCGCTCAAGCCGGATGCGATGACCTTCCACTGGGAGTTCACGCTGGGCAGCGACCGGGTGAACGAAATCGTCGAGGGCCTGCCCTTTGCGGCGCTGGGCCAGAACATCTTTGACGCCGAGTGGGACGAACCGGCCGAGTTGTTCAAGCCCTACAAGTTCTTCGACCGCGGCGGCGCCAAGATCGCCGTGATCGGTCAGGCCTTCCCCTACATGCCGATCGCCAACCCGCGCTGGATGTTCCCGGAATACTCGTTCGGCATCCGCGACGAGAACATGCAGGCGATGGTGGACGAGGTACGCGCGCAGGGCGCGGACGTGGTCGTCGTCCTGTCGCATAACGGCTTTGACGTGGACAAGAAGATGGCCGGCAAGGTGCAGGGCATCGACGTGATCCTCTCGGGCCACACCCACGACGCGCTGCCCGAGCCGGTCCTGGTCGGCAAGACCCACATCATCGCCAGCGGCAGCAACGGCAAGTTCGTCAGCCGCGTGGATCTGGACGTGCGCGACGGTCAGATGATGGGCCTGCGCCACAAGCTGATCCCGATCTTCTCGGACTTGATCGCACCCGACCCGGCCATGACCGCGCTGATCGAGGAACAGCGCGCGCCTTACGCTGCCGATCTGGCCGAAGTGATCGGCCAGACCGACTCGCTGCTCTATCGGCGCGGCAATTTCAACGGAACCTGGGACGACCTGATCTGCGACGCGCTGATCTCCGAGCGCGAGGCCGACATCGCCATGTCGCCGGGCGTGCGCTGGGGGCCGAGCCTGATCCCGGGCGACGACATCACCCGCGAGGACATCTGGAACGTGACCTCGATGTCCTACGGGCAGGCTTATCGCACCGAGATGACCGGCGAGTTCATCAAGGTGATCCTCGAGGACGTGGCCGACAACATCTTCAACCCCGATCCCTACTACCAGCAGGGCGGCGACATGGTGCGCATCGGTGGCATGGGCTATCGCATCGACATCAACAAGCCGCAGGGCGAGCGGATCAGTGAAATGACCCTGCTCAAGACGGGCGAGGCCATCGACCCGGCCAAGACCTATGTCGTCGCTGGTTGGGCCAGCGTCAACGAGGGCACCGAGGGTCCGATGATCTGGGACGTGGTGGAAAGCCACATCCGCAAGCAGGGCACCGTTACGGTGAACCCGAACAACTCGGTCAAGGTCGTGGGCGCCTGAGCGCCCCGGTGGACACAATTTTTCGAGCATTCGCGGGCGCGGGTGCCGGGATTTTCAAGGAGGCAAGTTTGAGATGAGTGAGAACTCTTCGAAAAAGGCCCCGTCGCGGCGGCAGTTCCTGACCGGAGCTGCCGCGGCAGGGGCAGGGGCGGTCGCAGCGGGCGCGGCACGGGCGGCAGGCCCGGACCCGCTGATCACCCAGGTGCAGGAATGGGCAACCGGAACCGGCGATGGCGTCGATGCTACGCCCTATGGCCTGCCGATCCGGTTCGAAAAGGATGTCGTGCGCCGCAACGTGGAATGGCTGACCGCCGACACGATCAGCTCGATCAACTTCACGCCGATCCACGCGCTTGACGGCACGATCACCCCGCAGGGCTGCGCCTTCGAGCGCCACCACTCGGGCGCGATCGAGCTGCGCAAGGAAGATTACCGGCTGATGATCAACGGTCTCGTCGATACGCCGCTGGTCTTCACCTACGAGGATCTCGAGCGTTTCCCGCGCGAAAACCGCATCTATTTCTGCGAATGCGCGGCCAACACGGGCATGGAATGGGCGGGCGCACAGCTGAACGGCGCGCAGTTCACCCACGGCATGATCCACAACATGGAATATTCCGGCGTGCCGCTGCGCACCCTGCTGGAAGAGGCCGGCGTGAAACCCGAAGGCAAGTGGGTCTATGTCGAGGGCGCCGATGCCAGCTCGAACGGCCGCTCGATCCCGCTGGAAAAGGCGATGGACGACGTGCTGGTCGCCTTCAAGGCCAATGGCGAGGCTCTGCGCAAGGAACATGGCTATCCCGTCCGCCTCGTCGTGCCGGGCTGGGAAGGCAACATGTGGGTCAAGTGGCTGCGTCGGGTCGAGGTGTTGGAAGGCCCCGTCGAAAGCCGCGAGGAGACATCGAAATATACCGACACGCTGGCGGATGGCACCAGCCGCAAATGGACTTGGGTGATGGACGCCAAGTCGGTCATCACCTCGCCCAGCCCGCAGGCGCCCATCACGCATGGCCCGGGCCCGCTGGTCATCACCGGCCTTGCCTGGTCCGGCCGTGGCGCGATCACCGGCGTCGATGTGTCGATTGACGGCGGCAAGAACTGGAGGCCCGCGCGGCTGGCCGCGCCCGGAACCGACAAGGCGCTGACCCGCTTCTATCTCGACTTCGAGTGGGACGGGTCCGAAATGCTTCTGCAGAGCCGGGCAAAGGACTCGACCGGTTACGTCCAGCCGACCAAGGCGCAGCTGCGCGAGGTGCGCGGCGAGAACTCGATCTATCACAACAACTGCATCCAGACCTGGTGGGTCAAGGCAACCGGAGAGGCCGAGAATGTCGAAGTTTCTTAATCTGCTGGTTGGAACTGCGCTGGTGTCGACCTTCGCCGCCGCGCCGGCAATGGCGGAAAAATTCGGGCTGGGCCGTCCGGCGCTGCCCGAGGAAATCGCCGCCTGGGATCTGGACGTGTCGCCCGACGGAACCGGCCTGCCAGCCGGATCGGGCTCGGTCGAGGATGGCGAGATGCTGTTCTCGGACCACTGCGCCATCTGCCACGGCGACTTTGCCGAAGGGGTGGACAACTGGCCCAAACTGGCCGGCGGTCAGGGGACGCTGGCGGACAAGGATCCGCTCAAGACCGTCGGGTCCTACTGGCCCTACCTGTCAACGGTCTGGGATTATGTCCACCGCTCCATGCCATTTGGCAACGCGCAGACGCTGACTGCGGACGACACCTATGCCATCGTGGCATATATTCTTTACTCGAACGATCTTGTGGAGGATGATTTCGTCCTGTCGAACGAGAACTTTCTCGAGGTCGAAATGCCTAATGCGGACGGTTTCATCATAGATGACCGCGAAGAGGCCGAAGCGCATTTCTGGACCGACACACCTTGCATGGAAAACTGCAAGGAGTCGGTCGAGATCACCATGCGCGCGGCAGTTCTCGACGTGACACCGACCGAAACCCGCGCCAAGAAGGTGCAGGAGCTGATCCGCAAGACCAAGCCTGAGCCACGCGAGGATGCGGCGGTTGAAGAGGTGAAGGCGGAGCAGGCAGCAGTTTCCGAGGAAGCAGCGGCGCCGGCGGAAGAGACCGCCGCTCTTGATCCGGAACTGGTGAAGGCTGGCGAGAAAGTCTTCAAGAAGTGCAAGGCCTGTCACCAGGTCGGTGAGGGCGCCAAGAACAAGACGGGGCCTCTGCTCAATGGTATCGTGGGCGCCGCGGCTGGCCAGGCCGAGAAGTATAAATACTCGAAGGTCATGAAGGCAGCCGCCGAAGAAGGTCTGGTCTGGTCGGAAGAGGAACTCGCGGCATTTCTGGCGAAGCCCAAGGCGTACATGAAAGGAACCAAAATGTCTTTCGCGGGTCTGAAATCAGAGGAAGATATTCAGGCTGTCATCGCCTACCTGAAAAGCTTCCCGCAGTAAGATGCGCTGGTTGGGAGGAGCTTTTCTGGCCTGGGGCGTGCTGGCTGGCACGGCCTGGGCCGAGGAGGAGGCCACCCGGATCGGTGATCCCGAACGGGGGGCCGAGATCTTTGGAAAATGCGCGTCCTGCCACGAAGTCGGGCAGGGCGCGAAGCATCGCGTCGGGCCGCATCTGAACGGCATTTTCGACCGCAAGGTCGCGCAGTTCGAGGATTACAACTATTCCGAAGGGATCGAGCGCGCGCGCCGAGACGGGATGGTCTGGAACCTCAAGAACCTAGACGCCTACCTGGAAAACCCCAAGACCCTGGTCAGCGGCACGCGGATGAACTTTGCCGGCCTCAAGAACAAGCGCGACCGGGACGACGTTCTGGCCTATCTGCGCCAGTTCTCGGCCAACCCGCAGGACATCCCCGAGGCCGCGCCGACCGCGCGCAAACGCGAGGTGGAATTGCCGCCCGAGGTCTTGGCGATCATGGGTGATCCGGATTACGGTGAATACCTGTCAACCGAGTGTACGACCTGCCATCAGGTTGACGGCGAATATGATGGTATCCCGGTCATCACCGGTTGGATTGAAGAGGATTTCGTGGTCGCGATGCATGCCTACAAAAGAAAGATAAGGCCACACCCGGTCATGCAGATGATGGCCGGGCGTCTCTCGGATGAAGAGATTGCAGCACTGGCCGCATATTTTGGAGCGCTGGAGTGAAAACTCCGGCGCTTTTTACTTAGGGAGGAGGAACACATGAAACTCAACAGACGGACTTTTCTGGGAACAGGGGTCGCGGCGGCAACCGCGTTGCAGGCCCCGATGGTGTTGGGCGCCGGCAAGCCGCGCGTGGTGGTGATCGGCGGCGGTGCGGGCGGCGCGACGACGGCGCGCTACATCGCCAAGGGGGCGAAGGGCGCGGTCGACGTGACCCTGGTCGAACCGACCCGGACCTACTACACCTGTTTCTTCTCGAACCTCTATCTGGGCGGGTTCCGGGAGTTGTCCTCGCTGGCCCATAGCTACGGCAAGCTGGCCTCGGACTACGGCATCAATGTCGTGCACGACTGGGCCATCGGCATAGACCGCGACGCCAGAACGGTTTCTCTGGCCGGTGGCGGTATGCTCAACTACGACCGGCTGGTCCTGTCGCCGGGCATCGACTTTGTCGATGGCGCGGTCGAGGGCTGGGACGTGACGGCGCAGAACAAGATGCCTCATGCGTTCAAGGCGGGCTCGCAGACCGAGCTGCTGAAGGCGCAGATCGAGGCCATGCCCGAAGGCGGCGTGTTCGCCATGGTGGCGCCGCCCAACCCGTTCCGCTGTCCTCCGGGCCCCTACGAGCGGGTCTCGATGGTCGCCCATGTCCTCAAGGAGCGGAACCCGACGGCCAAGATCATCATTGCCGACCCCAAGAACAAGTTTTCCAAGATGGCGCTGTTCCAGGAGGGTTGGGCCAATCACTATGAGGGCATGATCGACTGGATCAACGGTGACTTCGGCGGCGGCAATGTCTCGGTCGATCCGGACGCCATGACCGTCACCATCGATGGCGAGGAAACCAAGGTCGATGTCTGCAACGTCATTCCCGCGATGAAGGCGGGTCGCATCTGCGAGATGGCCGGCATCACCGAGGGCAACTGGGCGCCGGTCACCGGGCACACGATGCAAAGCCGGATCGACGAGAACATTCACGTTCTGGGCGATGCCTGCGCGCAGGGCGACATGCCGAAATCGGGATTCTCGGCCAATTCGCAGGCCAAGGTGGCGGCGATGGCGGTGTTGTCGGCGCTGACCGACTCCAAGCTGTTCCCGGCCAAGTTCTCGAACACCTGCTGGTCGCTGATCGACACCAATGACGGGGTCAAGGTCGGCGCGACCTACGAGGCGACCGACGAAAAGATCGCCAAGGTGGATGGCTTCATCAGCCAGACCGGCGAGGATGCCGAACTGCGCCAGGCCACCTACGAGGAAAGCGTCGGCTGGTATGCCGGCATCACCGCCGACATCTTCGGCTGAGCCCAGTCTGCGGGTCTGGTCCTCTCAGGACCAGGCCTTGCGGAAGGAATGCGGCGGCGCCCCGTATTTGGCGCGGAACTGCCGCGACAGGTGGCTGGTATTGGCAAACCCCGTGGCCGCGGCGATCTCGGCCACGGTCATGTTGGTTTCATTCAGATAGGTGAACGCGCGCGAGATACGCAGGTCCAGGTAATAGGCCATCGGCCCCTGGCCCAGGTAACGCTTGAACAACCGCTCCAGCTGCCGCCGGGAAATGCCCAGCTGCTCGCTCAACTCGCTGCAGGACAGGGGGTCTTCAAGCTCCGACTCCATCAACTCGATCGCCTTCAGCAGCGCCGGGTTTCGGCTGCCGATGATGACCGACTGCGCCGAGCGTTGCGGCGACCTGTTGCCCGATCGCATGTGGATGCACATGTCGGCCACCATGATCGCCAGTTCCGGGCCGTGGCGCTCTTCGATCAGGGCCAGCATCATGTCGATGGCCGAATTGCCGCCGCCGCAGGTGGTGATGCGCCCATCGGCCTCGAAGATGTTGGGGGTCGGCATCAGGTTTGGGAACGCTTCGACGAAACCGGGTTGGTTTTCCCAGTGCAGCGTGAACTTGCGACCATCCAGCAGACCGGACTTGGCCAAGGCAAAGGCGCCGGTGCAGATCCCGCCCAGTGAACGGCCGAACCGATATTCCCGGCGCAGCCAGTTGAGGACCGCCGGAGAATAGCTCCGCTCGGGTTCCACCCCGGCACAGACAAACCCCATGGCATCGGGCGGCAACTGCGCCATCGCCTCGTCCGGGGTGATCCGCAGCCCGTTCGAGCAGGTCACCGGCTCGCCCGTCTCGGTCATGGTGTGCCAGGTGTAGAGCTGTTTCTTGGTCAGCTGGTTGGCGATGCGCAGCGGCTCGATCGCGGCGGCGACCGCCAGCATCGTGGCCTTGGGCAGCAGCAGGAAGTAGAATTTCTGCGGCGGCCCGTCATACCTGAGCGTCAGGTTCGCGGACGCGCCTTTGGGGACGAAGGGGTCTCGGGACATGGCTGGCTTACCGGGTGCGGCTGGCTTGGCTTTGCCGATGCCGTTTTGTTTCGGGGGTTGGTCGCATTTGTTGCCATAGACCGAGAGGGATGGCCGGTTGCGTCAAAATTCCGGCAAAACAGGATACCATTGCGACAGCCGCGCCGCTTTCCAGCCTGCACGAAAACGTCCGGCGGCCCTTGCAGCCCCCCCGAGGCGACACTAAGACTCGTGTAACCCTTCTCGGGATAACGTCCCGATCCATCGCAAAGAGCAGGCAGGTTCCGAATGTTCGATCCAGTTGACACCTACATGAATACGCTTGTCCCCATGGTGGTCGAGCAGACCAGCCGGGGCGAGCGCGCCTATGACATCTTTTCCCGTCTGCTGAAAGAGCGGATCATTTTCATCAACGGTCCGATCCATGACGGGATGAGCCACCTGATCGTGGCGCAGCTTCTGCACCTGGAGGCAGAGAATCCGAACAAGGAGATCTCGATCTACATCAACAGCCCCGGCGGCGTGGTGACCAGCGGCCTGTCGATCTATGACACGATGCAGTACATCAAGCCGAAATGCTCGACGCTGGTGATCGGTCAGGCGGCCTCGATGGGATCGCTGCTGCTGGTGGGCGGCGAGCCGGGCATGCGCTTTTCGCTGCCCAACAGCCGCATCATGGTGCACCAGCCCTCGGGCGGGTATCAGGGTCAGGCCAGCGACATCATGATTCACGCGGCCGAGACGCAAAAGCTCAAGGACCGGCTGTATGACATCTACGTCAAGCATACCGGCCAGTCCAAGAAGGCGGTTGAAAAGGCGCTGGACCGCGACAATTTCATGTCGCCGGAAGAAGCCAAGGAGTGGGGCCATATCGACGAGATCGTCGAAAGCCGCGCGAAAATCGGCGATGACGAGGCGTAAGACAAAATCGCGTCTGTCCCGAAATCCTGAGGTGTCGGGGCATAATTTGCGATTGTAGCGACCGAAGTGCTGGCCTAAGCTATAGCTGGCGGCAGAGAGTGGCCCCGAGAGGGGCCACAAGGACGGAGCCCGAAAGGTAGATCATGGCGACGAATTCAGGCGGTGACAGCAAGAATACGCTCTACTGCAGCTTCTGCGGCAAGAGCCAGCACGAGGTGCGCAAGCTGATCGCAGGCCCGACGGTGTTCATCTGCGATGAATGCGTCGAACTTTGCATGGACATCATCCGTGAAGAGACCAAGGCCAGCGGCCTGAAGTCCAAGGATGGCGTGCCCACACCCAAGGACATCTGCGAGGTGCTGGACGATTACGTGATCGGCCAGGCCACTGCCAAGCGGGTGCTCTCGGTGGCCGTGCACAACCACTACAAGCGCCTGAACCATGCGCAGAAGGCCGGCAGCGATATCGAACTGGCCAAGTCGAACATCCTGCTGATCGGCCCGACGGGCTGCGGCAAGACCCTGCTGGCGCAGACGCTGGCGCGGATCCTCGACGTGCCGTTCACCATGGCCGATGCGACCACGCTGACCGAGGCCGGTTACGTGGGCGAGGATGTCGAGAACATCATCCTCAAGCTGCTTCAGGCCAGCGAATACAATGTCGAACGCGCGCAGCGCGGCATCGTCTATATCGACGAGGTCGACAAGATCACCCGCAAGTCGGAAAACCCCTCGATCACCCGCGACGTGTCGGGCGAGGGCGTGCAGCAGGCCCTGCTGAAGCTGATGGAAGGCACCGTGGCCAGCGTGCCGCCGCAGGGCGGGCGCAAGCACCCGCAGCAGGAATTTCTGCAGGTGGACACCACCAACATCCTGTTCATCTGCGGCGGCGCCTTCGCCGGCCTCGACAAGATCATCGCACAGCGCGGCAAGGGCTCGGCCATGGGCTTTGGCGCCGACGTGCGCGACAACGATGAACGCGGCGTGGGTGAGATCTTCCAGGATCTCGAGCCCGAGGACCTTCTGAAATTCGGCCTGATCCCGGAATTCGTGGGCCGTCTGCCGGTGCTGGCGACGCTCGAGGATCTCGACGAGGACGCGCTGGTCACCATCCTGACCAAGCCCAAGAACGCGCTGGTCAAGCAGTATCAGCGCCTGTTCGAACTGGAAGACACCGAGTTGGACTTCACCGAGGATGCGCTCAAGGCGATCGCCAGGCGCGCGATCGAACGCAAGACCGGCGCGCGCGGGCTGCGCTCGATTCTCGAGGACATCCTGCTGGACACCATGTTCGAACTGCCGGGGATGAAGAACGTGACCAAGGTCGTCGTCAACGAAGAGGCGGTGAACTCGGATGCGCAACCGCTGGTCATCTACGCCGACGCCGCCAAGGAGTCGGCCTCGGCCGGATAAAAGGGCTGAAACGGGAACCATCACGGCGCGGGTCATTCCGCGCCGTTTTTACGTGAGGGCACCATGACGATTCGCAGGATTTCTTCCGGTGGGGAGTTCGAGGCCAAGGTCGGCTATTGCCGGGCCGTGGTCGCCGGCGGTTTCGTGCATGTGGCGGGCACGGTCGGGCAGGGGAAGGACGCGGCCGAACAATGCCGTTCGGCGCTGTCGATCATCGAAAAGGCGCTGGCCGAGGCCGGGGCCTCGTTCGCCGATGCCGTGCGCGTCACCTACATGCTGCCCGACCGGCACGAGTTCGAGCAATGCTGGGAGATCCTGGCGGACACCTTCGGGGCCAACCCTCCGGCGGCGACGATGATCGAATGCGGGCTGATCGACCCGAAATACCGCATCGAGATCGAAGTCACGGCGGTGCTGCCCGAATAGGCCCTGCGGCTAGCTGGCTCTGGACCTCGGCGCGCCTTTGGTCCATACCTGCCGTGGACGAAAAGCCGGAGGCTGCCGATGGGAATCCTGAACACTCTTTTGCGGGCCGTGACGTGGTGGAACGGCGCGACCCTCAACACCCAGATCTACACCGCGCGCAAGGGCATCAAGGTCGGTGAGGACGATCAGGGCAACGTGTTCTACCGCAACGAAGACGACAGCAAGCGCTGGGTCATCTTCAACGGCGAGGCCGAGGCCAGCCGCATCGACCCCGACTGGCACGGCTGGCTGCACCGCACATGGGACGAACCCCCGACCGACAAGCCCCTGCAGCACAAGCCGTGGGAAAAGCCGCACCAGGAAAACCTGACCGGAACGGCCCTGGCCTATGCGCCGGCCGGCTCGCTCCGCCGCCCGGAGCCGATCGAACGTTCCGACTACGAGGCCTGGAGCCCGGAATAATCGAGGCGACCTGATGGCGACCCACAACACGACCGAAGTTCTCGTCGGCGGCGCGGTGCTGGCCTTTGCCATCGCCTTTGGCGTCTATGCCAGCCAGTCCACCGGCCTGTCGCAGGGTCGCGACGGGTATGAACTCGGCGCGTCGTTCCGCTCGTTGGAAGGGGTCACGGTGGGCACCGATGTCCGTCTCGCCGGCGTCAAGATCGGCGCGGTTACGGATGTCACCCTCAATCCGGAAAGCTATCGGGCCGACACCACGTTCTCGGTGTCCGAAGGCATCCTGATCCCCGATGACAGCGCCGCGGTGATCTCGTCAGAGGGGTTGCTGGGCGGCAATTTCGTGGAAATCATGCCGGGCGGATCGCCCTTCTATTTCGAGCCGGGCGACATGATCGAGGACACGCAGGGCGCGGTCAGCCTGATCTCCCTGCTGGTCAAGTTCGTGGCCGGAGACGGGAGCAACGGCGAATGATCCGCATCTTGGCAGCCGTTTTCGCACTGTTGGGCGGCGCGGCTTGCGCGCAGGACGACGTCACCTCGGCCCCTGGCGCGATCCTGCGTGGTCTGGACAAGGTGAACGGGCATACCGTTGACGTCGAACTCGAGAGTGGCCAGACGGCGACCGTGTTCGGCCTCGACGTGGCGCTGGGTGATTGCCGCTACCCGGTGGACAACCCGACGGGCGACGCCTTCGCCTATCTCACGATCTGGGAGCAGGGCCGGACGGACGAGCTGTTCGACGGCTGGATGATCGCCTCGTCCCCGGCGCTGAACGCGCTGGATCATGCGCGTTACGACGTCTGGGTGATTCGCTGTATGACGCCCTGAGGCGT
Organism: Ruegeria marisrubri; assembly: GCF_001507595.1. Lineage (GTDB taxonomy): Bacteria > Pseudomonadota > Alphaproteobacteria > Rhodobacterales > Rhodobacteraceae > Ruegeria > Ruegeria marisrubri. Next base: position 36,593 of record NZ_LQBQ01000036.1, read on the forward strand.
CTGTTCCACCGGCGCCGTGAAATCGGCGCTGCCCTCAAGCGCCTCGGCCAGCAGTTTCCGGTATTCCGCCCTTGGAATCTCGATGGCCCCGAGCGAGGCCAGATGCGAAGTCAGGAACTGCGTGTCGAACAGGCTGAATCCGGTTTGGCTCAGCCTGTCCACCAGATAGGCCAGCGCGATTTTCGAGGCATCCGTGCGGCGCGAAAACATGCTTTCGCCGAAGAAGGCGGTGCCCAGGGCCACGCCATACACGCCCCCGACGAGGGTATCCCCCTCCCAGACCTCGACCGAGTGGGCATAGCCGCGCCTGTGCAGCACGTCATAGACGCGGCGCAGTTCGGTGTTGATCCAGGTCTCGGCCCGGTCGGCGCAGCCCTCGACCACGCCGGAAAAATCGCGGTTTATGGTGATCTCGTATTCCGCCTTGCGGAGTCGCCGCGCCAGAGAGCGCGAGATGTGAAACCCGTCCAGCGGAAAGATGCCCCGGAATTGCGGATCGACCCAGAACAGCTCCGGGTCGTCGCGATGTTCGGCCATCGGAAAGATCCCGATGGAATAGCCGTGCAGCAAGAGTTCCGGGGTCAGGCTCATCCGGGATGCTCCCGGGCCGGGGGGAAAGCCCGGCCCGCAGCCTTACTGCGCCATGTTCTCCGCAAGCCAACGCTCCAGCCAGTGGATGTTGTAGTCGCCGCTTTGGATATCGGGCTCTTGCAGCAGGGCATGGAACAGCGGAACGGTGGTGTCCACGCCGTCCACGATCAACTCGCCCAGGGCGCGTTGCAGGCGCGCCAGCGCTTCGCTGCGATCGCGGCCATGCACGATCAGCTTGCCGATCAGCGAGTCGTAGTAGGGCGGGATCGAGTAGCCGTTGTAGAGCGCGGAATCCATCCGCACGCCAAGGCCGCCCGGCGCGTGATAGGCCGTGATCTTGCCCGGGCAGGGCGAGAAGTTCGGCAGTTTTTCCGCGTTGATCCGGACCTCGATGGCGTGGCCGTTGATGACCAGGTCTTCCTGTTTGAATGACATCGGCAGACCCTCGGCCACGCGAATTTGTTCGCGCACCAGGTCGACGCCGAAGATCGCTTCGGTCACCGGGTGTTCCACTTGCAGGCGGGTGTTCATCTCGATGAAGTAGAACTCGCCGTTTTCATAGAGGAACTCGATCGTGCCCGCGCCGATATAGTTGATCTTGGCAACCGCATCCGCGCAGATCTTGCCGATGCGGGCGCGTTCCTCGGGGGTGATGCAGGGGCCGGGGGCCTCTTCGAACACCTTCTGGTGGCGGCGCTGCAGCGAGCAGTCGCGCTCGCCCAGATGGACCGCATTGCCCTTGCCGTCGCCAAAGACCTGGATCTCGATATGGCGGGGCGTGGTCAGGTATTTCTCGATATAGACCTCGTCGTTGCCGAAGGCGGCCTTGCCCTCGGCCCGCGCGGTCATGAAGGCGCTTTCCATCTCGGCCGCGGTCTGCGCCACTTTCATGCCGCGCCCGCCGCCGCCGGCGGTGGCCTTGATGATGACCGGATAGCCGATCTCTTCGCCGATGCGCTTGGCGGTGGCCAGATCGGGCACGCCGCCGTCCGAGCCGGGCACGCAGGGCACGCCCAGTTCCTTCATCGTGTCCTTGGCGGTGATCTTGTCGCCCATGATGCGGATATGTTCCGCGGTGGGGCCGATGAAGGTGATGCCGTGGTCTTCGACGATCTGCACGAAATCGGCGTTTTCGGACAGAAAGCCATAACCGGGGTGGATCGCCTGCGCGCCGGTGATCTCGCAGGCCGAGATGATGGCCGGCATCGACAGGTAGCTTTGCGGGCCGGGGGCCGGGCCGATGCAGACCGATTCGTCGGCCATGCGCACATGCATCGCGTCGCTGTCGGCGGTGGAATGCACGGCGACCGTGGCAATCCCCATTTCCCGCGCGGCGCGGATCACGCGAAGAGCGATCTCGCCTCGGTTGGCAATCAGGATCTTGTCGAACATGCGTGATCCTTACTCGATGATGACCAGAGGCGTTCCGAATTCCACGGCATCGCCGTCGCCCACCAGGATCCGCTTGACGGTGCCGGCCTTGGGCGCGTGGATGTGGTTCATGGTTTTCATCGCCTCGACGATCAGCAGCGTGTCGCCTTCCGACACGTTGGAGCCGACGGAGACGAAGGGTGCAGCACCCGGTTCGGGTTGCAGATAGACGGTTCCCACCATCGGCGAGGTCACGGCGCCGGGGTGGCTGGCCGGGTCTTCGGCAGGCGCGGCGGCCGGGGCCGGGGCGGCAGCGGCAGCGGGTGCTGCCGCAGGGGCGGCGGGCGCGGGGACAGCCACCTGCACCGGGGCAGCGGCGGTCTGGGAGATGCGGCTGACGCAGACGTTCAGGCTGTCGTCCTCGCCATATTCGCGTTTGACCTGCAACTCGGTCAGGTCGTTTTCGCGCAGCAGCTCGGCCAGTGCCTTGATGAACGCGACATCCGCTTCGTGTCTGTTGTCTGTCATGAGTGTCCTCGACGGTTCCCCTTGGCCCGACTGTTCCTGTGGGCTCTGATCAATTTGGCGGCGTTATAAGCCATGCGACAGGCCATGAAAAGCGCCCTCATAGGCGCTCAGATGGGGTCGCGGGACAAAATTTGCCAGACCTTGCGCGGATCAAAGCGGCATGCCCGACAGTTTCGCCACCAGTTCCGAGAGCTTGCGGGCACCGAATTTTTCCAGCAGGCGTGCCCGGTGGGCCTCGATGGTGCGATAGCTCAGGCCCAGCTCGGCGCCGATTTCCTTGGCGGAGAGACCGCGACAGGACAGAATGGCCACTTCGCGTTCGCGCTGGGTCAGTTCGACGATGGGGCGCTCTTCGGAGATGTCGGAGAAACTCCAGATCCCGTGCCGGAACGGGTCGTCTGGCGTCAGCGACCGTCCCCGCGCCCGGCACCAGAACAGGTCGCCGTTGCGCCGGCGCATGACGCGCTCGTCGGTGTAGTAACCGGTCTCGCGCATGGCCTCGAGCCCGCGCGCGCCGATCCTCTCCCAGTCGGCTACCGAGGGGTAGAGGTGCAGCAGCGGCATGTTGCGGTAGTCCGCCTCTTCGCCGCCGAACATGCGCGCGAACTGCATGTTGCAGCGCCGGATGATCCGGTTCTCCAGTTCGACAAGGCCGATCGGGGCGTATTCGAAGGCGGGGTCGCTCATGGCTGCATGGTGCCGAGTATTTTTACGGAATTGAAGAGGCTGCCGGCCGGATCGTAGGATTTTGCCATAGTTTCCGGGGAGGAGAAATGAGGCAGATTGCATATCCAGAGCGAATGCCGCCCTTGAGGCGACATGGTGAACCGGCGGCGGTCGGAGCAGTCGCATGAACATCGCTCTGTGGCTTCAGCGTCAGGCGCAGCTGAACGCGGATCGGCCGGCGCTGTTTTCCGGTCGCGACATGGTGGCGGATTACGGCGGCTTTCACCAAAAGGCGTCGCGGGTCGCGGGCTGGCTGGTCGCCCAAGGCGTCAGGCCGGGCGACCGGGTGGCGATCTTCATGAAGAACTGCCCCGACTACCTGATCGCGCAATATGCCATCTGGTATGCCGGTGCCGCAGCGGTGCCGGTCAATGCCAAGCTGCACGGGCGCGAGGTAGCCTACATCCTCGGCAATTCGGGAACCGGCGTCACCTTCACCTCTCCGGGGCTGACCGAGGCCCTGGTCGAGGCGGGCATCGAGGGCAGGCTTGTCGATATCTCGGGGCCGGACTACACCGCCGCCCTGACGCACGCGCCGATAGCCGAACCGGTCCATCGTGCGCCCGAGGACCTCGCGTGGCTGTTCTACACTTCGGGCACCACGGGCAAGCCCAAGGGGGTCGTGATTACCCACCGGATGCTGATGGGTGTTTCGCTGGCCTATGGGTTCGACGTGGACGAGGTCAGCGCCGAGGATGCCATCCTCTATGCCGCACCGATGAGCCACGGGGCGGGGCTCTACAACATGGTGCATGTTCTGGCGGGTGCGCGCCATGTCTGCCCGGCCTCGGGCGGGTTCGACGAGGCCGAGATATTCGATCTGGCGCGCCATTTCGGCCGGGTGCAGATGTTTGCCGCGCCGACGATGGTCAAGCGGATGACCGACGTCGCCAAGGCCACCGGCGAAAGCGGAGAAGGCCTGCGCACGGTCGTCTACGCGGGCGGGCCGATGTACCTGGCGGACATCATCGAGGCGGTGGATCATTTCGGCCCCGTTTTCGTGCAGATCTACGGGCAGGGCGAATGTCCGATGGGAATCACCGCGCTGTCCCGGCACGACGTGACCGACCGCAGCCACCCGCGCTGGAAGGAACGCCTTGCAAGCGTCGGCCGGGCGCAATCGACGGTCGAGGTCCGGATCGGGGATGAGACGGGCGCGGCCCTGCCTGCCGGCAGCCATGGCGAGATCATGGTGCGCGGCGATGTGGTCATGCCGGGATACTGGCAGAACCCCGAGGCGACGGAAAAGACGCTGGTGGACGGCTGGTTGATGACCGGCGACATGGGCTTCATGGACGCGGACGGATACGTCACCCTGCAGGACCGGTCCAAGGATCTGATCATCTCGGGCGGGTCCAACATCTATCCGCGCGAGGTCGAAGAGGTTCTGCTGACCCACCCGCAGGTGACCGAGGCCTCGGTCGTGGGCCGGCCGCACCCCGAGTGGGGCGAAGAGGTGGTCGCCTTCATCGTGGGGGATGCCGACCCGGCGGATCTCGACCGGCTCTGCACCCAGAACATCGCCCGGTTCAAGCGGCCCAAGGCCTACCTGTCGGTCGCTGAACTGCCCAAGAACAACTACGGCAAGGTTCTGAAAACCGAGCTGCGCAGGATGCTGGAGGAACAGTCATGACCGATTTGACAGGAAAGACCGCACTGGTCACGGGCTCGGTTCAGGGGATCGGGCTGGCCATAGCCGAGGCGCTGGCCGGCGCCGGGGCGCGCATTGCCGTGCATGGGTTGGCCGAGGCCGGGCAGATCGAAGAGGTCTGCCGCCACCTGCGCGACATGGGCGCGCCGGAGGCCGCGTTTTTTGCGGGCGACCTGCGCAACCCCGAGGAAATCGACGCCCTGATGCAGGCCGTCGCCGATTGGGGTGGGGCGGACATTCTGGTCAACAATGCGGGCATCCAGCACACGGCCTGGCTGGCCGACATGCCGCGCGAAACCTGGGACGCGATCCTGGCCATCAATCTCAGCGCGGCGTTCCAGACGATGCAGGCTGCGCTGCCGCTGATGGCCGAGCGCGGCTATGGCCGGGTGATCAACATTGCCTCGGTGCATGGGTTGGTGGCCTCGAAACAGAAAGCGCCCTATGTGGCGGCCAAGCATGGGCTGGTCGGCCTCAGCAAGGTCGCCGCCCTGGAATACGCCTCGCGCGGCAATCGCAAGCGCGGAGGCGTGACGGTCAACTGCATCTGCCCGGGCTGGACCAACACCGCCATCATCGAACCGCAGATCCAGGAACGCATGGCCGCCTTTGACGGCGATCGGGACGCGGCCATCGCCGACATGCTGAAGGAAAAACAGCCCTCGCTGCGGGGCTCGGACCCGTCGGAAATCGGGGCGCTGGCCCTGTGGCTGTGTTCGGAGCTTGCGCATAATCTGACCGGCGCAGCGATCCCGGTCGATGGGGGATGGACAGCGCAATAGGACTGCTCCGGGCAGCGGCCTGCCGCACCGCCTGCACGGCGTGCAGACAAAAAAATGGGCCGGCTGATCGTTCGCCGGCCCGAAGTGGTCCGCACGGCAGGTCGGCCGTGCGACGGGGAGTGTTTCGTCAGATCGCCAGATATTCGGCGCGTAGTTCCTCGTTCTCGAGCACTTCGGCGGCGGTTCCGTCGAATACGATGCCGCCGGTGTCGAGGATCACTGCGCGATCCGCGAGTTCCAGTGCCCTTACAGCGTTCTGCTCGACGATAATGGTCGTCATGCCCTGTTCCTTGATGTGGATCAGCGTTTTCTCGATTTCATCCACGATCACCGGGGCCAGACCCTCGTAGGGCTCATCCAGCAGCAGCACCTTGATGTCGCGGGCCAGCGCGCGGGCGATGGCCAGCATCTGCTGCTCGCCGCCGGACAGCGTGACGCCCTCCTGCTTGCGGCGTTCGCCGAGGCGGGGGAACAGTTCGTAGAGGCGGTCCAGGGACCAGCCGATCGGCGGCGCGATCTGGGCAAGCTGCAGGTTCTCCTCGACCGTCAGGCCCGGAATGATCCGCCGGTCCTCGGGCACCAGGCCCAGACCGGCCGCCGCGGCCTGATAGCTGGTCATGTTGTGCAACGGCTGGTGATCCAGCCAGATTTCGCCGTGGCGCACCTCGGGCGAGCCGGTGCGGGCGATTGACCGCAGCGTCGATGTCTTGCCCGCGCCGTTGCGGCCCAGAAGGGCGAGGATCTCGCCTTCGTGCACGTTGAAGCTGATGCCCTGCACGATATAGCTTTCGCCATAGTACGAGTGCATGTCCCAGACCGACAGAAACGCCGGGGCCGTCTGCGCCACGTTGGCGTTCTTGGAGAAATCGGGTTTGACGTTCATCTCTTGATCCTCCTTACGCCGTTTCGCCCAGATAGGCTTCGCGGACCTTCGGGTTGCCGCGGATGTTCTGCGGTTCGTCCTCGACCAGCGGCGTGCCCTGCGCCAGAACCGTGATGCGATCGGCCAGGCTGAACACCACGTGCATGTCATGTTCGATGATGGCGATGGTGATGTCGCGCTCGTCCGAGATCTGCTTGAGCAGGTCGATGGTGTTGTTGGTGTCGGCCCGCGCCATGCCGGCGGTGGGTTCGTCCAGCAACAGCAGGCGCGGCTTCTGGCTGAGGCACATGGCGATTTCCAGCCGCCGCTTGTCGCCGCGCGACAGAGAGGCCGAGTGCATGTGCCGCTTGTCGGCCATGCCCATCTCTTCCAGCATCTGTTCGGCCTGCTCGATGACTTCCCGCTCGTTTTCGACGGTTTCGTAGGCATGCATGCGGAAGGCCCCGTCGCGCATGGCGAAGATCGGGATCAGCATGTTTTCCATCACGGTCAGCTCTCCGAAAATCTCGGGGGTCTGGAACACGCGGGAGATGCCCATCTGGTTGATTTCATAGGGGGCCCGCCCCAGCACCGACTGGCCGTCGAACATGACCGAGCCGGTATCGGGGATCAGCTTGCCCACCAGGCAGTTCAGCAGGGTCGACTTGCCAGCGCCGTTCGGCCCGATGATGGCATGGACGGTGTTTTCCTTGACGCTCAGGTTCACGTTGCTCAGTGCCTGAAGGCCACCGAACCGTTTGCCCACGTCCTTGACTTCGAGAATACCCATGGGTGTGTCTCCTTATTCCGCAGGCTCGGTTTTGCCCGAAGGCTTGTCGGTTTCACCGGACCGCTTGCCACGGATCCAGTTGATCAGGCGTTGACCGCCCTCGACCAGGCCACCCGGCAGGAAGATCACCACCAGCATGAACAGGATGCCCAGCGTCAGGTGCCAGCCCTTGCCCACGAACGGATGCAGCACGGCGACGACGAAGTCCTCCATCCCGTCGGGCAGGAAGGCGAACCAGCCATGCAGGACGCTGTCATTGATCTTCGAGAAGATGTTCTCGAAATACTTGATGAAGCCTGCGCCCAGAACCGGACCGATCAGCGTGCCGGTGCCGCCGAGGATGGTCATCAGAACGACCTCGCCCGATGCGGTCCACTGCATGCGCTCGGCGCCGGCCAGCGGGTCCATCGCCGCCATCAGGCCGCCGGCCAGACCGGCATACATGCCCGAGATCACGAAGGCCGCCAGCGTGTAGGGCCGCGAGTTGAGACCGGTATAGTTCATCCGCTGCTGGTTCGACTTCACCGCGCGCAGCATGATCCCGAAGGGCGAGCGGAAGATGCGGATCGCCAGGTAGAAGACGATCATCATGACGACGGCGCACAGGTAGTAGCCCGCGTTGAAGTCGAAGCTCCAGGCGCCCACGTCCAGCGTATAGGTCGAGCGCATCGACAGGCCGAACAGGTGCGGCAGATCGGGCAGACCTTCGCGGTGGAAGATCTGCGGGTCATCCGCGTAGACCTGCAGGCCGGTTTCGCCGTTGGTCAGGTTGAACTTGGGGTTCGACAGCACCGAATAGGCCAGCGCAAAGCTCATCTGCGCGAAGGCCAGCGTCAGGATCGAGAAATAGATCCCCGACCGGCGCAGGCTGACATATCCGATCAGCAGCGAGAACAGCCCGGCGATGACGATGCTCAGGGCGATGGCCGGGATGACGTTGTAGCTGAGCAGCTTGAACATCCACACGGCCGAGTAGGAACCTATGCCCAGAAAGGCCGCGTGGCCGAAGGACAGGTATCCGGTCAGCCCGAACAGGATGTTGAACCCGATGGCGAAGATGCCGAAAATGACGAACCGCTGCATCAGGTCCGGATAGCCCGCGTTGAACTGCGCCATGGCGCTGTCGGCGGGGAAGGGGTTCAGGATGAAGGGCGCCAGCAACGTCAGAAGCGCGACGATGATCAGCAGGCTTGTGTCTTTCTTGTTCAGTCCCAGCATGGCTTATTCCTCCATCACGCCTTTGCGGCCCATCAAACCCCGCGGACGGGTCAGAAGAACGATGATGGCGACAAGGTAGATGATGATCTGGTTGATGCCCGGGATCGTGGTGGTCGCCCAGGTGGTCGAGGCAAAGCTTTCGAGGATGCCCAGCAGGAAGCCGGCCAGAACGGCGCCGGGCAGCGAGCCCATGCCGCCGACGACCACGACCACGAAGCTGAGAACCAGGAAGTCCATGCCCATGTGATAGTTGGGCGGGTTCAGCGGGCCGTACATGACGCCTGCCAGACCAGCCACGGCGGCGGCGATGCCGAACATGATGGTGAACCGCCGGTCGATGTTGATGCCCAGAAGGCCCACCGTTTCCCGGTCGGCCATGCCGGCCCGTACGACCATGCCGAAGGTGGTGAACTGCAGGAACGAGAACACACCCCCGATGATCACGACCGCGAACAGGAAATAGACCAGACGCCAGATCGGATAGATGATGGCGTTCGGGTCAAAGCCAAGCGCCACGCCCAGATCGACGGACCCGCTGAGCGCCGCAGGCGGCGGGGTCTGGATGGGGTTGGCGCCGAAGAAATACTTGACGATCTCTTGCAGGACGATGGCCAGGCCGAAGGTGACCAGGATCTGATCGGCGTGTGGACGCTTGTAGAAATGCTTGATCAGGCCGCGCTCCATCGCATAGCCCACGCCCAGCATGATCGGGATGGCGAACAGGATGGCCAGTGGCACGGACCAGTCGATGATGACCGCGCCCAGCTCGGGGCCGAACCAGCTTTCGACATAAGGTGTCTTCACCTTCAGCGGGTTGCCCAGAAAGTCGGTCTGGGTCTCGTCGATGACCTCGTAGCTGAGGCTGAAGATCTTCTGAAGCGTGACGGCGCAGAAGGCGCCGATCATGAACAGGGCCCCGTGGGCAAAGTTCACCACGCCGAGCGTGCCGAAGATCAGCGTCAGCCCCAGCGCGATCAGCGCATAGGCCGAGCCCTTGTCCAGCCCGTTCAGAATTTGCAGTAGGATTGCGTCCATTGTCCTTACCTTTGACTGGTCCCGGCAGCTCTCCCCGGTCGTCTGACCGGGAAGAGCCGTGTTGCGGACTCAGAGATTTCCTTGTGGAAAATCCCGCGCCGGGGTTATGCGCCCGGGTTGCACTTGCCCAGGTCGCCGCCGGCGAACATCGGGTGATCGGGTGCGTATTCCACCTGTGCCCGCGGGGTGATCTCGACGATCTCCAGCGTGTCATAGGCGTTGGTCGGGTTCATGTTGCCCCGCACGACCAGCACGTCCTTGAAGCACTGGTGGTCATCGGCGCGATAGAGCGTCGGACCATTGCCCAGCCCGTCGAACTCGAAGCCTTCCAGGGCCTCGACGACGCCGCAGGGGTTGAAGGTGCCGGCGCGTTCGCACGCATCCGCGTACAGCAGAACCTGTGCATAGCAGGTCTGGGCCGAGTTCGACGGCGGCTTGCCGTATTTCTCGCCGAAGGACTTCACGAAGGCCTTGGTGCCCTCATCCTGCAGCTGCCAGTTCCAGTTCATCGAACCCAGCACGCCCTTGATGTTCTCGCCCGCACCTGCGGCCATCAGTTCCGAATACAGCGGAACGACGATCTTGAAGTCCTTGCCGTTCACGACCTTGTCCAGCAGGCCGAACTGGATCGCGTTTGTCAGCGAGTTCACCATATTGCCGCCGTAGTGGTTCAGAACCAGCACGTCCGCGCCCGAGTTCAGAACCGGCGCGATATAGGACGAGAAGTCGGTCGAGGCCAGCGGGGTCTTGACGGTGTTGACCGTCTCCCAGCCCATCGCCTCGGTCGAGGCCACGATCGACTCTTCCTGGGTCCAGCCCCAGTTGTAGTCGGCGGTCAGGTGATAGGCCCGGCGATCGGTGCCCATTTCCTTGGCCAGCACCGGCGCCAGCGCCGCGCCCGACATGTAGGCGTTGAAGAAGTGGCGGAAGCCGTTGGCCTTCTTGTCCTTGCCGGTGGTGTCGTTGGCGTGGGTCAGACCGGCCATGAAGATCACGCCCGCCTCCTGGCAGAGGCCCTGAACCGCCACGGCCACGCCCGAGGACGAGCCGCCGTTGATCATGATCGCGCCGTCCTTCTCGATCATCGACTTGGCCGATGCGCGCGCCGCGTCCGACTTGGTCTGGGTGTCGCCGGTGACGAACTCGACCTTCTTGCCCAGGATGCCGTTGCCTTTCAGCGCCTTCGACGTGAAGGTGTTCAGGCAGCCGCCGTCGCCTTCGCCGTTCAGATGCTCGACCGCCAGCTGTTGCGCCAGCAGTTCGTCATTGCCTTCCTCGGCATAGGGGCCGGTCTGCGGCACGTTGAAGCCCAGCGTGACCGTGCCGCCGGTCGGTTCGTTGGTATAGGCCGCGGCCGACGAGGCGGTAAAGATCGTCGGCAGGGCAACGCCGGCCCCGGCAACCGCGCCGGTTTTCAGCACGCCACGACGTGTGACGGGTTTGTTGGACATAGTTTCCTCCCAATTTCCCAGATAGCGCCCTTTGGCTCCTCTTCCGCAGGGCGCGGGCACAATATGTGCAAAGCAAGTATGAGGGGGGATAAGAAAATTTCGCAATAAACCCTTTAAAACGCACCATTATTCTGAAAATATATGCACAGAATATGGCTTTGTTTTGTAAATTTTCTTATTTTGCGTTGCAGAAAGCCGTTGATATTCGGGGAAAAAGGGGGGTGAGGAGCGTTATGGCCCGTGACACTTTGACAGGCAGCCGGATCCGCGAGAGGCGTCTGATTGCCGGGCTGCGGCAAGCCGATCTGGCGCGCAACGTCGGAATCTCGCCCTCCTACCTCAACCTGATCGAACATAACCGCCGCAGAATCGGCGGCAAGCTGCTGGTGGACATCGCCTCCGCCCTGTCGGTCGAGCCCTCGATGCTGACCGAAGGCGCCGAGGCGGCGTTGATCGCGGCCCTGCGCGAGGCGGCTGCCGACGCCACCAACGTTCAGGCCGAAACGGACCGGGTTGACGAGTTCGCGGGGCGGTTCCCGGGATGGGCCAGCGTGCTGGCGCAGACGCACCGCCGCATCGGGTCGCTCGAGCGCACCGTGGAAACCCTGTCGGACCGGCTGACCCACGACCCGCACCTGGCCTCCTCGTTGCACGAAGTGCTGTCGACGGCGGCCGCGATCCGCTCGACCGCCGCGATCCTGGCCGAGCCCGGCGAGATCGAACCGGAATGGCGCGACCGGTTTCACCGGAACATCCATCAGGACGCCGAACGCCTTGCGGAAAGTTCGAGGGCGCTGGTGGGGTATCTGGACGAGAGCGAAGCCGAGGACGACCATCGCGGCGTGCCGATGGAACAGGTCGAGGCGTTCTTTGCCGCGCATGGATATCACTTCCCGCAGATCGAGGACGGAGAAGAGGTCGCGAGCGTCGCTCTGGACGATCTGGAGTCCAGCGCCGCCAGACTGATCGCGCGGAGAGTGCTGGAGGAATACGCCGCCGATGCCCGGGCGCTGCCGCTGCAGGCCCTGGCCGCAGAGCTTCGGGATGATGAGATCGATCCGTTGCAGCTTGCCGTGCGAACGGGCGTGGATTTTGCGACGGTGCTGCGCCGCCTGGCCTGTCTGCCAGAGAGCCTGATGCCGCGCGCCACGGGGCTGGTGCTGTGCGATGCCTCGGGCAGCATCCTGTTCCGAAAGTCCGTGCCGGGCTTTGCGTTGCCGCGCCATGGCGAGTCATGCCCGCTGTGGCCGCTGTTCACAGCGCTGAACCGCCCTTTGGTGCCGATCCGGCGGCGCGTCGCGCAGATGGGCCGTGCGGCGGCGGAATTCGATTGCTACGCCATCGCCTGGCCGCAAAAGGTGACCGAGTTCGACGCCGATCCGATCTACCGCTCTGCGATGCTCATCCTGCCCGTCGACAGCGCCGATTTTGGCCGGTTGAACGCGCAGCAGGTCGGCAGCAGCTGCCGGATCTGCCCCAAAAGCGATTGCGCGGCCCGGCGCGAGCCATCGATTTTGAGCGAAGGTTTTTGACAGTTCTGCAAAGGCAGGGATAATCTGAGCGGGGATGACAGGCGGCCCGGACGCCGCCTGGCCACGGGAGGAAAGGGCAAGGATGAGCCGCAAGGTTCTGCTGATAGAAGACGAACCCAACATCACCGAAGCGATCAGGTTTCTTCTGACCCGAGAGGGCTGGCAGGTCGAGACCCATGCCGAGGGAACTGATGCCGTCGAGGTGATTGTCGCTTCGCGACCCGATCTGGTCATTCTGGACGTCATGCTGCCGGGCAAGAGCGGCATGGACATCCTGCGCGACCTGCGCGAACTGGAAGGGATGAGCAAGCTGCCCGTGCTGATGCTGACGGCGCGCGGCCAGTTGCGCGACCGCGAAATGGCCGAAAAGGCGGGCGTAAGCCGGTTCATGACCAAGCCGTTTTCGAATACCGAGGTCCTGACGGCGGTGCGTGATCTGCACGCCCAGGCCTCGCAGGGATGAACGAGAAACGAAACCCGGATGCCGAACCGGCAGTGGCGCCGCCGCCGGTCTTTCTGGAACGGCAAAGCTATCGCCGCCGGCGTCTGGCGGACGCGGCGCGGCTGTTGCCGATTCTCGGGGCGGGGCTGTTCGCCATTCCGCTGCTTTGGCCCGCCGAGCCGGGAGAGGCCGATCCGGTGACCATGTCCTCGGCCATCACCTATGTCTTTCTCTGCTGGGCCTTTCTGATCGTGGCAGGCGCCGCTTTCGGCGTTGCCGCCAAGCGCATGCCGGCACGAGAGGCCAAAGAGCCGGAGTCCGAGTGATGGCAACGCTGAACGTTCTGGTGCTTGTCTGCCTGGGCTACGTGGTCCTGCTGTTCGGCGTGGCCTTCGCGGCCGATCGCCTGGCCGCCACCGGTCGCAGCACCTGGTTGCGCACGCCGCTTGTCTACACCCTTTCGTTGTCGATCTACTGCACCGCCTGGACCTTCTACGGAGCGGTCGGCTACGCGGCCCGCTCGGGGCTGGAATTCGTGACGATCTATCTGGGTCCGACCCTTGTCATGGTCAGCTGGTGGTGGGGCCTGCGCAAGCTGGTGCGGGTGGGGCGCAGCCAGCGGGTCACCTCGATCGCTGACCTGATCTCGTCGCGCTACGGCAAGTCGAACACGCTGGCGATCTGCGTGACCGTTCTGGCCGTGCTGGGGGTCACGCCGTATATCGCGCTGCAGTTGCAGTCGATCACCCTGTCGTTCAGCATCTTTGCCGAGGCCGACCCGTCGAGCATCTACAACGAGGCGTCCAGCGTATTCTGGGTGTCGGCGGGGCTGGCCATGTTCGCCATCCTGTTCGGCACCCGCAATCTGGATGCGAACGAACGCCATCACGGCGTGGTGACCGCAATCGCCATCGAGGCGGTGGTCAAGCTGGTCGCGCTGCTGGCCGTCGGCATTTTCGTCGTCTGGGGCGTCGCCGGGGGCGTCGGCCCGATCATGGACCGCATCGACGCCTCGGAAATCGGCCAGTGGAGCGTCGACCGGGGGCGTTGGACCGCGATCACCTTCCTGGCCGCTGCCGCCTTTGTCTGCCTGCCCCGGATGTTCCAGGTCATGGTCGTTGAAAACGACGACGAACGCCACCTGCGCACGGCTGCCTGGGCCTTTCCGCTCTACCTTCTGCTGATGAGCCTGTTCGTGGTGCCGATCGCGGTGGTCGGTCTGGACCTGATGCCCGAAGGCTCCAATCCCGACCTGTTCGTTCTGACCATCCCGCTGGCGCTGGGCAACGACTGGCTGGCCATGCTGTCCTTCATCGGCGGGTTCTCGTCGGCGACCTCGATGGTGATCGTGGCGGCCATGGCGCTGTCGACCATGGTGTCGAACCATATCGTCATGCCGATCTGGCTGAGTTCGCAGGGCGGGCGGGCCTCGGTTTCGGGCGATGTGCGTGACATCGTCCTGTTCTCGCGCCGCGTTTCGATCGCCGCCATCATGGCGCTGGGGTTTTTCTACTATCGGCTGTCCGGCGGCGGCGCGGCGCTGGCCTCGATCGGCCTGATCGCCTTTGCCGGGATCGCCCAGATCCTGCCGGCGCTGGTGGGGGGGCTGTTCTGGCGCGGCGCCACGCGAACCGGCGCACTTGTCGGCCTGACCGTGGGGTTCGGGCTGTGGGTCTATACGCTGCTTCTGCCGGGCATGGGTGGCGCGCTGATGCCGCCGGAGGTTTTGCAGAACGGACCGCTCGGGCTCAGCTGGCTGCGGCCGCAGGCCCTGTTCGGCATCGACGGCATGGACCCGATGGTGCATTCGGTGATGTGGTCGCTGTCGCTGAATGCGGCGGCCTTCTGCATTGCCTCTCTGGCCAGCTTCCCCAGCCCGCTCGAACGCTTGCAGGGGGCGCAGTTCGTCAATGTCTTCGACCACTCGGCGGGGCCGCGTGGCTGGACCGGGTCGGTCGCGCAGAGCGAGGACCTGATGATCATGACCCAGCGGATTCTGGGGGCCGCCGAGGCGCACGAGTTCTTCCAGAAGGAGGCCGAGCGGCAGGGCGGGCGGGGATACCTGCCCGAACCGACCCCGGCCTTTCTGGAGGCTCTCGAACGTGAATTGAGCGGCTCGGTCGGGACCGCCACGGCACACGCGATGATCGGCCAGATCGTCGGCGGCTCGTCCGTCTCGGTCGAGGATCTGTTGGCCGTGGCCGACGAATCCGCGCAGCTGCTGGAATATTCCGGCCAGCTCGAGGCGAAATCGGCCGAACTGACCCGGACGGCCCGCAAACTGCGCGAGGCCAACGAGAAGCTGACCCAGATCTCGATGCAGAAGGACGCGTTTCTGGGGCAGGTAAGCCACGAGTTGCGCACGCCGATGACCTCGATCAGGGCATTCTCCGAGATCATGCGCGACACCGAGGGGCTGACCGCCGAAGAGCGCACGCGCTATGCCGCGATCATCCACGACGAGTCGATGCGCCTGACGCGGCTGCTGGATGACCTGCTGGATCTCAGCGTTCTGGAAAATGGCCAGGTCAATCTCAACATGGGCGACGGGACGCTCAAGGATGTGCTGGACCGCGCCGTGTCCACCGCGCTGACCGGTGCCGAGCGCCCGATGCGCGTCCGGCGGAACCGGGCCGCGGAACGCATTCCGCTGCACACCGATCTGGATCGGCTGGCCCAGGTCTTCATCAACGTGATCTCGAATGCGCAGAAATACTGCGACGCGCCGGAACCGTCCCTGAAGATTTCGGTCCACGATGTCGGCGGTCAAGTGGTGGTGGATTTCATCGACAACGGCAGCGGCATCCCGCCCGAGGCGCAGTCGATGGTGTTCGAGAAATTCGCCCGCGTCGGATCGGACAAGGCCGGCGGCGCCGGGCTGGGGCTGGCCATCTGCCGCGAGATCATGCAGCGGCTGGGCGGTGAGGTGGGCTATCTGTCCGGGGCGGGCGGCGGCGCGTTCCGCGTCAGCCTGCCGCTGGCCTACAAGCAGGCCGCGCAATGACAGGCAGATAAAGACATTCGTAACCTCAGTCGGGTTAGACCGGATCTGCAATCAAGGCTTTTGCAGCAGGTCCCGAACATCATGACGACAGAGGTGGAAACGCGAACGGTCCTGGCCCGCAAGCTGCGGCTTGAGCGGGACAGGACCGAGGAGAGTCCGCGATCCCTCTTGCGCGCGTTGCGTCTTGGCCTGGCGCGGGGCGCGAGCGAGGTCATGAACCTGAAGGCTTCCGTCATCGGCGCAAGGCAGTCATGCCGGGAACAGGACGACCTGCCCCAGGTTCTGGCCGATGGGCAGCTTTACCTTGTCCTTTCGTCGCCCGAGGGGGCGAGGGCTGCTGCCTGCATCGACCCGGACTGTGTCTGCGCGATCATACAGCAGCAGACCACCGGGCAGGTGACGCCCGGGCAGACCGAAAGCCGGAAATACACCGAAACCGACGCGGCGATGGTTGCGCCGCTGCTCGAAGGAGCACTGTCCCGCGCCCTGGATCTGGTCGAGGCGGCAGAGGATCGCTGCTGCCTCTCCGGTCTTGAATATGTCGCGCGGGTGGATGACCCGCGCGGGGTGTCGCTGGTGCTGGACCAAGAAAGATACCGCGTGTGTGACCTGACCGTCGATTTTGCCGGGGGGCAGCGGCAAGGATCCATAACGCTGGTGCTGCCGGAATGTGCCGCGCCCGAGGCGCCGCAAGCCGATCCCGTGTCCTCGCGCCCGCGGCGGCTGGATCAGGCGTCGGCGGTGATCCGGGCAGAACTGACCGCCGTGATCGCCCAGTTGCAGATCCCTCTTTCGGCTCTTTCCGAACTCGGGGTCGGGGACAGACTTCCTCTGTCCGGCAACAGCCTGGGCCGCGTCCGCCTGTTGACGATCGAAGGCCATGCGGTTTCCACCGGGCAACTTGGTCAATGCGACGGCATGCGGGCGGTTCGCCTGAGGGAAAACCCGCCCGAGCTTGGGGCGACCCGGTCCATCAGCGGCAGTTTCAGACAGCTTGAGGCCGCGACGACGGACAAGGATGCCCCATCAGCCGTCGCCAACGCGGATGTCCCTGCGGGTCGGGATGGCGTGCCGGATGCAAACGCCTCACGAAGTTCCGGGGTTTCCATCCCGACCGGCACAGACCTGCAAGCGCCCGGGCCGGCGCCAGCCACGGATTCGTCGGCCGGGGCCGAACAGGCGGATGCCGAAAACGCCGCAGGGGATCCTGGTTGAACGGTTCAGCCCGCGGGGCTGCACAGCTGCTCGAGGGTCGGGCGCAGGTTGTCCAGTTGATAGCCCGCGGCCCGCGTTTTCCCGAGGATTTCGTCGGGGCTCATCTCGCCGCACTGTCCCAGCGCCCAGACCACCGAGCAGCGGGTGCCCGAGGCGCAATAGGCCAGAACCGGGCCGTCGCTGGCGTCAACGAGGGCGCGCTGCCGCGCCACGTTTTCGGGGGTCATGGTCTGATGCGTCAGCTCCAGGACCTCGTATTCCAGTCCCGCCGCGCGGACCGCAGCCCCGATCGCATCGGATTGCTGCTCGGGCGGGACTTCGGAATTCGGGCGGTTGCAGATGACCTTGGCAAAGCCCGCCGCGGCGATGGCCGGGACATCCTCGACCGTGATCTGGGGCGAGACGGCGTAGCGGGGGGTGATCGGGCGAATTTCCATGACGGTTCCCTTATGTCGCGGCTGCAAGCCTGTTGAGTTGCGCGTCAACCTTGGGGGCCAATAGCATTCCGGCCACCATCGCCGCAACAAACACGATGCCGCCGGGTCCTGCATAAGTGATCGACGCGATGGCCGGTCCGGGGCAAAGCCCGGCCAGACCCCAGCCCGCACCGAACATCACGGACCCGGTGACAAGGCGGCGATCCACTTCCGGTCGCGGCGGGGCGGGGAATGCACCACCGGCCACTGGCCGGCGTCCCTTGGTCAGGCGCCAGGCGAAGAACATCGGGATGACGGCTCCTCCCATGACGAAGGCAAGCGTCGGATCCCAGTCGCCGAACACGTCGAGCCAGCCCTGCACCTTGGTCGTGTCGGTCATGCCGGAAACGAAAAGGCCGCCGCCGAAAAGAGCACCTGCAATCAAAGCCAGAACGAGCCGCATCAGATCACCCCCAGAACATGACGGAAAACCGCAAGCGTAAGGCCGCCTGCAAGGATGTAGAAAACGGTGGCGACAATGCCACGCAGCGAAAGGCGCGAGATGCCGCAGACGCCGTGGCCCGAGGTGCAGCCGTTGGCAATGCGCGTGCCGACACCGACCAGCAAGCCGGCGGTGACCAGAACCACAAGGTCGTCCGTCAGGTGCGTGTCGATCTCGACATTGTAGAGCGGCCACAGAACCAGCGGTGCCACGATGACACCGAGAAGAAAGACGATCCGTTCCGCGGCGGTGTTTCTGCCGCTGCCGTCAACGAGGCCGCCGAGAATGCCGCTGGCGCCCATGATGCGCCCGTTACCGAGCAGAAAAACCGCCCCCCCGAGGCCGATCAGCCCGCCGCCGACCAGGCCCCAGATCCAATCCGTTTCCATGTGTATTATTCCCTGCTGTTCGCGCGTTTGATGTTGGTGGTCAGAGTTTGTTGACCGGAAGTTTCAGGAAAACGTCGCCCTGTTCATCCGGCGGCGGCATGTGGCCTGCGCGCATGTTCACCTGCAGCGAGGGCAGGATCAGCCGCGGCATGCCAAGCGTCGCATCGCGGGCGTCGCGCATCCGGACGAATTCCTCGATGCTCTTGCCCTGACCGATGTGAATGTTGAGCGCCTTCTGTTCGCCCACGGTCGTTTCCCAGGCGTATTCGTCCCGGCCCGGCGCCTTGTAGTCGTGGCCGACGAAAATGCGCGTTTCGTCCGGCAGGGCCAGGATCTTCTGGATCGACTTGTAGAGCGTTTCCGAAGACCCGCCCGGGAAATCGCAGCGCGCGGTGCCGAAATCGGGCATGAACAGCGTGTCGCCGACAAAGGCCGCGTCACCGACCACGTAGGTCAGGCAGGCCGGCGTGTGTCCGGGCGTGTGCAGCACGTCACCGCGCATCTGGCCGATATGAAAGCTGTCGCCTTCGGAAAACAGCGCGTCGAACTGGCTTCCGTCCCGCTGGAACTCGGTGCCTTCGTTGAAGACCTTTCCAAAGGTTTCCTGCACGATGGTTATGTTCTTGCCGATGCCAATCTTTCCGCCCAGCTGTTCCTGCAGGTAGGGGGCTGCAGACAGATGGTCGGCATGCACGTGGCTTTCGAGGATCCACTCGACCTTCAAGTCTTCGGATTTCACATAGTCGATGATCGCGTCGGCCGAAGCGGTGTCGGTCCGCGCAGCGGCATGGTCAAAGTCCAGCACGCTGTCGATGATGGCGCAGGCGCGCCCCTCTGGTTCGCGCACAAGATAGGACACCGTAAAGGTGGCTTCGTCGAAGAAGGCTTTTACAAAGGGTGTCATCCGTCTCTCCATTTCCATTCCTGCATTTCATATATAGATTTTGGAATATGGCGCAATGCCGCAAGAGTCGATTTGTTCGGACGTCTCGATTTGATGTCGGTCAAGGTTTGTCTCGAGTCAATTTGATACTCGCAATACCCAGGCGCAGCATTCTGCCGAAAATTCGATCAGAGCCGCGCGAAAACTCGCGAATGGGGCAACTGAAAACAAGTTCTTCTTACGATTGTTACTTAAACCTGTCAGGCTCGAAACAAAGGGGAGGAGCGAAATGACAGCACAGGAACTTTACCGCGAAGTAGAGCGACTGGAAAAGAAACTCGACGGTGCCGGCATCGATACGCGGCTGGAGTTGCAGCCCACCGTCAGCCAGATGGTGCAGCGCATGCGCGTGCAGGGGGTTCCGATTCCGTCCAGGCTGCTGCGGCTGGATGCGGCCCTGTGCGAAGACGCGATCGAGGCGAGTTTCGACAATCTTCCCGTGTGATCCCGGTGCTATCCCAGGGATATCCCGAGAATCACCATCATCAGCCCGATCACTGAAAGGAACAGGGATGCCAGGTTCCAGGGCAGAACGCTTTGGACGGCTTCCCGCAACTCGTCGTCCGACAGACCGGCCTTGCGCGCCTTCATGACGCGCAGGATGCACCAGACCAGCCCCGCCAAGCCGGCAAGTGACACGGCGGCCCCGCCCCAGATGATGAACTCGAACATATTGCACCCATAGCAGCCATTCGGACCGGTCTGCGGTTAGCGGATCAGTGCCGGTCGCGCAAGCCGAAGCCGATATTTCCCATTGATCGCTTGCGGCGGATGCGGCGCCGATGTATCCCGCCTCCTGCCCGTTTTCAGCCTCAGGGAGAGACGCAGATGGACGATATGACCGAAAACCAGGCCGCAGAAAACTATCGTGTGACCGCAGGCGAACTGCGCCAGTTCATTGAGCGTTTCGAGCGTCTTGACGCCGAAAAGAAAGACATCGCGGATCAGCAGAAAGAGGTCATGGCCGAGGCCAAGGCCCGTGGCTATGACACCAAGGTCATGCGCAAGGTGATCGCGCTGCGAAAGCGCGACAAGGATGACATCGCCGAGGAAGAGGCGGTGCTGGAAATGTACAAGGAAGCCTTGGGCATGTGATCCGAAACGGGCGGCCCGGACACGCGCCGCCCGCCGTCAGTCACCCGGGGCCAGGAAGGTGACACCGGGCATGGCCCGCATCTTGGCCACGTCGTTCTCGTAGAGTTCGGTGAAGGCGTCGATTACCTCGTTGCTCCAGCCGGGAAAATCCAGTTCCTCTTCGATCTTGTCCCGGTCTGCATGCCGCTGGAGGATATCCGCAACGAGCTCCTGGGTGTCCGCTTCGTCCCGCTCCGGGTTCCGGGAAACCCGGGCGCTCAGTTCCCGCCTGCCGTCCTCGGTCAGGATTTCGGCCAGCAGGGAATATTGTCCGCGCACGGGCTCGCCGGGCGTCAGGCCGGCAAGCGCGCGCAGGATCCGCCCCCAGATCATCGGGGCATCCTCGTTGCACCACAGGGTGATCTTTGCCTGCGGGGCCATTTGCAGAACCTGCTCGACCATCCGGGACCAGCTCAGCGCGCTCAGGTCGGTTGTGCCGAGAATTTTGTTGCGCCTTGTTTCCGGCAGGGCGTTCAGGGTCTTGGGGATGAAAATGCCCGGATTCTGAATGCACATGAACAGTTCGACCTGATCGCCTCGGAAGATCTCGCATAGCTGCGCCATGCGCGGGCCTGCCTGCGGATAGAATGAGCCCTCGGCGATACCTGCCCATTTCGTGCCGAAGAAATGGGTGTTCGACAGCACGACGCGTTCGGCCCTCTCGCCCCCGAGAATTCTCGTGATCAGATCGTCCCGCTGACCGGGACGGCCCGCCTCGGAAGCTGCGAAGGCTTCTCTCAACGCACCCCTGTAGATCCGCGGATCCGGGATGGCGGTTCCACGCTGACTCAAGGTCTCCCTGTTTTCGGCAAGCGTTCTCAGGAGATGGCCATTGTCCGTAAAGTGAACTCCGGCGTGGAATGCCACCTGCATCGTCGGTTCCATCCGAGTGGTCGGTTCAACAAGCTCGGGTTACAATTTGTCGGCCGGGCAGTCAAACTCGGGGAAATGCAGGAAAGTTCAAGAGCCCGTGCGTCGCCAGGGGGGCTGCGTGCCGGCCCCTGAAATTGAGACTTGCAGTCGGCGGTCAGAGACAGTAATCGAACGGCGGCGCCCCTATAGCTCAGCTGGTAGAGCAACTGATTTGTAATCAGTAGGTCCGCGGTTCGAGTCCGTGTGGGGGCACCAGATCATCCATCTAACTTATTTCTTACGTATTGGCGGCACTTGATCGCCCATCAATCCGCCTTGCTGACCACCTTTTCGCCGATGCAGGATCCTTACTCTGGCCCTGTTGGCGTTCGCCGTCGGCAGGCGCGTCCCGGACCCGCGGATGCGGGCGCAAGCCCGGGCGGGTGACGGCTTCGAACTCTTGGCGGTCGTCTCCAACCACATCGTCCGCTGAATGAGCATCGGATTTCTCGCAAGATCCTGGCTGCAACGGCATTGTTTCCTCTGCTTCGCCGTGTACCGATGGAATATTTGCAATGCGGAACAAGAGGTTGCGGATCCGGAGTGGAGAAGGGGGCGTTTCAGTCGCTCCCGTGTTCATGTCGGCAACAAGTTGCTGTATTATGTAATGCATGGATCCGCGAAATTTTTGGATCCGCAGTTTTTGATCTTCCATTTTCTGTTCGAGGTGCCCAGATGCCCTTACCCATTCCCAACGATCCCATTGAATCCGGATTCGCCGCCACGCTGGAACTAGGCCGCAACGAGGCGGAGGACATGAGCTTTGACGGCGGGTTCCAAATCCGGACGAACCCGCATGCCTCCGACGGTTCCTATTTGCAGGCCACAGGTGATGTTTCGCGCGCCGGTGGGTTATTTGCCGGTGTGTCCGGGTATTACGACCTGACGGTCGGCTATTTCGACGAGAGCGACGGTGTCTCCTACATGGAGGTTGTCGTCAACGGTGTCGTCGTTGACAGCTTCGACTGGGACAGCACGGCGGGCCAGGCAATCGTGGTGGCCGACGGGCTGCAGGAACGCGAGGTCCTCTCTGTCTGGCTGGAACCCGGAGACAGTGTCGTTCTGCGCGGCCGCCGAGACGGCGGAGAACCTTTGCGCACGGATTACCTGGACATAGCGTCTTCGGACTATGTCCCGCCACCGCCACCCCCGGGCGAAAGCTTCGTCGTCGAGGCCGAGACGCTGGACATCCTCTCCGGCTTTAGAGTTGCCGGCAATCCCAACGCCTCGGGCGACGCCTTTTTGCAGGCAAAGGCGGGTGTCGAGGCTCGCGCGCTCTACACGGTTGAAAAGGCAGGCACATTTGACCTGACGATCGGCTATTTCGACGAGACCGACGGGGTTTCGTCCATGCGTGTTCTGCTGAATGGAACAGAGATCGACAGTTTCGACTGGGACAGCGACAGCGGAACCAATCTGGCGAGCCCGGCAAGTCGCGCAGAGCACACGATCCATGATCTGACCCTCGCAAAAGGGGATCGGATCGAGTTGGTCGGCACGGCCGATGGGCGTGAACCCCTGCGCACGGATTTCCTGCGTTTCGAACCGGTGTCAACGGCGCCGCCTGAACCGACCCCTGACGTCTGGTATATCGACGACGGAGAGGTGGTGATCGGCCTGAATTACGGGACCGGCACTTTCTCGACGCGCAATACCGGGATCACGCAGGGTGAAAACGGTACCTTGGCAGCGGATTTCAATGGCGATGGGTTTGCCGATTTTCTGCGCGTGGATGTCACCGACCCGCCAGAGTTGGGTGTGACCGACGAGTTTGTCTTTGCTGCGACTCTGTTTGCCAATGATGGCACAGGGAATTTTGCCGAGACCGAGACAACGGCCATTACTACTGCGTCGCTGCACCCGTTTCTGTTCTCCGACAGTCTTTCTCTCGCGGCCAAGGATGCAGGCGACATCGACGGGGACGGTGATCAGGATGTTCTGGTTTTCGACCAAAACGGCGACACGGCCTTTCTCCTGGAAAATGACGGGACGGGGAAATTCACCCTGCTGTCGCGCAGCGAGATCTCTTCCGGGGCTTTCATGGAAGGTCTGATCGGGGATTTCGACGGCAATGCCGCGGGTGATATCGTGGCGCTGAGCTCGCCCGATGCCAGCGAGGTAAGGGTTTATGTGAACGACGGGGCCGGCAACCTGTCCCCGGCGGCAGGTATTGGCGTGACCCCAGAGGCTCATTTTGACGGGCAGATCCTGGATCTGGATGGAGACGGCGACAACGATGTGCTTTTCGTGGCCGACGGCGAAGGGCGCGGGATTTACGCGCTGCTGAACGACGGCACGGGACAGCTCGAAGCGGGAAGCATTCCTTCGGTCGTCGTGGATGAAACCGGCTCGGTGGGCTTGGTCGCAGGTGGGAATTTCGATGGTGACGCGGCTATCGAGGTCGTCAGTGCCGGCACGAGCGACGATGTCCTCGATCCAGGTCTGCGGGTCTATGAAGTCGTCGATACCGCCGGCGGCAAGGATTTCGTTCTGCAGTCCTTCGATCCGGGCATCACCGGCAACGTGCAAGCTGCGGCCGATTATGATGGTGATGGGGACCTGGACCTGTTGCTTGCGTCAGACGCACGACCTGGCACGTTGTCTTTGCTGCTGAACGACGGAAACGCGAATTTCACTGACGCAGGAGACGCGCTGCCGACGGACACCGTGGCGGACGAGACCCATTTCTTCGACGACACGGTTTTGGTCTGAGAAAAAACGTCTCTCTGAGACGATCAAGTCACTGTGGGCCGGGCCAGTGCGGTGAGTTCATGAAGCTCCGCCAAGGGCCCGGCTCCACGCGGCCCTAGGGCCCTGCGGCCACGTTCACTTGCGGATTTCGTCCGGGCCGACGCCCCAGAGGTTGGTCTTGAGCGTCCAGCCCTTGTAGCCCCCGGCCGAGATCCGGCACCACTCGACGGTGCAGCTGCCAAGGCGCGCGATCACGCCTTCCTCGAAATGGGCGTTGACCGGCGAATTGGGGTCGGGGCGTGCATGGACGGGAATCATGTCCTGCTCTACCAGCACGGTGCGCACGCCCGACAGAAGGGCGTAATGCACCCAGCCGCCGGCTCCGTCGCGGTCCTGCACCTTGCGCCAGTTGCCGTATTCGCCGGTGATCTGCAACGGCATGTCGCGGCGCTTGAAGACCCAGTCGATTCGATGCGTCAGGGACGGGCCGCGGCGCACGTTGGCCTCGCTTGCCTTCATGGACACGAAACGTGGCAAGGGCAGGTTGGTGACTGGTCCTCTTGTCTCCCCGGCGTGCACGATCGGGGGAAAGAAAGCCAGAATGAATGCGGACAGAAGCGCCAGAGACTGACGTTTCACCGATACCGAAAGCTTCACTGCCTGCCTGCTCTTGATCCTGTTGATCCGGTTTTGAAAAAAGGCTGCGTCAATTCAGCATGGGGTTCTTGTGCCCCGCCTGATCCTGCGCCACGATGCCATGGCGCGCGCCGGATTGCAAAGCAGTGGGAGGGCCAAAGTGCCGAGAGAACGTCTGAGTGTTGTCGTAACGCGACGGTTGCCCGAAGCGGTGGAAACGCGGCTGAGCGAACTATTCGACGTGCGCCTGCGCGACGATGACACGCCAATGACCCGTGAGGAACTTGTCCAGGCGGTCAAGGAGGCGGACGTTCTCGTCCCCACGCTGACCGACACCATCGATGCCAGGCTGCTGGGGCAGGCGGGCGAGCGGTTGAAGCTGATCGCCAATTATGGTTCCGGGGTGGATCACATCGACGTTGCCACGGCCCGTCAGCGCGGGATCCTTGTCTCGAACACGCCGGGCGTGGTGACGGACGACACCGCGGACATGACGATGGCGCTGATCCTGGCGGTCACGCGCCGGATCCCCGAGGGCCTGTCCATCATGCAGAAAGGCGACTGGGCCGGCTGGGCCCCGACCGCGCTGCTGGGCGGGCGGATCGGCGGGCGCCGCCTGGGCATTCTGGGCATGGGCCGGATCGGACAGGCGGTGGCCCGGCGGGCCCGCGCCTTTGGCATGCAGGTGCATTACCACAACCGCCGGCGGCTGCGGCCCGAGGTCGAGGAAGAGTTCGAGGCGACCTATTGGGACAGCCTCGACCAGATGGTCGCGCGCATGGACGTGATCTCGGTCAACTGCCCCTCGACGCCCTCGACCTTCCACCTGATGAACGCGCGGCGGCTGAAGCTGATGAAGCCCAGCGCGGTGATCGTGAACACCTCGCGGGGCGAGGTCATCGACGAAAACGCGCTGACCCGGATGATCCGGGCGGGCGAAATCGCCGGGGCCGGGCTGGACGTGTATGAACACGGGACACAGGTCAATCCACGCCTGCGGCAACTGCCGAACGTGGTGCTGCTGCCGCATATGGGCTCGGCCACGCTCGAAGGCCGGATCGAGATGGGCGAGAAGGTCATCATCAACATCAAGACCTTCGAGGACGGGCACCGTCCGCCGGACCAGGTGGTTCCGTCGATGCTGTGAGTCATGGCACCCGGCGGTTTTGCCGGGTGTTTTTTCGCGTGCCGGAATCGGGCAGTCTTGGCCGCGCGGATATCGGCCGAAAAGAGGGAAGCAATGCGTTCAGGATGGATTTCGGGTCTGGTGGTCTCCACCTTGGTACTGGCCGCGCCGGTGCTGGCGCAGGAAACGGCGGATGCGGTTGCGCCGGAACAGGCGACCGCAGGCCAGGTGCAGGCCCTGTCCGAGGCGGCCGCCGCCTCGCTGCAGGCCAAGGAGGAAGGCCGCCCGGTCGAGGCCGAGAACTGGATGGTCGCCGCGGCCAACCCGCTTGCGGTCGAGGCCGGCGCCAGGGTGCTGCGCGCGGGCGGCACGGCGGCGGATGCGATGGTGGCCGTCCAGACCGTTCTGGGCCTGGTCGAGCCGCAATCCTCGGGGCTGGGCGGTGGCGCGTTCCTGGTCTGGTATGACGCGGACACCCAAAGCCTGACGACGCTGGACGCCCGCGAAACCGCCCCGCAAGAGGCGCGCCCGACCCTGTTTCAGGACGAGAACGGCGAGCCGCTGAAATTCTTTGACGCGGTGGTCGGCGGCCTGTCGGTGGGTACCCCAGGCACCCCGGCCCTGCTGGAAGAGGCCCATCGCCGCTGGGGCAGATCACGCTGGCCCGACCTGTTCGAGGATGCCATCCGGCTGGCCGACGAGGGCTTCACCGTCTCGCCCAGGCTGGCGGCGCTGGTCGAGGCCGATGCCGAACGGCTGGCGCGCTTCCCGGCGACCGCCGCGTATTTCCTGCCCGATGGTGAACCGCTGGCCGAGGGCGCGACGCTCAAGAACCCGGCCTATGCACAAACCCTGCGGGTTCTGGCGGCTGAGGGTTCGGCGGGATTCTACGGTGGAGAGATCGCCGCCGATATCGTCAGAACCGTGCGCACCGCGCCGGGCAATCCGGGCGTCCTGTCCGGAGCCGACCTCGCGCTCTATCAGGTGATCGAGCGCGCGCCGGTCTGCGCCTCTTACCGCGCCTACGAGGTCTGCGGCATGGGGCCGCCGTCCTCGGGGGCGCTGAGTGTGGGGCAGATCCTCGGGATGCTGGACAATTACGACCTGTCGGTGCTGGGGCCGGACAGCGTCGAGGCATGGCGCCTGATCGGCGACGCCTCACGGCTGGCTTTCGCCGACCGCGGGCGCTACATGGCCGACAGCGATTTCGTGCCGGTGCCGACAAAGGGTCTGGTCGATCCGGCCTACCTGTTCGCGCGCGGCGCGCTTCTGAGCGGCGACGCGGCGCTGGAAGAGGTCGAGCCCGGCGCCCCCGAGTTCGACCATGCCCTGAACTGGGCGGATGACGAGTCCATCGAGCTGCCGTCCACTTCGCATATTTCCATCGTTGACAGCTATGGGAACGTCCTGTCGATGACCACGACGATCGAAAACGGGTTCGGCTCGCGCCTGATGACGAACGGCTTTTTGCTCAACAACGAACTGACCGATTTCTCGTTCCGCACCCACAGGGACGGCGTGCCCATCGCCAACCGGATCGAGCCGGGCAAGCGCCCCCGCTCGTCGATGAGCCCGACCATCGTGCTGAAGGACGGCAAGCCGGTGCTGGCCATCGGCTCTCCGGGCGGCAGCCGGATCATCGGCTACGTGGCCAAGTCGATCATCGCCTGGGTCGACTGGGGGTTCGACGTGCAACAGGCCGTGGCGCTGCCGCATCTCGTCAACCGCTTCGGAACCTACGACGTCGAAGAAGGGACACGGGCCACCGGCTTTTCCAAGGCCCTGACCGCGATGGGATACGAGGTCAAGGCCCGCGACCTGAACTCGGGGCTGCACGCGATCGAGATCGGCGAGCGTCTGAAAGGGGCCGCCGACCCAAGGCGCGAGGGGATCGCGCTGGGCGAATAAGGCGATACCGGCTTGTGGGTATTGCCCGCAGCCGGGAGGCCTTTTAGCTCAACATGTAAATGACCGAGGCCGAACTGCGGCCGCACGGGGGAGGAAGTCATGGTCCAAGCTACCGCATTGCCGCGCAACGACAGCGGCATCGAAACCGTCATCGGCATCCTGAAGCAACGCTTTGCCGACCGCCTGCAAACCGGCGAGTCGATCCGGCAGCAGCACGGCCACACCACGACCTGGATCAACAACCAGCCCCCTGATGCGGTGGTCTTTCCGCGCAGCACCGAAGAGGTCTCGGAAATCGTCAAGGCCTGTGCCGCCCACAAGGTTCCGGTCATCCCCTTCGGCACCGGAACCTCGCTCGAAGGGCATGTGAACGCGCCTGCGGGCGGCATTTCCGTCGATCTCAGCCAGATGAACCGCATCCTTGCCGTCAACGCCGAGGATCTGGACTGCGTCGTGCAGCCGGGGGTAACGCGCGAGGATCTGAACACGCACCTGCGGGATCAGGGCCTGTTCTTTCCCATCGACCCCGGCGCCAATGCCTCGCTGGGCGGCATGGCGGCGACGCGCGCCTCGGGCACCAACGCGGTGCGCTACGGCACGATGAAGGACAACATCCTCGGCCTTGAAGCGGTGATGCCGGACGGGCAGATCATCCGCACGGGCACGCGGGCGCGGAAATCCTCGGCGGGCTACGACCTGACGCGCCTTCTGATCGGGGCCGAGGGCACCCTGGGGATCATCACCGAAATCACCCTGCGCCTGCATGGCATCCCCGAGGCGATCAGTTCCGCGCGCTGTTCCTTCCCGTCTGTCGACGCCGCCTGCCGGGCGGTGATGATGACCATTCAGTACGGCGTCCCCGTCGCCCGGATCGAGTTGTTGGACGAACGCTCGGTCGGCGCGGCCAACGCCTATTCGAAACTCAGCCTGCCCGAAACGCCGCTGCTGCTGCTGGAGTTTCATGGCTCCGAGGCCGGGGTGGTCGAACAGGCCGAAACCTTTGGCGCCATCGCCGAGGAGTTCGGCGGCACCGATTTCGCCGCGACCACCTCGACCGAGGAACGCAGCAAGCTCTGGCAGGCGCGTCACGACATGTACTGGGCCTCGTTGCAGTTGCGGCCGGGGGCGCAGGGCATTTCCACCGATGTCTGCGTGCCGATCTCGCGCCTGGCCGAATGCGTGACCTCGGCGCAGGCGAAGACGGCGGAACTGGGCCTGCTGGCGCCGATCGTCGGCCATGTGGGGGACGGCAATTTCCACACGCTTCTGCTGATCGACACGGAGAACGCCGACGAGGTCTCCAAGGCCGAGGAATTCGTGGGGTGGCTGAATGATCTGGCCATCTCGATGGAGGGGACCTGCACCGGCGAGCACGGGATCGGTCAGGGCAAGAAACCCTATCTGGAAAGGGAACTCGGGCCTGCGGTCCGTTACATGCGGGCCATCAAGGCGGCGCTGGACCCGGACGACATCATGAACCCGGGCAAGATCGTCTGAGCGGAAAGGAAAATGCGCCTGCGGCGCATCCCTCCGGGGGGAGTATTTGGGGAAAAGATGAAGATGCATCGGCATTTCACCTTTTCTCAAATACTCAAATGACCCCGATGCCCCATTGTATTTGCTGGATATGGCGCGGCGCAGGTCGGTTTTGCGCTGTTTTGCGTCGGATGGACTTGGCGGTTTGCCATGCGCTTGGGCATAAACCTTGCCAAACAGACTCAATCCGGAGAGCGGGCACATGAAAACCCAAGTCAAAGCATTGATCGTTGGCGGCGGCGCCATCGGCACATCGATTGCCTATCACCTGGCCAAGGCGGGCTGGGACGATGTCATGCTGATCGAACGGGACGAACTCACCTCGGGTTCGACCTGGCACGCGGCGGGCCTGCTGCCTCTTTTCAACATGTCCTACGCGACGACCCACATCCACAAATACTCGGTGGATTTCTACAAGACGCTCGAGGCGGAAACGGGTCTGAACGCGGGCTTCTCGGTGGTGGGCAACCTGCGCATGGCCCAGACGCAGGAGCGCATGGACGAATACATGCTCTATGCCTCGACCGCCGAGACCTGCGGTGTGCCCTATGAATGGCTGAGCCCGGCCCAGATCAAGGAGCGCTGGCCGCTGGTGCGCACCGAGGATCTGGTCGGCGCGATCTACCACCCGACCGACGGCTACATCAACCCGGCCGACGTGACCATGGCGATGGCCAAGGGCGCCCGTCAGCGCGGCGTGATGATCGAGCGCAAGTGGCAGGCGGACGCCTTTGAGTGGAAGGGCGACCACTGGGACGTGACCCTGACCAAGATGGTCGAGAAGGGCGGCAACCTGGTGCCGTCGGACGAACAGATCGTGGTCTCGGCCGAGCATGTGGTGACTGCCTCGGGCAACCACGCACAACGCACCGCGCGGATGCTGGGGATCAAGATGCCCGCCATTCCGGTCGAGCATCAATTCATCGTCACCGAACCCGATGCCGAGCTGGTCAAGTTCCGCGAGGCCGGCAACCCCGAGCATCCGGTTCTGCGCGACGCCGACGCCAAGTGGTATGTCCGCGAGGAACGCGGCGGCTGGATCCTTGGGCCCTATGAGCGCGGCGCGCCGGCCCGGTTCGAATATGGCGTGCCCGACAGCTTCCGCGCCGACCTCTTCCCGCTGGATCTCGAGCGGATCGAAGAGGAATACATGAGCATGATCCACCGGATTCCGTCCACGGAAACGGTTGGTCTCAAGGACGATTTCAACGGCCCGATCTGCTATACCCCCGATGGCAACCCGCTGGTCGGCCCGGCGCCGGGTCTGCGCAACATGTGGCTGGCCGAAGGCTTCTCGTTCGGCATCACCGCCGCCGGCGGCACCGGCTATTACCTGGCGCAGTTGATGGTCGAGGGCGAGGCCGAGATCGACATGGCCTCGCTGGACCCCAAACGCTATTCGTCCAACTGGATGACCACCGAGTTCGCGGCCCGCAAGAACGAGGAGTGCTACGAGCACGTCTACATCCTGCACCACCCCGACGAAGAGCGCGAAGCCTGCCGCCCGCTGCGCACCGCCCCGGCCTATGACCGCCAGAAGGCGCGCGGAGCGCAGTTCGGCTGGGTCAACGGCTGGGAGCGCCCGAACTACTACGGCCCGCTGGATGCGCCCGAGAATTTCGACCACGACGCCCGCAGCTTCCGCCGCGGCGGCTGGTGGCAATATGCCGTGGAAGAGGCCAAGGCAATCCGCAATGGCGTCGGCCTGATCGACGCCACCGCCTTTACCAAGCACATCGTCAAGGGTCCGGGCGCGACCCAGTTCCTCGACTGGTTCACCTGCAACAAGCTGCCCAAGGTCGGCCGCATCAACCTGACCTATGCGCTGACCGATCACGGCACCACCCGCACCGAATACACCATCGTGCGGCTGAAAGAGCACGAGTATTACCTCGTCTCCGCCGGCGCCTGGACCGAGTATGACGCCGACTTCCTGCGCAAGGCGGCCGAGGACAAGATGGACGAGTTCGGCTACATCGAGATCCAGGACGTGACCACCCAGTGGGGCGTCTTTGCCATCGCCGGGCCGAAATCGCGCGACGTGCTGAAAGAGGTCATCAAGGACGCCGAGCCCGAAACCGCCCTGTCGAACAAGCGTTTCCCGTGGCTGTCGGCCCGCCGGATCGAGCTGGGCATGTGCCCGGTCAACGCGATCCGCGTGGCCTATACCGGCGAGCTGGGATGGGAACTGCACCACCCCGTAGAGATGCAGAACTACCTGTTCGACCTGCTGGAACAGGCCGGCGAGAAACACGGCATGAAGCTGGTCGGCGCCCGTGCCCAGAACTGGCTGCGGCAGGAGAAGTCCTATCGCGCCTTCGGCACCGAACTGGGCCGAGACGCCACCCCGCTCGAGGCCGACCTGCCGCGTTTCGTGGACCTGGACAAGGAGTTCCACGGCAAGGACAAGCTGATCGAGACCGGCGTGCGGGTGAAATGCTGCACCCTGCTGATCGACGGGCCCGAGGATGCCGACCCGTGGGGCCGCGAGGCGCTCTATACGCCCGAAGGCGAGCGTGTGGGCCGTCTGACCTCGGGCGGCTATTCGGTGGCCTTCGAAAAGTCGATCGGCATGGGCTACGTCAAGCCCGAGCTGGCGGTCGAGGGCACCAAGCTGAAGGTCAAGATGTTCGACAAGCTGTGGGATGCGGTCGTGACCTGCGACAGCCCCTATGATCCCAAGAACGAAACCATCCGCAAGGACGGCTGATCTCTGAAACGAATTCGGCCCCGCCGAGGCGGGGCCGAAACCTTTCTGCCCGGCGGATTACCCTTTCGGCTTGAAATCCGCCGCATCGACCATGCCATCTCCGGTCCGGTCGATCATCTCGAAAAACTTGACCGATTGTTCGTCGAACTCCGCTCTGGACACCGCGCCATCGCCGTCCAGATCGTTGAACTTGCGGTCCATCGCCTTGTCTACCACCTGCATCGGCCCTTTCCGGCCACCGGCATTGGCTACGATATCGGCGCGGCGCGTTTCGTCGAACAGATCGTATTCTGCCTGGTTCAGCGTGCCGTCCTCGTCCTGGTCGAACATGGTGAAGATCTCGGCGCGCTTCTCGGCCGTTTCCTCGGCCGAAACCTGACCGTCGCCGTTCAGATCCCAGTTTTCGATGAAATGCGCGCCGGGGACCTTGTGACCATCGGCCAGTGCGGCGGTTGCAGCCGCCAGAACGACGGTAGAAATCAGGAAACTGCGCATCGGGGCTCTCCTTTTCCTGTGGATGCTGGATTACAACGCAGCCGGCCGGGGTTTCCGTCGGTGCAGTTGAACGCCGCTCAGGTCCCGGCAAGCTCGTCGTAACACTCCAGCGCCTTGGCGGCATACATCATCGACGGCCCGCCGCCCATCTGGATCGACATGGCCAGAACATCCGCGACCTCTTCGCGCGTCGCACCCGCCTTGACCAGGGCTTCGACATGCAGCGAGATGCAAGGCTCACACCTGTCGGCGACCGAGATGCCGAGGGCGACGAATTCCTTGGTCTTGAAATCGAGCGTTCCGCCTTCCTTGACGGATTTTCCCAACGCACCGAAGGCGCGGGTCGTATCCGGGATCGCGCCGTTCAGGTTTCTCAGTCCCGACCGCGTGTTGGAGAGTTTTTCTTTCCAGCTCATGTGCAGCTACCTTTTGCAAACATCTCGTTGTCTGCATGTGTAGCCGGGATTCGGGCGGCCTCCTTGATCTTGATCAGGTGGCCGGTTTTTCGGCGATCAGGGCCAGATTGTTCGCGGGCATTTCGACCACCTCCACCAGTTCCAGCCCCGCGTCCTGCATCATGTCGATCGTGTCGAAATCGTCCTTGTAGCCGATCTCCGGGTCCTGCGCGGTCAGGGTCGCGTGAAATCCGGCATCGCCTTCGCTGGTCAGTTCCCCGGCCCGCATGAACGGGCCATACAGAACGAAACGCCCGCCCGGAGCCAGCGCGCGGGCGGCTTCGGCGATGATGGTCTCTGCCTCGGGCAAGCTGATGAGGTGCAGCAGGTTGATCAGCACGACCAGATCCTGCCCGCCGTGCCGGTCCGCCCATCCCCGCTCGGTCGCGTCCAGCGCGAGGGCCGGGGCCACGTTCGACAGGCCCTTGGCATAGTCGTCGATGCTGGCGCGCCGCTCGGCGTCGATCTCGGTCGGCTGCCATTCGAGCCCGGGCAGACGTTGGGCAAATGCGGCGACATGCTGGCCGGTGCCGCTGGCCAGTTCCAGCGCCTTGCCGCCCGCTGGCGCCACCTGCTCCAGCAAGTCACACAATGGCCCCGTGTTGCGCGCGGCCGACGGGGCGAACAGGCGGGCGCCTTCCGCTGGCTCGGCGACACTTGCCGTCGGAGGAAGCTTGCGTTTGCTCATGTTCTGAACCTGTCCGGGCGCAGGGCGGCCACCGTGACCGCATCCAGTTGCGGCGCGGTGCCCGTAACCAGGTCCGCCACCAGTCTGGACGCCGCCGGCGCGGTCTGAAAGCCATAGCCGCCCTGACCGGCGCACCAGACGAAACCGGGCGTCGCCGGATCGGGGCCTAGAACCAGCCGCCGGTCGGGCGAGAAACTGCGCAAGCCCGCCCAGCTGGTCTCCAGCCGGGTGACGGGCTCGGTCACCATCTCCTCATAGCGCGCCAGCCCCTCGGCCAGCACCATGTCGTCGGCCCAGGCGTCATGCGGCTCGACCGGGTCGGCATCGGCGGGGGAGACCAGCAACTTGCCGGCATCGGGCTTGGCATACCAGCTTTCGTTCACCCCCAGCAGCATCGGCCATGTCGAGACATCCTGCCCGCCGGGCGCGGGGATGCGCGCCATCGAGCGGCGGCAGGGGGTGATGCCGATCGGCTCGACCCCTGCCAGCTTCGCAACCTCATCGGCCCAGGCGCCGGCCGCGTTGACCAGCATCCGGGCTTCGAACGCCTCTGTGGCCTGAACGATCCAGTGGCCGTCACGACGGATTTCCGTGACCTTCTGCCTGGTGAGAACCTGGCCACCGTTGCCCCGGATTTCGCGGGCGAAATCCTGCAGCATCCGGTCGGTGTCGATGTCCCAGGCCGCCTCGTGCCAGGCGGCAAAGCCGACGGTTTCGGGATTCAGGACCGGCACCCGGGCGATCGCCTGATCCATCGGGATCGGGGCCAGCCCCAGGGTTTCCGTATCCGCCTCGAAATCCGCCCGCTGGTCGGGGCCGGCCACCAGCATAAGGCCCCGCGGGCTGAGATACCCGCCATTCGCGCTGTGGTGATAATCGGCGCTGGCCTTGCTGAGCTCGACGGTTTCCGGCAGCCCGTAATTCGCCTCATAGAGGGCCGCCGAGCGCCCCGAGGCGTGATACCCCAGCGCATCCTCGGCCTCGAGCACCACCACCTTGCCGTGGGGTGACAGCCGTGCGCCCGCGCTCAACCCGGCGATACCGCCGCCGATTACCAGAAAGTCGATCATGATTGCTCCTCCAGCCGGTCGGTGGCCGGCGGTGGGGTTGGACTGAAAGAGGTGATTTTCCGATACAGCTCGGGGGACAGCTCATAGGTCAACGCCGCCAGCGACGGGGCAAGCTGCTCCGCGCTGCGGGCCGAGATGATCGGCATCGGGCGATAGGGGCTTGCCGCGACCCAGGCCACCGCCAGCGTCGCCGGATGGGTGCCCAATTCGGCCGCCAGGTCCGACAGGCGTCGCGCCGCGTCATACATCCAGCCCTCGCCATAACGCGCGGCATAGCGCGTGTCGTCGACCAGCCGGCCTTGCCCGCCTTGCACATATTTCCCGGTCAACAGCCCCCCGCCCAGCGGCGAATAGGCGGCAACCGCGATGTCCTGATCCGCGCACATTGGCAGGATCTCGACCTCGGCCTGCCGCTTCACCAGGTTGTACATCGGCTGAAGGATGTCGATCGTCAGGTCGAATTGCCGGGCGATGCAGGCGGCCTTCATCACCTGCCACGCCGCAAAGTTGGACAGGCCCACATAGCGGATTTTCCCCGCCTGTTTCAGCTCGGCGAAACAGACCAGCGTTTCGGCCAGATCCGTCTCGGGATCAAAGCGGTGGAGATAGAGAACATCCACCATGTCCAGACCCAGGCGTTTGCGCGACATATCGAACTGCGCCCGGATGTTGTCGGCCCCCGCGCCGCCGGCATAGCCGGCCTTGGTCGCGATCAGCAGGCGGTCGCGATCCTCGCGGATCATCTCGCCCAGCAGGGTCTCGGATTGGCCGTCCGTATAGACAAAGGCGGTGTCGAAATGGGTGATGCCGGCCGCACGACAGGCGTCGAACATGGCGCGGCTTTCGCGGGCATCGGCACGGCCGCCGAACTGCATCGTTCCGAACACGAAGCGGCTGGCCGGGGTTCCGTCGGGGGTGGTCAGAAGGCGAGTCATGGGCGGACAATCGCACGCGCGCCGGCCATGGAAAAGAGGGAATGAACGGCGCCGCGGAGCCCGCGCCAACAAAGGGTATCCCTCAAGAAAAAGGGCCCGCGCTCTGGCGGGCCCTTTGATATGATCTGCCGAGCGGCTTACTGCGGAATCTCGCCCTCGATGCCTTCGACATAGAAGTTCATGCCGGCCAGCGTGCCGTCATCGGCCACTTCGCCCTCGGCCAGCCACGGGGTGCCGTCCTGCTTGTTCAGCGGGCCGGTGAAGGGGTGGTACTCGCCCGACGCGATCGCGTCCTTCAGGGCAAGCGCCTCGGCCTTGACCTCGGCCGGAACGGCGTCGGAAATCTCGCCGATCTCGACCATGCCTTCCTTGATGCCGTGCCAGGTGTTCACGGTTTCCCAGGTGCCGTCCATCACCGCCTTGGTGCGGGCGATGTAGTAGGGGGCCCAGTTGTCGATGATCGAGCTGACGCGCGGCAGCGGGGCGTACTCGCTCATGTCGGACGCCTGGCCGAAGGTGATCACGTTGCCGGCCTTCTGCGCGGCCGCCTGCGGCGCGGTCGAGTCGGTGTGCTGCAGGATCACGTCGGCGCCCTGTTCGATCAGCACCTTGGCGGCATCGGCCTCTTTCGCCGGGTCGAACCAGGTGTAGGCCCAGACGATCTTGAACTGCACGTCCGGGTTGGCCTTTTTCGCGTGGATGAAGGCCGAGTTGATGCCGCGGATCACTTCGGGGATCGGGTAGGACCCGATATAGCCGATGATGTTCGACTTGGTCATCTTGCCCGCGATGTGGCCCTGAACCGCGCGGCCTTCGTAGAAGCGGGCCGAATAGACCGACACGTTCGGCGCGGTCTTGTAGCCGGTGGCGTGCTCGAACTTCACGTCCGGGAACTTCTTGGCCACGTTGATGGTGGCGTCCATGTAGCCGAACGAGGTGGTAAAGATCAGGTCGGCGCCTTCCAGCGCCATCTGGGTCATCACGCGCTCGGCATCCGGGCCTTCCGGCACGGATTCGACGTAGACGGTCTCGACCTTGTCGCCGAACTCGGCTTCGACGGCTTGGCGGCCCTTGTCGTGTTCATAGGTCCAGCCACCGTCGCCCACCGGGCCGACATAGATGAAGCCGACCTTGGTCTTGTCCTCGGCGGCGGCAGCCGTCGCCAGGCCCAGCGCCATCGCGGCCGTTGCCAGAAGTGAAGTGAATTTCATCAGGTTACTCCCCAAGTTGGTCAATATGGCCCCTTCTCAGTGAGAGGCGTGGAAAATCCGGCCCAGCGAGGCGGGCGCCCTGCTCTTGTCGGCCGAAAGGATCACAAGCATAAGGATCGTGATGATGTAGGGCGACATTGCCAGATACTCGACCGGTATGGCAACGCCCGCCGCCTGCAGATTCAGCTGCACCACGGTCACGCCGCCGAACAGATAGGCACCCAGCAGAACGCGCCACGGTTTCCAGCTGGCAAAGACGACCAGGGCCAGGGCGATCCAGCCGACACCGGCGGTCATGCCCTCGGTCCACTGCGGCACGCGGATCAGGCTGATATAGGCCCCGCCCAGCCCCGCACAGGCACCGCCGAACAGGATGGCGAGGATTCGGATCCGGACCACCTTGTATCCCAGCGCGTGCGCGGCGTCGTGGTTCTCGCCCACGGCCCGCAGGATCAGGCCGACGCGGGTGTATTTCAGCACGGCCCAGACCGCAGCGGTCAGCGCGATGCCCAGATAGAGGATCGGATCGTGGCCGAACAGGATCGGCCCCACGACCGGCAGATCGCTCAGGACGGGAATGTCCAGCTCGGCCATGCCGGGCGGCTTGATGCCGACATAGCCCTGCCCCAGCAGCGCGCTCAGCCCCAGCCCGAACAGGGTCAGCGCCAGGCCGCTCGCCACCTGGTTGGCCAGCGCCACCTGGGTCAGCAGCACGAACAGCAGCGACAGCAGGGCGCCACCGATGGCCGAGGCCAGAAAGCCCAGCCACGGCGACCCCGTCTCGACCGAGATGGCGAACCCGGTGATCGCGCCGACGATCATCATGCCCTCGACGCCCAGGTTCAGCACGCCGGCCTTCTCCACCACCAGTTCCCCGATGGCCGCCAGCAGCAGCGGGGTTGCCGCGACCATCAGCGAGGCCACCAGCAGGACGGGATTGATTTGCGACAGGTCCATGATCAGGCCACCTCTTTGCGGGCCGCGCGGATGCGGTAGTTGGTCAGAAGATCCAGCGCCAGCAGGAAGAACAGCAGCATCCCCTGGAACACCTGGATCGCGGCGGCAGGCAGGCCCAGTTGCGACTGCGCGATCTCGCCGCCGATATAGGTCAGCGCCATCAGCCCGCCCGCCAGCAGGATGCCGACGGGGTGCAGGCGGCCCAGAAAGGCCACGATGATCGCGGTAAAGCCATAGCCCACGTTGAAGTCGATGCTGACCACGCCCGAGGGCCCCGAAACCTCGAACAGCCCCGCCAGACCGGCCAGCGCACCCGAAGTGCCAAGGCAGAACAGGATCAGGCGGGCCGGGTTGACGCCGGCGAACCTGGCCGCGCGCGGCGCCTCGCCGGTCAGGCGGATGTGAAAGCCCAGCATGTGCCGCTTGAGCAGGACATAGGAAAAGATCACCGCGACAAAGGCCGCGACCACGCCCCAGTGCATGCCGGTGCCGGTGATCAGCTCGGCATTGTGGGCGCTGTCATAGGATTGCAGGTTGCGCGAGCCCGGAAAGCCGAACCCCTCGGGGTTCTTCAGAAGCCCCAGCGACATCGAGGCCAGCAACTGCTCGGCCACATAGACCAGCATCAGCGAGACGAGAATCTCGTTCGTGCCGAACCGCACCTTCAGAACCGCCGGGATCATCGCCCAGATCCAGCCGCCGAACGCGCCCGCGATCACCATGAGCGGGAAGATGAACCACGCCTCATGCGGGTAGAAGGCAAGCCCGACACCGGCGCCGCAGATGGCGCCGACGATGTACTGCCCCTCGGCGCCGATGTTCCAGATTCCGGCCCGAAACCCAAGCGACAGGCCGATGGCGATCAGCACCAGGGGCGCGCCTTTCACCAGAAGCTGCGGCCGATAGTAAAAGGCGAACTCGCCGAACAGCGGCTCCCAGAAAATGGTCCGGATCGCCTCGACCGGGTCCTTGCCCATCGCGGCGAACAGCAGCCCGCCGAACACCATCGTCGCCAGCACCGCCACGACCGGCGTGGCATATGACCACGCCTGCGACGGCTGCGGCCGTTTCTCCAGCACGATCATCTGCTCATCCCCCCGCGCTCTTCATCTTTTTGCAAATACTCTCGCCGAAGGCGACACGACGCTTCACACATGCGCCACCTCCATGCCATGGGCGCCGCCCAACATCAGGCCAATCTCTTCGACCGTCAGCCCGGCGGTCGGGCGCGGCGTGCTCAGACGCCCTTCGTTGAGCGCGGCGAAGCTGTCGGAAATTTCCATCAACTCGTCCAGATCCTGGCTGATGCAGACCACCGCGGCCCCTTTTGAGGCCAGATCCAGAATCGCCTGCCGGATCGCCGCCGCCGCGGCCGCATCCACGCCCCAGGTCGGCTGGTTGACGACCAGCACCTCGGGGTTCTGCAGCACCTCCCGCCCGATCACGAATTTCTGCAGGTTGCCCCCCGACAGCGACCGGGCGGCGTTCTCGGGGCCGGGGGTGCGCACATCGAAGGCCTCGATGATCCGCTCGGCAAAGCTGCGCGCCTCGGCCCATTTGAGGAAACCCCGGTTTTCCAGGTTTTCCCGCACCGATCCGGTCAGCAGGGCGTTCTCGGTCAGGCTCATGTCGGGCGCCGCCGCATGGCCCAGCCGCTCTTCGGGCGCCGACAGCAGCCCCAGTCTCCGCCGCGCGGTCGGGCCAAGCCGGCCCACCGGCTGCCCGGCCATCTTGACCGCGTCGGCCTCCGTCAGGATTTCCCCCGACAGCACGCCCAGCAATTCATCCTGCCCGTTGCCGGCCACCCCGCCGATCCCCAGAACCTCGCCCTTGCGCACGGTCAGATGCACGTTTCTCAAAGAGGTCCCGAACTCGGTGGGCGAGGGCACGGACAACCCGATGATATCCAGCGCCACCTCTCCGAACGCGCGGCTCGCGCGCTCGGGCGTCTGCAGGGCCGAGCCCACCATCAGCTCGGCCATGTCGCGGGCCGAGGTCTCGGCCGGCACGCACTCGCCCACGTTCTTGCCCAGCCGCAGGATCGTGGCGTGGTCGCACAGGGTGCGGATCTCTTCCAGCTTGTGCGAGATATAGAGGATCGAGGTGCCTTCCGACCGCAGCTTCTTGAGCGTCTCGAACAGGATTTCCACCTCTTGAGGGGTCAGGACCGAGGTCGGCTCGTCCATGATCAGCAACTTGGGGTCCTGCAGCAGGCAGCGGATGATCTCGACCCGCTGACGCTCGCCCGCCGACAGGTCGCCGACGGTGCGATACGGGTCCAGCGGCAGGCCATAGGTCTCCGAGACCTCCCGGATGCGCGAGGCCAGGCTGCCCATCGGCGGCGGATCCTCCATCCCCAGCGCGATGTTCTCGGCCACGTTCAGCGCGTCGAACAGGGAGAAATGCTGGAACACCATCGCGATCCCGTCGGCCCGCGCCGCGCGCGGCTCGGGCGGCGCGAAAGGCTGCCCGCGCAGCAGCATCCTGCCGCTGTCGGGCTTGACCAGCCCATAGATCATCTTGACCAGCGTCGACTTGCCGGCGCCGTTTTCGCCCAACAGGGCGTGAACCTCGCCTTCACCGATGTCAAAGGAGACATTGTCGTTGGCCACGACGCCGGGATAGGCCTTGGTCAGCCCCTGCAGGCTCAGAAGTGGAGTGGTCACGCGCTCAGGTCCTTCTTCAGTTCGTTTTCCAGGCCCGGACGCAGCAGCTGCGCCGCCACACCCACCGCGATCATCTGCGGGTGCTTGCCCAGGGCCGGGTCGCCGATGGGGCAGGTGATCCGGCCGATCCGCTCGGGCGGATGCCCCAGCGCGGCAAGACGGGACCGGAATCGCGCCCATTTCGTAGCCGAGCCGATCAGCCCCGCAAAGCGGAAATCATGCAAAAGCAGCCTGTTGCACAACTCGAGGTCCAGACTGTGCGAATAAGTCAGCACCAGATGCTCGGCGTCGCGCGGGGCGTGGCGCACCAGTTCGGCCGGTTTCGCCGCAGGCACCACCGTCACGCCCGCCGGGACCGTGTCGGGAAACCGCTCCGGCGCGGTGTCAATCCAGGTGATCGCCAGATCGGGCAGCGGGGCCAGCACATCGGCCAGGGCCCGCCCGACATGCCCCGCCCCCCAGATCCACAGACCGCGCGCCGGCTTGTGCACCGGTTCCACCATCCAGCCGTCGATCAGTTGCGGCTCGGGCGCGATGCCCTGTCCGCGGGAACGGGCCAGCAGCCGCTTGATTGACAGAGGCATTTGCGCCCCCGCCACCGGCCGCGCGACCACCATGTCGTCCAGCGCCGCGACCGCCTCGGCGTCATAGACCTCGCTCACCAGCGTTATCGCTCCGCCACAGCACTGCCCCAGGTCGGGGCCAAGCGCGTGATGGCTCAGGCGCGCCGGGTCTGTTTGCCGCCGCGCCGCCTCGGCCGCCCGGTATTCCAGGGTGCCGCCGCCGATCGTGCCCGACTGCCCGTCCCGCCAGACCAGCATCGCCGCCCCCACCTCGCGCGGAGACGACCCCTTGATCGCCGCGATCACCACGCGCACCACGCGCCCATGTTCGGCGACCGCCGTTTTCAGTGCCTCAAGGTCAAACCCCATGTCGCACCCTCCGTATGGCCCGCCAGACCTCCTCGGCCGTCGCCGGGGCGTCGAGCGCCGGATACCCGTCGCCACAGGCCGCCACCGCGTTCGACAGCGCCAGCCAAGCCGAGATGCCCAGCATGAAGGGCGGCTCGCCCACCGCCTTCGAGCGATAGATCGTGTCCTCGCGGTTCGTGCCATCCCAGAGCGCCACGTTGAACACGTCCGGCCGGTCCGAACAGGCCGGGATCTTGTAGGTAGACGGCGCATGCGTCTGCAGCCGGCCCTTGTCGTCCCAGACCAGCTCCTCGGTCGTCAGCCAGCCCGCGCCCTGCACATAGCCGCCCTCGACCTGCCCGATATCCAGCGCCGGGTTCAGCGAGGCGCCGGCATCATGCAGGATGTCCGCCCGCAGAATCCGGTTCTCCCCGGTCAGGGTATCGACCGCCACCTCGGTCACCGCAGCGCCATAGGCGAAATAGTAGAACGGACGCCCCTGACCCTTGATCCGGTCCCACTCGATCTTTGGCGTCTTGTAGAACCCGGTCGCCGACAGGCTGACGCGCCCCTGATAGGCCAGCGCCGCCGCCTCGGCAAAACTGTAACGGGCGTCTCCGACCTCGACGTGTCCATCGGCGAACCGCACGCTGGCCGGATCGGCCTGATGACGCTCGGCCAGAAATCCCGCCATCCGGTCACGGATCGTATCGCACGCCACCTTCACCGCCATCCCGTTCAGATCGCTGCCGGACGAGGCCGCCGTGGCCGAAGTATTGGGCACCTTGGCGGTATCGGTCGCGGTGATCTTCACCATCTCCAGCGGAATGCCGAACCGCGCGGCCGCCACCTGCGCCACCTTCTGAAACAGCCCCTGGCCCATCTCGGTGCCGCCATGGTTCAGATGCACCGAGCCGTCCTGATACACATGCACCAGCGCCCCGGCCTGGTTCAGATGCGTCAGCGTAAAGGAAATCCCGAACTTCACCGGCGAAAAGGCGATGCCCTTCTTGACCACGCGGTTTTCGGCATTCCACGCCGCGACCGCCGCCTTGCGCGCGGCATAGTCACTCGACGCCAGCAGGGCCTCGGTCAGCCCGTGCAGCTCGAAATCCTCGACCACCTGCCCGTAAGGCGTGGTATTCCCCTTCATCTTTTCGGAAATACTCCGGGGGGAGGCCGCAGGCCGGGGGGCAGCGCCCCCCTCGACGGCAGCCGCATAATAGTTCCGCCGCCGCAACTCGACCGGGTCCAGCCCCAGCTCATGCGCCGCGTGATCCATCACGCGCTCGATCCCCACCATGCCCTGCGGCCCGCCGAATCCGCGAAAGGCCGTGGCCGATTGCGTGTTGGTCTTCAACCGGTGGCTCTCGATCCGCGCGTTGGGCAGCAGATAGGCATTGTCCGAATGCAGCATCGCCCGGTCGGCCACCGGCAGCGACAGGTCCTGCGCCCAGCCGCAGATCGCGTAGTGCCTGAACGAGACACCCTGAATGCGCCCCTCCGCGTCGAACCCCGCCTTGTAGCTGATGCGGAAGGCGTGCCGCTTGCCGGTGATGACCATGTCATCATCCCGGTCATAGCGCATCTTGCAGGCCCGCCCGGTCGCCCGCGCGGCTACGGCGCAAGCCACCGCCAGCGCATTGCCCTGGCTTTCCTTGCCGCCAAAGCCGCCGCCCATCCGCCGGGTCTCGACCCGCACGGCATTCATGGGAACACCCAGCGCCTCGGCCACCTTGTGCTGGATCTCGGTCGGGTGCTGGGTCGAGGAATGCACCAGCATGTCCCCGCCTTCGTTCGGCACCGCCAGCGCCGCCTGACCTTCCAGGTAGAAATGCTCCTGCCCGCCGATCTCGAACGTGCCCTCGATCACATGCGCCGCCTGCGCGATGGCCGCATCGGCGTCACCCTTGGTGTAAATCCGAGGGCCATCCTCGAACCGGCTGTCAGCGGCCAAGGCGTCCTCGATCGTCAGGATCGGCGTTTCCTCGGCATAATCGACCTTGCCCAGCCGTGCGGCCTTGCGCGCGGCCAGATGGCTGGTGGCCACCACCAGGAAAACCGGCTGGCCGACATAGTGCACCGTCCCGTCCGCCAGCAGCGGCTCGTCATGGACCGAGGGCGAGACGTCATTGGCAAAGGGCAGGTCATCCGCGGTCATCACCGTCACGACGCCCTCGGCGGCCTTCACCGCCGACAGGTCCATCGCCGTGATCCGCCCCTTGGCGATCGGACTCAGCCCGAATGCCAGGTGCAGCGTGCCCCTGGGCGTCGGAATGTCATCCACGTAACGCGCGGTGCCCGAGACATGCAGCGGGGCGGCGTCATGGGGCAGGGGCCTGGTCACGCTCATGCCGACACCTCCAGCACGTTGGCCACCTCGCCCTGATCCTCGGCGAAATACCTCTCGAGCATCGCCCTGGCCGTCTCCAGCCGGTATTCGGCCGAGGCGCGCATGTCGGTCAGCGGCGTGAAATCCCTGTCAAACGCCGGCAGCGCGGCCTGAACGGTCTCGTGCGTCCACGCCTTGCCGACCAAGGCCGCCTCGACCGCCGCGGCGCGTTTCGGAATGCCCGCCATGCCGCCGAAGGCAATGCGCGCCTGCGCCACGACGCCATCCGCAACGGTGATGTTGAAACAGCCGCACACGGCCGAGATATCCTGATCGAACCGCTTGCTCAGCTTGTAGCATTTCAGCCGGTCCGCCTGACGCGGAAAACTCACCGCCTCGACGAACTCGCCGGGCGCGCGGTCCTGCTTGCCGTAATCGACAAAGAACGCCTCCAGCGGCATCGAGCGCCGCGCGTCCCCCTTGCGCAGATGCAGCCTGGCCCCCAGCGCGATCAGCGCGGGCGGGTTGTCCCCGATGGGCGAGCCGTTGGCGACGTTGCCGCCCACCGTGGCCGCGTGGCGCACCTGCACGCTGGCATAGCGCCGGATCATCTCGGCATAGGAGGGGTGCAGATCGGCCATCGCCGCGCCCATGCGGTTCATGTCCACCATGGCGCCGATGCGCACCTCGTCTTCGGTGATCGAGATCTCTTTCAGATCGTCGCAACCGCCCAGAAAGATCACCGGGTCAAGGTCGCGCAACTGCTTGGTCACCCACAGCCCCACATCCGTGGCCCCCGCCACCAGAGTCGCCTCGGGATGGGCGGCATAGACCTCGGCCAGTTCGTCGGACGAGCGCGGCATCATCGGCGAGGCGGGCTCGACCGCCACCGGCTTGTCCCTGACCCAGACCGGCACCGGCTGGCTTTCGACCGCCTGCGCCGCGCGGACGATCGGGGCATAGCCGGTGCAGCGGCACAGGTTGCCCGCCAGTTGCGTGTCGTGATCGGTCGCGCCATTCGCATGGCTGGCCACCATCGACATCACGAAACCCGGCGTGCAGAACCCGCATTGCGAGCCGTGATGTTCGACCACCGCCTGCTGCGCGGGGTGCATCTGGCCATCGGGGCCGCTTGCGCCCTCGACGGTGCGCACCGCCTTG
Source organism: Ruegeria marisrubri (assembly GCF_001507595.1). Lineage (GTDB taxonomy): Bacteria > Pseudomonadota > Alphaproteobacteria > Rhodobacterales > Rhodobacteraceae > Ruegeria > Ruegeria marisrubri. The sequence continues at coordinate 81,575 of NZ_LQBQ01000036.1, forward strand.
CCGTGCAGCTGCGGCATAAACAGGATGCAGGCATTCAGCGCCTTGGCGCCGCCCTCATCCGTCACCATCACGGTGCAGGCCCCGCAATCGCCCTCGTTGCAGCCTTCCTTGGTGCCGGTCAGGCCGCGATCCTCGCGCAGCCAGTCCAGCAGCGTTTCGGTCGGCGAAACGTCCGCCAGTTCCACAGTCTCTCCGTTCAGAAGAAACTTGATCTTCATGGTTTAAACCCGTCGCGTTACCCTGTTGGCCCGGATGGCCCTCCTTCGATGCGACGTAGAAGGAAGAGCGGGCTTTTCTTTGCAAATCAGGTTAGGAACAGCAGGCGTGTGCTGGCAAGAAAAACCGCCCACCGGATACAGCTTTGGGGGCGTCCAGGAACTGTCGGGTGTGGTTTGCCGATAACTATCATTTTGTTTTCTATCGGTTTCCTTGAACATTATTGCGCTGACTGCCAAAGCACCTTCTGAAAAATCCGAATAATATCAGCCTATTTTTTCGTCCATCCGCCGATATCCTTCCGCCTTTTGCCCGCGCGCCGAGTGGGATAGCCTGCGCCCATGAGCAGCACTCCACGATTCATCCATCTTCGCGTTCACACCGAGTATTCGCTTCTGGAAGGGGCCGTGCGGCTGAAAAAGCTGCCCGGTCTGTGCGAGCAGATGGAGATGCCCGCGGTTGCGGTGACCGACACCAACAACATGTTCGCGGCGCTCGAGTTTTCGGTGACGGCAAGCGGCGCGGGCATTCAGCCCATCATCGGCTGCCAGGTCGATCTGGCCTATGTTCAGGCGCAGCCGGGGGAAAAGCCGAAAGCCCCCGCGCCGCTGGTGCTGCTGGCCCAGTCCGAGACCGGCTACGAGAACCTGATGAAGCTGAACACCTGCCTCTACGTGGACAAGGGCGGGCAGCTGCCGCAGGTCACGCTGGATGAACTTCAGCGCCATTCGGCGGGCCTGATCTGCCTGACCGGCGGGCCGGACGGCCCCGTGGGCCGCCTGTTGCAGCAGGGCCAGCGCCCGGCGGCCGAGGCGCTGGTCGATCGGCTGGCCGGGATGTTCCCGAACCGCCTCTATGTCGAACTGCAACGCCACCCCGGCGAGGACGGCCAGCCCGAGGCCGAACGCCTGACCGAGCGTGGCCACGTGGAGATGGCCTATGCCAAGAACCTGCCGCTGGTGGCCACCAATGACGTCTATTTCCCGACCTCGGACATGTACGAGGCGCATGACGCCCTGATCTGCATCGCCGAGGGCGCCTATGTCGACCAGCAGGAGGGCCGCCGCCGCCTGACCGCGCAGCACTATTTCAAGTCGCCGCAGGAAATGGCCACGCTCTTCGCCGACCTGCCAGAGGCGATCGAGAACACCGTCGAGATCGCCCGGCGCTGCGCCTTCATGGCCTACAAGCGCAACCCGATCCTGCCGAAATTCGCCGATGACGAGGTCGAAGAACTGCGCCGTCAGGCCAACGAGGGCCTGCAGAAGCGTCTGGCGGTGATCCCCCACGCGGTATCGCCCGAGGAATACCAGAAACGTCTGGATTTCGAACTGGGCATCATCGAAAGCATGGGGTTCCCCGGCTACTTCCTGATCGTTGCCGACTTCATCAAATGGGCCAAGGAACACAACATCCCGGTCGGGCCGGGGCGGGGGTCGGGCGCGGGCTCGCTGGTGGCCTATGCTCTGACGATCACCGACCTCGACCCGCTGCGCTACAGCCTGCTGTTCGAACGCTTCCTGAACCCCGAACGGGTCTCGATGCCCGACTTCGACATCGACTTCTGCATGGACCGCCGCGAAGAGGTGATCCGCTACGTGCAAGAGAAATACGGCCGCGACAAGGTGGGCCAGATCATCACCTTCGGCGCGCTCTTGTCCAAGGCGGCGGTGCGCGACATCGGGCGGGTGCTGCAGATGCCCTACGGGCAGGTGGACCGCCTGTCCAAGATGATCCCGGTCGAAGGCGTCAAGCCGGTCTCGATCGAAAAGGCGCTCAAGGACGAGCCGCGCCTGCGCGAGGCCGCCCGCGAGGAAGAGGTGGTGGACCGCCTGCTCACCTACGGCCAGCAGGTCGAGGGGCTGTTGCGCAACGCCTCGACCCACGCGGCGGGCGTGGTGATCGGCGACCGGCCGCTGGACGAGCTGGTGCCGCTCTATCAGGACCCGCGCTCGGACATGCCCGCGACCCAGTTCAACATGAAATGGGTGGAACAGGCAGGTCTGGTGAAGTTCGACTTTCTGGGCCTGAAAACCCTGACCGTGATCCAGAACGCGGTGGACCTGATCCGCAAGTCGGGCCGCGACCTGCACATCGCCGCTGATGGCACCCAGCTATACGACCCGCCCGAAGGCGCGGTGAACGAGATCAACGCGATCCCGCTTGATGATCCGGCCACCTACACGCTCTATTCCGCCGCCAGGACCGTGGCGGTGTTCCAAGTGGAAAGCTCGGGCATGATGGACGCGCTCAAGCGCATGAAACCCACTTGCATCGAGGACATCGTGGCGCTTGTGGCGCTCTACCGCCCCGGCCCGATGGAGAACATCCCCACCTATTGCGAGGTCAAGAACGGCCAGCGCCAGATCACCTCGGTCCACCCGCTGATCGACCACATCCTCGAGGAAACGCAGGGCATCATCGTCTACCAGGAGCAGGTGATGCAGATCGCGCAGGTCATGGCGGGCTACAGCCTTGGCGGCGCCGACCTGCTGCGCCGCGCGATGGGCAAGAAGATCAAAGAGGCGATGGACGCCGAACGCCCGAAATTCGAGGCAGGCGCGGCCAAGAACGGGGTGGACGCCAAGAAGGCCTCCGAGGTGTTCGACCTGCTGGAGAAATTCGCCAACTACGGCTTCAACAAGTCCCACGCGGCGGCCTATGCGGTGGTCAGCTACCAGACCGGCTGGCTCAAGGCGAACCACCCGGTCGAGTTCATGGCCGGGGTCATGAACTGCGACATCCACCTGACCGACAAGCTGGCGGTGTATTTCGAAGAGGTCCGCAAAGGGCTGGGCCTGCCCTATGTGCCGCCCTGCGTGAACCGCTCGCTGGCGACCTTCGACGTGGTCGATGGCCAGCTGGTCTATGCGCTGGGCGCGCTCAAGAATGTCGGCGTCGAGGCGATGAACTTGGTGGTACAGGGACGGGGCGACAAGCCTTTCGTCAACCTCTTTGACTTTGCCCGCAGGGTCGATCTGAAAAAGGTCGGCAAGCGTCCGCTCGAGATGCTGGCCCGCGCTGGGGCCTTCGATGAGCTGGACAAAAACCGCCGCCGGGTGTTCGAAAGCCTCGAACAGCTGGTGCAGTATTCGGCAGCGATCCACGAGCAGAAGAATTCGAACCAGGTGTCGCTGTTCGGCGAGGCGGGCGACGACCTGCCCGAACCGCGCCTGTCGCAGACGCCCGACTGGCTGCCCGCCGAACGGCTGAGCGAGGAATTCAAGGCCATCGGCTTCTACCTGTCCGGCCACCCGCTGGACGACTACATGCCCGCGCTCAAGCGCAAGGGCGTGCTGACGCTGGACGAGGTGACGGAAAAGGCCCGCTCGGGTCCGCTGATCGCCAAACTGGCCGGTGTCGTCGCCGGGCGACAGGAACGCAAATCCGCCCGCGGCAACCGTTTCGCCTTTGCCCAGCTGTCGGATCCGACCGGCGCCTACGAGGTCACGCTGTTCTCGGAAACGCTCGAGAAAAGCCGCGAATACCTTGAAACCGGCGCCCATGTGGTGCTGACCGCCGAAGCCACGATGGAGGCCGATCAGCTCAAGCTGCTGGGCCGCTCCGTCGGCCCCATCGACGCCGCCGTGGCCGAGGCCGGCGCGACCGGCCTGCGGGTCTTCATCGACGGGGCGGGGGCGCTGCCGACCGTCGCCAAGGTGCTCGAGGACGCCGCCAGCGCGGCGCGCGGCGCGTCAAAGGGGCCGATCCAGCTCTGCCTGATGGCGCCGGGCCTGCCGGGGGATGTCGAGATGGACCTGGGCCAGGACTTCCCCATCAACCCGCAGATCAAGGGCGCGATCAAGTCGCTGGACGGGGTGCTTTCGGTCGAGGAGATGTAGTGGGAAGCGTCAGCTTCGCGCCGGGATGACGGCCTGCGGACATCTCTGGCTGTCCGAAAAATCTTGCAGTGCGTGACTGTTGGGCAATACGCTCTCGCCACGGTAGACGCGACCAATATTCAGTCGTTTGTCTTCCGATGTATTTGAGAAGGTATTTTTGATGTCACGTTTACTGAATCTTGTCTGGCTGGCGGGTTTCGCCATTTCAACCAGCGCCGCGAGCGCCCAGGAGGCCGCCGACACGATCTATTCCGGCGGGCCGATCCTCACGATCAACGATGCGCAGCCGAATGCCGAGGCCGTGGCGGTCGAGGACGGACGTATCCTCGCCGTCGGCGCGCTTGCGGATATCATGGCGCACCGGGGTGACGCGACGGAACTGTTCGATCTTGACGGCCGGGCGATGCTGCCGGGCTTTGTCGACAGTCACGGGCACGTGGTCTTCGGTGGCCTGCAAGCCTTGTCGGCGAACCTTCTTGCGCCGCCGGACGGCGCGGTCACGGACATTGCCAGCCTGCAACAGGCGCTGCGCGACTGGATCGATGCAAACAGCGAAGCGGTCGAGAAGGCCGGCGTGATCATCGGTTTCGGCTACGACAACGCCCAGCTAGCCGAAAAGCGCCACCCGACCCGCGAAGACCTTGACGCGGTCTCGCAGGAGCTTCCCATCGTGATCGTCCACCAGTCCGGCCATCTCGGTGTGGCGAACTCGAAGACGCTCGAGGTCGTCGGCTACGATGCATCGACGCAAGACCCGGCCGGCGGCAAGATCCGGCGGGGCGCCGATGGCGCGCCGAACGGGGTTCTCGAGGAATACGCGTTTTTCGGGACGCTCGTCCCCGTCCTGAAGCAACTCGGCCCGGACGCATTCGCGGAATTTGCGGTTGCCGGTTCCGAACTCTGGGCGCGTTTCGGCTACACCACGGGGCAGGACGGCCGGTCCACGGGGTTTGCCGTCGAGGCGCTGAAGGCCATGGCGGCCGAGGGCAGGATACCGATCGACGTCGTGGCCTTCCCCGATGTCCTCGAAGCCAGGGATTACATCCGCGACAATGTTTCGAAAGAGTATGAAAACGGCATTCGCGTGGGCGGTTGCAAGCTGACGATCGACGGCTCGCCGCAAGGCTTCACCGCGCTCCGCGACCGTCCCTACTATGACCCGGTCGGCGACTATCCCGCGGGCTACAAGGGGTACTCGGCGGTGACCATCGAGCAGGTGCAGGATGCCGTGAACTGGTGTTACGAGAATGGCATCCAGATCATCACCCACTCCAATGGCGAAGGCGCGTCGGACATGCTGATTGCCGCGCTTCAGGCTGCGCAGGACAAGTATGGCGATCCGGGCAACCGCCCAGCACTGATCCACGGCCAGTTCCTGCGCGAGGACCAGGTCGACGCCTACAAGCGGATGGGTGTGTTCATGTCCCTTTTCCCGATGCACACCTTCTATTGGGGCGACTGGCACCGTGAACACACCGTGGGCCCGGTCAATGCCGAGAACATTTCGCCCACCGGCTGGGTGCTCGAACGGGGCATGATGTTCGGCTCGCATCACGACGCGCCGGTCGCCTTGCCTGACAGCATGCGCATACTGGATGCCACCGTGACCCGGCGCACGCGGTCGGGCGACATCCTTGGCCCCCATCACCGGGTCGACGTCGCGACTGCGCTCAAGGCGCTGACGATCTGGCCCGCCTGGCAGCATTTCGAGGAGAACGACAAGGGGTCGATCGAGGCAGGCAAGCTTGCCGATTTCGTGCTCCTCTCCGACGATCCCACCGCCATCGACCCCGAGACGCTGGACACGGTCAGGGTCATGGCGACGATCAAGGAAGACACGGTGATCTACGAGGCGAGCGACGAGGTGAAGAAGGGCGAAATCCGCACCTCTCCGTTCATGAGCGACCCGGTGTCGGCGCACAACTTTCTTCACGCGATGTATCAGGCAACCGGCGTAGAGAGGCCTTGGCTTCAGCAACTCAATCTTCGGTTTGAATGAATTCGGGAATCGAGCTGGACGGGGTGTTGTCGGTCGAGAAGCCGTAGGGAGAAGCGGGGGCTTTGCTTTCAGCCGCCGGGATGGCGGCTATGAGCCCAATTTACGGGATGCTGCAAGTTGGACGAATGTCGGCTTTCGCAAGAGTGCCATGAGTTTTGCAATGCTTCAATTGATGTTCTGAATTGCGGGCGTGGAAAAGAAAGGCGGCCCTGGTAATGCGGCTGCGAACCCACACGAGCCGCCAAAATATATACATCAACGAAACCACCGCTCGCAGCAGCGGTCAGATCTGCGCCTGAAGCCGGGCCACCATGTCCCGCGGCTGCGCGTCCAGCAGCGCCAGCAGTTTGAAGGCTGGTCCGCCAGGCTGGCGCATGCCCTTTTCCCACATCCGGTAACCAGATTCGCTCATTCCGATGAGCTCGGCCATCTCAGACACGCTCAGCCCGGCCTTTTCCCGCACTTCGACTGGCGTGCAGCGGTTGTTCGGGCTCGAATTGTCTATGGTTTCTTCTGTCGGATCGGCAGGTTCCTTGCTGAAATCCGATCTTATCATGGTCTGCTCCTTGTCGTTGTGTGTTCTTCTTGATTTTTGGAGCGGGATTTGGACCCCGCCCACCTTCATCCTGCGCGCACGCGTCAGATCATGGCGCGCAGCCGCTTTTCAAGCGTGCCCAGCCTACGCGTCGATTGGGACATGTCCGCCTTGAGCTTGCGGATCTCCCCCAGAATGTCGCGCAGAGCTTCGGGCTGCTCCGAAACTTCACCAGGTTCAAGCACGCCTTCGCCCTCGCCGCTCAGAAGCCATATCAGGGACACACCCAGCATACCGGACATCATCGCCACCTTGTTGGCCCTCGGTTCGGTGCGATCTTCTTCCCAGCCCTGCACGGTCTTGAGCTTGACGCCCATCCGTCGGGCAAGATCCTTTTGCGAATAACCCAGCGCTTCACGGGCGGCGACGATCCGGTCGCCCAATGTGGCTGCGTCTTCGGCATAATATGAATTTTCGTTCGAAACGGTCATGGTCACGTCCATTCTGTTCTCTTTCTTTGGAATTGTTTTCTGATGGTTTCAGACAGCCTGCCTGGCCTCGCTATGCAGATGGATCGTCACCAGATTGTCGTTTTCATGCCGACGGTGCGGTTTCAGGGCCTGGGTCACAAAGGGCTGGATATCCATTCTGGTCCGCTGCCAATGCGCAAAGCGGCGGAACAGCGTCCAAGCATGTTCGTCGCTTGACGGGATGGCTGTCTGGACACGGGTCACATCGGCACAGGCGTCCCGACGCATCAATTGCCCCAACATCAGCGAGGCCAAACCCTTGCCCTCTTCGCCTTCGGCGACAGTTACCTGCCAGATGAACAGAGTCTGAGGATCGTAGGGCAGAACGTAGGCGAGGACTGCCCCCACCACTTCACCGTTCAGTTCGGCGATGATCGACGTTTCTCCAAAATCACCGACTTCGGCAAGCGCCCCAAGTAGTTCGCCCACCACTTCCTGTTCTGCTCTTTGTGCCAGAGCGGCAATGGTTTTACCGTCCTCCGCCGTGGGCGCGCGCATGGCAGGTATCGGTTGTTCGAACAATTCAAGGGAATGTTTCATACTCTGCTCCATAAAAAACTTTGTTGAACTAAGTATCATGGGGGAGATAAAACTTCAAAGCCCTAAGCAAATTTACACCGAAACGTCACGATCCTACTTTTTTGAGTGAATTATTAGTTCGCATTGCAAACCGTATATCATGATGCAACTGCTTGAGTTATCGATGTATTTCGGACACACTCAGATATTCTTCTACGGAGTGCACCTATGGACCGTATCGACAGCAGCTTGGTTGCCTTGCGACGCATCCTGCGCGCCACCGAAATGGCGGGGCGGGAATTGGCGCAATCGGCCGGGCTGACCTCCGTTCAGCTGCGCGTGTTGCAGGTGGTTGGGGAGACCGGGCAGACAACGGCCAAGGCGATTTCGACGCGTATGCATGTCAGCCAGGCCACGGTGACCTCTCTTGTGGACAAGCTGGTGTCAGGCGGCATGGTTGTGCGCGAGAAATCCCAGATCGATCGCCGGCAGACAAATATCGTGATCACGGACCAGGGGCGCCAGACCCTCGAGGACGCTCCAGACCCACTGCAACAGCGGTATGTGCGACGTTTCAAGGACATGGAAGACTGGGAACAGGCCATGCTTGTTGCGGCCCTTGAACGCGTAGCCACAATGCTTGACGCCGAAGATCTTCAGGCTGGTGCGGTGCTGACCACAGGTGAGCTGAGCAAGCCCTAACGCATCAGAAAAGGGCCGACAAAAACAGGCACCCTCTCTCAAAGCGATCGCAAGCTTTGCACAGTGAGGATTTCACGGCCTCGACCGTCGGTGTTACAAGAATAACCTTGTTTCTATGGAGGAAGAGCATTTGCACGCGATGGGTCCGCCAGGAGCCAGTGAAATGCTGTTTTCAATGACATCGCCTTGGTGTTTTAGACTGGGATTTGAAGCCTACTAAGCAGTCACCGGCATAATCAAGCGGAACGGCGGCTCTGTCCGCATTGCTGACAATTGACCCCCATCCGGCGCCGCTCCACCAAGGTGGGTCCTTTCCGACGGCGCCGGTTCGGCCCTGAAAAATTTCGTACAAAACGGACAGACCCACCCTCCGGACCTGTACAAAACGGAAGAAACGGCCCCTCGGCCCTCAATAATGCGGCGGGCGTTCGTCGCCGAAGACCACGCCGCCCGTGCCTTCCTGCTGGCGCTCGGCCTCGCGCTGCATCAGCATCTGGACCCGGCGGGTCAGGTGGTCGATCTCGTCCTGCTGCGCCGCCACGACGGCGCTCAGTTCATCGACGGTTCGGGTCAGGTGGGCGATCTGTTCCTCGAGGTGCTGCATCGGCAGGCTCCCATTTGCGCTGTCACGCCGTTCATACAGGCGCAACGTCACGCTTGCCAGCCTTGCCTGTTGGCCCGAGGCTGCGGGCAGGGGAGAGAGACATGACCGTATCCACAGACATTCGCGACGGCATCACCACCGTCACCATCGACCGGCCCGAGGCGCGCAACGCGGTGGATCCGGCCACCGCAAAGGCGCTGTACCAGGCGTTTCTGGATTTCGAGGCGGATGAGGACCAGCGCGTCGCCATCCTTACCGGGGCGGGCGGGTATTTCTGCGCAGGTTTCGATTTGAAATCAGCAGGTTCCGGCGCCGCGGATGACTGGATTGCCGGGCTGGACATTCCCGCCGACTGGTCCGATCCGATGGCCGAACCGCGACCGGGACCGATGGGGCCGTCGCGCCTGATGCTGTCCAAGCCGGTGATCGCCGCCATCGAAGGCCCCACCGTTGCCGGCGGCATGGAGCTTGCCGCCTGGTGCGACCTGCGGGTGATGGCGCAGGGGGCGGTGACCGGCGTGTTCTGCCGCCGCTGGGGTGTGCCGCTGATCGACGGCGGCACGGTGCGGCTGCCGCGCCTCCTCGGGCAGGGCCGCGCCAACGACCTGATCCTCACCGGCCGCCCGGTCGAGGCAGAGGAGGCGCTGGCGATCGGCTTCGCCAACCGGGTCTGCCCGCGCGGCGAGGCGCTCGAGGTGGCGACCGAACTGGCCCGGGACCTGATCCGGTTCCCGCAGGCCTGCATGCTGGCCGATCACCTGTCGGCGCGGATGGAGCCCGCCGAGCTTGCCGCCGCCTTGCGCCGAGAATGGCGCTCGGCCGAAGCCTTTGCCGCCGAAGGCCGCGCGGGGGCGGCGCGCTTTGCCGGCGGCAGGGGGCGGTCTGGCGATTTCGACGATATCTGAGGAAAGCGCATCAGAGATGCGCTGCCTCCGGCGGGAGTATTTGACGAAAAGATGAAGTTTTGCGCAGGCGGGCCGGCTGCGTCAGCGCATTGCCTTGCTCATGCCGGGGCCTTGGGCTAGACCGCGCTGCGAATGCAATTCCCCTGAGGACGCCCCGAATGGCAAAGCCCAAGAAACAGCCCCGCCCCAAGGCCGTCACGCCGAAAGGGTTTCGTGACTATTTCGCCTCGGAAGTCACGCAGCGCACCGAGATGCTGCGGACCATTGCCGGTGTCTATCATCGCTACGGCTTTGACGCGCTGGAAAGCAGTGCGGTGGAGACCGTCGAGGCGCTGGGCAAATACCTGCCGGACGTGGATCGCCCCAATGCGGGCGTGTTCGCCTGGCAGGAGGCCGATGAAGAGGGCAAGGGCGACTGGATGGCGCTGCGCTATGACCTGACGGCGCCGCTGGCCCGTGTCTATGCGCAGCACCGCAACGAGTTGCCGACGCCGTATCGCCGCTACGCGATGGGCCCGGTCTGGCGCAACGAGAAGCCGGGGCCGGGGCGGTATCGCCAGTTCTACCAGTGCGATGCCGACACCGTGGGCTCTGCCTCGATGGCGGCGGATGCCGAGATCTGCGCGATGCTGTCGGACACGCTGGAAACCGTGGGGATCCCGCGCGGTGACTATCTGGTGCGGGTCAACAACCGCAAGGTTCTGAACGGCGTGCTGGAAACGATGGGGCTGGCCGAGGGGCTGGAGGCCCGTGACGCCGTGCTGCGGACCATCGACAAGTTCGACAAGGTGGGCGAGCAGGGCGTGCGCGAGTTGCTGACGACCGGGCGGCTGGATGCCTCGGGCGCGTTCATCGACGGTGTGGGGCTGAGCGCGGATCAGGCAGAGCCGGTGATCGCCTTTCTGACCTCCAAGTCCGATGACGCCGCCGCCACGCTGGCCAACCTGCGGGCCGCCGTGGGCGACAGCAGGATCGGTGCCGAGGGCATTGCCGAGCTGGAGCAGATCGGCGCGCTGCTCGAGGCTGGCGGATATGGGGCCGACCGGATCGAGATCGACCCGTCGGTCGTGCGCGGCCTGGGCTATTACACCGGGCCGGTCTACGAGGCCGAGCTGACCTTCGAGATCTTCGACGAAAAGGGCCGCAAGCGCCAGTTCGGCTCGGTCTCGGGCGGCGGGCGCTATGACGATCTGGTCAAGCGGTTCACCGGGCAGGAAGTGCCGGCGACGGGCGTTTCGATCGGTGTCGACCGTCTGCTGGAGGCGTTGCGTGAAAAGGGCCGGATCAAGGCCGAGGAACATGGGCCGGTGGTGGTGACCGTCATGGATCGCGACCGCATGGCCGACTACCAGGCGATGGTGGCCGAGCTGCGCAATGCGGGCATCCGGGCCGAGGTCTATCTGGGCAACCCCAAGAACTTCGGCAACCAGCTGAAATACGCGGACAAGCGCAACTCGCCCATCGCGGTCATCGAGGGCGGCGACGAAAAGGCCAGGGGCATCGTGCAGATCAAGGACCTGATCCTTGGCGCCAAGATCGCCCAGAGCGCGACTCTGGAAGAGTGGAAGGAACGTCCGAGCCAGTTCGAAGTGGCGCGGGGCGACCTGGTGGCCAAGGTGCGCGAGATTCTCGCGTCTCAGGACGAGCAGGGCTGATGCGGAACCGCGCCGAGACACTCGAGCTCGCGGCCCGCCTGCGGAGCCATTTCGAGCAGGCCGGGGCGGCGGCGGTGGAGACGCCGATCCTGCAACCGGCCGAAACCCTGCTGGACCTCTATGGCGAGGATATCCGGGGCCGGGCCTATGTGACGTCCGACGCCCTGCGGGGCGAGCAGATGCTGCGACCCGACTTTACCGTTCCGGTCGTGCAGAAGCACATGGAGCACGGGGCCGAGCCCGCCCGCTATACCTATGCGGGCGAGGTGTTCCGGCGGCAGGAGCATGACCCGGACCGGGCCAATGAATACATCCAGGTGGGATACGAGGTGTTCGACCGCACCAATCCCGCCGCGGCAGATGCCGAGGTTTTCGCGCTGATCTTCGAGGCGCTCGAAGGGCTGCAGTTGCGTGCGGCGACGGGCGATATCGGGGTGTTGATGGCGGCGGTGCAGGGGCTGCGGACCACCGATCGGCGCAAGGCCGCGCTGATGCGCCATATTTGGCGGCCGCGCCGGTTCCGGGCGCTGCTCGACCGGTTTGGCGGGCGCGCGCAGATGCCGCCGACGCGGGCGGCCCTGCTTGAGGCTGACGACCCGATGGCGATCGATGTGCCGTTCCTGGGCAAGCGCAGCAAGGCCGAGATTGCCGAGCGGATCGAGGCCCTGCGGGCGGATGCGGCTGCCGATCCGATCTCGGAGACGGAACTGGCGGGTCTGGAAACCCTTCTTTCGGTCCGCGAGACCATGCCCTTCGCGCTGGAACATCTGCGCGACGTGGCGGTGGACCTGCCCCAGATCAACGGCGCGCTGGACCGGGTCGAGGCGCGGATCGACGCCCTTCAGGCGCGCGGCGTCAATGTCGAAAAGCTGGATTTCGAGGCCTCCTACGGGCGCACCTCGATGGAGTATTACGACGGATTCGTCTTTGGTTTCTATGCCGAGCGCCGTCCCGACCTTCCGCCCATCGCCACCGGCGGCCGCTATGATGCGCTGACCCGGATGCTGGGCAACGGCGCGGAAATCCCGGCGGTCGGGGGTGTGTTGCGGCCTGACCTGATGCTCGAGATCAAGGAGGCGGCACGATGAGCCTGAAGCTGGGAGTGCCCTCCAAGGGGCGGCTGATGGAGAAATCCTTCGCCTGGTTCGAAAAGCGCGGCATCACCCTGTCGCGCACCGGATCCGACCGGGAATACGCGGGCCATGTGGATGGCGTGGACGGCGTGTCGCTGGTGCTGTTGTCGGCGGGCGAGATCCCGCGCGAACTGGCGGCGGGGCGGATTCACCTGGGCATCACCGGCACCGATCTGGTGCATGAAAAACTGCCGCGCTGGGAACAGCAGGTTCAGGAGGTGGCGCCCCTGGGCTTCGGCCAGGCGGATCTGATCATCGCGGTTCCGGCCTGCTGGGTCGATGTGGATACGCTGGACGATCTCGATGCGGCCTCGTCGGCCTTCCGGGCCAGGCACGGCCACCGGCTGCGGATCGCGACCAAGTATCACCGGCTGGTGCGCGAGTTCCTGACCGATGCCGGGGTGGCTGATTTCGCCTTGGTCGACAGCCAGGGCGCGACAGAGGGGACGGTCAAGAACGAAACCGCCGAGGCGATTGCCGACATCACCTCGACCGGCGAGACCCTGCGGGCCAATCACCTCAAGATCCTCAGCGACGGGGTGATCCTGAAATCTCAGGCGACCCTGTGGCGCAGCCGCACGGCAGCGTACGGACCATCCGAGAAAAAAGCCCTCGACGCGATCATGGAGCGGTTGGGGTAACGGCGCGTCGGGGCGCGGCCCGGATCACAGGACGCCGATTTCCGCCAGTGCCCGGTTCAACTCGTCCGGCAGCGTGTCGTCCTGCGCCCGCTCTTTCGGCAGGTCCGGCGGAGAGTCCTCGGGCTTGAGATAGCGCCAGCCCTGAAAGGGGCGTTTCTGCGCGCCCTGGGTGCGGTGAATCTCGGGGTCCAGCACGATGGCGCAGCGGCGGATGCCGTCCTGCCCTGTCACCTCGTCCAGACGCAGGATGCGCTGGCGGCACTGCACCACGCCCTTGATGACCCAGTAGATGGACCCTCCGTTCAGGATTTCGGCCTCGCGCTTGGGCCACATCCGGGTGATGTGGCGCGGCAGGTGGTCGTCAAAGCGCAGCCGGTAGCTGTCCTGCCACGCGGCGAGGCTGTCGACGCTCTCCGAGCCGACCGAAAGTTTGATCAGGTTCACGTAGTTATCCACAACTCCCCCACAGAGTCGTCCCAAGGGTCATCTTGATATTGTAGTTCCCTGGTGCCTTTCATCAAGCTGTTGTGGCGGCAGGCGCAATGGGTTTAATATGACCGTCTCTTTCAAGACAGGGAATCACCGAATGAGCCGCTTTGCCGCCCCCATCGCCGAGCAGATCTGGGACATGAAATACCGCTTCAAGAAAGCGGATGGCAGCCCGATCGATCTGACGGTCGAGGATACGTGGCGGCGCATCGCGCGGGATCTGGCGCGGATCGAACAGGATCCGGACCACTGGGAAGAGAAGTTCTATGAGGCGCTGGAGGACTTCAAGTTCCTGCCCGCCGGGCGGATCACCGCAGGAGCGGGCACCGCGCGGCAGGTGACCCTGTTCAACTGTTTCGTGATGGGCACGATCCCCGACAGCATGGGCGGCATTTTCGACATGCTGAAAGAGGCCGCGCTGACCATGCAGCAGGGCGGGGGGATCGGCTATGATTTCTCGACCATCCGGCCGCGCGGCGCAGACGTGCATGGGGTGGCCGCCGACGCCTCGGGGCCGCTGTCGTTCATGGATGTGTGGGACGCCATGTGCCGCACCATCATGTCCGCCGGCTCGCGCCGGGGCGCGATGATGGCGACCATGCGCTGCGACCACCCGGATATCGAACAGTTCATCACCGCCAAATCCGACCCGGCCCGCCTGCGCATGTTCAACATGTCGGTGCTGGTGACCGATGCCTTCATGGATGCGGTCAAGGCCGATGGCCCGTGGGAACTGGTCTTTGACGGCAAGGTCTATCACACGGTGCAGGCCCGCGATCTGTGGAACAAGATCATGCAGGCCACCTATGACTATGCCGAACCGGGCGTGATCTTCATCGACCGGATCAACCAGGCCAACAACCTGAGCTATTGCGAGACCATCGCCGCCACCAACCCCTGCGGCGAACAGCCCCTGCCGCCTTATGGCGCCTGCCTGCTGGGCTCGATCAACCTGACCCGTCTGGTGGCCGACCCGTTCGAAAAAGGCGCGCGTCTCGATCTGGACGCGCTGAAGGAACTGGTCGCGACCGCCGTGCGCATGATGGACAACGTGGTCGATGTCTCGAAATTCCCGCTGCCCGAGCAGAAGAACGAGGCGCAGAACAAGCGCCGGATCGGTCTGGGCGTCACCGGACTGGCGGACGCGCTGCTGATGCTGGGCCTGCGCTATGGCTCGGACGAGGCGGCCCGCCAGACCGAGGAATGGCTGCACCAGATCGCCCGCGCGGCCTATCTGGCGTCGGTCGATCTGGCGCGCGAGAAGGGGGCCTTTCCGCTGCTGGATACGGAAAAATACCTGGCCAGCGGCACCATGCAGCAGATGGACGAGGACGTGCGCGCGGCGATCCGCGAACACGGCATCCGCAACGCGCTCTTGACCTCGATCGCGCCCACGGGGACGATTTCGCTCTATGCCGGAAACGTCTCGTCGGGGATCGAGCCGGTCTTTGCCTATACCTACACCCGCAAGGTGCTGCAGAAGGACGGCTCGCGCACCGAGGAAGAGGTGGTGGACTACGCGGTGCAGATGTGGCGCGACAAGTTCGGCGACAAGGCTCTGCCCGACTACTTCGTCAACGCCCAGACGCTGACCCCGGCCGAGCACGTCAAGATGCAGGCGGCGGCCCAGAAATGGGTCGACAGCTCGATCTCGAAAACG
This sequence comes from Ruegeria marisrubri, assembly GCF_001507595.1. Lineage (GTDB taxonomy): Bacteria > Pseudomonadota > Alphaproteobacteria > Rhodobacterales > Rhodobacteraceae > Ruegeria > Ruegeria marisrubri. The sequence continues at coordinate 97,005 of NZ_LQBQ01000036.1, forward strand.
ATCAACTGCCCCGAGGACATCTCGTTCGAGGAGTTCAAGGACGTTTACATGCAGGCCTGGGATCAGGGGTGCAAGGGCTGCACCACCTATCGCCCGAACGACGTGACCGGCTCGGTCCTGAGCGTGTCGGAAAGCGCGGACAAGGCGCCGGGCGAGAGCGCCGACGCACCGCATGAACTAGATGGTGGCGACGTCATCTACATGTCCGAACCGCTGGACCGCCCGCAATCGCTGGAGGGGTCGACCTACAAGCTGAAATGGCCCGACAGCGAGCACGCGATCTATCTGACCATCAACGACATCATCATCGGCGGGCGGCGGCGCCCGTTCGAGGTGTTCATCAACTCCAAGAACATGGAGCACTACGCCTGGACGCTGGCCCTGACCCGCATGATCTCGGCCGTGTTCCGCCGGGGCGGTGACGTTTCTTTCGTCGTCGAGGAACTCAAGGCCGTGTTCGACCCGCGCGGCGGTGCCTGGGTGAAGGGGAAATACATCCCCTCGATCCTGGCGGCCATCGGCGGTGTGATCGAGCAGCACCTGATCGCCATCGGTTTCCTCGAGGGTGAGGGAATGGGCCTCAAGTCCGACCCGCAGGCGCAGCAGGTGGTGAATGCCGACCTGCCCCGCGGCAAGGCCTGCCCGAGCTGCGGCCAATACGAGATGCGCATGGTCGAGGGCTGCATGACCTGCGCCAGCTGTGGCCATTCAAAATGCGGGTGATGGAGCTGACCTGCTGTTGATGAAGCGACTGGCAATTCAGTGCCATTTGGCCTGAATTGCCTTGTGTCAACGCATCCTGATTGGGTTGCGCCATCGAACCCGGCCGGAATGAACGAACCGCTACACGACACACGAGCTGTTGAAAGAACTGCGCTAAAAGGAAGGTAGATTCGAGGGCAATTCAAAAAACCGTTTTTGTCGTAAAAACGGACTTTGGATGTCGAACGTCAACTTGCAAAAATGGTGGCGATCCCGGAAGGACTCGAACCCTCAACCTGCTGATTAGAAGTCAGCTGCTCTATCCAGTTGAGCTACGGGACCGCTGCGCCCTTTCTTGCTGGTTTTAACGGCCGGGTTCAAGAGCCAAGCGCATGAATGCGCTGTTGGGATCTTCGGCGTAACCGTAAATCGGGTCGCAATAGGAATATCCCAGCGCCTCATACAGTTTGCGCGCCGCGTCATATTCGGCAAGGTGGGCGGCGCCCGTCTCAAGAACAAGGGCGCTTGCGCCGCTCTCGCGGGCCTGTTCGGCCAGGTGATCCATCATCACGCGCGCCAGTCCGCGCCCCCGGGCCGCGGCCAGAACGTGAACCGATTTCACCTCGGCGGTCCCGTCCGGCAGCGCCTTGAGCGCTCCGCAGCCGAGGGGCACGCCATCGTCATAGAGGGCCCAGAACCGCACGCCCGGTTCGCGCAGGGCGTCGGCATCCATCGTGTGATTGCTCTCGGCCGGACCAGCCTGGGCGCTGTGCGCCAGATGCGCCTGAAGGATCGGGCGCAGGTCATCCGAGGCCGGGTCGGCCTCGCGAATCTCGATCATTCAGTGGGTCCAGGGACCGCGGCGGTCGGTTGCGAAATTCTCGCCATAGCCACGGGGCCGCAGGTTGGGCTTGCGCTTGTGCGGCTCGGTGACCAGCGCGTCGATGCCGTGCGCCTTGGCGTAGTCCAGCGCCTCTTCCTTGGTGTCAAAGCGCAGACGCACCTGGGTCTGCGTATCCCGCGATGAGGTCCACCCCATCAACGGGTCCACCTCGCGCGCCGAGGCGGGCGCATATTCCAGAACCCATTTCCGGGTCTTGGCCATACCCGAAGTCATCGCGTTTCTTGCAGGTTGATAAATCCGTGCGCGCATGGGGTGTCTCCGCAAAGGCTTTGGCTTCGCCCCTATATGCGCCAGAGCGTGCGCCTCGGCAAGGCCGGAAAGGTCGCAGGGCGGCCGTTGCGCCACCAGCTTGCTTGCGACGGTGAGGTGGCCCGGATATACCGTCGGACAACAATCTGCATGAGGGTTCCGTGTCCGTCGACCTCCTTTCCCGCATCAAGAGCGACCTGGCCGTCGGCAAAACCGCCGCGGCCCTGAAGCGCGCCCAGAAAGAAGCCAAGAAGCAGCCCAAGAACGCTGCCCTGCAAAACGCGGCCGGCATCTGCATGACCCACGCCAAGGGCAACCGCGACGCCATCCCGTATTTCCAGAAGGCGGTGAAGCTGGCGCCCGGAAATCTCGAGTTCAATTTCAACTATGTCCAGGCCCTCGCGTCCGGCGGATACCCGGAAAAGGCGCGCAAGCTGGCGGACGGGCTGCTCGAGAAACATGGCGGCCAGCCCCGCCTGTATTACATCCTGGCCCATACCTGTTTCGCCCAGTCCGACTTCCTGGGCACGATTGACTGGGCGACAAGGGCAATCGCCGGGCAGAAATCGATGATCGAGGCCTATGACCTGCGCGGCAAGGCCTATACCGAGCTCAACCGCTCAGAGGATGCCCTGGCCGATTTCCGGGCGATGCTGAAACGTGATCCCCACAACCGGCAGGCGATGCTCAACGCCGCCTATCATCTCAACGAACTCGGGCGGCAGGAGGAGTCCTGCGAGATTTACAAACGGGCCTTTGCACAGAACCCCGGCAAGGTCTCGCCGCTGTTCGCCCTGTCCAAGCTGGAAAAGAAATCCGAGCTTCCGAAGATGTTGAACGTCCTGCGGGACCGGCTTCAGAATACCGACCTGGGGCGAGGCGAACGCATGACCTTGCTCTTCGCGACCGCGAATGTACTCGACCGGCTCGGCGAAAAGGTCGAATCCATGGAGATGTTCGACCAGGCGCAAGCCATTGCGACCCGGATGCGGCCCTATGACATGGGTCCGTGGCGACGTGAACTTGAACGCACAAAGGCGCTGTTCCCATCGGTTCCCGATTTTGACATGCCCGAAGATGAGCCCAAACCGATCTTCGTGGTGGGGCAGCCTCGGTCGGGGACGACCCTGCTCGAGATGATGCTGACCAGGCCCCAGGGCGTCGCCCCGATGGGAGAGTTGACGGCGGGCCTGCGCCTTTACGGCAAGTATTTCGCCGACGCCGAGGCCGTGAGCGCCGACATGGTGCGCAACTTTGCGGCTGATTTCAGGGCCGAACTGCCGCCCGTGCCCGAAGGAACCATCGCCTTCGTGGACAAGAACCCGTTCAACTATCGCCACATCGGCCTGTTGCTGGCGGCCTTTCCGAATGCCGCGATCATCAACCTTGCACGCGATCCGCGCGACGTGGCCCTGTCCATGTGGAAGCAGAACTTCAGCTCCGACACGATGAACTTTGCGCGGCGGATGAAGGGCATCGCCGAGCACGCGAACCTGTATCGCGAGTATATCCGGCACTGGGAAAGCGTCTGCGCCGATCGTTTCATCACGGTGAACTATGCCGATCTGGTGTCGGACCCGCAGGACCAGACGCGCCGGATATCCGAGTTCGTCGGCCTGGACTGGTCCGAAGAGATGGTCCACCCCGAAGCCAACACCGCGCGCGTTCGGACCGCCTCGATCAACCAGGTGCGCCAGAAGGTGCATACCAAGTCGATCGGTGCTTGGCAGGCCCATGCCGACCGGCTGCGCGAGATGGTCCGGGAACTGGACCCGGCGCTCTGGCCCGAGGTCGAGGGCGCCGGCGGTCGGGGGTAACGCCCCGAGCGCCCCACGGCCCAAGTCGGTGCCATTCTAGAGTTCAATGCCTTCGAGGCGCCCCTGGGGGCTGCGTATCGCGGCCGCCAGACTGTTCCTGAACCTGTCCTGCGATGGTGGAAGCACAGGGCACCGGGAACATACGTTCGGAGTGGGGTCCAGGCTCGCCGCCCGTGCAAAGGCCGTCTTGGCGGCCCCCTGATCCCCGGCCTCGCGCAGGGCAAGGGCGTGCATCAGGTGCATCGCGCGCTCTTTCGGGCGGGTGTCGGCGGCCATGCGGGCCTCGGACGCAGCCATGTCATACCGGCCCGCGCAGTACAGCGCCGCCGCCCGCAGAAAGCGCCGATAGGGGATCATCGGGTTGTGGACCTGCCGTTGCAGCAACAGGCCGAACCTGTCGGCGGCCCCGGCAAAGTCCTCCTCGGTCATCAGGATGTGACCATCAAGCTCGTGGTTCTCGGCATAGGCCGGGTTCAGGTCGCGGCTGCGCTGCAGGTCCGCCCGCGCGCCCTCGGCATCCTGCAGGCAGTTGATCCGGAAATAGCCTCGCGCCCAAAAGACGTAATCGCTGCTGGGGCTCTGCTCGACCGCCGTGTCCAGATCGGTTTCGAGCGTGTCGCGCAACTCGTCGGGCAGAGGCTCGTACCTGGCGGCACTCAGCATGATTTCCGCCTCGGCCCGCATCGCCAGCGCCACCCCGTCCTTGGGATTCATCCGTTTCGCCCGCTTCATCAGCCGCAGCCCCTCTGACCAGTCGTCATAGGTCAGCCGATAGAACGCGTTCGCGGCCCGCGCCCGCAGTTCGGAAATGCTGAGGTCCTCTTCGGGGATATGGGCCAGCCGGTCGCCGTCAAACGCGTTCGTCTGGATCCGCAGGTCGGCCTCGGCCCGTTCCAGAACGACATCGCAGAAATCAAAGATGTCATCCGTTTCCCGGTCATAGCTTTCCGACCAGACGGGCCGCCCTTCCGACCTTAGCACCAGCGTCAGGCTGAGCCGCCCCTTGCCGCCCGCCACGCGCAGGCGGCTGCGCAGGTCATAGGTCGCATCCTCGACCGGCATTGCCGCCGCGTCCAGAATGACGACCCCCACCCGCCGCGACATCCGGATCACCAGCTGATCATGCAGATCCCCGGCCAAGGCCGCCGTTTCCGCATCCAGCGGCGCATATTCGATGGCGCCGACCGCGATCGAGGTGATCCCGCCGGGATCGTTGCCGCGTTGCCGGCTGGCGCGCCATTGATAAAGCCGAACCGGTTGCGCGATGTTCTTGAGCCGGAATATCCCCGCATCCTTGAGTTCCGACGCCACCGGCCCCGAAAGCTGGCGAAACAGGTCCTCCGACACCATCAAGCCTCCGGGCGGGGCCTCGGCCTCGATCCGCTGGGCGATGTTCAGTCCCGAGCCATAGATGTCATCCCCATCCGAGACGACCTCGCCGATATGCGCCCCGATGCGCAGTTTCAGCGCGCTTGCCGTTTGCAGCGCCGACTGGATCTCCATGGCGCCTTCGACGCAGGAGGCGACGCTGCCAAAGGATATGATCCAGCCATCCCCGAGCCGCTTGAGAATCGTGCCCTCATGAGCATTCACCAAGGGTTCCAGCAGGTCGGCGTGCAGCTTGCGCACGGCCTCGATGGTGGCCGCCTGATCGCTTTCCATCATCGCCGTGTATCCGACGATGTCCGCGAACATCAGAACGGCCAACCGGCTCTCCATTCCCCCTTCTCCCTGCTGATGCCAACCACTCTAGAGCAGGGCGGCCGTTCAAGAAACCTTGATGCGGGGACGGCTTTCCGCAGGAAATGCCGCCACAATCGCCCCGGGGGGTTGAACCCTGCTGCGAAGGGATCAATCTTGGCAGATCGAGGAGCCGACCAGACATGCCCTATGCCCATTCCGACAAGACCCAGTTGACCGCCGACGACGTGCGCGCCCGCCTGAAACTCGAAGGCGGCAAGCGCTTCGTGATGCACACCGAGTTTGCCCCCGCCGGTGACCAGCCCACCGCGATCAGCGAGCTGGCGCAGGGCATATTGGAGGGCGAGCGCAACCAGGTGCTGCTGGGCGCCACCGGCACCGGCAAGACCTTCACCATGGCCAAGGTGATCGAGGAAACCCAGCGCCCCGCCATCATCCTGGCCCCCAACAAGACGCTGGCCGCCCAGCTTTACGGCGAGTTCAAGGGCTTCTTCCCGGACAACGCGGTCGAGTATTTCGTCTCGTACTACGACTACTACCAGCCCGAGGCCTATGTGCCGCGCAGCGACACCTATATCGAGAAGGAATCCCAGATCAACGAACAGATCGACCGGATGCGCCACTCGGCCACGCGGGCGCTGCTGGAACGTGACGACGTGATCATCGTGGCCTCGGTCTCGTGCATCTATGGCATCGGCTCGGTCGAGACCTACGGGGCGATGACGCAGGATCTGAAGGTCGGGAACGAATACGACCAGCGGCAGGTGATGGCCGATCTGGTGGCCCAGCAATACCGCCGCAACGATCAGGCGTTTCAGCGCGGCAGCTTCCGGGTGCGGGGCGACAGCTTGGAAATCTGGCCTGCCCACCTCGAGGACCGGGCGTGGAAACTCTCGTTCTTCGGCGAAGAACTGGAACAGATCACCGAATTCGATCCCCTGACCGGCGAGCGCACCGACACGATGGAGCAGATCCGGGTCTATGCCAACTCGCACTACGTCACGCCGAAGCCGACGATGCAGCAGGCGATCCTCGGCATCAAAAAGGAGCTGCGCCAGCGGCTGGATCAGTTGGTGGGCGAGGGCAAACTGCTGGAAGCGCAGCGGCTGGAACAGCGCACCAATTTCGACCTCGAGATGCTCGAGGCCACCGGCGTCTGCAACGGGATCGAGAACTACTCGCGCTATCTGACCGGACGCGCGCCGGGCGAGCCGCCCCCGACGCTCTTCGAATTCATCCCCGACAACGCCATCGTCTTTGCCGACGAATCCCACGTTTCCGTGCCGCAGATCGGCGGCATGTATCGCGGCGACTACCGGCGCAAGTTCACGCTGGCCGAACACGGCTTCCGCCTGCCGTCCTGCATGGACAACCGCCCCCTCAAGTTCGAGGAATGGGACGCCATGCGCCCGCAATCCATCTTCGTCAGCGCCACCCCCGCGGCGTGGGAGCTGGAACAGACCGGCGGCGTCTTCACCGAACAGGTGATCCGCCCCACGGGCCTGCTGGACCCCGAGGTCGAGATCCGCCCCGTCGAGATGCAGGTGGACGACCTGCTGGACGAGGTGCGCAAGGTCGCCGCCAAGGGCTATCGCACGCTGGTCACCACGCTGACCAAACGCATGGCCGAGGACCTGACCGAATACCTGCACGAGCAGGGCATCAAGGTCCGCTACATGCATTCCGACATCGACACGATCGAGCGGATCGAGATCCTGCGCGACCTGCGGCTGGGCGCCTTCGACGTGCTGGTGGGCATCAACCTGCTGCGCGAGGGACTCGACATCCCCGAATGCGGTCTGGTGGCCATTCTGGACGCCGACAAAGAGGGCTTCCTGCGCTCCGAGACCTCTCTGATCCAGACCATCGGCCGCGCCGCCCGCAACGCCGAGGGGCGCGTCATCATGTATGCCGACCGCATCACCGGCAGCATGGAGCGCGCGCTCGAGGAAACCAACCGCCGCCGCGCCAAGCAGATCGCCTATAACGAGGAACACGGCATCACCCCCGAGACGGTGAAGAAGAATGTCGAGGACGTTCTGGCCGGTCTCTACGAGGGCGACGTGGACATGAACCGCGTCACCGCCACCATCGACAAACCGATGCACGGCGCCAATCTCGAGGCCCATCTGGACGGGTTGCGCGAGCAGATGCGCAAGGCGGCCGAGAACCTGGAATTCGAAGAAGCCGCCCGCATCCGCGACGAGATCAAGCGTCTGGAAGCGGTCGACCTGGCCGTCGTCGACGACCCCATGGCGCGGCAATGGGCGGTCGAGAAAGCCTCGGAAGATGCGGTGCGGTCCAAGGGGCGCTCAACGGCCGGGCGGCCCGGGCAGCGCGGTGGGAATGTGAAGCGGCGGAAAAGGTGACGCGCAGGGTAAATTTCGCATTCCCGGCGCGACGGACTGCACAAGCCAGACAGTGAAAACCAACCGAAAACTGCTGCATTCAGCGCCGCACCATTTTTTGCACGATCAGTAAGGGAATTTACGATTTCTTTACACGATTGTATTTTCTGAATGAATTGTAAGTATCTGAAATGCTTGCAATTTTTAGGAGATGCAAAAAACGTGCTTGAAACTCGAATTTGCCCATTTTGGGTGTATGTATCCGTCATTTCCCTTGCTGTTATCAATCTTTTCGTTCTGACATTCACGCGAGCTTCCCTCGAATACACTGCGGCTTGGCCTCAGTTTATCGTGATACTCGTTCTGGGCTCGGTGGTTTGTTACTGGAAACGCCAACTGGTCGAGCTCCACCAATTACCATATTGGCGTGTCGTCCTCATGCGGCTTTGTGATGGTCTCCTGTTCCTGCAAGTCGCATGGATGAATATTCGGGTGTTCAACCACCTGACGATGATGGCGCCCTTTCCCTACGTCGACGACCTGTTGCTCGGTTGGGATCGCCTTCTCGCCCTGCCGTGGCGCGAATACTTCGAGTTCATTCACTCCAAGCCGTTCCTGATCGCCCTGCTTGACGCAAGCTACACGTCTCTATCAACGCTCAGTTTGGTCGCCTTGGTCGTTCTATGCGCGATGAAGGATGGTCGCAGGGCGAGGTTCTTCGTCGAAGCCTTTTTTGCCACTGCATTGATATGCACCGCAGTTGGTGCAGCTTTTCCCGCCAAAGCCGCTGTCGCCATGTTGGTGCCCGATATCGCAAGCTTCACGAATTTCATCTATGCTCCGGGTGTTTACCATCTACCGCACATGGAAGCCTTGCGTGACATCGCCGTGCCCGTGGTTTTGGACCTATATAATTTGCCAGGTCTGGTAACCTTTCCGTCGTTTCACACCGCGGCGGGCGTTCTTCTGGCAACAGCGTTCTGGCGAACACGGCTATTTGCTCCGGTGCTGGTCTATGCGATCGTGATGATCGCCTCGACCCCGATTTTTGGCGGCCACTATTTCGTGGATCTTCTGGTCGGTCTTCTGGTGGCAGCTTCGGTCAGCGCCATCGTTGCAACGCAACCTATCTACTCGGGGATGTTCGGATCAAAGGAACTCACCTATCCGAAAAAAATCGGCGGGGCGCGGAATCAAAAGCCGCTTTTGCCTGATAGACCGGGAGTGTTTCACCTTTCCAATCAACAGGGCCCGGAATCGTCTGGAAAGCAAGCGTAGTGTGGGGTTTCACCCCACCTCCGCAATCGCGCAAACGGCGGGGTAAAACCCCGCCCTACATCCTTTCCCGAAAGTATCTTCTGCCCGTAGGGCGGGGTTCACCCCGCCACCCCTCACGGCCGCACGAATTTCGCCCCGCCCAGCATCCGCTCTTTCGCCTCGCGCGCCTGCCCGTTGGCCGCGCTTTGCGGCTCTGTCTCCACCGCAACTCCACAAGCCACGCCGTCGCCATCCGGGTCGTTGCGCTCGTGATATCCCAGCCCGCCCCGATAGGCCGGCGCGATCCCCACCGCCTGCGCCGCGTCGCAGCCCGCAAGCGCCACGATGTGCAGCACCGCCTCGGCCGGCTCATAGGGCGAGGTGCGCAGGTAGACCCCCAGCGCGATGCCGAATGTGGTGACCGGCAGCATCAGCACCATCAGCAGGATGCGCAGCGGCGACAGGGCGCGCCTGCGCAGCGCCTCGGCCCGCCTCTGCCGGCGGCCGGAGCGGCGGTTCGCGGGGATTTCCTGGCTCGACTCGGGCGGCTCTGGCATGGATGCTGTGCTAACCCCGGATTATGGCAGCACGATGACCCGACAAGACCCGTTCCAGCCCGCCGACGAGACCTCCCGCGCCCTGTCTCGTCAGTTGATGCAGGGCGCCACCCACGCCGCGCTGGCGGTGCTGCAACCGGGCACGGGGCTGCCCTCGGTCACCCGCATCGCGCTGGCGCTCGACGCGGCGGGGCAGCCGGTGTCGCTGATCTCGACCCTTGCGCATCACACCGCCGCGCTCGAGGCCAACCCGGCCTGCGCCCTGCTGATCGGAGAGCCGGGCGACAAGGGCGACCCGCTGACCCACCCGCGCCTGACGCTGCACTGCACCGCCCAGCTGATCCCCCGTGACGCGCCCGGGCATCCGGCGCTGCGCGATCACTACCTGGCGCAGCGGCCCAAGGCGAAGCTCTACGCCGATTTCGCCGATTTCCGCTTTGTCCGCTTCCAGGTCACCGACGGGTTGCTGAATGCCGGCTTCGGCAAGGCCTACCGGATGGCCCCGGGCGATTTCTGAGGCCCCGGGCTTGCCCGACTCGGCCAACGGGCGCAGAATGACCCATCATTCATGACATGGCGCCCTGGTTGCGCCTGACACGCACGGCCGGGTGCCAATGGATCCACGGAGGACACCATGACCATAGCCGCGCGATTGAAACACCACCTCGAGGCGCAGGGCCTGCCCTTCAGCATGGTCCGCCACCCCTATGCCGCCACGGCCGCCGAATGTGCCGAGGCCGCGCATGTGCCGGGCGACCATCTGGCCAAGTCCGTCCTCATCCACATGGAAGAGGGGCCGATGCTGGCCGTCGTCCCCTCGAACCACCATGTCGATCTGACCAGCCTGCAGTCGATCCTGTCACGCCGGATCGGCCTGGCGCCGGAAACCGAGGTCGAAGAGGTCTTTGACGACTGCGACCTGGGCGCCGCGCCGCCGGTGGGCAGCGCCTATGACGTCCCGACCATCATCGACGACAGCCTGACCGGGCTGGACAAGGTCTGGTTCGAGGCCGGAGATCACAAGACCCTGGTCGAGATGAAGGGAAAGGACTTTGACAAGCTGATGAAGGATGCCAAACATGGCTCCTTCTGCACCCTGCACTGACGGCACGCTGATGGCCGGCCCCGCCGGGCCGGCCATCAATAAACACGTTCACCTTACGACATGCACCGCGCAGCGGGCGTGACGCACCACATGCGTCGCGGTCGATCCCAGGAAGATGTCCTGCATCCCCGGACGGTGCGAGGCGATGATGATCAGGTCGGGCTTGTTGGCCTCGGCCCAGTCCAGGATCGACCGGCCCGAGTGGCCCTCGATCACCTCGGCCTTGGCATTGGGCAGCTTGGCCGCCATTTCATCCAGTTCGGTCTGGATCGCCCGGCGCGCCTCGGTCAGGTATTCCACCGGCATGTAAGAGATCGCGTAATCCGGAATATGTTCGACCACATGCAGCAGCGTGATCTTGGCCTCTGGCGTGGCCAGGATCTTGGCCAGCTTCATAGGCGCCGTCACGTCGCGGTCAGCGTCAAAGGATATGGGCACTAGGATGTTGTGATACATGGTTCGCGTTCCCCTTTCAGACAGCGCCAGATTGTTGTGAACAGGATCGGGACACCTTGATCCAGGTCACGGTGACCCGAAAGTTTCCGCCACGTCATACATGACCGGCTCAAAGCTCTTGCACAGCTCATTGATCTTGCGGTTCCGCTCGCGCATTTCCGGCGTGCGCAACATGGCCAGAAAATCCTCGCGCCGCTCCCACTGCGAATAATTGGCGATCCGCGTCTGCGCGTCGTTCACATGCAGTCCCGCGGCGATGAAGCCCGGCTGCTTCGAGATGAAATTCGCATAGGCATCCGTCAGCGCCTCGAGAAGATCCTGACAGGTTCCGGGCGTCATCTCGAATGTGGTGATCACGGTCTGGACAGCTGCGTCCTTTGAGATTTTCGGCATCTGGCATCTCCCTTTCTTCGCTTCAGCCTAACACAGGTTTTTCGGATTGCGTCGAAATTCCTGCATCAATCCAGCGACTTCCCGTCCGGCATGGCAACCGCCAGCAAGATTGCCGGGCGGCAGTAACCAGCTGTTAACCATGAAAGCGGACGGTCCATGCCAAGGGAGATGTCATGGGTCGGTTCCTCCTTGCCTTTCTGATTGTCCTTTGGGTGGCAAGGCCGGCCCTGGCCGGCGCGTGGCTGCGAGAGCAGGGGCAGGGCTTTGCGGCATTCTCCGTCACGGCGCACAAGACGGATGAGGGGGGGCTGGAATACAAATCCTCGCTCTACGCCGAATGGGGGCTGCTCGACTGGATGACCGTGGGGCTGGACGCGAACGAAAATCAGGCGCTCCACGGTCACGCCCTGCTGTTCGCGCGGGTTCCGCTGGCGGATCTCGACAGGGCAGGGCGTGTCTCGGCCGAACTCGGCGTCGGCGTGCATCATCGGCAGATCGACTGGCGGATGATGTACAAATCCACGCTGTCTTACGGGAACAGCTTTCCGGTGCGCTGGGGCCACGCCTGGATGGCCATCGACGCCGCGCTCGAGTTCCGGACCGGGCAGGACCGCTTGCAGAAACTCGACCTCACGGCGGGCTTGTCGTCGGAGCGCAGGTTCGACCCCCTCCTGCAGATCGAAACATCCCGTGTCCCGGGCCAGCCGATCCACTGGACCGTGACGCCGTCGCTGATGATCCGGTCGCCCGGGATCCGGACGACCTGGCTGCTCGGGCTGCACAAGCGGTCCCGCACACGACAGCTCGGCCTGAAATTCGCCCTGTGGCGGGATTTCTGACGCCAGCGATCCGGGCCGCCGCAAGCGGCGCCCCGGGGATGGTGACACAGGCCTACTTGTCGATCCTCATGATCACGGACACCGTGCCCTTCAGGGCTTCCGGCCATTTCAGATGTATCTGATCCTGCTGCGCGCCCTGCTGCACCAGCGCATAGGGGGTGGCGTAACGGATCGCCTCGCCGCCGGTGCGCAGCGCGTCCAGCGCCATCACGCTGTCGCAGCCCCGCGCCTTTGCGCCGAACGGCAACTCTCCGCCGGGATCGATCACCCAGGTCTGCGCCGCCGTGTTCTGGCTGTGACGCAGCCGGAGCGGATTGGCGGATTTCGCGCTGACCCCGTGATAGGTGTTGCCCTCGAACACCACATGGACGCAGCGGTTGTAGTCCAGCCCGGCATGGCTGGTGTCGACCCGCTCGGCCCGGTCGATATAGCCGTTGATCGAGCGGAACTTGTTGCCGGTGACCGTCAGCCCGTTCAGGAAATGCCCCGAGCCATAGGGCCGGATGACGATATAGCTGAACCAGGGCGCCACCTCGCCCGACAGGAAAATGTTGTCGGTGATGCTCATCGCGCTGAAGGAGAACCCGGTGGTGAAATCGGGCGAGGGGTCATGCTCGTTGGTCCACTCGATATAGCAGTTGTCGACGTAATTCTCGGCGATGGTCGAGCTGGTATAGGTGCCGATCACCACCAGCCCCGCCGACCGGGTGCCGTTGGGAACGCTGTCGCCCTGGAAGAAATGGTTGCCCAGCACCATGTTGTTGTCGCCGCCCAGAACCGCAAAGTGATGGAACCGGGTCGCCCGGTTGTGCCGCAGCTTGATGTCATTGGCATTGGCGTTGAGCGCGATCGACGCCCGCTCGGGCACGGTCAGGCTTTCCTCGGCCGACAGGAACTGGCAGCCGTCGATCAGCATTCCCTGACACCCGGTCCCGATCGAGGTGATGCCGCGATCCTTGGGCCGGCTCACGAAACAGTTCGTCAACGAAAAGGTGGCCCCCGACGGCGCCAGCCGGATGGCGCTGCACCGGCTGTTGCACTGGAACTCGATGTCCTCCATGCCGAATTTCTGCAACGAGCTGAAGCCCTTGAAATCCAGCAGGTACTTGAAATCGACGAAGGTAAAGCTCTGCGTTCCCGCCGCATCATGCAAGGGCGCGCTCAGGGTGATCTCGGCCGCCCCTTCGTTTTTCGAGCGCACATAGATCTCGCGCCCGACGCCGCTGCCCTGAACCAATGCCCCCACCGGGATATTGGCCACGTTGACCACGTTGGTCAGCTTGTAGGGATCGTTCGGATCATAACTTGCCTGCGAGGTGAAGGTGTCGGTGTCCCATGCCGGGCTGTCCTTCACGTCCAGCTGCCCGTTGCGGATCACCCGCCGGGTGGCATAGCTGGTCCGGTTCGGCACCGCGGCCTGCATGTCGATCGGCGCGCTCACCGAGACCTTGCGCCCGCCCATGTCCAGCGACTCGTGGTCCGAGTTGTTGATCAGCGCCTGGAATGCCTTGCGAAAGGCCAGCGCCTCGTCCCCGAAGGCCGCGATATAGGTCGGCAGATCGAAATTCTTGGTCAGCAGCAGCATCTTGTCGGTGGGCATCGAAACCGTGCCCTCGAACTCGATCTCGGAATTCATGCTGGTGGTTTCGCCCAGGAAATAGGTGCCCTCGGGCACCAGCACCTTTCGGCCATTGGCCGCGTTGTCCGCCGCCTCGAAGGCGGCCCAGTCATCGGTCACCCCGTCGCCGCGCGCGCCATAGTCGCGCACGTCCACCACGCCGACCATGTCGCGCAGAAAGACGCTGGTGACATCCTCGATCCGAATGTCGTCGACCCGCACGACCCCGCCATTGGGGCCTTCCAGATTCAGCCCGAAATGGCCGTAAAGCGCCGACGCCCCCCAAGGCATGTCCACGCCGTCCCGATGGCCGGTGCCGACGATGGCGCTGACCTCGACGACGGTGCCATAGTTCGTCAGGGCCACCGCCGGCCCCTGTTCGGTCAGGCCGGCGACATGCACGTCGCCCGCACCTCCGGCCCAGCCGGCGATCCGAACGCTGGGCAGCGGCCCGCTCACCGCCTTGATGCGCGCCGTGATCTGCAGGTAGCACCCCGGCAGCAGGGGGGTCTGCCCCATGTAGCGCAGCTTCTGCGTCGCATTCGTCTTCTGCAACTCCAGGCAGCCGCCGAAATCCGCGTCCGCCGGGACGAAGGCCGCGCTGCCTGAGGCGGCATAGGTATCCGACCCGGGCGTGCCGTCGCCGCTCGACCAGACGTCCAAACCGTTCACGAAAGCCGGCGGCATGAACACGATGCCGTCCGTGATTGCCTTGTTCATTGAAACCCCTTTCCCATTCGCGCCGCGGTCCACTGCGTCGCGCGCATCAAAAGCCGGGTTCGGGCAAGCCCCGAACACAGCCATCTGGGTATTGCAAAGGGGTTAACCCCGGCTCACATCACCGTGACGGTGGCGTTGCGCGGGGCAGGGGGCAGGGGCCTTGCACAGCCCCCGCAGATCTTGTTCAGACCAGTTCGCCGGCCAGCGCCTTGTCGATCAGGGCGATGGTTTCCGCCACGCCATAGAGCGCGATGAATCCACCGAAGCGGGGCCCCTGGCTGGCGCCCAGCAGAACCTCGTAGAGCGCCGTGAACCAGGCGCGCATCGGGTCGAACCGTTCCCGGCCGATGGCATAGACCACCGATTGCAGCGCCTCGTCCTCGATCGGCCCGTCATAGGCTTCCAGCGCCGCCTTCAGCGCCTCCAGCGCCTCGCGCTCCTGCTCGGTCGGCAGGCGGAACGTGCGGGTGGGTTTGACGAAATCGTTGTAGTAGCGCACCGCGAACCCGGCCGCCTGATCCAGGTCGGGGTGGGTCTCGGCCGTGGCCTCGGGCGCATAGCGGCGGATGAAGCCCCACAGCGTCTCCTTGTCCTCGGCGCCGGAAACCGAGGCCAGGTTCAGCAGCATCGCAAAGGGCACGATCAGGGTCGATTCAGGCACCTCGCCGCCGTGGATATGCCAGACGGGGTTGTTCAGCTGCGCCTTCAGGTCCTGCCCCGGATAGGCCCGCAACTGCTGGTGATACTCGTCCACCGCCTTGGGGATCACGTCGAAATACAGCCGCTTCGCCGTCTTGGGCTTCTGGTACATGAAATACGACAGGCTCTCGGGCGCGGCATAGGTCAGCCACTCCTCCATCGACAGGCCGTTGCCCTTCGATTTCGAGATCTTCTGGCCGTGCTCGTCGTTGAACAGCTCATAGCTCAGCGTCTCGGGCGGCTGCTTGCCCAGCGCCCGGCAGATCTTGGACGACTGCGTGACCGAGTCGATCAGGTCCTTGCCCGACATCTCGTAATCCACGCCCAGCGCGGCCCAGCGCAGCGCCCAGTCGGGCTTCCACTGCATCTTGACATGGCCGCCGGTGACCGGGATCTCGACCCGCTCGCCATCGGGTTCCTCGTAGACGATGGTGCCCTTTTCGACATTGCGCTCCAGCGTCGGCACCTGCAGCACATGGCCCGTCTTGGGCGAGATCGGCAGGAAGGGCGAATAGGTCTCGCGCCGCTCGGGGCCGAGCGTCGGCAGCATGATCTCCATGATCTTGTCGAACCGCTCCAGCGCCACCAGCAGCATCTCGTCGAAGCGCCCGGAGGTGTAGTACTCGGTGGCCGAGGCGAACTCGTAGTCGAACCCGAAACTGTCGAGGAACTCGCACAGCCGCGCGTTGTTGTGCTGGGCAAAGCCCTCATGCGTGCCGAACGGGTCGCGCACCTTGGTCAGCGGCAGGTTCAGGTCCTGCTTCAGCTCTTCCTGCATGGGCACGTTGCCGGGCACCTTGCGGAACCCGTCCATGTCGTCGGAAAAGCAGATCAGCTTGGTGGGAATATCGCTCAGCTGCTCGAAGGCGTGACGCACCATCGAGGTCCGCGCCACCTCGCCGAAGGTGCCGATATGCGGCAGGCCCGAGGGGCCATAGCCGGTCTGGAACAGCACATAGCCCTTTTCCGGCGGAGCATGTCTGTAGCGTTTGAGCACCCGGCGCGCCTCTTCGAAAGGCCAGGCCTTGGACGCAAGAGCGGTTTCACGCAGTTCGGACATTTTGGTTTGATCTCCATCGGAAAAACGGCGCCGGCCGCCCCATGCGACCGGACCGGTCCCTCCTATTGTGCCGGTGCAGCATGAGTCAACAAACAGACAGGCAAACAAGGGCTATTTCTGCCCCTTTTCCGCGATCCAGCCCAGGATTTCCCGCACTTGCGGCTCGGCGGCCAGCCATCGCGCGCCGACAGGAAATAGCCCCGCGCATCGCCACCCGGAGTTTCGAAGAAATCGAATACCGCTTCTCGGCGCGGGCCTGACCCCGCTGCGCAAAATCCAAGGCGGGTGTTGAACCCGCCAATCTCCGCCCGTATCTTGCGCTGGAATGAAAATCGGCAGCAGGACAAGACCATGAACGAGCAAGTTCCCCACCCGATGACTCCGCAGGATTGCCTGGTGGCGATCATGGTCGCGATCTCGGCCTCGGACGAGAACATAAGAACGGCGGAACTGGTCAAGATCGAGACCGCCGTGAACATGCTGCCGGTCTTTGCCGATTACGATATCGACCGGGTGAAACGCATCTCGCAGACCGTGTTCGACCTGTTCGAACAAGAGGAAGGTCTGGATGCGCTCTTTGGCCTGATCCGCAACAACCTGCCCGAACGGCTGAATGAAACCGCCTATGCGCTGGCCTGCGACGTGGCGGCGGCCGACGGCAAACTGGCCGAGTCCGAACTGCGCCTGCTGGAAGAGATCCGCTACGAACTGGACATCGACCGCCTGCACGCCGCCGCGATCGAGCGCGGCGCACGGGCGCGGCACACCACCTGACCGCGCGGGTCAGCTTCCGTAAAGGGCGCCCCAGCGTTCGATCAACGCCTGCTGCAGGTTTCGCGACCTCCGGTTCCAGGGCCGCGCACCCTGGGGCCGCTCCCGCTCGGCCTTGCTCAGCTGCGCCCGGCGGGCCATGTCCGCGGTGAATATGGCAAAGGCCAGCTCGGCCCCATCGGCCGTGGTCATGAAACCGCCCAGCCCCGAGACGAAATTCAGGGTTCCGGTCTTGGCATCCACCTTGATCGGATGCGACTTGACCGGCCGGCCCTTGCTGTCCTTCAGCCGGTATGGCTTGAGCAGCGGCCGCAGAAGGTCCGACTTGCGCGCCTCGACCAAGGCCTTGACCAGATCCCCCGGCGCCATGCGCGAGGCATCCCCCAGCCCCGAGTGATCCACCATCGCGATCCGCGTCGCCCCGTATGTCTCGGCGGCCCAGCGGTTCATTTCGGCCGCCGACTCGCGCAGATCGCCGGGCATGACCCCGCGCGCCTTGGTGGCCGCCATTCCCACCATCTCGGCGGTCAGGTTCGTCGAATATTTCAGCATCCCGCGCAGGATATCCGTCAGCGGTGCGCTGCGGTGGACCACCAGCGCGGTCCCCTCGGGCGCGGTGCGCACGACCTGCGTCCGGCCCAGCACGATGCCGTTCACCCGCGCCAGCGTGCGGAACACGTCCCCGGCATAGAGCGACGGCTTGCGCACCGGCAGCCACCGTGCGCCCCCTTTCCCCAGAGCCGCCCGCGCCACCGTCCAGTTGTCGGCCCGCGCGGTCGCTTCGTAGGTATAGATCGGCAGCCTGCGGTTCTTGACCTTCATCCGGGCCATTTCCACGCGGGGTTTGTAGTTCGCGCTGCGCGCGTCCATGGTCACGTCGTATCCGGTGGCCGCCCGCTTCCACTCGAAATGCACACGGTTGAAATTCAGCGAGATGCCGGTGACCGCCGGGCTGTATCCCACGTGATCCGGCTGGCCGGGATCGATGCTGAAGACATAGGGCAGGGCGCCTTCATAGACCTTGAAATCCCCCCGCACCTCGCGGATTCCCGCCTCGCGCAGATTGGCCGCCATCGCGGCCAGCGCCTCGGTATCCAGCAGCGGGTCGCCGCCACCGGCAAGGATCAGATCGCCCTTGATGACGCCGTTCTCGACCGGCCCGCCCGCGATCAGGCGGGTTTCGAACCGGTGATCCGGCCCCAGCATGTCCAGCGCATACAGCGCGGTCAGGGCCTTGGCGACGCTGGCCGGCGGCAGGCCCTCGTCCGCCCCAAGCGCCTCCAGCTGGACCCCGGTTTTCACGTCAGCGACCGCAAAGACCACCTCGCCCTTCAGCCCGGCGGACCGGACGACCCTCTCCGGCCCGCTCAGAGGGGCCGTGCGCAGCTGTGGCCTGAGAGAGACCGCCGGCGGGTTGGCCCACCCCGCGGACGGGGCAAGCGCCGCCCCCAATCCCGCGAGAAAGAACCGACGTGAAATCCGATCAGTCATGGCACGATAAAATCCCGGAGTGCCCGCTCAAACAAGTGAATAACCGGATTGTCCCGCGTCCGGGCCTCAATGTCGATGAGATTTTTCGTCCGCGTGGCTTTGGCCCCACTCGCCACGGGTCCGTATCTCGGTCGAACTCACGTTGACCATCGGCACGTTCACGAAACACCACGCCGGCGCGGCCGACCGGCCCAGCAGGTGACGGGCCTCTCCGTCCAGCCGGAACCGCCCATAGGCCCGCGCCGCCGGAGACATCCGCGCCGAGATCCGGTCTCCGGGCCGGGCCACCACCCCGACGGGGCAGTTTTCCATGATTTCGCGCCAGTTCTGCCACTGGTGCAGCTGCGCCAGGTTGTCGGCCCCCATCAGCCAGACGAACCGAACCCCGGGATAAAGCGCCCTCAGCGCCCGCAGCGTGTCCGCCGTGGCCCGCGTTCCGATCTGCGCCTCGATATCGGTGATCTCGACCCGCGGATGCCGCATCATGGCGCGGGCCGCCCGCATCCTGCGCTCCAACGGGGCCGGGCAGCGCCGCTTCAACGGGTTGCCCGGGGACACCAGCCACCAGACCCGGTCCAGCCCAAAGGCCTTCATCGCCTCGAGCGTCACATGCACATGGCCCTCGTGCGGCGGATCGAACGACCCGCCCAGCAGTCCGACGACCTGCCCGGGCCGCGCAAAGGGAATGGAATGCCTCATCATCCCCTGCTGTTGCGCAAACTTGGTGCCGAATGTCAATCGAGCGCCAGCCTTCAGCCCATGAACCACCGGCAAGTTTCCTGCGGCAGATTCACGCCGCCGGCTGCTTGCCCCGCCCTGCCAGCTTGGCTATCAAGCGCCCAACCCGATTTTCCCCGTATCAGAGGACGCGACATGGCCGCCTATCAATATGTCTACCACATGCAGGGTGTCTCCAAGACCTATCCCGGTGGCAAGAAGTGCTTCGAGAACATCAACCTGAGCTTCCTGCCCGGCGTCAAGATCGGCGTCGTCGGCGTCAACGGCGCCGGTAAATCGACGCTGATGAAGATCATGGCCGGCCTCGACAAGGACTACACTGGCGAGGCTTGGGCCGCCGAGGGCGCCAAGGTCGGCTACCTGCCGCAGGAGCCCCAACTCGACCCCAACCTGACCGTGCGCGAGAACGTCATGCTGGGCGTCGCCGGGAAAAAGGCCATCCTCGACCGCTACAACGAACTGGCCATGAACTACTCGGACGAAACCGCCGAGGAGATGGCCCAGCTTCAGGACAAGATCGACGCCGAGAACCTGTGGGATCTCGACAGCCAGATCGACGTCTCGATGGAGGCGCTGCGATGCCCGCCGGACGACGCCAATGTCGAAACCCTCTCGGGCGGCGAGAAACGCCGCGTGGCGCTGTGCAAGCTGCTGCTCGAAGCGCCCGACATGCTTCTGCTCGACGAACCGACCAACCACCTCGACGCCGAGACCATCGCCTGGCTGCAGCAGCACCTGATCGACTACAAGGGCACCATCCTGATCGTCACCCACGACCGCTACTTCCTGGATGACATCACCGGCTGGATCCTGGAACTCGACCGCGGCCGCGGCATCCCCTACGAGGGCAACTATTCCTCGTGGCTCGAGCAGAAGGCCAAGCGGCTGGAACAGGAAGCGCGCGAGGACAAGTCCAAGCAGAAAACCCTGCAACGCGAACTGGAATGGATGCGCCAGGGGCAAAAGGCCCGCCAGGCCAAGCAGAAGGCCCGGATCAACGCCTACAACGAACTGGCCCAGCAATCCGAGCGCGAGAAAATCACCCGCGCCCAGATCGTCATCCCCAACGGTCCGCGCCTGGGCAGCAAGGTGATCGAGGTCAACGGGTTGTCCAAGCACATGGGCGACAAGCAACTGATCGAGGATCTCTCCTTCAGCCTGCCGCCGGGTGGCATCGTGGGCGTCATCGGCCCCAACGGCGCCGGTAAATCGACCCTGTTCAAGATGCTGACCGGCCAGGAAAAACCCGACGCCGGCACGATCGAATACGGCGACACGGTGAAGCTGTCCTACGTCGACCAGTCGCGCGACGACCTCAACGGCAACGACACCGTGTGGGAGGCGATCTCGGGCGGCGCCGAGCTGATCCAGCTGGGCGACGCGCAGGTCAACTCGCGCGCCTATTGTTCGTCCTTCAACTTCAAGGGCGGCGACCAGCAAAAGAAGGTCTCGCTGCTCTCGGGCGGCGAGCGCAACCGCGTCCACATGGCCCGGCTGCTGAAAGAGGGCGGCAACGTCATCCTGCTCGACGAACCGACCAACGACCTCGACGTCGAAACCCTGCGCGCGCTGGAAGACGCGCTGGTGGATTTCGCCGGCTGCGCCGTGGTCATCTCGCACGACCGCTTCTTCCTCGACCGCATCTGCACCCACATCCTCGCCTTCGAGGGCGACGCCCATGTGGAGTGGTTCGAGGGCAACTTCGAGGATTACGAAGAGGACAAGAAACGCCGTCTGGGACCGGATGCGCTGGAGCCCAAGCGGTTGAAATACAAGAAGTTCGTGAGGTAGTTCGCTTCCTACTCCTGTCTCTGGAATCTCAGCGAAGATTTCTGAACGTGAACTGGGTCGATGGTTCGGTGAAGATAACGGTAGCGTCAAATGATTGTCCGGCGCTACCGTCGAATTCAAAAAGGAACCCGAAACGTTCGGCGCCTCCACCCATTATATCCCTGCAGTCGTATCTTCGTCCGACTTCTGATTTCTTTCCGTCTTCGGAAATCGCGTATGCATGTGGAGTAGATTGGCAAAGGCGAATTTTCTCCTCAGTCCTATTTTGCAGGGTCAAACTCAAGTCGGCGAAATTTCCTCGAATTCGCGAACTATCAACACAAACCTCGAAATACTGAGTGGTCTTGCAGTCGAAGATACTGGATTGACCGACGTACTGTGCGGCTCGATTGGAAAGATCCGTTGCTTCGTCTCCACTTTTCAACAAGACCTTTGAAACAAAGTCATTCCAAATCTTCATGCGACAGGCTCTATTATCCTTTATTTCGTCGCCTAACTCTTCTCGCAACACGCCGATATATTCATCAGCTGAAAATTCCCCTTCTCCCTCCGAGCTAAAGTCCGCAAATAGCCGCGATAAGTTTAACAAATCAACATTAATAGCCCCGCTTGCATCGACCTCGCTTGACGATCCACTGCGAGCAAACTCTCCGCAAATCGCAACAACGCTCTCTTTGATTGTCTCAAAATCATCATCTTCAAGCGATTGTGCGCTCAATGATCCTGCAAGGAAACACGCGAGCGCTGAAATCCAAGTTCTAAAAACAAGCATGTATCTGTTCCTATTATTGATGTGCCGCCAGTCATTTTTCACAGGGCAACTCCCTTTGGCAATTTTTTTTGCAATCTTGAAATGCGTTTTCACTCGCGCCAAAACGACCTAGCGAGCTTGTCACATAGCAATTTCAGCAAGCGTAGAACTCGTGCTCGCACCCACCATACCCCATTCTCCCGCCAACCCGGCCATATCTCGATAGGGCCCGCCGCGACCCAACCCAACCGGACACCCTTGAACCCCACCCGCCGCAGAGGCTACCAACGGGAAACGAAACGCCCGACCTCACCCGAGGCCCCACGGCCAGAACCCGAGACCCTGCTCCGGTGATCACACTCGCCTCGTTCCTGCTCGCCCCACGCCCCTGCATCGTCGTTGCCAGCAACGGCCGGTCGGGCAGCACGCTGACCTATGCCGCGCTGCGCAAGGCGCGCAACCGTCGGTTCTGGTGGAAGAAACAGGGCTTCCCCTTCGACGCCCGCCTCAAGGACGCCCCGCTCGAGCCGGGCACCGTCACCAAGACCCACGACTTTCCCGACGCCCTGCGCGGGCGCGACAACGTCAAGGTCGTGTTCTGCTTCGGCTCGGCCCGGGACTCGGCCCTGTCGGTCTATTCCGCGATGGAGCGCTACGGGCCGGACTGGATCGCCGACCACTTCTATCACCTGCACGCCAAGGGCGGCTTTGACGATCTGTTCCGTTATGACGTGCTGCGCCAGGCCGAGCAGGTCAGGGCCTGGGCCACCTTCGAGGACGTCCCCGTGCTCTGCGTCCACTACGATGCGATCTGGCGGCGGCAGAAGGACATCGCCGAATTCACCGGGCTGAACTTCACCCCGCCCGAGAGGAAAGAGCGCGCGCCCAAGCAGATCCCCCAAGACCTGCTGCGCGCAGCGTCAGAGGTCTACGATCCGATCGACGCGGTTCTGGCCGAGTTGCCCGAGATGTTTCTGTCGTCGAAGGAGATGGCGGGCGCGGTTTCCAAGCTGCCGGTCTGATCGCCGATCACCGTCGGGCGCGGCCCGGCGGTTTTGTACAAAACGGACATTCCGTCAGGAAACCCCGGTACAAAATGGACGAATGCCCCTCGTTCCGGCTGGCAGACCCGCACCGCGACCCCGGAGCCATTTGGCCGCCGGTCTCGGCCCGAAGGGCTGGATCACCGGTCCGGGCTGACCTAGAACCATCCGCACGATACTCGGACAAGCGGGGCAAAAATGTCACAGGATTGGATCGCGGTTGATTGGGGACGAAGCCGGCAACGGGCCTGGGCGATGCGCGGCACGGATGTGCGCGACCACCGTCAGCAGCATGCAACGACCGAAAATCTTGCCGGCTGGCTATCCGACTGGCTCACCAGCGATCAGAACCTCGTTCTGGCCTGCGGCGTGCTCGGCCCCGTCGGCAACGCCGTCCCCTGCAAACCTCTGTCCGAGGGTCTGTGGTCGATCGACATCGGCGCCCCCCGGATCGAGCTGCGCGTGATACCGGGCCTGCGTCAGTCGGCGCCGCTGGACCTGATGCAAGGCGACGAGACCCGGGTCGAGGGGTTCCTTGCGCTGAACAAGAACTGGGACGGTGTCATCTGCCTGGTCGGCGAAGAAACCCGGTGGGTTCATGTCAGCGCCGGCGAGATCGTCAGTTTCCAGTCCTTCCTGACCGGCGCCATGTTCGACGCCCTGGTGAATGGGCGGTTGTCGGTTCACCGGCTCGCCGATGTGCAGACGGATCGCACCGCCTTTGCCGCCGCCTTGTCGGATGCCATGGCCAAGCCCGAACGGGTTATGGCGCGGCTGCACGAGGCCCACGCGGCCCGGATTCTGGACGGTCTGGAGCCCGCAGAGGCGAGGGCGCGCCTGCTTGGCGCTCTGATCGGAGCGGAATTGGCGGCGGCGCGGCCCTTCTGGCTGGGCCAGCAACTTGCGGTCGTGGGCGACGGCGAACTGGCGACGCTTTACGTGGACGCGCTGTCCGAGCAGGGCGCGCCGGCGGCCCTGGCCGACGAGTCCCGCGTGACGCTCGAGGGGCTGAAATCCGCGTGGCGCCAACTGACGGGCTGACCTGAGGGGGCTTAGCTGTCTCTCGGGACGAAGCGATAGGCGTCGTCCTTGCGCTCCACATGCCCCAGCCCGCCCGAAGGCAGATGGAAGCCGATGATGGGGATCTGCTCCGAGGCCAGCTTGTCCATCAGGCGGACGCGCGTCGCGGCGGCGGTGGGCTTGTCCTGATCCGAACCGGAATGCCAGTCCGGGCGCGCAAAGGCGACATGGTGGTTGCCGATCGCATCGCCGGTGACGAATACCGCCTCGCTCCCGCTGCGCAACTCGAAGGACATATGCCCCGGCGTGTGCCCGAACGTGGCGTGGGCGGCGACACCGGGCAGGATTTCCTGCCCGTCCTCGAACAAGGTGATCGCGTCTTCCAGCACCTCCAGCCTGCGCTTTGCGCCGACGGCCATGGTCGTGCGCGCGGATTCGATTTCATTCACGGTGTTGGGGTTCAGCCAATACTCCCACTCGGCCTTGCCCATCATGTGTTCCGCATTCGCGAACAGCGGCTCGTCGAAATCGTCCAGAACGCCCCACAGGTGATCGGGGTGGCCGTGGGTGAACACCACATGGGTCACGTCCTCGGGGGACAGGCCAACCGAATCCAGCGCGTCGGGCAGTTTCCCGGCCGTGTCCTGGAAGGACAGGCCAGAGCCGGCGTCGAACAGCACCACCCGGTCTTCGCTCTGCATCAACGTGATGTTGCACGGCGGAGTCAGCGGGCCGTCGCCGAGACCATATTGGGTCAGAATCGGTGCGAGTTCCTCTTGCGGCATCGGTGCAAAGATGAAATCGCGGGGCAGGGTCAGGTGCCCGTCGCTGAGGCTCAGGATGCGGGTGTTGCCAAGCATCACTTCGGACGTTGCCCAAAGGGGGCGCGCGGCCAGCACGGCCAGCGCGGCCCCGGTCCCTGTCAACATGGCGCGGCGGTTCAAGTTCATCGGGTGGTCCTCCTTGCAGGAGTCATGACATTCATAAACATGAATATCAATCACTCATTGAAAAAAGTCAGAAAACCGGCGCTTGACAAATCTTAGTATTTTTATCAGAAATAAGCCCCATTACACCAGCCAGCCCGGACTTTCGGGTCAGCCAGATCGAGACCCCAGGATGCGAAACGTGAAAACCCGGCCTGACGGCCAGATGCGCTTTCGTCCTTCAAACGCTGGAGATGACCCGATGAATGTTCAGAACCCGACCCCGACCCAAGGTTATGCCGTCTCGTCGCTGCCGGCACACAAGGCCGAGGACCTGACCAAGGGCGGCAACCTGGCCCATATCGCGCTGGGCGACCAGCTCTACACGCTGCGCATCACCCGTGCCGGCAAGCTGATTCTGACGAAATGAGCTTGTGACGCATCCGTTCACGGAGCGAATTTGAGCTCAAACCAGGCCCCGGCTCAAGATGGCCGGGGCCTGATATTCAACAGCACCCGCACCCTGCGTGATGGTGGTCGTGATCGCAGACCGGGGCGGGGGCAAAGTCGCCTACTTCGGACAACACCTCGCGCAGGGCCCACAGGATCATGTCCACGCCTTCCTCGTCGATGGTCAGCGGCGGGCGGATTTTCAGGATGTTGTCCTTGGGCCCCTCGCTGCCGATCAGGATGCGGTGATCGCGCATCCTGTTCTTGACGAACTTGCAGATCTCGGTGCCCTCCGAGCCGTCCGGGTTCACCAGTTCCACCCCCAGGAACAGCCCCATGCCACGCACGTCGCCGACGCAGCCGAACTCGGCCTCGATCCGGCGCAGCCCATCCATCAGGCGGCCACCCATCAGGCGCGCATTTTCCTGCAACCCCTCGTCATCGACGATGTCCAGAACCTCCTTGCCGATCCGGCAGGAAAGCGTCGAGCCGCCGAAGGTCGAAAAGAATTCGGGCCCTTTCGCAAAGCTGTCGGCGATGGCCCGCGTCGTGACCAGAACGCCCAGCGGGTGGCCGTTGCCGATCGGCTTGCCCAGGACGACGATATCCGGGCGCGCGCCCTGGTGCTCGAACCCGAAATAATAGTCGCCCAGGCGCCCCAGCCCGGTCTGCACCTCGTCGGCGATGCAGACGCCACCGGCGGCGCGGATCTTTTCATAGACCGCCGGCAGGTAGCCCTTGGGCGGGATGATCTGGCCACCGACCGAGGGGAAGGTCTCGGCGATGAAGCCCGCGACCCCGTGGCCCTTTTCCTTTAGCGCCGCGATGGCGCCATCCACGAGATCGGCGTATTTCTGCGCCCTGTCGGGATCGTCGCGCCGGAACGAGCCGCGATAGTCGTCGGCCACCTCGACCAGTTCCACCCAGTCCGGCTGGCCCGGCCCGCCGGGCTTGTTGAACTTGTAGGCCGAGATGTCGATCGCGCCGGTGGTATTGCCGTGATAGCCGTGATCGGGCGTCACCATGCCTTTGGCGCCGGTATGTGCGCGGGCCAGCCGCAACGCCAGCTCGTTGGCCTCGGTGCCGGAATTGACAAAGAAACAGACCTGCAAATGGTCCGGCAGCTTTGACAGCACCTTTTC
Source organism: Ruegeria marisrubri (assembly GCF_001507595.1). Classification (GTDB taxonomy): domain Bacteria; phylum Pseudomonadota; class Alphaproteobacteria; order Rhodobacterales; family Rhodobacteraceae; genus Ruegeria; species Ruegeria marisrubri. The sequence continues at coordinate 123,553 of NZ_LQBQ01000036.1, forward strand.
GGCAAAGGCGACCTGCGCAGGGTGCAGATAGCGGGTGTTCGAGTTCATCCGCTTCAACTGATCCGCCGCCACCGCCTGAATGCGCGGATGCGCGTGGCCCACATGCGGCACGTTGTTGTAGGCGTCCAGATAGGGCCGGCCCCATTCATCGAACAGGTGATGTCTCCACCCGCGCACCAGCATGACCGGGTCGTCATAGGTCAGCGACAGGTTGCCGCCGAAATGATCCCGCCGCCCCTGCAGCACCGCCGCCTTGTCGGTCGGGTGATAGTGCACCTTGTCGTCGGGCAGGTTCAGCAGCGCCGCCGGGTTGGGGCAGACGGCGTGCCACAGATACAGCTCGTCGGGATCGCCCACGCCGGGCCAGTCACTCTCCATCCCTGCGGTTGTCAGCGCCAGCTGGAAATGCACATGCGGCGCCCAGCCGCCATTCTGGCCAACATCCCCCAGCAGGGCAAAGGCCGAACCCTGCGCCACCGGGTCGCCGGGCTTCAGCCTGTCGCAAATCTCCGGATCGAGATGGCCATAGAGCGTATAGAAAGGATCGCCCTCGGGCGTTTCGTGGTGCAGGATCACCACGCCGCCATAATCGAGATGCCCCGTGCGGTTCTCGACCGCCTCCACCCGCCCGCTGAGCGGCGCGTAAAGCGTGGTTCCGGCGGGCGCAAAGACATCCACCGCCAGATGCACGGTGCGCCGGTCCGACGCCTTCCACGGCCCCTTGCGAAACGCCCCTTCGGTGTAGATCAGGCGCGGCTCGTTGTAATAGCCTAGCCAGATCCCCTCGCCGAATTCCTCGCCGACGCGCGCGGCTTCCTCCAGCGGCATGTGGAACGGATCCCGCGGCCAGGTCGAGTTCTCGACCGACAGCGACCCCATCGGCGCGTCCGACAGATCCTCTCCGAACAGCTGCGCGAACTCGCCGCGATGGTCGTTCAGATAGGCATGGATGCGCTCGGCCCCGTCGGTCACCGGCAGATGGCAGGCCGCGCGCAGCCGGGCCGGCATCAGGCCGCCATTGACCGAGCCATTCTCCAGAAAGCGCCAGGCGGGGGCTTGGCTGATCGTCACATAGGGATCATCGGGGTTCTCTGCCGCCATGAGGGTCGAGTTGACCACCGAAACCGCCAGCCGCATCCGCAGAAGCGGCCAGATCAGATCGACTTCCTCCGGCGCGAGACGGTTGGCGGCGTGATAGCCGCTGACAAGCGCGGCCAGCGCCTGCTCGGGCCTGGGATGGTCGAGAACCACATAGGCCGCGGCAATCGCCACCTCACAGACCTTTGGCGCCGCACACATGTCGCCCAGGTCGATCAGGCCCGAGATACCGCGCCGCTCGCCCAACTCGCCCTCGACCAGGATGTTGTAGTCGTTGGCATCGTTGTGGATGGCTTGTCTGGGCAGCTTGTCCAGCTTGTCCGAGATGGCGGCGAAACCCTCGGTGATGTCTTCCAGCAGCGCCCGGCGCATGGGATCGGCAACCGCGTCCAGCCTGTCCGCGATCCAGCCGGCCTGCATCAGATCCCACTTGAAATCCTCGCGATGCAACTGCGGGTGCGAGAAGTGCTCCAGCGCGCGGTCGGTCGCCCCCAGAACGCGGCCCAGCCTGAGGATGAGTTCCTCCGACTTCGGCGCCGCTTTCGCATAGCACTGCCCCGGCAGGCGGTTCTGCAGCCAGACCAGTCGGACTGCTCCGCTCTCGTCGGCGATTTCGGGAAGGGCGCTTCCGTCCAGAGCATGGATCACGTCAGGAAAGGGCAGGCCGGGCGCCTCACGGGCAATATGTTCCAGCGCCTTGATCTGCAGATCTACCAGCCCCGCGTCGCAGCCGGCGCGCATCACCTTCAGCACGTAATCCTGCCCGTTCGTGGCCTGGGCCAGAAAGTTCAGGTCATATTCGCCGTCAAGCCGCGTCAGCCGGGTGTCCAGCCCCCAGAAGCGGCGCAGCGCATCCGCCCAGAATGTCGTCAAGTCGCTCATGCAGTTCCCTGTCCCGAATGCATCGGGAATTCCTTCATCTGGCCCAAAATATCCTCGGGGGTGAATTGGCCCGACGGGCCAAGAGGGGGCAGACAGCCCCCTTGTCTCACCCCATGGCCCGCAGGCGCTTGATCAGTGACGAGGTATCCCAGCGCCCGCCGCCCATCTTCTGCACGTCCTTGTAGAACTGGTCCACCAGCGCGGTGACCGGCAACGAGGCCCCGGTCTCGTTGGCGGTCGACAGGCAGATCCCCAGATCCTTGCGCATCCAGTCCACCGCGAAACCGTGATCGAAGTGATCGTCCAGCATGGTTTCATAGCGGTTCGACATCTGCCAACTGCCCGCGGCGCCCTGGCTGATGACTTCGACGACGGCGCGCCCGTCGAGCCCGGCCTTCTCGGCGAAATGCAGCGCCTCGCTCAGGCCCTGAACAAGACCTGCGATGGCGATCTGGTTGCACATCTTGGTCATCTGGCCCGCGCCGCTGTCGCCGATGCGGCGGCAGATCCTGGCATAGACCTGCATGATCGGCTCGGCCTTGTCATAGGCCTCCTGGTCGCCGCCGCACATGATCGACAGCACGCCGTTCTCGGCCCCCGCCTGACCGCCCGAGATCGGCGCATCGACAAAGGCGATGCCCTGCGCCTTGCCGGCCTCGTATAGTTCGCGGGTCACCTTGGCGGATACGGTGGTGTGGTCGACAAAGACCGCGCCCTTCTCCATGCCGTGAAACGCGCCACCTTCGCCGGTGCAGACCATGCGCAGGTCGTCGTCATTGCCGACGCAGGCCATGACGAACTCGGCCCCCCGCGCGGCCTCTTCCGGGGTCGAGGCCATCGCCCCGCCATGCTGCTTGACCCAGGCCTCGGCCTTGGAGGCGGTGCGGTTGTAGACGGTGACGTCGTGGCCCGCGGCCTGAAGGTGCCCGGCCATGGGATAGCCCATGACGCCGAGGCCAAGAAATGCGACTTTTGCCATTTTGGTGATCCTCTCGGCTGCCGGCCTCTCCCCCGGCCGGTTTGGTCGCCAAAGACAAAGCAAAGCTGGCGGCAAAGGGCAACCCCGCGCAGAGAATATCAGGCGCCGTCGATCCGTCGCTCCATCAGCCGCTGATAGAGGCCGGGCGACAGCCGGTTGATCAGCCACGCCGCCTTTGCCACCCGGCCCACGGGGATCATCGGGCGCGACTTCTCCATACCGCGCAGGATCGCCTCGGCCGCCGCCTCGGGCGTCATCGGGTCCACGTCGTCACCGGCCGAGCCCGGGCGGGCGGTGCCATCCGCCTGTGGCCCGCCGTCGCCGGGGTTGGTCGAGACGAAAGCCGGGGCGGCGATCAGGGTGCGCACGCCATGCGCCCTTTCCTCGGAGCGCAGCGACTTGAAGAACCCCTCCAGCGCGTGTTTCGACGCGGCATAGGCTGTCCGGTGATAGAGCGGCGCAAAGCCCGCGACCGATGAGATCGCCAGATGCGTGCCGCGCGCGGCCCGGATAGGCTGCAGAAAGGCGCGGGCCAGCGCCACGGCAGAAAAATAGTTGATCTCGAACACCCTGCGATGCCCGGCCTCGTCCGCCGCTTCGAACGGCCCGATCTGCGTGATGCCCGCGTTGTAGATCACCAGATCGATCGCTTCGCAGAGACCAAGGATCTCCGATACGCGCTCGGCCAGTTGCCCCGCATCCGTCAGGTCGCAGGGCAGCGGGATCTGGGTGGGCGTCCGCTCGAGCCCCGAGATGTCCAGGTCCAGCAGAACGACACGCCAGCCTCTTCTCTGCAATCCGGTCGAAAGCGCCCGGCCAAGCCCGCCCGCGCCGCCCGATATGACGGCCGTCTTCACAGACCTGCCTGCCGCTTCCACAGGTCGAACACCTCGGCACTGGTCTTTTCCGGGGCGTAACCGAACTCGGACTTCAGCGCGGTGTTGTCCAGAACCGGGCGGTATTGCAGAAAGCGCACCTGCTCCGGCCCGTATTGCGACAGGCCCAAGGGGCGCGCCACGGCCAGCGCGGCCTTCAGCCCCCACGCGGGCAAGCGCAGCACGGGCTTGTTCATGGCTCGCGCCAGATCGGCAACGCCCATGACGCCATCCCCGGCGACGTTGTAGATGCCCGGCGGGCCGTCGGTGGCCGCCCGCTTGAGGATGCGGGCCAGATCGCGGGTCCAGATGAACACGAAGGGGCTTTCGCTGCCCGACACCGCCAGCAGGCGGGGCTTGTGAAACAGGGCGGTGATCTGGTTTTCCGTCTCTTCCCCCAGAACGGTCCCGACCCGCAGGACGACCTGTTCCAGATGGGGTGCCGTGCGGCGGGCCTCGGCCAGCATCTCTTCGACCTGGCGCTTGTGGTCGGAATAGGCGAACTCCCGGTTCCCGCGCAGCGGGTCGGTCTCGCGCAGCGGCACCGGGTTGTCCGGGTGATAGCCATAGGCCGCGCCCGAGGACGTAACGACCAGTCGCCTGACCCCATGCGCCAGCGCGGCGTCCAGCACCTTGCGGGTGCCTTCGACATCGACCCGATAGGCGGCCTCGCGACTCATGCCCTTGGGGGGCGTGACGATCGAGGCGAGGTGAACGATCACGTCCGGCCTGACCTTGCGGATCACGCGCTCGGGTTCGCCGGTCGTCACGTCCATTCGGGCATAGGCGATGCCGTCGGGCAGGGGGCAGGGGCGGTGGATGTCGGTGGCAAAGACCTCGGCCTCGGCCAGTTCCTCCAGCAGGGCGCGCCCCACCATTCCGGCGGCGCCGGTGATCAGGATGCGGGTCATCTGGCGGCCTCGGTCCGGGCCATGAGGCCGGCAAGGCCGATGCCGGAAATGGCGTGCCAGATGCCCCAGAAGGCCGCCACCACGGCCATGCCTCCGAGGCCGTGGAAAAAGCCGAAGATCAGCACCAGGCCCAGCCCCGAATTCTGGATGCCGGTCTCGATCGTGATGGCGCGGCGATCATAGGGGGGCAGCCGGGTCAGAGTGGCCACAACCCAACCACCCCCCAGAGCCAGGGCATTGTGAAGGATCACAAGCCCGGCGACGGCTCCGGCGAAGGCCAGGAAGAAATTCCAGTTGGCCGCCAGAGCGAGAATGATGAAAGCAAAGAAAATGCCCATGGACAGGTATTGCAGAGGCCGCCGCAGCCTCTGGGTGATATCCGGCCGGTGCCGGTTCAGCGTGATGCCGAGCGCCAGCGGCAGCAGAAGCATCAGTCCGACCGTGATGGCGATCTGCGCCGGGTCGATCTCGGTACGTTGCAGGATTTCGCGCGTCGGCGCATAGAGCCCGCCCCAAAACGCGATGTTGAACGGGGTCATGACGATCGCGGCGACGGTGGCGAAAGCGGTCAGCGAAACAGACAGCGCCGCGTTTCCCCCCGCGCGATGGGTGATGAAATTCGAGATGTTGCCGCCCGGACAGGCCGCCACCAGGATCAGGCCCAGCGCGATCGAAGGGCGCGGCTCGGCCAGCCAGACCAGCGCGAAGGTCAGAATGGGCAGCACCGCGAATTGCGAGAACAGGCCGACCACGACCGGCTTGGGTGCGCGGCGCAGGCGGTTGAAATCCTGCGGCGTCAGGTCGATCGCGACCGAGAACATGACCACCGCCAGGATGGCGTTCAGCAGCAACATCGAGGCCGGGCTGAAATTCAGCGTGATCTCGTCGATGCCGGTCATGCCGCCGCCTTCCGCATCCGGTCGATCCAGCCGGTGACGGTCTTGCGATAGGTGGCCTTGTCCACGTAATAGGCCATCCGGGCGAGCTTGAGGTAATTCATCCCGCCGGTCGCACGCTCGAACCGGCCGGATTTTGTGGCCTTCAACTCGGCCGCCACCGGGCAGCCGTTCTGCAGCCCCTTGATGTAACGCGCCACCAATTCGGCCTGCTCGTGGCGGCCCTGCCAGCCAAGGCCGGTTGCCTCGACCATGCCCAGAACGAAAAGGTCGTCGCGTTCCGGGTGCATCGCGTTGAGATAGAGATGCGGCGCGTCGCCCTGCCAGTTCAGAAGATCCCGGTCGATGAACGGGTAATGCAGCTTGTAGCCGGTCGCGGCGAGGATCATGTCGTACTCGTCGCTGTGCCCGTCCCGGAAATAGACGGTCTTGCCTTCGATCTGCTCGATATCCGGCCGGACCCGCAGATCCCCGTGGCCCGCGTGATACAGCACCAGCGAGTTCACGACCGGGTGACTTTCATAGAGTTTGTAGTCGGGTTTCGGAAAGCCGTATTTCTGGGGATTGCCGACGAACCAGCCCAGGATCAGCCCGTCGATCCGGCGCTTGAGCCACATGGGCAGGCGGATCCTGCCGCCGATCGTGTCGGCGGGCCTGCCGAAGACGTATTTGGGGACGAAGTAGTAACCCCTGCGCATGGACAGATCGCAGCGCACCGCGTGGTGAATGGCGTCCACGGCGATATCGCAGCCCGAGTTTCCGCCACCGACGATCAGAACCCGCTTGCCCTCGAGCTGGTCGGGATAGCGGTAGGCCGAGGAATGGATCAACTCGCCGTCGAACCGGCCGGGGAACTCGGGCATGTTGGGCTCGGACAGGGTGCCGTTTGCGATCAGGACGCCGGCGAAGTCCTGTCTGTGCTCGCCCTCCTTGTCGCGCCAGGTGACGCGCCACCCGTCGCCGGGGCCGCCAAGTGGTGCGACTTCGGTGACTTCGGAATTGAAGCGGAAATGCTCACGCAGTCCGAAACGGTCGGCGAAGGCGTGAAAATAGTTCTTCATCGCGCGGTGCGAGGGGTATTCGGCAACCGACGCGTCCATCGGAAAGTCGGTGAACTCGGTCATCCTCTTGGACGAGATCAGGTGTGCGGTCTCGTACATGGTCGATTTCGGGCCGTCGATGTCCCACAGGCCGCCCACGTCCGAATGCAGCTCGAAGCCCTGGAACGGGATGCCTTGCTCGGCAAGCACCTTTGCGGCAGCCAGACCCATCGGGCCCGCGCCGATCAAGGCATAGGCCCCGCTCGTTTCAACCATGTTTCCTCCCGTTTGCGACGCTTAACTTGAACGATCGTTCAATCTAAGGCAAGATGTTTCTCATGACCGCCAAAGCCGATGAAAAACAACGCAAAAGAGCGCCGTCCAAGCGGTCGCTGCAGACCAAGGCGCGGATTCTCGACGCGGCAGAGCAGGTTTTTGCAGCGAGGGGATTCGAGGGCGCGTCGATCCGCGACATAGCGGCTCTGGCCGAGGTACCTCTGGGGCTGGTCAGCCATCACGGCGGCAGCAAGGAAGAGTTGTTTCATCAGGCGGTCGCGCGGCGCGCCAAGGAGCTTTCGAGACTCCGGATCGAGAAGCTGGAGGCACGCAAGGCGCTTGGCCCGGTTTCGATGCGGGATGTTCTGGATTGCTTCGTTCGGCCCTATGTCTCGCTGGCGCAGACGCCGGGAACGGGGTGGATGGCCTATGGCCGCCTCGTGGCGCATGTGTCGGCCGATCCACGCTGGCGCACCATCACCGCCGAGTGTTTCGACCCGATCGCGCAGCGGTTCATCGACGAGGTCGCGGCCCTGTTTCCCGGCGTGGACAAGGCGCTGGTGGCGGCCGGGCATGTCTATACGGTTGCCGCCACGCTGGCCTATCTGAACAGTGTCTGGCGGATCGAGGATCTGGCCGCCGGCGCGCCAGAGGCCAACGCGGCCGGGATCGACAGGCTTGTCGATTTCTGCGTGGCGGGCACCGAGGCGATGATCGCCCGCGGCAGCGCCTGAGACTCCGGCGTCAAAAGCGCGGATCGCCCAACTCGGGATCGAACCTGCGCGGCATCAGCCCGGCCTGAAACCACTGGATCATGGAATGGATCGAATAGACCGGCAGGCCGGTGCGTTTGCGGATGTCGGCGGCATAGGGAACCATGTTGGTGCATTCCAGCACGATGGCACCCGCATCCGGTTCACCCGCAACGATTTCATCGGCGGCATCCAGCATGTCCTGCCGGCAGGCGGCAAAGTCGATCTCAAGCGCATCGCCGAGGATGCCCCGCGTAAACGCCTTGCCGGCATCCGTGCCATAGACCGGCGTGTCCAGCGGCACCCCGGCGGCTGTCAGGTGGGCATCGGTCAGAGTGGCCTTGGAGATCGTCAGGATCACGGTCCTTTTGCCCGGCGGCAGCAGGGCCTGCACCATTGGCACCTGCATCAGCGACGACGTGGCCACCGGCACGCCCAAGGCCTCGCGCAATTCGTTCTGCACCAGCGCCAGGAAGCCGCAATTGGTGGTGATCCCGTCGGCCCCCATCGCCACCAGGTCACGACCTGCGTCGATGAAGGCGTCCAGCAGGGCGCGCGGGTCGCCGCGCACCACCTTGTCGGGCGAGGCGCCGCGCACCACCCGGTAATGCACCGGAAACGGCCAGGTCATCGCGTTGCCCATGTCGCCGGGGATACGCGGAAAGCGCGTCTCCAGCATCAGGATGCCGACGGTGGCGCCAAAGACGGTTTTTCCTCCGGTTTGAACGGACATGGGAACCTCAGAAATCGGGGACATAAAGCTGCGCATAGGCTTCGCGCACCGCCTGCGTCGCGCCCTCGCGGCGGCGCTCGATATGGGCGCGCATCTGGGCCGTCGCCTCTTCGGCGTCGCGGCGGGCGACGGCTTCGATAATCCGGCGGTGGGCCGACACCATGGTCTGCCCGTCCGGCGCCGTTCCGCGCAGGCGGCGCAGGTCGATCAGGCGCAGGTAGCGGATGCGGTCGTTGAGATTGGCCAGCATCCGGCACAGCTCGGCATTTCCCGAAAGCTGGCACAGCTGGCCGTGAAAGCGTTCGTCCATCGCCAGCAGGGCTTCGGGGTCGGCCTCGGGCGTGTAGTCCGGCGCGATCTCGTCGAGTTCGCGCAAGAGGCCGGAGATCGCGTCGTCCGAACCGCGCAGGCAGGCCAGGCGCACCGCCTCGACCTCGACCGCGACCCGCGCCTCGTAAAGGTCCATGACCAGTTCGGGCGACAGCGACCGGCAGAAGAATCCGCGCCCGGACTGAAAGGTCAGAAACCCCTCGGCCACCAGCCGGTTCAGCGCCTCGCGGATCGGGGTGCGCGAGGCGTTCAACTGCGCAGCCAGCGCGCTTTCGTTGATCCTTGCATCCGGCTTGAAGGCGAAATCCGCCGCCATGCGCCGAAGCGCCTCGTAGATCCGGTCAACATTGCTTTCGGATTTGGCCATTCGCGTTCCCTTTCGGTGCGAGATTAGATCGGGATTGACTTGTGCGCAAGATGTAATGCATAGCTGTATACAATTTTGAACGCAGTAGCGCGAGGAACAGAAATGGGCAACCAGATGAACGGCGCCGAGGCGATGGTGCGCATGCTCGAGGCGCAGGGCGTGAGGCATATCTTTGGCCTGTGCGGGGACACGACGCTGCCCTTTTATGACGCGATGCTGCGGCTCGATCATGGAATCACCCATGTCCTGACCCGTGACGAACGCTGCGCGACTTACATGGCTGATGGCTATTCCCGCGTGACCGGACGCGTCGGCGTGGCCGAGGGGCCGTCGGGCGGCGGCGCGACCTATATCCTGCCGGGGCTGATCGAGGCATCGGAAAGCTCGTATGCGGTGCTGGGGATAACCACCGATATCTCGGTCGCGTCCTACGGAAAGTATCCCCTGACCGAAGTGAACCAGGAGGCGCTGATGGCGCCGCTGACAAAGTGGAACACGGTGATCAAGCGCGCCGACCACATCCCGCGCATGGTGCGGGCGGCCTTTCGGGCGATGACCACGGGGCGGCCGGGCGCGGCGCATATCGGGCTGCCCTATGACGTGCAATACGACCCGGTGGAGGCCTCGGACATCTGGGCCGACGGCGCCACCGCGACCTATCCGGCCTATCCCCAGGCCCCGGCGCCGGGCGCGGCGCAGGCGGCGGTCGAGGCGATCCTGTCGGCGAAAAATCCGCTGATCGTCTGTGGCGGCGGGGTGGTGATCGCGCAGGCCTGGGAGGAACTCGACCGGCTGGCGACCCGGCTGGACATCCCGGTGGCCACCTCGATCTCGGGGCAGGGGTCGCTGGCGGAAACGCACCCGAACTGCCTGGGCGTCGTCGGCTCGAACGGCGGCACCGACGAGACGTGGGAAATGATGGAGGCCGCCGACCTGGTGGTGTTCATGGGCTGCCGCGCCGGTTCGACCACCACCGCCCGGTGGGAGGCCCCCAGACCCGGCACCCGCATCGTGCATTTCGACAACGATCCGATGGTGATGAACGCAAACTACCCGACCGAGGTGGCCGTCGTCGGCGACCTGCGCCTTGCGCTGGCCGAGGTCAACGCCGTGCTGGACGCGCGCGGGCAGGGGGGCGACACCTTTGGCGGTGCTGCGGCGATTGCCGAGAAGAAACGGCGCAAGTTCGAGACCTTCGAGAAGCTGGCGCGGTCCTCGCAGGCTCCGATCCGGCCCGAGCGGGTGATCGCGGCGCTGATGCAGGTCTTGCCCGAGGACGCGACCGTGGTGTCCGATCCCGGCACCAGCTGCCCCTATTTCTCGGCCTATTACCAGCTGCCGAAACCGGGCCGGTATTTCATCACCAACCGGGCGCATGGGGCGCTGGGATATTCCCTGTCGGCGGCGCTGGGCGCGTGGTTCGGGCGGCCGTCTTCCAAGACGGTGGCGTTGATGGGGGATGGCTCCTTCGGCTTCACCTGCGGCGAGTTGGAAACCGTCTGCCGGGTCGGCGCGCCGATCACCTTCGTCGTGTTCTCGAACGCGAATTTCGGCTGGATCAAGGCCAGCCAGTTCGCCGACAAGGATGCGCGCTACTACAACGTGGATTTCAGCCGCACCGACCAGGCAGCGGTGGCGGCGGCCTATGGGGTGAAATCCTGGCGGGTCGAGAGCCCCGACGATCTGGAGAAGGTGCTGGCCGAGGCGGTGGCCCATGATGGCCCGACTCTGGTGGACGTGGTCTGCCAGCCGCTCGAGGAAAGCAACGCCCCGGTCCGCCGCTGGATGGGGTGAGGCGCGCCCTAAGTCACTCCGCCTTGATCAGCTTGGCAAGCTCGGCCCGGTCCTCTTCGCTCCAGGCCGAGGGGTCTTCGCCATGTGCTACCACGGCATGCAGTTCCATCAGTTTCCAAACCTCGTCTTCGGTCGCTGCGACGACCTTTCCGGGGCAGTCTTCCATACCGGGGTAATCCTTGCAGGCATATGAGAATGAACCGGGCATCGTGAACTCCTGTGCTGTTTGTTCGAGGCCTTCAGAATGTGTCAAATGCAGGCGCCCCTTCGGGCAGGGTGATCCAGGGCTGCTTGTGCGAGACAAAAACGTGGTTCTGCGGCGAGACGATGGTGGGGTCGTCGAGCGTGACGGCGGTGAACCAGGCATCCTTGCTCCAATCCTGTCCCTCGACCACATGGTCGGCGGCATAGGTCAGGGTGGTTCCGCAATCGCCGCAGAAGCCGCGCCGGATGCCGGGCGTCTTTTCGCAGATCTTGATCTTTCCTTTTGTCACCGAAAAGTTCCCGGCGGGAATCTTCGCCCATGTCACGAAGGCACCGCCCAAGGCCAGTTGGCAGGACCGGCAGTGACAATGTGCTGAGAAGTCCGGGACGCCCTGAATTCGATACCGAACGGCACCGCAATAACAGCCACCGTCGTGAGTGTTGGATTTTCCATTCATCGCCGCGTCTCCAAAGCAAAAGGAAAAGTTTAAATGGTCGGGTGCGTTCTGACGCCAGGGCCAAATTTTCCTGAACGATTGTTGAAGAAATCGCCTGATCGTGCAAATCATTAAAAATCCGAGATATTAGAAAAAGTAACAAATGGACTGGCTCAAACTTCCGCCTCTCAACGGGTTGCGCGCCTTTTCCGTGGTGGCAGAAACCGGAAGCTACACATTGGCCGCGCAGAAGCTGAACGTCACCCATGCCGCTGTCAGCCAGCAGGTCAGACGGCTGGAAGAGCACTTGGGTGTTGCACTGGCGGTCCGGTCAGGGCGCGGGATCGAACTGACCGCAGAGGGCGCCTCGCTGGCGCGGGATCTGGACATCGGTTTCGCCACCATCGGGCGTGGCGTCGAGCGGTTGACGGAAATCGTCGAAAACCGACCTGTTCAGGTGACAATGTCCCCCGCCTTTGCCGTGGAATGGTTGTTGCCCCGAATGGCCGAGTTTCAGCATGAATACCCGGACATCACCTTGATGCTGAACCCGACTGCCGAGGTGGTCGAGTTGAAGCCCGGCGGTATAGATGTCGCCATTCGCTACCGGGACAAGCGCCGTCCCGTTGCCGGGGTCCAGCCTCTTCTGCTGTCGGACATGGTGGTGATCGGTGCGCCGGAACTCGTCGCGGGTCGCGATCTGTCGAACCCGGCGTCTCTGATGGATTTGCCCTGGTTGCAGGAGTTGGGCACCAACGAAGCCTCGGAGTGGTTCACCTTTCACGGAGTGATTCCGGATCGGAGGCTGACGGTGCATCACATGCCGGGCAATCTGATCATGGATGCGGTGCGCCGCGGTGACGGTATCACCTATACCAGCCGGGCCTTCTTTCGAGAGGAGATCGAGCAGGGAAGGATGATCGAGCTGTTCTCGGAAAAGCTCTTCGGGATTTACTTTGTCGAAACGCGCGCTGGCGCGCAGCGTCCGGCGGTCAAGGCGTTCCTGAAATGGCTGCGCGCCCAGGCGGAAACCGTAACTGTCTGACAGTTTTCTCGACCCTTGAAACATGGAGGGGCGCGGGTGAGGCCCCGCGCCCCGTGCTTCAGGCAAAGGCCCGGTTCTCGGCCACATGCCGTTTGAGGATTTCCGGCGGCGCGAAGCGTGGCCCGTATTTTGCCGCCAGTTCCTCGCAGCGTTTCATGAACCGCTCGGGGCCATAGGTGTTGACGAACTGGATGTAGCCGCCGGTATGAACCGGCGCGCCGATGCCCAGGATAGAGCCGACATTGCCGTCCGCCACCGACCGCAGCACGCCTTCCTCAAGACAGCGCAGGCTTTCCAGAACCGCCCGGAACAGGATGCGGTCCTGAATGTCCTCGTCGCTGATGCGGGCGTCTTCCTTGCGCCACGCGGCGAGGCCGGGCCAGATCGTCTTGCCCTCTTCGGAGTAGTCGTAGAACCCCTTGCCGGTGGCGCGGCCGTGGCGGCCGTGCTGGCTGATCATCTCTGCCAGCATGGCGCGCGCGCCGGGGTTCTGTTCCTGCTCGGGATCGAGCAGCCCCATCTCGACCTGGGTGTTGTAGATGTCCACCACCAGCTTGATCTGCACCTCGTCGAGCAGCGACAGCATCCCCGTTGGCATGCCCGTGAGGCGCGACAGGTTGTCGACGCGCACCGGGTCGTGCCCCTCGGCCACCAGTTCCACCGCCTCGATGATCTTGGTGCCGATCGTGCGCGAGGTGTAGAAACCGGTGCTGTCGCCCACGATGATCGGGGTTTTCCTGATCTGGCGGGCGAAGTCGAAGGCGCGGGCCAGGGTCTCGTCCGAGGTCTTTTCGCCCGCGATGATCTCGAGCAGCGGCATCTTGTCCACCGGCGAGAAGAAGTGCAGGCCGACGAAGTTCTCGGGCCTGGCCGAACCTGTCGCCAGCCGCGTGATCGGCAGGGTCGAGGTGTTCGAGCCCCAGATGCCGTTCTCGGCCAGCAGCGACTCGTGTTCGGCCAGAACCGCGTCTTTCACGTCGATCTTTTCGAACACGGCCTCGATGATCAGGTCGCAGCCCTTGAGGTCGTCGGTCTTGTCGGTGGGCGTGATCAGGCCCAGAACCGCGTCGCGCTTTTCAGCCGACATGCGGCCCTGTTTGACGCGCTTGTCCAGCAGCTTGGCCGTGTAGGCCTTGCCGCGTTCGGCGGCCTCGACGGTCATGTCCTTCAGCACCACCGGAATCCCGGCCATCGCGGCCGAATAGGCGATGCCCTGACCCATCATGCCGGCGCCCAGAATGCCCAGACGTTCGACCTTTGACGGAGGGATGCCCTTGGGCCGGCTGGCCCCGCCATTGACCTTGTTCATGCCAAAGAACAGGGTTTCGATCATGTTCTTGGTGGTGGCCAGCGGCGTCAGCGACACGAACTTGCGGCTTTCGTAACGCTGCGCCGTGTCGAAATCGACCTTGCCTGCCGCCTCGGTCATGATGTCGAGGATCTTGACCGGCGCCGGCATCAGGCCGCGGGTTTTCTTGAACAGCATCGCCGCCGCGCCCGCGATGCGGGTCATGTTCTTGGGCGAGGTCGAGGGTCCGCCGGGGATCCTGTAGCCCTTGGTGTCCCAGGGCTGGGTCACGGCGGCCTCGTCACCCTGCACCGACAGGATCCATTCCTTGGCGCGGGCCAGCATCCGGTCGGCGGGGACGACCTCGTGGATCAGCCCGGCCTTCAGCGCCTTGTCGGGCGAGACCTGACGGCCTTCGAGCAGGAAGGGCATCGCCGCCTCCATGCCCAGCAGCCAGGTCAGGCGCACCACGCCGCCGCCGCCGGGCAGCAGGCCAAGGGTCACTTCCGGCAGGCCGATCTTGGTCTTGGGATTGTCGGCCGCGATCCGGTAGTTGCAGGCCAGGCAGATCTCGTAGCCGCCGCCCAGGGCCGCGCCGTTGATGGCCGCGACCACCGGAACCGGCAGTTTCTCCTGCCGGCGCATAACGGCCTTGGTGGCCTCGACCGAGTTGAACAGGTCTTCGACCTGATCCGGCTCGATGCTTTTGAGCATGTTCAGGTCGCCGCCGGCAAAGAACGTGTCCTTGGCCGAGGTCCAGATCACGCCCTTGAGGTCTTTCTCGGCTTCGATCCGGTCCATCGTGTCGGAGAACAGCGGCCAGAACTGCGCGTTCATGGCGTTCACCGGGCCGTCCATGTCCATCGTGATCGTGACGATGCCGTCGGCGTCTTTTTCGTAAGCAAATTCACCCATGTCCGGCCTCCCTTACAGACGTTCGATCAGGGTCGAGATACCCATGCCCCCGCCCACGCAGAGCGACATCATGGCGCGTTTGGCGTTGCGGCGTTCCAGCTCGTCCAGAACGGTGGAAACCAGCATCCCGCCCGTGGCCCCCAACGGGTGACCCATGGCGATGGCGCCGCCGTTGACGTTGGTGATCTCGTGGTCGATGCCCAGATCCTTCATGTAGCGCAGCGCCACCGAGGCGAAGGCCTCGTTGATCTCCCAGATGTCGATGTCGGAAACCTTCAGGCCGGCCTTGTCCAGGCACTTCTTGGCGGCCGGTCCGGGGCCTGCCAGCATGATCACCGGGTCGGTCGAGATGACCGTGGCCGAAACGATCCGCGCACGCGGTTCGAGGCCCAGATCCTTGCCGGACTTCTCCGAGCCGATCATCACGGCGGATGCGCCGTCCACGATGCCCGACGAGTTGCCCGGGGTGTGAACATGGTTGATCCGGGACACCTGCGGGTATTTCGCCAGCGCCATGTCGTCAAATCCGAACGCGCCCATCTGCTCGAACGAGGGGTTCAGCGCGCCCAGCTTCTGCATGTCGGTGTCGGGCTTGATGAAGTCGTCGCGCTCCATGATCGTCAGGCTGTTCTCGTCCTTCACCGGCACCACCGAGCGGTCGAACCAGCCGTTGTCGCGGGCGCGGGCCGCGCGTTTCTGGCTTTCCATGGCAAAGGCGTCCACGTCCTCGCGGCTGTAGCCGTCGATGGTGGCGATCAGGTCGGCGCCGATGCCCTGCGGGGCCGAGTTCTGGTCGATCACGAAATCAGGGTCGGTGAACATCGCGCCGCCCTGGCTCAGCATCGGAATGCGGCTCATGGATTCGACGCCGCCTGCGATCACCAGGTCCTCCTGATCCGAGCCGACCTTGGCGGCGGCCATGTTCACGGCCTCGAGCCCCGAGGCGCAGAAACGGTCAAGCTGCACGCCCGGCACCGCCTCGTCCCAATGGGCGGCCTGCACGGCGGCCTTGGCGACGCAGGCCCCCTGATCGCCGACCGGGGCGGTGCAGCCAAGGATCACGTCGCCGACCTGGCTGGTGTCCAGATCGTGACGCGATTGCAGTTCCCGCAGCAGGCCAGCAGCCAGTTGGACCGGCTTGACCTCGTGCAGGGTTCCGTCCTTCTTGCCCTTGGAGCGCGGGGTGCGAACCGCGTCGTAGATATAGGCTGGAGTCGCCATTTCTCATCCTCCTGAATCCGTTCGCGGCAAGGGTATGGGGTGTGCGGGCGAGTCCACAATGATCTGGCCGAGCGCAAAAATTGACATTATGTGACAATCATGGCCGTCAGAATTCCTGAACCCATCGCCGCCAACATCCTCGAAGGAGCCGCCGGCCGCGGCTTCGATCCCGCGGCGTTGCTGGCACGCGCGGGCTTGCCACGCACCGATGCCGACCTCGGCGCGCCGGATTTCGTGCGGCTGGTGCGGGCGGTGACCCTGACTCTCGATGACGAACTGGCCGGGCTGCACGACCGGCCGCAACGCGTGGGGACGCATGCGATCATGGCATCCTATCTCAGCCGGGCGGAAACGCTGGGTGACGCCTTTGCCCGCGCCGTGCGGTTCATGGACCTGGCGGACAACTCCTTCAGGTTCAGTCTTGGCGAAGGCGGCGCGAACCTGCGTCTGGACATGGCGCGCATTCCGGGCAGAACCGTTCTGAACGAAACCGCGATCGAGATGGTGCTGGTGCTGGTCAGCCGGATGCTGTTCTGGATGGCCGGAACGCCAGGGGCCATCAACGGGGCGTGGTTCGACTATCCCGCGCCGGCGCATTCTGCGTCCTATCCGGCGATGTTTCAGCGCGCGCCCATGCATTTCAACCAGCGCACGAGCGGATTGGCGATCCCCCGGACGTTGCTCAAGCTGCCGGTCATCCGGTCCGAGGCCGAGGCCGTCGCCTATGCCCGCCGCACCCCGCTCGATGCCTTTCTGCCCCAGGACGGCACGACCGGGCTGGCGTTGGAGGTTTATGTTGCTGTCGAAAGCACCCTTGCCGCCGAGGGGCGTCTGGCCGACATGGCGGAAACCGGGGCGGCGCTGGGGATGCCGGTGCACACGCTGCGCCGCCGCCTGAAGCGGGACGGGGTGGAATATTCGGACATCCGCAGACAGGTCCGCCGGGACATGGCGGTCCGGTTGCTGACGACCACGGATCTTTCCATCGAACAGATCGCCGAAAAGACTGGCTTCAGCGAGGCCAGCGCCTTCATCCGCGCCTTCCGCAGCTGGACGGGGCTGACCCCGCGGGCCTACCGGGTCTCGGAGTTCTGAAGGCGCGCTATTGCCCTGCCAGCCCCATCTGGCGCACGGCGAGGTCGCGCATGATTTCCTCGGACCCGCCGCCGATGGCCATGACCTTGACCTCGCGCCAGACGCGCTCGACCGGGTTGCCGGTCAGATAGCCCGCACCGCCGAATATCTGCATCGCTTCCGAGGCCACGAATTCCAGCGCCTTGGTCGCCTGCACCTTGGCCTTGGCGATTTCCGCCGCCGGCATCAGGCCCTGGTTGATGGCCCAGCAGATCCGTTCCAGATAGGCCTCGATCATGTCGATCCGCGCCGAGATCTCGGCGAACTTGTGCGCGATCACCTGATGCTCGATCAGCCGCTTGCCAAAGGTCCTGCGCTCGCGCGCCCAGTCGAGGGCCGAGTCGTAGCAGACCCGCATCATGCCCAGGCTGCCCGCGATCATGGCAAGGCGTTCATGGTTGAAGTTGTTCATGATCGCGATGAAGCCCTTGTTCTCCGGGCCGATCAGGGCCGTGCCGGGCACCCGGCAATCGTCGAAATGCAACATGGCCTGTTCCGAACAGTGCCAGCCCATCTTGCCGCCCAGCGGCGTGCGGGTGAAACCGGGCGTATCCGCCTCGATCAGGAACAGCGAGATACCGGCAATCCCCGGCCCGCCGGTGCGGGCGCCCACGACGAACCACTGCGAGTCCATCCCGCCGGTGATATAGGCCTTGGCCCCGTTCAGAACCCAGTCGTCCCCGTCACGCTCGGCCCTTGTGGTCAGGTTGGCCACGTCCGACCCGCCGCCCGGTTCGGTGATGGCCAGCGACGAATTCATCCTTCCTGCGATGATCTCGGGCAGGACGGTGCGCTTGAACTCTTCGGGCGCGAAACGCGCGATCGGGCCCAGCGAGATCATCCGCCCCCCGACCGCCGCCGCCACGCCCGAGGCGCCGCAGCCAAAGGCAAGCTCGGCGTAGTCGGCGCGCATGAAGGCATCGTCGAAACCAAGCCCGCCATATTCCTCGGGGATGCCGAAACCGAATACGCCCAGATCGCCCAGCTTTTCGTGCAACTCCCAAGGGACGGCACGGTTGGCTTCCCATTCCTCGACATGCGGTTTGACCTCGCTGTCGAAGAACCGCCTGAGGTTGTTGCGGTAAGCCTCGCGTTCGGGCGTCATGAAGGGGGAAGGGCAGGTCATGTCGTCTCCTTGTCCGGGGCCACGATCAGTTGGGTTTCCATCATGCGCGCAAAACGGTCCACCATCCGCGCAATGTACTCGGGGTCCGAGACGAACTTGTCATGCAGCACCAGTCCGCGCAGAAAGTTCCGGGTCATGCTCCACAGCAGTTCGGCATCGTCCGGCTCCGGCCCCGTTCCCGCATAGCTTGTCGCGATGGCCGCGCGGCTCTGCCTGTCCCAGTCGTGCAGCTGGTCCTTCAGCAGATCATAGAGATCGGGATCGGTGCGGCAGGCCACCAGAATCTCGACCATGGCCCGGCCTCCGGGCGAGTTCACCACCTTGCCCCAGGCCTTCATGATCAGCTCGTGGACCGGCGCGGGCTCGCCTGCGGGCGCGCCAAGGCGCCGCTCGACCGGCCCCAGCGCGTTGGACAGCAACTCCATCGCCGTTGCGGCCACAAGCGCCTGTTTCGTGGGGAAATGATGCGTGATCGCCCCGCGCGACACACCCGCGCGCGCCTGTATCTTGGCGAAACTCGTCTCGGCATAGCCCAGCTTGTCGAGGCAGGTGATCGCGGCGCGGATCACCTTGGCCTTCATCGCCCGAGAGCGTCCGTCCTGCGTCGTGGATCTGTCCGTAGCTGCCATTTGTTCCGTCGCGTCGTTTGGGCCTGAACCCGGTTGACCGGGGCAGGGGTTGCGGGCAACTTAAAAACAGAACGAGCGGTCTGTAAAGTGCCGCTCCGGGAGGAAACGAAAGGACGTTGCGTGACACAGGTCCTGCGCATCGGAGGAGCCAGCGGATTCTGGGGAGAGGCGCCGCACGCCACCGCGCAGCTTTTGGGCGCGGGCGTGGACGTTCTGGTCTACGACTACCTGGCCGAGATCACCATGTCGATCATGGCCCGCGCCCGGATGAAGGATGCGTCCCTCGGCTATGCTACCGATTTCGTCACCGATGCGATGGCGCCGAACCTCCAGAAGATCGCGGCGGGCGGCATCAAGGTTCTGTCCAATGCGGGCGGGGTGAACCCCTCGGCCTGCGCCGAGGCGCTGCGTGCCCGGATCGCCGATGCGGGGCTGTCGCTGAAGGTTGCGGTGGTCGAGGGCGACGACCTGCTGCCCCGTGCTGACGAATTCGCGGGAGCGGTCGAGATGTTCTCGGGCGCACCCATGCCGCCGCGCGACAGGATCGCCTCGATGAACGCCTATCTCGGGGCCGCGCCGGTCGTGGCGGCGCTGGCGGCCGGGGCCGATATCGTCATCACCGGCCGCTGCGCCGACAGCGCGCTGACGCTTGCGGCCTGCATGCACCGCTTTGGCTGGACGGCGGGCGACCATGACCTGCTGGCGGCCGGGTCTCTGGCGGGACATCTGCTGGAATGCGGCCCACAATCCACGGGCGGCAATTTCACCGATTGGCAGCAGGCGGGCGATCTGGCCCGGATCGGCTATCCCATTGCCGAAATCTCGGCGGACGGTGGCATGGTTCTGACCAAGCCCGAGGGCAGCACGGGCATCGTCTCGCCCGCCTCGGTGGGCGAACAGATGGTGTATGAGATCGGCGATCCGCAGGCCTATCTGCTGCCCGACGTGATCTGTGACTTCTCCGAGGTGGAGCTGTCCCAGGACGGTCCCGATCGGGTTCGGGTCAGCGGCGCGAAGGGCCGTGCGCCCACGGGGCGGCTCAAGGTGTCCGCCACATGGGCCGACGGCTATCGCGCCGGGATGGTGTTCCAGATGAACGGCCGCAACGCGCGGGACAAGGCGCGCGCCTTTGCGCAGATGGGGCTGGACCGGGCGCGGGCAAGGCTGGCCCAATTGGGCGCGCCGGACTATCGCGAGGTCAGTTTCGAGGCGTTCGGGGGCAGGCCGGGACCGGGCGAGTACGAGGAAATCGCCTATAAGGCGGCCGTGCGCCATGACGATGCGCGCGCGGTCGGGCTGTTCCTCAAGGAATTGATCGGCGGCGCGCTGGCCACGCCTCCGGGCCTGCATTTCTTCACCGGCGGAGGCCGGCCGAAGCCGTCGCCCGTGGTGGCTCTGTTCTCGTTCCTCGTCGATGCGGATGCGGTGACCTGTCGCGTGACCCTCGATGGCCAGCCCGTCGCCTTCGGGCCTGTGCGCCTGCCGATCCGGGACATCGAGCCCTCGGTGCCGAAATCCCCGCCAGCGGCGGAACCGGCGGCGGAAACCGTCGCCCGCCCGCTGGAAGAGCTCGCCTGGGCCCGGTCCGGCGACAAGGGCGACAGCGCCAATATCGGGGTGATCGCGCGGCACCCGGCCTACATGCCGTATATCTGGGAGGCACTGACGCCTGAGGCGGTCGCACGGGTCTTTGCCGATGAACTGCGGGGCGAGGTCGCGCGGTTCTACTTGCCCGGCATCGACGGGATGAACATTCTGATGACGCAGGTGCTGGGCGGCGGCGGCGTCGCCTCGCTGCGCAATGATCCGCAGGGCAAGGCCTTTGCCCAGAAACTCCTGTCCCTGCCGGTGCACGTGCCGGCCGGGCTGATCGTGAATTCCTGACAGGGAGGCGTCGATGGGCTTTGTCAGCCAGGTCGTCCGAGACAGTGAAACCTTTGCCAAGAACCGGGCCGACATGCTGGCGCTGGTGCAGCAGCTGCGCGACCTCGAGGCGCGCCCCGTGGCGCTGTCGGAAAAGCGGCGCGAGCGGATGGAGGCGCGCGGCCAGCTGACCCCGCGCGACCGTCTGGCGCGCCTGCTGGACCCGGGGATGCCGTTCCTGCAACTGCACAGCCTCGCGGGCTACATGGTCGACAGTTCCGACCCCGAGAAATCGGTGCCCGGCGCCTCGGTCATCATCGGCATCGGCTTCATCTCGGGGGTGCGCTGCATGGTCGTGGTCGATGACAGCGGCATCAAGGCGGGTGCCATGGTCGAAATGACGGCCGCAGCCTTCCTCTCGGCGCAGGAGACGGCGCTGCGGCACAACCTGCCCTTCGTGCATCTGGTGGAAAGCGCCGGGGCCAACCTGATGGAATACAAGGTCGAGCTTTGGGCCAAGGGCGGCAGCCTGTTCCGCAACCTTGCCCGCCTGTCGGCGGCAGGGCTGCCGAACCTTGCGGTGCTGCATGGCCCTTCGACGGCGGGCGGCGCCTATATGCCGGGGCTGGCCGACTACGTGATCGGGGTGAAAAAGAACGGCATGGCCGCGCTGGCCGGGGCCGCGCTGGTCCATGCGGCGACGGGCGAAAAGGCCAATGACCGCGATCTCGGCGGCTCCGAGATGCACGCCTCGACCTCGGGGCTGGTGGAATACCTGGCCGAGGACGATGCCCACGGCGTCGAGATCGTCCGCGACGTGATCGCGCGGCTCGACTGGAACAAGTCGCTGCCGCCGCGCCCGGCCCGCGCCTTTGCCGAGCCGCGCCATGACATCGAGGACATCGCAGGCGTGGTGCCCACCGACTATCGCATCCCCTATGACGTGCGCGAGGTGGTGGCCCGCATCGTCGATGGCTCGGATTTCGAGGATTTCAAGCCGCTCTACGGCGCGTCCACGGTCTGCCTTCAGGCGGCGATCAACGGCATCCCGGTGGGGATCATCGGCAACAATGGCCCCATCGACCCGGCCGGCGCCACCAAGGCCGCGCAGTTCATCCAGCTCTGCGGTCAGGCGGATATCCCGTTGATCTTTCTCAACAACACCACCGGCTACATGGTCGGCACGCAATACGAGCAGGCCGGCATGATCAAGCACGGGGCCAAGATGATCCAGGCCGTCACCTCGGTCGATGTGCCGCGCATCACGCTCTATATCGGGGCGAGTTTCGGGGCCGGGAACTATGGCATGTCGGGCTTTGCCTACGAGCCCGATTTCCTCTTTGCCTGGCCCAATGCCACGACCGGCGTGATGGGCGGCGAGCAGGCGGCGGGAACCATGGCGATGGTGGCCCGTGCCGGGGCAAAGCGAAAGGGCGAGGAGATCGACGAAGAGCGGCTGGCCAGGCAAAGCGCGATGATCGCGGCGCATTTCGACCGGCAGGCGGGGGCCTTCTACACCTCGGGCCGCTGTCTGGATCACGGCGTCATCGACCCGCGCGACACCCGCCGCGTTCTGGGCTTCTGCCTTGAAACCTGCCTCGAAGGGCGCGCCCGCAAGGTCAAGCCCAGCAGCTACGGCGTGGCGAGGTTCTGATGGAACTGCCGGTTTCCGAGCAACTGGAGCTTGAGCGTGACGGCGCATGGTTGACCGTCTGGTTCAACACCCCCGAGAAACGCAACCCGCTGACCGGCGAGCGTGTCGCGGCGCTGATCCGCCTGTGCGAGGCCTTGCAGAACAGCGACATTCGCGGTGTCACCTTTCGCGGCCGGGGCGGCATGTTCTGCGCGGGCGGTGACCTCAAAGCCTTCCGGTCGATCCTTCAGGGCGGTGCCCGGCACGAGGACGTGGTGCAACTCAGCCTGCAGGCGGCCGACCTGTTCGACGCGGTGTCCGGCCTGCCGCAATTCACCGTGATGGCGGTCGAGGGCGCGGCGATGGCGGGTGGTTTCGGTCTGGCCTGTTGCGGCGATTACGTGCTGGCCGACGAGGCCGCGCGGTTCGCGCTGACCGAGGCGCGGATCGGGCTGACGCCCGCGCAGATCGCGCCCTTCGTCGTGCAGCGGCTGGGCCAGCGCACCGCGCGCCGCCTGATGCTGACGGGCGAGACGCTTGCCGGCGATGCGGCCCGGGAGGCGGGTCTTGTCGACCGGCTGGTTCCGCCCGGAGAGATGGAGGCGGCGATTGCCGATCTTCGCGCCCGGATGGCGGCCGTGGCCCCGCAGGCGCTGGCGGCGATCAAGCGCCAGGTCGCGGCGCTGCCCACGCAGACCCGCGCCGAACAACGGCAGGCCGCGGCCGACAGTTTTGCCGCGGCCATGCTCTCGGACGAGGCGCGCGAGGGCATTTCGGCCTTTCTGGAAAAACGCAAACCCCAATGGGCGGAGAACTGACGATGGCGTTCGACACGATTTTGGTGGCCAACCGGGGCGAGATCGCGGCCCGCGTGATCCGGTCGGCCCGCGATCTGGGGCTGCGGACGGTGGCGGTCTACACCACGGCTGACGAACGCGCGCCACACGTGGCGTTGGCGCATCAGGCCGTCTGGATCGGCGAAGGGCCGGTCGGCGACAGCTATCTGGACGCGGACAGGATATTGGCGGCTGCCCGCGAAACCGGCGCGGGGGCGATCCATCCCGGCTATGGCTTCCTGTCCGAGAACGCGGATTTCGCCAGCGCGGTCGCGGCGGCGGGGCTGACCTTTGTCGGGCCAGACCCTCAGGCGATCCGGGCGATGGGCAACAAGGCGGGGGCCAAGCGCCTGATGATCGCTGCCGGCGTGCCCTGCGTGCCGGGCTACGAGGGCGAGGACCAGTCGGACGAGGCGCTGATCAGGGCCGCGCAGGACATCGGCTATCCGCTGATGGTCAAGGCCGCTGCGGGCGGCGGCGGGCGCGGCATGAGGCTGGTGCAGGAACCGGCCGACCTGCCCAAGGCGCTCGCCTCGGCCCGCTCCGAGGCCGCCAATGCCTTCGGGTCGGACGAGTTGATCCTTGAAAAGGCGATCATCGAGCCGCGCCACGTCGAAATCCAGGTCTTTGCCGATGCGCATGGCAACGTCATCCATCTGGGCGAACGCGACTGTTCCGTCCAGCGCCGCCATCAGAAGGTGGTGGAAGAGGCGCCATGCCCGGTGATGACGCCGGAGCTGCGCGCGCGCATGGGCGCGGCGGCGGTCGAGGCGGCGCGGGCGGTGAACTATCGCGGTGCCGGGACGGTGGAATTCCTGCTGGATGCCTCGGGCGCGTTCTACTTCCTAGAAATGAACACGCGGCTGCAGGTCGAACACCCCGTGACCGAGATGGTCACAGGGCTGGATCTGGTGGCCATGCAGATCGCCGTCGCACAGGGCGCGCCGCTGCCTCTCGCGCAGGAGGAGGTGCGCTTTGACGGCCACGCCATCGAGGTGCGGCTCTACGCCGAGGACCCGGCCAATGGCTATCTGCCGGTGACCGGCCCGGTCGACCTCTGGCGCCCGGCCCAAGGCCCCGGAATCCGCGTCGATGCCGGTATCGTGCAGGGGCAGGAGATCTCGCCCTTCTACGACCCGATGCTGGCCAAGATCATCGCCCACGGCCCGACGCGGCAGGCGGCCCGCGCGCGGCTGATCAAGGCGGTCGAGGACAGCGTTCTGCTGGGCACGGTGACCAACGCGGCATTTCTGGCCGCGGTGCTGCGCCACGAGAAATTCGCGGCAGGCGTGGCGACGACGGGGTTTCTCGATCAGGTCTATCCCGACGGGTTCCCGGTCGGTGAGACGCACCCGCAGGACGCGGCGCTGGCCGTTGCGGCCTTGATGCAGCATGACCGCGATGCGGCGCTGGCGCGGGCCGGTTATGTCTCGGCAGACCAGCTGGGCTGGTCCAGCGCCCCGCTGTTGCCGCGCGGTCTGACCCTGCTGGCGGGGGACGCGAGGATCGACGCCACCGCAAGCGCCACGCGCGACGGGTGGCGCGTCGGGGTCGGTGCCGAGCAATACGAGATCGAACTCGCGACCGAGGGGAATGATCTGCGCGCCCGCATCAATGGCCGCAAGGTCGAGGCGGTGGCGCATATCGACGGCGACACGGTGCAACTGGCCGTCGGGGCCGCGCGGCACAAGTTCCGCCGCCTGCGGGCCGGGGCGCAGGACGAGGCCCATGCCGGAGGTGGTCGTGTCACCGCGCCGATGCCCGGGCTGGTGCTGGCCATCGAGGTCGCCCAGGGGCAGGCCGTGACCAAGGGCGACACGCTGGCGGTGCTTGAGGCGATGAAGATGCAGCACCAGATCACCGCATCCGTGGCGGGCGTCGTGACCGAGGTGCGCGTCGCCACGGGACAGCAACTGGCCTCGGGCGAGGTGATGATCGAGATCGAGGAGGAGGCCTGAGATGAATTCCGAACTGTGCCGCAAGCTGGGTATCGAATTCCCGCTGTTTGCCTTCAGCCACTGCCGCGACGTGGTGGCCGCCGTCAGCCGCGCCGGGGGCATGGGGGTGTTCGGGGCGGTGCTCTACACACCCGAACAGCTGAGGACCGAACTGGAGTGGATCGACGCAAATTGCGACGGCAAGCCGTACGGGGTGGACCTGATCGTGCCGACCTCGCTGCAACGGCAGGACGCCGAGCCGTCCGATGAGCAACTGCTGGGCGCCTTGCCCGGCGAACACCTGGATTTCGTCGAGGACGTTCTGGCCCGCAGCGGCGTGCCGGCCGACGATCTGGCCGAGCGGCGCAAGGCGATGCTGCATATCTCGCACAACCTCAACAACGCCGGCGCGGACGAGATGCTGGACGTCGCCTTTTCCTTTCCGATCAAGCTGATCGCCAACGCGCTGGGCACGCCGCCGCAGATCATGCTGGACCGCGCCCGCGAGGCCGGGGTGCCGGTGGCGGCGCTGGTCGGGTCGAAGAAACATGCCGAACGGCAGGTGGCGGCGGGGGTGGACATACTGGTCGCCGCCGGGGGCGAGGCCGGTGGCCATTGCGGCGAGGTCTCGACGATGGTGCTGGTGCCCGAGGTGGTGTCGGTGGCAGGCGATACGCCGGTTCTGGCCGCGGGCGGCATCGTCACCGGCCGCCAGATGGCCGCCGCGATGGCCATGGGCGCGGCGGGGGCTTGGTGCGGCTCGGTCTGGCTGACCACGGCCGAGGGCGAGCCGGGGCAGAAGATCAAGGAAAAGATGCTGGCGGCCTCGTCGTCCGACACGGTCCGGTCGCGTTCGCGCACCGGCAAGACCTCGCGCCAGTTGCGCTCGACCTGGACGGATGCGTGGGAGGCAGGCGGGCCCGAGCCCCTGCAGATGCCGTTCCAGTCGCTGATCTCGGAGCCGGCACTGGGCAAGATCGAGAAGCTGGCCGAAGGTGGCCACGAAGGTGCCGCCGATCTGGCGACCTATTGGGTCGGGCAGGGCGTCGGGTTGATGAACCAGATGTCCTCGGCGGCGGCGGTGGTTCAGGAGTTCAAGCAGGATTACATCGACGCCGCCGAGCGTCTGATGGCGACCTTGGAGGGGTAGGGATGGAGCAGGCGAAGGATTTTCTGGACGAAAGCGAGGCGCTCCATGCGGTGCTGGCGGATGTCTCGGGCGAGCAGTGGAACACGGTGACGCAGTTCAAGGGCTGGACGCTGAACGACGTGCTGGTTCACCTGCATTTCTGGAACCGGATGGCCGACCTGTCGCTGAATGACGAGGCGGCGTTTCAGGCGCGCGTGGCCGAAACCTTTGCGGGCATCCAGTCCAAGGGCTTTCGCGCCACCGAGAACGCGATGATCCCCGAGCGCGGAGACGAGCTGCGCGAGGCTTGGCGGGCGCTCTATACTGACATGGGCCGGCGATGGGCCGGGCTCGATCCCAAGCGACGGGTGAAATGGGCCGGGCCGGACATGTCGGTGCGCTCGTCCATCACCGCGCGCCAGATGGAAACATGGGCCCACGGGCAGGAGGTGTTCGACATTCTCGGCGTCGAGCGGCAGGAGACTGACCGCATCAGGAACATCGTGGTTCTGGGGGTGAACACCTTTGGCTGGTCCTACAAGGTGCATGGCCGCGAGGTGCCCGAGGTGATGCCCCGGCTGGAACTGACCGCGCCGTCGGGCGCCGTCTGGGACTTCGGCGAGCCGGGGGAAAACCGCATCACCGGCCCGGCGGTCGACTTCGCGCGGGTCGTGGCCCAGACCCGCAACATCGCCGACACGACTCTGACGGTCGAAGGGCCTGTCGCCGCCGAATGGATGTCGATCGCCCAATGCTTTGCCGGCGGCCCCGAGGCCCCTCCGGCCAAGGGGGTGCGCCACAAGGTCGGCGGCTGAGTGCAAAGGACGTTGCGTTGCAGTCCGGCGACGCGGCGTCACTCGGATTGGCTTGAATCGGCGGCGACTGTAGCCTGCGGGCAATCTCAGATTTGGAGAAATGGAAATGTCTCTTTTTACCAGCACCGCCTCCTGGGTCACCGACGAGCACCGCATGTTTGCCGAGATGGCAGGCCGCTTCCTGGATGACGAACTGGTCCCGAATATCGAGACCTGGGTCGACAATGGCGTGGTCGATCGCGACTTCTGGCGCAAGGCGGGGGAAACGGGCCTGATGGCAGGCTCGATCGCCGAGGAATACGGCGGCGTCGGCGGCGGCATGGGCTTCGACTCGGTCACCATCTACGAGCAGACCTCGCGCGGGGATGCGGGCTGGGGCTATGGCATCCAGTCGATCGTGACCCACTACATCGCCGCCTACGGCAGCGAAGAGCAGAAGCAGAAATGGCTGCCCAAGCTGGCCTCGGGCGAGATGGTCGGCGCGATTGCCATGACCGAGCCGGGCACCGGGTCGGACCTGCAGGCGGTGCGCACCACCGCCGAAAAGGACGGAAACTCCTACCGTATCAACGGATCCAAGATCTTCATCACCAACGGCCAGACCGCCGACCTGGTCATCGTCGTGGCCAAGACCGACAAGACCCAAGGCGCGCGCGGCGTCTCGCTGATCGCGGTCGAGACCGAGGGCGCCGAGGGCTTCCGCCGGGGCCGCAACCTCAAGAAGCTGGGGATGAAGGCCAACGACACGGCCGAGCTGTTCTTCGAGGACGTGAAGGTGCCGATGACCAACCTCATCGGACCGGAAGAGGGGCAGGGCTTCTACCAGCTGATGAAACAGCTGCCATGGGAGCGTCTGACCATCGGCATCATGGCGCTGGGCGCGATCGACTTTGCCATCGCCGAGACGGTGAAATACGTGCAGGAGCGCAAGGCGTTCGGCCAGCGGGTGATGGATTTCCAGAACACCCGCTTCAAGCTGGCCGAGTGCAAGACCAAGGCCGAGGTGCTGCGCAGCTTCGTCAATGACTGCATCGCCAAGCTCGAGGCCGGTCAGCTGGATGCGGCCACCGCCTCGATGGTGAAATACTATGGCTCCGAGGTGCAGAACGAGATCATGCATGAATGCCTGCAGCTGTTCGGCGGCTATGGCTTCATGATGGAATACCCGATCGCGCGGCTCTATGCCGATGCGCGGGTGCAGATGATCTATGGCGGCACCAACGAGGTGATGAAGGAACTCATCGCCCGCTCGCTGGACGTGTGATTGGGCGGGCGGGTCTCCCGCCCGTCGTCAACGGCCCTTGCGGGCCGCCTCCTCCCGTTGGGCCCGGCCGCGCCCGAGCAAGGCTCGGCCGCGGCGGAGGGGCTGTCCGTCCGCCCCATTGCCGGATGTCCGGTGGTCTGTCAGACTGATCAGTGTGGCGTGACCGCCACCCGGCAGGAGGCCCCATGACCGCATCGAACAAGGACCGGATCCGCGCGTTGCTGAAAAGCATAGAAACCGGCGATCCGGGGCCGGTCGCGGTGGTCAACGAGGCGAAATACATCCAGCACAACCCTCAGACCCACGAGGGCAGCGAGGGGCTGGCCGTGTTGTTCCAGCGCCTGTCCCGGACCTCTCCGCGGGTCAACGTCGTGCGGGCCTTCGAGGACGGGGATTTCGTGTTCGCCCATACCGAATACGATTTCTCGCGCCGCAATATCGGGTTCGAGCTGTTCCGCTTTGAGGATGGTCGCGCGGTGGAGCATTGGGACAACATCCAGCCGCGGCAAGGGCCGAACCCGTCGGGCCATTCCATGGTGGACGGCCCGACCGAGGCCAGTGACCTTGACCGGACCGAAGCCAACCGGGCCTTTGTGCGCGCCTTTGTCGAAAGCGTATTGGTGGGCGGCGATCTGGACCGGCTGGATGCGTGTCTGGACCGCCGCGACTACACCGAACACAATCCACGGCTGAGGGATGACGTGTCACAGTTGCGCGCGGCGCTGTCCGAGCATCGGGGTGGCCGACGGCGGATCGACTATCACCGGCTGCATCGCGTGCTGGCGCAGGGCGATTTCGTTCTGACCCAGTGCGAGGGCGAATTCGACGGCGTTCCCAGTGCCTATTACGATCTGTTCCGCGTCGCGGGCGGCAAGATCGTCGAACATTGGGACACGACCGAAAAGATCGCACCGAAGAGTGAATGGAAGAACGACAATGGCAAGTTCTGAGCCCTGATGGGCTCATTCGGGTTGCGTCGTCAACTGCCCTTGTAGCCAGGCGCGGAACGAGACAAGCGGCGCGGGTTCTGCGCGATCCTGTGGCCACACAAGGTAGTAGTCGCCCAGGCTGACCGGCGGGGCGGGGCAGGCCGGAACCAAACGGCCGGCTTCCAGCTCGGTCGAGATCAGGTAGCTGGGCAGCAAGGCGACACCCAGCCCGTGAATGGTGGCCTGGATCATGGTCGAGAACTGGTCGAACAGCATCCCGCGCAGGCCCGGGGCTGCGATGGACTGTGCCGCGAACCACCGCTCCCAGGCGTCGGGCCGGGTATCGAGATGCAGCAGCGGCGCGCTCAGCAGCCAATCAGGGCTGTCCGTTGCCTGTTGCCCAAGCCCGGGCGCGCAGACCGGCAGCACCTCTTCGCGCATGATCCGCAGATAGTTCACCCCGGCCCAGTTGCATTCTCCGAAATGGATGGCAGCGTCGAAGGGTTCGGCGGCGAAGTCGAAGGGCCTCAGCCGCGTGTTCAGGTTCACAGTCACTTCCGGATGGCGCCGCGCGAAATCCTGCAGGCGCGGCGCCAGCCAGTGCATGCCGAAGGCGGGCAGGATCGACAGGTTCAGCGATCCGCCGGTGGGGTTTGCCTTCAGCTTCAGCGAGGCCTGCGCCAGTTGCTGCAGCGCCGCGCGGGCGGTTTCCACGTATTCCTTGGCGGCGGGGGTCAGGCGCAGGCGCATCTGCGTCCGCTGGATCAGCGAGACGCCCAACTGCTCCTCCATCACCTTCAGCTGGCGACTGATGGCGCTTTGGGTCAGAGACAGTTCCTCGGCCGCCGCCGAGGCGCTGCCCAGGCGGTCCACGGCTTCGAGCGCGAGCAGCGACGAGATCGAGGGCAGAAAGCGGCGGGGTGCGATCATATGACTTTTCCTCATGCCTCGTGGAGGGAATATCACTGGCGTTTTCCCTGTTCCAGAGCGAAAAGGGCGAGAAAGCGGCCAGAGCGCGGTGGGAATGTCATGACTATTCAGAACGGTTTGGGCGGATTTCGCAGGGCAGGGCGACTCGACGGGATCGAATTGTCCGAGATCGTCCAGATCTCGGAACGGGCCGCGCAGTTGCGGGCGCAGGGCGTGGACGTGATCGCGCTCAGCACCGGCGAGCCCGATTTCCCGACGCCGCCGCATGTGGTCGAGGCCGCGCACAAGGCGGCGCTGGACGGTCAGACGCGATACCCCGCCACCGCCGGAACCCCTGCCCTGCGTTCCGCTATCGCGGAACAGGCCGGGGTCGAGTCTGCGCAGGTGATCGTCTCGACCGGGGCCAAGCAGGTGCTGGTCGGCGCATTCCTGGCCACTCTGGACCCGGGCGATCAGGTCATCACCACCGCGCCTTTCTGGACCAGCTATGCCGACATGGTGAAACTGGCCGGCGGCGTCCCCATCGTGCTGAACTGCCCGCGCAAACAGGGTTTCAAGCTGACGCCCGAACAACTCGAGGCCGCGATCACCCCGCGCACCCGCTGGCTGCTGCTGAACACGCCGTCGAATCCGACCGGGGCGGTTTACACCGAGGCCGAACTGCGGGCGCTGGGCGCGGTGCTGGAGCGGCACCGCCAGGTCTGGGTGATTTCGGACGAGATCTATCAGCACCTTGCCTATGCGCCCTTCACCCCCTTCACGCAAGCGGTGCCGACGCTGGCAGACCGCACCCTGACGGTGAATGGCGTGTCCAAGGCCTATTCGATGACCGGCTGGCGCATCGGCTGGGGGATCGGCCCCGCGCCGCTGATCAAGGCGATGGCGGCGGTTCAGGGGCAGATCACCTCGGGCGCCTGTTCCATCGCGCAGGCGGCGGCGCTGGCCGCGCTGACCGGGCCGCAGGACCTGCTGGCCGAGCGTCGCGCGGCCATGCGCGCGCGCCGCGATCTGGTCGTGGCGGGACTGAACGCGGCCGGATTGGCCTGCCCGGTGCCCGACGGCGCGTTCTACGTCTTTCCACAGACGCCTCAGGCGATGCCCTCGGACCCCGCGTTCTGCCGCCACCTGCTGGATCATGCCGGCGTTGCGGTGGTGCCGGGGCGGGCCTTTGGCATGCCGGGGCATTTTCGGCTTTCCTTCGCCTATGACACCGATAGCCTGACCCAAGGCCTGCGCCGGATCGCCGACGCCACGGCCAAACTCTGACCTGACCGGGGAACCCAGATGGATCGCGCCCAGATCGTTCACGAAAACTTCCTGACCCGTGTCGCCAATCGCGACCTGCCCGCAGGCGCGCCGCCGCGCCCGGGCCTCAGCGCACCCGAGGCGGTGTCGCTGTTCCGCTCGCAGGTGCTCAGCCGCGCGCTGGACCGCACCAGCCGGGCGATGCAGAAGGCGGGGCAGGGGTTCTACACCATCGGCTCGTCAGGGCACGAGGGCATGGCCGCCGTGGCCCACGCCCTGCGCCCGACCGACATCGCCTTTCTGCACTATCGCGACGCCGCCTTTCAGATCGCCCGGGCCGAGCAGGTGCCCGGCCAGCAGATCGCCTGGGACATGTTGCTGAGCTTTGCCTGTTCCAAAGAGGACCCGACCTCGGGCGGGCGGCACAAGGTGCTGGGCTCCAAGGCGCTGATGATCCCGCCGCAGACCTCGACCATCGCCAGCCACCTGCCCAAGGCGGTGGGGGCGGCCTACAGCCTGGGCGCGGCGCGGCGACACGACCCCGAGCACCGGCAATTGCCCGAGGATGGCATCGCCATGTGCTCCTTCGGTGATGCGTCCGCGAACCACTCCACCGCGCAGGGCGCGATCAACACCGCCGGCTGGACCAGCGTGCAGTCAATCCCGCTGCCGCTGCTCTTTGTCTGCGAGGACAACGGCATCGGCATTTCGGTCAAGACGCCCAAGGGCTGGATTCAGGCCTCGATGGAGCATCGCTCGGGCATCACGTATTTCCAGGCCAACGGGCTGGACATCTATGAGACCTTCGCGGTGGCGCAGCAGGCGGCCGACTATGTCCGCACCCGGCGCAAACCGGCTTTCCTGCACCTGAAAACCGTGCGCCTCTACGGCCATGCGGGGGCGGATGTGCCCACCACCTATCTCAGCCGTGCCGAGGTCGAGGCGGACGAGGCCAACGATCCGCTGCTGCATTCGGTGCGCCTGCTGGATCAGGCCGGGGCGCTGTCGCCCAATCAGGCGCTGAAGATCTACACTGACACCTGCGCCCGCACCGACCGCATCGCGGCCGAGGCCGCCACCCGCCCGCATCTGGCCAGCGCCGCCGAGGTCGCGGCCAGCCTGATCCCGCCCAAGCGCCCCTGCAAGCCCACCAACGGCCCCAGCGCCGAGGCCCGCGCCGCCGCCTTCGGCAGCGACCTGCGGGCGATGGACGACCCGCAGCCGATGGCGCGCCTGATCAACTGGGCGCTGACCGACCTGATGCTGGAACATGGCGAGATCGTCTGCATGGGCGAGGATGTGGGCCGCAAGGGCGGCGTCTATGGCGTGACGCAGAAGCTGCAACAGCGCTTCGGCCCCGACCGGGTGATCGACACGCTGCTGGACGAACAGTCCATCCTTGGCCTTGCCATCGGCATGGCCCATAACGGCTTCGTCCCGATCCCCGAGATCCAGTTCCTCGCCTATCTGCACAATGCCGAGGACCAGATCCGGGGCGAGGCCGCCACGCTCCCCTTCTTCTCGAACGGGCAGTTCACCAACCCGATGGTCGTGCGGATCGCCGGGCTGGGATATCAGAAGGGCTTTGGCGGGCATTTCCACAATGACAACTCGCTGGCCGTGCTGCGCGACATTCCGGGCATCATCATTGCCTGCCCCTCGACCGGGGCGGACGCGGCGCGGATGCTGCGTGAATGCGTGCGCCTTGCGCGTGAAGAGCAGCGCGTGGTGGTGTTCTTGGAACCCATCGCGCTCTACCCGATGCGCGACCTGCACGAGGGGCAGGACGGCGCCTGGATGACCCGCTATCCCGCGCCCGGTGAACGGATCGCGCTGGGCGAGGTCGGCGTGCATGGCGACGGCACCGATCTGGCGATCGTGACCTACGGCAACGGGCACTACCTGTCGAAACAGGCGCTGCCCGAGTTGCAGGCGGCGGGCCTCAAGACCCGCATCATCGACATGCGCTGGCTGGCGCCGCTGCCGGAACAGGCGCTGCTGGAGGCCACCAAGGGCTGCAAGCACGTCCTGATCGTCGATGAATGCCGCCGCACCGGCAGCCAGTCCGAGGCGCTGATGACGCTCTTTGCCGAACGAACCGACCTGCCCACCGCCCGCGTGGTGGCCGAGGATTGCTTCATCGCCACCGGCCCCGCCTATGCCGCGCCGCTGCCCTCGCGCGAGGGGATCGTGGCCGCCGCCCTGACCCTGACCGGAGCTGCAAAATGACCCGCACCGCCGTCGTGATCTGCCCCGGCCGGGGCACCTACAACAAGCCCGAGTTGGGCTATCTGCACCGCCACCATTCGAACCGGATGAAGTTGTTCCGCGAATTCGACGCGATCCGCGCCGAAACGGGGCAAGAGGCGGTGACCGCGCTGGATGGCGCGTCGCGCTTCTCGGTCAGCAAGTATTCGCGCGGCGACGTGGCCTCGCCCCTGATCTATGCCGCCGCGCTGGCCGATGCGCAGGCGCTGGCCGAGGATATCGAGGTGGTGGCCGTCACCGGCAACTCGATGGGCTGGTATATCGCGCTGGCCGCCGCGGGGGCGCTCAGCCCGGAAAACGGGTTCCGGGTGGTCAACACGATGGGCACGCTGATGCAGACCCACCTGATCGGCGGGCAGCTGGTCTATCCCTTCACCGGCGACGACTGGCGCGACGACCCGGCCCGCAAGGCCGAGCTTTTGGCCGAGGTGGCGCGCATCGACTCTCTGCCCGAACATGACCTCGCCCTGTCGATCGACCTGGGCGGGATGCTGGTGCTGGCCGGCAACGAGGCCGGGCTGAGGGCCTTCGAGGCCAGGCAGCCCTTGGTGCAGGAGCGGTTCCCGATGCGGCTGGCCAACCACGCGGCCTTTCACACGCGCCTGCAGGCCCCGGTGGCGCAGGAAGGCCGCCGCCAGCTGCCCGCCACACTGTTCACCCAGCCCGATCTGCCGATGATCGACGGGCGCGGCAAGATCTGGTGGCCCGGCGCCACCGACACGGGTGCGCTGTGGGATTACACGCTGGGCCATCAGGTGACCGAGCCTTACGATTTCACCCGCGCGGTGCAGACGGCGGCCCGCGAATTCGCGCCCGATCTGTTCATCGTGACCGGCCCGGGCGCCACGCTGGGCGGTGCGGTGGCGCAGTCGCTGGTGCTGGCCAACTGGCGCGGCATGTCCGACAAAAACAGCTTTCAGGCCCTGCAGGCACAGGACCCGTTCCTGATCGCGCTGGGGCGCGAGGATCAAAGACCCCTTGCCATCGGCTGAGCCCTCGGGAAATCTGCGCGCGCATTCAAGGACATCCCGCCCATGACCACCGACCCGGAAACCAGCCTGTGGACCAAGACCAGCCGCGAGCGGGTGGACGCCCCGCCTCTGACCGGGTCCGTCACGGTGGACCTCGCCGTGATCGGCGGTGGCTACACGGGCTGCTCGGCGGCGCTGCACGCGGCGCAGGCGGGGGCCTCGGTCTGCCTGCTCGAGGCGCATGAGATCGGCCATGGCGGGTCGGGCCGCAATGTCGGGCTGGCCAATGCCGGGCTGTGGCTGCCCCCGGCCGAGATCCGCGCCCATCTGGGTGACGCGGCGGGCAACCGCCTGATTGCCTTGCTGGCGCAGGCCCCGGCCGAGGTGTTCCGCCTGATCCGCGACCTTGAGATCGACTGCGAGCCGGTGCAGGCCGGAACCCTGCATCTGGCCCATTCGCCCAAGGGCCTGCGCGACCTGCAGACCCGCCACCAACAGCTGTCAGCCGACGGCGCTCCGGTCGAGCTGCTGTCCGCGCAGGAGACCGCCCGCCGCAGCGGCAGCACCGCCTTTCACGGCGCCATTTTCGACCCGCGCGCCGGGACGATCCAGCCGCTGGCCTATGTGCAGGGCCTCGCCCGCGCCGCGCAGCAGGCCGGGGCAGCGATCCTCGCCAGCAGCCCGGTGCAGGCCCTGCGCCACGATGGCGAGATCTGGCATCTGGACACGCCGCAAGGCAGGGTGCGGGCCAAGGCGCTGATCCAGGCCACCAACGCCTATCACGCCGGCCTGCCCGACACCCGGCAAGCCTATGTTCCGGTCTATTACTTCCAATACGCCACCGACCCGCTGCCCGAAAACATCCGCGCCACCCTGCTGCCGGGCGGCGAAGGGTGCTGGGATACCGGGCTGATCATGACCTCGTTCCGCATGGATCAGGCCGGGCGGCTGGTGATCGGGGCGATGGGCGATCTGGGCCATGCGGGCAGCTTTGCCCATCGCGGCTGGATCACGCGCAAACTGGCGCAGATCTTTCCCGCGCTGGCCGACCAACCGCTGAAGGACGGCTGGCACGGGCGCATTGCCATGACCTCGGACCATATCCCGAAACTGGTTCAGATCGGGCCGAACGCGCTGTCGGCGCACGGCTATTCCGGGCGTGGCATCGGTCCGGGCACGGTGTTCGGCCGCATGATGGCCGACAGCCTGCTGACGGGCGAGCCCGCCCGCCTGCCGCTGCCGCCGGTGCCCGCCCATCACGAGAGCTGGACGGGCCTGCGCCGCGCCTTCTTTGAAACCGGCGCGGCGCTCACGCACCTGGTCAAGGCGCGGCTCTGACCGATCAGACCGAGCGGGTGATCCCGCCATCCACCCGGATGTTCTGCCCGGTGATGTACCCGCCGCCCTCGGAGGCCAGGAACGCGATGACCGAGGCGATCTCGTCATAGCTGCGCCCATAGCGGCCCATGGGGATCTTGGCCTTGAACTCTTCCTTCTCGGGCAGGCTGTCGATGAAGCCGGGCAGGACGTTGTTCATGCGGATGTTCTCGGCGGCGTACCTGTCGGCGAACAACTTGGTGAACGCCGCGAGCCCCGCCCGGAACACGCCCGAGGTCGGAAAGACCGGGTCCGGCTCGAACGCCGCGAAGGTCGAGATGTTGATGATCGCCCCGCCGCCCTGCGCCTGCATGATCGGCGTCACCAGCCGCGTGGGGCGCACGGCGTTCAGGAAATAGACCTCCATGCCGCGGTGCCAGTCCTCGTCGGTCAGCTCCAGCACCGGCGCGCGGGGGCCATGCCCGGCCGAGTTCACCAGCACGTCGATCCGCCCCCAATGCGCCATCGCCGCATCCACCAGCCTCTGCAGGTCGTCATTCGACTGGTTCGAGCCGGTCACGCCCACGCCGCCCAGCTCGGCCGCCAGCGCCTCGCCCTTGCCGGACGAGGACAGGACGCCCACCTTGAACCCGTCCGCCGCCAGCCGCCGCGCCGCATCCGCGCCCATGCCGCTGCCGCCGGCGGTGATCAGAGCCACTTTCTCCGTCATGATAAGTCTCCTTGTTCCGTTGCCACCAGTCTGGCCGCGACCACCCACATTGACCAATCAGTTCTGCTGCCTTAATCCTGTAGAAATTCTACAGGGTTCCATATGCCGTCACTTCCGCCTCTCAATGCCCTGCGCGCCTTCGAAGCGGCGGGCCGCCATCTGAATTTCCGCCTTGCGGCGGACGAGATCGGCGTGACCCAGGGCGCCGTGGCACAACAGGTGCGCGGGCTCGAGGCGCGGCTTGGCGTGCAGCTGTTCGACCGCCTGCCGCGCGGGCTGCGGCTGACCGAGGCGGGGCGCAGGTATCACGCCCCCTTGCGGCGGGCTTTCCGGCTGATCGAGGAAGCGACCGAGGAACTGGGCGGCCGGCAAAGCCTCACCATCTCGGTCACGCCCAGTTTCGCCGCCAAATGGCTGGTGCCGCGTCTGGGCGATTTCACGGCGAAACACCCCGAGGTCGGCGTGCAGGTGGATGCGGGCGAACGGCTTGCCAATTTCCAGAGCGACGGCATTGACATCGCGGTTCGGCAAACCCGCCCGCCCTTTGGGCCGGGGCTGGTGGCCGAGCCGCTCTTCGGCACCGAATACGTGCCCGTGTGCAGTCCGGATCTGGCGGCGGAGATCACGCAGCCGGGGGACCTGGTGCGGCATGTCCTGCTGAATGACACGCATGGGCTGTGGCCGCTCTATCTGGAACGGATCGGCGTATCCGGCAAGCCGCGCCTGATGAATTTCAGCCAGACCAGCCTTGCCATCGACGCAGCTGTGGCGGGGCAGGGGGTTGCCCTTGCCAATGCGCCCCTGGTGTCGTCCGAGTTGGCCTCGGGCCGGCTGGTGCAACCCTTGCGGCAGAGCTTGGTCGAGGACCTGGGCTTCTACATCGTAGCACCCCGTCAGCCGCGCCAGCCCGAGCTTGTGGCCCTGATGCGCGACTGGCTGAAACGTCAGGCCTGAAGCGCGGCGGCGATTTTCTCGATACGGCCGCGCAGCCAGCGATGTGCCGGGTCGCCGGTCGAACGCCGGTGCCAGACCATGTAGATCGGGACGGGCTCGCACTGAAACGGCAGGGGCGCGCAGTCCAGCGCGGCCAGCGGCCCCCGTTTCATCAGGGCGGTATCGGTCGAAATCAGGTCGCTGCCCAGAACGAAGGACGGGATGGCGTTGAAATGCGGCAGGGTCACGGTGGCTGGCCGGATCTGGCTTTGATCCACGCCCCGCATCACCGCATTGGCGCTGCGCCCGTCGGCAAAGCGCACCTCGACATGCTCGGCGGCGCAATACTCCTCCCAGCTTGCGGGCGGGGCGCGATGGTCACCATCGTAGAACACCATCAATGGGCTGGTCAGCAACCGTTTCTGAAAGATGTCCGGCCCGTCCGGCGGCAGCGGCGTCAGCATCAACTGGCAGCGGTCGCTGCGCAGGATCGTCGCGTCGGGAACCCCCGAAGGCACGAAGGTCAGGCGCAGACGGATGCCCTCGGCGCGGGCTTCGTGCAGTAGCCGGGGGAACACAAGCTCGCGTTGCAGGTCGTTGGCGGCAACCTGGAACTGCATGTCCTCGGACAGCGGATCAAAGGGCCGCTCGTCGGTCAGGGCGCGCATCCCGTCCAGCACTTTCTGGACCGGCTCCTTCAGGGCCAGCGCCCGCTCAGTCGGGGTCAGCCCCTGGCCGGACCGCACGAACAGCGGGTCGCCCAGCACCGTCCGCAGCTTGGACAGGGTGTGGCTGACCGCCGATTGCGTGACGCCCAGCCGGTCGGCGGCCCGCGACACCGAGTTTTCCTCCAAGATGGTCAGAAAGGCCCGCAGAACCTTGCCGTCGAGATCGGTGAAATCGAAACTGCTCATATGATTTATGATTATACATGAATGGTTTTGCTGTCCATTTCCCGTTAGGGAAAACCGAATACAGGAGGACGCAATGGGAATCCGCTTTTTCTCGGACAGGAACCGGCCCGTTCACATGGGGCGCTATCCGCTGGAACGGCTCGTACGCCGGGGCGGGACACCCGACCTGTCGGCGGTTCCGCCGATGCCGGTGCTGAGTTTCCACCGGCCGGAAAAACCCGACAGCATCGTCAACGCGATGGGCGAGTTCCAGGCGATGATGGACGCGATCCGCGACGGGTTCGTCAACCCGGCCATGGCGGAAATCCCCTCGGACCCCGTGGAACGGGCCAACCATCTGAAAGCCTTCGGCTATTTTAACGACGCCTCGATGATGGGATGCGGCCCGCTGCCGCGCGACGCGCTGCTGGCCGAGCCGCGCCGCAACCCCGATATCGACCGGCTGGCCCACGCGCTCAGGACGCGCCAGACCAAGACGCTGGCCTCGGGCATCGACGTGATCATGGCCGATCTCAAGGAAAGCATGGAGGCCGCGCCCACCGGCATCGACAGCCACCGCCACGCCATCCTGTTCCTCTACGAGCACAACCGCGACCCCGAGCCGGACGAGCCGGGGGCCGAGTGGATCATGGACGCGCAGGACCATCGCGCCTGCCTGCTGGCGACCGAGAACGCGGTGGTGATCGCCAATTACATCCGGCTTCTGGGCTTCGATGCGCGGGCGCACACGGTTACGTCCACGGACGTTGACCTTGGCAAGCTGGCGGTGGCGGCGGGGCTGGTCTCGGCCGAGGACGGCCGTCTGGTCGCGCCGTGGCTGGGCGAACGCTTCGGGCTGGCCGCCGTGACCACCGAGATGGAGATCGCGCATGACCGGCCGCTGGTGCCGATGTCCCGCCAGCCGTGGTTCAAGACACAAGGCCCGGCCTGGTGGCTGGGCGCGGGCTTTGCCAAGAATGCCCTGAACCGCGATCCCTACGCCAGGCGCCGCTACATGGACGGGGCGCACCCGTTCGAACGCCTCAGGCGAGTCGAGGAGCCCACCACCTATATCGACGAGGCCAACGTGGCGCGGGTGCCGAAACGCGCCGACATGTTCGCGCGCGCGCAGTTCGGCGACATGGGTAAGGCCCTGCAGGACGGGGCCAAGGGCGGCCACTATGCCCGCAAGGCCGCACCCAGCTTTGCCCAACGCCGCGCGCTGGGGGCGTTCGTCCTGCTTCAGGACGGCGACAGCGCCGAGGTCGCAAAACCCACCGATGCCGAGCGCAACGCGGCGAACATCAAGGCCGCCAGCTATTTCCTCGGCGTCGACGCCGTGGGCCTCAGCCGGTGCCCCGAGTGGGCGTGGTATTCCCACGACGCCACCGGCGAGGAAATCGTGCCGCCCCATGATCAGGCCGTCAGCATGATCATCGACCAGGGCTACGAGACGATGGAGGGCGCCTCGGGCGATGACTGGATCAGCGTCGCCCAGTCGATGCGCGCCTATCTGCGGTTCTCGCTGCTGGGCGGGGTGATCGCCCAGCAGATCCGCAACCTGGGCTACAAGGCCAAGGCCCACACCGTGATGGATGGCGAAGTGCTGCAGCCGCCGCTTCTGCTCTTGTCGGGGCTGGGCGAGGTCAGCCGCATCGGCGAGGTGATCCTGAACCCCTACCTCGGCCCGCGCCTCAAGTCGGGCGTCGTGACGACCGACATGCCGATGGCCCATGACAAGCCCATCGACTTTGGCCTGCAGCGGTTCTGCGAGAGCTGCAACAAATGCGCCCGCGAATGCCCCTCGGGGGCGATCACCGCCGGGCCCAAGCTGATGTTCAACGGCTACGAGATCTGGAAATCCGACAGCCAGAAATGCGCCACCTACCGGATCACCACGCCCGGCGGCGCGATGTGCGGGCGCTGCATGAAGACCTGCCCGTGGAACCTCGAAGGCATCTTCGCCGAACGCCCCTTCCGCTGGGCCGCGATGACCATCCCCTCTGCCGCGCCCGCGCTGGCACGGCTGGACGACGCGGTGGGCAATGGCGGGCTGAACGACACCAAGAAATGGTGGTGGGATATCGAGCTTCAGCCCGACGGCGCCTATCGCCCCACGAAACACCCGCTGAACCGGCGCGATCTGCAAAGGGATCTGGACCTGAAATACGAGGACCAGACCCTGGCCGTCTATCCCGCCCCGCTGGCCCCGCATCCCTGGCCCTATCCCTTCGCGATGGATCGCGAGGCGGGGATCGCCGCCTACCAGGCGATGGTCGGCGCCGAGGAATACAAGGCCCGTCTGGCCGCCGGGGACATGTCGGTGGTGCATCGCTACACGATTGCCGGCGACGCTCCGGTCATGCGGGTCGAGGTGACGAAGGTCGAGAAGATGACGCCGGATGTCAGCAAATACGAATTCTCGGCGCTGGATGGCGCGCCCCTGCCGGAATGGACGGCGGGCGCGCATCTGGACGTGCTGGTGGCGCCCGAGTTCCTGCGCCAGTATTCCATGTCGGGCGACCCGGCGGACCGGTCGAAATACCAGATCGGCGTGCTGCGTGAGGTTCAGGGCCGCGGCGGCTCGGTTCTGCTGCACCGGATCTTTCACGAGGGGCGCAAGGTCTTCATCTCGAAGCCCATCAACCATTTCGAGCTGGATGAAACCGCCACCCGGACCTTTCTTATGGGCGGCGGCATCGGGATCACCCCGATGATCGCCTTCGCCCATCGGCTGCACGCGCTGGGCGCCGAGTTCGAGCTGCACTACTCGGCCAGCACGCGGACCGGTGCCGGTTATCTGGACGACCTCGCCAACATGCCCTGGGCCGACCGGGTGCATTACCACTTTTCCGACGAGGGAACGCGGGCGGATCTGGATGCGATCCTGTCGGGATATCAGCCGGGCTGGCACGTCTATACCTGCGGGCCCGACCGCTACATGGAGGGCGTCATCCAGGCGGCCGAGCGGCAGGGCTTCCCCGAAGAGGCGCGGCACCTGGAGTATTTCTCGGTCCCCGAGCAGCCGGACTACGAGAATCACCCCTTCGTTCTGAAACTGGCGCGCTCGGGGCGCGAGTTGGTCGTGCCGGCGGACAAGGACGCGGCGCAGGTGCTGAACGAGGCGGGGATCCACGTGGACGTCAAATGCGCCGACGGCATCTGCGGGGTATGCAAATGCGGCCTCGTCTCGGGCGAGGTCGAACATCGCGACTTCGTTCTGTCCAACAAACAGCGCGACTCCGCGATCATCCTGTGCCAGAGCCGCGCGGCAAAGCCGGACGGTGTCATCGAGATCGACATGTAACGGCCCGTGGCCCGCAAGGCGGACGGCCTGAAAGCGACGCGAAGGTAGGGAAAAAACAGTCGTTCATGTCATGGACGCGGCGAAAATGCTGCTCTAACGTCCCCCTCGAACCCCAGTGACCCCTGACCAACAGGTGCGAGGTATATTCATGGACTACCACAGCCCCGCCAGTTTCGCCGAGGCCTCGGCGCTGGCCGCAAACGCGACGGGCATTACCCGTTTCCTTGCCGGCGGGACCGATGTTCTGGTGCAGATGCGCGCCGATATCGTCACGCCGGACACGCTGATCGACATCAAGAAGATCGACGGCGTGCGCGACATCACCCGCAATGACGACGGCAGCTGGACCATCGGCGTGGCCGTCACCGGCGCGGAGATGAGCGAACACCCCGAGCTTGGCCGCGACTGGCCGGGCGTGGTCGAGGCGATGGACCTGATCGGTTCGACCCAGGTGCAGGGCCGCGCCACGCTGACCGGCAACCTGTGCAACGCTTCGCCCGCCGCCGACTCGGTTCCGGCGATGGTCGCCGCGGGCGTGACGGTGACGGTCACCGGCCCGAATGGCGACCGCGAGGTGCCGGTTGAGCAGATCCCGACCGCACCGGGCCGCACCTCGCTGGCCAAGGGCGAGCTGATCTCGGCCCTGCACATCCCCGCGCGGGGCGAGAATGGTGGCGACGCCTATCTGCGCTTCATTCCGCGCACCGAGATGGACATCGCCGTCGTCGGTTGCGGCGTGAACCTGCGCATCGATGGGGATACGATCACCGAGGCCCGCGTGTCGCTGGGCGCGGTGGCGCCGACCGTTCTGCTGGTCGAGGATTGCGCCAGGGCCATCATCGGCACCAAGCTGGACGAGGCCGCGCTTGAGGCGCTGGCGGCGGCGGCATCGGCCGCCTGCAACCCGATCAACGACAAGCGCGGCACCATCGAGTTCCGGACCGAGGTCGCGGGTGTCCTCGCGAAACGGGCGGCCCGGATCGCCTATGCCCGCGCAAAGGGAGAAAAGGCATGAGCAAGATCCACGTAACCACCACCGTGAACGGTGACGAGGTCGATTTCCTGTGCGACCCGCGCGAGACCCTGCTGGACTGCTTGCGCGACAGGCTGAACCTGACCGGCGCCAAGGAAGGCTGCGGCACCGGCGACTGCGGCGCCTGCTCGGTGACGCTGGACGGGCGGCTGGTCTGCTCGTGCCTCGTTCTGGGGGTCGAGGCCGAAGG
Source organism: Ruegeria marisrubri (assembly GCF_001507595.1). GTDB lineage: Bacteria > Pseudomonadota > Alphaproteobacteria > Rhodobacterales > Rhodobacteraceae > Ruegeria > Ruegeria marisrubri. The sequence continues at coordinate 166,708 of NZ_LQBQ01000036.1, forward strand.
CAAGGAAATCGGCACGGTCGAGGGGATCGCGGATGGCGACGTCCTGCACCCGTTGCAGAAGAAGTTCATCGAATACGCCGCCCTGCAATGCGGCGTCTGCACGCCGGGCATCCTGGTGGCGGCCAAGGCGCTGCTGGAAAAGAACCCGGACCCGACCGAGGAAGAGGTCCGTTACTGGCTGGCCGGCAATCTCTGCCGCTGCACTGGCTATGACAAGATCATCCGCGCCGTGATGGACACGGCCGCCGAACTGAGGGAGGCCGTCTGATGGCGCTCGACGACCGCAAGACCGATTTCAAATTCGTAGGCACCCGCCCCGACCGCCCGGACGGGCTGGACAAGGTCACCGGCCGCGCCAAGTTCGGCGCCGACATGTATGCGCCGGGGATGCTGCATGGCGCGATCCTGCGCTCGCCCCACGCCCATGCGCGGATCGTGAAGATCGACACTTCCAAGGCCGAGGCGCTCAAGGACGTCAAGGCCGTGGTCACCCGCGCCGATTTCTCGGACGAGGTGGAGTTCAAGCCGGGGCTCGAGGGCGAGTTCTGGAACGTGCTGGAAAACGTCATGGCGGGCGAAAAGGCGCTCTATGACGGGCACGCGGTGGCGGCCGTGGCCGCGACCTCGGCGCTGGCGGCGCGCGACGCGCTGAAACTGATCGAGGTGGAATACGAGGTGCTGCCCCACGTCACCGACGTGGACAAGGCGATGGAGCCCGATGCGCCGGTGATCCGCGAGGGTGCGGCCGATTACTCGGTGCCCGAGGGGATGCACCCCAACGTGGTGCGCTACCACGAAAGCGGCCACGGCGATGTCGAGGCCGGTTTCGCTGAGGCCGACCTAGTGATCGAGGACCATTTCGACACAGAGGCCACCCATCAGGGCTATATCGAGCCGCACGCCTGCCTTGCGATGCTGGGCAATGACGGCAAGGGCGAACTGTGGTGCTGCACCCAGGGGCACTGGATCGTGCAAAAGACCTGCGCGGCGCTCTTGGGCATCGAGACCTCGCAACTGCGCGTCACCGCCTCCGAGATCGGCGGCGGCTTCGGCGGCAAGACCACCGTCTTCATCGAACCCGTCGCGCTGGCCCTGTCACGCAAGGCGAACCGTCCGGTGAAACTGGTGATGAGCCGCTCCGAGGTGTTCCGGGCCACCGGGCCGACGGCCTCGGCCTCGATGGACGTCAAGATCGGCATGAAGAAGGACGGCACCATAACCGCCGCGCAGGGCGTGTTCCGGCTGCAGGGCGGGGCCTTTCCCGGCGCGCCGGGGGATTTCACCGCCATGTGCGCCTTTGCCCCCTACAACCTGACCAATGTCCGGCAGGTGGGCTATGACGTGATGACCAACCGCCCGAAACAGGCCGCCTATCGCGCGCCGGGCGCGCCGATGGGGGCATTCGCCGTGGAATCGGTCATCGACGAGCTGTGCAACCAGCTGGGCCTGGACCCGATCGACGTGCGCCTCAAGAACGCCGCGCGCGAGGGCACCAAGGCCAGCTATGGCCCGCGCTACCCGCGGATCGGACTGGTCGAGACGCTCGAGGCCGCCAAGGCGCATCCCCACTACTCGGCCCCGCTGAAACCGGGGCAGGGGCGCGGCATCTCCTGCGGGTTCTGGTTCAACCACGGCGGCGAAACCTCGGTGTCGCTGGCGCTGAGCGAGGACGGCTCGGCGCAGGTCATGGTCGGCACCCCGGATATCGGCGGCTCGCGCGCGTCGATGGCGCTGATGGCGGCCGAGGTTCTGGGCATCCCGTACGAAAACATCCGCGTGACCGTCGCCGACACCGCCACGCTGGGCTACAACGACGTCAGCCATGGCTCGCGCGTGACCTATGCCAGCGGATTGGCCACGATCAAGGCCGCCCAAAATGCGGTCGAGAAACTGTGCGAGCGCGCGGCGGCCAAGTGGGGCATCCCGGTCGATGCGGTGAAATGGGAAAACGGCTGCGCGGTGCCTTCGGGGCCCAACGCGGGCGATTTCGACCCGCTGCCGATTGCCGAGATCACCGCCGACATGGGGCGCACGGGCGGCCCGATCTCGGGCCATTTCGAGGCGACGCCCGAAGGCGCGGGCGTGTCCTTTGGCACCCATATCGTCGATGCCGAGGTCGACCGGGAAACCGGCAAGACCACCATCACCCGCTACACCGTCATCCAGGACGCGGGCAAGGCGATCCACCCCACCTATGTCGAGGGCCAGTTCCAGGGCGGCGCGGCCCAGGGCATCGGCTGGGCGCTGAACGAGGAATACATCTATGGCGAGGATGGCCGGCTGCAGAACGCGGTGTTCCTCGACTACCGCATTCCCGTCGCCAGCGACCTGCCAATGATCGACACGGTGATCGTCGAGGTGCCCAATCCGGGCCACCCCTTCGGCGTGCGCGGCGTGGGCGAAACCGGCATCGTGCCACCGCTGGCCGCGATCGCCAACGCCGTCTCGAACGCGGCGGGCGTGCGGATGCGCCAGCTGCCCATGTCGCCGCCGCGCGTGCTGGCGGCGCTGAAGGGCGATGGTTGAGGTCCATCTCTGGTCCGGCCTCCGGTCACTGACCGGGGGCCGCGAGGTGGTGGAGGTCGAGGCCTCCAACACCGGCGAGCTGCTGCGCGAGCTTGTCCGCGCCTATCCCCAGCTCGAAGGCCCGATCCAGGCCGGCGTGTCGGTGGCGATCGACGGCCGCATCATCGCCAGCGGCCTGACCGAGCCGATTCCCGAGGGCAGCGAAGTCTACCTGATGCAGCGGTTGAGGGGTGGGTAGGTCGGGCAAATCCGGTGGAACCTGCGCTGGCCCAAGGCTAACGTATCATCATGAAAGATGGTGCGAAACACCGTGCCGTTAACGGCCTCTTGTCAGAGAAGATTTGCCTCTGACAAGAGGGTCATCTGGATTTGATCCTTACCACTTCGATGTATTGCAGCTGATCGAGTTCCCGAACGAATTACAGTTTGTTGTATACATTTCAGGACCATTGCTGAAGTCGGACATCTGTTGGCCCATGTTGGCCAAAGCTTGTTGGGCTCCAGAGCGCATTTCTCCAGCCGTTTGCTTCATGCACATTGCAAAATGAGGTGTTCCGGGTTGGAAACCGAACTCTTCACATTCTTGTGCGTAGAAGGCCATCTGGGTTTCCTCTGATGCTGTCGCGAACCAAGCCGGCGAACCAGGTAGCCCGGCAACTGTCTCGCCGTTGACGCCTGTCGAGCAACCGGAAGTTAGAGCCGCAGTTCCTACAAGTGTAAGTACAGCCAAAGTTGATTTCATCTCGAGCTTTCTCATTTCACAGGGAGGTTGTTCCTCAGCGATCTACCCTTGGAAATGCTCAAACTCTTTTTTCTTCGCGTCATTATTTTTTGATTTTCTGTCATGTTGCGGTGAGCCGAATCCAAAAAAACACGTCGAATCCATCCTATGACGCCCAATCTGTCTGCAGAAAAGTTTAGAAGCGGAATTGCTTCCTTAGTTATAGGAATATTGTTGAAGCTGGATCAGTCGCCGACAGGTCAGTGAAAGTCGACCTTTCAACGCCATCCTCGTGCAGAGAATCCGCGCCAATCGCACGCTGTTCGCTTTCATTTGTGGGAAGATGGTGCTGCTGGAGAGAATTGAACTCTCGACCTCTCCCTTACCAAGGGAGTGCTCTACCTCTGAGCTACAGCAGCGCTGTGGGCGGGTGATTAGACTCAAACGAAACGGGGTGCAAGGGCATCTGGACGGTTTTTTTCGCCTCCTGTAGAGAAAGATCATGTCAGACAAAAATTCACCCAAAAAACACGGCAAATCCGGCGATGCGCGCGAGGATCGGCTCAAGGCCGCTCTCAAGGCAAATCTCGCGCGGCGCAAGGCTCAGGCCAAGGCGCGGGCGGGCTCGGACGGCAAGGCCGGTCAGGACAAGGGCTAGAGCAGATGGATTCGATTCTTGTAACGGGCAACGGGCCGCTTCATGGCCGAATCCCGATCGCGGGGGCAAAGAATGCCTGCCTCACCCTGATGCCGGCCACGCTGCTGAGCGAAGAACCGCTCACGCTGACCAACGCGCCGCGGCTGAGCGACATCAAGACCATGACCGCGCTGCTGCAGTCGCTGGGGGCCGAAGTGTCGGCCCTGCAGGACGGGCAGGTTCTGGCGATGTCCAGCCACGACCTGACCAGTCACACCGCCGAGTACGAGATCGTGCGCAAGATGCGGGCCTCGAACCTGGTGCTGGGGCCGCTCTTGGCGCGATTCGGGCAGGCGGTGGTGTCGCTGCCGGGCGGCTGCGCCATCGGCGCGCGTCCGATGGACCTGCATGTCGAGGGGCTGGAAGCCCTGGGCGCCGAGATCGAGCTCAAGGACGGATACCTGCATGCCAAGGCACCGAACGGGCTGAAAGGGGCGGTGCACGAGATGCGCTTTGCCTCGGTCGGCGCCACCGAGAACATCGTCATGGCGGCGACTCTGGCCAAGGGGGCCACGGTTCTGAAAAACGCCGCGCGCGAGCCCGAGATCGTCGATCTGGTGGAATGCCTGCGCAAGATGGGCGCGCAGATTCAGGGCGAGGGCAGCTCGACCATCGAGATTCAGGGCGTCGACCGGCTGCACGGCGCGACGCACCAGGTGGTCACCGACCGGATCGAACTGGGCACCTACATGCTGGCCCCCGCCATCTGCGGCGGCGAGGTCGAGTTGCTGGGCGGTCGGATGGGTCTGGTCGGCTCTTTCGTGGAAAAGCTGACTGCCGCCGGGGTCGATGTCGAGGAAACCGAAGCGGGGCTGAAGGTCTCGCGCAGGAACGGCCGGGTGCGGTCCGTGGACGTGGTGACCGAGCCCTTCCCCGGCTTTCCCACCGACCTGCAGGCGCAGATGATGGCGCTGATGTGCACGGCCGACGGGGTTTCGGTGCTGGAAGAGCGGATTTTCGAGAACCGTTTCATGCACGCGCCGGAACTGATGCGCATGGGCGCGCAGATCGAGGTTCACGGCGGCACCGCCACGGTGACGGGCGTCGAACGGCTAAAGGGCGCGCCGGTCATGGCGACGGATCTGCGGGCCTCGGTGTCGCTGATTCTGGCCGGACTGGCGGCCGAGGGTGAAACCGTGGTCAGCAGGGTCTATCATCTGGACCGTGGATATGAGCATGTGGTCCGCAAGCTGGAAGGCGTGGGCGCAAAGATCGAACGGATCAAGGGCTGATGGCAGACGCAACATTCGAAGAGGGGCGCGAAGCTCCGCTGAACCTCGGCGCGCTGGACAGCGATGACCTGAAGATCATCGCGGCGCTGGTGCAGGATGCCGTGTTTCCGGTGACCGAAATGTCGTGGCGCCCGGCCGAGCGTCGGTTTGCGCTGCTGCTCAACCGCTTCCGCTGGGAAGACCGCGACGCGGCAGAGCGCCGGGGGCGGCCCTTTGAACGGGTGCAGTCGCTGCTGGTTTTCGACAATGTGCTGAGCGTTGCAAGCCAGGGGATCGACCGCAACGACAAGGACATGATCCTGTCGCTGCTGGATATCGCCTTCGAGCCCGAGGAGGACGGGGCGGGGCAGATCCTGCTGACGCTGGCCGGGGATGGCGCCATCCGGCTGTCGGTCGAGGCGCTGGAATGCACGCTCAAGGATGTCACGCGGCCCTATCAGGCGCCGTCCAGACAGGCGCCGAACCACCCGGTCTAGGTGAAGAACAAGCGCGGGATATCGTGGGTATTCTACGACGCGCCCCGCGCCGGATCGCCGATGCGCAAATCGCTGCACCCCTGATCTAAGCCCTTGAGGCCCGGGCCGTCCCCGGATATTCCCGGCGGGACTGCCGGAGACACCATCATGCCCGTTTTCCTCGATACCACTACGCCCGATTTCGAAACCGCGTTTTCCGACCTGCTCTCGGCCAAGCGCGAGGACAGCCCGGACGTGGACGCGGTCGTGGCTGGGATCATCGCGGACGTGCGGTCGCGCGGTGACGCCGCCGTCATCGAACTGACCGCGAAATTCGACCGGCTGGAGCTGACGCCGGACACGCTGGCCTTCACCGCCGAGGAGATCGACGCCGCGATCAAGGGCGTTTCGGCCGAGGACCGCGCGGCGCTGGAACTGGCCGCCGGGCGCATCCGGGCCTATCACGAGCGCCAGATGCCGCAGGACCAGGAATGGACCGACGAGGCGGGTGCGACTCTTGGCTGGCGCTGGTCGGCGGTGTCTGCCGCGGGGCTTTATGTGCCGGGCGGGCTGGCCTCCTACCCCTCCTCGGTGCTGATGAACGCGATCCCGGCCAAGGTTGCGGGGGTCGAGCGTCTGGCCATCGTGGTGCCCACGCCCGACGGACAGGTCAATCCGCTGGTCCTGCTGGCCGCGCGTCTGTCGGGCGTCGATGAAATCTACCGCATCGGCGGCGCACAGGCGATTGCGGCGCTGGCCTATGGCACCGAAACCATCGCGCCGGTGGACAAGATCACCGGGCCGGGCAACGCCTTTGTCGCGGCGGCCAAGCGGCGGGTGTTCGGCAAGGTCGGCATCGACATGATCGCGGGCCCCTCCGAGATCCTGGTGATCGCCGACAGGGACAACGACCCTGACTGGATCGCGCTGGACCTGCTCAGCCAGGCCGAACATGACGAAAGCGCCCAGTCCATCCTGATCACCGACGACGCCGCTTTCGGCCGCGCGGTGGCCGAGGCAGTCGAGGCGCGGCTGGAAACGTTGGATCGCCGCCAGATCGCCGGCGCCAGCTGGCGTGATTTCGGCGCCGTCATCACCGTGCGCGACCTGGACGAGGCCGCCGCCCTGTCGAACCGCATCGCGCCGGAACACCTGGAACTGTGCGTGGCCGATCCGGTGGCGCTCAGCCAAAAGACGATCCACGCCGGCGCCATCTTTTTGGGCCAGTACACGCCCGAGGCCATCGGCGACTATGTCGGCGGCCCGAACCACGTCCTGCCCACGGCGCGCTCGGCGCGGTTTTCCTCGGGCCTGTCGGTGATGGATTTCCTCAAACGCACCACGCTCAGCCGCATGACGCCCGAGGCGCTGCGCGCCATCGGCCCCGCCGCCGAGCGGTTGGCGCAATCGGAAAGCCTGGAGGCGCATGGTCTGTCGGTCCGGGCGCGGCTGGATCTGCTGAACGGCTGACGGCGGGCCGCAGGGGGGGGGCGCTGCCCCCGCCCGGCCACATTTTGTGGCCGGACTCCCCCGGAGTATTTGTCAAAAGATGAAGGGGTGTGGGCGCGGCAGGTTACGCCGTTGTCCCGAGGATTCCGCGCGTTGCCCAACCCGTGCAGGTGGTGTAGGTCTGTCGCGATCCGAAGCAGACGCAGAAGCCCGACGACATGAGCCGCATCACCCATATCGAACTGGACGACCGCAACCTGCCGGCGCCCACGCCCGAAATCGAGCAGGAGCGCAAGGTCGCCATTTTCGATCTGCTCGAGGAAAACTCGTTCACGCTGCCCAAGCGCGACGACCGGGTGGTGCCCGACGGCCCCTATCGCCTTCAGCTGTCGATCCGGGACAAGCGGCTGGTTTTCGATGTCTCCACCGAAGACCACCAGAAAGCGGCCGAATTTCACCTGTCGCTGGGGCCGTTCCGGCAGGTGGTCAAGGACTACTTCCAGATCTGCGAAAGCTACTTCAACGCGGTCAAGACCCTGCCGCCCAGCCAGATCGAGACCATCGACATGGCCCGGCGCGGCATCCACAACGAGGGCAGCCGGGTTCTGCAGGAACGTCTGGAGGGAAAGGCCGAGATCGACACCGACACCGCCCGCCGCCTGTTCACGCTGATCTGCGTGCTGCATTTCGGAGGCTGACGCGTGCAGCCGCTTCCGAACTCGGTCCTGTTCTGCTGCGACCACAACTCGGTCCGCTCGCCCATGGCCGAGGGCATCATGAAGAAGTTCTACGGCAAGGGCACCTATGTCCAATCCGCGGGCGTCCGGAACGAGATGGAAATCGACGGGTTCTGCATCGCGGTGTGCCAGGAAATCGGGGTCGAGCTGTCGCGCCACCGCTCGCGCTCCTTCGACGAGATGGAGCAGTGGGGCGACGACCTGAGCTCGTTCGATCTGGTCATCGCGCTGTCGCCGGCAAGCCAGCGAAAGGCGCTGGAACTCACGCGATATTTTCACCTCGATGTCGAATATTGGCCAATAATGGACCCTACTGGGCTCGGCGAGACGCGGGAAGAGAAGTTAAACCACTATCGACAAACCCGCGATCAGATCATCCAGCATCTCAAGGACCGCTGGGGAGAGCCTACGGAGACACAATGAACGAGACCGTCAAACGCTATTTCGATGCCTTCAACGCAGGTGACGTCGAAGGCATGCTGGCCTGCCTGTCGGACGACGTGGCGCATCACGTGAACGAGGGGCAGATTCGCGTCGGCAAAGAGAAATTCGCCGAGTTCTGCGCCCACATGAATCGCTGTTACAAGGAAAACCTGACCGACATGGTGATCTTCGAGGCCGAAGGCGGCACCCGCGCGGCGGCCGAATTCATCGTGAACGGCACCTATCTTCAAACCGATGAAGGGCTGCCCGAGGCGCATGGCCAGACCTACCGTTTGCCGGCCGGGTCCTTTTTCAATCTCCAGGATGGCAAGATCACCCGGGTCACCACCTTCTACAACCTTGCGGACTGGGTAAAGCAGGTCTCGAATGGCTGAGGTCACGCAGGTTCGCGCGCTGACGGGGCCGGCGCTCGAGGCGGCATTGGACGACGTGGCGCGGCTGCGCATCGAGGTGTTCCGCGCCTGGCCCTATCTCTATGACGGAGATCCGGCCTATGAGCGCGACTACCTGCAATCCTATCGCGACAGCGACCGGGCGATCGTCGTCGGCGCCTTTGACGGCGATCGGCTGGTCGGGGCCTCGACCGGCATGCCGCTGGCGGACCACGCCGACGATTTCGCCGCGGCCTTCGAGGGCAGCGGGCTGGATCTGAACCAGATCTTCTACTGCGCGGAATCGGTGTTGGACCCGGCTTATCGCGGGCAGGGCATCGGGCACCGGTTCTTTGACCTGCGCGAGGCCCATGCCCGCGAGCTGGGTTTTGCCAAAAGCGCCTTTTGCGGTGTTCAGCGCCCGGCGGATCATCCGATGCGCCCGGCCGATTACCGGCCGCTCGACGCGTTCTGGCGCGCGCGGGGGTATGAGCCTCTGCCCGGGGTGATCGCCCAGTTCTCGTGGAAGGACCTGGGCGAGGCATCGGAAACCCTCAAACCGCTGCAGTTCTGGATCAGGGGTTTGTGAGGCGGCCCTGCACGGGCTTTCAGGTGTTCCGGTCGATCGCGGATTTTGGAGTTCGGATGAACGACCGCTGTGCAGGCGTTTCGTTCATTCGGCGATGACCACATTCGGCCTGCAAAACGTCAAATTCATGGTTTCCATTCCAGCCGATGAAGCAAATGCTTTCCTTCAAAGCCCTTGAAAAACACTGATACGGGCTCTGAAAACGTCATGTCCCGAGCGTCTCCAGCCATGGTGCATGTGACGTCGGACACCAAGATCTGACCAGCAGAGGCCATGGTTGTTATTCTGGCAGCCTTGTTTACCACAGCACCAAAGAAGTCACCGCGATTCTGAACGACTTCTCCGGTGTGGATTCCGATGCGCAAACCAAGTTGCGGGTCCTGATTTCGGGAAACAACGGCCTTCTGCATTTCAACGGCAGCTTTCAAGGCTTGCTGTGCCGAAGGAAAGCTCGACAACGTGCCATCTCCAAGGGATTTCACGAACTGACCGCCCTGCGCCTCTACGATGTCTGCAATATCGCGAAAGTGGTCATTGATCAGGCTCGACCAGCGTGCATCGCCCAACGCAGCCGCCAATTCCGTGCTGGCTTCCAGATCGGTGAACAGGATCGAAGCCAAACCTTCGGTCTGTTCCAGTTCCGGACCTTCGTCTCTCGCCGCATCGACCAGCCGCTGTATTGCTGTTTGTTCCGTGCCCATATGAACAGCGTTCGGTACTGGTGCAGAACCATGCCGCTGAACTATTTTCCATCGGGCCCCATCCAAAACAAACACGTATGTTTCGCGCTGAAGGCTGGGTTTGGGCAAACCTGAAAAGTGGACGCGGTACACGAAAGACGCCCAGCCGGTTTCGCCATTCTCGAATGCCTCGGACTGGATTTCTTCCGCCGCAAGAATGTCAGGCACTTCGCTGAAAAAGTCGGCAACCCCTTCGCTCACAACCGAACCGTTCCAATATTCGTTCTCGGCCGTACCAATGAAGCGCATTTCTTCGCCGACAGAGAAAAAGCCCGGCAGAATTTCGGTGTTGCCGGTGAGGATGGCCTGATGCAGGCGGCGCGAAATCGCAAGCAACTCTGGGGACGGCCGTATCATCTTGCTGTGTACGGCTGTCTGAGCAGACTTGTGGCTTTGCGTTCTGGCACAATCAACTCCGATGGGATTACCCAGACTATGCTGATGGTCAGCGTTTCACCAATCAAGGTTTATTTGCTCAGGAGAATCGAGGGCGTCGGCTTCGATCTGACATCAGCATTGGCGGGTCTTTCGTATCGATCGGGGCAATTGATCTATACACTCCCTGCCTGCATCTCATAGAGTTGCCGCCGAATCTGCCACCGGAACCTGTATCATGAAAATCGCCACCGCCGCCTACAATCTCGACTGGCTCGACAGCTGGGCGCAATACGAGGACAAGTTGGCCGGCTGGGTGGCGCAGGCCGCGGGGCAGGGCGCACAGTTGCTGGTGTTTCCGGAATACGGCGCGATGGAGCTTTCGACGCTGGACGGCGCCGAGGTGGCTGGCGATCTGGAGCGGTCGATTCAGGCCGTATCCGACCGGATGGAGGATGTACAAAACGTACATCGGCGCCTCGCAACCGAGTACAATTTGTACATTCTGGGCGCGTCGGCGCCGGTGAATACCGGTCAGGGCCGCCCCGTGAACCGGGCCGAGTTCTACTCGCCCAACGGCGACCATGACCATCAGGACAAGCAGATCATGACCCGGTTCGAGCGCGACCCCTGGAACATCGCGCCGGGCGGGCCGCTGAAACTGTTCGACACGGCACTGGGCAAGATCGGTGTCCTCATTTGCTATGATAGCGAGTTTCCTCTGCTGGGGCGCGCCCTGTCCGAGGCTGATCTGATCCTGGTGCCCTCCTGCACCGAAGCCCTGTCGGGCTATTGGCGCGTCCGCATCGGTGCGATGTCGCGTGCGCTGGAAAATCAATGCGTTACCGTTATGTCCTCGCTGGTCGGCAACAATGAGTGGTCCGAAGCAGTGGACATGAACACCGGCATGGGCGGCGTGTTCGGCCCTCCCGACGTGGGTTTCCCAGATACCGGCGTTCTCGCAGAGGGCGCGCTGAACCAGCCGGGCTGGACCTATGCCGAGGTCGATCTGGACGCGATCGCCCATGTGCGGGCCGATGGCCGGGTTCTCAACCGGACGCACTGGCAAGAGCAGGAACCCCGCGTCCAATCGGTCACAAACTGTTGCCTTTAGGCAATTCAACCCTTGAAAAATAGGCAAAATGCGCCCATTTAGGCGCTGATTCCGCGGTTCCCGCGGAGCAACGCAAGTATGGAGACAACATGGCCAAGGAAGATACGCTCGAATTTCCCGGTGTCGTGAAGGAACTCCTGCCCAATGCGACGTTTCGGGTCGAGCTGGAAAACGGCCATGAAATCATCGCACATACGGCAGGCAAGATGCGCAAGAACCGCATCCGCGTTCTGGCCGGCGACCGCGTTCAGGTCGAGATGACCCCCTATGATCTGACTAAGGGTCGGATCAACTACCGCTTCAAGTAACGCCACCCACATGGCGTTGATTCTCGGATCGGGCAGCCCGAGACGGCTGGACCTGCTGGCCCAGCTTGGCGTGCGGCCCGACGCCGTTCTTCCCCCCGACATTGACGAAGATCCCCGCAAGGGTGAATTGCCGCGCCCCTATTGCGCCCGTATCGCGCGCGAAAAGGTGCTGGCGGTTCCGGCGAGTGACGATGACATCGTGCTGTGCGCAGACACCACCGTGGCGCTTGGCCGGCGGATTCTGGGCAAGCCCGCGGATGCGGGCGAGGCGGCGGAGTTTCTCTATGCCCTGTCCGGGCGCCGTCATCGGGTGATCACTTCGGTCGCAGTGCGCCGTGGCGACAAGCTCTGGGAACGCGACGTTGTGAGCCTGGTCAAGTTCAAGCGGCTGTCGGATCTGGAGGTGAATGCCTATCTCGCCACCGATGACTGGCAGGGCAAGGCAGGGGCCTATGCGATTCAGGGGCCGGCCGGGGCCTTCATCCCGTGGATCAGCGGGTCTTTCACCGGTATCGTGGGGCTGCCGCTGTCGGAAACGGCCGCGCTTTTGCAGGCCGCAGGTTATCCCCTGTATGGAGAGGCATCATGAAGGGCCGGACCATCATTCTGGATCACATCCAGGGCCGCGAGGCCGCCGCCCTGATGGTGGATGGCAAACTGGATGATTTCCTCATCGCAGGCGATGCGCCGCCACCCGGAACGATCTATCGCGCCCGCGCCGACCGCCCGGTGAAGGGGCAGGGCGGCATGTTCCTCTCCACCCCGGACGGGCCGGCCTTCCTGCGTCAGGTCAAGGGTCTTGCGCCCGGAGCGCAGCTGCTGGTGCAGGTGAGCGGCTATGCCGAGCCGGGCAAGGCGATCCCGGTGACGACCCGTCTGCTGTTCAAGAGCCGTTATGCCATCGTCACGCCGGATGCGCCGGGCCTCAACGTCTCGCGCAGCATCCGCGATGACGAGGAACGCGACCGGTTGCTGGAAATCGCCCACGAGGCGATGGAAGGGTGTGCGTTCGGCCTGATCCTGCGATCCTGCTGCGCAGAGGCGGGTGCCGATGAGATCGCCGAAGACATCGCCGCAATGACCGATCTGGCCCGACAGGTTCTGGACGACACGGGCACGGAATCCGAGAAACTGGCCGAGGGCGACGGGCCGCACGTTCTGGCCTGGCGCGACTGGACCGAGCCGGCCGAGGTGGTGACCGAGCCCGGTGGTTTCGAGTCTCATGGCGTCCTGGACGCGCTGGACGCGGTGTTGGGGATTGCCGAGCCGCTGCCCGGCGGTGGGCAGCTCTATATCCAGCCCACGCGGGCTCTGGTCGCGGTGGATGTGAACACGGGTAGCGATACGTCTTTGGCGGCTGGGCAGAAGGCGAATTTCGCCTGCGCCAAGGCTCTTCCGCGGGCGCTGCGCGTGCGCGGCTTGGGCGGCCAGATCACGCTGGATCTGGCGCCGATGCCCAAGAAGGACCGGCGCGGTTTCGAAGCCGCCTTGCGCGCGGCCTTCAAGGCGGACAGCGAGGAAACCATCCTAGCCGGCTGGACGCCGCTGGGGCATTTCGAACTGCAGCGCAAGCGGGGACGTGTTCCATTGGCGGAGGTGTTGAAATGAGCTGTCCGATATGCGGTGAGGCAACGGTGAAGGTCTATCGTCCATTCTGCTCGAAGCGCTGCGCGGATCTGGACCTGGCAAAGTGGCTGAACGGGTCCTACGCGGTGCCCTCGCAGCGTGAGGAAGACGTTGACGCCGACATTCCGTCTGAAGAAACAAGGCCGGATCGTCGGCACTGAAAAAATCTCAAAAAGCCTCTGGACACCGCCTGTTGCAAGTCATAGAAGGCCTCCACCCAACGGCAAACGCCGTTCCCGTGCCCGGGTAGCTCAGGGGTAGAGCAGTGGATTGAAAATCCTCGTGTCGGTGGTTCGATTCCGCCCCCGGGCACCACTAAACTCCTGAAATAGTTGATAAATTTCTGACGTTGAAGCCTTCAGATTTGGCCCGTAAAAGTTATACACAGTTATACACTCCTCCCACTGGCTGAACTTGTCCAAAGATTCAAAAAACCAAATCTCCAAGCTGAAACATCTCCGAAAAGGTCTGGCGATCTATCGGACGGGCCGCAGCCCCTATTGGTTCATCCGTCTGAGGGATCCAATAGCGGGCAAATACGTCCATCGATCATCCAAGGAAGAATCAAGGCTCGAAGCCATTGAAGTGGCGTATGAGTTTGCCGATACGTACCACAGCAAGGCCAACAGCGACCACGCCCAGAAGAAGACCACCAGCTTCGAGCACTATGCCAAAAAGCTGATGACCGTGCAGAAGGGCAAATCGAAATGGTCGGATGGCGACAACAAACTGCTGAACCGGTCGAAAGACGGTCTGATTTGCTACTTCGGCAAGTATGACGTAACCAAAATCAATACGGGGATGGTTCGGGATTATCTGGTTCATCTTGATCAGAATCGGTCAAAGAAGTTGGCTGAATCGACCAAGGCCAAGCACACCATCATCATTCGCAAAGTTCTTATGATGGCGATGGAAGACGGGCTGCTGAATGTTGTGCCTGTCATGCCGAAGCAAAAGACCGTGGATACCCCCCGGCACACGTTCAGTGATGACGAATACAAACGGTTCCTGAAGGCTGCCGATGAATGTGCCAAACGGGGTGATAAGGTTCGTGGTGTGAAGATCACCGGCCACCATGCCAAGATGTTCCGGTTTGTAGTTCATACCTTTCTCCGACCGACTGAAGGGGAGTTGTTCGGCCTCAAGCACAAGGACATTCAGATCAAGGGTGATCCTGCTCATCTGGAAATGAATGTTCGGGGCGGCAAAACTGGCGGACGGGTAAGTATTACCATGCCAATAGCCGTGCCTTTGTACCAGGGCGTCGTAAACCCCTTCGATGAAAAGGGACCGGACAAGAATGGCTACGTCTGGATGCCGGAATATCCGAACCGGCGAACGGCCATCAATACGGCCCGTCGTATCTTCAACCACATTCTGGAAAAGGCCGAGCTGCTGGATGAAGATCGGAAGCTGTCGCCATATTCGCTTCGGCACTATGCCATCCAAGCACGACTCAGAGGGTCGAATGGGAAGGTGAACCTCCACACCCTTGCCAAGAATGCTGGGACGTCCGTGGATCAGTTGGAGCGGTTCTATCTGAAGAACATGGCACCGACGAAAGGGATCATTGAAAACTTGCAGCACAAGGAGTGATGACTGAATTCCGGTATCCCAATATTTGGTTTGAGTGGTGAAAAAACCATGTTCTTCTCTTGGGTTTTTTCGGGCACCAATGGAAGGTGAAGAGGTGTTGTGAGTGGCCCCTTCAGATATCAAGACTATTTTTTCCCGGTACTCATGAACCCCGCTTAGGCGGGGTTCATTTTTGACCAAAGTCAAACATGGCTTCCACGTGACTGGGTAGAGATACAGGACGACATGGCACACCCTTTGCTGTCAACCCCGCTCTGGCGGGGTTTCTTTTGCCAGGCGGGACGTCCTGTCTTGCCTGAGCAAGTTACTAATCGGATCGGTTGCTATCTGCCTGAAAAACAAAGCTCGCAAAACACCTTGGTACAATATCATTGATGCCTTGCGGCCTTGACAAGCACTGGCTGTAGGTCTCGAAAAGAGAACCAGATCACCCCATTGAGGTCGACAGATAGGAGCCCAGACGGTGAAATCTATTTCGGTCTCAGCAAGTGAAGTCAGTACGTTGCTGATAGTAGCGATTGTTGCAGCCATTCTGGGCTTGTGGCTGGTTCTGCGACTGATGACAAATGCCGTTCGTCAGCAAAAGACAAGGCTGGTGTGCAAATGGAAACGTACGTCAGCAGACGATCGAGGCGCGCTGATCGCTTGGAAATGCAAAGCGTGTGGTGTGACTGCTTACTCGGGAACCGGCAAGCGACCTGTGGACTGCAAACAGATTACCAAACCGAAGTCTCTCTAAGGTCAAACATCAAAAAGAACGTTGCCTGTTGCGGGGAGGTTGGGGGACGCCGTTGGGGTAGCAAAGGAGATCCCAATGACACTCGAGAAACAATTCAATCTTGACGCCGCGGAAAAGCCGAAAACCACACAGCCGTCCCAACAGCGTCGTCAGAAATTCATTGCCGCCATCGACAAGCAGTTGGCAGGAATGCAAGCAGGGAACGCCAGCAAAACCTGGAAAAGCACTTGGGTCTGGCAGACCAGCAAAGGGGATTGGTTCATTTCGCCCCGGTATGGCAGGACGCCCCTGGAACTTGCTCCCGGCCTGACGGCCATCAAATGCTCGGATGCGGAGGACGTTGTCCAAAACCTCGAAAAACTGAAGAACCTCACGAGCGACGGCAAGCTGGATGCCGTCCTTGAAACAGCTGCCTCAGAAATCCGTAGCCGGTTCGGAAAGTGACACCTGCCGGATACATTGAAAAAGCCATTGGTCCCCTTGGGTTCTGGTCGGGACGCAACGGGACCAATAGCTTTCCGGGCGATGCCAATCACGAGCAACAAAACCCAAATCATGCGAAGCACTTCACGAAGTGAAGTTGATAGCCAAATAGTTGCTAGATGATAGCGATGGGTGGCAATTTGTTGTCCCGCCATCGTCCTGAAGGACACCAGATTGAACGCCATGGGACCAAATACTTTCCCCGGCCAGCCCAACCAGCCAGCCAAACCAACCTAGCGAATACGAAGTACTTCACGAAGTGAAGTTAGTTGGCCAACTGCTTGCGATGGGTAGCAATGCTTGGCCAATCGCTTGCTTCGCAAGACATTCGCTGCGCGAATGTTGGTTCTTTTGGGGGCAATCTGGATTTTGGACATACTTCTCCTATCCGTTGAGGAGAAGTCCGAAAGAACCAATGGTTCTGTCATACCATCCACACACGATTGCTTTCCAAAGCACGGCTGTATGTCAAAATCAGAGATACGATTGCCCTTGCACCAACAGGGGCCAAAAGCCTTGCCAAGCTCGGTGAAATCCTTGGCTTTGAAAAGCTGAAGCTGTCGGACGACCCCAAGCAGGAGCAGCACTACAAAGAAAACATGGCCGACCTGTTGGAGGATAATTGGCCTCTGTTCCGGGACTATGCCATCCGGGACGCTGAGGTATGTGCCCAATACACGGTTCGCATGATCCGGCTGTATTTCGAGAAGACGGGTAAGTTCAAACTGCCTGTCACGCTGACATCCATCGGTGTCGATCTGATACGGTCACATTGGTTGTCCCAAGGACTCGATCCGCTTGAAATCGTCGGCAAAGAAGTCGTGACGGAGAAGCGCTGGAACGACAAGAAACAGCAATACGAGACAAATGCTGAACCGAGGTCCGTTCAGAAACTGTTCTGGCACGAAGACTTCTTTACCGAATGCTATCACGGTGGCCGCAATGAACAGTTCTGGTTTGGCCCCGCACCCGAAGGTGTCTGGTATGATTATGATCTGACCAGTGCGTACCCATCGGCAATGGCGCTCATCGGGGAACCGGATTGGAATACGATCACGCACATCACCAGCACCGAAGAACTGCTTGGCGGTGGTTTGACCGTTGAAGACCTGGCCTTTGCCAATGTGGATTTTGAGTTCCCGGATGACGTGCGATACCCGGTTCTGCCCGTGCGCACCGAAAACGGTTTGCTGTTCCCTCGCAAGGGCAACTGCACCACGCATATCAGTGAAATCCTGCTGGCCAAGAAACTAGGGGCAAAGATCGAACTGGTGGAGGGGCGGCGGATCAACTCTGACCGTGTTATCAGTCGTAGAGAAGGTGGCGGCAGGGAATACGGCGGTCATGCCAAGCGACCGTTTCTCGACTTTGCCCGTCATTGCATCGAGGAGAGGGCCAAGCATCCCAAGAAGACCCTGGACAACCTATTCTGGAAGGAGCTTGTCAATTCCACATACGGCAAGACGGCTCAGGGTCTGCGAGAACGACGTATCTACGATCTGAGGGATGCCGAAACCAAACGTCTGGAACCGAGCAAGATCACCAACCCGGTCTATGCTGCCTTCATCACGGCTTTCTGCCGGGGTGTGCTCAGTGAAATTATGAATGCGCTGCCTCAGGACGTGCAAATCTTCAGTGTCACCACCGATGGCTTTTTGACCACGGCCACCGATGAGCAAATGAAGAAGGCTGCCAAAGGCACGCTCGGTCGGCGATATCTGGACTCCCGGATCAAGTTGGCCGCGCAATGGGGCATCTATGAGGTCAAGCACATCATCCGCCAGCCTGTTGGGTGGCGCACCAGAGGCCAAGCCACGCTGCGGCCATCGGAGGTTCCTGACTGGTCAGGCACTGGCATTGAACCCAAGGAAGATGAGAAAGTTGTGCTAGCGAAGGGTGGTATCAAGCTGGATGCCATCCTGTCCAAGAAAGAGCAGAATGACAAAATTGTTGATCTGTTCTTTGACCGGAAGCCGACCGACACGCTGACAGTCACGATGGGGGCGGGTATTCGGGAGATGTATGAACAGGGGATGGACTTCGTTGACAAGACGATGACCAAACGCCTGTCGATGGAGTTTGACTGGAAGCGGAAACCAATTATGGCCGGAGACGTCACTGTCACAACCGACGACGGGCAAACTCGTACCCACTTGGCATTCTCGACCCAGCCGTGGGACACCGTGGACCAGTTCAACACCACTCGGGCGATCTGGGCAGACTACAACAAGCAGGCTGGGCATTGTCTGAAAACGACGTCTGACTACCGAGCATGGGCGGAGTACTTTGAGGGCAAACTGGCGGCACAGGGTCCGGCTGGGGCATATATCGCTAAAGAGGATGGTGTCCTGAAGCGCCTTCGCCGGGACCTGAGCATTGCGCATAAGCTACGGAAAGCGGGCACCCACAAGATCAACGTGGAGGCGTTTCAGCGGGCCGACATCACCTCTGACTACAAGCTCAAGGTCAAAGAGTTTGCGCAAATCCTGAATGATGGTTTCGGCATTCCCTGCACCAAAATGGATGTGGACAATGCCCGAAAGAAAAAGGTCTTCGTGCCGCATCAGGTGCCGCGAACAGCCAAAACCGTTGAGTTGTTGGAAAACATCAAGCAGGTGCTGTTCCCGGAGCTGGACGTAGAACAATTCCTGACGCCGAAAGCGGCCTTTGATCTGGAGGTGGCGCAGACTGATATGGCTGTGCATACTTGTGGTCCGTTGAAGGGCCGGATGATATCGCTCAGTGGGTAGTCGCTCTAGCTCTCTGTATCTGGCCGAGGTTGCCCCAACAAGAAAATGGTAAAAGTGCTGTATGGGTGTAGGAGCATGACAATTACTATTTCGATGCCACGCTGGAGTTTCCCATCGCCAGCACCGAGTAGTTCTTCACTGTCTGTGGATACCAGCGCCCGCCCTTGAATGTTGCCACACTCCGTTCATTCAGCAGACTGGCCGTGGCCGAAAACGATCCAGACTCAATGAGTGCCTGTTCGAACTCGGTGCGGATCGTTTCGAAGAATTTCCGCTTCTCCGACTGCCGTTGAGTCGCCAAGGCTTGAGCATTCCGGCCAAGGACGGTTCCCCGGTTCTTTGCCGCTCTGAGTGCGGCTCTGGTGCGCTCCGAAATCTGTCGACGCTCCTCCTCGGCAAAGCAGGCCAACAGGTGCAGGAAAAATGTTGAGACGTTAGGGTGTTCGCAGACGACCAATTCGATCCCTTGGTCGATGATCCCCGAAATGAATGACACCTTCCGGGAAAACCTGTCCAGCTTCGGGATCAGCAGCTTCGACCGAGTCTTCTTCACAAGGTTGATAGCGTTCCAAAGCTCAACCCGATCATCCCGTTTGCCAGATTGGATTTCTGTGAACTCGGCAGCCACCTGATCTGTGGGGGCCAGAAATTGCTCGACCATCGCCCGCTGTGCTTCCAGCCCAAGGCCGGATTGCCCCTGCCGTTCGGTCGAAACCCGATAGTAAACCACATATTCGGCCATGCCTTCCCCTCTCCGTAAATGACAAACCAGCGTTTGTCGTAGAAGGCGTCGGATTTCTTCGCCGAGTGGGCAACGGGGTTGATCAACGTGGAGGAGGTCTATTTCATTGGGTTAGCAGTCGAATTTTTTTTACGGTTTCGAAACCGATTATAACGCTTAGCACGAGAGGGATGTTGAAGCCAGAACATGAGCAAGTCAAGCCGACTTGTTAACATAGTTTGCTTATGCGCCCGACGATGAAAGAAATCCAACAAATCTGATTGCATTCGCGCCTGAGCCCAGAGCATTAATTCCGTTTTGAATGCCAGGTATTCGGAATATCCAATCCTTTTGTATTCGCGGACAGAAAACAGCTCGCGTTCAACTTGATCAAAAACATCAAACATCTGGAGTCTATTTTTTCCAAAATCGTTTGTAATTTGATGGTGCTTATCACTCAAAATATGTGAAGTGTATACTCCATCAAAAAATCCAATTCTTTTCGCCGCCAATAATAATTGCCAGTGTGCAAAAACATCGTTTTGCACTCGCGTTTCGCTGAATTTCAGATTCACCTTCCGAGCAAATTCAGTATTTACGATCTTGTTCCATGGGTAGTTTGTAAGTCGCAGAAGCTTCGGGAACTCATCAATAGAAAACAGTTTGTGGCTATATCTACTTTTAATTATTTCAAAAATTTTTCTATCGGTCCTAGACAATCTCAGGGTGTTCCCATTCTCATCTTCCAAGGAGAATCTAGAAAGTTGGATTTCACAACCCTGTGTGCGGCAATCAGCGAGCGCTTCGCACAATAAATCTGCGTCAATTCGATCGTCTATATCAAGAAATAAAACGAACTCTCTATTTGCCAGTTTGAAGCCAACATTTCTTGACGCCCCGGCGCCCACGTTTTCACTTAAGTTAGCTAAAACAAAACCTTCTTCATGTGAGGCAAGCGCGTCACAAAGTATTGAGGCCCCATTGTCTCTGGAGTTATCATTGACAAATATTAGCTGTCCTCCCATTTCCAGGATTTTTCCAAATATACTTAGCTTTTCCTCAACATGTCTCTGGGCATTGAAAAACGGGAAAATTATAGACAGTTTCGATAGTCTTTTTGTCATTGGGTGATCCGCAGAATCTCAACACAGCTACCTCTAGCCAAACTGCACACTATCGACAACCGAAAGTACAAACGGCGGTGCAGCACTCTGCCACGGTTGCTTGCGCGCCTTGGGGATAGACCGGCTCTGTTGCAGAAATCGGCTGATGGCCGAAGTTCCCCTTTCCCCGGACAGACTTATCCCACGGGCTCTGTGACAGGGATTCCGAGCGCGGTGTAACCGTTGAGAACGGCGATACGGACCTGAAGCTCCGCGACCTGTCGGTCGAAGTCTCGTGCCATGAGGCGCTGCCCCAGCAGTTTCACACAATGCATCTTGGTCTCGACGCGGCTTCGGCGGTGGTATCCGCTCCATCGTCGCCAGAGGGCACGACCGAGGTATTTCGATGCTCGCAGTGCTTCGTTTCGCGCCATGGCTCCGGCGGTGATCGTCTTCCAGGGCTTCGCGTTCTTGCGGGGCGGGATGACAGCGTGGGCGCCGCGGTCAGCGATTACATCGTGGCATTTGCGCGTGTCGTAGGCGCCATCAGCCTTGACGCTACCGATTTCCCGGTCCTGCGGGATTTGGTCGAGAAGGTCGGGTAATACCGGCGCATCACCGATGTGGCTCCCTGTGATTTCGACGGCCCGAACCTCCAGCGTTTCCTCATCAATCCCCAAGTGGATCTTGCGCCAGACGCGCCTTTTGGGGCCACCATGCTTGCGGGCGTGCCACTCGCCTTCGCCCTCGACCTTGACCCCGGTGCTATCGATCAACAGGTGGAGCGGGCCCTTCGACCCACGGTAGGGGATGTTGACGGCCAGGGTCTTCTGGCGGCGGGACAGCGTGCTGAAGTCGGGCACCGCCCAGTCGAGGCCGACCAACCGCAACAGGCTTTCGACGAAGCCTGTCGTCTGCCGAAGCGCCATGCCGAACAAAACCTTCATCGTAAGGCATGTCTGGATAGCGGCGTCGCTGTAGGTCTGCTGACGGCCGTGCCTGCCTGACGGCGCGGCATCCCAGCTCATGTCGGGGTCAAACCAGATCGTCAGAGAGCCCCGGCGCTTGAGCGCTTCATTGTAGGCTGGCCAGTTCCTGGTCCTGTAGGTTGGGGGTGTAGGTCTGCTCATGCATACTAGCTACCATGCTGGATTCACGAGATGAATCCCACACGGATTTGTGCAACAGAGCCGGGTAGACCGATCAAGTTGTTTTTTTGACCAAGCTATGGCGTTCCTTTCTTCCAACTGGTTTGCTCTGCCCCCTGAAAACTGGACCGTATGAAGTTGGAGTTTTCCGCTAAGTTTCCCTGGCTGGGAGAGGAGCGGAATCGCATGAAAGCATCGAAGTTCACGGAGGCGCAGAAGGCCTTCATCCTGAAGCAGGGCGAACAAGGCACGCCGGTTGCGGAGATCTGCCGCAGGGCGGGGATCAGCCAGGCGACATATTTCAACTGGAAGAAAAAATACGGGGGCCTTTTGCCGGATGAGATGCGTCGGCTGAAAGCGCTGGAGGATGAGAACACCCGGCTGAAGAAGATCGTGGCCGATCTGACGCTGGATCGGGAAATGCTTCAGGATGTCATTCGGCGAAAGCTCTGAAGCCTGGCCGTTTGCGCGAAATCGTCACCGGGATGTGCGTCGATTGGGGCGTGTCGATCCGGAGGGCCTGTGGGGCCATCTGCTTCGACACATCCACCTACCACTACAAGTCCCGGCGGACGGATCAGGCTGCCGTCGAACGGCGGATCAAAGAGATCGCAGAGACGCGTGTGCGCTATGGCTACAGGCGCGTTCACGTGCTTCTGAGACGGGAGGGCTGGGTGATCAACATGAAGAAGACACGCAGGATTTACAACGAGTTGGGCCTGCAGCTCAGGAACAAGCACCCGAAGCGCCGGGTGAAGGCAAAGCTCAGAGAAGACCGTCAGGAAGCCGTCGGGCCGAACGATGTCTGGGCGATGGACTTCGTTCACGACCAACTCGCCCTGGGCAGGAGGTTGCGTATCCTGACCATCGTCGACACGCATTCGCGGCTCTGCCCTGCGGCCGATCCGCGCTTCACCTATCGGGGCGAAGATGTCGTGCAGACGCTCGAACGGGTCTGCGGGCAGATCGGCTATCCGAAAACGATCAGAGTCGATAACGGCAGCGAGTTCATCTCGCGGGACCTCGATCTCTGGGCCTACGCCAACGACGTTACCCTCGACTTCTCACGGCCCGGAAAGCCCACGGACAACGGCTTCATTGAGGCGTTTAACAGCAAGCTCCGGGCGGAATGCCTGAACGCACACTGGTTCATGAGCCTTGCAGATGCCCGCGAAAAGCTGGAGGATTGGCGTCGGCACTACAATGAGGACAGACCCCACAGCGCAATCGGATACAACGTCCCGATTGCCATGCATTATCCCGATGGCGTCACCAGCCCGTCATCGTGACAGAGCCGGAAAACTCCAGCTTCTGGCGGTCCAAGGTTGGGGCTCAGAGCAAAGAACCGGAAAAATCCAGCTTCCGGCGGTCCAAACTTGGGGAGCAGCGCAATCAAAAATCAAACTCTCGTTATGAAAGAGGGGCCAGCGGGGGGGGGGGAGGTCACAGATCTTGTCAAAATATATTGAAGTGCCCCAACGAAACTCATAGGAATACGACAACGATACCCAGTATGAGCCCAGAGGGAGATGAAGCTTGTCGAATCCAGATTGCCGCGATGAGCAAGTGCATTCAATCAATTTTGACGGGAAAACATTCCGAATTATCCTTCCGGACTCTTCTACAGATCACATCCAGAAACAAGTTTCAGTATCTCGTGTGCCGTACGAGGCTGATCTGATCCGAGACATTTTAAAAAGAATTATTCCAAATAGCGTCATCTTTGATGTCGGCGCAAATATTGGAAATCACACATTGGCTTTAGCAGCTCATGGCGCAAACGTCACAGCTTTCGAACCCGATGCGAGGTTGGTTTCTTACCTACGAGAATCCATAAATATAAACTCCTTTTCCGGAGATGTATCTATTGTAAACGCTGCTGTCGGGGCATCAAAAGGCAAAGGCCACCTCGAGGGCGGCTCACTCGAAAATATTGGCATGCAACACTTTAGTGAAGACAGCCAAGGATCGATTAACCTCGTTACTCTCGATGATTTCCGGCCTAAGAAAAGGGTATCGGTCCTGAAAATTGACGTAGAAGGAATGGAACGGCAGGTCTTGGATGGAGCTATTAGGCTATTACATTCAGACAAGCCATTTGTATATGCTGAGGCTTCCAGCCCCTCTAATCTTGACGAATTAGTCGAATGGGCGCAAGAGTTTGACTACACTCCGATCAACATATTCAATGAAACCCCAACTATTTGTTTTGCCCCAAAAGAAAACGATTTTTCGAGTGAGTCGGCATATGATCTTTTGCGCGCTTCCTTCGAGTACTATCAAAAATCTAGATTGCATGAAAAGAAAATTCAGAAACACTTGGAGCAAATCAGGGAACTTGCAAGCGATCAAAGCCTATTGTCAAAAGAAAAGGAAATAATCGATCTGCAGCTTTCTAACCTGAAAAAGCAAGTGAACATTCTGCAGGCCGAAGTGGCAACGCAAAAGCAAAGATTGGCTTCGAGTGAGGCTCAAAACAGGAAAATAAAGAAACGAGAAAAGCGAGCTAGAATAGTCGCTTTGACAGCGGGCCTGCCTGTTCTAGCTATTCTTTCTCCAATTATCTTGCCGGCATTAATTGTGCATCGATTTAAGAAGGGGAAAAAAGAAAATGCTCTAACGCTGAGCAGGAACGGTGGAAAAAGTTATGATGTAAATGAAGAAGCCATCCTGGTTTCTATAGTTGTCCCGGTTCACAACGGTGAAGAGTTTATTGCCGAAGCAATAGATTCGGCGCTTCGACAAACGCATGAAAACATAGAAATCATCGTAGTTGATGACGGCAGCAACGACAGAACGTTGGAAGTCGTGAAAGCTGTTTCAGATGCCGATTCTAGGGTTAAATTGATACCCCTTTTCAAAAACTTCGGGTGTTACTATGCCCGCAACCGGGGCCTGCTAGCTGCAACGGGAGATTACATCTGTTTTCTTGACGCCGATGATAAAATTCATCCTGAGCGTGTTAGAGAGCAGTTGAGGGCTGTTTTGAAGGATGAAGTGGCTGTGGCCAGCCAGTGTCAACAAAGAAGATGGAGTAAGGACTTTCAAAAACCTATGGGTGAGTTGAAATATGGTGAAAATTCATTGTTTTTTCACAGGAGTGTATTCCAAGAAATAGGTTTCTATGACTTTGTAAGATACGCTGGCGATAGCGAATATCGGGAACGTCTTTTGACTGCTTTTGGGCCTCGTTCTATTAAAAGGGTCGAAAGAGAGCTTTATTTCCTTCGTACGGTGAGTGGATCTTTGACTCTTTCGAGCGGATCCCACGCTTATTCAACGGATGGGGACACCTTAAAGGATAATCTATCGCCAACACGAACTGCATATCGCGAAAATTTTCGGAAATGGCACTCTGATATTAAACTTTTGAATTTGTCACCGCGCATCGAATTTACTCAGCGTACTCGGCCCTTCCCTTTGGGTGAAATTGACCAAAATGCTTCACCATTTTTGGGAGAAAAGTTGGTCGGGATGCTTGCAACCTTTCCGGAACGACAAGAAATACTTCGACGTACCTTGCCTAGTATGCTGTCTCAGTTAGATGAGCTGCATGTGTACCTGAATAATTATGACTATGTTCCCGAGTTTTTGAAAATGGACGGAGTTCACCCGATCTTGGGAAGAGATGCACTAGGTGATTTGCGGGATAATGGAAAATTCTATGAGATTGAAGAGAAAAGTGGTTACATTTTCACTTTTGATGATGATATATTCTATCCCTCGGACTACGTATCTCGTCTAGTATCCGAAATAGAAACCCTTGATCGCAAAGCTGTTGTCGGAGTGCATGGTGTTGTGTTTCCTAAGGAAAAGCTACGCTACACTGAAAACCGTACGGTGTTTCATTTTCAAGATGGCGCTGGGCCGTTCCTGTGCGACCTTCTTGGTACTGGAACGGTTGCCTTTCATTCATCCACCCTTCCAATTGCTTTTGAGGATTTCGGAACCTCTGGCATTTGCGATCTATGGTTTGCTATCGCCTGCCATAGGCATAATGTTCCACTTGTTTCTATCGCGAGAAATAAAAATTGGCTGATTGAGGCCAAGAAAAATGTTGGGGCAATTCGTCTTTTCGACGAAGCGAAAGAGCAAGACAGATTTCATACAGAACTATATCACAGTTTTCTTTACCCAATTGTGTCCAGTGAAGGTGCTCGGAGCGCGGCAGCGAAGAAGCTTTTAAGTCTTTTCGGGCGGAAACTCTTGGATGCATACGGGTTGCGCAATGAGGTGTACCCTGAAAATAACGGTCGCTCCAAAGAGATCCTCCGCCAATGAAATGATTCGCCAGACCTGCCCAGCTTTTGACCTAGTTCACCACGTTAATGGTCCGGTGATCGTGCGATATTTCTGCTTTCATTCTGTTGGTCCGCAAGTTGGTTTGACGTCAAGATTCTGAACAATGAATGCGGCCGGGAGGAATAGTACAATTTAACGCAAGAACTCCCACGTTACCGACCGGCGTGAGACCCTTTTCCCTTGGCACGCTTGGTTTGGCCGCTTGGTCTATGTCCAGGAGCGAAGAGTAGCTTAAATAACGCCAGAAACTGTCCAAACATTGGGGAGTAGCTGACTCCGCAAGCAATCATGTCTTCAAACAGCACGCCACTTGGGAGATGATGGTGGACATCCCCCATGCGGTGTGTGAATATAGATTGTCATTTCCTAGTGTGACGCCAATTATTGAGCTGTCTGAACACGAAAATGCTTGCCAATGATTCAACCTTGGGCTCATTGAACCTTCCCAATGGTACTGCCATCCATTTCTACGATCTGCCGCAACATAGTCTACCAGACCTGCCGCTATTCACGCTCGCCGATCAGAGAGCTTTTCAACAAAAGCATGGAGCACCCCCGCCGTCCGGCGAAATCCTGATTATGAACTCTAGGGGCTCCTGGATCCAAGTTGCGGCGTATGCTCAGTCCTTCGGAATTACAGCGCTCCATGTTTGGCAGCCACCCAGAAACTCCGAAGTCCTTACCCCTATGCGGCGAGTAGTCCGGTATAATGGCTTGACCTATGTGCCAAATTACAAATGCGGGTACACATCAATAACAGTGATGATGCGCGACATTTCCGGACTTTCTCTCCGAGAAATTTCGGCTCAAAGCGATCCACGACAAGTTGAAGGCTTCTCCTTTTCTGTCGTGCGCCATCCGATCAACCGATTTCGTTCGTTCTATCTTGATAAGTTTTGCCGCGGTTCCGGTCACCACAATCATCGCGACTGGCTTGCAGTTTATCAAGCTCTCCTTTGCGAAGTTACACCTGCCTCGGTCCTGCAATTTGTCTCCTCGGTCCCGACCGGATTTGAGGACCCCCACTGGCGGTCTATGCGTAGCAACTTGTTCTATGGTGACCGGCCCCTTGTTGACCGGATATATACAACCTCTGAAATTGAACAGTTGGCGACGGAGATATCTGGCTATCTAGGCCAAAAAGTCGCCATCCCAAGAGCTCTTGCCACCGAGAGAATTGAAGCACCACAGATACGGGAACAGCTCGCTGCCCTCGCACCGAAAATCATGGAAACATATGCAGAGGATGTTGTACTCGTAGAGGGCTTGGCAAAAAGCTTCTAATGAAACAGGTTTCATAGTGGTGCCGAGATAGGACGATAACCGGCTGGGGATTTGACGTCGTGTATGATTGCGTTTCGGCGTCGAGGTCATGAAAAAAGTTTTAATTTCCAATAGCTTGAGCGGAATCTCGCCTCAGACTCCATAAAGGTATACAAAAAGGTAAGCAAACCTTTTTAACCAATTGAAAATACATTTGGTAACTTGATTGAAAATCCTCGTGTCGGTGGTTCGATTCCGCCCCCGGCACCACTACAACCTCCGAGGTAGTCTGATAACGTCCGATGTATCTGTTATTATTGAGGTTTCGTCTTTTGATTGTCCAGCGTGTTCCGGTTTTGTCCGCCTCCAGCCGAAAAATCTGGGGGTGGAATTAGGGGTTGCAATTTGCTATCAAACGACATGCCTCTGACCGA
This sequence comes from Ruegeria marisrubri, assembly GCF_001507595.1. GTDB lineage: Bacteria > Pseudomonadota > Alphaproteobacteria > Rhodobacterales > Rhodobacteraceae > Ruegeria > Ruegeria marisrubri. The sequence continues at coordinate 194,631 of NZ_LQBQ01000036.1, forward strand.
TATCGCATTGAAAAACCTACAACCTTCTGAGCGACCGTACAAACGTTCGGATCAATATGGCCTATACATTCTGGTAAAACCAAACGGATCCAAGCTCTGGCATCTGAAGTATCGCTTCAACAACAAAGAAAAACTGATGTCCTACGGGCCTTACCCCCTGATTTCGTTGAGGGAAGCCAGGGAGAAGCGTGATAGAGACCGTAAGCTGCTTCTTGAGGGCATCGACCCTTCTACGGTGAAAAAGGAACGGAAACGTGCTGCGGAGGTAGAGGCCCGCGGTTGTTTCGACGTGCTTGCCGGTGAGCTGCTCGAGAAAAATCGTCTCGAGGGGCGCGCCGAACAAACGGTCAAGAAGAAGGCGTGGCTGCTTGAAATAGCCAACAAGGATCTCGCGGGGCGCCCGATCATGGAGATCACGCCGAGCGAAGTTCTTGCTGTTCTCAAGAAGCAGGAGAAGATCGGCAACCTCGAAACAGCAAGCAGATTGAGGACAACGATCGGAGAGGTCTTCCGGTATGCCATTGCGAGCGGCATCACCACCAATGATCCCACGATCCCTCTCAAGGGCGCCCTCGCGCGAAGGCGGGTCCAATCCCGCGCCGCAATAACCGACAAGGAACGGCTTGGAGAACTCATGGCCGCCATCGATGGTTATGGCGGATACAGGGTGGTTGCGCTCGGCCTCAAACTTCTCGCTATTCTGCACGTCCGTCCCGGGGAACTGAGGCTGGCAAGTTGGAAGGAGTTCGACTTGGATGCTGCCAAATGGAGCATTCCTTCGGAGCGCATGAAGATGCGAACTGAACATGTCGCACCGCTTCCCCGCCAAGCCATCGCAGTTCTGGAAGAACTCAAGACGTATTCGCATCCGGATGCGCTCGTCCTCCCGTCTCAAAGCCTGAAGATCAAACCTCTGAGCGAGAACACCTTCAACCAGGCCCTCCGCAAGATGGGCTTTGGCAAAGAGGAGATGACAGCACATGGGTTCCGAGCAACGTTCTCCACGCTTGCAAACGAAAGTGGTCGTTGGAACCCCGATGCAATCGAACGGGCGTTGGCCCATGTCGAAGGCAACGAAGTCCGGCGTGCGTACGCAAGGGGGGCATATTGGGATGAGCGTGTGAAGATGTCCCAGTGGTGGGCTGACGAGTTGGACGAAGTGCAACGGGCTGCAATTTCAGTAGCAGAGGCCTCATGATCAAGCGGGATGAGGTGAAATTCGAATTGGACGTAGATGCGACGCGTTGAGCTTCGACCTCTTATTGGACCTGGGAATTGGCAGAGCGCCTTCTGGTGTTAGCGCCGATGTAAAACTGACCCGGGGCGCCGGTTGAAAACTGGCCCACCTGTTACCTTGCCCGTCCGGAGGAGAGGAAGGGCAGATACTGACAGGAGAGATGACCTTGGAGATCAGGATTTTGCACCGACAGGGGAAGAGCATCCGTGTCATCGCGCGGGAGCTGGGGATCAGCCGGGAGACGGTGCGGAAGTATCTACGCGGGCCGGATCTGGCGCCGAGATACGGGCCGCGGGCGCGGCCATCGAAGCTCGATCCGTTCAAGGGCTACCTGGAGATGCGGATCGCCGAGGCGGCACCGCGGCGTCTGCCGGCGACGGTCTACATGCGGGAACTGTGCGGGTTCGGGTATAACGGTGGCATCACGATCCTGAAGGTATGGCTGGCGGAACAATATCCGCAGGTGGCTGCACCGGAGATCATCCGGTTCGAGACGCCACCGGGGCGGTAGGCCCAGGCGGACTGGACCTCGATCCGGCGCGGCAGGAACAAGCTCTCGGCCTTTGTCGGCGCTCTCGGGTTCAGACGGCTGTCCTTCGTCTGGTTCGCCGACAACGAGCGGTTCGACACGCTGATCGAGGCGCACGAGCGTTTCTTCGACGCGATCGGTGGGGTGCCGCAGACGGTGCTCTACAACAACATGAAGACGGTGTTGATCGACCGCGACGCCTATGGCCCCGGGCGGCACCGGTTCAACGAGGGGTCCCGGGACTTCGCCAAGCATCACGGCTTCAGCCCGCGTATGTGCGCCCCGCATCGGGCTCAAACCAAGGGCAAGGTCGAGCGGTTCAACCGCTACCTGATGGAAAGCTTCATCTGGCCGCTGGAGAGCCGGCTCAAGGGACAGGGTCTTCTGCTGGATGCCGCGACGGCCAATGCCCATGTCGGCGGCTGGCTGCGCGAGGTCGCCAATCCCCGCATCCACGGCGAGACGAAGGAACGCCCGGTCGACCGCTTCGCCCGCGAGCAGGCGCAGCTGTTGCCGCGTGGCCCGGTCTGGACCGGTATCGCCGCCTCGGTGCCCGCGCCGCTCCATGATGTGCAGGTGCCGCAGCACGACCTGTCGATCTATGACGCGATCGGGAGGCTGGCATGAGGCCACATGCAACTGTTCGAGATGATGAAGAGAGACGGTGCTGGCTCGCTAGCAAACGTAGCCACACCCACAAGGCTCAGACGCCCTACACCGCCCCGTCAGCGACCTTAGCGAAGGTCGCTGACGGGGCAACATAGCAAAGCTGAGATACGGGAGGGTCGGAACCTATAGATAGGTCCCAGCCACAACGCTTACAAACGACGTTGACTGCTCCATTGAGAAACTCCCTGAAAATTGTCACTCAGGCTGGAAACTCAAATCACAAACCAAAACAGAAGGTGGGGCTAAAGCACCGCTTACCCTCAACGGCAGCTTCTACCAACAGCGGACGTTCGGCAAAACCGGGGCAACGACCGGCTCGCGGGACATAGGGTGAATTGTGACCGTCCGGTGAAGGCGCTCTGGAACGGACGAGGCGTCCCCGGTTACGCTGCCTGCGCAGCGTAACTCCAGGGCATCAACTCGTCGAGACGATTGATCTTGTGATCGGCGATGCGTCCGAGTACCCAAGTCAGCCAGGCTTGCGGATCTACGTCGTTCAGCTTGGCGGTCTCGATCAACGTGAAGGCTATGGCCATGGCTTTTCCGCCGCCTTCGGAACCGGCAAACATCCAGTTTTTCCTGCCGATGGCCACAGGCTTCATCGCCCGCTCGGCTGAGTTATTGTCCAGTTCCAGTGCCCCGTTGTCGAGATACGGCCGTGCCTTCGGCATCCTGCCAAGGGCATAGCGGATGGCCTGTGCCAGTGGCGACTTGCCCGAGATCCGGGGTAACTGGGAGTGCAGCCAGCCTTCAAGGTCGTCGAAGATAGGCTTGGCCTTTGATTGCCGGAGCGTCACCCGCTCGTCAGGTGGTTTGCCGCGTGCCTCTTTCTCCACGGCGTAGAGGTCGGCGATCCGGCAGATGGCTTCTTCGGCGATGGCCGACCCCTGGGAGGCGAAGACATCCACGAACTTACGCCGGACATGCGCCATGCAGGCCGTCTCGGAGGCCTTGCCGTCGCCAAACAACCCGTTGAAACCAGAGTATCCGTCGGCATGGACCCAGCCCTTGTAGCCGGAAAGGTGGCTTACCGGATGGGCACCTTTGCGGTCCACGGTGAACTGATACCAGACGCAGGGCGGCGATTGCCCCGACCAGGGCCGTTCATCTCGGACGTAAGTCCAGACCCGTGCGGTCTTCGTCTTCTTCTGACCCGGCGCCAGCATCTTCACCGGGGTATCATCGGCGAAAAGGGCTTCGCCCTGCCGGACCATCCGGCCAATGGCATCGGCGAGCGGCTCCAGCAACGCCGTAGAGCGCCCCACCCAGTCGGCCAGCGTGGAGCGATCCAGATCGACGCCTTCACGGGCGAAGATCTGCGATTGGCGGTATAAGGGAAGATGGTCCGAGTATTTGGACACGAGGACATGTGCCAGCAGCCCCGGACCGGGACGACCGCGATCAATCGGGCGGGACGGCAGCGGCGATTGAACAATCGCCTCACAGCAGGAGCAGGCCATGCGCGGACGAACGATCCGGTTCACGACGAACCGACCAGGGACGTACTCCAGTTCTTCCGTCACATCCTCCCCGAGCGTCTTCAAGGCACCGCCACAGCGGCGGCACTCCTCACCGGGTGACAGGATCTCGTCATGTCGCTCCAGGTGATCGGGCAGCGGCTTGCGGCTGTGCCGGCGCGCCGGTTTGTCTTCTTCAGCTTCGGTGGCGGGCTTGGATTGCGCCTTGGCTGCCTCGGCAATCTGCTCGTCTTCCTGGAACGTCAGGTTGAGCTGGTCGAGGCCCTCCGACTTCGAGCCGAACCGGTGCCGGCTGTGGCCCGCAAGCTGGTGCTGAAGTTGCTCCACCTTCAGGGTCAGAGCCTTGACCTCATCGGCTAGAAGCCGGTTCACGGCCCGCAGTTCGGCGGGATCTTCCGGCGCTATGTCGAGGTCTTTCAGCATCTCCGATCATCTACCGGATGGGGACCTCAGAGTGAATCCTGAAAACGCTCAAGCACCAGTATTTATTGGACCTATCCTGTCGTCAGAGGCCGCCATGTCTTCTTCGGCATCCGCCAGTCGATCCCCTCCAGCAGCATCGACAATTGAGCAGGTGTCACGCTGACCTTGCCGTCCTTGGCCGCAGGCCAGACGAACCGGCCCTTTTCCAGGCGCTTCGAGAACAGGCAAGCGCCCTGGGTGTCCCACCAGATGATCTTCAGCAGGTCTCCACGGCGGCCACGAAAGACGAACAGGTGACCAGAATACGGATCTTCCGCCAGTATCTTCTCGGCATAGGCCGACAGGCTGTTGAACCTTTTGCGCATGTCCGTGACCCCGGCGGCAATCCAGACCTTCGTGTTTGACGGGACCGGGATCATACCGCTTCCAGAGCCCGGACAAGATTGGCGATGGCGTTCGGATCTTCGGCATCTGTCACCACCAGGCGATGGCCGTTCCGGGTCATGATCTCGATCCTGGTCACGATAGGCGTCGTGCAATGGCCGTCGTCGCGTCCAGCGTCCACGATCTCAACCGGCAACAGAGCCGCTGGATCAGGCGCAGGCCGGAACCGCTCGTCCTTGCACCATCGAAAGATCATGTTCGCATTCAGGCCATGACGGCGACCGACACCGGCAACCGTCGCGCCTTCAACCATCGTCTCGGCAACCACCTGACGCTTGAAATCGTGAGGGTAGTTCCCCCGACCTCTCTTCCTGCCCATAGAATAGTGTCCACTACTTTTTTGCGGACACTATCCGGCAAAGATCAAAACCGGCAGGTCGGGTTCACCGGACGCTTACGGTGAATTCGCAGCGTTTCCGTTAGATCAAGTCTGAAGTTTTACAGTTAGAGGCTGCTTTCGTGCGCTTTCCGGCCCTTCACTTTGGATTGCACACAAGTTGCACGCCTCAGGTGGGTACGACCTTGATCCAGCTAGAAAGTCTGTCCGCTCCTCCATGACCTCTCCAGTTCTAGAGAAGGTGGTAATCACCAAGATCACTTATCACTAGATCCTCGATGCCCTTCAGAAGAACTTGGTCAGCCGCGTTTCCAGACACCGCGTCGCCATCAAGTTCGAGAACGAGGCCTTTGCGCGTCTCGAACGAGAATGCATCCGCACCGTCGATGAGTCCGTCAGAATTGGTATCAAAGAATGCGAACACATCTTCGTGCTCCGTCGCCCCCAAGATTGACCGCAGATCCAATAGATCCTCGCCTTTAGTGAAATCAGCGATTTCATCCGCATCGGGATCAGACGTAAACCAGAATACATCGGCGCCCTTTCCACCTCTCAGACTGTCATTGCCTCCCGCGCCATTGATCAAGTCATCACCAGAACCGCCGCTTATCTTCTCGTCAACGCTCGTGCCGATCAGAGTATCGCCAGATTTCCCGCCGCCGATGTTGCCGCCATTGTTTGGCTCGCTGGCACCCAACACCGTCACATCGACGGTGACCTTGTCCTCGCCGCCGAAGCCGTCCGCCACCGTGTAGTCGAAGCTCGCCGGGCCGTCATAGCCCGCGTCGGGCGTGAAGATCACCTCGTCGTTTGTCGGATCCGCGTCGCCCTTATCGTCGAGCGAGGTCGACCCGTTGACTGTATCCGACACCGACACCACCGTCAGCGTATCGCCATCGGCATCCGTGTCGCCATCGAGCAGCGAAGACACCGGCAGCACCAGCGTCCCGTTCTCGGTGATCTCGAAGGTTTCAGCATCCGCGACCGGCGCGGTGTTGTCTTCGTCCGTCAGGCCGTCCTGGTCGTTGTCCTTGAAGTCGTTGATCTCGGGCGCGCCTGGATAGACCGTGTTGTCCGCGTCGTCTGCATCGCCCGCAATCCCGGACGTGCCGGCCGGCGCCGCGTAGGCCGACTGGTTCGTCGCCGCATCGTCCACCCCGAAGCCGTCGCTGTCCGCATCCAGATACCAGGTGAAGGGACCGCCAAGGCCATCGACGATCAGCGTCGCCGTGTTGGGCGTCTCGCCACCCTGGCCATCCGTCACGGTGTAGCTCACCGTGACCGTCGTGCTCTCGCCCGACGACAGGGCTTCGGCGAACTGGCCCGGATCAATGCTCAGAACCGCGCCGACCAGCCCAAACGACACCGCGGCGCCGTTCTGGTCCTGCGCGCTCACAGACGTCACGCCGAGCGTCCCGCCGTCGCTGTCCGAAGCCCCCGCATCCCCCAGCAGGTCGATCTCGACAACCGAACCGTCCTCAGACACGGACCCAGCGTCAATCGCACTCGCAGAAGGCGGGACGTTTGTGGTGAGGCCGATGAAGTCAGAAGCCTCCAGAGCAGACACGCCAACGCCTTGGAGGAGAATACTGTCCGTTCCGAGAATGATGCGTAGACCGCCCGCTTCGGGTGAGAAGGCAACCTCGCCGAACGCGAAGCCGTAGCCGCTGATGTCGATCTTGTCACCTTCAAGGACGGTTGCGCCCTTGGTGAAATCGGTTATTACGTCGTCGCTTTCGCCCGGGCGCTTGACGAAGATGTCGTTGCCGCCACCACCCGTCAGAGTGTCGTTCCCAAGTCCCCCAATGAGAGTGTCGCTCCCTTCACCACCCCTGAGGTCATCGTTCCCGATCCCACCGTCGAGCACGTCATCGCCCTCGGCAGTGATCAGCTGGTCGCCCCCCGAACCGCCAAAGATCGTGTAGCGTTCGACCTCGAAAAACTCGACGCTGTCAAACGACTGGGTGGCCGAGAAGAAACGACCGGAACCGTAGTTGCCGTTGAAGCCCGTGCCCGTGCTGACCGAGCCTGTGACCCCCCGGAAGTCTGCTATCGCGTGATCGTCGCCGCCGTTGCCGTCGAAGATGTGGTTCGTATCGTTCGCACCCGCGACAATCGTCACCTCGTCATCGCCGGAGCCGGTACTCCCGCGGATGACTTCTATGCCTGTCCATGATCCGCCTGCCCCCTCACCAGTGGACATATTGATCCGGATATCGGTGGTCTCGCCACTCACATCAAAGTTAACGACGTCGATACCTGCACCGCCTGCAATGACTTCGCCAAAACCAACGTTGAGGAAAGTATCGTTCCCGTCACCGCCATCCATAACGTCGATACCGGCACCGCCGTCGATGATGTCATCGCCGCCAAGTCCGAGAATGCCGTCATTTCCCGCACCGGTCGTGATCCGGTCGTCGCCCGATCCACCGATGACGAAGAAGTTTTCGACCCGAGTGAACGCAAGACTGTCGGAGCCGCTCGAGAATGTCCGCGTGCCCGAACTCGTCGATGTATTGATACCGGCGGTCCAGCCTCTGAGATCGAGCGTTGCGGTATCCGTGCCCCCAAGGCCATCGAAGATCTCGGCCCCACCAGTCGGTTCGATCCACTCGTTGTCGCTGTTTTCCGTGAAGTTGACCGTCGATCCGGCTGCGTCGTCGTCGATGATCGTAAACGAGGCCGAAGCGAGGTTGTTCGGGAGATCCGGAGTTAAGTCAGGATCAGGCGTTGCTTGCACAACCAGCCCGAATGTCTCCACGGACTCGTCCGAGCCGTCGTCGAGGATGTTGACCGACACCGTCGCGGTATCGACACCAGCTGCAAAGGTCACCGCCTGATCAGCAAACCCGACATAATCGCCGTTATTTGAACTCGTTCCCCGATCGCGAGTGGTACTTACGTAGACAGTTTCCTCAAATGTGTCGTCCGGCCTTGTGATGGTGAATTCGATTGTCGTCGAACTCTCCACAACAGTCTCGGAAACCGGAGAGATTGTGTAGCTGCCTGGTGCAGCTACAACAGACAGTGTCGTATCACTTCCGATACTTGCAGGATCAAGCTTGAACGCCACGCTTGCACCAGCCGAAATGCCACTCAAAAGCGCAACCGTAACCCAGTTCTCGCCGTCGACGGCACCATTCAGATCGACTTCGACAAGAGTGCGATTGATATAATCCGACTGACGGACCCGCAGGAAATTTGAAACATCTCTACCTGAAGCCGCGAGATAGTCTCCGATCACCGAAGACAGGTCGATGTAATCACCCTCGCCGGCGTTGTAGGAGCCTGTGTTGCCCTGATTAAAATCGGCGATCTCATCAACGTTCGCGGGCAAAATTCTCGGCTCCAGAGTGCCGACAGGCGCAATATCGTGAAGCTCATAAGTGAATACATCCGCCCCTGGTCCACCAATGAGAACATCAGCCTCGTAGCTCGCAGGGAACGCCGCTCGGCCACCACCGTGCAGGACGTCGTTTCCCTGATCTCCGTAAATGACATCGCGACCGCCCTCACCGTAGAGCAAATCGTCATGATCTTCACCGCGGATTGTGTCGTTGTCGGCCCCGCCGTAAATGGTATCGTTGTTGTCCCCTCCAAATAAGCTATCTCCGCCACCGTCGCCATAAATCTCGTCATTACCACTTTCGCCAAAAATTCTGTCGTTATCTTCTTCACCAAACAGAAAATCAAAACCAGCTCCTCCATTTAAGACATCATCTCCACGACCTCCATAAATAAAGTCAAAAGACAGGCCGCCGTACAATTCGTCATTCCCGTCCTCTCCACGTATGTCATCTGAACCTGACCCTCCGTCAATCAAGTCACGGGAGCTGCCACCAAAAAAGTTCTCCGCTCCATCGCCCCCGAAAAACACTTCTGGAGCATCGTCGCCAAAGAACTGTCCAGCATCTGAGTCCTCAATATTTACGCGATATGTTTCAGCACTTCCGATCAATTCGTCAAAGAACGGCGCATTTACAATTGTTTCAATCGTATTCCTATACGAGACGCGTGCGTGCTCCTCTAGCCCTGCGATGATGTCTTCTGGTCGATCGACTATTAGATGCTGGCCCAAATTGAAGACTAAAGAAGATACACCAGCCAAGTATGTAGCAACGAGATCATCGGTATGAACAATATTCAGTAGTTGCGCGTCGATAGTTGCATCCGCGCTTCGCACGCCAGGCGAACCAATTGTTATCCCTGTGATGGTATCGTTTGTAGGCGCATGTTGATCCATAAAGTACTCAACCATTGCGCCACCAAGACTGTGACCGACGACTAGAATTTTCTCGATGCCAGCGTTTGAAGCATAGTAATTAAACAGCCCCGTGATCAAGGCATCATACTTCAAATAGTGCGCGGTCCACCCCAATACTCCACCAAACAAGTCGGTTACAATATCAAGGCCACTGCTAGTGCCTGTAAAAGAAATTGCTAGCGTGTCGCCATTTCGTGCAACAAAGCCTTGGGCATTAAGAAAATCATAAAGAAAATTCGTATCTCCTAAACCGACGCCAAAATAGGATGGCGCAATTCCAAGATCATCGGCTCCAAGAATTTGCCATCCAGATCCAGAAGAAGCTGCAATGAGATCAACTGATGATTTCTCGTAGGACCAATCGATTAGATCCATCGCTGTTAGAAGTGTGCTCTGCTCAAATCTGTTGATATTGATTGAAAGAGACGAGGCGCTCACCTCGTCGAAGGTTGTGGTCCCAAATATAACAATCGATTCAGTAGAAAAGACAGCTTCAGTCGAACTAACAAGTGTTTCGCCGGTTGATAATTCGCCTGTGGAATTGGGGCTATCAGCAAAATCCAAAAGTGCAAGAAGGCTGCCGCCATCATCTGGCCCTTCGGCAATCAGATAGCCTGGAAACTCCAGGCCGTCCGAATTCGTGTAGGCACCGACAGTGCTTCCAATGTTCAGGTGGAAATGTGTATCGGTACGAAATCCAGTGTTTCCTACGACACCGATAGGCTCTCCGGCTACTACCGAGTCACCGACTTCCAGCGGCACCGAGTCCTGTGCAAGATGCAGATAGCTCGCATAGAACACCTGCCCGTCTACGACGTGCTCGACAGTCACTACATTGCCAAGCGCGCCCGCGGGACCAAGAGAAGGATCACGCTCCGAGCCATCATTCCCGAAACTGCCGCTCGCCGGATCACCATCCGGCACGCTCTCCTCAACGAAGACGACCGTTCCATCAGCAATGGCAAGAACCTCTTCACCAAAAAGGCTTCCTGACGTCGTGACGAAGTCCCACCCGTAGTAGAGGTCACCATCGTGGCTGAACTCGCCACCCGGTGCTTGCGTTAAAAGCAACTCGAGATTGCGCCGAAGTGGCGTTAGCAAAGTGATTGTTTCTTCAATTGGCATATTCTATGCCCCAATAGATCAATTGCCCCGCCGGATTATTTCAACAGGAATAAATCAGTCCTTGGAAATGCAGGAAAAAGGTTACGGTCAGCCAGCTTCGGCGCTCCGCCAGAACTACACAAACACACAAATCGCTACCCCACGTCCCCCGAGGATGGACAGATTAAACACTACAGAACCACATCAGGCAAGGATTTCCAGTCCCTGGGGACGGACAGGCAAACCCCCAGCCGTGGTCTATTGGCTGAGAAAAGACGAAACCCAACCCCCTAACGGTGATGCAGGCATCACCTGCCGGGCAACGGATCAGCAGGAGCAGAGAGTAGTTTAATCTGTAAAACACACGACTTGATCTGACATTTCGGCTCTTTTTAGCGCAAGCAAGGAGTGTCGATCAATGACATGTATTCAAGAAAAGATCATCAAACCGAAACTGGGGCTGTTGGAGCTGGCCAAGCAACTCGGCAGCGTTTCGCAAGCCTGCAAGGTGATGGGGTATAGTCGGGACAGCTTCTACCGGTTCAAGGAACTCTACGAGCAAGGCGGTGAGTCAGGAGGATCAGGAATTGGTCCGGGGGACCAATTCCCCGACGAACGCGCTGATGGATCTCAGCCGCAGGAAGCCGGTCCTCAAGAACCGGGTGCCGGAACATGTCGAACGGGCGGTGATCGAGTTGGCCATCGAGAACCCGGCCCTGGGCCAGAAGCGGGCGTCATGGGAGCTTCAACAGAAAGGTGTCATGGTGTCCTCGTCCGGCGTCCGTTCGATCTGGCTGCGCATTGATCTGGAAACCATGAAGAAGCGGCTCAAAGCTCTGGAAGCCCGCGCCGCCCAAGACGGCATCCTGCTGACCGAGGAGCAGATGGCGTCGCTGGAGAAGGCCAAGGCCCGGAAGGAGGCCCACGGCGAGATCGAGAGCCACCATCCGGGTTATCTGGGCTCTCAGGACACTTGTTTTATGTGGGCACGATGAAGGGCGTCGGGCGGATTTACCAGCAGACCTTCGTCGATACCTATGCCCGCGTGGCGATCTGCAAGCTCTATACAGAGAAGACCGCGATCACGGCAGCCGACCTGCTGAACGACCGGGTCATTCCCTTCTTTGCCGAACACGGCATCAGCCTGCGGCGCATCCTGACCGACCGAGGCACCGAGTATTGCGGCAAGGTCGAGAACCACGCCTATCAGCTCTATCTGGCTGTCGAGGATGTGGACCATTCGAAGACCAAGGCGAACAGCCCGCAGATCAACGGCATTTGCGAGCGCTTCCACCGGACCATCAAGGACGAGTTCTACGACATTGCCTGCCGCAAGAAGCTTTATCGGTCGGTGGAAGAATTGCAGACCGATCTGGACGCTTGGCTGACCAAATACAACGAACGGCGCCCGCATTTAGGAAGATACTGCTATGGCAAAACACCTATGCAGACCTTCCGCGAAACGCTACACATCGCCGTAGACAAGACGATAAGGACTTCCGTGAAATCGGACGGCCAACAACTCATTCTCAGCGCTGTTCGCTGAGATGTCCGTCAGATCAAATCTGAAGTTTTACACTTAATCTATCTACGCGGAAACTTGCCCAAGGATCGGGGAGTAGCTCAGACGGCTTCGTCCGTACTGCAGACATCACTTGGTTGATTCCACCGGCGAACCTAGGGATTTGAGCAACGGACGCTGGCCAGATGGAAACAGCCCGACTTGAGCCGTTCCCTTGGGGTCTGTTCACTTGGACCGACCTCACCCAGACCAGACAAGCGCAGCGCCATCACCTCAGTTGACGTTTACTCTATCACGTCCTCCGCCTCCGCCAGATGCTTCAGTAAATGCGCTTGACGCTCCGAGGTGACCGAACCGTAACTATTGAAGGTGGTCATAACATCTTCGTGCGAGAGGTTTTGCGACCAGGCTTTCATTTCCTCCGGTGTGCTGCAGATGGTTGTGCCGTACCGTGCGAGAGTTTTTCGGAAACTATGTGGACCGAAATTGGGAAATCCGAGCCGAATGAAATTCTCACGCACAATCTTTCCAACAGGTTGAGTTGCCTTCCAGTGGTTCCGGGACAGTTCAGCTGCCTCAAAGGCAAGACGCTCTCCCGTGATCATCTTTACCTTCGGGAACAGTGGGTCATCTGGGCCGAAGAGGCGTGTGTTTCGCATATGCGTGACATAATCTTCAAATGCCTTCCCGATGTCTTTTCCAACGGGAAAGAAGGTCGTGGTCGAGGTCTTGTGGAACTTGGTCGCGACCTCACGGGAATCCTGATACACGCAATCGTCGTGAAGATTGACATGGCGCATCTTCAGGGTGATCAGAGCCCCGACACGGATACCGGTCAGGGCCAGGAATGCGATCACAGCGCGATCGCGCCGCTGCACATCCGTCGTGCTGGGCATGTTCGCTAGCACGTACCGGATCTGATCGAGCGTGGGCGACGGTCTCACGTCGTGCGTTCGAGCTTGAGCCTGTTCCGCATTTGTCAAATTGAAATAGTCCGCGTCGCTATACCGGACGGCGCGACGGTAGCCGGGCTGCTCGGACAACCACTGAACGAAGGAGCGTAGCGCCTTGCAGATCTGGTTCATCGTCGCGGCCGAAAGTGGCTGGCCGGATTTCATGCTCTTTTCAGCGCGCAGTTTGTCCTTGAAAGCCACCGCCTGCTGAATGTGAAAGTGCTTGAACGGTTTGTAGCCGGTCGAGGCTTCGAACCGTTCTATTGCCGCGAGATGAACATCAAGGGTGCGATTCGACAATCGCTTAGCTTCGCGCAGGTAGGTTTGGTAACGGCGGCGCAGTCGGACGTTCTCGGGGTGGCGTTTCTTGCTGCTCATTGCTGTTGTCTTCTCTTGAGTCCTCAAACAGGAGGATGTGATTTCAGATAAAGTCAGGAGACGTTGCTCTGAGGGTTTTGGGCGGCCTTGAGAAATGCGGCCACCTCGCCCCGCGCTACACGGCGGCTCATGACCGCTCCACAATTGCTGCAGAGAGCCTGTAACAGGCTCGGCTGGTTCGGTTTGGCGACATCGTCAACCACCCCACCGTCGGGGTAGGCTGGCTTCTTGCAGCCGAGGCAGAACATCTGCCCCGGTGCCAACTTGCCCTTGGTGTTGCGGCCGCGCAGGGCCGGAATCAAATCCGCGCCGATCACCAACATAGGCGATAGGTCATCGATGACCTGAACTCCCTCTTCGTACAAGAGACGTTTGAGGGTGCGCGGAGCACATCGAAGGAGCGCACTGGCCTCCTCAATCGAGTAGACACGGTGCTCCTTGAGCGCACGCCAATTGAAAACGCGCGCCATCAGTGGGTCCCCTCCCGAAGCAAACTGCGGATGTCACCCACACGCCATGCCGTCGTGCGCGGCCCGAGCTTGATGGGTTGCGGGAACCGACCGCTGCTCACCCCCGCCCACCAGGTCGAGCGTGAAACCGGCAAGGGGCCGTTAGGTTGCAGAATCTGTTTTTCGCGCAAGAGCGCATCATCGGGGAGGTCGTCGAAAGTCATGTTTTCCATCCTTGTGCTTTGGGATGGAACCAAGACTGCCATCGGCCGAAATCGTCCGGGGCCAAATCACGTTTGGAAAGGCCAAATCACCTTTCCATCCTTATTTTCTTGGGAATAGTTGTTCCCAAATGCCTTGGTCGACGTGAATGTCGGCAGCTTCACGGAGGTATTTTCGAACTGTTTGGGGCGTCATAGGGATGCCTAGCTCCTCGGACTTTTCCGCCACTTGGACAGGCACATCCGATTTAGCTCGCCGCGGGTCATAGGAATAGCCATCCACCGCCATAGCGATCAGCGCCTTTTGGAGGCTCGCAATTCTTTTTGCTTGTGCTCCTTTGGCCGAAGGGGAGTCTGCGTCCTCTGACAATTCTTTGATCTTTTGGCGGAGCCGGGCTATCTCTTCGTCGCCGGTTCCCGTTGCTTCGTTCCGAACGATCTGCATTTCTTCAAGCTCTGTGACCTTGGCGATTTGCGCGTTCAGCTTTCGGTTCAGGTCCGCATTTTCCTCTACCAGTCTTGTCAGCCGATGGTCATCGACCGGTTCAACGGACTCCAACTTCAATCCAACCGCGCGCGTCCACGCTTCCGACACGTAGTATCCCCTGGTATTTAGCCAATTGAGCCACTCCAAGGGGGAGGCTTTCTCGGTGATTTCCTCCATTTCCAAGGCGCGTTCGAGAATACGAAACCTGTCCTCCCGCTCGCGGATAGTGTCACCTGTCTCGGGTGCTTCCCCCCGCCAGCCATTCGTGGTGTAGGGATCGAAGTTTAGCGAAAGATCGATCGCTTCGCGTGAAGTCCAATACGGCTTGCGCGCCCACTTGCCGATCAAAGCGCGTTCTTGTGCGCGATACCTCTCGGAGAGGATCTGTTCGCGGCTGAAAGCGAAATGCTGGCCGTCAAACCCGATCGGTCCCTGAGGTGTGATGGCAATCCACCAGTCCTCATGAAATGGCAGGCCATTTCGTTGACCCCACCAAAGCCACCACTTAGGCGAACGAAAGGTTTCGCCTGATCGTCTTGCCCGCTCCAGTGTTGTCGCGTTTTCAAGGAGCTCTGTTTCCGCAAGAAGAGAGTCCGGCGAAATGCCCAGCGCGAGCGGCACGGCTTCCTCCAAGGTCCAATCATTCCGATAGCTCCACGCCTCCAATAGCTCGTGCGTCGGTCTTTTGGCGGCCTGCTGGTATGCTGTCATGAATGTGCTCTATCCGATCTCATCTGGTCGAAGTGGCGCAATGCTGCATTCAGCGTGTTCTCACTCGCGCAGCGCTGCGAAGGTCGCCCGGAAGGAAAGACGAATCTCTCTTGCCCGGTCAAGGTTTGAAAATCCTCCACATGCGCAAATGGTTGGCGGAAGGGAGGAGCAGAATTGGCGAGACGTGTCTTCGCCCGATGAGCGTGATACAAACCATACCCGGGCTTGTCGAGAATGGCCGTGCTAGACTGAAGCCCAAGCTAGTTACCAATCAGTTCAGCCATGCGATCACCGCGGGCCACGTGTCCCGCGAGTCGTCCAAGATCACTGAACGCTATCTCGGAGACAAACTGTGCCCTGCGCCTTGCACCACGTCGCCGCAACCTCCATCGCCGAATACGATCCCGGGTATGTCGGGGTTATTCGTGATCTCTTCGGCCACACCACGATGAAGACTGCTGAGAAGTACCACAACCGCGCTGGAAGCATCTCCAGTTGCAACGCGTTGCAGAGATTAGTCGCGGGTTTACGCAGATGATGCCGAGACTGGTACGATGAACTGCTCAAAAAGACTTGAGATCCAGGCTGTCTGGATCTGATGTGGGGTTGTGCCGCCCGTTGAACGATTTGGTTGGGTCCGCCACAGCCATCCCTGGGATGCGAAAAACTAGGCGGTGATGTGATCGGGTCCGATCCTTTTTTGCGAGATCATGTCTTCCATGGCGGTACACGAGACTGCGAAGCATCGTCTTGGAAAGGCGACGACATCTTGATGTAGGCCAAACAATCTGCCGCGCGCTCTCGACGCGACGAAGCGTCTGCGCGATACGATACCTGTACCAACATTCCGGACCAGAGGGCTTTTCACCTACGAAGCATTACGGTATCGACCGGACCAATACGATGCTGGTGATTCATTCTCGGTTTCGAATTTCTCGCAAACAAGGCGCCGCCTAAGGCCGTCCTTGTGCGGTAGCCGTGCTGGTGCCGTATGGTTCACGGCAGATAGTGGTTCAATGTTCACGAACCGTACCAACAATTTGAGCAAGCCGAGCTTGGCGCGCTGATGGCGCTAACTTCGAGTTCGGATAGATATAGATAGTGTGCGTATCGGGGGGGCACGTTGTCTGTTTTGCGGAGACTTAGCGTGATCATCGTCCTGGGGCGACCAAACCTCACTGTGTTGCATGATGCAGAATAGCCAATCCGAAGTCCGCGTTCTTGCCCTTGCTGCAGAAGCTTTTGGAGCCAGTGGTGGAATAGCTCAGTCCACGCGTGATCTCATGTTGGCTTTGTCGAACATGCCCGAAGTGGATGGCGTCGACATTCTGCCGAGACTGCAACCTGACCCCGCTACAAAACTGCCGGCTGGCATTCGGCAGTTTTCGGCATGTAAGTCGCGACTGGCCTATGCCATCCGGGCAATCTGGCTAGCAGCTACGCTGAGACCGCAGGTCGTCTATTGCGGTCATGCCTTCATGGCGCCGCTCGCCTATCTCTGTGCGCGTCTGGCCGGGGCATACCTTGTTTCACATGTTCATGGGCTTGAAGTTTGGCAGCCGTTGACGGCCATTAAGAGGCGTGCCCTTGCTGCGTCGGATCTAATTCTATGCGTAAGCCGATACACGGAAAAAAAAGTTATCGAAGTGACGGGTGCCGACCCGAGCCGGTGCAAAGTCATTTTCAACACATACGATGAGAGGTTCACACCGGGTGATAAGATCGCGGCACGTGAAAAGTTCAAGATCCCACGAGAGGCTACCGTTTTATCCACAGTCAGTAGACTGGATCCCCAACAACGCCATAAGGGGCATGATCGGGTAATACCTCTCCTCAAGAATTTGACTCAGGACTACCCAAACCTCGTGTATCTCATAGCTGGCAAGGGTGGAGATCGCGCAAGGCTTGAAGAACTGGCTCGCAACTCAGGATCAGGGGATATTGTTCGGTTCCTTGGTTTCGTGGCTGATGACGATCTTCCGGATCTGTATCGTGCTAGTGACATCTATACCATGCCGTCCCATGGGGAAGGCTTCGGCATTGCCTTTGTGGAGGCAATGGCCTGCGGCACGCTCGCCCTCGGTCTCAACGTGGGCGGAGCCGGCGATGCGCTCCGAGACGGCGAGCTGGGGCTGGCTGTTACCGAAGAGAATTTTCCCGATACACTGCGCGTCGCGCTTGCCAGGCTGCCCGTCGATCACACAGACCTTTCCGAGCGCACGCGCGCTGCCTTTGGCCGTCCTCGCTTTGCGGCTCGGGTGGAGGAGGCGGTAGCGCCACTGTTTTCTTGAGGCCCCGATTGGCGAGAAAGTACGTTCCAAATGAGAAATGATTCAAATTCAAAGGCTGAGAATGCCAAGGTGCCCTTTCCAATCTATCGAATTGCTTTCGTTAATACTCACCCAATACAGTACTTTGCCCCGCTCTATCGTTATCTCCAAGCAGAAGGAGGCTTTGACGTAACGTGTCTTTATTTTTCGGATTTTTCCCTCCGTGGTGCGATTGATCACGGTTTTGGTTGCGAAGTTAAGTGGGACATCGATTTGCTAAGTGGGTATCAGCCAATATTCATGAGGCGATCTGCGCAAAGGCGAGAAAGTCGAGGCTTTTTTTCGATGGTCGCACCTGAAGTGTGGCCCGCAATACGACGCGGAAAGTTCGACGCCATTGTGATTCACGGGCACTATGTTGCCGGCCATCATGTCGCTCTTGCCGCGGCAAAGGCAAGTGGAACTCCAGTATTTGCACGTGGTGACACGAACGGATTTCGCAAACATCATGGTGTGCGCGGGCGGGTTCGCAAGGTCGTTTTGTCTGGATTCTACCGTATGTTCGATGGTGTTCTCTCGGTCGGAACAGCCAACGACATGCACTACCGAAGCATGGGCATTCCAAACGATCACATCTTTCGTGTTCCGTTTGCTGTGGACAACTCGAGGTTCTCGGCATTTGCCGACTTTGGCCAGGTTCGCAAGCGAGATCTAAGGTTAGAATACGGCCTTGACCCTGATCTACCAGTTATTTGCTTTGCAGCCAAGCTCGCGCCGCATAAGCGACCACATGACCTTCTGAAAGCTTATGCGGCACTGGTTTCTAGCGGCACTCGCGCACAACTAGCCATTGTTGGCACGGGCCATCTTGAGAGTGAACTGCGTCAGGAGGCAGAAAAGATAAAGAATGGGCGCATTTCATTCCTCGGTTTCGTCAATCAGTCGAGACTACCCAGCTTGTTCGCTGCATGTGATGTCTTTGTGCTACCAAGTGAGTTTGAAGCTTGGGGATTGGTAGTTAACGAAGCGATGTGCGCAGGTTTGCCAGTCATTTGCTCTCGGGAATGTGGCTGCAGCCATGATCTTGTGAAAGACGGGCTAAACGGGCATGTGTTCGACGTAGGAGACATTGGAGCACTTTACAATGCACTTTCAAATGTTCTGAGCGACGGTGATCGTCAGGCTAGCTACAGCGCCGCAAGCCGAGAGATCGTCGCTCGGTGGAGCTTTCGAGAGTGTGCGAACGGATTACGCCAGGCTATCGACGCGACGCGGGGATCCAACGCTTGACCCGCAAAGAGCTTTTACACAATTCGCTCGCTCAGTGGCCTGAGCGGAATCCAGTGATTCTATTAGCTGGGACTTTCTGGACGGGAAGTATGGAACACGGCCTTTCCACAGGCTTTCGACGGCAAGGCTGGATCGTTCGCGAGATCGAAAAAAGGGACTTTTTCTCATCTTCCTCTACGTTGCTCGAACGTGCGCTGAACCGGCTCTCGGCACGCAGTCGGGCTGAACGATACGAACGCGCTGTCATAGAGGCCTGCCGACATCTACAACCGAAAGTGCTTTTCACGGTGAAAGGCGCGTTTCTGTCTCGCAGGGTCTTCGAGGCCGCGCGAGAAATGGATATCAAGACGGTGTGTTTCTGGCCGGATAGAGATTTCGATCACAGCGGAGTCGACCTTGAGGGATTGCTCGCGTCCGACCTGTTCATCACCAGTAAATCGTTCCAAATGCCGTGGCTGGCAGAACGTGGATTGGCCGCACGCAGTGCTTTTGTCGCCCATGGGTATGATCCCGATGCGCACATGCCAATCTTGCGCAATGTAACTGAAAACGATTACACCGCTGATATTCGGTATATTGGGAACCATTCTCCGGCAAAGCAGTGCTGGGTAGAAGGATTAAACGGCGCGTTGCCTGATGTTAATCTGCGCGTCATAGGAAACCGTTGGTCAAGTAACCTGCCGCGACCGCTTTCCCAGCGATTGGTCGAGGCAGCCTCATACCACGCGGCTAACTATGCGTTGGCCATACAAACCGCTCGGATAAATATCGCTGTTCATTGGGGAAAAGCGCCAAATGGTTGGGAAGATCACGTTTCGACCCGAACGTTCGAAATCCCGGCGTGTGGTGGCTTCATGCTGCATATTGATAACGACGAGGTGCGGCAGTACTACGACGTAGGAACCGAAATTGACGTTTTTTCCGATGTGGATGAGTTGGCTGACAAGTGCCGATATTACCTGAAACACGACGAAACGCGTAGGCGTATGGCACGAAAAGCCCACGAGCGTTGTGTGCCGGCCTATTCCTATCATTCGCGTGCGCTTGAAATCGGTCGAATGTTGAGAAGCTGACTGTGCCTCGATTGGCTGCCTTGAAAGGGCACCTGCTTGGACAAACCGGCCGGCAGGGAGCCAGTCTCGCTTTTGCGCAGGCGGTTACGGTTGTCGCCGGAATCGGCATTGGTTCACTTTTGGCTCGAGGTCTTGGTGTCGAAGGGTACGGACGATACCTATTCGCACTGACCGTTGTTCAGGTCATGATGATCCCGCTCGACTTCGGTTTGCCGACGCTTGTTATGCGCGAGGTTGCCGTGCTGCGAGCGCGGGGTGACTGGGCGTTGCTAGGTGGGCTGCTGCGGTGGAGCATCGCATTCGTGGCAGTGATATGGGCGTTATTAGCGATCGGCATCCTTGGGTGGATACACCTCATCGAAACTGAAGATCTGCTTTACATTTTTGCGGTGTTGCTAGCCGGTGTCTGGGCCTATATGCGCTTTGCGGCGGCCATACTACGCGGAATGGAAAAAGTGGTCTGGGCAGCCTTGCCGGATCAGGTCATCCGTCCCCTGACGATGCTTGCGGCACTAACCGTTGTTTCTCTGATCGGAACGCTAACGCCGTCCCGCGCGATGGCGCTTCACACGCTGGCGGCAACCGTCGGTCTGTTCTGGGCCGTATGGATTCTGCACAGGCGCAGTGGTCCCGCCCTGGTCGGTCAGACTGGCGGGGTTCGCTATGCACCTCGAGTCTGGTTTGCAAGCCTGCTGCCGCTTGGCATGGAGGTTGGTGCAGGCTTCCTAAATGCACGAATTGACGTTCTAATGCTCGGATTTCTTACTGATAGCCGCGCAGTGGGCATCTATGGGCTGGGGCTTTTGATTGGGGGCCTCGCGCGTATGCCTGAGACTGTCATAAAGCAGATTGCCGCACCCCGTGTCGCGCGTTACCACGCAGAAGGCAGGACGGTAGAAATCCGGCATCTCGCAAGGCTAAGCGCCGGAGCTTCTGTTTGTGCAGCTATGATTTCTTTGTTCGGCATACTTCTAATCGGCAAGCCAGTTGTCGCCCTGCTCGCGGGGCCTGAGTTTGAGCCTTCCGTGATGGTAGCGGCAATTGTCGCGAGCAGCAGTATCGTGACCGGTTTTTGGTGTCTGGCTGCCACGATACTTAACATGACGGGGCATGAAAAACACACTGCGCGCATCAGCTGGAGTTCGACCATTATCAACGCACTGGCAAATCTAGCTCTGATCCCGCTGCTGGGCGCTCTCGGCGCAGCCTTGGCCACTGCTGTTGTCACCGGCGCGCGGCAGTTTGCTTTTGAAACCGCCGCTAGGAACCATGCAGGGATGACTTCGGGTTTGTTGCGTTTAACTCGGCGAACCCTCGCGTAGCCTAGTGTGCTTACAACTGAGAACAGATGACGAATTGGTCAAGACTGAAGGGGAAACAATGACCGAAATGTGGGAGGCGAGTTGGCGCACTTAGCCGAAGTGTCAAAAGAACTAGAGCTTGTTCGCAAAGGCGGACCGGTAGCCATTTTCTCGCGTATGCTCGCAGCGCTGGTTCCGCTTGTAGTGCTTTACTTCGCGGCGTTAGCATTCACTGAGTTTCAATCGCTCACTCACGTCGCCAACCGTGCGGGACCGATTTGGTTCGTCATTGTTTTGGCTCGCGGAGCTATAAATTTGCTGCGCTATGATGTTCGTCTGATTTGGACTCCCCTTTTCTGGCTTCCGGCGCAATCTGCGATCTTTTTCGGATTTGGTCCACTCGTCCTAGTGTTTGGCAACGACGTCACCCGGCTCTGGGCAACCACCCATTACCTATCGGTGACCTTTGAAGAGTTAGTTTGGGCGAACCAGTTGAGTACTATCGGTGTATTCTGTCTATTGCTCGGCATTTTCTTTCATCTGAGACTGTCGCACTATCGATGGCGGGACGCGCTTTCGGAAGAGAGAAAAATACGGCCACCCATGTCGGCACGGCAGGTGGCGATAACGTTCATCGTTTTCGGTGGAATCCTGAAGTACTTGGTAGTCCTGCCAGCCGCGTGGGGCGTGACCGGCATAGTCGTTCCAGGTTTCCTGACCAATGTTACAAAGCTTGTCGATGTGGGCTTCGCAATAATGGCCTATCTTAGCGCGTGCGGAAATTCGCGGGTGCGAACTCTGTTACTGATATTCTTGCCCATCCATATCATACTATCTGGGCTTACCTTCTCGAAGGAAGAGTTGATAACCGCTTTTCTCTTTCCTGTGCTTGGTGACCTCATGGGGCGCCGTAGTCTCCGTCGATTCCTGATCGTCATCATAGGCATCACGCTCGTTTACACTTGGTCTCAAGATTTCGTAAGCTACGGGCGCGCTCGGATCTTCGAGGATACCGGGACAATCTGGAAGGCAGGGTACGGTCAGAGGGCTGATATCGCGACAGATTTTTTGCTTGGCGAGGAGTTTGCAAGAAAGAGCCCCGATCTAGCTACGCAGATGGAATTTCAGGGTTGGTGGACGAGGCTAAATTATGCAGGCGTACAGGTAGCTGCTCGCAACCTTTACCTTGCCGGGGTTCCTAATGACTCATTTGTGAACGCATGGCTTTATTTCGTCCCGCGGATTATCTGGCCGGAAAAGCCTGTTATCATTGGGCCGGGCTGGTTCTTCTATGAGCGTTTGACCGGGAACGAGGGCACATTCCTCGGGCTGTCTATCTATGGCGACCTGTTTTGGCTTGGCGGATGGGCAACGCTGGTCGTCGGATCATTCCTGGTTGGCTGGATGTTCTCGGCGATGAGTCTTCGATCCATGAGATTCTTGCGTGATGGGAACTACTTGATGTTTCCTCTCGTGCTTCTACCAATGAAGGCGGCTATTTTTGCTCCGACCAATTTCGTGGCAAATGGCATCATAGCGTTGGTCCCTATGTATTTGGCCTATTTTCTCCTTATGAGTATTGCTCTCAGGATAATAGCTCTTATGCCTCGCCGTCTCGTGGCTCACCAAAAAACGCCTGATCGCGGACGCGGTATTGGACCTAGACAAACCGTTGCTCACTGAATTGGCGGCTGTGGGAAAGCACAGGCGCGTCCCCCCCCCCCCCCCCAAAAA
>NZ_LQBQ01000037.1 GCF_001507595.1 Ruegeria marisrubri
CTGCAGCACCTCAGCGCCGCCGGTGAGGGGCTATTTACGGATTACTCCAAACACCCGCAACCCCCCAATACACAAAAAATCAAAAAAAATGCGGAAATCATGGATAGTAAAACAATTTCAACCGGTTAAGCGGCCCAACGAAGCCCGGCACCCCTATAACATAGGTACGCACAGGCCCCTATCCAAGTGAATCGCTCCGACTCGCGCCCCCTTGGGATGCAGATCGCTGGGATTGGCCGGTCGCCGGAGCGGTCTCACCTCTAAACCACTTGCCTCAAGCCATGGCTTTGCGACGCGCCCCAGGAAGACGCAGAAGCAGCAGCCCAAGCACGATTCCGAAGTAGATCAGCGGCTCGATCTGAAATCCCTTGGCCAACATGACATAGTGAAGGGCGCCCAACAGCGCCGCCGGATAGGTCAGCTTGTGCAGGCTCCGCCAGCGAGGGCCCAGCAGGCGAACCGACCTGTTGTTCGAGGTCAGCGCCAAGGGCAGCATCATCAGGAACCCGGCCATGCCGATCGTGATATAGGGCCGTTTCACGATATCGGCCCAGATCTGCGCCGGGATCTGCACATCCAGAACCAGCCAGACCAGAAGGTGACAGAAGACATAGAAAAAGGCGAGCAGGCCGATCGCCCGGCGAAACTTCATCAGGTTCAGCCCGACATATTTTCTGAGAGGTGACATCGCCAAGCCTACGATGACCAGTTGCAAGGCCAGTTCGCCCAGCTCGTGCTCCAAGGCCTTGATCGGCTCGACCCCCAGCCCGCCGGTTGCGCCCTGATACAGAAGAACCGGGGCCGGCAGGAAACCGACGAGATAGACCAGCCACACCGGAATGCGGCGCAGTTGCGCGTTCAACCACTCCATGACGTCAATAATTCTTCGCCAGATCCATTCCATCGTAAAGTCCGGCCACCTCATTTTCATATCCGTTGAACATCAGCGTCGGCACGCGCCTGGAAAACAGGCCGCCACCGATCCGGCGCTCGGTGGCCTGGCTCCAGCGGGGGTGATCCACGTTCGGGTTCACGTTGCTGTAGAAGCCGTATTCGTTCGGGATGGACATGTTCCAGCTGGTTGGCGGCTGCGTGTCGGTCAGGGTGATGCGCACGATCGACTTGATCGACTTGAACCCGTATTTCCACGGCACCACCAGACGCAGCGGCGCGCCGTTCTGCTTCGGGACCGGCTTGCCGTAGATCCCCGTCGCGATCAGCGTCAGCGGGTGCAGCGCCTCGTCCAGCCGTAGCCCCTCGCGGTAAGGCCAGTCGAGAACCGGGAAGCGGGTGCCGGGCATCTCCTCGGGGCGGTAGAGCGTTTCAAAGGCCACGTATCTGGCCTCGGGCCGGACGCCCACCATGTCCAACAGATCGGCAAGCTCGAACCCGTTCCACGGCACCACCATCGACCAGGCCTCGACGCAGCGGAAGCGATAGATGCGCTCCTCGATCGTCATCTCCGAGAGGATGTCCTGCAGGTCGTAGTCGCCGGGGCGCTCGACCAGCCCGTCGATCTTGACGCTCCAGGGCTCGGTGGTCAGGGCGCCGGCGTATTTCGCGGGGTCCTCCTTGCGGGTGCCGAATTCGTAGTAGTTGTTGTACGAGGTGATCTCCTGCCACGAGTTCGGTTCCAGCTTGTCTGCCAGGGCCGGACCGGCCAGCGCGGAAAGGCCAAGGCCGGCGGCGCCGGTGATGAACTTCCTGCGGTTGAAGAATACGGCTTCGGGCGTCACGTCCGAAAAGGTCAGGTCATTCTGCCAGCGATTGGCCATCTCGGTCTCCAGTTTCATCAATTTTCACCGGCTTAGCCGCCCTGAAGGAAGTTGCCAAAGCAACTCGCCTCACATTCGTGACAAGGCGCTGTAACCTTTTCTGGTGTCCTCGCCATCCAAGTATACAGCATACCTGCGGGGTTCGGCTCTACCCGGTTTGCGTGGACCAAAGGAAATCGGAAGAATCATGCTAAAATTCCTATATGTTGATCTGGCGCAAGGCAGAATCGGCCAGAGCGTCCAAGCTGTCTGCCCATGTCGCGCCAGGGACGACCACAAAGGGAGAAGGAAATTGAGAAAACTCTTGCTAGCAACCTGCTGCATTTGGGGGGCGGCTGCCGCCCAGGCACAGGATATGGTGAGCTACACGAGCTCGGACAGTTTCGACGACGTGGCCTTCGCCGTCGAAACCGCCATCGTCGGTGAAGGGCTGGTGGTGGATCACGTCAGCTACGTGGGGGACATGCTGAAGCGGACCCGCGAAGACGTGGGATCGGACAAGGTGCTGTTCACCAAGGCGAATGTCTATACGTTCTGCTCGGCGGCCGTGTCGCGGCGGGTGATGGAGGCCGACCCCATGAACATCGTCCATTGTCCCTATGGCATCTTCGTGGCGCAGCTTGCGGACAAGCCCGACGAAGTCGTCGTCGGGTACCGCCAGTACCCCGAAGGTCCGATGCAGGAGGTTCAGTCGCTGCTGGACGGCATCGTGAAGGACGCCCTGGGCGAATAGGCCGGACCGGGCGGTTGTTCCGTTTTGTACCGCCACGGAAAGGCCGATCTTCCGTTTTGTACAACGAGAAACGGCTGGGGGCAGGCGCCGCGCCCCCCCCGGCCGCCGGCGCACTGGATCTCTGCCGGGTGATCCGAACGCGGGGCACCCGCGTATTACATGCAATCACCCATCGGAGGAATGAACCATGTCTGCCCGGCCATTCGCGTTGACCCTTGCTCTTGCCGCCGCCCTGCCCCTGTGCGCGCAGGCCGGAAACGAGTCACGGTCGAAAGCCTATCAACTGGACAGCGGCCTGATCGAGGTGATCGCGGATTTTTCGGAAAACGCGATCTACTGGTGCGGCGCGGGGGATTACGCGCTGACGCGATTGAAGAAGCCTGCGAACCAGAGGCTGTATGTGTGGAAGGGCCCCTCGGCCAGCACGGCCCAACCGGGTGAGCGCGCCGTGACCTTCGGCTTTGAGCGCCCCCCCGGTGCTGCAGAGGTCAGCACGCTGACGAACGACGTGAAGCTCATCGGGAACTCGCTGTCCGTGGCGCAGGCCAAGAAGACCTGCGACGAAAGAACGGCCAGCGGGTGAAGACTCAGCTTTCCCGTTTCCCGATTCCCAGACCCGCCGGGGTGCCAGACCGCATCGAGCGCAGGACGAGGAAGATGCTTGCCGAAACAATCGCGGCCATGAAGCACCAGATCGAGGTGAAGGCGTAGGAGGCAAAGACGAAGCCGATGACCATCGTGGCCAGGATCAGGTAGCCAAAGCCGCGCATCTGGGGATGGCTGGACCCGATCAGGGAAAGGCAGATGATCGCCGCATAGAACAGCCGGGCGGCGTATCTGACGAAGTCATCCGGCATGACTCTGGGGTTGTCATACTGGATCGAGTGCTGGACCAGGGATATCCCAAGCGAGTCCGGCTGCAGGAGAACAGGCAGGAATAGCAGCATCCCAAAGCCGAAGCCGACGGCCGAGACACCCATGAACATCCGGCGCCGCATGACGCTCGGTTCGATCAGCGCCGAGGAGAGCGGCACCCAGACCGGCCAGAACCAATAGGCGAAAAACAAGAACACCATCGCAGCCGGGACCGAGGGCGACGTGTCTCCGAGAGACAGCCAGAGGACGCCTTCGGCGATTTGCTGAACGCCAAAGAACAACGGAAAGGCGGCCAGCGGCAGAAACCGCGCGCCCATTTCACGCCCCATTCCGAACGTCAGGCCGCTGCACCCCACCAATGCGGCACCGGCTATGAAACTTGCCTCGGCGGAAAAACACATGGTTCCGGCACTATACAGTCTTGCCACCCCGCCGTCGCGGCACCGGGAAAATGGCACGCGGTCGCGTGTCCTATTGGCCATAACCCCCGACGACGCCGGGACACGTCGTCAGCTGCGGCCAGAGTTCACCTGTTTCAAACAGGCTCGGATTTCGCCGATTTCGTCGATTTCCTGGCGATCTCGGCGGCTTCTTCCAATGTCTCCTCGACCGCTTCGGCCTCGGTCTCGGTCGCATAGCTGGCGCAGCGCGACATCGTGTCGAGCCATTCACGGGCATCCTCGACCAGCCGCTCCATCGAATGGCGCTGCCAGTCCAGCATGGCCTCCATCGCCTTGGCCGGGTCCGCCCGCCCCTCTGCCGTGGCGGCGCGGGCGGCGGTCAGTGCCGTGCGGATGGCCTCGTGGCGGCGTTCGAACCAGTGGTGGGCAAAGCGTTCGGTCTCGTCCAGGAATTTTTCCTGCGCGTCCCAAAACTGTTCGATCTGCGGCTTGAGCAGGGGGTTGACCGACGAGGCAGCCTGCAACGGTTTCAGGATGTCCGAGAATGCCTTGGGCGCGTCGGCCTTGGTTTTCTTTCTGGTCATGAGCGTTTCTCCTCGTAACAGAAATGGCCTTTCGTCATTGTCTCAGCCTTCGGGGGTTTCCGCCTTAATTGAAATCAAATCCGGGGAGGTTTTCGGGCAAAAAGTCAGACCCATCCGTGCGTTCTTGCCAGCCAGTGCAGAAGGCACAGCGCCGCAATCGCCCCGGCGGAAAAGGCCAGAAGCGTCGGCCAGTCCAGCCTCAGCATCTGCGCGCCCAGCCATGTGCTCAGCAAGGTGATGGGCAGGATGCCGATGGCGGTGGTCCAGACAAAGGTCCACAGCCGCACCCGCGTCAGGCCGGCGGCGTAGTTGATCAGGTTGAAGGCCACCACCGGCAGCAGGCGCAGGACCAGCAGGGTGAAAGCCCCCTGCGTCTCGGTCCAGTCGTCCAGACGCCGGGCCTGCGCCGTGCCGAGCCAGCCGCGCACCGCCTCGCGCCCCAGCCAGCGCGCCAGCCCGAAGGCCACCAAGGCCCCCGCCATCGCCCCCACCCAGATCAGCGCGCCGCCCAGCAGGGTGCCGAACACGGCCCCGGCGCAGAGCGCCAGGATCTCGGCGGGGAACGGCACGAAACTGTGCAGGACCATCAGGCCGATCACCACGACCGGGGCCCAGATGCCTGCCGCGCGCAGCTGCGCCGCCATCTGCTCGGGGCTGGCGAATTGCCCGGCATGGGCATAGGCCAACACCGCCCCGGCCAGAAGCACGGTCAGAAGCGCAAGAATGGCGGCCCTTTGCCCAAAGGATGTCATGGCGCATGCCTTTCGCATGGGCGGTTAAGAGCAAGACCATAGCAGGCCTGGCGGCACCGATCACTCGCGCCCCGCGCCGCTGCACGCAGAATTGAAGGCTCGGATCGAGCGGCGCGCATCCATGCAGACGTGAAAAGACCCCGGACATGTGCCGGGGTCTTTCCTGTGTGTCAGATCAGACGGGTCTTAGTGGACGACCGCGTCATCGGGCGTGGGCCGGTCCGATGTGCCGACCCGATCGCCGATGATCAGCCCATCGGGGCCGGCGGTGACCGGAACGGTGTCGCCGTCCTTGATCTCGCCGGCCAGCATGGCTTCGGCCAGCGGGTTCTGCAGGGCGCGCTGGATCACGCGCTTGAGCGGACGGGCGCCGAAGACCGGGTCGTAGCCTTCGTTGGCCAGCCATTCCCGCGCCGAGTCGTCCAGCACCAGGTCGATCTTGCGAGCGGCCAGACGCTTTTTCAGGCGCGCGATCTGGATGTCGACGATGCCGTCCATGTCCGACCGCTTGAGCCGGTCGAAGATGACCATCTCATCGAGGCGGTTGAGGAACTCGGGGCGGAAATGCGCCCGCACCGCGTCCATCACGTCGCGCTTGGCCTCGGCGGCGTCGGCCCCCTCGGGCAACTGGCTGAGCGCCTGCGAACCGAGGTTCGAGGTCAGGATGATCAGCGTCTGCTTGAAGTCCACCGTGCGGCCCTGACCGTCGGTCAGCACGCCGTCGTCGAGCACCTGCAGCAACACGTTGAACACGTCCGGGTGGGCCTTTTCGACCTCGTCGAACAGCACGACCTGATAGGGCCGGCGGCGGACCGCCTCGGTCAGCACCCCGCCCTCGTCATAGCCGACATAGCCCGGCGGCGCGCCGATCAGGCGGGCGACGGCGTGTTTCTCCATGAACTCGGACATGTCGATGCGGACCATCGCATGTTCGTCGTCGAACAGGAACTCGGCCACGGCCTTGGTCAGCTCGGTCTTGCCGACGCCGGTGGGGCCGAGGAACAGGAACGAGCCCAGCGGCCGGTTCTCGTCGTTCAGACCCGCGCGGGCGCGGCGGACGGCGTTGGCCACGGCCTGGACGGCGGTGTCCTGGCCGATGACGCGGCGGTGCAGCTCGTCTTCCATGCGCAGCAGCTTCTCGCGCTCGCCTTCCAGCATCTTCGAGGTCGGGATGCCGGTCCAGCGTTCGACCACCGCGGCGATCTGTTCGGGGCGCACGGCCTCTTCGACCATCATGCCGGTTTCCTCGGCGGCTTCGGCCTCGGCCAGCTTTTTCTCGAGCTCGGGGATGATGCCGTAGGACAGCTCACCCGCCTTGGCGAGGTTGCCTTCGCGCTTGGCGATCTCCAGCTCGGCGCGCGCCTTGTCCAGCTGTTCCTTCAGCTCGCGGGCGCTGGCCAGCTTGTCACGCTCGGCCTGCCACTGGGCCGTCATCTCGGCGGATTTCTCCTTGAGCTCGGCCAGTTCCTTCTGGAGCGTTTCCAGACGGTCCTTGGACGCCGCGTCGTCTTCCAGCTTGAGCGCCTCTTCCTCGATCTGCATCTGCAGGATCTGGCGATCGAGCTGGTCGAGTTCCTCGGGCTTGCTGTCCACCTCCATGCGCAGGCGCGAGGCGGCCTCGTCCACGAGGTCGATCGCCTTGTCGGGCAGGAAACGGTCGGTGATGTAGCGGTGCGACAGGGTCGCCGCCGCGACAAGCGCCGAGTCCGAGATGCGCACACCGTGGTGCAGCTCGTATTTCTCCTTGATGCCGCGCAGTATCGAGATCGTGTCCTCGACCGTGGGTTCCTGCACGAAGACGGGCTGGAACCGGCGGGCAAGGGCCGCGTCCTTCTCGACGTATTTGCGGTACTCGTCCAGCGTGGTGGCGCCGATGCAGTGCAGCTCGCCCCGCGCCAGCGCCGGCTTGATCAGGTTGGCCGCATCCATCGCGCCGTCGGCCTTGCCGGCGCCCACCAGCGTGTGCATCTCGTCGATGAACAGGATGATCTCGCCGGCGGCTGCCGTGATCTCGTTCAGGACGGCCTTCAGGCGCTCTTCGAACTCGCCGCGGTATTTCGCACCGGCGATCAGCGCGCCCATGTCGAGCGCCAGAAGCTTCTTGTCCTTGAGCGATTCCGGCACGTCGCCGTTCACGATGCGCAGGGCCATGCCCTCGGCGATGGCGGTCTTGCCGACGCCGGGCTCACCGATCAGGACCGGGTTGTTCTTGGTGCGGCGCGACAGGACCTGCATGGCGCGGCGGATTTCCTCGTCGCGGCCGATGATCGGGTCGATCTTGCCCTCGCGGGCGGCCTCGGTCAGGTCGCGGGCATATTTCTTGAGCGCGTCATAGCCCTCTTCGGCGTTGGCGCTGTCCGCGGTGCGGCCCTTGCGGATGTCGTTGATCGCCTCGTTCAGGCTCTGCGCCGACACGGCGCCGGCCTCCAGCGCCTCCTTGGCCTTGGATTTCACCATGCACAGCGCCATCAGCACGCGCTCGACCGGAACGAAGCTGTCGCCGGCCTTCTTGGCGATCTTCTCGGCCTCGTCCAGCACCTTGGCCGTCTGGGTGTCCAGATAGACCTGCGCCGCGTCGCCGCTGACCTTGGGGATTTTCGACATGGCGACGTCCAGAGCCTCGACGACCCGTTCGGGGGAACCGCCGGCGCGGGTGATCAGGTTGCTTGCCAGCCCCTGATCGTCATCCATCAATGCCTTGAGAAGGTGCTCGGGGGACAGTCGCTGGTGCCCCTCGCGAATTGCAATCGTCTGAGCCGCCTGCACGAATCCTCGTGCCCGCTCGGTGAACTTGTTCAAGTCCATCATTCTCTCCTTTTCCAAGCGCCCAAGGTTTTGCGCCCGCTCGGCGGCACGCGTCAGTTCTGGGCCTCGAAATCAATCTGGGAAATATCGCTGCGGCTTCAAGGGGGCTGGCCGAGAATTCCGGCCCGAGTTTCCCGACCGGTTCCCCGTTGCGCGACCGCGCCGCGCCTTGGGCGCGGCGCCGGGCCCAAGGCCGCAATGCAGACCGCTGGTCTGCGTTCGGGCGCGGGAGTTTCTCGGCCCGCCGGCCTTGCCCGCGGGCCAACGGCTCCTTATGAAGCGCCCAGCCCGCAACAAGGAGAGCTGCCATGTCCGATGACCGCCTGATCGTCGCCCTCGATGTCCCGAACGCGCTGGAGGGGCTGAAGCTGGTCGAGACGCTGGGCGACGCGGTGTCGTTCTACAAGATCGGGCTGGGCATGCTGACCGGGGGCGGGCTGGCCTTGGCCAACGAGCTCAAGCAGGAGCATGGCAAGCGCATCTTTCTGGACATGAAGCTCTTTGACATCGGCAACACGGTCGAGAATGCCGTGCGGGGGCTGGCGCAGTTCGATCTGGATTTCCTGACCGTGCATGGCGACCCGCATGTGGTGCGCGCCGCCAAGGAAGGGGCGGCAGGCAAGGATCTGAAGATTCTGGCCGTCACGATCCTGACCTCGCTGAACCGCGCGGATCTGGATGCCGGGCTGATCAAGGAAGGCGCGGTGCAGGATCTGGTGATCGAGCGCGCGGCGCGGGCATTCGAGGCGGGGGCCGACGGCGTCATCGCCAGCCCGCAGGAAGCCGCCCTGATCCGCGCCCTGCCGCAGGCCGAGGGGCGCCTGATCGTGACCCCGGGCGTGCGGCCCGCAGGCGCCGCCCTGGGCGACCAGAAACGCGTCGCGACCCCGGCGCAGGCGGTTGCCGACGGGGCGGATCACATCGTCGTCGGGCGCCCGATCTACCGCGCGAAAGACCCCAAAGCCGCCGCGCGGGCCGTTCTGGACGAATTGGAATCGGCGAACGGCAACTGAGCCGATCTGGACCGCGCCTTTCGCATTTTGCCCGAATTTCCGGCGCAACCGTTTGAGTTCGCGCGATTTTGCCGCCCAACCGCGCCAAATTGCCTCTGTGCCCTCAAAAGCACATGGAAAAGGCGAGTTTTCCCTGCGTCACCTCCGCCCCTATCGCCAATGGCGATTCTGGGCGACGCTTGACCTGAGACACTCCCCAACGAACCATTTCTTCCTGAGGTTCGTTTCCTCCCCCCGCCGGAACAGCGGGGGGTTTTCTTGGGGGAGAACCCCGACAATTCTGATCCCTGCCCCGCCCTTTGATCGGCGGCCGCTTCTGGTGTAGCTGGAACAGGCGAATCCCGGATCAGGAAAAGTGGAATGCCCGGCCTGTGTCGCGACTGCATGACCCGTTTTGACGACGCCCGGCGCTGCCCGGGCTGCGGCAGCCCGCGCGTGGTGCGGCATCCGGAACTGTTCGACCTGACCATCGCGCACATGGACTGCGACGCCTTCTATGCCTCGGTGGAAAAGCGCGACAACCCCGAACTGGCCGACAAGCCGGTGATCATCGGCGGGGGGCGGCGCGGCGTGGTGTCCACCGCCTGCTACGTGGCGCGCATCCGCGGCGTGCGCTCGGCCATGCCGATGTTCCAGGCGCTGAAGCTGTGCCCCGACGCGGTGGTGATCAAGCCGCGCATGTCGGTCTATGCCGAGGTGTCGCGCCAGATCCGCGCGATGATGGACGAGCTGACCCCGGACGTGGAACCGCTGTCTCTGGACGAGGCCTTCATGGACCTGTCGGGCACTCAGCGCCTGCACGGTGCGCCGCCCGCGGTGATGCTGGCGCGGCTGGTCAAGCGGATGAAGGACGAGCTGGGCGTGACCGGCTCGATCGGGTTGTCGCACAACAAGTTCCTGGCCAAGGTGGCCTCGGACCTCGACAAGCCGCGCGGGTTTTCGGTGATCGGCAAGGCGGAAACGGCGGAGTTTCTGCACGACAAGCCGGTGCGGCTGATCTGGGGCATTGGCCCGGCGGCGCAGGAGTCGCTGGAGCGCGCGGGCATCCGCACCTTCGCCGATCTGCTGCGCTGGGACCAGGAGACGCTGACCGCCCGGTTCGGGTCCATGGGCCATCGGCTGTGGCATCTGGCGCGCGGGCAGGACAAGCGCCGGGTCTCGGCGCACACGCCGATGAAGTCGATCAGCAACGAGACCACATTCTTCGAGGACACCGCCGACCCGGACGTGCTGGACGGGCATCTGTGGCGGATGGCGGAAAAGGTCGCCGACCGCGCCAAGGCCAAGGGGCTGGCGGGGCGGGTGGTGACGCTGAAGCTGAAACGGGCCAACCACAAGATCCTGACGCGGCGCGTGTCGCTGCGCGACGCAACCCAGATGGCCGACCGGATCTATCGCACCGCGCGCGGCCTGTTCGATCAGGTGGGCGACCAGGGGCCCTATCGCCTGCTGGGCTGCGGCCTGTCGGACCTGTGCGATGCGGATCAGGCGGACATCTCGGGCGACCTGCTGGACCCCGGCGCGGCGCGGCGGTCGGAGGCCGAACGGGCAGCCGACGAGATCCGGCGCAAGTTCGGCGCGGATGCGATTCTGAAAGGACGGGCGCTGCGTTAGACGCGCGCTGTGTTCCGCCCTTACTCGGCGGCCAGTTGCACCCGGTCCTGCCCGATGGCGGCGATCTCGGCGATCACCGCGCGCAACACCCGGCGGAAGGTCTCGAAGTTTTCGTTGGGCTCGATTTTCGCCTCGTCGATATAGAGCGAGCGGTCGATCTCGATCTGAACCGCGTGCTGGTGCCGCGACGGCCGCCCGTAGGTCTGGGTGACATAGGCGCCCGCGAAGGGCGCGTTGCGCGAGACGGTCAGACCGGCCGCCGCGAAAGCGGCCTCGATTCGATCCACGATCTCGGCCGAGGCCGACGCCCCGAACCGATCGCCCAGCACGATTTCCGGCCGGGCGCTGCGGTTGCGGGTCAGCCCGGCGACCGCCTCGCGCGGCATCGAGTGGCAATCGACCAGAATCGCCTGACCGAACTGCCGGCGTGATTCGTCGAGCAGCGATTGCAGCCGGGCATGGTAGGGATGCCAGTAGGTCTCGATTCGCCGCTGTGCCTCGGCCATCGGCAGCTTGCCGCGATAGATCGCCCGTCCGTTGGCCACCACGCGGGGAATCACCCCCAGCCCCGAGGCCACGCGCGGGTTGTGGCCATTGCGCCGCGCCCCTTCGATCAGCGCCGGGTCCAGTTCCTCGGCCGCGCGATTGAGGTCGAGATAGGCGCGCGGCACCGCGGATTTGAGCAATGGCGCCCCATATTCGGCGGCCGGCTCGAACAGCATGTCAACGAAAGCGTCCTCGGACGAGCGAATCGCATGGCGGCCCAGCACCGATCGCTGAAGGAACTCGGCAGGATAGTCACGCCCGCTGTGCGGCGAGGAAAACACCACGCAGGAGGTGCGCCTGGCGGGCAGGCTGATATGGTAGGCTGCGTTCTGCATGTTCTCTCCTTGTCGGAAAGAAACATAGCCCGGAAAAATGTTGCACCAAAGCCCTTGATCCCCCCGACGACTCCTTTTATAGACCCCTCCACCGGCGCGGGGTTCCGCGCCCCATTTCGTTCTGGGGCGGATCTCGCAAAGGGAAAGTGGGCGGTTAGCTCAGCGGTAGAGCACTTCGTTGACATCGAAGGGGTCACAAGTTCGATCCTTGTACCGCCCACCATCTGTTTCACTGTTTCGGGTCTGACCCGGGGCACCCGCTAACCCAGGCGCTGGCCCGCGCCGCAGGAACTGGAGATAGGCCATGAAGGTCAAGAACTCGCTCCGCTCGCTCAAGAACCGGCACCGCGACTGCCGGGTCGTGCGTCGCAAAGGCCGCGTCTACGTCATCAACAAGACGCAGCGCAAGTTCAAAGCCCGCCAGGGCTGAGAACGGCGATACACCGTTTCAAGGAACCGCGCCTTCGGGCGCGGTTTTTTTGTGCTCAATCGGCCCCGCGGCCCCGCCTGAGAACCCTCCGCACGAGCCATGTGATGCAACAGGCCGCCATCGCGTAGGAGACTGAAACGAACAGGGCGAAGCCTGTCTTTATCGGCCAGCCGACGCCCAACCGTTCGGGGGAAAAGTCCCTGAGAGCGCCGCGACATTTTTAACCAAGTAATTTTGTCGGTTTTTTCTTGCATCCCGCCCGGAATCCTTTAATTGAGCAAATCAGTCAGATTTTTCGCGAACAAAAACAGTAGGGACACACCAATGCTGAAATCCTCCACCTGCATCGCCGCCGCGCTGACCGCCCTCATCGCGACCTCGGCCGCCGCCGAGGGCGAACTGAACCTGTATTCGTCGCGCCACTATGACACTGACGAGCGCCTCTATACCGATTTCGAAGAGGCCACCGGCATCAAGATCAACCGCATCGAAGGCAAGGCCGACGAGCTGATCGCGCGGATGGAAGCCGAGGGCGCGAACTCGCCCGCCGACATCCTGCTGACCGTGGACACCTCGCGCCTGGCGCGGGCCAAGAACGCCGGTCTGCTGCAGGCGATCGACAGCGCCGTTCTGGAAGAGCGCATCCCCGCCAACCTCCAGGACGAGGACAACCAGTGGTTCGGCTTCTCGCAGCGCGCGCGCATCATCTTCTACGACAAGAATGACGTGACCAACCCGCCGGCCACCTACCTGGATCTGGCAAACGCCGAATACAAAGGTCTGGTCTGCATCCGCTCGTCGACCAACACCTACAACCAGACGCTGCTGGCCTCGATCATCACCCACCACGGCGCTGAGAAGGCCAGGGAATGGGCCGCGGGCGTGGTCGCCAACATGGCGCGCGACCCGCAGGGCGGTGACACCGACCAGCTGCGCGGCATCGTGTCGGGCGAGTGCGAGATCTCGGTCTCGAACTCCTACTACTTTGCCCGGGCGCTGCGCAAAAACGTCAAGGGCCTGTCGGACAGCATCGACATGATCGGCATCCAGTTCCCGTCGCAGGACGCGGAAGGCGCGCATATGAACCTGTCGGGCGCCGGTGTCGCGGCGCATGCCCCGCACAAGGACAACGCCATCAAGTTCCTGGAGTATCTCGCCAGCGATCAGGCGCAGGTCTATTTCTCGAACGGCAATGACGAATACCCCGCCGTCGCCGGCGTACCGCTGGCCGAGAACGTGGCCGCTCTGGGTGAGTTCAAGGCCGACGACATCAACCTGTCGGAAGTTGCCAAGAACATCCCCGAGGCGCAGAAGATCTTCAACGAGGTCGGCTGGAAGTAATCCGCCCGAAAAACAGGCATCCAAGGGCGCAGGGGTTTCCCTGCGCCTTTTTCGTTTGATTATCGTTCCATTTCAGTGCAGCATTTCCATATCTGAAATTTTCTCTCGTTTTTGGAACATGCTGGACACACTCTCGGAACGACTTGCGGATCGCCTCAGGGAATTGCGGCAGGCCCGCGGCTGGTCGCTGGATCAGCTGGCCGCGCAAAGCGGGCTGAGCCGGGCCACCCTGTCGCGGCTGGAAAAGGGCGAGGTCAGCCCGACCGCACAAAGCCTCGGCCATCTCTGCGCGGCCTTCGGCCTGCCGATGTCGCGCCTGCTGATGATGGTCGAGGAGACATTCGACCGCAAGGTGCCCTATGAGAGGCAACCCGAATGGACCGATCCCGAGACGGGCTTTACCCGCCGGTCGGTCTCGCCCCCGGCGCCGGGGCTGAGTGGCGAGGTGCTGGAATGCCACCTGCCCCCCGGCACCGCCATCGCCTATGACGCGCCGCCGAAACCGGGGCAGGAGCATCATCTGGTCATGCTCGACGGGGCCTTGACGCTGACCGTGGATGGCACGCCGCACGAACTGAGCGCGGGCGACGGCCTGCGCTTTCACCTCTCGGGCCCCAACCGGTTCGAGACCGGACCGCAGCGCGGCGCCCGCTACATGCTGGTGCTGATATGATCGCGCGGTTGGGGCCGCAGGACTTGCCGGCGGCGCTGGAGGATCTGGCCGCGATCCTGCACGCCTGCGTGCAGGACGGGGCCAGCGTGGGGTTCATCCTGCCCTTCGAGAGGCCTCGGGCGCGGGCCTATTGGCGGGACCGGGTGTTTCCGACGGTGGGGCCGGGCGGCACGGAGCTGTTCGTGGCGCGCGACGGTGATCAGACCCTTGGCACGGTGCAACTGGTCATGGCCCAGATGCCGAACCAGCCGCACAGGGCCGATGTGGCGAAGCTGCTGGTTCATCCCGAGGCACGGCGGCGCGGACTGGGGCGGGCGTTGATGCAGGCGCTCGAGGCGCGGGCACGGGCATTGGGGCGCAGGCTGCTGGTGCTGGATACGCGCAGTTCTGACCCTTCACGGATCCTCTATGAAAGTCTCGGGTTCGAGATCGCGGGAGAGATCCCCAACTATTGCCGCAACCCGGTCGAAGAGCGGTATGAGCCGACGACCTACATGTTCAAGCAGCTTGCACCCTAGCGCTGGTTCCGCCCCACCTGGCGGCAGATCAGGATCACCGGCAAGAGACCCACGGCGAGGATGACCAGCGAGGGCACCGCCGCGCCCTCGAGCCGCTCGTCCGAGGCCAGCCGGTAGGCCTGCACCGCCAGCGTGTCAAAGTTGAAGGGCCGCATGATGAGGGTGGCGGGCAGCTCTTTCATCACGTCGACGAAGACGATCAGCAGCGCGGTCA
Source organism: Ruegeria marisrubri (assembly GCF_001507595.1). GTDB lineage: Bacteria > Pseudomonadota > Alphaproteobacteria > Rhodobacterales > Rhodobacteraceae > Ruegeria > Ruegeria marisrubri. The sequence continues at coordinate 14,611 of NZ_LQBQ01000037.1, forward strand.
GCAGCGACGGCGTCAGGATCGGCAGATGCACCCGGCGCAGCGTGCCCAGCGGGGTCTGGCCCAGCGACCGGGCGGCGGCGTCCATGTTGGCGTGAACCGTGCTCTGCCCGCCCTCGTAGGCGCTGAGCGCGGCAGCAAGGAAACGCACCATGTAGGCCGCCACCAGCAGCCAGATCGAGCCGGTCACCAGCAGGCCGGTCGAGATGTCGAAGGTCTCGCGCATCCAGGCGTCGAGCGCGTTGTCGAAGCTGGCGAAGGGCACCATGAGGCCCACCGCGATCACGCCGCCGGGCACCGCGTAGCCCAGCCGCGCCAGATAGGCCGCCGCGGCCGACTGGCGCCCCGGTTTCAGGCGTTGGAAGAAGCCGACGCAGATCGCGGCGCAGACCGTCACCACCGCGGCCGTTCCGGCCAGTGTCAGCGAGTTCTGGATGAAACCGACATAGCGGCGCGACAGCAGGTTCTGTTCGGATTCAAAACCCATCTGCACCAGCACGATGACCGGCAGCAGAAAGCCGAAAAGCACCGGGATCACGCAGAGCGTCAGCGCCGCCGCCGACTGCCAGCCCTTGAGCTGTGCGGCGGGCAGGGCCGTGTGGCGCTTGCCGGCCTGGTAGTATTTCGCCTTGCCCCGCTGCGCCCGTTCGGTGACCGCCATGAGCAGCGCAAAACCCAGCAGGCACAGCGCCAGTTGCGCCGCCGCGGCGCGGTCGGCCATCGAGAACCAGCTGGTGTAGATGCCGGTGGCAAAGGTCTGGACGCCGAAATAGGCGACGGTGCCGAAATCGGCGATGGTCTCCATCACCGCCAGCAGCACGCCCCCGGCGATGGCGGGGCGCGCCATTGGCAGCGACACGCGCAGAAAGGCCGACCACGGGCTGCTGCCGAGGGCGCGGGCGGCCAGAAAGGCGGTGGCACTTTGCTGCAGAAAGGCCGCGCGGGCCAGAAGATAGACGTAAGGATAGAGCACCAGCACCAGCATCAGCGCCGCGCCCTCGGTCGAGCGGATCTCGGGGAACCAGTAGTCGCGCGGCCCCCAGCCCGTCACCTGCCGGAGCGTCGTCTGCACGATGCCGGGGTGGTCGAGGATGAAGGTATAGGCATAGGCCAGCACATAGGCCGGAAAGGCCAGCGGCAGCACCAGCGCGATTTCCAGGATGCGCACGCCGGGAAAGCGCGTCATGGTCACCAGCCAGGCGGCCCCGACGCCGATGGAGAAGGTGCCGATCGCCACCAGCACCACCAGGATCACCGTGGTCGCGGTGTAGCGCGGCAGCACGGTGTCCATCAGGTGCGAGATCGTGTCGGTGCCGCCGGTCACAGCGGCCAGAAACACGGCCACCATCGGCAGCAGGCAGGCCGCGGCGATCGTGTAGGCCAGCGTGCCCAGCACCCGTGTACCCACCGCGCTGCGATGGCGCGAGCCGTGTTCTGAATATTCGATTTCGGCCATTGCCTCTGCACCGCTTGCGGCGCCCCATCGCGCCTGCCCCTTAATTGACCAAATTTATCGGAGATTCCAGTGCCAATCGGGACAGCGCCTGCCGAAACCGGGCGGGAAGGGCCCGGTTTTCAACGTATCGCTCCAGCCGGCAGGGCAAAATACATGCCGATCGCCGCCGGGCGGCGATCGGTTCACGGAGGCCGCAATCCGGGCTCAGTCGTAGACGCGCTGATCCTCGATCACCAGGCCATCCTTGGGCAGGGTGCCGGGGGCGACCACCTCGACCGCGCCTTTCAGCTTGAGCACCTCGATGACCGACTTGGCGTAGGCGTCCTTGTCGCCGCCGGGGCTTTCGATCTTGACGGTCATGGCATCCATCTCGCCGTCGCGGGTGGCGATCACGCGGGCCTTGACGATCTCGTCATGCTTTTCGACCAGCGCGGCCACCTGTTCGGGGCGCACGAACATGCCCTTGATCTTGGTGGTCTGGTCGGCGCGGCCCATCCAGCCCTTGATCCGCATGTTGGTGCGGCCGCAGGGCGACTGCCCCGGCAGCACGGCAGAGAGGTCGCCGGTGGCGAAGCGGATGAGCGGGTAGTCGGGATTGAGGGAGGTCACCACGACTTCGCCCACCTCGCCCGGTGCCACCGGCGTGCCCGTTCCCGGCGTGACGATCTCGACGATGACATGTTCGTCGACGATCATCCCCTCCATCGCGGGGCTTTCATAGGCGATGTTGCCCAGATCGGCGGTCGCGTAGCTTTGCAGGCAGGTGATGCCCCGGTCGGCATATTCCTGGCGCAGCGAGGGGAACAGCGCCCCGCCGCCCACGGCGGCCTTGGAGAACTTGAGGTTGACCCCCATGTCGTCGGCCTTGTCGAGGATCACCTTGAGGTAGTCGGGCGTGCCGGCATAGGCGGTGCAGCCCACGTCGCGCGCGGCGGTCACCTGCAGCTCGGTCTGGCCGGTGCCGGCGGGCAGAACCGCGGCCCCCACGGCGCGGGCGCCGTTTTCAAAGATCATGCCGGCCGGCGTCAGGTGATAGCCGAAACAGTTCTGCACGATGTCGCCCTGCCCGATCCCGGCCGCGTGCAGGAAGCGGCCCATGCGCCACCAGTCATGATCCACCCCGCCCGGCTCGTAGATCGGCCCCGGCGACTGGAAGATATGGGCGAACCCATGCGCCGGCTTGACGGTGAACCCCCCGAAGGGCGGGTTTTCGGCCTGGGCGCGGCTGAGTTCCGACTTGCGCAGCACCGGCAGCTGGGCCAGCGCCTCGGCCGAGGTGATGGCGTCGGGATCGACCCCCTCCAGCAACCGGGCAAAGCTGGCGGCCGTCTTGGCGCGGGCGATCTGCTGCGGCAGCTGCGTTGCGATGTCGGCCGCGCGCTCGTCCGCCGAACGGGTCTCGAGTGCATCGAAATACTGGGTCATGGACAGGTCCTCCATGCGCCGCGCGGGGCGCGACAGCTTGCCTGATTGAGATTCGGTTTACGTAGGGGCAGAACCCTGCATGCAATTGCATACCGTTCGCCCGTCGGATTTTGAGAAAGGATGGATTCTTGACCGGATTTGAGACCGCGGAGATGGACCGCCGCATCACGTTCCACGACGATATTCAGACCATGGAAGCGGATTTCTCGGGCTTTCATTTCGACAACGCGGAAACGGTCAACCGGTTCTACGACCGGCTGGAAGAACGCATTGCGCAGACCGGCGAAGAGCTTTGGTTCTTCCTGGTGAACCTCTACGGCACGCGCATCGACCCCGAGGCCTGGCTGGCCTATTCCCGCCGGGGAAAGGCGCTGAACCTGACGCACTCGATGGGATCTGTCCGGTTCGATCCCTCGGAGGAGACGCGGGCGCAGATCGAACGCGCGGCGAATACCGAGGCCTTCGATCCCAACCTGTTCGCGACGCGGGAAGACGCCCTTGCGCGCATCGCGCAGCTGCCCACCAAGCGCCGCAAGCGCATCCAGCACGACCCGAACTACACCGCGGCGGAGTTCGCGCGGCGCCTCGGCTTTGACGGCGAGGCCGGGATCATGGAGGTGGACTTCTCTCATTTTGTCTTTCATCACTCGCGCGACGTGAACGATTTCTATGACTACGTCGAAGAACGCATCCGCGAGACCGGCCGAAAGTGGTATTTTCTGGTCAATCTCAACGGCTGCGAGATCCTGCCGGCGGCGTGGGTGCAATATGCCCGGCGCGGCAAGCGGCTGAACCAGGCGGCGTCGCTGGGCTCGGTCCGCTATGCGGCCGGTTCGGAAACCGAGGCCGACATCCGGATGCGGGCCGAGTCGCAGGGGTTCCGCCCCAATATCCGGAACACGCGCCAAGAGGCGCTGGACCGGATTTCCGAGATGAAAGCGGAAGCCCAACACGCCTGATGCCTCACAGCCACCTCTTGCGGCGGCGATAGGACCGCACGTCGCGGAAGCTCTTGCGGCCTTCTTCGGACATGCCGAGGTAGAATTCCTTGACGTCCGGGTTCTCGCGCAGTTCGGCGGCGGGGCCGTCCATCACCACGCGGCCCGATTCCAGGATGTAGCCATAGTGGGCAAAGCGCAGCGCCACGTTGGTGTTCTGCTCGGCCAGCAGGAAGGACACGCCTTCCTTCTCGTTGAGATCCTTCACGATGGTGAAGATTTCCTCGACCAGCTGCGGCGCAAGCCCCATCGAGGGCTCGTCCAGCAGGATCGTCTCGGGGCGGCTCATCAGCGCGCGGCCCATCGCGACCATCTGCTGTTCCCCGCCCGAGGTGTAGCCCGCCTGGCTCTTGCGGCGCTCTTTCAGGCGCGGGAAGTAGGTGTAGACCAGTTCCAGGTCCTGCTGGATGTTGGCGCTGCCGTCCTTGCGGGTATAGGCGCCGGTCAGCAGGTTTTCCTCGACCGTCAGGTGTTCGAAACAGTGGCGGCCTTCCATCACCTGGATCACGCCCTTCTGTACCAGCTCGGCCGGATCCCGTTCGTGGATGTCCTCGCCGCGATACTTGATCGTGCCCTTGGTGACCTCGCCACGCTCGGAATGGAGCAGGTTGGACACCGCTTTCAGCGTCGTCGTCTTGCCTGCGCCGTTGCCGCCCAGCAGCGCGGTGATGCCGCCCTTGGGAACGGTGAGGCTGACGCCCTTGAGCACGAGGATCACGTGGTTGTAGATCACCTCGATATTGTTGACCTCAAGCAGGGTATCCGCCTGCACGTCGGTGGTTGTTGCCGCATCCAGCATCAGCACTTGTCCTCATGCCTGCCCCGTTCGGGGCTTGTCCGGTTCGGGGCGGCAGTCAGCCGCCGCCCCGTGTTTTCAGCTGCTCAGTTGCAGCGCGGTTCGATGTTGTTCTCGGCGGCATAGGCGCCCGAGTCTTCCTCGATCAGCGCGCCGATCACTTCGCCATCGGTCGGTTTGAAGTCCGAGATCAGCGTCCAGGTCTTGCTGGCCGCATCCCACTGGGTCACACCGACCAGCGCGTCACCGCCGTGGTTTTCGCAGGTAACGGTGAAGATCGGGCCGAAGTTCGGCAGGCCCAGCTCGGCCATCTTCTCTTCGGTCATCTCCAGTGCTTCCATGCCGTCGCGCATGTCGGCGGCGGTGATGTCGGCCTTGCCCGAGATCTCCTGTGCCTTCTTGGCGGCTTCGGCTGCCAGCATCGCGGCATAGAGACCACGGTTGTAGAGCACGGTGCCGACCTGATCGCCCGCGCCGGCAGCCTTGCCCGCGTCGAGGACGTATTTCTTCAGGTCGTCATACAGCGGATAGTCCGAACCCACGTTGTGGAAGGTCAGGGCCTTGTAGCCGTTGGCGCCGTCACCGGCGGGCAGCACGTCGTTTTCCGAGCCCGACCACCAGATGCCGATGAAGTTTTCCATCGGGAAGCGGATGTTGGCGGCTTCCTGGATGGCGACCTGGTTCATGACGCCCCAGCCCCACATCAGCACGTAGTCCGGCTTGTCACGGCGGATCTGCAGCCACTGCGACTTCTGCTCCTGGCCCGGGTGATCGACCGGCAGGGTGATCAGCTCGTAGCCGTGCTTCTTGGAGAGTTCTTCCAGCGTGCGGATCGGTTCCTTGCCGTAGGCCGAGTTGTGATAGACCAGAGCGATCTTCTTGCCGCTCAGATCACCGCCATTCTCTTCCAGCAGGTAGTTGATCGCGCCGGACGCGCCGTCCCAGTAGTTCGCGGGATAGTTGAAGACGTGGCTGAACACCTTGCCGTTCTTGGCCGAGGTGCGGCCATAGCCCATGGTGTGCATCGGGATGCCGTCAGCGGTCACCTTGGGGATCAGCTGATAGGTGATGCCGGTCGACAGCGGCTGATAGACCAGCGCGCCTTCGCCCTTGGTCGATTCATAGCATTCCACGCCCTTCTCGGTGTTGTAGCCGGTTTCGCACTCGATCACCTTGGCCGGAACGCCGCCGATACCGCCGTCACGCTCGTTCAGCAGGGTGAAATAGTCGGCATAGCCGTCGGCGAACGGAATGCCGCCCGCGGCATAGGGGCCGGTCCGGTAGCTCAGCGACGGGAACACCAGGTCGGCCATCGCCGGGCCTGCGGCCATCAGGGCGCTCAGCGCCACGGTTGCCAGTTTCATTTTCATCGGGTTTATCCTCCCTTGATTGGTCCGATGTAGTGGTGGGGCGGAATTGCTCACCCCTCTTGAATTCGGGCAAACCCCATCAATAGGGGAAGGGCCAGAGCCGAAGCTTCTCCTTCGCCACGCGCCACAGCTGCGCCAGCCCGTGCGGCTCGAGGATCAGGAACATGATGATCAGCGCGCCGACGATCACCAGCTGCAGGTGCGCCACGATGTCGGTGGGCCAGCCCATCCAGTCGGCGCCGAACACCTTGAGCACCACCGGCAGCAGCACCAGGAAGGCCGCCCCGGCGAAAGAGCCGAAGATCGACCCCAGCCCGCCGATGATCACCATGAACAGCACCAGGAACGATTTCTGGATGCCGAAGGCCTCGCCCACCTCGACCGCGCCGAGATAGAGGGCAAAGAACAGCGCGCCCGAGATGCCGATGAAGAACGAGCTGACGGCAAAGGCGCTCATCTTGGCCTTCAGCGGGTTCACCCCGATGATCTCGGCGGCGATGTCCATGTCGCGGATCGCCATCCAGGTGCGGCCCGTGGTGCCGCGGGTCAGGTTGCGGGCGATGATCGCGCTGGCGGTCAGGAAGATCAGGCAGAACAGGTAGGTGGCCCAGGCCGGCGCGTTGGGGCCGGTGATGATGATGCCGAACACGTCACGCTCGGGCGCGTTGATCTGGCCCGAGGCCGAGTAGTTGTAGAACCACGGCACCCGGTTGAACAGCCACACCAGGAAGAACTGCGCCGCCAGCGTCGCCACCGCCAGGTAGAACCCCTTGATGCGCAGGCTGGGCAGGCCGAACAGAACCCCCACCAGCGCGGTGATGCCGCCGGCAAGGATGACGTGGATGAACATCGACACTTCGGGAAAGGCGGTCATCAGCTTGTAGCAGGCATAGGCGCCCACGGCCATGAAGCCCCCGGTGCCGAGGCTGACCTGCCCGCAATAGCCCACCAGGATGTTCAGGCCGATCGCCGCGATGGCGTAGATCAAAAAGGGCAGCAGCAGCGCGTTGGCCCAATAGTCGTTGATGATGAAGGGGATGATGCCGAAGGCGACCACCAGGACCGCATAGTAGCGGTACCGGTCGAACTTGATCGGGAAGGTCTGGCTGTCGTCCCTGTAGGAGACCTTGAAGTCTCCGGCTTCACGATAGAACATGGTTCACTTTCCCCATTCTTCCTGCGCGCGGTTGCGGGTCGCGGCATCCAGTTGTTTCGACGTTTTTGCGTAGCCGCTGTCTTCGGCGGAACGCACCAGTTTCATGTAGGCGCCGATGCCGGTCACGAGCCCGGCAAAGGCCAGAAGTGCGGCGATCACGAGCTGTCGGTCGCTCAATCCCTCGGCGGTCAGGGCAAGGTAGCCGAAGGCCCAGAACCCGGACCAGGCGACGACGTTGATGATGGCGATCAGCTTCTTCATCCTGTCTTCTCTACCTCACGACACCGGCGAAGGTTCCGGGTGGGCGGGTGTCGTGGCGCCCTGGCGCCACGCGGTCGCCCTGCCCGGTCACACCCTCTCGATGATCTTCTCTCCGAACAGGCCCTGCGGGCGGAACACCAGGAAGATCAGCGCCAGCACATAGGCGAACCAGTTCTCGGTCGCGCCGCCCACCAGCGGGCCGACGGCAAATTCAAACAGCTTCTCGCCCACGCCGATGATCAGGCCGCCGACGATGGCGCCCGGGATCGAGGTGAAGCCGCCCAGCATCAGCACCGGCAGCGCCTTGAGCGCGATCAGCGACAGCGAGAACTGCACGCCCGACTTGGTGCCCCACATGATGCCCGCGACCAGCGCCACGAAACCGGCGACCGACCACACCATGACCCAGATGAAGTTCAGCGAGATGCCGACCGACAGCGCGGCCTGGTGATCGTCGGCCACGGCGCGCATGGCGCGGCCCTGCTTGGTGTATTGGCTGAAGGCCACCAGCGCCGCCACCAGAAGTGCCGCGATGATCGTCGCCACGATGTCCAGATTGTCGATGAAGAAACCGTAGCCGAAGATGTTGTAGGTGGTCTCGTCGATCCACAGGTTGATGCCCTGCGGCAGCCCGACGTCCAGCGTCTTGATCTCGGATCCCCACATCAGGTCGGCCACGCCTTCCAGGAAATAGGCCAGGCCGATGGTGGCCATGAACAGGATGATCGGCTCCTGTCCGACCAGGTGCCGCATGACGAAATGCTGCACCGCCCAGGCCAGCAGCACCATCACGCCCATCGTCAGGATGATCGCCAGCAGGGCTGGAATGTTCCATCCGAAATGCGTGATATGGCCGCCGAAAATCGCGTTGATCAGGTGCGCGAAGGGCACCTGTCCATTCATGATTCCGACCAGCGTCATGGCCGCGAACAGGGCCATCACGCCCTGCGCGTAGTTGAAGATGCCGGACGCCTTGTAGATCAGCACGAACCCCAGAGCCACCAGCGCATAGAGCACCCCGGCCATCAGGCCGTTCAGGATGACCTCCATCGCGTAAATCAACTGATCAGGCATGTTTGCCTCCCCTCGTGTCTGTCAGGCGGTCAGTCATGCGACACGCCCAGATAGGCGTCGATGACTTCCTTGTTGTTGCGCACCTCGTCGGGGGTGCCGTCGCCGATCTTCTTGCCGTAATCCATCACGACCACCCGGTCGCTCAGGTCCATCACCACGCCCATGTCATGCTCGATCAGGGCGATCGTGGTGCCGAATTCGTCGTTCACGTCGAGGATGAAGCGGCACATGTCCTCCTTCTCTTCGACGTTCATGCCCGCCATCGGCTCGTCCAGCAGCAGGAGCTTGGGCTCGGCCGCCAGGGCGCGGGCCAGCTCGACGCGCTTTTTCAGGCCGTAGGGCAGACGCGACACCGGCGTCTTGCGGATGTGCTGGATCTCGAGAAAGTCGATGATCTTCTCGACCGCCTCGCGGTTCTCCGTCTCTTCCGCCTCGGCCTTGCCCATCCACAAGCCCTGCTGGAGGATGTTGGTCTTCATGAAGTTCAGACGGCCCGTCATCACGTTGTCCAGCACGCTCATGCCTTCGAACAGGGCGATGTTCTGGAAGGTGCGGGCGATGCCCTGGCGGGCCACCTCGTAGGGCTTCATCGGCGGGCGTTTCTTGCCGTGGAACCAGACCTCGCCCTCCTGCGGGACGTAGAAGCCCGAGATCACGTTCAGCATCGAGGACTTGCCGGCGCCGTTCGGGCCGATGATCGCGCGGATCTCGCCTTCGCGGATGTCGAACGAGATGTCCTTGATTGCCACCACGCCGCCGAAGCGCAGGGTGATGTTCTTCATTTCCATCACCACGCCGCCGATCTTGCGACCGTCCTCGGTGACGTATCCTTCGGATGCATCAAGCATCGGCTACTCCCTTGTCTGTTCGGCAGGACCCCGGCTTGCGGGACGGTGGGCGGGGCGAGGCCCGCAGGGCGAGCGCCGCGCCTCCGGCCCGCCTCATTCCGCCGCTACCTTGTGCTGTGTCGCGGTCACCACGGGGGCGTCGACGATGGTCAGCGTCGCGCTGATCGAGCCCTTGCGCCCGTCCTCATAGGTGACCTCGGTCGTCGTCGTGACCGTCTCCGAGCCGTCATAGAGCGCCTCGATGATGTCGGCGTACTTGTCCTCGACGAACTTGCGGCGCACCTTGCGGGTGCGGGTGATCTCGCCGTCGTCGGCGTCCAGTTCCTTGTGCAGCACGACGAAGCGGTGCACCTGGCAGCCCGACAGCATCTCGTCGGCGGCGACCGACTTGTTCACCTCGGCCACGTGGTTCTTGATCGTCTCCAGAACCCGCGGGTGCCCCGCCAGTTCCTGGTACGAGGCATAGGCGATGTTGTTGCGCTCGGCCCAGTTGCCGACCGCGTTCAGGTCGATGTTGATGAAGGCGACGCAGTGGTCCTTGCCGTTGCCGAACAGCACCGCCTCGAGGATGTCGGGATAGAACTTGAGCTTGTTCTCGACATATTTCGGCGCAAACATCGAGCCATCGGCCATCTTGCCCACGTCCTTGGCGCGGTCGATGATCCGCAGATGCCCCGAGCTTTCCTCGATGAAGCCGGCATCGCCCGTGGCCACCCAGCCCTCGGGATCCTTGGTCGAGGCGGTGGATTCGGGGTTCTTGTAGTATTCGACGAACACGCCGGGCGAGCGGTAGTAGATCTCGCCGTTCTCGGCGATCTTCAGCTCGACATCGGGGGCCGGCACGCCCACCGTGTCGGCGCGCACCTCGCCATCGGGCTGGACGGTGATGAACACGGTGGCCTCGGTCTGGCCGTAGAGCTGTTTGAGGTTGATGCCCAGCGAGCGGTAGAACTCGAAGATCTCGGGGCCGATCGCCTCACCCGCCGTATAGCCGACGCGAATGCGGCTGTAGCCCAGCGTGTCCTTGAGCGGACCGTAGACCAGGATGTTGCCGAGGGCGTATTTCAGCCGGTCCATGAAGCCGACCGGCTTGCCGTCCAGGATGCGGCCGCCCACCTTCTTGGCGTGATCCATGAAATAGTTGAACATCCGCTGCTTGAGCGCGCTGGCGTCCTGCATGCGGATCATCACGTTGGTCAGCTGGGTTTCGAAGACCCGCGGCGGCGCGAAGAAATAGGTCGGGCCGATCTCGCGCAGGTCGGTCATCATCGTGTCGGCGCTTTCGGGGCAGTTCACGCAGAAGCCGCACCAGTAGGCCTGACCGACCGAGAAGATGAAGTCGCCGACCCAGGCCATCGGCAGATAGGACAGGATGTCCTCGTTGCGGGTCAGGTGGTCGAACTCGGCCGAGTTCTTCGCGCTTTCGATCACGTTGCGGTTCGACAGCACCACGCCCTTGGGCTTGCCCGTGGTGCCCGAGGTGTAGAGCATCACGCAGGTGTCGTCATAGGTGATCTCGGAGATGCGGCGGTCCAGCTCGGCGTCAAAGCGGAAGTGACCGGCACGCCCCTCGGCCATGATGTCCTCGAGCGCGTTCATCTGGCTGTGGTCGTATTTCCGCATGCCGCGCTTGTCGGTGTAGAGGATGTGCTTGACCTGGTGCAGGTTCTCCTGGATCTCGATGACCTTGTCGACCTGTTCCTGGTCGCCGCAGACCACGTATTTCGCGCCGCAGTGCTCCAGAACATAAGCCATCTCTTCGGCGACCGAATCCTGATAGAGCGGAACCGGAACGGCGCCGACCATCTGCGCGGCCACCATCGACCAGTAATGCGCGGGCCGGTTGCGCCCGATCACCGCGATGTGGTCGCCCTTTTCCACGCCAAGTTCGAGAAAGCCCAGCGCCAGCGCGCGGATCTCGGCCGCGGCCTCGGCCCAGGTCCAGCACTGCCAGATCCCGAATTCCTTTTCCCGATAGGCGGGGGCATCCCCGAACTGTGTCGCGTTGCGGTGTAGCAGCGCCGGAAGGGAGTGCAACCCTTCGGCGCCCGACTGCGTCTGAGCCAATGTCTTTCTCCTCCCCATCCCGGCCTCCTCCTGAAGCCGGAAGTGATCGCGAATGCGATTCTGCCCCGATTAGGGACGAGCAAATTGTTGGGCGTCAACTTTTTCCTGATGTTTTCCCAAATGTTACGAATTGTAACAGCCCGCCGAAACTTCGGCGGCGCCTGTCACATATCGGGTCGGCGGCGTTGGAAACGACGTGCAATGCCCCTACACTCCGCCGGTCTCGGGTGCTAGGCATGGGCCCGTGGAGGATGGAATTGTCGGAACAGCGCATCAAGGCATTGACCACCGCCGGCCTGAACCTGATCGGTCAGGCGCTGTCGATCTATGACAGCAAGCTGCGGCTGGTCCTCAGCAACCGCCGGTTCCAGGAGATGTTCGACCTGCCCGACGAGCTGGTGCGGCCCGGCGCGGAATTCGCCGACACCATTCGCTATATCGCCGGCAAGGGGGAATACGGCCCCGTCGAGGACATCGAGGAGGTCGTGCGGCACCGCGTCGATCAGGCGCTGGCCTTCGAGCCGCATTACATCGAGCGGGTGCGGCCCAACGGGCAGGTGATCTCGGTCGAGGGGTCGCCCCTGCCGCAGGGCGGCTGGGTCGCCGTCTATACCGACATCACCCGCACCAAGCGGGTCGAGGAACTGCTGCGCGCCCGGTCCGAGGAATTGTCGGACCAGTTGCTGACCCATGCCGAGGAGCTTTCGGCCGCCAACCGCGAGCTTGCGGCGACCATCTCGGCGCTGGAGGAGGCCAAGCGGCAACTGACCGAGATCGAAGCGCGCACCCGCATGACCACCGAGATGATGCCCGCCCATATCGCGCATGTGGATGCCGACGGGCATTACACCTATTCGAACCGGCGTCTCAGCTCGGTCATGCCGGGGCGGCCTTCGGATATTCTTGGTCTTCACATCTCCGAGGCGCTGGGGCCGAGAGCCTTTGCCCGCGTCGCCCCGCATCTGCAAAAGGCCTATGGCGGGCGCACCTCGGTGTTCGAGTTCACCGAGGATCACGACCAGCGCCGCATCCGGGTGTCCTTCACTCCCGACAAGGAGGGCGGCGTCTATATCCTGTCGATGGACGTCACCGAGGAAACCCAGGCCCGCGTCGCGCTGCAGCAGTCGCGGCGGCGGGCCATGGCGGCGCAGATGACAAGCGGGCTGGCGCATGATTTCTCGAACCTGCTGACCATCATCCTCGGGATGCAGGGCAAGCTGGAAAAGATGGACCTGCCGGAAGAGGCCGCCGAACTGGTCGCCGCCACGCAGCAGACCGCGCGCCGGGGCGGGCAGCTGTTGAACCGCATCGCCGACATGACCGGCAACCGGACGCTGCACCCGCAGGCCACCGACATGCGCAGCCTGCTGGAGGACATGAAGATCCTCGCCTCGCCCTCGCTGCCGCGCGGGATGGGGCTGTCGGTGGTCAACACGCTGCCCGACGAGGCGCTGATGCTGGATCCGGGGATGCTGCAGGACGCGCTGCTGAACCTGGTGCTGAACGCCCGCGACGCCTGCGGCGCGACCGGCCAGATCACCATCTCCGCCCATGCGATCAGCTCGATCTGGGTCGAGATCACCGTCACCGATACCGGCCCGGGCTTCTCGCCCGAGGCGCTGGACAAGGCGCTGAACCCGTTCTTCACCACCAAGGGCAGCGAAGGCTCGGGGCTGGGCCTGCCGATGGTCTATGACATGGTCAAGCTGGCCGGCGGCGACCTGCAGCTGCGCAACACCACCTCGGGCGCGGCGGTGATCCTGCGCCTGCCCTACCGCCCAGCGCCCAAGGCGCAGGGCGGGCTGGCGCTGCTGGTCGAGGACAATGACGATCTGCGCAGCCAGTTCCGCGACATGCTGATCGACCTCGGCCTTTCGGTGATCGAGGCGACCTCGGCCGACGAGGCCTCGGCGCTGGCGGCCGAAATCGAGGGCATCTCGGTGGTGCTGTCGGATATCCGGCTGGAGGGTTCGGGCACCGGGCTGGACCTGATCCGGCGACTGCCGCCGGACCTGCCCTGCATCCTGATGACGTCGCTGCCGCTTTCTGACCCGCTGCACCGCGAAGCCCTTGCACAGGGGCCGGTTCTGCGCAAACCCTTCTCGCGCGCGCAACTGTCTGCGCTGCTCCGTCCCGAGGCTGCCTGATGACCCAACCGCTGGTGACCATTCTCGACGACGAACCGGAAATCCGCCAGATCCTGACGGACGCGCTGGAGGATGCCGGTTTCCGCACCCAGAGCTTTTCCCGCGCCCGCGAGTTCGAGGCCTCGCTCAAGCGGGTGACGCCGGATGTCTGCCTGGTGGACCTGTCGCTGCCCGATACCGACGGGCTGGCGCTGGTGCACCGGCTGGCGCTGGAGCAGGGCGCGGCGGTAATCATCATCTCGGGCCGCGCGCAGGTGCAGGACCGTGTGACCGGGCTGGAACTGGGGGCCGACGACTATATCACCAAGCCCTTCGACCCGGCCGAGGTGGTGGCCCGCGTCCGCGCCCGCCTGCGCGCGCCCCGCGCGGTCGCCCAGGGGGGCGACACCGCCCATTTCAACGGCTGGACCGCCCATTTCGACCGCTACGTGCTGGAACACGAAAGCGGCACGGAGACCACCTTCAGCCATGCCGAGGGCGAGGTGCTGCGGATGTTCCTGGAAAGCCCCAAGCGCCTGATCAGCCGCGCCCAGATGCAGGAGATGCTGAGCGGCGGCGCGGGCGAGAGTTTCGACAGGGCGATGGACGTGCGCATCTCGCGCCTGCGCACCAAGCTGCGCGAAGACCCGAAAAACCCGCGCCTGATCAAGACGATCTACGGGGCGGGCTACATCTTTCTGGGCGATGTCAGCTGGCGTTGAGCGGGCCTCGGCCCCAAGCGCATCGGCAGCGAAACGCGCCCATTATGCCCATTAGGCGCAGGCGCTGTCTTGTTCGGCATAGGACCGGAGCACGGAAACATCATTGATGCGGACATGCCCCCTGTTGCTGGTGACGCCATAGCGCTTGAGGCGGCCAAAGGCGCGCGACAGGCTTTCGGGCTTCATCCCGAGCTTGCCCGCCAGCAGGGTTTTTTCGAAGGGCAGGACGATCTCGTTCAGGCCGCTCTCGGCCTCGCTCAGGCTGAGCAGGTAATCCGACAGGCGCTGCGCACCGGTCTTGACCTTGAGCTGTTCGATATCGTCGAGCAGCGCGTCGATGTGGTTCGATGCCGCCGACAGCACCGCCTGAGTCACTTCGCGGTAAGCATCCGGGCAAGCCAGGACGTTGGCCAGATCAATGTTCAGGATCGCGCAATCGCTGACGGCTTCGGCCGAGGTCGGGCTGCGACGGCCCTGCAACGCGGAGATCTCGTTGAAACTCTGCCCTTCCGAAAGCGTGGCCAGCACCGCTTCGCCGCCATTCGGCGACACGCGGTAGAGTTTGACCCAACCCGACTGCACCACCTTCATGGTCTTCGTCGGCTCGCCCTGCAGGCAGATCGTTGCCCCGCGGTCAAATTCCTGCACCCGGGCCTTGGACAGCAGGCAGTCCCTGACCTTTTGGGACAACTGCTCGAACAGTGTTGTATCCGTGATTGCCATAGACATGTGTTTCGCGCTCCCAATCGAGCCTCATGCCTACACTCAGTTCGAGACAAAAAAGTTGAGCCAGATCAAGACGGCTGAATTTTCTTTTCGACGCCGGCGCCCCGGGTGGCGACCGGAAAGTTTGACATTCTGCGACGTCGAACCCCTCTGGCACCCGCCCGAAACCTGCCCTAAGACTTGCCCTCAAGAGGAGCAGCCCATGTCCCACATCACACTGGTTCGCCACGGTCAGGCCAATACCGAGGCGCGCGACGAAGAGAACTACGACCGCCTCAGCGATCTGGGTCACCAGCAGTCGCGCTGGCTGGGCGCGCATCTGCAGGAAACCCGCGCGCACCATCCGCGAATCTACTGCGGCACCCTCACCCGCCACGTGGAAACAGCCACCAGCATGGGGCTGGAAAACCCGGTGCAGGATCCGCGCCTGAACGAGATTCAGTATTTCACCCTGGCCAAGCTGTACGAGGAACAGCACGGCATCACCATCCCGCAGGACCGCGAGGGATTCGTCCGGCACCTGCCGATGACCTTCGAGGCCTGGGCCCGTGGCGAGATCGCGAATCCGCCCGAGACCTTCGCCCAGTTCGAATCGCGGGTGTCCGAGGCGCTGCGCGAGATCGGCACCGAGGGCGGCCCGGCGATCGTCGTCACCTCGGGGGCGCTGATCTCGATGGTGGTGCGGCAGGCGCTGGGGCTGGACATCCCGGCGATGGCGCGGGTCGCCCTTGCCATCATGAACACGTCGATGCATCGTCTCTACCCGATCGGAGACCACCTGAGCCCGGTTCTGTTCAATGCGGTGCCGCATCTGGAAGCGCCCGAGCGGCAATTCGCGCAGACCCATTTGTAACCCGCCCATCGCCGACGGAGACCGCCGATGCAGCTTTACTATGCCCCCAACACGATCTCGGTGGCGGTCGCCATCACGCTGGAAGAGGCGGGGCTGGAATATCAGCCGGTCCGCATCGATTTCGCCAGCGCCGAGCAGACCGGGCCGGGCTACAGGCAGATCAATCCCAAGGGCCGCGTTCCGGCGCTGGTGGTCGATGGCGGGATCCTGACCGAGACCGGCGCCCTGCTGGAGTACATCGCGGCCAAGGCGCCCGAGGCGGGGCTTGTCCCCGACGACCCGCTGCTGGCGGCGCGGATGCGCGAGGTGATGTACTACCTCGCCTCGACGATGCATGTGAACCACGCGCACAAGATGCGCGGGGCCCGCTGGGCCGACAGGAAATCCAGCTGGAAGGACATGGCGGCCAAGGTGCCCCAGACCATGACCGCCTCCTGCAGGTATATCGAGGCCAGCGGCCTGCGGGGACCGTTCGTGCTGGGCGAAAGGTTCAGCCTTGCCGACCCGTATCTTTACGTGGTGTGCAGCTGGCTCGAGGGCGACAAGGTCGATGTTTCGGGTTTTGACAAGATTTCCGCATTCCGCGAGGCCATGGAGGCGCGCGCCTCGGTTCAGGCGGTCAAGGCCGCCGGGATGCTCTGACAGAAGGACGAATGATGACACATCTCTGGGTCCGGGCCGAACAGCGCCCGAACGAGGAACGGGTGGGGCTGACGCCCGAGGGTGCGGCGCAACTGATCGCGGCCGGCATCCGCGTGACGGTCGAGGAGAGCCATGTCCGCGCCATCCCGATCGACGGCTACCGCGCAGCGGGCTGCGAGATCGCGCCCGAAAACAGCTGGCCGGAGGCGCCGTTGGACGCGATCATCTTCGGCCTCAAGGAACTGCCCGAGGACGGCACGCCCCTGCCGCACCGCCACATCATGTTCGGCCATGCCTTCAAGGGCCAGCATTCGGGCCGCAAGCTTCTGGAGCGGTTCAAGGCCGGCGGCGGCACGCTGTATGATTTGGAGTACCTGGTGGACGAGAATGGGCGGCGGGTCGCGGCCTTCGGCTATTGGGCGGGCTACGCGGGCGCGGCGGTGACGCTCAAGACCTGGGCGGCGCAGCAGCGCGGCGAGATCTGCGGCCCCGTCGGTGTCTATCCCGGCAAGGACGCGCTGAACGCCGAACTTCTGGCCGAACTCGACGCCACCGGCGCCCCCCGCCCCCGCGCCATCGTGATCGGCGCTCTGGGCCGGGTCGGCACCGGGGCCTCGGACCTGTGCGAGGCGATGGGGGTCGAGGTGACCAAGTGGGACATGGCGGAGACCGCCCATGGCGGGCCGTTCCCGGAAATCCTGGAACACGACATCTTCCTCAACTGCATCTTCGCGCGGCCGGGAACCCCGGTCTTCGTCCCGCGCGAGGCCCTGACCGCCCCGCGCCGGCTGACCGCCATCGGCGACGTGGCCTGTGACCCCGACAGCGACTACAACCCGGTGCCGGTCTATGACCGCGCCACCACCTGGGAAGAACCCGCCCTGCGCGTCGCCACCGACCCGGTGCTGGACGTGATGGCCATCGACAACCTGCCCTCGATGCTGCCGGTCGAGAGCTCTCAGGACTACGCCGCCCAGCTGCTGCCGTCGCTGCTTGCGCTGACCGACATCGACAGCGGCGTCTGGGGCCGGGCCAGGGCGACATTCGAAACTCACATGAAGGGAATCTGAGCCATGACCATCCACTGGTGCGGCACCGGCCTGTCGGCCATTCCGGGCCTGCGACGCCTGATCGAGGCCGGCTATCCGGTCACCGTCTGGAACCGGACCGTCGAAAAGGCCCGTGCCGAGGTCGGCGACCTGACCGACGACATCCGGACCTTCGACATCGACGCTCTGGGCGCTGTGCTGGAAAAGGGCGACGTGATCGTCTCGATGCTGCCGGGCGACTGGCACGTTCCACTGGCCGAACTGGCGATCGAGAAGGGCGCGCATTTCGTGTCCTCCTCCTACATCGCGCCCGAGATGCGCGCGCTGGATGACAAGGCCCGCGAAGCCGGCGTCGCGCTGGTCAACGAGGTCGGGCTGGACCCCGGCATCGACCACCTGATGGCGCATGCGCTGGTGGACGACTATCGCGCGTCCGACGCCTTCGACCCGGAAAACCATCTGAGTTTCATTTCCTATTGCGGCGGCATCCCCAAGAACCCCAACCCGTTCCGCTACAAGTTCAGCTGGTCGCCCCTGGGTGTGCTCAAGGCGTTGCGTTCCCCCTCGCGGTCGATCCGCGACTATGCCCCGCTGGACGTGGCCCGGCCGTGGGACGCGATCAGCACCTATGTCGCGCCGCTGCCCACGCCCGAAAGCTTCGAGGTCTATCCCAACCGCGACTCGATCCCCTTCATGCAGCAGTACCATTTCGAGGATCACTGGCCGGTCAAGGAATTCGTCCGCGGCACCCTGCGCCTGAACGGCTGGTCGGATGCGTGGTCGGACGTGTTCCGCGAGATCGAAACGCTGGAAGGCCCCGAGGGCGAGGCGCGGCTCAAGGAAATGTCCGACCAGTTCTGGGCCGAAAACGCCTATGACGAGGGCGAGCCCGACCGCGTCGTGCTCTGCGTCGGTCTGAAGGCCGAGAAGGACGGCAAGGCAGTCTGGCACAAGACCTATGTGATGGACGCCTGGGGCGACGAGCGTGGCAGCGCCATGGCCCGCCTCGTCTCGATCCCGGTCTCGCTGGCGGTCGAAGCGGTGCTGAACCGCGCCATCCCCGCCGGGGTCCACGCCGCGCCCAGCGATCCGAAACTGGTTCAGGCCTGGATGGCCGAGATCGACAAGCTGGCGCAGCACCTGCAGGTGGTCGATCACACCGCCTGACACACCAAAGGGCGCGGCTTGCCCACCGCGCCCTGTGCTTCATCTTTTCGAAAATACTCCGGGGAGCGCGAGGGGCTGGCCCCTCGCTCCCGCCGCGGACGATCTCACATCAGGTCGTTTTCCACGTCCTCGGCCGAGATCCCCAGCGCATCCAGACCATTTTCCAGATGATCCGACAGGTGCGGCGTGCCGATCAGGTAATCGGCGCAGGGGGTCGAGGCCTCGGCCCGCGCTGTTGCGATCGCCTCTTCCAGATCCTCCGGGAAGAAACTCTCGCGCCCGATCCACATGATCGCCACCAGTTCCGCCTGCTCATCCTCGCTCATTCGCTCGATGAAGGCACGCATCTCGCCCTCGGCGCGGCCCAGTTCGCGCCCCATCAGGGCCACCTGCGCCACCTTTCTCGGCGAAATCTCCAGCATGTCCGTACTCCTCTGTCCGCTTGTTTGGACCCATCACAACCCGCAGAGTCACTTTTCGTCCTTGATCTTAAGCAAACAAGTGGTGCCAGAGCCAGTCCGGAACGAAACACGACAGCCGGACCGGGATTGAAAGAAGCGCGGGGAAGCTGAGCGCTGGTTTCGCTGTGGTAGACTCGGCTTCGGGAATCGACGAAAGGTTTTTCACAATGTTGACGCGAGCCCTGACGACGCTGCTTTTTCTCGCTGCGGTCCTTCCCGCGGCTGCGCAGATGAAAGCGGATGTGACATTCCAGCCCGGCAATTTCGGAACCATGGTCAGCGGCGCCATCTCTGGCGACGAGTATTTCGACCATGTACTGGGCGCCAGAGCCGGGCAGGAAATGTTCGCCGAACTTCAGGTCAGCGACACCAACGGCAACGGCGTGATCTATTTCAACATCTTGCCTCCGGGCAGCGACGGAGTGGCCATCTACAACGGCTCGGTCGACGGCAACACCGCCCGCATCATCCTGCCCGAGGATGGCGACTATACCATCCGCGTCTACCTGATGGGCAACGACCGGGATACCGGCAAGACCGTCGGCTACAATCTGGACCTGTCGATCCAGTAGGCCTCAGCCCTCGGTCTTGCCCAGCGGCACCACGTTGGCGCGGTCCTCGGGGGCCAGTTCCTCGAAATCGAAGTTGTCCAGCCGCTGCGCGCGGCGGCCGGCCTTTTCGGCGCTGATCTTGATCTCGGAAATATCCTTGGCCGCCTGACCGAAATGCCGGTCAAGATTGGCCACCCGGTCGCCCAGGCGCTCGACATCCTTGTGCAGCAGGCCCAGTTCCTTGCGGATCGCGCCCGCCTGTTCCCGCATCCGCGCGTCCTTCAGGATCGCCCGCATCGTGTTCAGCGTGGCCATGCAGGTGGTCGGCGAGACGATCCAGACCCGTTTCGCGAAACTCTCCTGCACCAGTTCAGGGAACTTGGCGTGCAGTTCGGCATAGACCGCCTCGGAGGGCAGGAACATCAGCGCCCCGTCGGCGGTTTCACCGTCCAGGATGTACTTGGTCGAGATGTCCGTGATGTGTTTGCGCACCGTGGTGCGGAACATCTGCACCGCCGCCTTCAACTCCATGTCATTGCCCGCGCCCACCAGCGCCTCATAGGCCTCCAGCGGGAACTTGCTGTCGATCACGATCGGACCGGGCGGGTTGGGAAGGCGGATCAGGCAGTCGGCGCGTCTGCCATTCGACAGGGTCGCCTGCAGCACGTAGCTGTCCGAGGGCAGCGCCTTGGACACGATGTCGTTCAACTGGATCTCGCCGAAGGCGCCGCGGGTCTGCTTGTTCGACAGGATGTCCTGCAGCGACAGCACGTCGCCCGACAGCTTGGTGATGTTGTCCTGCGCCTTGTCGATGGCGGCCAGACGCTCTTGCAGCTGGGTCAGCGAGGTCGCGGTCTGTTTCGAGGTGCCGTGCAGGGTTTCCTTCATCCGCTCCTGCATCTCGGCCAGCGCGCGGGCGGATTTCATGGCGTTGTCGGCCAGGCGGTCGTTCATGTGCTGCTGCACCGCCGACAGGCGTGCTTCGACCGTCTGGATCACCTGCACCTGCGCATTGGCCTGCGTGTCCGAGACATGCTGCAAGCCGCCGCGCAATTGCTCCTGCCCGAGGCTGAGCTGCTGCACCGACTGGCCAAGCACCGCCATCTGCTGCGCCAGCGGCTCGGCCATCCGGGCCGAGCGGTTGGCGGCGCGCAGGGCCAGGAACAGCAGGACAAGGATCAGCAGAACCACCCCCGCCCCGATCAGGCCTGCCATCACCATCGGATCGTCCAGGGAATAGCTGTTGCCTGCAATCTCGATCATCTCAACCTACTTGTTCTCGTTTTGTTTCTTCTTTTCTACCGCCGACCGGTGGCCGGATCAACTGCGCCCGAACAGCCGTTCGATATCGCTCAGCTTCAGTTCCACATAGGTGGGCCGCCCGTGGTTGCACTGGCCCGAATGGGGCGTGGCCTCCATCTCGCGCAGCAGGGCGTTCATCTCTTCGGCGCGCATCCGGCGGCCCGACCGGACCGAGCCATGACAGGCCACCCGGCTGAGGATCGCCTCGATCCGGGCCTGCACCGTCTGGCTTTCGCCCTGATCGGCCAACTCGTCCAGAATGTCGAGGATCATCGCCCGCGCGTTGACCTCGCCCAGAATGGCCGGGGTTTCGCGCACCGCCACCGCGCCGCCGCCGAAGGGCTCGATGGTCAGGCCCAGGCGCGACAGGTCATCGGCCACCGCGAGCAGCCGGGCGCAGTCGCCCTCGGACAGCTCGACGATCTCGGGGATCAGCAGCGCCTGCGCGGCCACGCCGTTCTCGGCCATCTGTGTCTTGAGTTTCTCATAGACCAGCCGTTCATGCGCGGCGTGCTGGTCCACGATCACCATGCCGTCGGCAGTCTGGGCGATGATGTAGTTTTCATGAACCTGCCCGCGCGCCGCCCCCAGGGGCAGATGCTCGGGCGGCGTCTGGTCGGGCGGCGCAGGTTCGGCCACGGGCTCGACCACGCTGCCGCTGTAGGCATTGGCCAGATCGGCAAAGCCGGGCGCCTGCGCCTGATAGGCCATGGCCCGCGCCGCGGGCGAGGGCCGGTCCATCTGATAGACCCGCGCGGGCGCCGTCGGGGCCGGTTCGGGCCGCATCGCACCCAAGGTCGCGTTGGCCACGGTGGTCGAGGCACGGTGCCCCGCCTCGGCCAGCGCGTGGCGCAGGCTGGAGACGATGAGCCCGCGCGCCACGCCGGGATCGCGGAACCGCACCTCGGATTTCGCGGGGTGCACGTTCACGTCCACCAGCGTCGGCTCGCAGTCGATGAACAGGGCCGCCGCCGGGTGCCGGTCGCGGCTGAGGAAATCGAAATAGGCCGCGCGCAGGGCCCCGGTCAGCATCTTGTCGCGCACCGGCCGGCCGTTGACGAACAGGAACTGCGCCACCGCCGCGCCGCGCGAATAGGTGGGCAGCGCGGCATAGCCATAAAGCCGGATCCCCTCGCGGGTGGCGTCGATCCGCAGCGCGTTCTCGGCAAACTCGCGCCCCAGGATGCGGGCCAGCCGGGCGTGCAGCGCATCGAACAGGTCTCCGTTCTCGCGGTCGGCGCGGAACACCACGCGCCCCTCGCCGCCGCCCGAGACATCACGCAGGGTGAAGGTGATGGAGGGCTCGGCCATGGCCAGCCGCTTGACCGTGTCCGAGATCGCCTGCGCCTCGGCCCGGTCGGTGCGCATGAATTTCAGCCGCGCGGGCGTGGCATAGAACAGGTCGCGCAGCTCGACCACGGTGCCGGCGCGCAGGGCGGCGGGCTTCACCGGCTCCATCTTGCCGCCGGCCACACGGATCTGCGCCGCCTCGGCACCCGGCACGCGGCTGGTGATGGTCAGACGCCCCACCGCGCCCAGCGAGGGCAGCGCCTCGCCCCGGAACCCGAAGGTGTGGATGTTGAGCAGGTCGGACCCGTCGATCTTGGAGGTCGCGTGGCGCGACAGGGCCAGCGGCAGATCCTCGGGCGCGATGCCGCACCCGTCGTCGGTCACGCGAATCAAGGTCTTGCCGCCGTCGGCGATGTCGATGGCGATCCGGGTGGCGCCTGCGTCGATCGCGTTCTCCACCAGTTCCTTGACGGCCGAGGCCGGACGCTCGACCACCTCGCCTGCGGCAATGCGGTTGATCGCGGCCTCGTCGAGTTGCCGGATCACGGGGCGATTTTCGCCGATATTGGGGTTTGCCTGCGACATACCCCCATACCTAGCACGCACGAACGCGATTCTGCCACCGGTTTGGAGGAGGATTTAACTGGAACGGAACGCAGTCGCCCGGCCGCATCCGATGAGGTCTGCCAGCGGTGCTGACGGCAGGCGTTTCGGATCTGGCCGGGCGAGTTGTGAGTGGTGCTTTCCATAGAGCCGGCTTGAATGTCGCCCGTTGCACCACAGTTGGCGGCTTCGTGCACCAGAAATATGGCCACGGGTCAGTCTGGGCGGTGTTCAGCCGATCCTCGGCAACCGGGACGCGGGAAACCGCCAAGTCAGGCCTGTCCGGGTGCGCCCGTGCGAGTTCGGCAGGGGCCGAACAGGGCGGCAAGGGCAAGGATGATCCCCGACATCGTGGCGATCATTCCGGCGGCGCTGACCGCGTCCTGCGCGCCCAGCCACAGGGGCCCGTATCCGGCCAGAACATAGCCCGACACGGCCGAGGCCACGGCAAAGGCCACGCTCCACGCGACCTGCCGTTCCAGCCGGTTGGTCATCATCCGGGCGGCGGCGGGCGGGCAGATGAACATGGCGATCACGATGATCGAGCCCACCGCGTCAAAGGCGGCCACCGCCGCGATGGCGGCCATCATCACCAGCATCAGGCCCAGCAGGTTGGTGCGGATGCCGATGGTGCGGGCATAGCCTTCGTCGAAGGTCGAGATCTTGAGCGGCCGCCAGAGCGCCCAGGTGAACAGGATCACGACGCACATGGTCAGCGCCATGCGCGGCAGTTCCGCCGGCAGCCCGGCCAGCGCCTGCGGGTCGAGCAGCGAGGCCCAGCCGGTCGCGTCCAGCCAGATCAGGCTTTCGAGATTGCCGTAGAGCGCGTGTTCCACGTCCAGATGCACGGTCGATGTGTCGGTCTGCTCCAACAGCAGAACGCCGCCGGCAAACATTGTGGTGAACACCACGCCCATCGCCGCGCCCGGCTCGATCCGGCCAAGACGGCGCACCGACTCGATCAGGATCACGGCCAGAATCGCCGCCCCCGCCGCGCCCAGCATCATCGGCCAGGTGGCGATCATGCCGGTCAGCAGGAAGGCCACGACGATGCCCGGCAGCACCACATGGCTGATGGCGTCGCCGATCAGGGCCTGCTTGCGCAGCACTAGGAAATTGCCGGGCAAGGCACAGGCCACCGCCGCAAAAATACCGATCAGCAGCGGGGTCAGAGAAAGGGAGACGAACTCTTCGCCACTCATGCCGTCACCCCCTGCGGGCCGCCGATGCGGCGGTCGATCTCCTCGATCTGGTCGCGGGTCAGAACGGTCTCGATATCGCGCAGCCCGTCATAGAGCGCGGCGGTGGCCTCGTGCGCCTGATCGGCACGCACCAGTTCCCAGCGTTTCTCGTCGCGCAGCGCCTTGGCGGCGCGGGCCTTGCCCTTATCCGTCGGCACGCCGTCGGCCCGCACCAGGCCGGCGCGGCGCAGCAGGCGCAGGGTCAGCGGTTCATAGATCGTCTGCCCCTGGGCCAAAGCCAGCAGCCCCTGACGCATGTGCACACGCCGCTGGAACCGGGCATGGCGCAGCACGGCGGCGAGAACGCCGCGGACCGGCGCCAGCAGCAACGAGACAGCGAAGAAGGCGAAACTGACCAGAACGATGATCGGCCCCGTGGGCAGGTTCGGAGCCGAGGCCGACAGCGCCGCACCCAGATAGCCAGCCAGACCGCCCGCGAGACCGCCGATCAGCACCACGCGGTCGGACCGCTCGGTCCAGAAGCGCGCCGTCACCGGCGGGATGATCAGCAGCGCCACGATCAGGATCAGGCCGACGATCTTGAGCCCCACCACCGTCACCGCCATCACCAGCCCCATCATGGCAAGGTCGATGCGCGCGACCGGCAATCCGCGCGCGGCGGCATATTCAGGGTCAAAGGCCACCAGCATCATCGGGCGGCGGATCAGCATGACCAGCGCCAGCGTCGCCGCGCCGCCAAAGGCGATCACCATCGCGTCGGCCCAGAGCATCCCGGCGGTCGAGCCCAGCAGGAAGCCTTCGAGCCCCGCCTGCCGCCCCACGCCCATGGTCTGGATCACCGTCAGCAGCACCACGCCAAAGCCGAAGAACACCGACAGGATGGCCCCGATCGCCGCGTCTTCGGCCAGACGGGTGCGGCGGGTCAGCCAGTTCATGCACAGAAGGCCCACCCAGGCCGACAGCGCCGAGCCGATCAGCAGGCCGATCAGGTTGCGCCCCTCGCCGCCCAGCGCCACCATGACCATGAAGGCGATGCAGACCCCCGGCAGGGTGGCGTGGCTGATGGCGTCGCTCACCAGCGCCCGCTTGCGCAGGAACAGGAAGGTGCCGGTGACGCCCGCCGAAAGGCCCAGCAGGGTGGCGCCGATGGCCACCAGCGTGGCGTTGTAGCCGAGTTGAAGGGTCAGGGCCTCCCACAGCATGGGCTTATCCCAGCGCGCGGGAGATCTGGTCGATCTGCGCCGTGGCCAGCCGGCCGCCATAGGTGGCCTGCAGCGTCTCGGCGGTAAAGGCCTCGTCCACCGGCCCCTCGGCCACCTTGCGCGTGTTGATCAGGAAGACGTGGTCGAAATAGTCGGTCACGGTGGCAAGGTCGTGATGCACCACCACGACGGTCTTGCCCGCCTGTTTCAGCGATTTCAGAACCGCGATGATCGCCTTTTCGGTGGCGGCGTCCACCCCGGCAAAGGGCTCGTCCAGCAGATACAGGTCGGCGTCCTGCGCCAGTGCGCGGGCCAGGAACACCCGCTGCTGCTGGCCCCCGGACAGCTGGCCGATCTGGCGGTCGGCAAAGTCATGCATGCCGACCCGGTTCAGGCAGTCCATCGCCTTGGCGATGTGGCGGGCGCGGACCCGGCCCAGCAGCCCCAGTTCGCGGTAGAGCCCCATCAGCACCACGTCGATCACCCGGGTCGGGAAATCCCAGTCCACGCTGGCGCGCTGCGGCACATAGGCGATGCGGGCGCGGCTGTCGTCCAGAGGCTTTCCATAGACCGTTACTTGCCCCGACAGCGGCTTGACGATGCCCAGCGCAGCCTTGAGCAGGGTCGATTTGCCGGCACCGTTCGGCCCGATGATTGCGGTCATGGCGCCCGGCTGCACCGTCATGTCCACCGAGAACACCGCCGGTTTCTGCCCGTAGGAGACGGTCAGCCCCCGGATCGCCAGAGGGCTGTGCGCCACGTCCTGCGGCGTGATCCGGGTGCCTTGATCTGCTGCGAGCTCGAGCGTCATCTCAGAACCCCGCCGAGAGTTGGCCGTTCATGCCGCGCGCGGGCACCTCGGCGCCCAGCGCCCCGGCGATCACGGTGATGTTGTGGTCGAGCATGCCCAGATAGGTACCCTCATAGGTGCCCTCTTCGCCCATCGCGTCCGAGAACAGCTCGCCGCCCACCGTCACCTCGTGGCCCTTGGCGGCCGCACCCTCGATCAGCGCCCGCACCGAGCGGTCGGAGACCGAGCTTTCCACGAAAACGGCCGAGATCTTGCGTTCGACGAGGATATCCACCAGTTCGCCGATGCGGTTCAGGCCGGCCTCGGACTGGGTCGAGATGCCCTGGATGCCCATCACCTCGAAGCCGTAGCTGCGGCCGAAATAGCCGAATGCGTCATGGGCGGTGACCAGCACCCGGTTGTTTTCGGGCACCTTGGTCAGTGCCTCTTTCGCATAGGCGGCAAGGCGGTCGAGTTCGGCCAGGTGACGGGCGGTGTTGGCGGCAAAGGTCTCGGCCGCCTCGGGGCGCAGTTCGGTCAGCGCGCGCTGCACCTCGACCACCACGTCGCGCCACAGCTCGGGCGTCATCCAGACATGCGGGTCATACTTGTCGGCATAGTCGTCATGGGCGCGCAGTTTCGACTTGTCGATCGCCTCGGCCACCGCGACCACGGCGCGCTTGCGGGCCAGATCGTGAAAGAACTCCTCCATCTGCGCTTCCAGGTAGAGGCCGTGCCACAGGACCAGGTCGGCGCGGGTCATCGCGACGATGTCGCTGCGGGTCTGGCGATAGGAATGCGGGTCGACGCCGGGGCCCATCAGCCCCTTGACCTCGACCAGATCGCCGCCGACCTGGCGGGCGGCATCCGCGATCATCCCCGTGGTCGCCACCACCTTGAGCGGCTGCTGCGCCAGGGCCGCCATCGGTGCGGCGGCGACCAGGGCAAGAACCATCAGAAAGCTGCGACGAATCATGGCGAATCCCGTTTTGTGATTTTCTCGAACACCAATATGCGAACCATTCGCAACCAAGTCAATGCAATTGAGAATTATTCGCAACAAAGAAAGTTTTTTTGTCCATTCGGTCAAATTTTGCCGCGAAACCCGCCCCTCCCCGCTTGCCATGCACACGCAGCTCATGCGATTTTGGCGCCAAACCTCCCAAAGGAAGCGATGATGGAAACGCAGAGCCTCGAGCGCACCGCGCATCTGCCGCAAGTGACCGAGCCCAGGAACCCTGGCATGGCGCTTGATCTGGACTGGGTGAGAGCGGTGCAGGCCAACACTTCGGCCATTGAACGCCGCGCCGCGACCCTGCCCGGTCGCCGGTCCGTGAAGAAAGACTATCAGGCAGCCTGGCTGCTGAAGGCGATCACCATGATCGACCTGACCACCCTGTCGGGCGATGACACCGAGGGCCGCGTGCGGCGCCTGTGCGCCAAGGCCCGGCAGCCCGTGTCGCCCGCCCTGCTGAAGGCCCTGGGCATGCCGCCGATCACCACCGGCGCGGTCTGCGTCTATCATGACATGATCGAAACGGCGGTGGACGCGCTGAAGGGCACCGGCATTCCTGTCGCGGCCGTGTCCACCGGCTTTCCGGCGGGGCTGTCGCCCTTTCACCTGCGCGTGGCCGAGATCGAGGAAAGCGTGAAGGCCGGGGCCGAGGAGATCGACATCGTGATCTCGCGCCGCCATGTGCTGAAAGGCGACTGGCAGGCGCTTTATGATGAGATGAAGGCGTTTCGTGCGGCCTGCGGCGAGGCGCATGTAAAGGCCATCCTGGCCACCGGCGAATTGGGCAGCCTGCGCAACGTGGCGCGCGCCTCGCTGGTCTGCATGATGGCGGGCGCCGATTTCATCAAGACCTCGACCGGCAAGGAAAGCGTCAACGCCACCCTGCCCGTGTCGCTGGTGATGATCCGCGCGATCCGTGACTATTATGACCGCACCGGCTATCGCGTGGGCTACAAGCCCGCGGGCGGGATTTCCAAGGCCAAGGACGCGCTGGTCTACCTGTCGCTGATCAAGGACGAGCTGGGCGACCGCTGGCTGCAGCCCGACCTGTTCCGGTTCGGCGCCTCGTCGCTGCTGGGCGATATCGAGCGGCAGCTGGAACATCACGTCACCGGGGCATACTCGGCCGGATACCGGCACCCGATGGGCTGAGGACAGGACCAATGACAATCAAAGAGATTTTCGAGACCATGGAATACGGACCCGCCCCGGAAAGCGCCGCCGAAGCCCTGGCGTGGCTGGGCGATCAGGGCGGTGCGTTCGGCCATTTCATCGACGGGGCCTTCACCAAGCCGGGCAAAGGGTTTGAAAGCCGCAACCCGGCCACGGGCGAGGTTCTGGCCAAGCTGACCCAGGCCACGCAGGCCGATGTGGACGCCGCCGTCGCCGCCGCGCGCAAGGCGCAGCCCAAATGGGAAAAGCTGGGCGGCCCGGCCCGCGCCCGCTACCTCTATGCCATCGCGCGGCTGATCCAGAAACACGCCCGCCTGTTCGCGGTGCTGGAGACCTTGGACAACGGCAAGCCGATCCGGGAATCGCGCGACATCGACATTCCGCTGGTGCAGCGGCATTTCTACTATCACGCGGGCATGGCCCAGCTGATGGAAAGCGAACTGCCCGACGCGCAGGCGCTGGGGGTCTGCGGCCAGATCATCCCGTGGAACTTCCCGCTGCTGATGCTGGCGTGGAAAGTGGCCCCGGCGCTGGCCATGGGCAACACGGTGGTTCTGAAACCCGCCGAATACACCTCGCTGACGGCGCTGCTGTTTGCCGATATCTGCCGGCAGGCCGGGCTGCCCAAGGGCGTGGTCAACATCGTCACCGGCGACGGTGCGGTGGGCGAGATGATCGTGAAGGCGGACGTGGACAAGATCGCCTTCACCGGCTCGACCGAGGTGGGCCGCCGCATCCGCGAGGCCACCGCCGGGTCGGGCAAGTCGCTGACGCTCGAGTTGGGCGGCAAGTCGCCCTATATCGTCTTTGACGACGCCGATATCGATTCAGCCATCGAAGGTCTGGTCGATGCGATCTGGTTCAACCAGGGCCAGGTCTGCTGCGCGGGCTCGCGCCTGCTGGTTCAGGAGGGCATTGCCGAGCGGTTCCATGCCAAGCTGCGCGCCCGCATGGACAAGCTGCGCGTCGGCAACCCGCTGGACAAATGCATCGACGTGGGCGCCGTGGTGGACCCGGTGCAGCTGCAGACCATCACCTCGATGGTCGATGGCAACTCCGCCGGTCAGGTCCACCGCGCCACCTGCGAACTGCCCGAGAACGGCTGCTATTACCCGCCGACGCTGATCACCGGGCTGGAGCCCTCGGACCCGCTGATGCAGGAGGAGATCTTTGGCCCGGTTCTGGTCTCGACCACCTTCCGCACCCCGGCCGAGGCGGTCGAACTGGCCAACAACACCCGTTACGGGCTGGCGGCCACGGTCTGGACCGAGAACGTCAACCTTGCGCTGGACATCGCGCCCAAGCTGGTCGCCGGCGTGGTCTGGGTCAATGCCACCAACCTGTTCGACGCGGCTGCGGGCTTTGGCGGCGTGCGCGAAAGCGGTTTTGGCCGTGAAGGTGGCTGGGAAGGGCTGGCCGCCTATACCAAGTCCAAGGGCAAAACCAAGCATCTGGCGAAAATCGAACCTGTCGTGGGCGAAGGCGGCCCGGTCGACCCCATCGACCGCACCGCCAAGCTGTATGTCGGCGGCAAGCAGGCGCGGCCCGATGGCGGCTATTCCCGCGCGGTGTGGGGCAAGGCGGGGCTGCTGGGCCATGTGGGTCTGGCCAACCGCAAGGACGTGCGCAACGCGGTTGAGGCCGCGGCGGGCGCAAAGGGCTGGTCCAAAACCACCGGCCATCTGCGGGCGCAGATCCTGTATTACATCGGCGAAAACCTCTCGGCCCGCGCCGCCGAGTTCGCGCATCGCATCGACGCGATGACCGGCCGCAGGGACGGCGCGAAAGAGGTCGAGGCCGCGATCCAGCGCCTGTTCACCGCCGCCGCCTGGGCCGACAAGTATGACGGCCAGGTGCATGGCGTTCCGATCCGGGGCGTGGCGATTGCGATGAAGGAACCGGTGGGCGTGATCGGCGCGCTCTGTGCCGACGAGGCGCCGCTGCTGGGTCTGGTCTCGGCCATGGCCCCGGCGATCGCGATGGGCAACCGGGTGGTTCTGGTGGCGTCCGAGCCCTATCCGCTGGCGGCCACCGACTTCTACCAGGTGCTGGACACCTCGGACGTGCCCGCCGGCGTGGTGAACATCCTGACCGGCAGCCACGCGGAACTGGCCAAACCGCTGGCCGCGCATCTGAACGTGGATGCGGTCTGGTCCTTCTCGTCGTCGGACCTGTCGGGCCAGATCGAGAAAGCCTCGGCCGGGAACCTGAAACGGACCTGGGTGAATAACGCGACGGCATTTGACTGGAGCGTGGACCACACCCGCCGCTTCCTGCAGGCTACGACAGAGGTCAAGAACATCTGGGTGCCCTACGGAGAGTAGGGCTCCCGCATCAGGGGAGGCTCTGCATGGACTTTGCGGGAAAGACGGTCATCGTCATTGGTGGCACCAGTGGCATCAACCGGGGCATCGCCGAGGCCTTCGCGGCCTCGGGCGCGAAACTGGCCGTGGCCAGCCGCTCGCAGGACAAGGTGGACGACACGGTCGCGGCGCTGAAGGCGGCGGGCGCGGCCGAGGCCATCGGCGCGGCCTTCGACGTGCGTGACCCGGATGCGGTCGCGGCGGGGCTGCAACAGTTCCACGCGGCGCTGGGTGACTTCGACGTGCTGGTTTCGGGGGCGGCGGGCAACTTCCCGGCGCTGATGGCGGAGATGTCGGTCAACGCCTTCCGCACCGTGGTCGAGATCGACCTGATGGGCACCGTGCATGTGCTGAAGGGCGCCTATCCCTATCTGAAACGCCCCGGCGGCAACATCATCAACATCTCGGCCCCGCAATCCTACCTGCCCTACGAGGGCCAGGCCCATGTCTGCGCGGCCAAGGCCGGGGTCGATCAGATCACCCGCACCCTGTCGATGGAATGGGGCGTCGAGGGCATCCGGGTGAACTCGGTGGTGCCGGGCTTCATCGAGGGCACCGAGGGCGCCAAGCGCCTGGCCCCCACCCCGGACGCGGGCGCGCAATTGCTTCGGGACGTGCCGCTGGGCCGCTGGGGCACCCCGCAGGACGTGGCCAATGCCTGCCTGTTTTTGGCCTCGGACATGGCCAGCTATGTCAGCGGCACGGTTCTGGCCGTGGACGGGGCGCTGTATCAGCGCGGCTCGGGCCAGTTCGGCCAGATGATGGGACAGATGCTGCGCAGCATGGCCGGCAAAAAGCGCTGATCCAATTGGGTTGTGTTGTTGAAACTGAAGCAGTACCGAGACCGCATTTGAACGGTTTCGCCAATTCAGGTTGCTAGGATAACCGCAACCGGCTCTAATTAGGGAATGTCAAAAATACTATTGCCCGCCCGAGACATTTCCGACTGGAAAGGCCTGTTGGCAGACCCTGAAAAGCAGTGGAAACCTGGATATTCGGCTATGGCCACCGCCCGTTCATGGATGTCCGCAGACGGTTTGCCACCCGAGATATCCGCGTTGTTCGAGAGTGACCCTGAGTTAATCTTTGCCGTGCCTGAGCATAAAGTTCCGTTGCCCGGGGGTCGGCGCGATAGCCAATGCGACGTGTTTGCTCTGCTTCGCGCTCAAGACCAGACTGTGGCGCTGGCGGTAGAGGCAAAGGTCAACGAACCGTTTGACAGAACTCTGGGCGACTGGCTTGCCGACGGCTCCGAAGGCAAGAAGCAACGCTTGCAAGCCATCTGCGACTATCTTGAGTGCCCTGAACCGCCTGCTGACTTGCGCTATCAACTATTCCATCGATCAGCGGCGGCAATCATCGAATCGAAACGACTGAAAACCGACGCCGCGGCGATGGTTGTTCAGTCGTTTTCGCAGGAACACAGATGGTTCGATGATTTTGCGGCTTTCTGCGCGTTTCTCGGAACAGAAAGTGAAAGAGGTGTTCTGCACAAACGCCTCCTTTCGGACGGACGCTCCCTGATGTTGGCATGGGTCACGGGCGCCGAGCGCCACTTGGACACCCCCTAACTCATCTCAGTTCGTTGTCTCCAGCCCCACCGGCTTGCCGACGACGGTGAAATGCAGCCCTTCGGGGTCGAGCAGTTCGCGCGCGACGCGGTTGATCTCGTCCAGCGTCACCGCGTTCACCTTGTCGTTGCGGGTGGCGATGTAGTCGATCGGCAGCCCCTCCATCTGCATCCCCACCATGATCCCCGCGATCTGCGCGTTGCCGTCGAACCGCAGCGGGTAGGCGCCGGTCAGATAGGTCTTGGCGTCCTGCAACTCTTTCTCGGTGACGCCTTCCTCGGCGGCGCGTCTCCATTCGGCGCGGATCACCTCGATTGCCTCGGCGATGCGGTCATTGGCCGACGCCACCGACCCCAGATAGACCGAGGCCAGATCCTTGGGGACCAGATAGGAATAGACCCCGTAAGTCAGGCCACGCTTTTCGCGCACCTCCTGCATCAGGCGGCTTTCAAAGCCCCCGCCGCCGAGGATGTGGTTCAGGATGTAGGCGGCAAAGAAATCCGGGTCGTCCCGGTCGATGCCCTTTTGCGCGAACAGGGCCACCGATTGCGGCGTATCGAACTCCACCACGGAAACGCCGCCGGAAATGTTCACCTCGGCCTTGCCGGGAATGGGTGCCCCGGTTTCGGGCAGATCGGCCAGCAGCGTATCCAGCAGCACGCCCAGTTCCTCGGCCGTGATGTCGCCCACCGCCCCGACATAGAGCCTGTCCTTGGCAAAGACCCCGCGATAGGCCGCCACGATGTCGTCGCGGGTCAGGGCCGAGACGCTCTCGATCGTGCCTTTGCCCTCGGACCCATAGGGGTGTTCGCCATAGGCCATTTTGGCGAAATGCCGGCTGGCGATCTTGTTGGGGTTGGTCTCGTCGGATTTCAGCCCGGACAGGACCTGCGCCCGCACCCGGTCGATCGCGTCCTGATCGAAACGCGGCTCGTGGATGGTGGTGCGCAGCAGGTCCACCACCTGATCCCGGTTCTCGGTCAGGAACTGCGCCGAGATCGCAACCGAGTCGTCGGTGGCGTTGTAGGAGAACGAAGCGGCCAGCGACTCGAGTTCACGCGCATAGCTGCGCGCATCCATGTCGCCCGCGCCTTCCTCGAGCAGGCCGCTCATCAGGTAGACCGCGCCGCGCTTGTCCGGGTCATCCAGCGAGGTGCCGCCGCGAAACCGGATCTCGAGCGCGGTGAAGGGGATGGAGTGTTCCTCGACCAGCCACGCCTTGATGCCCTTGGGCGAGGTGACCTCCTGGATCTGGATCTCGGCCCAGGCCGGCAGGGCCAGCAACAGGGCGGCCACGAATGTTGCGATTGCCTTCATTGCGTCACCTCCTCGTCGCGCATCAGCCAGCCGGTCACCGAGGCCTCGGGGCGCAGAAACTCGCGGGCGGCGGCGAGGATCTCGTCGCCGGTCACCGCCTGCAGGATCTCGGGCCAGGCCTGCACGTCCTCGACCGTCAGGCCGCTGGCCAGCGCCTGCCCGTAGCGGTTGCCGATGCCGTCCACGTTGTCGCGGGCATAGATCAGCGAGGCGCGCAGCTGCATCTTGATCCGGTCCAGATCCTCCTGCTTGACCCCCTCGGCCAGAAACTCGGCCATGGCCTGATCCATCGCCGCTTCGGCCTCTTGCAGGGAAACGCCCTCGGCCGGAACGACGATCAGGTCAAAGGTGGTGTCGTCCAGCGAGACGCCCCGGTACCACGACCCGGCATAGACCACCTTCTGCGCGTCGAATTGCAGCTTTTCGTTCAGGTAGGACGTGGTGCCGCCGCCCAGCAGTTCGGCCAGCAGGTAGAGCGCCGCCGCCGTTTCCTGATCGCCCGGATCGCGTTCCGGCACCAGATAGCTGCGCTGGACATAGGGTTGCGAAACGCGGGGGTCCTTGTAGATGAGGCGGCGTTCGGCGGTCTGGGGCGGCTCCTGCGAGCGGTAGCGTTCGGGCAGGTCCGGGTTGGCGGGGATCACGCCGTAGTGTTTCTCGGCCAGCGCCCTGACCTCCTGCGGGTCCACGTCGCCGGTGACCACGAGGATCGCGTTGTTGGGCGCGTAATAGGTGCGGTAGAAGGACAGGGCGTCGTCCATGTCCAGCTCTTCCATCTCGTGCTTCCAGCCGATGACCGGCACGCCATAGCGATGGTTGAGAAACTGCGCCGCGTTCAACTGCTCGCCGAACAGCGCCCGCGGGTTGTTCTCGGTGCGCTGGTTGCGTTCCTCGAGGATCACGTTGCGCTCGGTGACGATGTCATTCTCGGTCAGGCGCACGTTGCGCATCCGGTCCGCCTCCATCCGCATCATCAGCTCCAGCCGGTCGGCGGCGACGCGCTGGAAATAGGCGGTGTAGTCGTAGGAGGTAAACGCGTTGTCGGTGCCGCCATTGGCCGCGACCGTGGCCGACAGCTCGCCCGGCGCCATCGTGTCGGTGCCCTTGAACAGCAGGTGTTCGAGGAAATGCGCCACGCCCGATGAGCCCACGGGTTCATCAGCGGACCCGGCCCGGTACCAGACCATGTGCTGCACGACCGGCGCGCGGTGATCCTCGACCACCACCACCTCCATGCCGTTGTCGAGCGTGAAGGTCGTGACCGCCTCGTGCCCGTTATAGGCCAGAAGCGGAGTCGCGAAAACTAGGGCGGCTGAAAGCACCAGGGCCCGGACCATGCGGCATCCTCCGTGTCGGTTACCCGGGTAAACCTACGGCCCGCGCGTGCAGGTTCAAGTGCGCTGACGGAAAGTTAAGAATTATTCACCGAATGGCGGCGCCGAAGGCGTGGCGAATCCCTGCCGCCGGAGCGCGTCGGTCTGCTTGTAGGGATCAAGCGATTCCCTGCGATAGGCCTGCGCATAGCGATCCACCGGGAACAGGCGGATGCGGGTGAACCGGCCCTGCCGCTTGCGGAACTCCTCGTCCTCTTCCGCCACGACCTGCCGTGTGTTGGGCGCCACGCCATACCGGCTTGACGCCACGACCAGGGCCTGATCCTGCGACGGGATGCCCTTGTTCGGGTCCAGCGCCGTGGCGCTTCCGCCCAGCGCCACGACGGCATCGGCCTTGGGCGTCGGGTCGGTCAGGTTGGAGCCGCCGGGCGTGGGCGCAGGCAAAAAGCTGTAGTCGTTGGGATTCGTCAGCGGCTTGACCGGCAAAATCCCGAACTCGTCCGGCCCCGGCCCTTGCGGCCGAATGTCCTTGAGCCCCTTGTTCGAGCAGCCCGACACCGCGATGGCAGCGGTCACAACGATTGTCGCCAGCGGTATCCGCATGGTTGTCTCCAGCCTGTTTCAGGCGCTTTTATCCCATTTCCGGCGGCCCGTCACGAGGGCTTTTTGCCGTCGAACAGCATCAGCCCCAGCGCACCGGCGAAAATGAACACATCGGCAAGGTTGAACACGAAGGGATTGTCGATGCCGCAGCAGGACATGTTCAGAAAGTCCAGCACATAGCCATAGAGCACCCGGTCCAGCACGTTGCCCAGCGCGCCGCCGATCAGCAGGCCACCGCTGATCAGCATGACCGCAGAGCGCGGCGCCCGGCTCAGCCAGACGAAAACCGCGAGGCTGATGGCCACAGACAGGCCGATCAGGACCCAGCGGGCGGTGTCGCCGTCACCCTGGAACAGGCCGAAATTGATGCCCCGGTTCTCGCCGTAGCTGAACACCAGCAGCGGGGGGAACACGTCGATGGGGCCGCGCTGCGCCACGCCCATCACATGCACGACCAGATACTTGCTGACCTGGTCGAGCAGAAAGGCCAGCGCCCCGGCCCAGAAGAGCGCGCGATACCGCATCAGTGGCGGAAATGGCGCATGCCGGTGAAGACCATGGCAAGGCCCGCCTCGTTGGCGGCCTTGATCACCTCTTCGTCACGCATCGAGCCGCCCGGCTGGATCACGCAGGTGCCGCCCGCGGCCGCGGCCTCCAGCAGGCCGTCCGGGAAGGGGAAGAACGCATCCGACGCAACCGCGCAGCCCTTGGCGAGGCTTTCTGGCAACCCCAGTTCCTTGGCCATGCGCTCGGCCTTGGCGGCGGCCACGTTGGCGCTGTCGAGGCGGCTCATCTGGCCCGCGCCCACGCCCACGGTGGCGTTGTCCTTGACATAGACGATGGCGTTGGACTTGACGTGCTTGGCGACCTTCCAGGCAAAGAGCAGGTCCTGCATCTGCGCCTCGGTCGGGGCCTTTTCGGTCACGACCTTGAGATCCTCCATGCCGACATAGCCGACATCCTTGTCCTGCACGAGCATACCGCCCGCAACCTGCTTGTAGGCCACGATCGGCTGGCGCGGATCGGGCAGAGCCTCGGTCAGCAGCAGGCGCAGGTTCTTCTTGGCGGCGAATATTTCCTTGGCCTCATCCGATGCGCCCGGCGCGATCACCACCTCGGTGAAGATCTCGGTGATCCTGGCGGCGGTTTCCGCGTCCAGCGGCCGGTTCAGGGCGACGATGCCGCCGAAGGCCGAGGTACGGTCGCAGTCGAACGCCTTCTGATAGGCCTCGGCCAGCGTGCCGGCCCTGGCCACGCCGCAGGGGTTGGCGTGCTTGATGATGGCGACGGCGGCGCTTTCGGCCGGGTCGAACTCGGCCACCAGTTCATAGGCGGCGTCGGTGTCGTTGATGTTGTTGTAGCTCAGTTCCTTGCCCTGCAGCTGCACGGCGGTCGCCACGCCGGGACGGTTCGAGCCATCGGTGTAGAAGGCCGCCTTCTGGTGGCTGTTCTCGCCATAGCGCAGCGTCTGTTTCAGTTCGCCGGCAAAGGCGCGGCGGCGGGGGGCTTCGAGTTCCAGCGCGCCGGCCATCCAGTTCGACACGGCGGCGTCATAGGCGGCGGTGCGGGCATAGGCCTTCTGCGCCAGCTTGCGGCGGAATTTCGGGCAGGTGGCGCCGTCATGCTGGTCCATGTCACCCAGCAGCTTTTCGTAATCCTCGACA
The DNA here is from genome assembly GCF_001507595.1 of Ruegeria marisrubri. GTDB lineage: Bacteria > Pseudomonadota > Alphaproteobacteria > Rhodobacterales > Rhodobacteraceae > Ruegeria > Ruegeria marisrubri. The sequence goes on from NZ_LQBQ01000037.1 coordinate 51,785, forward strand.
TCCACCACCACGTTGACGAAGGCATGGTTCTTGGCGGCGGCGCGGATCATCGCGGGGCCGCCGATGTCGATGTTCTCGATGCACTCGTCCCAACCGGCGCCACGGGCCACGGTGGCCTCGAACGGGTAGAGGTTCACCACCAGCAGGTCGATCCCACCGATGCCGTGCTGTTCCATCGCCGCCACGTGGGCGTCGTTGTCACGCAGCGCCAGAAGCCCGCCATGCACCATCGGGTGCAGCGTCTTGACCCGGCCGTCCATCATCTCGGGGAAGCCGGTCACCTCGGACACGTCCTTGACGGTCAGGCCGGCGTCGCGCAGCGCCCTGGCGGTGCCCCCGGTCGAGAGCAACTCGACCCCACGGTCCGCCAGAGCCTTGCCCAGCTCGATCAGTCCGGTCTTGTCGGATACGGAAATCAGCGCGCGGCGCACGGGGTGAAGTTCGGTCATGGGTCTCGGGGTCCTTGTGCGGATCAGTCGAATTCGGGCTCATCCCGGTTCAGGTCGCGTATCGCGGCCGCAGTATCCTGCGCCTTGCTCAGCGTCCACCGGATGCGCGTCGCATACTCCATTGCGCGCCCGGATAGAACGATCTGTTTTGTCGCGCGTGGTTTCAAACGGCCCTTTTCAAGGTAAACGCTTGGCTGCAATGACAGTTTTCCGCCGCCATCATGCCGGAAGACCCAGATCTCGCCACTTTTGAGCGCCATCGACACCGCAGCGCCGCCCAGATCAAGGGCCGCATCGACCTCGGGATGCAGGTGCAGACGGATGTCGAAACCGATTCCGGCCAGCCCCGAGGCGTCCATGGCCTTGTCGAACTGCCGCTTGGCGGCGTCGTCCATCGCGAGCAGCAGATCCTCGCCCGTCAGGCTTCGCCCGTCAAAGCTCAGCTCCAGCGCCCTTGCATGGGTCAGTCCGAACACCTTGGCATAGCCGTCATGCGCCCCCTGGAAGCGGGTGGCGTGCTCGGTTTCGTCCAGTTCGACCGGAACGCTGACGGGCCCGCCGACCAGGGCCTCGTTCGCGGTGCCCCTGAGCGGCGGGCTCAGCCGCGCGCTGGAATAGCCGTCCAGGCACAGGGTCGAATGCGATGGCGTGGCCCGCCCGGCGCGACGCCATTCCAGGCCAAAGCTTTCACCCGAGCCGCAATTCACGATCAGCGGACGACGCCCGGAGGTCAGTTCGAACGCCAAGGTCGAGGCGTGCGCATTGTACGAGGCCTTGCCGGAGGGCGGCGGGCTGGCATCGACGATCACACTTGTGCGGCCGGCGGACAGGCGCGCGTATCCCATCGACAACCCGGTCGGATGCGTCGGCCTGACCCCGCTCTGGGCCAGCGCGTGATCCAGCCGCCCGTCCAGTCCGCGCCCGCCCCCGTGGAACCGCGCCAGCCCGCCATCGGCATGGCGCAGCGCGCGCAGGGTCGGGGCGATCCGGCGGATCGCAGCGGCATGGGCCGGGGGCGCCCCTCGCCCGGCATCGTGCAGGGCCGTTTCCGTCCAGGTGAGAAGGGTGAAGACCTCGAGCAGCTCCTCGGGGTTGCGGGTGGGCAGGCCGCCCTGCGCGTCGATCTGGCTGTCGCATTCCCGCGCCAGCGCCCGCACCGCCGGATCGGCCATGTCCTCGAGACCTTCCAGCGCCAGACCGGCGTGGATCAGCCCCGCCAATGCCTCGAAGCGCGGCAGCCCCGGCGTTGCGGCGTGCCAGCGTTTCGACAGGAACCAGGTCTGCTGCGCCAGCGAGCGAAAGAACCGCTCGCTCTGCGCGGGTTCGACCCCGCGCAGCAGAAACAGGCCATGGTTGATCCAGCGGATCAGCCGGCGGCCGGTCAGATCGGGCGCCCAGCCCGGCCCGCGGCCGCGTCCATGCGCCTCGATCCAGCCCCAGAGCCATCGCTGCGCCTGTTCGCGCGCCCGTGCGTCGCCGACGGCGGCCAGATCGTCGAGCCAGGCAAAGCCATGGCGCTCGTCATCAAAGGCGGCGTTCGGCGCCGCGACCTCCCACAGGCCGCTGTCCTGCGACTCGACCAGATAACCCGCGAACATGAGGTTCCCGGCCAGCAGCTGACGCCCGCGCGCGAAGGATCCCACCGTGCGCGGATCCGGCTGTGCGACAAAGCCGCTGACCGCCTTCTGCCGCTGGCTCAGACGCGCGTAGAGACGGTTCTGGAACCGCACCCACCTGGTCGCCATGGTTTCCGGACTGGACATCTGCGCTGCTCTGCCTCTCACGCTCTTCGGGCGTTTGCTGCCGAGGATAGCGGGTGATCCTGGCCGAGTCACCGAAAAGCGTCGGTCGTCAGCCCGCTTTGCGCAGGCAGGCGATGTAGAAGCCATCCATGCCGCCGCGTTCCGGCCAGTAGTCCGGGCGCAGGCGCAGCCCGCCTTCCTCGGTGATCCAGCCGGGCTCGACCCCCGGCAGGTCCAGCGCCGCACGATCCACGCTCATGTCGGCGAAGAAATCCAGCGCCCCTTCGACCTGCACCTCGCCCTCGTCCGGCAGCAGCGAACAGGTGCAAAAGACCAGCCGTCCGCCCGGTTTCAGCAGGCCCCAGGCATGGGCCAGCATCAGCGATTGCAACTCGATCAGACCGCCGAATTCCGATCCGTCCTTGGCGTGCGGCAGGTCGGGATGGCGCCGGATGGTGCCGGTCGCCGAACAGGGCGCGTCCAGCAGGATGGCGTCATACTGGCCCTCGTGTTCCAACGCATCGCCCACGATCAGCTCTGCCGACAGCCCCGTCCGCTTGAGATTCTCGCGCAGGCGGGCCATCCGCGCCTCGGAAATGTCCAGCGCGGTCACCCTGGTCCCGGCCGCGGCCAGTTGCATCGTCTTGCCGCCCGGCGCGGCGCAGAGATCCAGCACCCGCTCGCCCGGTTTCGGGGCCAGCACCTTGGCCGGCAGCGCCGCCGCCGCATCCTGCACCCACCAGTCCCCAGCGGCGAACCCCGGCAGGGCGGAAACCTGCCCCGCCTCGTGCAACCGGATCGAGCCCGTGGGCAGAACCTCGCCATCCGGCCCCGTGACGCCGGGTTTCAGCGTCAGGTCCAGCGGCGCGCCGGCGAAATGGGCGCGTTCCATCCCCTCGACCGCTTCCTTGCCCCAGGCCTCGATCAGCGGGCCGCGCAGCCACTCGGGCAGGCGCGGCACGCGCATGCGCGGCCACGCCTCGGGGCCTTCGTCGGCGACCTTGCGCAGAACCGCGTTGACCAGCCCCTTGAGCCGCCCGTGCTTGCGCGAGCGGCCGACGATCTCGACCATGGAATTGACCACCCCATGCGCCGCCGCGCCGTGGCACAGTTCGACCGTGCCCAGCCGCAGAGCGTTTCGCACGGTCAGGTCCGGGGTTTTCCTGAGATGGTTTTCCAGCAACCGGTCGGCGCGTTCCAGTCCCCGCAGGGTTTCGATGGCCAGCCGCTGGGCGCGGGCGCGATCCTCGGGGTCGAGCCGGTCCAGGGCGCCCGCCGCCAGACATTCCAACAGCAGCTTGCCCTCGCCCAGAACCTGATCCAGCAGGTAGATCGCGCTGCGCCGCGCCGTGGTTGCGCTGTCTGCCATGTGGCCGCCTTTTTGACTGTGACTCCTGCCCGCATTGCCTTGGGCGGACGCGGGCGTATATCAGGGGTACGCACGGAAAGGAACCCAGAGCCATGAGCGACGCCAGCAAAGATCTCCCTCCTGCCGCCCAGCGCGCACTGGCCGAGGCCGAGGAACGCCGCAGACAGGCCGAGGCCGAGGCAAAACCGATGCCGAAGGAACTGGGAGGCCGCGACGGCCCGGACCCGGCCCGCTATGGCGACTGGGAGAAGAAGGGCATCGCGATCGACTTCTGAGCGCGGGTTCAGTTCCGGGGCCAGCGCGGGACGAGGGCGCAATCCACCTGCGTCGCGCGCGGGAACTCGACCCCGTCCATCGCCGCCCGCTGCCCGCAATAGTGCCGTTTGCAGGCGTGTTCCGGGTCGCTGACACGAACCCCCTGACCGGGCGTGGCCTGCAATTCGAGCTGGCACAGCGACCCGTCATACAGCCGTTCCTGATACACCCACCCGTTGCCGGACGGGCTGACCGGGCCGCCGATCGCGCAGAGATGCCCGCTGGGGAACCACAGTTCCAGTTCGAAATCCCCGCGGCCGGTTCCGTCTAGATCCAGCCGCAGCGTGCCATCCGCATCTTTGAAACAGTAACCCGTCACCTGTGCGGCCTGAGCCCTTGGCGCGGCCGAGGCCGGAGCGCAGGGGATCTGCGACAACCGCCAGCCCTGCCCGGCGATGTCGTCGATCCGCCATTGCCCGTTCACGGCGGTGAACTCGTAGATGACATGCGCGGGTTGCCCGAAGTTCCGGAACTCCGCATGAACGATGCGGCGCGCGCCCTGGGCCTCGGTGCGCAGTCGGATCGTCCGCAGGATTTCGGCAGCGTCATAGTCCTGCCCCGGCACTTCGAGGGCAAAGTCGATGCAGGCAGAGGCCAGATCGCCCCCATGGCTGTCATTAGCCGCGAAGAACCGCGCCATCCGGTGTGAAAAATAGCGATCCCGGCGGTCGGGGGCGGAAAGATAGGCGATGCCGTAGGAACCGGGTTGCGCAAGGGACAGGTAAATCCATTCGACGATCTCCTGCGGGCTTTGTGCCGCGAGCCTCACCGCCGCCAGAACGTTCAAGGTGATCGCAAGAAACAGGCTTTGCAGAAATGCGGACATGAAAAAATCTCCGCAACGATGATAGCGCGAAATGCGGCGGTCTCAAAACGCCGGGGGCGGGCCGGTCACCCGGCCGACCGGAGCGTGTCGAGAAAGTCCGCGATCAGCGCCCTGAGTTTTCTGGACTGCACCCGCTCGTCGGGCCAGGTCACCCAATAGCCGTCCCGTGTCGTCATTTCCGGCAGGTCGAGACGCCGCAGCCGCCCGGATTGCAGCAGGTTCCGCGCGAGGGGAAGCGAGCCGAGCGCCACGCCAAGCCCCTGCTGCGCCTCCGTCAGCGCGTGTTCCATCGAATCGACGCTCAGCAGCGCCGGGCCGGGTTCCGGCTGTCCCGATAGGCGGGCCCAGTCCCGCCAGCCCGGCCGCTCGCCGCGCAGTTCGATGACGGGCGCGCCCCACCCCACCCCCGGCGCGGCCATCGGCGCCAGCACCTCGGAGGTGATCAGACCGGCCTCGCGCCCCGGCCAGACGCCGCGGCCAAAGCGGATCTGCAACCATGTGCGTTCCTCGTCCAGCGACGAGCGGCGCGCGACGGAATCGGTGACCAGACGCACGCCGGGATGGCGTTGCTGGAAACCGGCCAGGTTCGGAAACACCAGCGCGTTGACGTGCGAACCCAGCCCGGCCACCCGCAGCTGGCGCGGGGCCTTGCCGAACAGGTCCTCGGTGCTGCGTTCCAGCGCCGATAGGCTTTCCTGCACCAGGGGCAGATAGCTTTCCCCTTCGACCGTCAGCGATACCCCGCGCGCCTCGCGCACGAAGAGCGACCGGCCGAGCCAGGCCTCGAGGTTGCCGATGCGCTGGCTGACGGCGGCCTGCGTCAGCCCGAATTCGCGCGCGGCGGCCGAAAATCCGCCCAGACGCCCCGCCGCCTCGAAGACGCGCAGCCAGTCCAGCGGCGGCAGGCCGGTCTTTTTCTTATCCATAAGTTTTTCCAACCCTCAGCCGGAATAAGGATTAATTGTGGTAATGCCACGGGAAAGCTATGTCCTCAAGGACAACCGCGCCGAACAGGAGCCCCCGATGCTGCACGCCGCCACTCATGACCCGTCGGTCGTTACACTTGATTTCGCCAACGGCACCCGTGCCCGTTTCCACGCCATCTGGCTGCGCGACAACGCGCTCGACCCCGAAACCCGCGACCCCGGCAACGGCCAGCGCCTGATCACCATCGGCGACATTCCCGCCGACACGTCGGTTTCAGCGGCTGAGGTCGTCGAGGGCGATCTGCGGGTCACGTTCCAGCCCGAGGACAAGACGGTCACTTTCCCGGCAAGCTGGCTGGCCGATCACGCCTATGACCGGGAGATGAGCCACGCAAAGGGCTGGATCGCCCCCGGGATCACCACGTGGGATGCCAGCATCGAAGCGCCCGGCGCGGACTGGGCCGAGGTGCACCGGAGCACCGCCGCCAAACGCGCGTGGCTGGCCGCCGTCGCGGAATACGGCTTTGCCAAGCTGACGGGCGGCCCGACCGAGCCGGAATCGCTGCTCAAGGTCGCCGACCTGTTCGGCTATGTCCGTGAGACCAATTACGGCCCCTATTTCGAAGTGCGCACCGAGGTGAACCCGACCAACCTGGCCTTTACCGGGCTGGGGCTGCAGGCCCATACCGACAACCCCTACCGTGACCCGGTTCCGACGCTGCAGATCCTCTACTGCCTCGAGAACTCGGCGAAAGGCGGGGATTCGATCGTGGTGGACGGGTTCCGCGCCGCCGAACGGCTGCGCGAGGAAAACCCCGAAGGCTTCGCGCTGCTCGCGGGCTATCCGGCCCGGTTCGAATACCGGGGATCGGACGGTGTTTGCCTGCGCTCGCGCCGCCCGATGATCGAGCTTTCCCCCGACGGACAGCTGATCGGGATACGGTTCAACAACCGGTCCGCCGCGCCGCTGGTCGATATCCCCTTCGACCGCATGGAGGCCTATTACGCCGCCTACCGCCAGCTTGCCGGCTATATCGACGACCCCGCGATGGGCGTCTCCTTCAAGCTGGAGCCGGGCGAAAGCTTCATCGTCGACAACACCCGCGTCCTGCACGCGCGTACGGGCTATTCCGGCGCGGGGTCGCGCTGGCTGCAGGGGTGCTATGCCGACAAGGACGGGTTGCTTTCGACCCTCGCCGCGCTCGACATGACCCAGCCGGAGGCCGCCGAATGAAACCCGATTTCTCGACCCTGACCCGGGACAACATCGTGGCCTTCCTTGCCGACATCTTCGAGCGCCGCGGCGGCGAGGAGTATCTGGGCGAGCCCGTCACCATGGCCGAACACATGCTGCAAGGCGCCACCATCGCCGAGCAGAACGGCATGCCCGAGGACATCATCGTGGCGGCGCTGCTGCATGACATCGGCCATTTCACCTCCGAGTTCGGCACCTTCACCATGGAGGACACCGAGGACCGCCACCACGAGGACGCGGGCGCCGAGGTGCTGGCGCCGTTCTTCCCCTCGGTGGTGACCGACTGCGTCAAGTACCATGTGGCGGCGAAACGCTATCTCTGCGCCACCAGGCCGGACTATTTCAAGCGGCTCTCCGAGGCCTCGATCCACTCGCTGAACCTGCAGGGCGGGCCGATGAGCGCCGAGGAGGTGGCCGAGTTCGAGAAGAACCCCAATCTCGAAAAGATCATCCAGGTGCGCTATCTGGACGAGGCGGGCAAGCGGGCCGACATGGAAACCCCCGGCTTCCGGCATTTCGCGCCGATGGTGCAGCGCATCGTGGATGCGCATATGGGGGCGGTATGAGCGCGCCGGAATACATCTTCGAGGCCAGTTCGAAACCGTCGCTGCCGTGGCACGAGGTGCCGCTGATCCGGGCCACCGAGGAGAACGTCAAGGGCTATGGCTGCCTTGTCGATAACCCCGAGAACTTCAAGATCGAGATCGTGCGCTGGCCGCAGCAGGGCTGGCGGCCGATCGACGAGGGCACGGGCGACGAGGGCGGCTGGGTCGAGGGCACTTTCCGCTGCGACTGGCGGGGCGATGTTCTTTACGGCGAGAACGAGGCCGTGAAAGGCCACTATGTTCTGGGCTGGTCCGCCGACCCTCAGCAGGCGCAGACCGACCGCCGGACGGCCCCGCGCGATCAGGTGCTGCTGTGGCACATGAACTATCACCCCGATGGCGGGCAGATGTTCTGGCCGCTTGACAACAAACCCTTCATCGTTCCCGCCGCCCTGCCCGGAGACAACCTGACCCCGGACAAGATGGTCGCCTTCTGGTGTGACGGGTCGCGCGGGCTGTATATCCATCCCGGCATCTGGCACGAGGGCATTTTCCCGGTCGAGGACAGCCAGAGGTTTCTCGACCGGCAGGGCCGCGTACATGCCCGCGTCAGCGCCGATATCGGCCAGGAGTTCGGCGTCTATCTGGCCTGCCCGCTGCGGGCGGACAGGGTCAGGGATCTCTGACGGGTCAGTTGCTGGCGATCCAGACGGCCGCCCCGCCGAGGGCCGAGGCGGTCAGGCGGTTGAATCGGCGCATCGCGGACCGGTTCTTCACGGCGGCGCGGGCGCGCTCGGCCGCCATGACATAGACCGCAAAGACCGTCCCCAGAACCAAGACGACGGCAAGGCACAGCGACAGGATCAGAGGCGCGGACAGATGTTCGGGGCTGACGATGTTCGGCAGCAGCGCCAGATAGAACAGCATGGCCTTGGGGTTGCCCATCGTGACCGAAAACCCCGCCAGCGCACGGGCGACGGCCCGCTGTTCCCGAGGTTGGGCAACGGCCCCGCCTGCGCCTACGGGCGCGCGCCAGATCCGCCAGGCCAGATAGCTCAGATAGGCGACGCCACTCCATTTGATCGTCAGAAAGACAAAGGGCAGTTTCTGCGCCACCAGCGCCAGACCGCTGAGGGACAGGGCCAGCCAGACCAGATCGCCCGCGATGATCCCGGCGCAAAACCAGATCGCCCGGCGGGCGCCACCCGCCAGAACGGTCGCAACCAGCGCGGCAAGGCCCGGCCCGGGCGTCACGGCAGCCATCGACAGGGCCGCCACGAAAACCCAGAAATCCCATTCAAGACCCAATTCTATTCCTCCTCGATCAGCTTGTGGCTGTCTTCCGCGGTCAGGTCCAGCCCATAGGCCGTCCGTATCTGCGCGATGAAGTCCAGCGTGTCCTGCCCGAAGGGCGCGCGCCCTTCGAAGCTGTGCAGCACGATCCCCTCGATCAGGTCGCCCAGCCCCATGTCGTGACGCTCGGCCACGGCCTTGAGCACTTTCAGGATCCTCTTTTCGATGCGCACACCGGTCTGCACGCGCTCGACCTTTCGGTTTCCGGTGGCCATCAGCGCCTCCCTTTACAGATCATTTGGTACCGTGGTACCAATGATTCTCTTCCCCGGCAAGGACAATACTCATGGACAAGGCAGCAGCCGGCCGCGCGGTCGAAACGGCCCGGCCCGACAACATTCGCGGGATCCTCTGGGCGTTGCTTGCCACCGGCCTGTTCGCCGTGGTCGCCGCCCTGGCCAAGGTCGCGGTCGCCGAATATCACGTGCTGCAAATCCTGTTCTTCCGGCAGATCGTGGTGTTCCTGTCGACGCTGCCGACCATCGCCGGATCTTTACCCGAAAGCCTCGGAACCCGGCACCCCGGCAAGCACGCCATTCGGCTGGCAGGCGCTTTCATCGCCCTGTCCACCAGCATCTGGGCGGTGGCGGTTCTGCCCTTGACCACGGCCGTCACGCTGGGCTTTGTTCAGGTCTTTTTCGTCGCGCTGCTGTCGGCGCGCTTTCTTGGCGAGCCCGTGGGCCGGTTCCGGCTGTCCCTGATCGCTGCCGGGTTCCTCGGCGTCGTCATAGTCATGCAGCCGGGCGCCGGCGGGTTTGCAGACCCTTACGCCCTGATCCCGGTTCTTGGCGCGTTCGGGGCGGCGATGGCCGTCATTTCCGTCCGCCAACTGTCGCAGACCGAATCGACCGCCACCCTGCTTGTCTACCAGTCCGTCTTCGTCGGCCTTCTGGCAGCCCTGCCGCTACCCTGGGTCTGGACAACCCCGGATCTGGCCGGGCTTCTTCTGCTGGTCTCGATGGGAGTCGTGGCGACGGCTGGGCAATGGGCGGGCGTCAGGGCGCTGCGGCTGGGCGAGGCCAGCGTGATCGGCAACATCCAGTACATGCAGCTGATCCATGCCGCCATTCTGGGATTCGTGCTGTTCGGCGAAATCCCCTAAGCGCCGACCCTGATCGGAGGCGCGATCATCGTCGGCTCGGCGCTTCTGCTGTTTCACCGGGAACAGCAGCTTAGGAAAGCGCAGAGGGGCTGATCACAGCCCCAGCACGTCCACCATGTCATACTGGCCGGGCTTCTGCCCCTGCCCCCACAGCGCGGCCTTGAGCGCGCCGCGGGCAAAGATCGCGCGGTCGGTCGCCACATGGCGCAGCACGATCCGCTCGCCAGGGGCCGCGAACAGCACGTCATGTTCGCCGACGATGTCCCCGCCCCGGATCGCGTGGAAGCCGATATGGCCACGTTCGCGCGCGCCGGTGATGCCGTCGCGGCCGCGGTCGGCGACATCGGCCAGTTGCACGCCCCGCCCCTCGGCGGCGGCCTCGCCCAGCATCAGCGCCGTGCCCGAGGGCGCATCGACCTTGTGACGGTGATGCGCCTCGATCACCTCGATGTCGAAATCCTCGTCCAGCGCCGCGGCGACCTTTTTCGTCAGCTGCACCAGCAGGTTGACCCCAAGGCTCATGTTGCCGGCGCGCACGATGACCGAGTGACGCGCGGCAGGTTCCAGCGCCGCGATCTGCGCGTCGCTCATGCCGGTGGTTCCGATCACATGCACGCAGCGCGCCTGCGCCGCCAGACCGGCAAATTCGACCGTCGCCTCGGGCGCGGTAAAGTCGATCACCGCCTGCGCCTTTGCAAAAGCCTCGAGCGGGTCGTCGGTGACGGTGACGCCCAGCGGCTGGCCGCCCATCGCCTCGCCCACGTCGCGGCCGATCCAGTCATGGCCCGCGCGCTCGACGGCGCCCACCAGCCGGGCCTGATCGCTCTCTGTCACGGTGCGGATCAGCATCTGGCCCATGCGGCCCGATGCCCCGGTGATGACGATGCCTGGTATATGGGTCATGGCGCGGTTTCCTTCTCAATTCGGCTCAAAGCCTCCTACCCGGTTCGGGGCCGCTTGGCAAAGCCCCGGTTTCGGCTTAGATCGAAACCATGGCTAAGAACAAATTCCACGATGGCCCCGGCCCCTCGCAACGGCAGCTGCGGGTCGGCGAACTGATCCGACGCACCCTGTCGGAGGTGCTGGCGCGCGGCGACGTGCATGACCCCGACCTCAACCGCCTGTCGATCACCGTGGGCGAGGTGCGCACCTCGCCCGATCTCAAGATCGCCACGGCCTATGTCCTGCCGCTGGGCGGCAAGGGGCAGGAGGACGTGCTGCAACTGCTGGCGCGCAACAAGGGCGAACTGCGCCGCGTCGTCGGCAAGAAGGTCGGCCTGAAATTCGCGCCCGATCTGCGGTTCCGGCTGGACGAGACCTTTGACAGGCTGGACGACACACGCCGCATGTTCGAACAGGACGCGGTGCGCCGCGATCTGGACGAGTGATCCGGGCCTTTCTGGCGCTGGCAGCGGCCCTGTGGGCGGCCGATGCGGCCGCGGTTGAGTGCCGCGACCTGACCCATGACGGCAACCGCTATACCGTCTGCGAGGCGGATGCCGACGCCGAGGACCTGCGCCTGTTCCTGAATGATTCCGAGGGGGATCTGCTGGGCCAGTTCTCGGCGGTCAACGCCGAACTGGCCGGCGAGGGCCGGCAGCTGGTCTTTGCCATGAACGCCGGCATGTATCACGACGACCGCTCGCCCGTGGGCCACTATGTCGAGAACGGCGCCGAGGTGATGCGGGTGATCGCCAATCCGGGCCCGGGCAATTTCGGGCTGCTGCCGAACGGCGTCTTCTGCATCCGCGACGGTCGTGCCGACGTGATCGAGACGCTGCGATTCGTGGAAACCGCGCCCGAATGCCGTTTCGCCACCCAGTCCGGGCCGATGCTGGTGATTGACGGCGAACTGCACCCTCGCTTCCTGCCCGACTCGACCTCGCGCTACATCCGCAACGGGGTCGGCACCAGCGCCGATGGCAAGCGCGTCGTCTTTGCCATCTCGAACGACTATGTGACCTTCCACGAATTCGGCAGCCTGTTCCGGGATGTGCTGAAGACGCCACAGGCGCTCTATTTCGATGGCAAGGTCTCGCGCCTCTATGCACCGCAGTTGGGCCGGTCGGATATCGGCTTTGCCCTCGGTCCGATCGTGGGCATCGTCGAGGCGATGCAGTAATTCTGCAAACCGCACGGCACCGCCTGCGCCCTTGCCAAATTGACAGCGCCCGACCGATCCGCTAGGTCGCGCGCCTCGGCAGAATTCAAGGTGCAGCATGGGACGCAAACGCAAGGGTCGCGACATTTCCGGTTGGCTGGTGGTGGACAAGCCCGCGGGCATGACCTCGACCGCCGTGGTGAACAAGGTCCGCTGGGCGCTTGACGCCAGGAAGGCGGGTCATGCCGGCACGCTGGACCCCGAGGCGACCGGCGTTCTGGCGGTGGCTCTGGGCGAGGCGACCAAGACCGTGCCCTACGTCACCGACGCGCTCAAGGCCTATACCTTTACCGTCCGGCTGGGACAGGCCACCAACACCGACGACGCCGAGGGCGAGGTGATCGCCGAAAGCGACCGGCGCCCGACGGATGACGAGATCAAGGAGGCGCTGCTGCCCTTCATTGGCGAGATCATGCAGGTTCCGCCGAAATTCTCGGCCGTCAAGATCGACGGCCAGCGCGCCTACAAGCTGGCGCGCGAGGGCGAAGAGGTCGAGATCGCGGCCCGCCCACTCTGGGTCGAGGAACTGGTGATGGTGGATCGCCCCGACCCCGATCACGTGGTTCTGGAAATGACCTGCGGCAAGGGCGGTTACGTCCGCTCGATCGCCCGCGATCTGGGCGAGGCGTTGGGCTGTTATGGCCATGTGCGGGAACTGCGGCGCATCTGGTCGGGTCCGTTCGACGCCGAGGACGGCCTCAGCATCGAGCAGATCGACGAGATGGCGAAAACGCCCGCGCTGGACGACTACCTGCGACCTCTGGAAGAGGGGCTGGCGGATCTGCCCGAACTGAAATGCACCCCCGAAGGCGCGGTGCGGCTGCGCAACGGCAATCCCGGCATGGTGCTGGCCTCGGACGTGGAGTATGGCGACGAGGCCTGGGCCTCGTTCGAGGGCAAGGCCGTGGCGGTCGGCATCTACAAGGCGGGCGAGCTGCACCCCAGCCGGGTGTTCAACACCTAGGACGGGTGCTGGTAGAACACTTTCGACACGATCATCCACGCCCCGTTGTGTTTCAGCAGGGTCAGCATGTCGTCGAAAAGCATCCCCAGCCAGTAATTCTCGATCTGGACCGAGGCCATGTCCCCGACCATGTGGATCGACTTGATGCGGAACCACGGGTCGGGATCGGGGTTTTCCACCATGTCGGCCACCACGGCGATGAAGGCCTCGGTGTCGTCCCATTCCAGCCCGCCTTCGAAATGGCCGATGCTGCAGGCCTTGGGATGCATCACCCGGCGCAGCTTTTCGGCATCGGCATTGCACATGCCCTCGACGTAATCACGGACGGTGGCGACGATTTCGGAATACTGGTCAACGCTTTTCATCATACGAATCTCTCGCTCTGAACGGTGCAAGGCTAGCATGAGTCCGCGAAACAGGATACGAAGCGGACCGCCATGATCACCCGTTCACACACCAAGGGCGATGCGCCCTCGACCGCCGTCTATTCCGATTGCGAACGTTATCGCTACAGCCTCACCCGGGTCTGGGAGCCCGCGGGGCGCCGGGCGCTGTTCGTGATGCTGAACCCCTCGACCGCGACCGAGGTGCAGAACGATCCCACCGTCGAACGCTGCGAGCGCCGGGCCCGCGCGCTGGGGTTCGGCGCCTTTCAGGTCACCAACATCTTTGCCTGGCGCGACACCGACCCGCGCAAGATGCGCGCCGCCGCCGATCCGGTGGGCCCCGAGAATGACACGGCCATCCTGTCGGGCGTCGAATGGGCCGATCAGGTCATCGCGGCCTGGGGCACGCATGGGGCGCATCTGGCGCGCGGCCCCGCGGTCGAGCGCCTGCTGCGCGGCACCGGCCAGCCGCTCTATCACCTCGGGCTGACCAGGGACGGCCACCCCAAGCACCCTCTCTACATCGCCTATGCCCAGCAACCGGTGCTCTGGGCGACGGTCACCAACGGTTAACCAGATATCCAGTTTGGTTTTGACCAACCTCCTGTGAACGTGGGATATTTCGGGATGCCGGGCACGGTGCCCAAGGAGGTGTCCCATGTTTCTTTTGGCGGGTTTGTTCGGGCTGGCCGCAGTCGGCGGCGTCGCCTACGCGATGAGCGACGTTGTCTCCGAAGAGGACGAGGACCAGGAAGAGGAGTTCGGCGCCGAAACGGAAGTTGCGGCAGAGGCCGGACCGTCTCGGGGAGATCTGCTCGAGACCGAAGACGAGCCCGGCGCGGCTGCCGAAGAAGGTGAAACCGCCGGCAAGATCAGCGAGTTCGAGGGGAATCTGGTGCTGGCCGGCGACCAGGACGGCGATGTCCTTGCCGGGAACGAGGGCAGCGCCCAGATCAATGGCTATGGCGGGGATGACCAGATCCAGGGGGGCGGCGGCAACGACACGCTGCTCGGCGCCGGGGGCGATGACACCGTGGCCGGCGGCGACGGGGATGACGAACTGCATGGCGGCGACGGCGCGGATGCCCTGGCGGGTGAGGATGGCGATGACGCCCTGTTCGGGCATTTCGGGAATGACCGGCTGGATGGCGGCGATGGCGACGACCGGCTGGTCGGCGGTCAGGACGATGATGAGCTCTCGGGCGGCGACGGGGATGATGCCCTGCATGGCGGTGACGGCGACGATGTGCTGGCGGGTGAGGCCGGCAGCGACACCCTGTTCGGTGGCGACGGGGACGATCTGATTTCCGGTGCCGATGGCGACCTCGGACAGGACGATGGCGCGGTTGACTATCTGAACGGCGGCGCCGGAGAAGACCGGATCCTTGCCGGCGGCGGCGATGTCGTCTCGGGCGGCAGCGACGGGGACGAGATCGTTTTGCAGGGCAACGCGCCGGCGGACTCCGTGACGGTGATGGATTTTCAGCCGGGGGCGGACCGTTTGCTGGTGACTTGGGACGACGAGGCCAATCCCGACCCGGACATTCAGATCGAATCCGACCCCGATACCGAGAACCTGACGCGGGTGCTGATCGAAGGGCACGAGGTCGCACGTCTCTACTGCGCCGAGGCGATCTCTGCGGAGGATATCGAGTTGCTGCGGACGCTGGATTTGGCCGCTTTCGGAGTCACTGGGTAGATCCGCAGAAATCCTTTGCCATTTGCGCCAAATGCGCCTATACGCGCCCATCCGTGTCGGATTCGGCGCGGTTTTCTCCATGGGCCTGTGCTGGACGACATCCCGGCCTGCGCCATCCACTCTAACCTGTAAAGGAGACCCCGATGTCGATCACTGCTGAAGAAAAAGCACGCGTGATGAAGGAATTCGCGACCAAGGAAGGCGACACCGGCTCGCCGGAAGTTCAGGTTGCGATCATGACCTCGCGCATCAACACCCTGACCGAGCACTTCAAGACCCACAAGAAGGACAACCACGGCCGTCGTGGCCTTCTGAAGATGGTTGCCCAGCGCCGCAAGCTGCTGGACTATCTCAAGGGCAAGGACGAGGCCCGCTACCAGGACCTCATCAAACGTCTGGGTATCCGCCGCTGATCGGCGTTTCGACCGATTTGTACCGGTTTCAAAATCGGACTCTTCCGATTTGTACGCCCGCCGCAAGGCGGGCGTTTTCCGTTTCATGCCCGTTCAGCGGATCACGTGCACCGAGCATTTGGCATGGCGCACGACCCGGTCGGCGGTCGAGCCGAGAAACAGGTTCTCGATCCCCGGCCGGTGCGACGCCAGAACGATGCAGTCGATCCCGTGCCGGTCGGCGTAGTCGACGATGAACCGGCCGGCATGTCCGCTTTCCAGAACCGTCGTGGCCCCGGGCAAGGCGGCAGCCATCTCTTTC
Organism: Ruegeria marisrubri; assembly: GCF_001507595.1. Lineage (GTDB taxonomy): Bacteria > Pseudomonadota > Alphaproteobacteria > Rhodobacterales > Rhodobacteraceae > Ruegeria > Ruegeria marisrubri. Next base: position 67,591 of record NZ_LQBQ01000037.1, read on the forward strand.
AGCTCCCGCTCGGTCCGGTCCCGCGATTTCGCCAGCACATCCGCCGGGATCTGCGAGGCGACATAGGCTGGGATGGGGTCCATCACGTGAAGAACCGTGAACCTGGCGTCGTCATTCGCGAGCGCGCGCGCGGCAAGAAACGAGGCTTGCGTGTCGTGGCCTTCGTCAAAGACCACCGGAATGAGAATATTGCTGTACATGTTGAACCTCCCCTTTCGATCATGCAGCCAATCCGGTCTTGATATTGCGGCAACAGAACCCTTTCTGCGTTGAGCCAAATCAAGACTAACTGGCGGTAATAATGGCCGCTTTTGCCCATGTGGGGCAACTCAGCCGAAAAAGACCGGCCCCAGAAGCCAGCTGAGACCGACCGCGACGAAGATTCCGATGACGTCCAGCGGCGCGCCCGCGCGCAGCATGTCGCCGCGCGAAACGGCCGGGTTGGCGAAGACGATGGCGTTGGGCGGGGTCGCGACCGGCAGCATGAAGCCGACCGACGCCGCCAGGGCCACCGGCAGCATGAAGGCGACCGGATCGGCATTCAGCGAGGTGGCGGCGGCCCCGGCGATGGGCAGAAAGATCGCCGCCATCGCGGTATTGCTGGCCAGTTCGCCCACATAGACGATCAGCCCCGCGATCAGGATCAGCAGCCAGAACTCGGACAGCCCGGCCATGTGCTGCACCGCGCCGCCGATCCAGGCGGCAAGCCCGCTCTGTTCCAGGATGCCCGCCAGCGCCAGTCCCCCGCCGAAGAGGATCAGCACGTCCCATCGCAGACCGGCGGCGGTGTCCCAGTCGAGCAGCCGTCCGCCCTGCCCGTCCGGCACCAGAAACAGCGTGATGGCCGCCACCATCGCGATCCCCGCATCCGAGAGCGCGATGCCGGGCAGGAGCCACTCGATCAGAGGGCGCGAGATCCAGGCCAGCGCCGTCAGCCCGGCGATCAGCGCGACGCGGCGCTCGGCCGTGCCCATGGCCTCGGCCCCGAAGCCGAAAGAGGTCGTCAGTTCCGGCCCCAGCGCGCCGGGCGTCAGCCGCGCCAGCACGACCCAGGTGAGCAGCAGCAGGATCAGGGCGACCGGCACCCCGACCGCGGCCCATTGGGCAAAGCCCACGTTCACCCCGTAGGTCTGGCTGACATAGGCCGCGAAGATCGCGTTGGGCGGCGTCCCGATCAGCGAACCCATGCCGCCGATGGTGGCGGCAAAGGCGACCCCCAGCATCAGGGCGGTGCCAAAGGCCGGGCGGTCGGTCTGCGAGGCGGCGATGGCCGCCGCGATCGGTGCGACCACCATGGCCGAGGCGGTGTTGCTGATCCAGAGACTGAGGAATGCCGTCGCCAGCATCACGGCCGCCAGAACACGGTCGGGGCTTTTGCCCGCCATCCCCAGCAGCGCGCCGGCCAGACGCCGGTGCAGCCCGGATTTCTCGATCGCCTTGGCCAGAAGAAAACCGCCGAGGAACAGGATGATGAGCGGGTGGCTGTAGGATCTGGCGACCTCGCCGATCTCTCCGACCCCCAGCAAGGGCGCCGCGGCCAGCGGCAGCAGCGCGGTGACCGCCAGCGGCAGCGCCTCGGTCAACCACCAGAGCGCCATGGTCAGCGCAAGGCCGGTGGCCAACCATGCCGCATCGGGAATCCCCTCGGGCGCGGGCACCAAGACGGGGACCAGCAGAAGCAACAATCCGCAAAAACTGACCAGTGACCTAAGCGTCATCCCTGCACCCTAACCGTCTTTGCCTTTCCGGCAACCCTAACGGCTTGGCAGGAAATGCAAAAGCGGGTCGGTGGTGGACATGCGGCCCGTGCCGCCTTGCCCTGCCCCGGCTCTGCACCAGTTTCCTGTTCACAACGCGGGCAAACTCTCGTAGAAGGCCCCTTTCTTCTTTTGTCGGGCTGGTTCCATGACACAGAAACGATCCGAACTGCTGATGCCGGCGGGCAATCTGCGCAAGCTGAAGATGGCGATCCTTTACGGGGCCGACGCCGTCTATCTGGGCACGCCGGACATGTCGCTGCGCACGAAATCCGAGTTCACGCTGGACGAGGTGATCGAGGGGGTCGAGTTCTGCCACGCGCATGGGCGGCGCGCCTATCTGACGCTGAACCTGTTCTCGCACAACAAGGACATCCCCAAGCTGGACGAGTACATCGACACCGTGCGCAAGGTGAAGCCGGACGGGTTGATCGTGGCCGATCCCGGCGTGTTCCAGTATGTGCGCGACCGCGCGCCCGAGATCCCGCTGCATGTCTCGACACAGGCCAACATCTGTTCCTGGCTGTCGGTGAAGTTCTGGCAGGACCAGGGGGCCGAGCTGGTGGTGCTGGCGCGCGAGGTCTCTTACCCCGAACTGGTGGAAATCCGCGAGAAATGCCCCGACATCAAGATCGAGGCCTTCGTGCATGGCGCCATGTGCATGACCTATTCGGGGCGCTGCCTGCTGTCGAACTTCATGGCCGAGCGCGGCGCCAACCAGGGCAACTGCGCCAATTCCTGCCGCTGGAACTACAAGCTGCGCGTGCGGCTCAAGGATGGCACGGTCGAGGATCTCAACCTCACCGAGGAAAACGCCGGCATGTTCGAATTCCTGCTGGAGGAAGGCTGCCGTCCCGGTGAATTGATGCCGATCGAGGAGGATGACCGCGGGTCCTACATCCTGAACTCGCGCGATCTGTGCATCATGCCCAAGCTGGACGAATACCTGAAGATCGGCGTGGACAGCCTCAAGGTCGAGGGGCGCGGCAAGTCGGAATATTACGCCGCCATCGTCGCGCGCGCCTATCGCATGGCGATCGATGACTATTATGCGGACCCCGAGAACTGGGACCCGAAACCCTACATGCGCGAGCTGGAGGCGGTGGGCAACCGCGGCTACACGCTGGCCTTCCACGAGGGGCGTCTGACCAATTATGCGCATGGCTATGAACACACCGCCTCGCTGGCGCAGTGGGAATATGCCGGCGTGGTGAAAGAGGTGACCGAGGACGCCCTGCTGGTCGAGGTCAAGAACAAGCTGGTGGCCGGCGAGGTGCTGGAATTCGTCTCGCCCATCGCGCGGGAAACGGTGCTGCTGCGGGTCTATGATTTCGAGAACGCCGAGACCGGCGAGCGTGTGGACGTGGTGCGCGGCAGCGACAAGACGGTGATCCGGTTGCCGTTCGCCCTGTTCGACCACGAGGACCCCGACGAGCTGCGCGCCCGGTTCCCGGCGTTCTCGGTGATGCGCAAGGAGCGCGCGCTGACCGACGAACAGTGGAAGCGGCTGCGGCTGGACAAGCTGGTGCAGGGGATGGAGGTCTCGGGGCGCGACAACCCCAACGCCTACGAGCGCCGCCGCGACGCGCTGGCCGAGGCCATCGCGCAGGACGACAACGCGCGCCGGTTCAAGACCAACCGCGTCGGCACCGAGGGCTGCTGTGGCCGGGGCTGCAACGGCTGCCTGATCTTCTGGCAGGATCCGCAATATGCCCGCGCCCGCGAGGTGCTGCTGAAACGCAAGCAGGGCGCGCAGCTGAGCCGGGCGGAGGCTGCGGAACTCAAGGAGGTTGGCAGTTTGCTCGTGGAACAGAGCTAAGCAACTTTTTGACCAGCAGAAGCCTGTCACGCGGACAGAAACAACCTCTGTGGCTTGTTCGCTTTTCAAGTTAGACCGAAATCAGAGCGCTCTGCTAACCGGCAGAGCCATTTCACTCCAGCCTAGGCCCCAGAAGAAAATTGGTATTTGGACGATATCTTTTGAACTGCTCAAGCACTTCATAGTTATGGGTCGCGCAAAAATCATCGAACGCCTTGAAATTCTGTCGGTCGACCTCAACAAAAAGTTTTGGCTTGGTGCGCCGCAACAGGTTTTCCATTCCGTTGAGCACCTTCATTTCCATGCCCTCGACATCAATTTTTATCATGTCGAATTTCTCGCCAGCCAGAAGCGCGTCGCCCGTGATCAGGGGAATGTCACCTTCATTTTCTACCATGCGAGCGCCGCCAAGATTGTTTTTCCTGCTTGCGCTGACACCTCCTGACTTAGCGCCCCCATCCGACAGGCCAATCCCCAGATGCCTCAGGTCGCAAACTTTTTCTAGCCCATTCAGGAACACATTGGACCGTAGCAAGTCAGTCGCGTCCGGGTTGGGCTCGACCAGAACAATTCTTTCTGCATGTAGGAACATTGCCACATACAAGGTATGATTGCCGACGTTAGCGCCGATATCGCAAAATTGCCCCCCCAGAGGAAAGTGATTGGCAATAATACCTAGCTCTTCGGGTTCATAGAAGCGACCGGCAACATGTTCACGTTGAATCACGTCGCGTGGATTTCTCACAGCGAATAGAATGGTTTTTCGCAAGTGATTGACCCTGGCAACCCTTACCTTGGGCGTTAAGAACACCGCCTCTGAAACACTCTTCGGTTGCATGCCAATCCTTGTTCGCCCTACTTGCTTCTCAAGCGCTCGCTGGTCGTGCCGCTCTTCGAACCAACATTTTGATCGCACAATGTCGAGTCAGAACCAAGACTTTGCGTCAGTAACTTGCGCTATCACCCGAGGCTAGTTTCAGACCAACGAGAGAGGACCCGGGTGAGGGGCAACTGAAAAACTTTGCGCCGGTTTCTCGGAGGCCCGGGCGCCTTCGCCGTCATCTCTGCTACTCGGAACCCCTCCTTCGCAGCAAAACGCAATGTTTGATTAAATGTCACACCCGACCAACGATCCCGACGGGCAATTCGACCACGCGATTGAATTCGGATCTTACCACAGGCCTCAACTTGCCTGCGTGGTATATTCGTCGCAAGCGCGATTTGTTTTGCGCAGCCCAAACTTGGCGCAGATGCGCAGTGCTGTCTTCGACAGGGCCCAACGCGATCGCATCGTGTAACTGCTGCTCCCAACGATCTATGTTTCGCCACGACCGCGGCGCAGAAGGCATAAGGACTTTACGGTCCCGATGCGCCTGATGGATCGAGGTGGAAGATAGACGCATATGCAACAGATAAAGCCCCTCAGGCATGTTCACACGCAACCCGGTCAATTTTCGAGGGTCAAACCTAATACCGTGGTTTTCCAGCCGCCATCCAGCCTTGACGGCGAAAGCCTTAGAATAGGACGCCCAGACAAGCCCATGGCGACGCTGTGCAGTGATGGGTTGCGAAGTCAATTCGGGTTCGTTTTGGCCTTGAAACACTTCGACACCTAGCGCGAAAACAAAAGGGTCTACTTGACGCTCGAGGATTTGAGGCAATGTCCCTGCCGAACTGTCCGCCACGACGAATTCGTCGGCATCTGTTCTAATCACCCACTCGTAGGAGGCGCACAGAAACTGAACAAAGCTGTGCAGCATCTCAAAGCGCCATGCGTCGAAATCAGTCAGCTTATCGCGGGGTATCGTAACAAGATTGCACCCCTCGGTGATTTCCTTGTGATGCGGATCGAATCCGTGAGAGACGATATACAGGTTCTCACGGCCGAGTTGCGTCCCGTAATAGTCACACCAACGAGACAGCATTTCGTAGTCGCGAAATACCATCGTGACTGCGGCGATTTTCAATCTTACCCTCCTCTTTGCGCGCAGAACTAGGAGACCCGTCTTGGCGAGTCAACTTCTGCACCGAGGGCTGCTGCGGCCGGGGCTGCAACGGCTGCCTGATCTTCTGGCAGGATCCGCAATACGCCCGCGCCCGCGAGGTGCTGCTGAAACGCAGGCAGGGCGCGCAGCTGAGCCGGGCCGAGGCTGCGGAACTCAAGGAGGCCGACGCGGCGGTCTAGGGTCGGACGCAGGGGCGGCTGTCTGAACGGGGATCGTTCCGGTTATCTCGTCCTTGCCGAACCCGACCGTAAAGCCGACCTGCGATCTGTTCGCACCGAGGGCATACTGCACCGCCCTTGCGCCCACCTGCGCCGCAAGGGCGAGAAATAAGGCCGTCAACCACGCCAGATGCTTCGTGACCAGACGCTAATGCGATGCGCGCGTGGCTGCCACACACGTTTGCGTCGCCGGCGCCGCCGTATGGGGACGGAGGTTTCCTGTTTTCAATCCGCACGTTTTCCTGTATGGGCGCAGCATCTGAGACGTTGTGCCCTGACCCCGGCACTCGGAAGGAAGATAGGTGGGGTCGGCGGCAATGGGGCCGCCATGCAAACGGGAGACCCGGGATGGGCCCGGGAGTGCTCCCTTTTAGGATACGCTAGATGTTTGACGTAACAACCAAATCCATGCAGTGGGGCGAAGAGACGCTTACACTGGAAACGGGCAAGATTGCCCGCCAGGCCGATGGCTCGGTCATCGCCACCCTGGGCGAAACCTCGGTCATGGCCAACGTGACCTTCGCCAGGGAACAGAAGCCGGGGCAGGATTTCTTCCCGCTGACCGTGCATTACCAGGAAAAATACTATGCCGCCGGCAAGGTGCCGGGTGGCTTCTTCAAGCGCGAGGCGCGCCCGACCGAGAAAGAGACGCTGACCGCGCGCCTGATCGATCGTCCGATCCGCCCGCTCTTCGTGCCGGGCTTCAAGAACGAAGTGCTGGTGATGTGCACCGTTCTGAGCCACGATCTGGTCAATGACCCCGACATCGTCGCGATGATCGCGGCCTCGGCCGCCCTGACCATCTCGGGCGTGCCGTTCATGGGCCCGATCGCGGGCTGCCGCGTGGGCTATGCCGATGGCGAATATGTGCTGAACCCCACCGTGGAGGACATGCACGATCTGCGCCTGAACCCCGAGCAACGCCTGGACCTGGTCGTCGCCGGCACCAAGGACGCCGTGATGATGGTGGAATCGGAAGCCTACGAGCTGTCCGAGGCCGAGATGCTGGGCGCCGTGACCTTTGCGCACGAGCAGATCCAGCCGGTGATCGACCTGATCATCGACTTTGCCGAAGACTGCGCGAAAGAGCCGTTCGACTTCACCCCGCCGGATTACTCGGAACTCTACGAAGCCGTGAAGGCCGCCGGTGAGGACAAGATGCGCGCCGCATTCGCCATCACCGACAAGCAGGAGCGCACCGCCGCGGTCGCAGCCGCGCGCGAGGCGATCAAGGAAGCGCTGACCGAAGAGCAGCTGGAAGACCCGAACCTTGGCTCGGCGATGAAAAAGCTCGAAGCCGGCATCCTGCGCGGCGATGTCGTCAAGGGCGGCAAGCGGATCGACGGCCGCTCGACCACCGACGTGCGCCCGATCGTGGCCGAAACCGGCCTGTTGCCGCGCACCCATGGCTCGGCCCTGTTCACCCGTGGCGAGACCCAGGCGTTGGCCGTGACCACGCTGGGCACCGGCGACGACGAACAGTTCGTCGACGCGCTGCACGGCACGTTCAAGTCACCCTTCCTGCTGCACTACAACTTCCCGCCCTACTCGGTCGGTGAAGTGGGCCGCGTTGGCCCTCCGGGCCGTCGCGAAGTGGGCCACGGCAAGCTGGCCTGGCGCGCGCTGCAGGCGGTTCTGCCGGCGCCGACCGACTTCCCCTACACCATCCGCGTGGTGTCCGAGATCACCGAGTCGAACGGCTCGTCCTCGATGGCATCGGTCTGCGGTGGCTCGCTGTCGATGATGGATGCGGGCGTTCCGCTGAAGGCGCCGGTGGCCGGTGTGGCCATGGGCCTGATCCTGGAAGAGGACGGTTCCTACGCCGTTCTGACCGACATCCTGGGTGACGAAGACCACCTGGGCGACATGGACTTCAAGGTGGCGGGCACCGAAAACGGCATCACCTCGCTGCAGATGGACATCAAGGTCGCCGGCATCACCCCCGAGATCATGGAGAAAGCCCTGGCCCAGGCCAAGGACGGCCGTCTGCACATCCTGAACGAGATGAGCAAGGCGCTGAGCGAGACCGGCGAGTTCTCGGTCCACGCCCCACGCATCGAGACCATGCAGATCCCGACCGACAAGATCCGCGAAGTGATCGGCTCGGGCGGCAAGGTGATCCGCGAGATCGTGGAGACCAGCGGCGCCAAGGTCGACATCAACGATGACGGCATCATCAAGATCGCCTCGCCGAATGCCGAAGCTATCCAGAAGGCTTATGACATGATCCATTCGATCGTGGCCGAGCCGGAAGAGGGCAAGATCTATACCGGCAAGGTCGTGAAGATCGTCGATTTCGGCGCCTTCGTGAACTTCTTCGGCAAGCGCGACGGGCTGGTGCATGTCAGCCAGATCGAAAACCGCCGCCTGAACCATCCTTCGGACGTTCTGAAGGAAGGCCAGGAAGTGAAGGTCAAGCTCTTGGGCTTTGACGATCGCGGCAAGGTGCGCCTGTCGATGAAATGCGTCGATCAGGAAACCGGCGAAGAGATCGTGCCCGAGAAGAAAGAAAAGAAAGAGGCCAGCGCGGAGTGATCCGCCCCTCGATCTGAACGGAAAGGCCCCGGTTCGATGCCGGGGCCTTTTTTTGCGGCGTGACGTCTGGCTCAAGTCGTTCAGGATCGGCCGGCTGCAACCTTTGCTTGATTATCATTCCCGTTTCGGTCCAAATCACGCCAGCAGTTCCCGTTTTCATTTGACGATTGTCACAGGTCATCTATTCACTGCGCATGCGTTCCTTCATCATCCATATGTCGGCCAGCACAAGCAGACGGCCCAATGCCGAGCGTCTGTGCCATGACCTGCCCTCGGCCGAACTGTTCGAAGCGGTGAATGGACGCGACCCCGAACAGATCGCGGGCGTGCAGCTGTTCAAGGGCGATCTCCATCGCCCCCGCTACCCATTTCCGCTCCGCCCGGCCGAGGTCGGTGTCTTTGAAAGCCACCGGCGGATCTGGCGCAAGCTGGTCGAAGAGGAAATCGACCTGGCGATCATCACCGAGGATGATCTGCGGATCGACCCCGCCCGCTTCGGCACCGCGCTGGAAATCATCGCGGAACACGCGACGCCCGAGCACTATATCCGGCTGCCGGTCAAACAGCGCGAAACGCCGGTTGCGGTTCTGGCGGAAAAGGGCGGTCTGCGGTTGATCCTGCCGCGCGTGATCGGCTTGCAATGCTGCTGCCAGGTGGTGGGGCGCGGCGCCGCCGCCCGGCTGTTGGCCGCGACCGACCGGATCGACCGCCCCGTGGACACGTTCCTGCAGATGCACTGGATCACGAATCAGCCGGTTCACGCCCTTCTGGGAACCGGCAACCAAGAGGTCGCCGCCGAGATCGGCGGTTCGACCATCCAGAAGAAAACCCGCCCCGGCGAGGCGCTGGAGCGGGAAGTGAAGCGGGCGAAGTACCGCCTCAAGCTGCAGAAATATCCACAGAAACCCTAGGCCGGTAGTTTCACCGTCCGCAGATAGGGGAAGTGGGTGGTGTATTCACCGTATTTCTCCCTGGCCTCGGCATCGCTGACGGCTAGCGGAATCACGACATCCGCGCCGGGCGTCCAGTCGGCGGGGGTCGCGACGTTTTTCTGCTCGGCCGTCTGCAGGGCATCCAGCGCGCGCAGCACCTCGGCAAAGTTGCGGCCCACGTTCATCGGATAGGTCATCGAAAGTTTCAGCGTCTTGTCCGGCGCGATGATGAAGACCGAACGCACCGTCTGGCTGTCGGCCGGCGTCGGGTTGTCCGGCAGGTAATAGCCAGCGGGCAGCATGTCGAAGGCCTTGGACACCGCCAGGTCCGTGTCGGCGATGATCGGGAAGCTTGCACTGGTATTGCCGAATTTCTCGATGTCGCCCTTCCATTTCCTGTGATCTTCGGCGCTGTCCACGGAAACACCGATCACCTTGGTGTTCCGCTTGGCCCATTCGTCGGCCAGTTGCGCCACGGCCGAAAACTCGGTGGTGCAGACCGGGGTGAAATCCTTGGGGTGCGAGAACAGGATGGCCCAGCTGTCGCCGATCCAGTCATGGAACTGGATGGGGCCCTGATCCGTTTCGGCGGTGAAGTCGGGAACGATATCGTTGATGCGCAGACCCATGGCTTGCCTCCTTTCCTGTTGGCGTTCTTTTGTTCCACCTGAAGACTTAGAGGTTTTGACGCGGCGTTAAAGGCCGTTCTGCAAATTCGGGAAAAACTCCCAACTTGCCATTCTCTTGCGGTAAATTCGTGCCCCCTGCCGCTGCGGACGAATAATTTGATCAAATTTTTGGTCGCACCCCCTTGCCCCCTGGACGACGCTTTGACAGAGTGTCCGCGAAAACCGACCGCGCGGTCGAACACAGATCTGATCGGGAGAGGGAGAGCCATGATCGAAAAACGCGACTTCTACATCAACGGGCAATGGGTCGCCCCCAGCCAGCCCAATGATTTCCAGGTCATCAACCCCTCGACCGAGGAGCCCTGCGCGGTGATCTCGCTGGGTTCGCAGACCGACACCGACGCCGCCGTGGCCGCCGCCAAGGCGGCCCTGCCCGGCTGGATGGCCACCCCGGTCGAAGAGCGCATCGCGCTGGTCGAGAAGCTGGCTGAGATCTACAAGACCCGCGGCGAGGATCTGGCGCAGGCGATGTCGCTGGAGATGGGCGCGCCGATCGACATGTCGCGCACCCAGCAGGTGGGCGCCGGGATCTGGCACCTGAAGAACTTCATCAAGGCGGCCAAGGATTTCCAGTTCGAGCGCCCTCTGGGCGATCATGCCCCCAATGACCGGATCATCCATGAGGCCGTCGGCGTGGCCGCGCTGATCACGCCGTGGAACTGGCCGATGAACCAGATCACGCTCAAGGTGGGCGCGGCGGCCATCGCTGGCTGCACCATGGTTCTGAAACCCTCCGAGCAGAGCCCGCTGAACGCGATGATCTTTGCCGAGATGATGCACGAGGCAGGCTTCCCCGCCGGTGTCTTCAACCTCGTGAACGGGGACGGCGTGGGCGTGGGCTCGCAACTGTCGGGGCATCCGGACGTGGACATGGTCAGCTTTACCGGATCGACCCGCGCGGGCACGGCGATTTCCAAGAATGCCGCCGACACGTTGAAGAAGGTGCATCTGGAGCTGGGCGGCAAGGGCGCCAACGTGATCTTTGCCGATGCCGATGACAAGGCGGTCAAGCGCGGCGTGCTGCACATGATGAACAACACCGGCCAGAGCTGCAACGCGCCCAGCCGGATGCTGGTGCAGCGCCCGATCTATGACCAGGCGGTCGAGACCGCGGCCGAGGTGGCCAGCAAGGTGACCGTGGGCAACGCGCTGGAGGAAGGTCGCCATATCGGCCCCGTGGTGAACGAGGTTCAGTGGACCAAGATCCAGAACCTGATCCAGAAGGGGATCGACGAGGGCGCCCGCCTGGTCGCCGGTGGCACCGGCCGGCCCGAGGGTTTCAACAAGGGCTATTTCGTCAAGCCGACGGTCTTTGCCGATGCCAACAACCAGATGACCATCGCGCGCGAGGAAATCTTTGGCCCGGTCCTGACGATGATCCCCTTCGACACCGAGGAAGAGGCCATCGAGATCGCCAATGACACGCCCTATGGCCTGACCAACTATGTCCAGACGCAGGACGGCGCCCGCGCCAACCGCATGGCGCGGCGGCTGCGCTCGGGCATGGTCGAGATGAACGGCCAGTCGCGCGCCGCCGGTTCGCCCTTTGGCGGCATGAAACAGTCCGGCAACGGCCGCGAAGGCGGTGTCTGGGGTCTGGAGGACTTCCTGGAGGTCAAGGCCGTCAGCGGCTGGACGCCGGAATAAGAAACCGTTCCGGGTCGGAAAATCGGGGCAAGGCGTTCGAAGGGCGCCTTGCCTTTTTCATTGCGTTGCAGGCAAAACCCCGTCAGCCGCAGCAGCTGTCTCCGGCCTGGATCGGTGGGCAGGGCACGGTTGCATAGGAACAGAACACGCAGCAATCGCCCGGTTTCGGGGTCAGAACCGTCTTGCAGGATTTGCATTCGTAGAACCACTGGCACGCATCGGTGGGCATGGTTTCGGTTTCGCTGTGGCCGCAATGCGGACAGGTGATCGTGCTTTCCAGGGTCGGGGTCTTCTCGGTCATCTCGGTCACATCCAGGTCATGAGCAGGTCGTTGATCCGGGCCTCGTTGAAAACGACGACCCAGGCAATGGCGGTCAGCGCAGTGCTGGCCATCAGCCACGGTTTCAGCCGCGCCAGCGTTCCGCGCCGATAGGCCATCAGCCACGCGACTGCAACGAGAGCCACGGACAGTGCAAGCACGTAGTAGCTTGCCGCGGCGATCTTTCCGAACACCGCCAGCCAGCTTCCGCCCAGACCCAGCAGGAGCATCACCATCGGCAAGACACAGCAGGTCGCCACGCCAAGCGCGGCCAGCGAACTCAGGAAACTGAGGCGCAGATAGTTTTTCATGTCCTTCCAGCCTTTGCGCGTTCAAACGGCACGTTGCCGTTTCATCTGCGGCCCAATATGCTTCCTGTAGCCACTACAGGTTCAAGAAGGTTTTCTTCACATGTTTGCGATAGGCGAAGCATCCCGGCAAAGTGGCGTGAGCATCGAAACCATCCGGTATTACGAGCGCGAGGGCATCGTGCCGCCACCGGAGCGTTCGGCAAACGGGCGGCGCATCTATTCGGCCGAAGCGATCGGGCGACTGAAATTCCTCAAGAACTGCAGAAACCTGGGGTTTTCCCTGAGCGACGCAAAAGCCCTGCTTGAACTGTCGGTCGGAGAGTATTCGGATTGCGATGCCGTGTTCCGGATGGGCGACCGTCAGCTTGCCTCGACCCGGAAAAAGATCGCCGAACTTCGCAGACTGGAGGCGGCCCTGACCGAGCTGACGGCAAACTGTTCCGAGGGAAACACCGACTGCCCCATGCTTGACGCCTTGCGGGGAGGGTAAGTTCCTTTTGCCGTCTTCTCGGAAATCCGCCGGGGCGCGAAATTTCATCGACACCCCGCCTTCGGGATGTTTCAGGCGCAACGCCTCGGAATGCGGCATCAGGCGGGGACAGCTCTGCGCCGGGCCTTCCGCACAGAACGGATCGCCAAGGCATCGTGAGGCATCGCCTCGAAGGATGATTTCATTGCCTCGAAGCATCCAAGGGCGTAGCGTTGCCTTGGGCCGCGGCCCTTCGGAGAGGTTTTTCCGGCACGTTCCGGCCGGTTGATTGCAAACCATGTGAGCTGATCGAGTGTATGACTGGGATGACCTGAGGTTTCTGCTGGCCCTTTCACGAGCCGGAACGATGCGGGCCGCGGCAGAGGTGCTCGAGACCAATCCGGCCACGGTATCCCGGCGCATCGACCGGCTGACCAAGGACGTCGGGGCCCAGCTTTTCCGAAAGAGCGAGGGCGGTTGGCACCTGACGCCAGAAGCCATGACCCTTGCCGAGCTGGCCGAGAGGACCGAGAAGGAACTGGAGGCCTTTGAAGTCGCCCTGGGCAAGCCGGAATGCGAGTTGAAGGGCAGGATTTCGATCAGCTGCTATCACGGCATCAGCTCTGCGGCTCTGGCCCCGAACCTCAAGCGCTTTCGAGACCGCTATCCGAACCTGATCCTCGAAATCGGCTATCAACCCAAGCGCAGTCTGGCACATGGCGAGATCGACCTGGCGATCCGGTTGGAACGGCCCAAGGAGGGCAGGTTCATTTCCAAGCGCATAGGCAGCCGGGTCAGCGCATTCTACAACAGAAAGGGAAGCAGACCCGGAAAGGATTGGGTCGGGCTGTCCAGAGAATTCGACGGGCTTCCGATGATGAAGAACGGGTTTTCCCATTTCGGCGATGGCCCGACTGTTCGTCTGGGTTCTCTGGCCGAAGTCGAAAAGGCGGTGCTGGAATCAGGGCTGCCCGGTCCCTTGTTGACATGTTCGGTGCGAAACCAGAACAAGATCGAGCGACTGGCGCCCGATGCGCTTGTCTCGGCCAGTCCGGTATATGCGGTTTACCATGAATCCCGGCGCAATGACCTGCGGTTGCAAGCCGTGAAATCTTGGGTCGAAAGCTGTTTCTCAGGGCCCAACAACTGCCTGTGCGGCCAGTGCGAGTTCGAAGCAGGCACGGGAACGGACGGCTGAAATCTGCAATCCCAATGTTGCATTTTTCGATATGGCCGCAACCCCGGTCTGCGAATAGAAACGCAGACGAGGTTACACGCCAAACTCGTACAGGCTCCACTCACTCACGGAAAACCTCGTTCGCGTCAGGTGCGCCGGATGTCCTGCGTGCGTCTCGATGGGGAGTTGGGCGGCACGCGCCGACAGAACGCACCTGACGCGAAAATCAGACCCGCTGCCTGTTTCAAACCATCGCTTCTCAGAAATCCGCCGGGGCGCGGAATTTCATCGACACCCCGCCTTCGGGATGTTTCAGGCGCAACTCCTCGGAATGCAGCATCAGGCGGGGGTAGTCCCGCGCCTCTCCTTCCGCATAGAACGGATCGCCCAGGATCGGGTGGCCCACGGCCTGCATGTGAACCCGCAGCTGGTGCGACCGTCCGGTTTTTGGAAAAAGCCTGACGCGGGTCGTGCCATCCTCGTAGCGCACCACGCGCCAGTCGGTCACGGCGGGCTTGCCGGTGTCGTGGCAGACCATCTGCCGCGGCCGGTTCGGCCAGTCCACGATCAGCGGCAGATCGACAGTGCCGGTTTTTGGCTCGAGCTGCCCCCAGACCCGGGCGATGTAGGTTTTCTTGGTCTGCCGTTTCTCGAACTGCAGCCCCAGATGCCGCTGCGCATGCGGCGTCTGGGCAAAGACCATCACGCCCGAGGTGTCCCGGTCGAGCCGGTGCACCAGCAGCGCCTGCGGAAAGGCCGCCTGCACCCGCGTCAGCAGGCAGTCGGCCAGGTGCTCGCCCCGCCCCGGCACGGACAGCAGCCCCGAGGGCTTGTTGACCACGATCAGCTGCGCGTCCTCGTGCAACACGTCCAGCGGCGTCTGGGGGGGAGTGTAGATCTCGCTCATGCGCGCCTGCCTATCGCAGCGCGCCACCTCCCGCAACGTCGTCCTTGCGTGGCGGGGCCGCATCCGCAACTCTCGCTGCAGCCGAATAGGGAGATGACCATGCACCCGACGATCGAGAAAATGCAGGAGGTCGTGGCCAAGGGCGACGAGAGCCTGATCCACGAACTGCTGGCCGAGGATGTCCGCTTTCTGCCGCCCACCTACTACAAGACCTGGACGGGGCGCGAGCCGGTGGCGGCGGTGCTGGGCCATGTGGGGCAGGTGTTTTCCGATTTCCGCTATCGCCGGATCATGGGCGCGGGCAAGGACTGGGCGCTGGAGTTCCAGTGCAAGGTCGGCGATCTTGATGCCGTGGGCGTGGACCTGATCACGCTGAACGACGAGGGGCTGATCCAGGTGTTCGAGGTGGTCATGCGCCCCTACAAGACAATCGGCGCCCTGCGCGACGCCATGAACGCACGGGTGATGACCGACGCCCGGTTCCTGAAATTCCGCGAGGCGCTGTCCTGACCCCATGCGCAACATGATCGGTGCCGACCAGATCCTGCGGGTGCCGCTGCTGCCGCTGCTGGCGGGGCAGGCGCTGATGGTGCGCCGCAACGCGCAGTTGCTGCCCGAGCCGATCGGACCGCGCGAGGGGCGCGACGGGCGAGGGCCGAGGCTGCGGCTGCTGATCGCCGGTGACAGTTCGGCGGCCGGGGTTGGTGCAGGCACGCAGAAACAGGCGCTCTCGGGCCATCTGGTGCAACAGCTGGGGCGGCACTACAGCGTCGAATGGCGGCTCGAGGCCAGCACGGGCCACACCACACGCGATACGCTGGAGCGGCTGCAACAGGTGAGGGGCACCTTCGACGTGGCCGTCACCGCGCTGGGTGTGAATGACGTGACCCGCGCCACCTCGCGGGCGCAGTTCGCGGCCCGGCAGGGCGAATTGCTGCGGCACCTGACCGAAACGCTCGGCGCGCGCCGCGTCGTGGTGACCGGGGTGCCGCCGATGCACCGTTTCCCGGCGCTGCCGCAGCCGCTGGCCTGGGTCCTGGGCCGACAGGCCGCGCGGCTGGACGAGGGCTTGCAGGAGGTCGCCGCGCGGTTCCCGCAGGTCCACCACCTGGCCCTGTACCTGCCCGAAGACCCGGCGCTGGCGGCACCGGACGGGTATCACCCCAGCCCGCGCGCCTATGCCCTCTGGGCCGAGGCGGTGGCCCGGATCATCCGCGATCAGGACTGAGCGCGCATCTGCCGGACCATCGGAATCGAATAGACGACCAGCGCCGCCCAGATCATCGGAAAGGCGATCATCCGGCCACGGTCGATTTCTTCTCCGAACACGAAGACGGCGGTGAGAAAGATCATCGTCGGCGCGATGTATTGCAGGATGCCCATGGTCGACAGGCGCACCAGCTTGGCCCCGTTGGCATAGACCAGCAGCGGCACCGCCGTCACCACTCCGGCCCCGACCAGCAGGATGGTATCGGTGGCGGAGCCCCCGAAATGACCCGCTCCCTCGGCCCCTACCCACGTGACATAAGCCAATGCAGGCATCAGCAGGATCAGCACCTCGAGCAGAAATCCCTGGTTGGGTCCGATCGGCAGCGACCGCTTGAAGAAAGCGTAAAACCCCCAAGTCACCATCAGGCCGATGGCGACCCAGGGCAGGCTGCCGGCCTCCAGCACCAGAACCAGCACCCCCGCCGCCGCCAATCCGACCGCGACCAACTGCGTGCGGCCCAGCGGCTCACGCAGCAGAATTGCGCCCAAGGCAATGCTGAACAGCGGGTTGATGTAATACCCCAGGGCCGCGTCCAATGCCTTGCCATTGGCGATGGACCAGACATAGATCGCCCAATTGACCGAGATCAGCGCCGCCGTCAGGCAGGCCATGCCCAGCATCCTCGGGTTGCTCAGGGCCGCCTTCAGGTCGCGGGTCCGGCCCAGCGCCACCAGCAGCAGCCCCGCCACTGGCACCGACCAGATGACGCGATGCGCAACCACTTCAACCGGCGAAATATGCGCCATCGCCTTCATGTAGAGCGGCAGGAACCCCCACAGCAGATAGGCCGTGACGGCGAGGGCCAGCCCCTTGGGCGTGTCCCCGGTGTCGGTGGTGAATGCGGGCTGCGCCATGCAGTTTCTCCGAGTGTTGTACCCGGTTCATATGGCAGGTTATGCGGCGAAGGAAATACGGAATTCTGTTGCGTCGGCCATCACGGGTCCTGATCGAAAACGACATGTCCCGCCTTGTTTGAAGGCTATTTTGAGAGGCTCTGCCTCGCGCTCCGGGATATTTGAGGCCAGATGAAGTAAGGGTGGCCCACTTCATCTGGCTGAAAATATCCCGGGGGAGTCGCCGAAGGCGGCGGGGGCAGAGCCCCCACCGAACCCCGTGGTCACACCTTCACCCGTTCGGATTTGGGATCGTACATCGGCTTGAGCGACGCCTCGGCCCGGACTTTCGCGCCACAAACGTCGATCTCGTAGGTCGAGGCCAGAACGTCTACGGCCTTTTCCCCTTCGCAGGGCACGTAGCCCAAACCGATGGCGCCACCCAGCGTGTGGCCATAGTTGCCCGAACTGAGATAGCCCACGTATTCACCGTCCCGGACGATCGGCTCGTTGTGGAACAGCAAGGGTTCGGGATCGGTCAGGCGGAACTGCACCAGGCGCGATTTCGGTCCGCTCTCCTTGCGCGCGATCACCGCCTCGCGGCCGATGAAGTCACAGCCCTTGTCCACCTTGACGGCAAAGCCCAGACCGGCATCCACAACGTGATCCTCGCAGGTGATGTCGTGGCCGAAGTGGCGGAAGCCCTTCTCGATCCGGCAGCTGTCCATCATGTGCATACCGCACAGCTTCAGCCCCATGTCCTGCCCCGCCGCATGCAGCGTTTCAAAGACGTGGCCCGCCATGTCGGAGGAGACATAGATCTCCCAGCCCAGCTCGCCCACATAGGTGACGCGATGCGCGCGAGCGAGGCCCATGCCGATCTCGATTTCCTGCGCGGTGCCGAAGGGGTTTGCCGCGTTCGAGAAATCGTTGGGCGAGACTTTCTCCAGCAAGGCCCGTGAATTCGGCCCCATCACCGCCAGAACGCCTTCGGCCGCCGTGACATCGGTGATGACGACGCGGAAGTCGCCCTTGTTTCGCTCCATCCACGTCTGGTCCGCCAGACGGGTCGCCGCCGGGGTGACCACCAGATAGGCGGTTTCGGACAGGCGGGTGACGGTTACGTCGGCCTCGATCCCGCCGCGGCGGTTCAGGAACTGGGTATAGACGATCTTGCCCACCGGCACGGCATAATCGCCGCCGCCGACATAGTTCATGAAAGCCTGCGCGTCGGGGCCTTCGACCCGGATCTTGCCGAAGGAGGACATGTCGTACATGCCCACGTTCTCGCGCACGGCACGGTGTTCGGCGGCCGAATTCTCGAACCAGTTCTGGCGCTTCCAGCTGTAGCGGTATTCGCGCTCCTGCCCTTCGTTGGCGAACCAGTTGGCGCGCTCCCAGCCTGCCAGTTCACCGAACACGGCACCGTGTTCCTTGAGGTGGTGGTGGAACGGCGTCCGGCGCACGCCGCGTGCCGTTGCCTTCTGGCGATAGGGGTAGTGGTCGGCATAGAGCAGGCCCAGCGTTTCCTTGGAGCGTTCAAACAGATACGTCCTGTTGCCCTGGAAGGGCTGCATCCGGCTGATGTCCACGTCGCCCAGATCAAAGGGTTTTTCACCCGAATCCATCCATTCGGCCAGCGCCATGCCCGCGCCGCCCGCCGACTGGATCCCGATCGAGTTGAAGCCGGCGGCGACCCAGACATTGTCCATCTCGGGCGCAAGGCCAAGGTGATAGGCGTCGTCGGGCGTGAAGCTCTCGGGGCCGTTGAAGAAGGTATGGATGCCCGCCTCGGCCAGCATCGGCATGCGGTTGCAGGCGGCCTCGAGGATCGGTTCGAAGTGATCGAAATCCTCGGGCAACTGGTCGAACTCGAAACTGTCGGGGATGCCGTCCATCGCCCAGGGCTTGGCGTTGGGCTCGAAAGCGCCCAGCAGGATCTTGCCCGCATCCTCCTTGTAATAGGCGCATTCATCCGGCACCCGCAGCACCGGCAGCTGGGTCAGGCCCTCGATGTTCTCGGTCACGATGTAGAAATGTTCGCAGGCATGCAGCGGCACGTTCACGCCCGCCATGCGGCCCACCTGATGGCCCCACATGCCGGCGCAGTTGACCACCATGTCGCATTCGATATGGCCCGATGCGCTGCCGTCATCGGCGACCCAGTCCACACCGGTCACGCGCCGGCCCTGTTTGGCGATGTCGGTGACCTTCACCCGTTCCTTGACGATGGCACCGCGCTGGCGCGCCCCCTTGGCCAGCGCCAGCGCGATGTTGGCCGGGTCGCCCTGCCCGTCCAGCGGCAGATAGACCGCGCCCTTGACGCCGTCGAGATTGAGATGCGGATACAGTTCGGCCACGCGCTCGTTCGAGATCTCCTCGACCTCGACCCCGAAGGCGCGGGCCATGGCGGCCTGGCGATAGATCTCTTCGCGGCGTTCATCCGTCAGCGCCACGGTGATCGAGCCGCAGCGTTTGAAGCCGGTGGCGACGCCGGTTTCCTCTTCGAGCGCGCCATAGAGTTCCTGGCTGTATTTCGCCAGCTTGGTCATGTTGGCGGTGGCGCGCAGCTGGGCGATCAGGCCCGCCGCGTGCCAGGTGGTGCCCGAAGTGAGCTGCTTGCGCTCGAGCAGCACCACGTCTTTCCACCCCTTCTTGGTCAGGTGATAGGCGACCGAGCATCCGATCACGCCGCCACCGATGATGACCACGCGGGCCTTGCTGGGAAGATCAACCATTCCGATGTCTCCGAATCTTGGGTCTTGCGCCAAGTCTGCCACGGAAAGGCGGCAGGAAATCCATCAAAAACGTCAGAAAACGGGCGATAATCACCGTGTGCCGGGCGCGCGCCTCTGGCGGCGCATGACGAACGGGGTGACGCCGTAGACGCTTTTGTAGATGGTCGAGAACCCGTTCGGGAACCCGCAGGCCAGCCCGATCTCGCGCACGCTCAGGGTGGTGTTCAGCAGCAGGTTGTTGGCCTTGGCCAGCCGCATTTCGCGGTAAAAGCCGTTGGGCGTGGCGCCGAGATAGGTCTTGAACTTGCGCTCGAGCGAGCGGTTCGACAGGCCGAGGGCGGCGACGATCTCGTTGATTGGCACCGGGTCTTCGATATTGGCCTGCATGATCTTGATGCACTGGTCCAGCTTGTCGTCGCCGGTGGTGGTGGCCTTGACGCCCGAAAAGGGCTGCATCGAGCCGAAATCGCGGATGTTTTCGTGCAGCATGATGTCGGCGACGGTCATCTTGGCCGCGCCCGAGACATGGCGGCCGATCAGCGCCAGCGTCACGTCCACGGTCGCGCCCATTCCGGCGCAGGTGACGACGAGGCCATGTTCGGTCGCGATCGAGAACTTGGCATCGAAGCCCGCCCCCCGCTCGCGCAGGAACGAGGCGTTTTCCCAATGCGTTGCGTGATCCTCGGCGCCCTTGTCCTTGATGTAGCGGCTGGCGGCCTCGGCCAGCAGAAAGACCTGCGCGCCGCGATGGGTATAGTCCGAGATCACCCGCGCAATCGACAGGTCGGGGTGGTCGGGGTCGGTGTTGCCGATGACGAAGAGGTAGTCCGCGGTGGGCTGCCGGATCACCGGTTCGGTCTCGACCCAGGCCCCGGCGCGGCAGGCAACCGTGCCGCCCCTGAGCGAGCGGTAGGTATAGGCGAAGGGCGGCACCGGGCAGACCCGGTTGGCGATGCGCAGCACGTCGGCGACCCCGGCCAGTTCGGTCAGCACGAACCCGTCGGCGACGAGGATATCCACCTGCCATTGCCGTTCGGGATAGGGTGCCTGCCGCTCTGCCAAGCTTCTCCTCCTCAGACGATCCGGTGACCCGCGGCGCGCAGGCGGCCCGCCAGTTCCTCGATGTGGTCGGGGCCGACCTCGCAGCAGCCGCCGACGATCGTGGCCCCCTGCGCGACCCAGCCCATCGCGTGATCGGCATAGGCCTCTGGCCCCAGGTCCTGCCGCTGCTCCAGCGCGTCCACGGTGGGCGCGTCCTGCAGAAACCCCTCGGAGATGCGGGTGAAGCCGTTGGCATAGGCGCCGAAGGGCCGCCCGAAGCCCTTGATGATCTCGAGCGCCGCCGGGATCGCCTCGGGGCGCGAGCAGTTGATCAGAACCGCCTCGGGGTCGAAGCGGTCCACCAAGGGCGCGATGTCGCCCAGCGCCTCGCCCGAGCGCAGGCGGGTGCCGTCATCATCCATCACGGTCAGCGCCAGCCAGACCGGCTTGCCGCAGCCTTGGGTGCCGCGCAGCGCACCCTCGGCCTCTTGCACCGAGGACACGGTTTCGATCAGGAACAGATCGACGCGGTCGGCCATCATCTGCACGAGTTCACGGAATTTTTCCGCCGCCTCGTCCGGGTCGGGGCTCAGGTCGGGCCGGTAGGAGGCCAGCAGGGGACCAAGAGAGCCCGCGATGCGGCCCTGCGGGAACCCGGCGCGTGAGCGTTCGGCCTGGGCCAGCGCGGTGTCGATCAGGGTGGGCAGCTGGTCTTCCATGCCCACCCTGACGAGGCGCGAGCGGTGCACGGCGTATGTGTTGGTCGTCGCGATGGTGGCCCCGCGCCGGAAATAGTCGGCATGGACCTCGCCCACCAGGTCGGGGTGGTCGATCATCACCCGCGTGGACCAGAGCGGCGTCGCCCGGTCGCCGCTGCGTTTCACCAGTTCCTGCCCGATCGAGCCATCCAGAAGCGTGATATCGGTCATGCGCACCTCCTTAAGGGATCAGCACCAGTTTGCCGGGAAGGGCCTTGGACTGGAAATCCTCCTGCGCCTTGGCGATGTCGCGCAGGGGGTAGGTTTTCGACACCAGCGGCCGGATCCGGCCTGCGTTGATCATCTCGACCAGCCGACCAAAGACCTCGAAGGCCTGATGGGTGCAGCCGTGGAGGGTGATGTCGCGCAGGTAGATCTCGCGCAGGTCGGCCTGAACGATCGGCCCGGCGATGGCGCCCGAGACGGCATAGTGGCCGCCCGGTTTCAGCGCCCGGATCAGGCCGGGAAAGGTCGGGCCGCCGACCACGTCGATCACCACGTCAAAGCTGTCCTGCGGCAGCGGCGCGTTGCGCTCGAAGGTTTCCGAGGCCCCCTGCGCCCGGACGGTATCCGCCTTGGCGGCGCTGGTGACGCCGGCAACCGAAGCCCCGCGCAGGGCGGCCAGTTGCACCGCCGCCAGCCCGACACCGCCCGAAGCGCCGGTGATCAGAACCTTGTGCCCGGCGGTCACGCCCGCGCGGGTCAGCAGGTTCTCGGCGGTGCCAAACGCACAGGGGATGGCGGCGATCTCCACGTCCGTCAGCGGTGACTCGGTGACATCGTAAAGGTCATCTGCTTCGAGCAGGCAGTATTGGGCAAAGGCCCCGTCGATCTCGGACCCCAAGGCAATGAAGCCGGTCGGATTGCCGGGCCGGGGACGCGGCAGGTTGATCGGGCAGGTCACGCGCTGGCCCGGTTTGAAGGCGACACCGGGGCCGACCTGTTCGACGATGCCGCACAGATCCCCGCCCTGAATGCGCGGAAAGGCCAGGGCGCCGCCCCAGCCTCCGGCCTCGACATCCTGATCGACCGCATCGGTCGCACCGGTCACCTCGGGGGCATACCAGCCGATGCGGGTGTTGATGTCGGTGTTGTTGACGCCGGCCGCGGCGACGCGGACCAGCACCTGCCCCGGCCCGGGGGTCGGAACAGGGATGTCCTCGCGCCATTCCAGCGCTTCGGGCCCGCCGTGCCGGGTCAGATAGACACCCTGCATGGTCTTGCTCATTGGTCGTGTCCTTTCGGCAATGGCGGGCCGGATCTCAGGTCAGGCCCGCAGGCGTTCGTTCTCGGGATCCCAGAGGGGTTTGTCCTCTTGAACCACGGCGCTGCATTTCTCGCCATAGATTTCGACCTCGAGCTCGGTGCCCGGCACCGCCAGGTCGCTGCGGACCATGCCCAGCGCGACCGAGGCGTTCACGCGATAGCCCCAGGCGCCCGAGGTGGTCTCGCCCACGATCTCGCCATCCTTCCAGATGCAGGACATGTAGGGCGCGTCGCAGTCCCCGGCCTCGACGATCAGGGTGACGAAGCGTTTCTTGACGCCCTGCTGCTTTTCCGCCAGCAACGCGGCCTTGCCCGGGAAATCCTGCGGCTTGTCGAACTTGATGAAGCGTTCAAGTCCGCCTTCGAGCAGCGAGTAGTCGGTGCTCAGATCACCCTTCCACGCGCGATAGCCCTTTTCGATGCGCAGAGAGTTCAGCGCATACATGCCGAACGGCTTGGCCCCGGCGGCGAGGATCGCGTCATAGATCGCGGGCATGTGCTCGTTGAGGGCGTGCACCTCCCAACCCAGTTCACCGGCGAAGGAGACGCGGATCAGGTGGGCGGGTTGCCCGGCCACGGTGGCTGCCTGATGGGTCAGCCAGCCCAGCGACAGGTCGGCATCGGTCAGGCCCGACAGGATCTCGCGCGATTTGGGTCCGGTCACGATCAGGGTGTCTCGGGTGGTGGTCACGTCCTCGACCGTGACGCCCGCGGGCATCGCGTTCCTCAGGATGTCGCGGTCGTGCCACTGCGCGGTGGCGGCGGTGATCATCACGAAGTCATCCTCGCCCAGGCGCATGCAGGACATCTCGGTCAGGATGCGGCCGCGATCGTCGGCGATGTAGACGAGGTTGATCCGGCCCACCTTGGGCAGGCCGCCCGTGACCAGCCCGCGCAGCGCCTCGGCCGCGCCGTCGCCCTTGACGACGAAGCGCGAGAAGCCCGGCAGGTCGAGCACGCCGCAATGGTCGCGCACGGCCTCGCATTCTTCCTTGATGCGCTGTTCCCACGGGCCCGAGCGGCCCCAGGTGTGGGTGCTTTCCTCGGAGGTGTCGTCGCCCGGCTGAGCGAACCAGTTGGCGCGTTCCCAGCCATTGTAGGCGCCCATGACGCCGCCCAGTTCCTTGACCTTGGCGTGGACCGGCGAGAGCTTCTTGTCGCGCGCGGCGGGCCATTCGTGATGGGGGAAGTGCATGGCGTATTCGTTGCCGTAGACCTCCATGCCCTTCTGGTTGCAGTAGTCCTGATCAGTGTAGTCGGTATAGCGACGCGGATCGACGGCCCACATGTCCCATTCGGTGGCGCCATCCACGATCCACTCGGCCAGCACCTTGCCCGCGCCGCCGCCCTGGGCGATGCCGAAGGTGAAGGTATGCGCCTCGAAGGCGTTCCTGACGCCGGGCATCGGGCCGATCAGCGGCAGGCCGTCAGGCGCATAGGGGATCGGGCCGTTGATCACGCGGCCCACGCCCGAGGTCGCCATCAGCGGCACCCGCTCCATCGCGTCGGTGACGATGTCCTCGATGCGGTCCAGATCGTCGTTCCACAGCTGGAAGCTGAAATCCTCGGGCATCGGGTCGTCCTCGGTCATCCAGTGGCCCTTGCAGTTGGGCTCGTAGGGGCCAAGGTTGAAGCCGTTCTTTTCCTGCCGCAGGTAGTAGGACACATCCACGTCGCGCAGCAGCGGCAGCTTGCCGCCGTTTTCCTTGGACCAGGCTTCGACCTCGGGGATTTCCTCGGTCAGCAGGTACTGGTGGCTCATGACCATCGCGGGCACAGTGCGGCCGCCAAAGGGCTTGAACCATTCGCCCACGCGCTGGGCGTAGTAGCCGGCGGCGTTGACGACATAATCGCAGTCGATGTCGCCCTTCTCGGTATGCACGGTCCAGGTGCCGTCGTCATGCTGGGTGACGCCGGTGGCGGGGCAGAACCGGATGATCTTCTGCCCCATGTCGCGCGCGCCCTTGGCCAGCGCCTGGGTCAGCTGCGCGGGGTCGATATCGCCGTCGGTCGGATCGTACAGAACCCCGACCAGATCGTGCAGTTCCAGGAACGGGTACCGCTCCTTGGCCTGCTCCGGCGTCCAGATCTCCATCGGGATGCCCTGATAGCGGCCCATGGCGGCGGCGCGCTCGAATTCCTGCATCCGCTCCTTGCTGTGGGCCAGCCGGATCGAGCCGGTGACGTGGTAGTTCATCGGGTAATCGACCTCGTCGGCGAGGCGCGAATACAGCTCGGTCGAGTAGCGCTGCATGTTCATGATCGCCCACGAGGTCGAGAAGGTCGGCACGTTGCCCGCCGCGTGCCAGGTCGAGCCAGCGGTCAGCTCGTTCTTTTCCAGCAGAACGCAGTCGGTCCAGCCCTTCTTGGCCAGATGATACAGCGAGGAGGCCCCCACCACGCCGCCGCCGATGATGACCACGCGGGCCTTTGTCGGAAAATCACTCATAGGTCTTGCTCCCTGTCTATTTGCCGCGAAGGCAGATCCCTGCCGCGACCGGCATTACGTTTTTCCCGCCGGGGTCGCGCTGGTGCCCAGCAAGACCCCGTAGATGATGAAACAGGTGGCCATGACCCGGCGCACCCATGTGTTGAACACGGCCCCCAGCGCCGCCTTGCCCATCAGCGCGCCCAGCAGGGTGAAGCCCGTGTAGCTGAGCGTGGTGATGGTCAGCGCGGTCGGCATGATGACCGCCATCTGCTGCCAGATCGGAACGTCCGGCTGCACGAATTGAGAAAACGCGGCCAGATAGCCCGCGACGCTTTTGGGGTTGATCGTCGCCACCGCCAGCGCGTGCAGATAGACATGCCGCGCCGGTCGTTCGGCGGCGGGGGCGGGCTGGCCGGCGTTCATCCAGCCGCGCACGCCGACATAGATCAGGAACCCCGCCCCGATCAGCTTGGCGATGAAGAACCCGGTGGGCGAGGCCGCGATCAGGGCCGTCACCCCCAGCGCCGAGAGGATCAGGAAGGCGCTGGCCTGGGTCAGGATCGCCAGCACGCCGAGCATCGCCTTGGGAAAGGGCAGGCTCATCTCGTTCGAGATGCAGTTGACCGCGTTCGGCCCCGGCGTGGTGACGAACACCACCCAGAACAGTGCGAATATGGTCCAGGCCTCGAAGCTCATCAGTATACCGGCGGGGCGATGACCCAGATGGCCACGGCGGGCTCGTCATAGGGATTCGCCCAGTGATAGGGTTCGTGCTTGATGCGGAAACTGTCGCCCGGCCCGACGGTGAAGCTGCGCCCGCCGATCGTCAGGTCGAGGCGGCCCGAGATCATGTAGCCCACCTCCTGCGTGGGTCGGTCGGCCGGGGTCTGCATCCGCGAGCGGGGCTGAAAGGTCGAATGCACCATCTCGAAATCGTCTGTCAGATCGGGCGAGAGCAGTTCCTCGATCAGCCCTTCCTCGCCCGAGCCCATCGGGCGGCGGGCACCCGCGCGCACCACGTAGCCCTGTTCCTCAGCCGGCGCGGCGGAGTGGGCAAACAGCATCGACATCGGCACGCCGAGACACTCGGCAATCTGACGCAGGTCCGAGATCGACGGTTCGGACATGTCGCGCTCGACCTGGCTGAGCCAGCCGACAGAGCGGTCGAGCCGGGTGGCGATCTCGGACAGCGTCAGCCCCCGCGCCTTGCGCAGGGCGCGGATGTCGGCGCCGAGCGTCGCGCTGTGCGGGGCGTTGCTGTTCACCGGTTCCTCCGTCCGTCGTGAAATTTTCTCCTCGATTTTCACGATGACTCGAATCCGTGAAATTTCCAAGCATTTTTTCACCACCGCGGAGCACGCGTCGTGTCTTTGCCTGCTTTGCGTGCGATTTCGCGTGGTTGCCGCGACTCGCCCTCCGCTCATGCCACGGCGGCGCAGCCCGGATGCGCCGGGCCGAATCGGTGTCCCGGGTCTTGGCAAGGGGCGGCGGGAGAAACCCATGCCGCACCGGGTTTTCACAACACGGACACCCCGGCCGAAAACCGCCACCTGACAGGCAAAACCGCTTGCCCCTTGTCATGAAGCGTCGTCAGTGCCATATCCATTGGCGCTACCGTTATTCTATTTCGACCTACTGTCTCCGTTTCCGGCGTTCAGTCTATCGATACAGACAACGACGCCGGGCTGCCGCAATACCGTGGGCAGCAACAATTAAAGGAGACACGGAATGCCCGCAGGCACCGTAAAATGGTTCAACACCACCAAAGGCTATGGCTTCATCGCGCCCGAAGACGGCGGCAAGGACGTGTTCGTGCACATCTCGGCCGTGGAACGCGCCGGTCTGACCGGTCTGGCCGACAACCAGAAGGTCACCTATGACCTCCGCTCGGGCCGGGACGGCCGCGAAAGCGCAGACAACATCGCCGTCGCATAAGATGGCGAAAGGGCGGGGAATTTCCCCGCCCTATCCTTTTACCCAGCCGACAATCTGACCTTCGCGCATCGCGCCGGACTGGCGTTTTGCCTCGCGCCCGCGTTCGAAGGCGACCATGGTGGGAATGCCCCGGATCCGGTAGCGCGCACCGGTCGACTGATATTTCTGCGTATCCAGTTTCACCAGACGGGCCTGACCGGCCAGTTTCGCCGCAGCCTTGGAATATTCCGGCGCCATCATCCGACACGGCCCGCACCACGGGGCCCAGAAATCGACCACCAGCGGCAGGTCATCGTTCTTTGCAGCCTTTTCCAGAATCGCGGGATCCACGTCCACCGCGTCGCCATGTACCAAGGCGGTTCCGCACGCGCCGCATTTCGGCCCCGCGCCCAACCTGGCTTCGGGCACCCGGTTGAGTTGGCCGCATTTCAGGCAGGTCAATGTCTTGTCACCCATTCCGGCACTCCATATTCAGTTTTCGGAATGTATATAGTCGCGGCACACTGACGGGACAATAACCCGCGCACGCAAAACCGCCGGAGGTCAGTGGCCGCGGCGCTTCACAATTCGGTTATTCCCGCCGGTCGCATTGACCCGCCTGGCTGTCCGACAGAAAATACCCAGGCATTTGTTGGGATATTGGTTGGAATGGAAATGATTACACGCCGCAGATTTCTTGCCGCATCGGCGGCCGCCAGTGCCTTGCCGGGGGCATCGCTGGCCAAGAAGGCGGAAGAATACGACCCCACGCCGCAATTTGTCCGGATCAAGAAGCAGTTCCAGCCCGGGCACCTGCTGGTCGCGCCGCGCTCGTTCTACCTGTATTTCGTGACCGAACCCCGCAAGGCGATCCGCTATGGTTGCGGCGTCGGCAAGGCGGGGCTGGAATTCCGCGGCACCGCAACCATCGACGTCAAGAAGGAATGGCCGACATGGCGTCCGACCGAAGAGATGATCGAGCGCGATCCGGTCACCTATGCCCGTTTCGCCAACAACGATTACGTTCAGCCCGGCGGGCCGGACAATCCTCTGGGCGCACGCGCCCTGTATCTGTTCCAGAACGGCAGGGACACGTTCTTCCGCATCCACGGAACGATTCAGCCGGAGACGATCGGGCGGGCGGTGTCGAATGGCTGCATCCGCATGCTGAACGAGCATGTGATCGACCTGTACGAGCGGGTGCCCATCGGAACGGTCGTCACCGTCGTCTAGCGGATCGGGATACGTTGTTTCAGGATACTCTTCCTTCCCTCGGCAGGCCGGCTCTGACCTCGGTCCTTTGCAGCCTCTGTCTTGCAGGTCAGGGGCTTTCCGATCCGGTGCGGGTCCCGCCCGAGGCCCAGATCGCAGCCGTGAAGAAACGGTTCGCGCCGATCCAGCTGCTCTCGTTTGCGGTCGGTTTCGAATATTGCGGTTACCTGGGCCGATCTGCCCAAGGTGAGATGATCTTTACCGAAATGGCCCGGGGAGACTGGGACGGCTGCACGCCGCCCAGCCCGCCGGACGGGTTCACGCCGCTTGCCTCTCTGCACACCCACGGCGCCTATGACCCGTTCGTTCCGGCCGAGTTTCCAACCGTGCTGGATATCGAGGCTGACAATGCGGAGGGCGTCGATGGCTATGTCGCAACGCCGGGCGGCCGCCTGTGGTTCATCGATGGCGCGGCCATGATCGCCTATCAGATCTGCGGGCTGGGCTGCCTGCCCCAGGATCCCGACTTTCGCCCCGGCGACGACGGGATCATCTCGAGCTTCTACACTGTCAGCGACCTTGA
The DNA here is from genome assembly GCF_001507595.1 of Ruegeria marisrubri. Lineage (GTDB taxonomy): Bacteria > Pseudomonadota > Alphaproteobacteria > Rhodobacterales > Rhodobacteraceae > Ruegeria > Ruegeria marisrubri. The sequence continues at coordinate 96,423 of NZ_LQBQ01000037.1, forward strand.
GGCGCTGGAACTGTTCCACTGAGCGGTTTGGGGTGCAGGACGGGCCTACTGCCCCTGCGCGGCACGCTCGACCAGCTTCAGAACCCAGGGCCCCAGATTCTCGACGATCCGCGTGACCCCTTTGGCGTTGGGGTGAATGCCGTCGGACTGCATCAGGGCCCGCGCCGCATCCGGGTCGCCTTCGGCGTTCAGGCCGGCAAAGAAACTGCCCGCGTACAGCGCGCCGTGCGCTGCGGCCAGTTCCGGATAGATCGCATCGAAAGCGGCCTTGTATTCGGGGCCGTAGTTCCCCGGCGCCTCCATGCCGACCAGCAGAACCTCGACACCTGCCTTGTCGGCCGCGGTCAGGATGGCATCCAGATTGGCCCGCGACACCGCCGGATCAATTCCGCGCAGCACGTCGTTGCCGCCCAGCGCCACGATCATCCCGTCCACGTCCGGTGTCAGCGTCCATTCGACCCGCGCGGCACCGCCCGCCGTGGTGTCGCCGGACACGCCCGCGTTGATCAGGCGGACATCGGCGCCCTGCGCCGCAAGCCACTGGCGCATCTGCGGCACGAAGCCCTCCTGTTCGATAAGGCCATAACCCTGCGTCAGGGAATCCCCCAAGGCCGCGATGGCCACGGTTTCCGCCGCAGCGGCAAAACCGCAACAGGCAAATGCGACTGACATCAAAACCTTGCGCATGGCGACGACCGCTCCATATCCAATCCTACCCGTTTCGAAGGATCTGCCCATGCCGACCCCCGTGCTCACCCTTCAAGATGCCGCTTTGTCCCTGGAAGGCAATGCCGGGCGCGTCGATATCCTGCGCAATATTTCCCTGTCTGTGAACAGGGGAGAGACGCTGGGCCTCGTCGGGCCGTCGGGTTCGGGCAAGTCCTCGCTGCTGATGCTGATGGGCGGGCTGGAACAGGTGACGGGCGGCAGCGTCGTGGCGCTGGGCCAGGACCTGACCCGGATGGACGAGGACGCGCTGGCGCGGTTCCGGCGCGACAACATGGGCGTCGTATTCCAGAACTTTCACCTGATCCCGACGATGACGGCACTGGAAAACGTGGCGACGCCTTTGGAACTGGCCGGGCACCGGGACGCATTCGCCCGCGCCGAGGCCGAGTTGGAGGCGGTCGGCCTGTCGCATCGGTCGGGCCACTATCCGGCGCAGCTGTCCGGCGGCGAACAGCAGCGGGTGGCACTGGCCCGCGCATCGGCGCCGCGGCCGAAGATCCTGCTGGCGGACGAGCCCACCGGCAATCTGGACGAGGCCAACGGCGCCGCGATCATCGACATTCTGTTCGGCCTGCGCGACCGGCACGGGGCGACGCTGGTGCTGGTCACCCACAGCCAGGAACTCGCCCGCCGCTGCGACCGGGTGATCCGCCTGCGCGACGGGCAACTGGCCGAGGAAATGGCGCGCGAGGCCGCCGAATGAGCCTGCCGCTGGCCGCCCGCCTCGCCCGCCGCGAACTGCGCGGAGGCCTGCGCGGCTTTCGCATCTTCCTGGCCTGCCTCGCGCTGGGGGTGGCCGCCATCGCGGCGGTCGGCTCGGTCCGCTCTGCCATCGAGGCCGGTCTGCGGCAGGAGGGGGCGGCCCTGCTGGGCGGCGACGCCGAGATGGAGTTCACCTACCGTTTCGCCTCCGAGGACGAACGGGAATGGATGGACAACGCCGCGCTGGCGATCTCGGAAGTGGTGGATTTCCGGTCCATGGCCGTGACCGACAGACAGGGCAACGCCGAACGCGCGCTGACCCAGGTCAAGGCGGTGGATTCCATCTATCCGCTGGTGGGTTCGGTCGGACTGGAGCCGGACATGCCGCTGGAACAGGCAATTGCCGGATCGGGCGGTCTGCCCGGCGCGGTGATGGAGCGGGTTCTGGTGGACAGGATGGGCCTGTCCCCCGGCGACCGGTTCCGGCTGGGCACCCAGAGCTTCGTTTTGATGGCGGTACTCACCCACGAGCCGGACGGGGCCGCGGACGGCTTTGCGCTGGGGCCCCGCACGCTTGTCAGAACGGCGGACCTTGCCGATTCGGGCCTTTTGGCCCCGGGCACGCTGTTTTCCACCAAGTACCGTCTGGACCTGCCCGATGACGGAACCCTAGCCGAAACCGCGACCCAGGCCCGCCGCCGGTTCGAAGGCACCGGCATGCGCTGGACCGATGCCCGCAACGGCGCCCCCGGCATCTCGGAATTCGTCGAACGGCTGGGCGCCTTTCTGATCCTCGTCGGCCTGTCGGGGCTGGCGGTGGGAGGCGTCGGCGTGTCGGCGGCTGTCCGGGCCTACCTGTCGGGGAAGACCGGCACCATCGCCACCCTGCGCACGCTGGGGGCGGATCGCGCGACGATCTTCCAGACCTATTTCCTTCAGATCGGGGTCCTGTCTGCCTTCGGCATTTTGCTGGGCCTGACGCTGGGCGGCATCACCCCGGTCCTGCTGGCCCCGCTGATCGAAGCGCGACTGCCGGTCCCGGCCGTGTTCACCCTCTATCCGGCACCGCTGGCAGAGGCCGCGCTCTACGGCTTTCTCACCGCCTTTCTTTTCACGCTCTGGCCGCTCGCCCGCACCGAGGACATCCGCGCCGCCACCCTGTTTCGCGATGCGCTGTCATCGGCCGGCTACTTTCCCCGCGCCCGCTATGTCCTTTTGGCCGCGTTGGGCGCGGCGCTGCTGGTGGGCGCCGCGGCATGGTTCAGCGGCTCGTCATGGCTGACCCTCTGGACGACGGGCGGCATTGCCGGCGCCCTGGCGCTGCTGGCCTTGTCCGCCCTGCTGGTGCGCGCCCTCGCCCGCGCAGGCGCGACGGTGTCACGCGGCCGGCCGGCGCTGCGCTGGGCGCTCGCCGCCATTTCCGGCCCCCGCGAAGGCGCGGCCTCGGTGGTGCTGTCGCTGGGACTGGGGCTGTCGGTGCTGGCGTCGGTCGGGCAGATCGACGGCAACCTGCGGCAGGCGATTTCCGGGAACCTGCCGGATATCGCCCCGTCATATTTCTTTGTCGACATCCAGAAAGACCAGATGCCGGACTTTTCCGAACGCCTGGACACGGACCCGGCGGTCAGCCGAGTGGACAGCGCACCGATGCTGCGCGGGGTCATCACCCGGATCAATGGCCGCCCGGCCCGCGAGGTCGCGGGCAACCACTGGGTCGTTCAGGGCGATCGCGGCGTCACCTATTCCGAGGACCTGCCGGACAGAACCCGCCTGACCGCGGGCGAATGGTGGCCCAAGGGCTATTCCGGGCCGCCGCTGATCAGTTTTGCGGCGGAAGAAGCCGAAGAGATGGGGCTCAAGCTCGGGGACACGCTGACCATCAACATCCTTGGGCGCGACATCACCGCCACGATCGCCTCGTTCCGCGAAGTGGATTTCTCGACCGCCGGCATGGGTTTCGTCCTGGCGATGAACCCCGCCGCGCTGGCCGGGGCGCCGCACAGCTTCATCGCCACCGTCTATGCCGAGGAAGAGGCCGAGGCCGCCATATTGCGGGATCTGGCGGAACGCTTTCCCAACATCACCGCGATCCGCGTGCGTGACGCCATCGATCGGGTGTCGGAGCTGCTGGCCGGACTTGCCGCCGCTACCTCCTATGGGGCCGGGGTCTCGCTGCTGACCGGATTTCTGGTGCTGATCGGCGCCGCCGCGGCCGGCGAAACCGCCCGGCAATACGAGGCCGCCATTCTCAAGACGCTCGGGGCCGAGCGTCGCCGCATCCTGCTGAGCTTTGCCCTGCGTGCCGCACTTCTGGGCGCGGCCGCCGGCGCCGTGGCCCTCGCCACCGGGTTGCTGGGCGGCTGGGCCGTCGCGACCTATGTGTTCGATACCGGCTTCACCGTCATCTGGCCGTCGGCGCTGGCCATCATCCTTGCCGGAATCACCGTCACGCTGGGCGCGGGGCTGCTGTTTGCCTGGCGCCCGCTTGCGGTGCGACCCGCCCGGATTCTACGCGCCAACGACTAGGCGACGGGCTGCAGTTCGCGATTGCAGGTAACGGGCTGCAGGATGCTGATAAGCTCGGCATTGTCGCAGACCAGCGCATCGAGCGTGATTTCGTCCAGCGAGGCGAAGAAGGCCTGTGCCGCATCCTGCAACGCCACCTTCAACCGGCAGGCATCGGTCAGCGGACAGGAATTGTCGGCATCCGCAAAGCATTCGGCAATGGGCAGGCCGCCTTCCACGTGGCGGAACACGTCTCCGATCCGGATCCGGTCGGCGGGCCGCGCCAGTTCCATGCCGCCATTCCGCCCGCGTTGCGTGCTCAGATAGCCAAGCTGGCTCAACTGGTTGATCACCTGCGCCAGGTGGTTCTCCGAGATGTTGCAGACCTCGGCGATCTCGGCTTTCGTGACCAGCCGGTCCTGGTGAGCGGCGCAGTACATCAACAGCCGCACGGCGATATTCGTCCTTTTGGTGATGCGCATGAGCATCCTCCCCGAGTTTCGCGATGCAATCTTATTGCACAAGGCTCAAAAAGGCTGTTTGACATACATCAATTGCATTCTGGGACAGCGGAACTCATGGCAGAGCCCTATTTCTTCGGCTATGGCAGCCTCGTAAATCTGGCCACCCACGACTTTCCCGATCCGCAGCCGGCCCGCTTGCGGGGCTGGCGCCGGGCCTGGCGGCACACCGACCTGCGGCCCGTCGCCTTCCTGACGGCGATTCCCGACCCGCACAGCGAGATCGAGGGGATGATCGCGCATGTGCCAAGGAACGACTGGGCGGCGCTGGATGAACGGGAATGGGCCTATGACCGGGTGTCCGCCACGCAGGCGGTACGACATACCCTGAAGCATGAGGCGGAAATCGCCGTCTACGCCGTGCCGGAACACCGCCACAACGACCCAACAGACAGCTATCCGATCCTGCTGAGCTACATCGACGTGGTGATCCAGGGCTATTTGCGCATATTCGGACCTGACGGAGTGGATCGCTTCTTCGCGACCACCGACGGGTGGGAGGCCCCGATCCTGAACGACCGCGCCGCGCCCCGCTATCCGCGCCACCAGCAGCTCAAGCCCGAGGAAACCGCGCTGGTCGATGACCGGCTGGCCCGCATCGGCGCGAGAATCATTGAACATACATGAGAAAGGGCGGCCGCCACCGGCAGCCGCCCCTTCATCTTTTTCCAAATACTCTCGCCGAAGGCACGCGCCGCAGGCGCGTTTCCTCACTTGCGGGCGCGGATCACCTGCAGCAGCGGCAGCAGGGCCGCCATCTCGGGGCCGCGCTCCATGCCGGTCAGCGCCTTGCGCAGCGGCATGAATAGGCCCTTGCCCTTGCGGCCGGTGGCCTCTTTCACGGCCGCCGTCCACTTGCCCCACGTCTCGCCGTCGAACGGCCCATCGGGTAGCAATTCCATCGCCTGCGCGACGAATTCGCGGTCTTCGTCGTCGATCAGCGGCTCGGCGCCGTCGCGGCACAGCTCCCACCAGCCCTTCAGGTCGTTCAGCGTGGTGATGTTCTCGCGCGCCATGTTCCAGAACGGCTCGGCCAGCTCCGCCGGAACGCCAGCCTCGGCAACCGCGTCGGCCACCTCCTCCAGCGGCAGCGTCTGCAGATACCTCGCCGTCAGCGGGAACAGATCCTGCACGTCGAACTTGGTCGGCGCCGCGCCGAAACGCGTCACGTCAAAGCCTTCGATCAGCTCGGCCATGTCCGTGCGCAACTCGACCGGGTCCGACGAGCCCAGCCGCGCCATCAGGCTGAGCAGCGCCATCGGCTGCACACCCTGTTCGCGCAGGTCGCGCAGCGACAGGGTGCCCAGACGCTTGGACAGCGCCTCGCCCTGCGGGCCGGTCAGCAGTGAATGGTGCGCAAAGTTCGGAACATTGCCGCCCAGCGCCTTGATAATCTGGATCTGGGTCGCGGTGTTGGTGACATGGTCGGCGCCGCGCACCACGTCCGTCACGCCCATCTCGGTATCGTCCACCACCGAGGCCAGCGTGTACAGCACCTGCCCGTCGCCCCGGATCAGCACCGGGTCCGACACCGAGGCCGCATCGATCGACACGTCCCCCAGGATGCCGTCTTTCCATTCGATCCGCTCGTGATCCAGCTTGAAACGCCACACGCCGTTCCCGCGCTCGGCCCGCAGCGCCTCTTTCTCGGCGTCCGACAGGTTCAGCGCGGCGCGGTCATAGACCGGCGGCTTGCCCATGTTCAGCTGCTTCTTGCGCTTGAGGTCCAGTTCGGTCGGGGTTTCGAACGCCTCGTAGAACCGGCCGATCTCGCGCAGCTTGTCGGCGGCCGCGGCATAGCGGTCCAGCCGCTCGGACTGGCGCTCGATCCGGTCCCAATGCAGGCCCAGCCATTCCAGGTCCTGCTTGATCGCATCGACATATTCCTCTTTCGACCGCTCGGGGTCGGTGTCGTCGATGCGCAGGATGAAGGTGCCGCCGGCCTTGCGGGCGATCAGATAGTTCATCAGCGCGGTGCGCAGGTTGCCCACGTGAATGTAACCGGTGGGCGACGGGGCGAAACGGGTGGTGGTCATGGGTGTCTCCTGTTGCCGCGGCTCTTGTCACATGGGCGCGTTTTTGTCCAGCGGCGGCTGTCAGGCCCGGCCAAGGCCATACCGTGACAGAGTGGCAATGATTTCACACCGGCCTATGTCGGTACGCCACAGACATGGTGACAGGGAGATTTTTGCAATGACGTCGAAACTGACACGCCGGGCCGCTCTGGGGGCCGCTGCGGCCTTGCCATTTGCATCGGTCGCAGCCCCGGCTCTGGCCGCCGGGTCCGAAACCAAGGCCAACACGGCGGTAGCAAGAACCTTTCGCCTGGGCGAGTTTTCGGTCACCACGCTGCTGGATGGCAGCCTGCCGCGGGACGGCGCCAAGGAGATCTTCGGCGGCGGCGCGTCGGACGAGGACTTCGCCAAGGTCTCGGCCGAGAATTTCATCCCGGCCGACAAGGCGCAGTTCTATTTCACTCCGACGCTCCTCAACACCGGCTCCGACCTGATCCTGTTCGATACGGGGCTGGGCAAGGGCGGCATTCAGACGGCTCTGGCCGGTGCGGGCGTCAGCCCCGAGGACATCGACATCGTCGTGCTGACGCATATGCACCCGGACCATATCGGAGGCATGACGACGAAGGATGCGCCGACCTTCCCCAACGCGCGCTATGTCACGGCCGCCGCAGAATATGATTTCTGGTCGGCGCAGGAGGAAGGCAACCGCGTCGGCGACATGGTGGCCGCCAAGGTCACGCCGTTCGCCGACAAGATGTCCTTCATCGAGGATGGCGGCCAAGTCGCATCGGGCGTGACCGCCATGGCGGCCTTTGGCCACACACCGGGGCACATGGTCTATCATCTGGAAAGCGGCGGCCAGCGGCTGATCCTGACCGCGGACCTGGCCAACCATTACGTCTGGTCCTTCGCGCACCCCGAATGGGAGGTCAAGTTCGACATGGACAAGGCCCAGGCGACCGCAGCGCGGCGCAAGGTGCTGGGCATGTTGGCGGCCGACAAGGTGCCGATGATCGGATATCACATGCCCTTCCCCGCAGCCGGATTTGTCGAGACACGCGGGGACGGTTTCCGCTTTGTGCCGGTCAGCTACCAGATGATGGGTTGAGGCGATCAGTAACCCGGGTCCGGCCGCACCTTCGATCCATCGGTGAAGCGGGACAGGCGAAAGGCTGTCGGATCGACGCAAGGCGTTCCTTGCGTGACAAGGTCGGCCACCAGCCGGCCAGCCCCCGGCCCTATGCCAAAGCCATGGCCCGAAAACCCGGTGGCGATGACCATGCCCGGCAGATCGTCAACGGGCGAAATCACAGGAATGGCGTCGGGCGTCACGTCGATCATGCCCGCCCAGCTTTGCACGATCTCGGCCTGTTCCAGCGCGGGAAACACCCACCGCGCATCCGCCCATGCCTTGCGCAGGACCCTGGCGGAGGGCTCGGGATCCAGAACCCGACACAGTTCGAACGGCGTGACATCGGTCGGCAGCCAGCTGCGGTCCTGCCGGGCCTCTTCGGCCCATCGCCGCGACAGGCGGAACCTGAGCGACCGCCAGTCCTGCGCGAAGGCGGGCAAGAAGCGCGATGCCAGGCGAAAGCTGTCGGGCACGATGTCCACGATGTTCTCGTGCCCCGAGGCGATCACATAGCCCCCATCAGCCCGCTTTCGGATCGCGAAATCGTCCGACCACAAGGCGGCTTCCGGGCCGTCCCTGACCGGAGAGGTTCGCATGACCGTGTTCAGAACCTTGAGCTGCGGCAGGAATAGACCTGCGTTTCCGGCAAACAGCCTTGACCATGCCCCGCCTGCCAGCACGACCTGATCACAGGCCACCCGCCCACGCTCGGTGTAAACCCCGGCGATGCGGCCCGCCTGGACATCGACGCTGCGCACGGCGCAGTTCGTCATCACCGCCGCGCCGCGGTCCCGCGCGCCTTCGGCGATTGCCGGCGCTGCCCATTGCGGCTCTGCCCGGCCATCCATCGGGGTGTGCAGCGCCGCGTCCAGCTTCAACTGCCCGCCGGGCAGGACCGAGGCGATATCTGCACGGGACAACATCCGGGCGCCGGTCTGAAGGCCGTCGAGATTGGCAAGCCACCGTTCGAGATTGCGTTGCGATCTTTTCCCTGACGCCCCGAACACGATGCCGGATTGCACATAGCCGGTTCTGCGCCCCAGTCGGGCGTCCAGCCCCTGCCAGATTCGGATCGAGTCCAGCATCAGGGGAATCTCGCGGGGGTCGCGCATGCCCAGCCGAACCCAGCCCCAGTTGCGCGAACTCTGCTCGGCGGCGATCTGCCCCTTTTCGCACAGCAGAACCGAAACGCCGCGCTCGGCCAGCTCCAATGCAGAGGCTGCGCCGATGATGCCGCCTCCGACGATCACCACATCGACCCGCTTGGGCAGAGACAGATCCGGCTCGACTGGATCCGGCTTTGGGCCTGGCATGAATGTCCTGCTCGCTGCTCCGGTTTCAATCTATTGATGTCGCCGGATCGAGCCGGTGAAAAGTGAATTGCTGGCTGGAGGAACAGTCGAACCGCGATTGTGGCAACTCGGTCAACGCAGACCGGTCGTTCTCATGAACGAACCGGGCCGGCGCGGCGACAGGCGCGGCTCACTTGGCGCCTTTCTGCCTGTCTTTCAACAGCCGCTCAAAGGGGTCCAGCTGCATTTTCTCCGGTGGTTCCGCGGGGGGCTCGAAATCGGGCAGGTAGAGGCCCTCGGTCCAGCGCTCGGGCAATCTCTCTACAAGTGCGCAGGCGGCACGGCCATAGCGCGCCATGCCCTGCCGCAGTCTCGACGCCGCCGCCGGGTAGCGGGCCTGCAACCAGCCCATCGCCTGTTCACCCACTTCGGCCGAGCGCTCATGGCCAAGCGTCCAGTAGCTGACAAGCAGCGCAATGACGGTCAGCAGAAAAATCGAAATCACCTGCAGCGGCCAGAGAAACACCACCAGTGCCACGACCGCGAAGGCGACTTGTCGCCGGGTCGGCCCCAACCGCTTCACATCGGCCAACGATGGCCGAGTCAGCAACACCGCTCCTCCCTGAACGGGCTGGTCCGGACTTGCACCGGTGCCTCTTTTCGCGCTGGTGGGCTGATTCAGCTCTCCGCCGAGAACCGCATGAATGGTCGCTTCGACATCGCAGCCTGCTGTCTCATGCCTTGAAGGGTCTTCTGACCGTTTTGCCTGCCTTTTCGTTCCACACGAACCAACACGATCAACCATGACACACACTCACTGACATTCCAGCGGAATACCAAGCCACCGTGAATACGGGGGCTACGAGCTGCTCGACAGGAAACCTGTATCGACCTTGGCGATTCCGCCCTTAATGGGCCATCTTCGCCTCATCTATGGCAAAACTAAGGCAAAGACAGGCCAATTTTGCGCCATCACGAAGGGTCGCGCCACCGGTTGACGATGGGATAGCGCCGGTCCAGCCAGAACGAACGCTGCGTGAGCCGGGTGCCCGGCGCCGACTGGAAGCGTTTGTATTCGCTGACATAGAGCAGATGCTCCACCCTTTTCGCCACGGCCCTGTCGAAACCGGCGGCCACGCAGTCGGCAATCGAGCCGTCCCGATCGACCAGGATCTCCAGGATGGCATCCAGAACGGGGTAATCCGGCAGGCTGTCGCTGTCCTTCTGATCTTCGCGCAACTCGGCGCTGGGGGGCTTGTCGATCACCGAGGGCCGGATCACCTCGCCTGCAGGCCCCATCATCCAGTCGCGGTGATTGGCATTGCGCCAGCGGCAGGTTTCGAATACGCGAGTCTTGTAGAGGTCCTTGATCGGGTTGTAGCCGCCATTCATGTCGCCATAGATCGTGGCATAGCCCACCGCGACCTCGGACTTGTTGCCGGTGGTCAGCAGCATCTCGCCGAACTTGTTCGAGATCGCCATCAGCAACAGGCCGCGCAGGCGGGACTGGATGTTTTCCTCGGTCAGGTCCGCCTCGCGCCCCGCGAACAGGGGGGCCAGCGTGTCGGTGACCGCGGCACGGCTTTCCGAGATCGGCACATAATCGTATCGCACGCCCAGCGCCCTGGCGACGGCCTCGGCATCGTCCAGAGAGGACTGGCTGGTATATTCCGAGGGCAGCATGACGCAGCGCACGTTGTCCGCGCCCAGCGCGTCGACGGCAATCGCCGCGACCAGCGCCGAATCCACGCCGCCCGAAAGCCCCAGCACCGCCTTTCCGAACCCGGTCTTGCCCATGTAGTCGCGCAGGGACTGCACCATCGCGCGATAGTCCTGCTCCCATTCGTCGGGCTGCGGCGCGATCTCGCCCGGCACGGTCCGCCAGCCGTCGTCGCCGCGCTCGAGGTCGAGATGGGCGACGGCCTCGTCGAACACCGGCATCCGGAAAGCCAGTTCGCCCCCCGGGTTGAGCGCGAAGGTGCCGCCGTCAAAGACCTGATCGTCCTGCCCGCCGACCATGTTCAGGTAGATCAGCGGCAGTCCGGTCTCGACCACCCGCGCCACCATGTAGTTCAGCCGCATGTCCTGCTTGTTGCGGAAATAGGGCGATCCGTTGGGAACCAGCAGGAACTCGGCCCCGGTCTCGGCCAGGGTCTCGGCCACGTCCTCGTGCCAGGCGTCCTCGCAGATCGGGCTGCCGATGCGGGTGTTGCCGACGGCATAGGGGCCGCCCAGCGGCCCGGCGTCGAACAGGCGCATCTCGTCGAAGACCGTTTCGTTGGGCAGGTGGTGCTTTAGCACCTTGCTGGCGATCTTGCCGCCCTTGAGGATCAGATAGGCATTGAACAGCTTGCCGTCCTCGACCCAGGGGCCGCCGATCGCCAGCGCCGGACCATCGGCGCATTGCTCGGCAAGCGCCCGGACGGTGGCGATCGCAGCGTCGTGAAAGGCAGGCTTCATCACCAGATCCTGCGTGTTGTAGCCGGTGATGAACATCTCGGGCAGGGCCACCAGGTCGGCCCCGGCCGCGCGCCCCTGTTCCCACGCGGCAAGCGCCTTGTCCGCGTTGCCCGCCAGATCGCCCATGACGGGGTTCAGCTGCGCCAGAGTGATGCGGAAACGGTCGGCCATCGTGCCCCTCTTGCCCTCGTCGGTTCCCAAGCCATTTACCAGATCGCAGCGCGAGGAAAAGGCAAATGCGGCAAAAGACGTTGCTACCCCATCGCCGGTATCCTAATTTCGCGCTATTGGTCAGGAAATCGATGCAAACCGGGCAGACAGGGGCAACCATGAACAGGATCTGCAAGACGATCACAATTGTGGCCATGGGAACGACCGCGGGTGCGGCCTGGGCCCAGCAGGGGCAGATTCTGACCGCCGAGGACGAAGTGGGCGGTGTCTATGAAGGAACCTTCAAGGACGGCCTGCAGCACGGTATCGGCACCTACCGGCTTCCCAATGGCTATGAGTATTCCGGCGAATGGGTCGAAGGCGAGATCCGCGGCCACGGGGTCGCCCGGTTCCCGAACGGATCGGTCTATGAAGGCGAATTCGCCAAGGGCAAACCGGAAGGCGTGGGCAAGATCACCTTCGCCGATGGCGGCACCTATGAAGGCGAGTGGAAGGACGGCGTCATCAACGGCACCGGCGTCGCCGTCTATGCCAACGGCGTCCGCTATGAAGGCGGATTCGTGAATGCCCAGCATCACGGCAAGGGGGTGATGACCAGCCCCGGCGGCTATCGCTATGAAGGCGACTGGGTCAACGGACAGAAACAGGGAAAGGGCAAGATCACCTATCCGGACGGGGCTGTCTACGAGGGTGACATCGTTGCCGGCCAGCGCCACGGGAAAGGCACCCTCACCCTGCCCGACGGGATGACCTACACCGGCGACTGGGTGGAAGGGCAGATCACCGGCACGGGCCGCCTGACCCAGGCCAATGGTGACGTCTACGAAGGCCAGTTGGTCGGCGGAAAGCGCCAGGGCACCGGCAAGGTGATCTATGCGAATGGCGACGTCTACGAAGGCGAGTTCGCCGATGACCGCCGCCACGGCCAAGGGACGTTCATCGGAACCGACGGCTATCGCTATACCGGCACTTGGTCCGAGGGACAGATCGAGGGAGAGGGCGAGGTGACCTATCCCGACGGGTCGGTCTATGTCGGCGAGTTGAGCGCCGATCTGGCGGACGGGCAAGGCAAGATCACCTATCCGGACGGCTCCAGCTACGAGGGCAGCTGGGTCGCGGGCGTGATCGAGGGCGAAGGCACCGCGATCTATGCCAATGGCGTCGTCTACAAGGGCCAGTTCAAGAACGCCCGCAACCACGGCAAGGGCGTGATGACCTATGCCGACGGCTACCGCTACGAAGGCGACTGGGTCGATGGCATCCGGCAAGGTCAGGGCAAGGCAACCTATCCCGACGGGTCGGTCTATACCGGCGAATACGTGAACGGCCAACGCCACGGTCAGGGCGAAATCGTCATGGCCGACGGGTTCAGATACGTCGGCGAGTGGAAGGAAGGCCGCATCACCGGACGCGGCGTGGCCACCTATGCCAACGGCGATGTTTACGAGGGCTATTTCCTCAACGGCAAGCGTCAGGGCGAAGGCACGATGCGCTATGCCAGCGGCCAGCAGGAAACGGGCACCTGGGAAAACGGCGCGCTGATCGATCAGGATGCGGCCGAACCGTCGGAGTCCGAGCCGCAGGCGCCCGAGGCCGAGCAGAACACCGATCCCACCACCTCGGACGGGTAATCCGTCACCAAGGGATCGGCCGGCCCGCCCAGTCGAAGAATTGACCGGTTTGATCGACGCTCAGCCCGTCGATGACGCGCAGTAGATTTCCGGCCGCCGCATCGGGTTCGACCGCCGGGTGCCGCCCCAGGTATTTCCGCGTGAACGGCGTCTTGACCGTTCCGGGGTGCAGGGCGACGCAAATGGCGTCGGGATGGGTACGGCCAAGTTCGATCGCAGCGGTATGCACGATCTGGTTCACCGCCGCCTTGGCCGCGCGATAGCTGATCCAGCCCCCCAACCGATTGTCACCGATCGACCCGACCCGCGCCGACAGGACCGCGAAGACCGACCTGCCCTTGCGCGGCAGCAACCGGTGCGCGTGTTTCAGTGCCAAAGCCGGCCCCACCGCGTTCAACGCGAACTGCTCCAGCATCGCCTCTGCCGAAATCGCCCGGATGGTCTTTTCCGGCTGCGCCCCGCCGATTTCAAGAGCGCCCGAGGCGACGAGCACAAGATCGTATGGCCCTTCGAGACGCCCGAGCATATCTTCAGCCACTTCCGGCCGCGTCAAATCGAACCCGTCGGCCGAGCGCGACAGACCCGAGACACGCACCGACCGCGCCAGCAGGCGGTTGCTGACGGCGCGACCGATCCCGCCGCTGCTCCCCAGGATCAATGCTGTCTTCATGACCCCCTCAGCTAGCGGCGTTGCCCGCGCGATCAATCCCGCTTGGCGATCCTTTCGCGAAATCACCGCTTTGCGCATTTTCCTTCTTTTCATTCCCGGCTTGGGGTGTATAACCTCGCCCCATGATCAACCGCGCAGATATCCCCTCGTTCGACGCCGCCCGTGGCGCGTCCCTGCGTGGCCTACTGATCCTAATCCGCCTCTGAGCGTGCCATCCGGCGCGCCCGCTCAGAGGAGGACGCCTGCGCGCCAAATGGCTTTAGGACAGACACGAAAGATACCGACATGACCAATGCGACCGACCAAGACCGCGTCTTGATCTTTGACACCACGCTCCGCGACGGCGAACAGAGCCCCGGCGCCACCATGACCCATGACGAAAAGCTCGAGATCGCCGAGTTGCTCGACGAGATGGGCGTCGACATCATCGAGGCCGGTTTCCCGATCGCCTCCGAGGGGGATTTCAAGGCGGTGAGCGAGATCGCCAAGCGGGCCAAGAACGCCCGCATCTGCGGCCTGGCCCGCGCCAATTTCGCCGACATCGACCGCTGCTGGGAGGCGGTGAAACACGCCGAGAAGAACCGGATTCACACCTTCATCGGCACTTCTCCGCTGCACCGGGCGATTCCGAACCTGACCATGGACGAGATGGCCGACAAGATCCACGAGACCGTCAGCCATGCCCGCAACCTGTGCGAAAACGTGCAGTGGTCGCCGATGGATGCGACCCGGACCGAGTGGGACTACCTGTGCCGGGTGATCGAGATCGCCATCAAGGCGGGCGCCACCACGATCAACATTCCCGACACGGTGGGCTATACCGCGCCGGTGGAATCGGCCGACCTGATCCGCAGGCTGATCGAAACCGTGCCCGGCGCGGACGAGGTGGTTTTCGCCACCCACTGCCACAACGACCTGGGCATGGCGACCGCCAACGCGCTGGCCGCCGTGGCGGGCGGCGCGCGGCAGATCGAATGCACCGTCAACGGCCTGGGCGAGCGCGCCGGCAACACCGCGCTGGAAGAGGTGGTGATGGCGCTCAAGGTGCGCAACGACATCATGCCGTGGCACACAGGCATCGACACCACCAAGATCATGCATATCTCGCGCCGCGTCTCGACCGTGTCGGGCTTTCCGGTGCAGTTCAACAAGGCCATCGTCGGCAAGAACGCCTTTGCGCATGAAAGCGGCATCCACCAGGACGGGATGCTGAAGAACAAGGAAACCTTCGAGATCATGCGCCCCGAGGACGTGGGCCTTTCGGGCACCTCGCTGCCGCTGGGCAAGCATTCCGGCCGCGCGGCGCTGCGCGACAAGCTGAGCAACCTCGGCTACGAGGTGGGCGACAACCAGCTCAAGGACATCTTCATCCGCTTCAAGGAACTGGCCGACCGCAAGAAAGAGGTGTTCGACGACGATATCGTCGCGCTGATGCGCTCGGGCGAGGATGCCGAGAACGATCACCTGCAACTGGTGTCGATGAAGGTCATCTGCGGCACCGGCGGGCCGGCCGAAGCAACCGTGGAAATGGAGATCGACGGCAAGGATGTCACCGCCACCGAGCAGGGCGACGGCCCGGTGGATGCGACCTTCAAGGCGATCCGCAAGCTGCATCCCAGCACGGCGCATCTGCAGCTCTACCAGGTGCACGCGGTCACCGAAGGCACCGATGCGCAGGCCACCGTTTCGGTCCGGCTGGAAGAGGACGGCATGATCGCCACCGGCCAGTCGGCCAATACCGACACCGTGGTGGCCAGCGCCAAGGCCTATATCAACGCGCTGAACCGCTTGATCGTGCGGCGGGAAAAGGCCGGCCCGGGCGCGGATGCGCGCGAGATCAGCTACAAGGATCTGACCTGATCCGCTGAGACGGGCGCGAGCGGTCCTGACCAATTGACCGCTCGTGCCAACTGACCCGCGGGGCATCCCGAAAACGAAGTGATGACCTGCACCCTCCACCGGGAGCCGGTTTTTCGCAGCCGGTCTGCCTTCCCCGCCCAGCTGCCCGTTCCATCCAAGCTGCCGCTTGACCCAGGTGACGCAACCCGCGATCTTGGAATGATGGAGCGGCCTCGAACCCGATATGCGAAGGCAGGCGATATCCACATAGCCTATCAGGTCTTTGGAGACGGACCCATTGATCTGCTGTGGGCACAGGGCTGGGCGACCCATATCGAATATGCTTGGGAAAGCCCCGACTATGCGCGGTTCCTGACCAAGATAAGCCGGTTCGCCCGGGTGATTTTCTTTGACAAGCGCGGCGTTGGCATGTCGGACAGGGACGTGGGATACCCCACGCTCGAAGAGCGCTCGCAGGATATCAACGCGGTGCTGGATGCAGTGGGAACCGACAGGGCGGCGATTTTCGGCATGTCCGAAGGGGGCGCGATTTCATGCGTCTTTTCAGCCACCTATCCAGAGCGCGTCAGCCATCTGATCCTCTTCGGGTGCCGTGCACGTTACAGATGGGCTCCGGATTACCCCCACGGGCTGAAACCCGACGAAGTGCAGGCCTCAATCGAGTATTTTTCCAACTATGCCGGCGGCCACTTTCTGGGAATCGACGGCGCGCCCAGCATTGCCGACGATCCGGCGGCGCAGCGCTGGCTCGACACCTATTTTCGCTATGCCGCAAGCCCCCGTGCCCTCCGCAACCTGGCGGAAATGAATTATGACATTGACGTTCGCAGTGTGCTTTCCTCCATCCGGGCACCAACGCTGGTGCTGCACCGCGAAAATGAAAACTGGTGCGATCTGGCGAATGCAAAATACCTTGCCGAACACATCCCCGGTGCAAAATTGCGCGTATTGCCGGGCGAGGATCACATTGCCTGGTATGGCGATCAAGACCGGCTGGTTTCGGAAATCCGTGCCTTCGTGACCGGCGACACGGTTTCGACCCCAACCGAGCGAACGCTTCTGACGCTCGTGTTTCTCGATCTCGTGGATTCGACGGAACATCTTGCGCGAATGGGAGACGAACGTTGGCGCAGTGTGCTGGAGCAACTCGACCACACCGTGCGGCGACACGTCAGCGCATATGGCGGCACGACGGTCAAACACACCGGCGACGGCTACCTGCTGTCATTCCGGGGGCCAACAAGCGCGCTGGAATGCGCCCTGACTCTGCGCCGGGACGTGGCAGGTTTGGGCCTGCAAAGTCGCACCGGCGTACATACGGGCGAATGCGAAATCCGGGGGCAGGACTTGAGCGGCGCGACCGTACATGTGGCCGCGCGTCTCATGCACGAAGCCGCGCCTGATGAGATCCTGACCTCGCAAACCGTCAAGGACTTGACCCTCGGGTCAGAGCGTGAATTTCACAGGCTGGAACCGAGGAAACTTCGTGGGATCCCAGGGAAATGGACCCCGTTTGCCTTGACGGATTGACGCCACGAGAACGCCTTTGAACCCGACAGGCCATATCTACCTGCACCATACAAAACCGCCGCTCTCAGGTTAGTCCCGCCTTTTCCAGACCCTGCCGGAAATGTTGCAGGTCTTCCGCACGGCCGTAGTGCATCGCGGCAAGCAGGTCTTCGGCCTTGAAATCCGGGTTGGCCGCGCGGATCGCGTCGGCGTGGCGCCTGGCTTCGGTCTCGTTGCCCAACCAGCCGTGGCAGGCCGCGACGAAGGCGTGCTGCGATTCATCCAGCATCGGCAGGCGGTGGAAGTCCTCGATGGCCTGCTCGTAGTGCCGCCCGCAGAAATGCGCCTTGCCCAGATGGCTCCAGAAGCGCGCGGGGTGGTGCGGGTTCAGGCGCATCGCCTTCTCGATCCACTCGGCCCCCTCTTCGGGTTGGCCGCTCCAGGTCAGCAATTCGCCCATCTGCACGACGACCAGATCGTAGTTCGGATTGAGCGACAGCGCTCGTTCCTGGTGATAGCGCGCCCGGCCCAGATTGTTGCGGATGATCTCGACCGCGGCCATCAGCCGGTGCACGTCGGCGTCATTGTCGTCCAGCGCGGCCGCCTTGGTGACGGACTCGACGCATTTTTCCAGCATCTTTTCGGGATCGTCGCACCAGCCATAGGCCCAGGCCTGCCCGCGGATGCAGCCGCGCCAGGCATGGGCATGGGCATAGTCCGGGTCCAGTTCTATCGCGCGGTCGATCAGTTTCTGCGCCTCGGCATTGTCCTCCCGCGCGCTGCGGTGATGCAGCACCTTGGCAGCCAGCACGCATTCATAGGCCGCCAGGTTCGACGGTTTCTTGCGCGACAGCTCTTCCTGCTGCGAGGCCTCGATCCGCCCCGGCAGAGTCGCCACCACGGACGATGTGATCTCGTCCTGAATGGCGAAGATGTCGTCCAGATCCCGGTCGTATTTCTCGGCCCAGACATGGGCGTCGTTGTGGCTGTCGATCAGCTGGACCGTGACCCGCAGCCGGTTGCCGGCCTTTCGGACGCTGCCCTCGACGATGTATTGCGCCCCCAGTTTCTCGGCCACCTCGCGGACATTCACCGCCTGCCCCTTGTAGACGAAGCTGGAGTTGCGCGAGATCACGAACAATTCGTGCCGGCGGCTGAGTTCGGTCAGCAGATCCTCGGTCAGGCCATCGACGAAGAACTCCTGGTCGGGATCCCCGCTCATGTTCGCAAAGGGCAGAACCGCGATGGTGGGCTTGACGACCCGCGTGTCGCCTCCGCCGGCCGTTTCGCCTTGCGCGACCGGCGGGGCCGGCATGTCGAGCGCCACCCGGAAGGCCTGAACGGGCTGGCTGATGTTCTTCAGTTCAAGGTTGCCCATGTCCTCGAACTGCAGCTCCATCCGGCGACAGACCTGCTCGTGCACGGCAGAGGAGATCAGGATTTCCCCCACCCCGGCGGCCTGTTCGAGCCGTGCCGCGACGTTGACGCCGCTGCCGAATATGTCGTCGTCCTCAAAGATGATGTCGCCGAGATTGACCCCGATGCGAAAACGGATGCGGCGATCCTCGGGCACGTCCATGTTGCGCCGGCACATGCGGGTCTGCACCTCGACCGCGCAGGCCACGGCGTCTTGCGCGCTGGCAAACTCCACCAGCATGCCGTCGCCGGTGGTCTTGATGATGGTGCCCCGGTGTCTTGAGATCGACGGGTCGATCAACTCGATCCGATGAGTCCGGAGCCGGGCGAGCGTGCCCTGCTCGTCGGATTCCATCAACCGGCTGTACCCCACCATGTCAGCCGCCAATACGGCCGCAAGTCTGCGATCCATCGCGACCCTCCCAATGGGATACTAGTCCGCGGCTGGCGGTTCTCCAAATTCTTTCGGTTGAGGGCCGGGCGGCCGGAACACGGGTGCAGCGGGCCTATCGCGCCGCACGCTGTCCGAACAGAGCGTCCAGCGCCGCGGTTTCATCCTCGATCCCGAACGGTGCGTTGATGACGAACATGCCCGAACCGACCATGCGATGACCTTCCCGCGCCGCCGGAAAGCGAACCTCGTGGCAGACCGCCTTGGGAAGGTTCTGCCTCTTGAGCGCCTCGACCATCGGCTTGTGGCGGCCATCGGTCAGGATCGGATACCACAGGGCGATCACGCCCACGTTCCACTTGCGGTGCAGCTTGGCGATGATGCCGGGCAGGCGGTCATAGTCTGCCTTGACCTCGTAGCTGGGGTCGATCAGCAGCATGCCCCGCCGCGGGGTCGGCGGCAGCAGAGACTGGGCCAGCTCGAACCCGTCCTGCCGATAGACCTTGGCGCCGAAAGGCGTCAGGGCCTTGCGCAGCGCGGCGTGTTCCCGCGGGTGCAGTTCGGCGAAATGCAGGCTGTCCTGCGGCCGCAGCAGGCTGGCCGCGATCAGGGGCGAGCCGGGATAGGCCTTGGCCCCGTATTGCGCGCGCACTTTGGCCAGGGCCCGCGCCAAGGGGTGTTCCTCGCCGAACCAGGCCTCGCGCTCGACCCGCTCGATCCCTGCCGCGGCCTCGCCGGTGCGCACCGCCTCGTCGGCGTCGAGCTGATACAGCCCGCGCCCCGAATGCGTTTCGACATAGCTCAGCGGTTTGTCCTTTTTCGCCAAATAGCTGAGAATCCAAGCCAAAAGCGCGTGCTTGTGCACATCCGCCAGATTGCCGGCGTGGTAAATATGTTGATATGACAGCATATTGCCTTCTAATGTCCTTCCAAAAGAGGCGGAAAGGCGCTGATCGTCACGGAATCAGGCCTTTTACAGGGCGGCTTGGCACCCTATAAGTCATCCGTCCCGAACCCGTCGAGTCGAGGACGAGAGAATAATCTGAAAAGCAGGACCACAAGACATGGGGATCTTTGACAATCTGGGCGGCCTGTTCACAGCGGACATGGCCATCGACCTCGGGACGGCGAACACGCTGGTCTATGTCAAGGGCCGCGGCGTGATCCTGTCCGAGCCATCGGTTGTCGCCTACCACGTCAAGGACGGCATGAAAAAGGTTCTGGCCGTGGGCGAGGACGCCAAGCTCATGCTGGGCCGCACCCCCGGCTCGATCGAGGCCATCCGCCCGATGCGCGAAGGTGTCATCGCCGACTTCGACACCGCCGAAGAGATGATCAAGCATTTCATCCGCAAGGTGCACAAGCGCTCGACCTTTTCGAAACCCAAGATCATCGTCTGCGTGCCGCATGGCGCGACCCCGGTTGAAAAGCGCGCCATCCGCCAGTCGGTTCTGTCGGCAGGCGCCCGCCGCGCCGGTCTGATCGCCGAACCGATCGCGGCGGCCATCGGCGCGGGCATGCCGATCACCGATCCCACCGGCAACATGGTCGTGGATATCGGCGGCGGCACCACCGAGGTTGCGGTCCTGTCGCTGGGCGACATCGTCTATGCCCGCTCGGTCCGCGTCGGCGGCGACCGCATGGACGAGGCGATCATCAACTACCTGCGCCGCCAGCAGAACCTGCTGGTCGGCGAATCGACGGCAGAGCGCATCAAGACCACCATCGGCACCGCACGTATGCCCGACGACGGCCGCGGCCAGACGATGCAGATCCGAGGCCGGGACCTGCTGAACGGCGTTCCGAAAGAGATCGAGATCAGCCAGGCCCAGGTTGCCGAGGCCCTTGCCGAGCCGGTGCAACAGATCTGCGAAGCCGTGATGACCGCGCTGGAAACCACTCCGCCCGATCTTGCGGCCGACATCGTTGACCGTGGCGTCATGCTGACCGGCGGCGGCGCTCTGCTGGGGGATCTGGATCTGGCCCTGCGCGAGCAGACCGGCCTGGCCGTGTCGATCGCCGACGAAAGCCTGAACTGCGTGGCGCTGGGCACCGGCAAGGCGCTGGAATACGAAAAACAACTGCGCCACGCGATTGACTACGACAGCTGAGGCGCGCACCCTCTGAATCGCGGGTCAAGACTACGGCGCGGACCGCACCGGAAGGAGTCCTGTGAGCAAGGACCGATCACAGCGCGAGGATTATTCAGCCCCCCTGCGCCGGTTGCTTCTGGGGGTTCTGCTGCTGTGCCTGCTGGGGATCTTTCTTGTCTGGCGGATCGACAGCCCGCGCGTCGAACGGTTTCGCGCGCAGGTGGCCGACAAGGTCGTGCCGTCGATGGACTGGGCCATGGTTCCGGTCACGGCGACCATCAACCTGGTGCGCGATTTCCAGAGCTACCAGCGGCTGAGCGAGCAGAACCGGGAACTGCGCAGCGAGCTGCGCCGGATGCGGGCCTGGAAAGAGGCCGCCCTGCAGCTTG
This sequence comes from Ruegeria marisrubri, assembly GCF_001507595.1. Classification (GTDB taxonomy): domain Bacteria; phylum Pseudomonadota; class Alphaproteobacteria; order Rhodobacterales; family Rhodobacteraceae; genus Ruegeria; species Ruegeria marisrubri. The sequence goes on from NZ_LQBQ01000037.1 coordinate 117,912, forward strand.
AGCAGGAGAATGCGCGCCTGCTGGACCTGAACAATGTCCGCCTCGACCCGCGCCTGACCTACGTCACGGGCGTGGTGATGGCCGACAGCGGATCTCCGTTCCGGCAATCGGTGCTGCTCAACATCGGTGAGCGCGATGGGATCGTCGATGGCTGGGCCGCGATGGACGGGATCGGGCTGGTCGGCCGGATCTCGGGGGTCGGGACGGAAACATCGCGCGTGCTCCTGGTGACGGACGCCGCCAGCGCCATTCCAGCGACGATCCAGCCGTCGGGACAGACCGCCCTGATCGTCGGCGACAACACGGCGGCCCCCGTGATCGACTTTCTCGAAAACCGCGAACTGGTGCGCCCTGGAGACCGGGTGATCACCTCGGGCGACGGCGGCGTGTTCCCTGCGGGCATTCTGATCGGGCAGGTTGCTCAGGATCCCGGCGGGCGTCTGCGCGTCCGGCTTTCAGCGGATTTCGAACGGTTGGAGTACCTGCGCGTGCTGCGTTATCACCCGCCGGAACCGATCAGCGATCCGGGGGGAATCGTCGGCTCCAGAAGCCCGCACGCTCCTCTGCCCTCTGCGGAGGCCGCAGATGGATAGACCCCAGTTGCACCTGTGGTTGATGCGGGCGCTCTATCCTTTGCTGGCGCTGTTGATCCTGTTCTTTCACCTTTTGCCGCTGGGCACCCTGCCGGCCCGCTGGGCGCCGCCGGACCTGCTTGTCGCGCTCACCCTGGCCTGGGTGCTGCGCCGACCCGACTACGTTCCCCTGCTCAGCATAGCCGTGGTGATGCTGATGGCCGACCTGCTGTTGCAGCGCCCCCCCGGCCTGCTGGCCGCGCTGGTCGTGGCGGGCAGCGCCTATCTGAGGTCGGCGGCACCGGGAATGCGCGATGCCGGGTTCGCCGCAGAATGGTTGACGGTCGGGATCGTCATCGTGGCAATCGCCTTTTGCAACCGTGCCGTATTGTGGATCACCGCCGTGCAACAGGCACCGTTGTGGCTGGTCATTCTGCAGGTCGCCGCAACCCTCGCGACCTATCCCCTGGTGGTCTGGATCAGCAAGGGCCTGTTCGGGGTCCGCCGCCCGGCGCTGTCGGAATCCGATGCTCTGGGAGGGCGCGCGTGAGACGGAATCCCAAGGAACTCGGCCGGCTCCAGAAACGTTTCACGCGGCGCGCGCTTTTTGTTGGTGGACTGCAGGCGGTCTTCATGGGCGGCCTCGCGATGCGGATGCGCTACCTGCAGGTCGAGCAGGCCGATCAGTTCCGGCTGCTGGCCGAGGAAAACCGGATCAACATCCGGCTCATTCCGCCGAAACGGGGCGAAATTTTCGACCGGAACGGCAAGATCATAGGCCAGAATACACCCTCGTACCGCATCGTCATCGTGCGCGAAGATGCGGGGGATGTCGACGCTGTGATCGCCAACCTGTCAAAACTGATCCCGCTGCAGGAAGAAGAGCTCGAGCGCGCGCGCACCGAAATGCGCCGTTCCGCGCCCTTCCTGCCGGTGACACTCGCCGACCAGGTGACGTGGGAGGATATTTCCAAGGTCGCGATCAACGCGCCCGCCCTGCCCGGCATCACGCCCGAGGTCGGCCTGACCAGACACTACCCGCGCTACGAGGATTTCGCCCATGTGGTGGGCTATGTCGGACCTGTCAGCGACTACGACCTGAGCAAGATGGAAGACCCCGAGCCGGTGTTGATGATCCCGCGCTTTCAGATCGGCAAGGTCGGACTTGAGGCCAAGAAGGAAGACCTGCTGCGTGGCAAGGCCGGGGCCAAGCGGGTCGAGGTCAACGCGACCGGCCGGATCATGCGTGAACTGGACCGGCGCGAAGGTCAGGCCGGGGCCGACCTGCAGCTGACCGTTGACGCGGACTTGCAGCAATACGTCCAGGCCCGCCTGAGCGGCGAGAGCGCGGCGGCGGTCGTGATCGACGTCGAAACCGGCGACCTGAGGGCCATCTGCTCGGCCCCAAGTTTCGACCCGAACCTCTTTGTTCGCGGGATCTCGGTTGCCGACTACCGGGCACTGATCGAGGACAAGTACCGCCCGCTGTCGAACAAGAGTGTTCAGGGCACCTATCCGCCCGGTTCGACCTTCAAGATGATCACCGCCATGGCCGCGCTCGAGGCCGGTATCGTCGGGCCGAATGACACGGTGTATTGCCCCGGTTTCCTCAAGGTCGGCAGCCGTCGTTTCCACTGCTGGAAACGTGGTGGCCATGGCCACATGGACCTGGAGAATTCGCTCAAGCAAAGTTGCGACGTTTACTACTACGACTTGGCGCTGAAGGTCGGCATCGACCGGATATCGGAAATGGCGCGCACCTTCGGGTTGGGAATCCGCCACGATCTGCCGATGTCCGCCGTTGCCGAAGGGCTGGCCCCGAACCAGGATTGGAAGAGCCGCGTTCACGGGCAGGACTGGCTGGTGGGCGATACGGCGAACGCCTCCATCGGGCAGGGCTACATGCTGGCCTCGCCGCTGCAACTGGCCGTCATGTCGGCGCGGATCGCGACAGGCCGTTCGGTCACACCAAGGCTGGTCAAGTCGATCAACGGGGTCGAACAGCCCTCGGGCGCGGGCGAGGACCTGCCGGTCAACAGGAACAATCTGCAACAGGTGCAGAAAGCCATGTTCGCGGTATCCAATGACCGCCGCGGCACCGCCTATCGCAGCCGCATCATCGAAGACCTCTACCGCATGGCCGGCAAGACCGGCACCAGCCAGGTCCGAAACATCACCGCCGCCGAGCGCGCGGCCGGCGTCATCCGCAACGAGGACCTCCCGTGGGAGCGCCGCGATCACGCGCTGTTCGTCTGCTTCGCCCCGTTCGACAAGCCCAAATACGCCGTGTCCGTGGTGGTCGAGCATGGCGGCGGCGGCTCCAAGGCGGCGGCGCCGGTGGCGCGGGACATCATGCTTCAGGCGCTTTATGGGGGCACCCCGCCGCTCGAGGCGTATCCCGTGGCAGACCGCGAGCGCATCAAGGAACAGCAGAAACGCCTGGAGGGCGATCACCGGCCCCGGGCACGACCGGATGAAAAGGATCGCGCATGAGCTATCTGGAACACGCGGTCAAATCCACGCCGACCGGCTTCCGCAAGGTTCTTTACCTGAACTGGCCATTGGTGCTGCTGCTGATCAGCGTGGCCAGCGCCGGCTTTCTCATGCTCTATTCCGTCGCCGGCGGATCGTTCATGCCGTGGGCCGAACCGCAGATGGAACGCTTTGGCCTCGGGCTGGCGGTGATGTTCATCGTGGCGTTCGTGCCGATCTGGTTCTGGCGCAACATGGCGCTGCTCGCCTATCTGGGCACGGTCGTCCTGCTGATCCTCGTCGAGTTCATGGGAACCGTCGGCATGGGCGCGCAGCGATGGATCGATCTTGGCTTCATGCGCCTGCAGCCGTCAGAGTTGATGAAGATCACCCTGGTGATGCTGCTGGCCGCCTATTACGACTGGTTGCCGGAACACAAGACCTCGCGTCCGTTCTGGGTGCTGCTGCCCGTGCTCATCATCCTGTTCCCGACATTTCTGGTTCTCAAACAACCCGATCTCGGCACCTCCATCCTGCTGCTCGCCGCGGGCGGCGGCCTGATGTTTCTGGCCGGGGTTCACTGGGCCTATTTCGCAGCGGTGATCGCCGCAGGCGTCGGCCTGGTGACGGCGGTGTTCAAGAGCCGCGGCACCGACTGGCAACTGCTGAAGGACTACCAGTTCAAGCGGATCGACACCTTTCTCGACCCCTCGACCGATCCGCTGGGGGCGGGCTACCACATCACCCAGTCCAAGATCGCGCTCGGATCGGGCGGCTGGAGCGGGCGGGGCTTCATGCAGGGAACCCAGTCCAGGCTGAACTTCCTGCCGGAAAAACACACCGACTTCATCTTCACGACGCTGGCCGAGGAGTTCGGCTTTGTCGGCGGCATTTCCCTGCTGGCCCTCTACGCGCTGATCCTGATCTTCTGCATGGTCACGGCGCTGGCCACGAAAGACCGGTTTTCGTCCCTGGTCACGCTGGGCATCGCACTGAACTTCTTCCTGTTCTTTGCCGTGAACATGTCGATGGTGATGGGTCTTGCCCCCGTCGTCGGCGTGCCGCTGCCGATGGTCAGCTATGGCGGCTCGGCCATGCTGGTTCTCATGGCCGCCTTCGGCATCGTCCAAAGCGCCCATATCCACCGCCCAAGATAATCCGTAGCGAGTCCACCAAATGCCCGTGAACATCCTCTTCTCAGCACGCCCTGCCCTGTGGCCGGTATATCAACCGCTTCTGACACAGGGTCTGAAAGACGCGGGTCTGGACTTCACGCTGGCCACCGACCTTGCAGCCGATGAGGTCGACTACGTGGTCTATGCGCCGAATGGCGGGCTGAGCGATTTCTCTCCCTACACAAGACTCAAGGCGGTTCTCAGCCTGTGGGCCGGGGTCGAGAGCATCGTCGGCAACGACACCCTGACCGTTCCGCTGGCCCGCATGGTGGATCACGGCCTGACGCAAGGCATGACCGAATGGGTCGTGGGCCACGTTCTGCGCTATCATCTGGGCATCGACAGGCATATCACGGGGCAGGACGGGATCTGGATCCCCGATCCGCCGCCGCTGGCAAGCCAACGCCGGGTTGCCGTCCTGGGGCTTGGCGCCTTGGGAAGGGCCGCAGCCCAAGCCCTGGCCGCCCTGAATTTCAACGTCACGGGCTGGAGCCGCTCGCCCAAGTCCCTCGCCGGGGTGATCTGCCTGCACGGCGCGGACGGGCTGTGTGCCGCCCTGTCATCGGCCGAGATCGTCGTTCTTCTGCTGCCCGACACCCCGGCCACGGAAAACACGCTGAACGCCGAGACCCTGGCCCTGCTGCCCAAGGGCGCCCGCGTCATCAATCCCGGCCGCGGCGCTCTGATAGATGACGAGGCCCTGCTGTCCGCGCTGGACTCCGGCCAGATCGGCCATGCCACGCTAGACGTTTTCCGAACCGAGCCGCTGCCGCCCGAGCATCCCTACTGGTCGCACCCCAACGTTACCGTCACCCCGCATATCGCCTCCGAAACGCGGCCGGAAACCGCCGCGCAGGTGATCTGCGAAAACATCCGCCGCGGCGAGGCGGGCGAGCCGTTCCTGCACCTGGTCGACCGCACCCTCGGCTACTGAACCACAGGCAGGCGACAGCCCACCCACTTCATCTTTTCAAAAATACTCCCGCCGGAGGCTGCGCCCGCAGGGCGCAACCCCGATCTCAGGCGGCCACCAGACCTCGCCCCTTGAGCAGGGCCTCGACGCCCGGCAGGCGCCCGCGGAAAGCCAGGTACAGCTCTTCGGCCTCTTTCGAGCCACCAGTTGACAGGATGTTCTCCTCCAGCGCCCGGGCCCGCTCGGGGTCGAAGGGTCCGCCCGCCTCTTCGAACGCGGCAAAGGCATCTGCATCCATGACCTCGGACCACATGTAGCTGTAGTAGCCCGAGCTGTAGCCGTCCCCGGCAAACACATGGGCGAAATGCGGCGTCGCGTGGCGCATTCCGATGGCATGAGGCATGCCGATCCCGGCCAGAACCTCGGCCTGTTTCGCCATCGGGTCGGCCGGCGCCGGCCCGTCATGGAAGGCCAGGTCGACCAGCGCAGAGGCGACGTATTCAACGGTCTGGAACCCCTGGTCGAAATTGGCGGCCTTCAGCACCCTGTCCAGCATCTCCTGCGGCATCGGCGCGCCGGTCTCGGCATGGGTGGCGAATTCCGACAGCACCTCGGGCACCTCCAGCCAGTGCTCGTAGAGCTGGCTGGGCAGTTCCACGAAATCGCGCGCGACGCTGGTGCCCGAGATGCTTTCATAGGTCACGTTCGACAGCATCTGGTGCAGCGCGTGGCCGAATTCGTGGAACAGGGTCCGGGCATCGTCATAGGACAACAGCGCGGGCTCGCCCTTGGCGAAGTTGCACACGTTGATGACCACCGGCGCCTGTTCCTTCGGGAACTTCGCCTGTTGGCGCATGGCGCTGCACCACGCCCCCGAGCGTTTCGAGCCGCGCGCGAAATAGTCGCCGATGAACACGGCCACATGCTTGCCCTCGCGGGTCACCTCCCAGGCCCGGCAATCGGGGTGGAATAGATCTACATCCAACGGCTGGAACTCCAGCCCGAACAGGCGGTTGGCGCAGGCAAACGAGGCCTCGATCATCCGCTCAAGCTGCAGATAGGGCTTCAGCGCCGCCTCATCGAGATCATGCTCGGCCTTGCGCCGCTTTTCCGCGTAATAACGCCAGTCCCATGCCTCCAGCGGACCGTTGACCCCGTCGGCGCGCAGCATCTCGGTCATCGCCTCGGCATCAGCCTCGGCTCGGGCTTTCGCGGGCTCCCACACCTGCATCAGCAGATCGCGCACCCGGTCCGGCGTGCGGGCCATTTCGGTTTCCAGCTTGTATTCGGCGAAATTGTCATAACCGAGCAGCCTGGCGCGCTCTTCGCGCAGCTTCAGGATCTCGGCCGCGATGGCGCGGTTGTCGGTCGCGCCACCATTGGCCCCGCGCGCGGCCCAGGCACGATAGGCTTTCTCGCGCAGATCCCGGCGCGGCGAGAATTGCAAAAACGGCACGATCAGCGAGCGCGACAGGGTGACCACCGGCCCCTCGGCCCCCTTTTCCCGCCCCGCCGCGCGGGCCGCATCGACGACGAAATCGGGCAGGCCGGCCAAGTCCTCTTCGGCCAGCGGCATGAACCAGTCGCGCTCATCCGCCAGAAGGTTCTGGGTGAAGGCGGTGCCGAGGCTCGCCAGACGCGCCTTGATCTCTTTCATCCGCTCTTCCTCGGCCCCCTCCAGCGCCGCGCCGGCCCGGACGAAACTGCGATGGGTCAGCATCAGAACCCGCTGCTGTTCCTCCGTCAGGTCCAACTCCTCACGCCTCTCCCAGAGATCCGCCACGCGGCGGAACAGGGCCTTGTTGGCCGAAATCTCCGAGTAATGCGCAGCAAGCTTTGGGGAAAATTCGCGCTGCAGTGCCTCGCGCGTCGGGTTGCTGTCGGCCCCGGCCACGGTGAAGAACACCGACAGCACCTTGTCCAGATCTTCGCCCGATGCCTCGAGCGCCTCGACGGTATTGGCAAAGCTGGGCGCGTCGGGATCGTTGGCGATCGCGTCGATCTCGGCGCGGTGAGACGCCAGCGCCTGCTCGAGCGCGGGCGCGAAATCCTCGTCGCTGATCTGTGCGAAGGGGGCGATTTCAAACGGTGTCCGCCAGTCGGCAAGGATCGGGTTGGTCATGCGTATCTCCTTTGCCGCCAAGCTAGGAGCGCGGCCCCCGATGGTCCAGAGGCGACGCGCACAAAACGACGCCGCCCGTCGCGAAGTGGCTTGCATCCCGCGCGTGGCCCAAGCAGGCTCGGCGCGAAGGGAGATCTGACATGACGAAAAGCAACCGGCACGCCGGGCCAATGACCACAGCCATTCACGCGGGCAACCCGCCGGATCCTTCCACCAAAGCCTCGGCCCCGCCGATCCACATGAGTTCGACCTATCTGTTGGACGACGTTGCCGGCTTTTCGGCCCACGACCTGACCCCGGACAGCCCCTATGCCTATTCCCGCTGGGCCAACCCGACCGTTGCGGGGCTTGAGGCCAAGATCGCGGCCTTGCAGGGCACCGAAGCATGTCTCGCCACCGCCTCGGGGATGGCGGCGGCCGCCGCGATCTTCTTCACCTTCCTGTCGGCGGGCGATCACCTGGTCATCTCGGATGTCTCCTATGCGGGTGTGGCGGAACTGGCCCGCGAGACGCTGCCGCGAATGGGGATCGAGGTGAGCCCGGTCAACATGTCGGACATCGAGGCCGTGGCGGCGGCGATCCGGCCCAATACCCGCCTCATCCACACCGAGACACCCGTGAACCCGATCGGGCGGCTGACCGACCTTGCGGCGGTATCAGAACTGGCGCGGCAGGCGGGGGCGCTGTTGAGCTGCGACGCCACCTTTGCCTCGCCGCTGGGCCTGGACACGGTGGCGCTGGGGGTTGATCTGACCATGCACTCGACCACGAAATACATCGGCGGGCACGGCGATGCGGTCGGCGGCGCGGTGGCGGGGCCTGCGGATCTGGTCGCACGGATGCGGGCCGAGGCGGCCATCCATCACGGCGGCGTCCTGTCGCCCTTCAATGCATGGCTGATCGCGCGCGGGGCCTCGACCCTGCCCTTGCGGATGAAGGCGCATCAGGCCGGGGCGCAGGCCGTTGCCGAGTGGCTGGAGGCCGACCCCCGCGTGACGCGGGTAATCTATCCGGGTCTGGCCTCGCACCCGCAGGCGGAACTGGCGGCGCGGCAGATGAGCAATACCTCGGGCATGATTTCCTTCCAGGTGGGCGATGCCGCCACCGGTGAGCGCATGGCCCGCCAGATGATCGAACGCTTGGAGGTCGTCCACTATGCCGTGTCGCTTGGCCACCACCGCAGCCTGATCTTCTGGATGGGAACCGAAGGGCTGATGGACACCTCCTTCAAGCTGGAAGGGAAGCAACTGGAGGATTACCGCGCCTATGCCGGCGACGGGATTTTCCGGCTGTCCGTGGGGCTGGAAGATGCCGAGGACCTGATCGCCGATCTTGACCGCGCCCTGGGCTGAGCCAAGAGGCGCTCCCGCCCCCGCAGGCGCATCGGGGATGCGCCTTGGCGGCGTTGGGCGGGGCCGCGCGCCAAGGCGCGCGGCGGTTCCGCCTATGTCGAAGTGCCGCCGCAGACCGGGCAATCAGCACGTTTCGACAGGGTGATCTTGCGGGACTCGCCGTAAAGCGCGTCATAGATCAGCATTTCGCCCACCAATGGCTGGCCCGCACCGGTGATCAGCTTGATCGCCTCGACCGCCATCATCGACCCGACGACCCCCGGCAACGGCCCGATGACACCCGCCTCGGAACAGGACGGCGCAAGCCCGGCCGCCGGGGCCTCGGGGAAGATGCACTGGTAACAGGGGCCCGAACTGGCGGGGTGAAACACGCTCAACTGCCCCTCCCACTGCGCCAGCGCGCCGGAGATCAGGGGTTTTCCCAAGGCCACCGCGGTGCGGTTGGAGAGATAGCGGGTGTCGAAATTGTCGGTGCCGTCGAGGATCAGGTCATAGTCGGCAAACAGATCGGCGGCGATGTCTTCGGTCAGCCGCCGGTGATAGGGGCGCGCGGTGACATTCGGGTTCTGCGCAACCATTGCTGCCTGAGCCGAAAACACCTTGGGCACCCCGATATCCGCGTCCCGGTGGATCACCTGCCGCTGCAGGTTCGCATTCTCGACAACGTCATCGTCGATGACCCCGACGGTGCCGACACCTGCCGCCGCCAGATATTGCAGCGCGGGCGCCCCCAACCCTCCGGCGCCGATCACCAGCACGCGGGCGTTTTTCAGCTTTTTCTGCCCGGGGCCACCGAGTTCTCGCAGCACGATATGGCGGGCATAACGTTCCAGTTCGGTATCCGAGAAGCTGCCGGGCTGTTTCTGCTGCGCCTCGGGCTTTGCCCCACCGGCCCGCTTGCGCAAAGCGGCAAGCAGCCGCCCATAAAGCAGGGCCAGCAGCGCAAAACCGCCCAGTATCAGCCATAGCGCCAGAGACCCTCCGGTGGCTTCGCGCAAGGGGTGCCCGTCCGGCAAAATGAACTGAACCAGCAGCACCCCGGCAAACAGGACGCCAACGGAGCCGAGGCGCGCCGCGCGGGAAACGCCCATCAGATACCCAAGCCCCCAGAGCGCCGCCGCGAGGACGAATACCAGAACCATCAGCCGCGCCCCGTCGATCCAAAGCCACCCGCACCGCGGGCCGTGTCGCTGAGCCCTTCCGCCAGCGCGAAATCCGCTTGCACGACCGGCGCGACAACAAGCTGCGCGATCCGGTCTCCGTGGGCGATTTCGAAAACCTCCTGCCCCGCGTTCAGAACGATTACCCCAAGCGGGCCGCGATAGTCGCTGTCGATCGTGCCCGGCGTGTTGGGCAAGGTGATCCCATGCTTCAGCGCCAGCCCCGAACGCGGCCTGACCTGCACCTCGAAACCTGCCGGAATCTCGATCCGCAGACCGGTGGGGACCAGCACCCGATGTCCGGGCTCGAGCATGATCGAACCCCGGTCGGGAAGGTTGGCCCGCACATCCGCGCCAGCCGCCCCCGCCGTCTCGTAGGACGGCAGCGGAACGGCCGGATCGGCCCCTTCTTCACGGATCACACGGATTGCCACCATCAGCGCACCCCCTGCTTCATCTTTTCAAAAATACTCCCGCCGGAGGCGGACCTGTCACCCGGTCAACGCAGCAGCGATCCGTTGCGCCAGACGCTCGGCAACCGCATCCTTGCCCATGCGCGGCCACTCTTCCGCCCCCGCATCCGTTATCAGCGTCACCGCATTCTCGGAACCGCCCATGATCCCCGTCGCGGGAGAGACATCGTTGGCCACGATCCAGTCGCAACCCTTGCGCGCGCGCTTGGCAGTCGCGTGTTCGATCACGTTGTCGGTCTCGGCGGCAAAACCCACGACCAGCCCCGGCCGCCCTTCGCCCATCCGCGACACCCGCTTCAGAATGTCGGGGTTTTCAGTGAATTCCAGCACCGGCAAACCATCCTTGCTTTTCTTCAGCTTGCGCTCCGACGCGGCGGCCACTCGCCAGTCGGCCACGGCGGCGGCAAACACCCCGGCATCCACGGGCAGCGCCGCGTCCACTGCATCCGACATCTCGCGTGCGCTTTCGACCCGCACGACCCGAACGCCATCGGGGGGCGGCACCTCGGCCGGGCCGGTGATGAAAACGACCTCGGCCCCGAGCGATGCCAGCGCCCTGGCCACCGCCGTGCCCTGGGCGCCCGACGAGCGGTTGGCGATGTAACGGACGGGGTCTATCGGCTCGTGCGTGGGGCCCGAAGTGACGAGAATGCGTTTGCCAGTCAATGGCCCCTTGCCCAGCGCCGCTTCGATCGCGGCGACGATCTCCAGCGGCTCGGCCATGCGGCCCGGGCCGTGTTCGCCGCAGGCCATGTCGCCCTCGTTCGGACCGACGAACGTGATCCCGTCCGCGACAAGCTGTTCGCGGTTGCGGCGGGTCGCCGGATGTTCCCACATGCGCACGTTCATGGCCGGCGCGATCAGCACCGGCGTATCCGTCGCCATCAGCAGCGTCGACGCCAGATCGTTCGCCAGCCCCGCCACCATCTTGCCCATGAGATCCGCCGTCGCCGGCGCCACCACCACCAGATCGGCCGAGCGCGACAGCTGGATGTGACCCATCTCGGCCTCGTCGGTCAGGTCGAACAGATCGCGATAAACCTTTTCCCCCGCCAGGGCCGAAACGGAAAGCGGAGTCACGAATTCTTCGCCCGCGCGGGTCAGGACCGGCGTCACCGAGGCACCGCGTTCACGCAGCCGCCGGATCAGGTCCAGCGACTTGTAGGCGGCAATCCCGCCTCCGATGATCAGCAAGATGCGTTTCGACGCCAGCATTTCCAGCCTCTTTCAGTCCCCGGGTCGCCCCGACATTATGCAAGAGCCTCGGCTTCCGCCAGCGGATAATCCGCCGCGTCAGCCCTGTTTCCGGAACGCCTCGCAAGGGTCTTCGCGTTCGACGGCGGGGCTGTCGAGCACGGCGTCATACTCGCCTGAAATCGCACCGTCCTCGGACTGGCCCAGCACGAAAATGCGCAGGCCCGGCTCCAGCCGCGACAGGAAGGTGGGAATGCCCCGATCCTTGCGCGCGTGGCCATTGCCGGTGATGACGACCACCGGCCCGCCAGTGTCGGCCAGCGCCTGACGTATCGCGCGGGTTAGAACTGCATCGCGCAAACGCTGGGCCGCCACGAGCTTGGGCAGCAGGTCCTGCGGGATCGCATCGCAATGCGCCGCCAGTTGATCGGCCTCGCGGGCAGCCTGTTCTTCGGGCGGCAGCGGAATGGTCAGACCGTACAGTGCCGCGTCCGCCCCCATGGCCGCAGCGGGGCCGGCCTCCATCGCGTGCTGAGCCGCCGCGCGCGGGACCATCGCTCCGTAGACCGGCGCGTCCGAGGCCTGGAACACCGGGTAGTACATGCTGAGCGGCGGCCAGCCCGACTCGGCCCAGCGCAGTATCCTGGCCAGTTCCTCAGGGTTCGTGGCCGCCTTTTGCGCAAGGCGCTGCGCGCCCTCTTCCGTGACCATTTCCCAGACAACGGCGGAAGGCTTGATCGCCTTGACCGCCTCGGTCTGGACACGGTGATGCTGTGGGTTGTCGTGGACCTCACCCAGGATCACCACGTCGGCGGCGGTCATCTGGTTCAGGATGTCATCGGGAATGAGTTCAGACGCCACAGCCGCCCGAAACGGGGCGGCTGCGAAAACCAGGCAGGCACAGGCCAGAATCGCAAGTTGTCTCATGCGAGGAAGTGTTGCACCTCGCGCGATTGCGCTTCAAGGCTCTTGCGCATCTTGGAAAAGGCCGCCGCCTCGAGCTGACGCACCCTTTCCTTGGACAGGCCCAGTTCCTGGCCGAGGCTTTCCAGCGTGCGCGCCGGTTCGCGCAGCTTGCGTTCGCGCACGATGAAGCGTTCGCGCTCGTTCAGGGACTGCATCGCCGACAGCAGCCATTCGCGCAGCTGCGCGGTGTCATGGCGGTTCTCGACGGTTTCGGCGGCCTGTTCGCGATCATCTTCCAGAACATCGATCCACTCGCGCCCTTCCTCTTCCGAGGATTGCACGGCGTTCAGCGAGAAGTCCGAGCCGGCCAGACGGCCCTCCATCATCTCGACATCCCGCAGCGGGACGCCGATCTCGGCCGCGATCATCTGGTGCATCTGGTGCGAATCCAGCTTCACGCCCTCGTGCGCCGCCTCGCGCTCCAGCCGCGCCTGCACGCGACGCATGTTGAAGAAGAGCGACTTCTGCGACGAGGTCGAGCCGGTCCGCACCATCGACCAGTTGCGCATCACATAGTCCTGGATGCTGGCCTTGATCCACCAGGTCGCATAGGTGGAGAAACGCACGCCGCGATCCGGGTCGAACTTGTCGGCGGCCTTCATCAGGCCCAGGCCGGCCTCTTGAATCAGGTCGTTCATCGGCGCGCCATACCGCTTGAACTTGGCGGCCATCGAAATCGCTAGCCGCATGTAGGCGGTGATCAGGCGGTGCAGCGCCTTTTCGTCCCGCTGGTCGCGCCAGGCATAGGCCAGCCGCCTCTCGGTTTCAGCATCGAGAAGCTCGGCCTTCATAGCCTGCCGCGACATCGACATGTCGTGCCGGTGGTCCAAAGCCATGCTGTTCTCCCATGAGCATGTGCAAGAGCCGGGCTTGCCTTGTGGTTTTGCCGTCAGTACGCAGAACAAAACCGGGTGGATCACTAGAAAGGTAATAAATGTGTATCCAAGTTTAACCTTAATTCTTGGTGGCGCCGCCTCGGGGAAGTCGGCATTTTCCGAGCAACTCGTTGATTCTACTGGGAAACCACGGGTTTATCTCGCAACATCACAAGTATTTGATGACGAGATGCGCCTGAAGGTTGAGCAGCATATCATGCAGCGAGGCCCGGATTGGACCACGATCGAGGAACCTCTGGACCTTGGCCCGGCGCTGTCGGAACTGACGGCAGATCAGGTCTGCCTCGTGGATTGCGCGACCATGTGGCTCAGCAACCATCTGCTGGCGGAGAGCGATCTGGACAAGGCCCGGACCGATCTGCTGACTGCCCTGCGCGACTGCGAGGCGCAGGTGGTCGTCGTTTCCAACGAGGTCGGCCAAGGCATCGTTCCCGACAACGCGCTGGCGCGGAAGTTCCGCGAGGCGCAGGGCCGGTTGAACATCGCTTTGGCGGCCGAGGCCGATCTCGTGGTTCAGGTCACGGCCGGGCTGCCATTGGTGCTGAAAGGACAGCTGCCATGACACGATTGCATCTCGTGCGCCACGGACCGACCCATGCCAGGACCATGGTCGGCTGGTCGGATCTGCCTGCCGATCTGAGCGACCGCGCCGCGATCGAAAGGCTGTCGGCCTACCTGCCCCAGGAGGCGCTGGTCATCTCGTCCGACCTGTCCCGCGCCGCCGACACGGCCACCGCGATTCAGGGCCGCCGGCCCCGATTGCCCCACCGGACCGACCTGCGCGAAATCCATTTCGGCAGCTGGGAGTTGCGCTCCTACCCCGAGATCGAGGCCGAGGACCCCGAGCTTGCCCGCGCCTATTGGGACTATCCCGGCGAGGTGCGCCCGCCCAAGGGCGAAAGCTGGAACGACGTGCGCGCCCGTGTGGATGCCGCCATCGACACGCTTATCGCAATGCATACAGGGCAGGATTTGATCGTCGTCGCCCATTTCGGCGTCATCCTCACCCAGATCCAGCGCGCGCTGGAGCTTGACGCGCAAGAGGCGCTCTCGCACCGGATCGACAACCTGTCGGTCACCGAGATCACCCGTCTGGACACGGGATGGGACGTGGGCCGGATCAATCACCGCCCGTGATGCAACAGCGCACAAATCGCCGTTTGGCCGGCAGCTGACGCGGCGGATATCATCGCCTGATGACCTATGATCTTTTCCTCGGCGACCGCCTGTTTTCCAGTTGGTCGCTGCGCGGTTGGCTGATGCTCGAGAAATTCGGCCTGCCTTACCGCACCCACATGATCGGCCTCTATTCCGGCACGATGGCCGCGGACATGGCCGCGCTGGCGCCCGCGCGGCTGGTGCCCACCTTGCGCCTGCCCGACGGCACGGTTGTCGGAGAAAGCCTCGCCATCGCCGAAACGCTGGCCGAGCGGCACCCGGAGGCCGGGCTTTGGCCCGAGGATCCGTCAGCGCGCGCCACGGCCCGCTGGCTTTGCGCCGAGATGGCGGCCGGGTTCCCGGCGCTGCGCGGCGAATGCCCGATGCAACTTTTGCACTGCTATCAGGGTTTTGTCCCGTCCCCGGACGCCCAAGCCGATCTGGGCCGCGTCGAAGCCCTTTGGGGCCATGCCCGGTCCGTCTCTGGCGCCGAGGCCGGCCCATTGTTCGGGCGCTATTCGCTGGCGGATGTGTTCTACACCCCGATCGCGGCGCGCATCGTGGGCTATGGGCTGCCGGTTTCGGCCGAAGGCCGTGCCTATTGCGACATGCTGCTGGCGGACCCGGCCGTGCTGCGTTGGCGGGAAGAGGCGTTGAAAATCACCTATGACCCGTTCCCCTATCCGGTGTATCCGCCCGTCACGGAATGGCCGGACTACGAAATGCGTTAACGCTTCCTAAACCGCGGGCGGGCTAGCAATCTCCTGTTTACCACGAGCAGGAGAGCCATGGTCGCCCGCGCCCATACCGTCGCGTTCCAGGGGGTCGAAGCCCGGCCGGTCGAGGTGCAATGCGCCGTCGCCCCCGGCCTGCCCGCCTTTTCGATCGTCGGCCTGCCCGACAAGGCCGTGTCCGAAGCCCGCGAGCGCGTCCGCAGCGCGCTGAGTGCCATGGCGATCGCCCTGCCCTCGAAACGCATCACCATCAACCTGTCGCCCGCCGACCTGCCCAAGGAAGGCAGCCATTTCGACCTGCCGATCGCCTTGGCGCTGCTGGCGGCCATCGAGATCATCCCGCTGGACGCGGTCGAAAGCAGCGTCGCCCTGGGCGAGCTGTCGCTGGACGGAACACTGATGCCCGTGGTCGGGGCGCTGCCCGCTGCCATGACGGCCGCGGCCGAAGACCGCGCCCTGATCTGCCCCCGCGCCTCGAGCGCCGAGGCCGCCTGGGTCGGAGCAGCGCAGGTGATCGGAGCCGAGAGCCTTGGTGCCGTCGTGCGGCATTTCTCGGGCCAGTCGCCCCTGCCTGCGGCGAGACCCGGCGAGGTTGACCAAACCCCCTGCGCACGCGATCTGCGCGACGTGAAGGGGCAGGAACGGGCCAAGCGCGCGCTGGAAATCGCGGCGGCGGGCCGTCACCACCTGATCATGATCGGCAGTCCCGGATCGGGAAAATCCATGCTCGCCGCGCGCATCCCCGGCATCCTGCCGCCGCTCACCGCCGCCGAGGCGCTGGAGACCTCGATGATCCAGTCGCTCTGCGGCCTGCTGGACGAGGGCGGCATCAGCCGCGCCCGGCCCTTTCGAGAGCCGCATCACACCGCGTCGATGGCCGCGATCGTCGGGGGCGGCAAGGGCGCGAAACCCGGCGAGATCTCGCTGGCCCATAACGGGGTTCTGTTCATGGACGAGTTCCCGGAGTTTCCGCGCACCGTTCTCGAAACCCTGCGGCAGCCCATCGAAACCGGCGAAGTGATGGTCGCGCGGGCCAACGCACACGTGAAATACCCCTGCCGCTTCATGCTGGTTGCTGCGGCGAACCCCTGCAAATGCGGATACCTGACGGATGCCTCGAAGGCCTGCAGCCGGGCGCCGAATTGCGGCGAGGACTACCTTGGCCGGATCTCGGGACCGTTGATGGACAGGTTCGACCTGCGCCTCGAAGTGCCGCCCGTGGGCTATGCCGACCTTGACCTGCCGCCTTCGGGTGACACTTCGGCCACCGTCGCCGCCCGCGTCCTGGCCGCGCGCGAGGTTCAGGCCGACCGCTATCGCGAGCACCCCTCGATCCGGCAGAACGCCGATGCCGAAGGCCAGATACTGGAAGAGATCGCCGCCCCCGATGCCGAAGGCCGCGCGCTTTTGCTGAAGGCGTCCGATCAGTTCGGCCTGTCGGCCCGCGCCTATCACCGCATCCTGCGGGTGGCGCGCACCATCGCCGATCTGGAAGGCGCGCCGGACGTCCGCCGCCCGCATGTCGCCGAGGCGCTGAGTTTCCGCATCAGCGCCAAGGTGGCTGCCTAGAATTTGGCTTCGATGGCCTGCCAGATCTGTTCGGCGATGTTCACGCCGTTGAAACGCTCCAGCTCCTGAATGCCGGTGGGCGAGGTCACGTTGATCTCGGTCAGGTAGTCGCCGATCACGTCGATGCCGACGAACACCTGGCCCTTTTCCTTCAGCAACGGCCCGATCTCGGCGCAGATTGCCAGATCGCGCTCGCTCAGGCCGATCTTTTCGGGGCGTCCGCCCACATGCATGTTCGAGCGCGTCTCGCCCGGCGCCGGAACCCGGTTGATCGCGCCCACGGGCTCGCCATCCACGAGGATCACCCGCTTGTCGCCATTGCTCACGTCGGGCAGGAATTTCTGAACGATCAGCGGCTCGCGCGAGAATCCGGTGAACAATTCGTAGAGCGCCGACAGGTTGCGGTCGTTTTCATCCAGCCGGAACACGCCCGCGCCGCCATTGCCGTAGAGCGGCTTGAGGATGACATCACCGTGCCGCGCCTTGAACTCGCGGATCGTTTCCAGATCGCGGGCGATGGTCGTGGGCGGGGTCAGGTGCGGGAATTCCAGGACCAGCAGCTTTTCGGGGTAGTTCCGCACCCAGAACGGGTCATTCACCACCAAAGTCTGCCCCTTTAGACGGTCCAGCAGATAGGTCGAGGTGAGGTAGTGCATGTCGAACGGCGGATCCTGCCGCAGCCAGACCACGCCGAACTCGGCCAGATCGACCTCGCGCAGCGGCCCCAGAACAGCCGGATCGCCCGGCACGCGCTGCACCGTCATGTCGTGGCCGCGCGCGGTGATCCGCCCCTCCTGATAGGCCAGATGGTCCGGGCCATAGAAAAACAGATCGTGACCACGCGCCTGCGCCTCTTCGGCCAGGCGGAAGGTGCTGTCTGCGTTGATGTCCACGGCCCCGATCGGGTCCATCTGAAAGGCGATCTTCATGGTGCATACCTCATAGTCACGCCCGATACATGGCCCAGCGCGGCAGAGGGTTCAATGGCGATCAGGGTTGGCCAAAGGCGTTTTCGATGATCCGGAAAGAGCCGGCGGAATCCACCAAGGCAACATCGAACCGGGTATTCGTCAGCTGGCCTTGCGGTTCACCGGCCAGAAATTGTTCAGCCGAAACAAGGATGCGTCCGATCTGGCGGCGGGTCAGGCGCTGTGCGGCGCGGTCGAAATCCGCGCTTTTCTTGACCTCGACAAAGACGATGCCATCCGCGTCGCGCGCGATCAGGTCGATCTCGCCCCCGGCGCCGCGCCAACGCTGGTGCGCGATGGCGAAACCGCGCCTTTCGTAATCCGCCGCGATTCGCAGTTCGGCCGCAAGTCCCGCGTGATAGGCCACCGTGCCTCTGGCTTGCCGCGTCGCCATGTCATCCCTTTCCGTCTTTGCCCAGCTTCAGGGCCAGTTGGTAGATCGGACGCCGTGGCAGGTTGTGCATTTCAGACACCAGATCCGCCGCGTCCCGCACCGAGTGGGTTTCCAATGCGGCCCTCAGATCCGTTTCTATGTCCGCTTCGCTAACGGATTGTGAACGCGCCCGGTCCACGAGCAGCACGACCTCACCCTTGACCGATGCGCCCTGGTATTCCGAGGCAAGCTCCTGCAACGAGCCGCGCCGGATCTCTTCGAATTTCTTGGTCAGTTCCCGGCAAAGCGCCGCCTGGCGGTCCGCGCCGAGGATGTTGGCCATGTCCGCCAGGCTGGCCGCGACCCGCTTGGGCGATTCGTAAAAGACCAGCGTTCCGGGGATGTCCCGCAGCGCCTCAAGGCGGGATTTGCGGGCGCCCGTCGCGTTCGGCAAAAATCCCGCAAAAAAGAACGCATCGGTCGGCAGCCCCGCCAGGGTGAGGGCCGTCAGAACGGCCGATGGCCCGGGCGCGCAGGTCACCATATGCCCGGCCTCGGCCGCCGTGCGGCCCAGATCATAACCTGGGTCCGCAATCAGCGGCATACCGGCCTCGGAGGCATAGGCCACCGATTGCCCGGTCTCCAGGGCTTCGAGAATCCTGCCGCGCGCCCCGGCGCCGCTGTGGTCGTGATAGGCCAGGATGCGCCGCCCTTCGAGCGGGATGCCGTGAATTTCCATCAGCCGCCGCAGGCTGCGCGTGTCTTCGGCCGCGATCATGTCCGCCGAGGCCAGAATATCCAGCGCCCTGAGCGTAATGTCGCGCGCGGTTCCGATCGGAGTGGCAACAAAATACAGACCGGGCGCCAAACTGGTTTTTTGAAAATTCAATGCTGGACCCCTTCTGTGTGACGTTTATTATCGCGGCTCAACAAGGCGCGGCTATTCAGACCGCCGGATCAGGGAGTTTTGATTTAGATGCTTGCCGTTTTCAAGCCCGCCCGCAAGCTGGCCCTTTCCGCCATTGCGCTGGCCACCGCAGCGTTTCTTTCCGCCTGCGAACCGGGGGCAGTCAACACCGGCGGCCCGTCGATCAACACCTCCGAGCCCGTGCCCGTGGCGCTTCTGGTGCCGCGCGGATCGGCGCAGTCGGGGGATGCCGTTCTGGCCCAGAGCCTCGAAAACTCGGCCCGGCTGGCCATGGCCGATCTGCAGAACGTGCAGATCGACCTGCGGGTCTATGACACGGCGGGCGATGCCAATACAGCGGCTGCGGTGGCCCAGCAGGCCGTCGCCGATGGCGCGAAGATCATTCTGGGACCGGTCTATGCCCAGGCGGCCAACTCCGCCGGCCTTGCGGTTCTGAACAAGAACGTCAACGTCCTGTCCTTTTCCAACAACACCAACATCGCGGGCGGCAACGTCTTCGTGCTGGGGCCGACCTTCGACAACACGGCGAACCGCCTGGTGCGCTATGCCGCGCGGCAAGGCAAAAGGAACATGGTCGTCGTCCACAGCAATGACGATGCCGGCCTGCTGGGCCGTGCCGCGATCGAAAAAGCCATCGGCGGCACAAGCGTCAGAAGTGCCGGCAGCGTTGCCTACGAACGGTCTCAGCAGGGGGTCATCGCCTCGGTCCCGACGATCAAGGCCACGGTTGACGCCTCGGGCGCCGACTCGATCTTCCTGACCGCCACGACGGCGGGCGCCCTGCCGCTCTACAGCCAGTTGCTGCCCGAGGCCGGCATTTCCCCGGCGACGACGCAGTTCATCGGCCTGACACGATGGGACATCCCCGCTCAGACGCTGGAACTGCCCGG
This sequence comes from Ruegeria marisrubri, assembly GCF_001507595.1. Taxonomy (GTDB): domain Bacteria; phylum Pseudomonadota; class Alphaproteobacteria; order Rhodobacterales; family Rhodobacteraceae; genus Ruegeria; species Ruegeria marisrubri. The sequence continues at coordinate 137,827 of NZ_LQBQ01000037.1, forward strand.
CGTGCAGGGTGGTTGGTTCGCCCTGCCCGACCCGGTCAAGGCGCAGACCTTCCGGTCGCGGTATCAGGCGACCTATGGCGGCGCCCCGCATCCGATCGGCGGGCTGGCCTATGACGGCATCGCGGCCATCGGCGCGCTGGTCGGATCGGGCAAGTCGAACGCCCTGACCGGTGCCGCGCTGACCCAGAGCGCGGGTTTCCAAGGTGTTGGCGGCATCTTCCGTTTGCTGCCGGACGGCACCAATGAGAGGGGGCTCGCCGTGGCCACGATCCAGAACAAACAGGTGGTTGTGATTGACCCTGCCCCACAAAGTTTCTCCGGTGCCGGCTTCTGATCTGTCAGTCGGCCTCCCGCTGCCGGATGGTGAACTGATCTGTCCGCCCGAGTCGATCTTTGATGCCGAAGACGTTGCCCGCAAGATCGCGGAGGCCGCGAAGACCTGCGAGGACAACGCGACCCTGAGGGCCGAGGCGGTGCGCGTTCTGCGGGACGTTCAGAAATCCGGCCGCGCCGCGATTGCCGAAGCCTTCGCCCGGCAACCGTTCGCGGCGCGCCCTTTGACGCGGGCCTATACCTATCTGACGGACGGGCTGGTGCGCACGGCTCTTCACGTCGCGGGCGAGGTGCTGCACCCCCTGCCCAACCCGACCCAGGGTGAGCGGATCGCCATTCTGGCCGTGGGCGGCTATGGCCGGGGCGAGATGGCGCCGTTTTCGGATGTCGATCTGCTGTTCCTGACGCCCTACAAGATCACCGCCTGGGCCGAAAGCGTCATCGAGTCGATGCTCTACATGCTGTGGGATCTGCGGCTGAAGGTCGGGCATTCCTCGCGCACCATCAAGGACTGCCTGCGACTGGGGGCCGAGGATTTCACCATTCGCACCGCCATGCTGGAACAGCGTTTCCTGGCTGGCCACAAACCCTTGGCGGACGAGTTGGACCGGCAACTCAGGAACGAGCTGTTCAAGGGAACAGGGCGGGAGTTCATCGAGGCCAAGCTCAAGGAGCGCGAAGAGCGCCACCACAAGCAGGGCGAGCGATACATGGTCGAGCCCAACGTCAAGGAGGGCAAGGGCGGGCTGCGCGACCTGCAATCGCTCTATTGGATCGCGAAATACATCTACGGCGTTCACGACGTTGCCGAGCTGGTGCCGCTGGGCCTGTTCACCCGTGAAGAGTTCGACACGTTCGTTCAGGCCGAGGAGTTTCTGTGGGCGGTGCGCTCGCATCTGCATCTGGTGACGGGCCGGGCGAGCGAACAGCTCACCTTCGATCTGCAGGTCGAGGTGGCCGAGCGCATGGGCTACGAGGACCGGGCCGGCCGGCGCGCGGTCGAGATCTTCATGCAGAGATACTTTCGCGAAGCCACCCAGGTCGGAGAGCTGACACGGATCTTCCTGACCAAGCTGGAAGCGGCGCATGTCAAAAGCGAACCCCTGCTCGAACGCATCTTCCGCCGCCGCCGGAAGGTCAAGCCGGGCTACAAGGTGGTGCATGGTCGCCTTGCGGTGGCCGACCCCAGGAAATTCCTCTCGGACAAGGTGAACCTTCTGCGCCTTTTCGAAGAGGGCCTGCGCACGGGGATGCTGATCCACCCGGACGCGATGCGGCTGGTGACGGCCAACCTGCACCTGATCGACGACGAGATGCGCAACGACAAGGAGGCGCAGCGCATCTTCCTTGATCTGATGCTCAAACATGGCAACCCCGAACGCGCCCTGCGCCGGATGAACGAACTGGGCGTGCTGTCGGCCTTCATCCCCGAGTTCGAGCCGATCGTGGCGATGATGCAGTTCAACATGTATCACAGCTACACGGTGGACGAGCATACCATCCAGTGCATCATCAACCTGGCCCAGATCGAACGGGGCGAACTGGTCGAGGAACTGCCGCTGGCCTCGTCGATCCTGAAGCGCGGCGTGAACCGCAAGGTTCTGTATGTCGCCCTGCTGTTGCATGACATCGCCAAGGGGCGGCCCGAGGATCACTCGATCCTGGGCGCCAAGATTGCCCGCAAGGTCGCGCCGCGGCTGGGGCTGAACAAGAAGGAATGTGAAACGGTCGAATGGCTGGTGCGTTATCACCTGCTGATGTCGGACATGGCGCAGAAACGCGACATTTCCGACCCGCGCACGGTGCGGGATTTTGCCAAGGCCGTGAAAACCGTCAAACGGCTGGACCTTCTGACGGTTCTGACGGTCTGCGACATCCGCGGCGTCGGCCCGAACACCTGGAACAACTGGAAGGCCACTCTGTTGCGGGCCCTGCACGCGGAAACCAAGCGCGCGCTGGAAACCGGGATGGAGGACCTCAACCGCGCCAATCGCGGCGCCGAGGCCAAGAAGGCCCTGCGCGAGGCGCTGTCAGACTGGCCCAAGGCCGATCTCAAGGCCGAGACCTCACGGCATTACGACCCGTATTGGCAGGGCCTCAACCTGTCGACCCATATGGAGTTCGCCAAGATGCTGCGGGCGCTCGAGGCCAGCGGCGATCCCGGCGCGATGGAGATCCATCTGGATCCGGACGAAGACCGCGACGCGACCCGCGCCTGTTTCGCCATGACCGACCATCCGGGCATTTTCGCACGCATTGCCGGCGCCCTGGCCCTGGTCGGGGCCAACGTGGTGGATGCGCGCAGCTACACCACCAAGGACGGCTACGTTACCGACGCCTTCTGGATTCAGGATGCCGAGGGCCACCCCTTCGAGGCGTCCCGCCTGCCCCGCCTGACCCAGATGATCCACAAGACGCTCAAGGGTGAGGTGGTCGCACGCGATGCCCTGAAGTCCCGCGACAAGATCAAGAAACGGGAAAAGGCGTTCAACGTTCCGACCCATATCACCTTCGACAACGAGGGGTCCGAAATCTACACGATCATCGAGGTGGACACCCGCGACCGGCCCGGCCTGCTGTATGATCTGGCACGCACGCTGGCGGCGGCGAATGTCTATATCGCCAACGCCGTCATCGCGACCTATGGCGAGCAGGTCGTGGATACCTTCTATGTCAAGGACATGTTCGGTCTGAAATACCATTCCGAGGCCAAGCAGCGCGGCCTCGAGGCCAAGCTGCGCAAAGCCATTGCCGAAGGCGCGGAGCGCGCGGCTTCATGAAGCAGATCCGTCTGATCTCGGGCCTGTTCACGGTCGGCTTCTGGACTCTGGCCAGCCGGGTCCTGGGGTTCCTGCGCGAGGTGCTGCTGACCGCCTTCATCGGCCCGGGCCCGGTGATGGATGCTTTCGTCGCCGCCTTTCGCCTGCCCAACATGTTCCGCCGGTTCTTTGCCGAAGGCGCGTTCAACGCGGCTTTCGTGCCCATGTTCTCCAAGCGGCTGGAGGGCGAGGAAGATGCCGAGGGTTTCGCGCAGGACGCGTTCAACCTGCTCAATGCGGCGGTGCTGGCGCTGATCGGTCTGGCGATGATCTTCATGCCCGCGCTGGTCTGGATCACGGCCGAAGGGTTCTATGGTGACGAGCGCTTCGACCTGGCGGTCAGTTATGGCTATGTCGTGTTCCCCTATATCCTGTTCATGTCGCTGGCCGCCCTGTTCTCGGGCGTTCTGAACGCGACCGGCCGGTTCGCCGCCGCCGCTGCGGCACCGGTGCTGCTGAACATCTTCGCCTGCGCCGCCATGGTCGCCGGCGCCCTCTCGGGCGGCGAGGTCGTCATGTGGCTGATCTGGGTGATACCGCTGGCCGGTGTCGCGCAGCTTGCTCTGGTCTGGGTCGCGACAGAGCGGGCCGGCATCCGCATTCGCCCCGGCCTGCCGCGCCTCACCCCGGAAATGCGGCGCATGTTCCGCGTGGCCGTTCCAGCCGCACTGGCCATGGGGGTGACGCAGGTGAATCTTGTCGTCGGGCAACTGGTTGCCTCCAAGACCGAAAAGGCGGTCAGCTGGCTGTTTGCGGCCGACCGGCTGTATCAGCTGCCCCTGGGGGTCGTCGGCATCGCCGTGGGCATCGTCCTGCTGCCCGACCTGTCCAGACGCCTGCGGGCGGGCGACGATGACGGTGCCCGCAACGCCCTGTCGCGGGCCGGAGAGTTCTCGCTGCTGCTGACCATCCCGTCGACGGTCGCGCTGATGGTTGCGCCGCTGCCGCTGGTCTCGGTCCTGTTCGAGCGCGGGCAGTTCGGCCCGGATGACAGCGCGGCCACCGCCTTGGCCGTTGCGATCTACGGGATCGGCCTGCCCTCTTTCATGCTGCAAAAACTGCTGCAGCCGCTGTTTTTTGCGCGCGAGGACACGAAATCGCCCTTCCGCTACGCGGTCGTCGCGATGGTGGTCAATGCCGGGCTGGCCTTCGGCCTCTATCCATTGGTGGGGTGGATTGCCCCGGCGATCGCCACCTCGGTGGCCGGTTGGGTGATGGTCGGCCTGCTGGTCCTCGGCTCGCGCCGCATGGGAGAGGTGGCCCGGTTCGATGCCCGCTTTCATGCGCGGGCATGGCGCATCGTGGCGGCCTCGGCGATCATGGGGGCCGCGCTTTTCGCCATCGTGCAGATGTTCGGCTGGGCCTTCGAGGTTCCAAGCTGGCGCTACCTGGCGCTGTTGGGGTTGGTCGTTTGCGCCGGGCTTGTCTATTTCATCGCAGCCCAGATGCTGGGCGCATTCCGCATCTCGGAACTCAGGGGAGCGTTGCGCCGGTCATGAGCAAGCTGGAATGTCCCGCCGGAACGGTCCTTTTTCGCCCCGGTCAGGAATGCCCCGGATATGTCCGGCTGCATGAGGGATCGATCCGGGTCAGCCTGACCGCCGCGAACGGGCGCGAGGTGGTGCTCTATCGCGTCGGCCCCGGCGATGTCTGCCTGCAGACCTTCGCCTGCCTGACCGAAGGGCGCAGCTATTCCGCCGAGGGCGTCGCGGAAACCCCGATCAAGGGGGAAATCCTGCCGCATGACAGCTTTCGCCGGGCAATGGCGAGCGATGACGCATTCCGTGCCGAGGTTCTGGGCGCCGTGGCCCGGCGCTTTGCCGATTTCGAGCAACTGGTCGAGGATGTGGCGCTGACAGGGTTCGATGCCCGGCTCGCCCGGGTTCTGCTGCGTCTGGCGCGGCACGACGTGGTGCACGCGACCCATGACGCGCTGGCGGCCGAAACCGCATCGGGCCGCGCCTTTGTCAGCCGGCGTCTGGCCGAATTCGCGCGACAGGGGCTTGTGGCCTTGGCGCGGGGCCGGATCAGCCTGCTGGACCGGGCCGGATTGGAACGACTTGCCGCAGATGAACGGTGACACTGTCACCGACTGCAAACGCGGAACAGGGCAGAACGGGTTCGCAAATCGAATCCAATCGATCCGAAAAGGAGTTCCGCAATGATCCGCAACGAAGGCACCATCGACCGCGCCGCCCGTGTTGTTCTGGGCCTGATCCTTCTGTCCCTGACCTTCACCGGGCCGCAGACCATGTGGGGTCTGGTTGGCCTTGTGCCTCTGCTGACCGGTCTTCTGGGCTATTGCCCGCTGTACCGGATCTTTGGCCTCAGCACCTGCCCGATGAAGAAATGACGTGGTGCGACCCGGCGCTGCGCCGGGTCAATCCCGCCGCAGGCGGCTGACGAGCCGCGCCCAGCCTCCGGGCGCGACCAGGAAGGACAGGCCAAAGCCGGTTGCAAAGCCGCCCAGATCGGCCACCCAGTCCGAGGTGCCGCCGAAGAGCAGGCCGAACAGCAGCTGAATACCCATCAGCACGGCAATCAGGTTGAAGGCGCGGCCCTGGTTTTCCCCGACCAGAGACAACCTGCGCCACAGAAGCCAGGTGAACGCGCCGATCAGCCCGTAAACGGGCGGGAAGCCACCGATCAGCGGAAAGCGCGGATCCAGAAACACCGTATAGGCCAGCGCCCCGCCGACACCGGACAGAACAAAGATCAAGAGCATCTGGAACCCGCCAAAGACCTCTCCCACCATCTTGCCCATGGCCAGAACGAAGACGCAGACGAAAAGCGCCTGCGTGAAGCTGCCATGCACGAAGGGATAGGTGACGAAACGGATCACATGCTCGGCCGGCCAGCGCCCCACCTCGATCATCCAGTTGAGGATGTCGGCGGAAAAGGCGTAAGCCTGGATCGCGGACAGCCGCCAGCCCACGGCCTCGGGTCCGCCGACCAGCCCGCGGGCACCCAGCGAAAAGGCCAACTCGATCCCCATGATGAACAGCACCAGCGCCACCACGGCGGGCGGCAGTGGGTTCACTGCGGGTGTGTAATTGTCACTGCTCATGGGCTGGCCTTTCGCGGCGGTTGACGTCCCTTGGCCTCATGGGTAAGCGACGGGGGCTCATTTTTCCAGACGGGAGTTCCCTTCCATGACCGAAACCAAGTTCACGCCGCGCGTGTTTTCCGGCATTCAGCCCTCGGGCGGGTTGACGCTGGGCAACTACCTGGGCGCGATGAAACGCTTCGTGGAAATGCAGGGACCGGAGTTCGAAACCATCTACTGCATGGTCGATCTCCACGCGATCACCGTCTGGCAGGATCCCGCCGCGCTTACCCGCAACACGCGCGAACTGTGCGCGGGCTTCATCGCCGCCGGCATCGACCCGGAACAGTCGATCCTGTTCAACCAGTCCCAGGTGCCCGAGCACGCGCAGCTGGCCTGGATCTTCAACTGCGTCGCCCGCATGGGCTGGATGCAGCGGATGACCCAGTGGAAGGACAAGGCCGGCAAGAACCAGCAGAACGCCTCGCTGGGCCTGTTTGCGTATCCCTCGCTGATGGCGGCGGACATCCTGCTGTATCACGCCACCCATGTGCCGGTGGGCGAAGACCAGAAACAGCACCTCGAGCTGACCCGCGACATCGCCATCAAGTTCAACAACGACTATGGCGTCGATTTCTTCCCGGTGACCGAGCCGGTCATCGAAGGCGCCGCGACCCGGGTGATGAGCCTGCGCGACGGCACCAAGAAGATGTCGAAATCCGACCCGTCGGACATGAGCCGCATCAACATGACCGACGATGCGGACACGATCGCGCTGAAGATCCGCAAGGCGCGCACCGACCCGGACCCGCTGCCCGAAACGCTGGAGGGGCTGGAGGACCGCCCCGAGGCGCGCAACCTGGTGAACATCTATGCGGCGCTGGCCGATCTGACGCCCGAACAGGTGATCGCCGAACATGCCGGGCAGATGTTCGGCACCTTCAAGCCCTCGCTGGCGGATCTGGCCGTGGCCAAGCTGTCGCCCATCTCGACCGAGATGGCGCGGCTGATGGACGACCCGGCCGAGATCGACCGGATCCTCGCCCGCGGCGCCGAGCGCGCCCGCGAGATCTCGGTTCCGGTCCTGCGTCGCACTTACGAAATCGTGGGCATGGTCGGGGCTGTCTCAGCCTGATCCCCGTCTCGACGCCAGACAGAAAAAGGGCCGCCCCGAGGGGCGGCCCAAGTTCTTTCAACGGGTCGCTTCTCAGGCGGCCTCTTGATGCAGGATCTCGTGCACGATCGCCTCGGCCACGTCGTTCGGGCTGACCGACTGGGCGATCGCACGGGTGAGAATGCGGTCCATGGTCCGGTCCAGCGCCTCGAGCTTTTCGGCAACCCATTCCTCGCGGTTGGCGATGTGCAGGATTTCCGTGGCCACGTTGATGATGCCGCCGCCATTGGCGACGAAATCGGGCGCGTAGAGAATGCCGCGCTCGTGCAGGCGCTGACCGTCTTCTTCGGTTGCAAGCTGGTTGTTGGCCCCGCCCGCGACGGCGCCGACCTTGAGCTGCGGAATGGTGGTTTCGTTCAGCACGGCGCCGATGGCGCAGGGGGCGAAAATTTCGGCCTCGACCGCATAGATCTCGTCGGGCGCCACCGGCGTGGCCCCGAATTCCCCGGCGACCGCGGCAACCTGCGCGGCATCGATATCGGTGACGATCAGCTTGGCGCCCGCCTCGTGCAGCAGGCGGCACAGGTGATAGCCCACATGGCCCAGCCCCTGCACGGAAACCGTCTTGCCGGTCAGGTCCGCCGAACCGAAGCGATGGCGCGCGGTGGTGCGGATCGCGTTGAAGATGCCGCGGGCCGTGATCGGCGACGGGTCGCCGCTGGCGAACTCGCCATCCGCCAGACCGGCCACGAAACGGGTTTCCTGCCCGATCAGGGCCATGTCCTCGGGGCTCATGCCCATGTCCTCGGCGGTCCAGTAGCGGCCTTCGAGGCTTTGAACCGCACGGCCAAAGGCGCGCAACAGCGCAGGCGTCTTTTCCGTTGCCGGGTCACCGATGATGACGGCCTTTCCGCCCCCCAAGGGCAGATTGGCGGCGGCGTTCTTGTAGGTCATTCCGCGCGACAGGCGGAGCGCGTCGTTCAGGGCTTCGTCCGGGTGTCCATACGGCCGCATCCGAACCCCACCCGCAGCAGGGCCCAGCTGAGTCGAATGAATGGCGATAAACCCTTTCAGACCACTGGCTGCATCTTCGAACCGGATGACTTGCTCGTGCTCGGGTGTATCGACGGTAGTGATTTTCATGTCTCTGTATCTCTCCTCGGGTGAGTTCACAGATTTTCCCACAAACATCGTGGCGATTTTCACCAAGATTGCCCGCCAACCCGTCTTATGTTAGAGTTTTTCACCAATCTCGAATTGGATTTTGGTGACATTTCGCGATGGACCGCATAGACCGAAAGATTGTACGCGCCCTGCAGAAAAACGGGCGCATGACGATCACCGAACTGGCCGAATCCGTGGGCCTGTCGGCGACCCCCTGTTCGCGCCGCCTGGACCGGCTGGAAAAGGAGGGAGTCATCACCGGATACGCCGCGCAGGTGGATCCGGGCAAGCTGGGCTTTGGCGTTTCGATCTTTGTCTCGGTGGAACTCGACAAGCAGGACCGCGCGGCCATCGATGCCTTCGAACGCGCCATCCGCCTGTGCGATGAGGTCATGGAATGTTACCTGATGACCGGCTCGCGCGACATCCTGCTGCGGGTCGTGGCGCCGGACCTGTCGGCCTTTGATGCCTTTCTCGAGAACCGGCTGATGCAGATTCCGGGCATTCGCAACCTGCGCTCGAACTTCGCCCTGCGCACCATGGTCAAACGCGAAGCCCTGCCCATGCCGGACTGACGAAAAGGTCTGGACCTATGACCCACCCGGCCCTACGCTCTGCCCAAACCGATGGAGAGAAAAATGGCAACGGGCACGAACATCCGCACCTATTTCGATGGCAAATGGCATGACGGTGACACGCCGATCATGCGCGCTGCCGATCATGGCGCATGGCTGGGCTCGTCGGTGTTCGACGGCGCGCGCTATGTCAATGGCCTGGCCCCCGACCTCGAGGCGCATTGCGCCCGCACCAACCGGTCCGCCGAGGCGCTGATGCTGACCCCGACGGTCTCGACCGAACAGATGGTCGAGATCATCCGCGAGGGGCTGGAAGCCTATGGCCGGGACAAGGCCGTTTACATCCGGCCGATGTATTGGGGAATCGACGGAGATGCGACGGCCATCGTTCCGAAAGAGGACAAGACCGGTTTCGCCGTGTGTCTCGAGGAAATCCCCCTGGCGCCCCCGACGGCCTCGGTCACGCTGACCACCACCCGCTTCCGCCGCCCGGTGCTGGAAAATGCCGTGGTCAACGCAAAGGCCGGGTGCCTGTACCCGAACAATGCCCGCATGCTGCGCGAAGCGCGTGCCAAGGGGTTCGGCAATGCGCTGGTGGCCGATGCGATGGGCAACGTGGCCGAGACCGCCACGGCCAACATATTCATGGTCAAGGATGGCGAGGTTTTCACCCCCATCGCCAACGGCACTTTCTTGGCGGGGATCACGCGGGCGCGGCACATGAAGAACTTGCGCGAGGATGGCGTGAAGGTGCACGAAGCCGTGCTGACCTTCGAGGATTTCCACGGGGCGGACGAGGTGTTCATGTCGGGCAACATGAACAAGGTGACCCCGGTGACGGCATTCGAGGACACGCAATACCAGATCGGGCCGATCGCGCGCCGCGCGCGCGAGCTTTATTGGGACTGGGCCGCGTCGCACGGCTGATCGTGCGTTACATCGACTCTGTTGCCAGCCAATCCTGGGTCGGGCATGATCCCGGCAAACAGAAAGGGTACCGATGCGCAAGTTCCTGGTCATCTTGGACGACAGTCGTGAATGCCTCAACGCGATGCGTTTCGCGGCCATGCGTGCGGCGCATACCGGCGGCGGCGTGACGATTCTTTCCGTGATTCCGCCGGACGAGTTCAATCACTGGATCGGCGTCGGAGAAGTCATGCGCGAAGAAGCGCGGGAACGGATCCACGCGCATTTCGAGGTCTTTGCCAAGTGGATGCGGGACAAGCAGGGCATCGAGCCCGAACTGGCGATCCGCGAAGGCGAACCGGTACCCGAGATCATCGCCCATATCAAGTCGGACCCGGAAATCGGGGTGCTGGTTCTGGGCGCGGGGACAGACAAGAAGGGGCCGGGCCCCCTGATCACCCAGCTCAGCCGGAATTCCGGGAGTCTTCCGATCCCGATCACCATCGTGCCGGGCGACCTGAGCAAGGAGAAGCTCGAAGAGATCACCTAGACCGGAAATCTTAGAATCATTCCAAACTCTTGACTTGGCAGAACCGACGGCGCATATCCAAGTCAACTATCACGGAGTCACAAATGTTCATCCAGACCGAATCCACCCCGAACCCGGCAACGCTGAAGTTTCTGCCCGGTCAGACCGTGCTGGAGGTGGGCACCGCCGATTTCCCCTCGGCCGAGGCGGCAGTGAAATCGCCGCTGGCGGCCCGCATCTTTGCGGTGAACGGCGTGACCGGCGTTTTCTTCGGCAATGATTTCGTGACCGTGACCAAGGCCGAAGGCGTCGAATGGGATCACATCAAGCCCGCCATTCTTGGCGCGGTGATGGAGCATTACCAGTCCGGTCAGCCGGTGATGGGCGCCGAGGGCGAAGGCGCCTCGGGCCATGCGGAACACAGTGGTGAAGATTCCGAAATCGTCAACCAGATCAAGGAATTGCTGGACAGCCGGGTGCGCCCTGCCGTGGCTCAGGACGGCGGCGACATCACCTTCCACGGGTTCGACCGCGGCGTGGTCTACCTGCACATGCAAGGTGCCTGCGCCGGGTGCCCCTCTTCGACCCTGACGCTGAAGATGGGGATCGAGAACCTGCTGCGCCATTACATCCCCGAGGTGACAGAGGTGCGCCCCGTTGCCGTCTGAAGCCCTGATCCTCGGTTTTGACACATCGGCCGCGCATTGCGCGGCCGCTTTGTTGCACGGGGATCGGATCGTGCGATCCGTCGCCGAGGAAATGAAACGCGGACAGGCCGAACGGTTGATGCCCTTGCTGGAGGAGTTGCTGGCGGACACCGGTGCGTCCTGGGCCGAGATCCGCGCGCTCGGTGTGGGGGTTGGCCCTGGAAACTTCACCGGCATCCGGATCTCGGTTTCGGCCGCGCGTGGACTGGCGCTGGGTCTTGGCATTCCGGCGGTCGGCGTGACCGGCTTCGAGGCGCGGGCTCTCTATGCCCCGGCTGGGCACCTGCCCGCGATTCCGGCCCCGCGAGAACAACTCTATGTTCATGCGCCCGGTCAGGCACCGGCCCTGCTTCCCGCAAGCGAAGCGGAGTCGCTCGGACGGCTCCATGTCGATGATACACCGTCATCCCTTGCCGAAGCGGTCGCGCGGGTCGCGGCTTCGCGGTGGCGCGACACGGCCGCCCCCCCCGCACCACTTTATGTCAGACCGGCGGACGCGGCCCCTTCGCGCGACCTCCCTCCGGTCTTGCTGGACTGATGAGCCCCGAAGAAATGGCGGTCGTCCACGCGGCGGCCTTCACCCAGTCGCGCCCCTGGCGCGCGGACGAGTTTCGCGAGCTTCTGTCCAACAATTTCACCCACAGCGTCGGGAACAACCAGTGTTTCGCCGTCTTCCAAGTGATCGCCGACGAAGCCGAATTGCTGACCATCGCCACGCACCCTTACTACCAGCGCAAGGGCCTTGCCCGCCTTCTGATGGAAAGCTGGCAGAACGAGGCGGCGCGCCTCGGGGCGAAACGCGCCTTTCTCGACGTGGCGGCTGACAACATTCCGGCCATTGCACTCTACGAAAGCTGCGGTTACACGCGCTGCGGAATTCGCAAGGGCTACTATCGGCGCCCCACCGGAACGAACGTGGATGCGATACTGATGGAACGCCCATTGCCCTAAGGGCAGCCTCGCGGATTTCGGACCATCTGGTCAAAAAGCGGTTGACCGTCGATCCTGCAAACGGCCTTAATTGCCAGCATGACGGCAGTTCTGCTCGCTTTGGGTGGGGCTTTGGGGCACAACTGCGCCCCGGAACGATAAAACCAACGGGAGTACAAAATGACCTTGATGAAATCCATGATGAGTGCTGCGGCGGCCCTTGCGCTGACTGCGGGTGCGGCGCTCGCCGAGCCGGCCCTGATCTTCGATCTGGGCGGCAAGTTCGACAAATCGTTCAACGAGGCCGCCCACAACGGCGCGCAGCGCTGGGCCAACGAAACCGGCGGAACCTATCGCGAGATCGAGCTTCAGTCCGAAGCCCAGCGCGAACAGGCCCTGCGCCGCTTTGCCGAGGCTGGCGCAAACCCGGTCATCACCATGGGTTTCGCCATGGCCGATCCGCTGAGCGCAGTGGCCCCCGACTATCCCGACACCAAGTTCGTCGCGGTTGACGTCACCTGGCTGGACGCACCGAACGTCCGCCAGATCGGCTTTGCCGAGCACGAAGGCTCGTATCTGGTCGGCATGCTGGCGGCGATGGCCTCGAAAACCGGCACAGTCGGCTTCATCGGCGGCATGGACATCCCGCTGATTCGCCACTTTGGCTGCGGTTACGCGCAGGGTGCCAAGGCCGTGAACCCCGACATCAAGATCGTCGCCAACATGACCGGCACCACCCCGGCCGCGTGGAACGACCCGGTGAAGGGGTCGGAACTGACCAAGGCGCAGATCAGCCAGGGCGCTGACGTGATCTATGCGGCAGCCGGCGGCACCGGCGTGGGTGTTCTGCAGACCGCGGCGGACGAAGGCATCCTGTCGATCGGCGTGGACAGCAACCAGAACCACCTGCATCCGGGCAAGGTTCTGACCTCGATGCTCAAGCGCGTGGACGTGGCCGTGTATGACGCGATGAAGGCCGGTGAGAACCTGGAGACCGGCGTGTTCACCCTTGGCCTGGCCGAAGACGGCGTAGGTTACGCTCTGGACGAGCACAACGCGCCTCTGATCACCGATGAAATGAAAGCCGCGGTGGACGAGGCCCGCCAGAAGATCATCGACGGAGAGCTGGAAGTCGTAAGCTATTACGAAAACGACAGCTGCCCGGCGCTGCAATTCTGATGTTGCGCGGGACGGGGCATCCCCGTCCCGCACCCATTGTGCCGCTCTCCGATGACCAATAGGCATTTCCCGCAAGGGACACCCAAATCGGAGGGGCGGCCCTTCTGCCCTGAGGACAAGACATGACCGTCCCCGCTATCGAGCTCAAAGGGATCTCGAAATCCTTTGGACCGGTTCAGGCAAACAAGAACATTTCCATCAGCGTCGCGCCCGGTACGATCCACGGGATCATCGGCGAGAACGGCGCGGGCAAGTCCACGCTGATGAGCATTCTCTACGGCTTCTACAAGGCCGACGCCGGAGAGATCTGGATCAACGGCGAAAAGACCGAGATCCCCGACAGCCAGGCGGCCATCGCCGCCGGCATCGGCATGGTGTTCCAGCACTTCAAGCTGGTCGAGAATTTCACGGTTCTGGAAAACATCGTGCTGGGCGCCGAGGACGGGGGCCTGCTTGCGCCGTCGCTGGCCAAGGCGCGCAAGGAACTGGAGGACCTCGAGGAAGAGTATGAACTCTTCGTCGATCCCGACAAGCGCATCGACGAGATCGGCGTCGGCATGCAGCAGCGGGTCGAGATCCTCAAGGCGCTCTACCGCAAGGCCGAGATCCTGATCCTGGACGAGCCGACCGGCGTGCTGACCCCGGCCGAGGCGGATCAGCTGTTCCGCATCCTTCACCGCCTGAAGGAAGAGGGCAAGACGATCATCCTGATCACCCACAAGCTGCGCGAGATCATGGAGGCCACCGATACGGTTTCGGTGATGCGCCGTGGCGAGATGACCGCGACCGTCAAGACCTCGGAAACCAGCCCCGAGCAACTGGCCGAGCTGATGGTGGGTCGCAAGGTGCTGCTGCGGGTGGACAAGGCACCGGCAAAGCCGGGCAAGCCGATCCTCGAGATCGAGAACCTGCGGGTGACCGACGAGGCGGGCGTCGAGCGTGTGAAGGGTATCGACCTGACGGTGCGGGCCGGGGAAATCGTCGGCATCGCCGGCGTCGCCGGGAATGGACAGTCGGAACTGCTCGAGGTGCTGGGCGGGATGCGCCCTGCCACTGGCTCGATCCGGCTGAACGGTGAGTCCCTGCCGCTGAGCGGCCCCGGCGCGGACGGGCAGGCCCGGCGGGCGAGGCATATCGCCCATGTGCCCGAGGACCGGCAGCGCGAGGGCCTGATCATGGAGTTCCATGCCTGGGAAAACGTCGCTTTCGGCTATCACCGCGACCCGGCTTACCAGCGCGGGATCTTCATGGACAACGCCGCCCTGCGCGCCGATACCGAACGCAAGATCGAGAAATTCGACGTCCGCCCCGCCGATGCCTGGTTGGCGGCCAAGAACTTCTCGGGCGGCAACCAGCAAAAGATCGTCGTGGCACGCGAGATCGAGCGCAACCCGGACCTGCTGCTGGTGGGTCAGCCGACGCGCGGTGTCGATATCGGAGCGATCGAATTCATTCACAAGCAGATCGTCGCCCTGCGCGATCAGGGCAAGGCGATCCTGCTGGTCTCGGTGGAGCTTGAGGAGATCTTCTCGCTCTCCGACCGGATCGCCGTGATGTTCGATGGTCATATCATGGGCGAACGTCTGCCCCATGAAACGGATGAAAGAGAACTGGGCCTGCTGATGGCCGGTGTTGCGGGGGAGGCCGCGTAACATGGATAAAATGCCCAAATGGGCCGATGTGGTGCTGATCCCGCTGATCAGCCTGATCCTTGCGGCGATCCTGTCGGCGCTGGTGATCCTCGGTATCGGAGAAGACCCGGTTGCCGCCGTCAAGCTGATGGTGTCGGGTGCGCTCGGCTCGACCTATGGCTGGGGCTATACACTGTATTACGCCACCAATTTCGTGTTCACGGGCCTGGCGGTCGCGGTGGCCTTTCACGCGCGGCTGTTCAACATCGGCGGCGAAGGCCAGGCGATGCTGGGCGGCTTGGGCGTGGCCATGGTCTGTCTCTATGTCCCATGGCCGCATTGGAGCATCGCCCTGCTGGCCGCCATGGCGGCCGCGATGGTGTTCGGCGCGGCCTGGGCGGCGATTCCGGCCTATCTGCAGGCCAAGCGCGGCAGCCATATCGTGATCACCACGATCATGTTCAACTTCATCGCCGCGGCTTTCCTGAACTACATGCTGGTCAACGTGATGCGCCCCGAAGGCTCGATGGACCCGGCGACCGAGCGCTTCCCCGAGGCGGTGCATCTGCCCACGCTGCACGAGCTTCTGGCGCCGATCGGCATCAGCTTTTCCAAGGCCGCACCGGCCAACGTGTCCTTCCTGGTGGCCATTCTGGCCTGTTTCGTGGTCTGGGCGCTGATCTGGCGCACCCGTCTGGGATACGAGATCCGAGCCTATGGACATTCGGAAACCGGCGCGCTCTACGCCGGCATCTCGCCGGTTCGGATCACCATCGTCACCATGCTGATCTCGGGCGCGCTGGCGGGCCTGATGGCGATCAACAACGTCATGGGCGAGGCCGAACGGCTGGTGCTGAACTCGACCGAGGGCGCAGGCTTCATCGGGATCGCCGTGGCCCTGATGGGCCGCTCGCACCCGTTCGGCGTGTTCCTGGCGGCGCTCCTGTTCGGGTTCCTCTATCAGGGCGGCGCCGAGTTGGCGCTGTGGACGTCGATCCCGCGCGAGCTGATCGTGGTCATTCAGGCGCTGGTGATCCTGTTCACCGGGGCGCTGGATAACATGGTGCGGATGCCGCTTGAAAAGCTCTTCCTCAGCCTGCGGAAAGGGTCGGCCTGATGGATTTCCTGACACTCATCCAGATCTTCGACTCGACCATCCGTCTGGCGACACCACTGCTGCTGGCCTGCCTTGCGGGCCTCTATTCCGAGCGCGCGGGCATCTTCGACATCGGGCTGGAAGGCAAGATGCTGATGTCGGCCTTTTTCTCGGCCGCCGTCGCAGCTGTCACCGGGTCCGTCTGGCTCGGGCTGTTGGCCGGGATCGCGTCCTCTCTGCTGCTGGCGGGACTGCACGGGCTGGCCTCGATCACCTTCCGGGGCAACCAGCTGATCTCGGGCGTGGCGATCAACTTTTTGGCCGCCGGCATGACCGTTCTGATCGCGCAGGACTGGTTCCAGCAGGGCGGGCGAACTCCGTCGCTCTTCGGTGGCGCGCGGTTCGAACCCATCGACTGGCCCTTCGCCGAGGCGCTGAGCGGCGTTCCCGTCGTCGGCCCGATCTATTCCGAGCTGCTCTCGGGGCATTCGGTGCTGGTCTACATCGCCTTCCTGGCGGTTCCGGCGACCTGGTGGGTTCTCTATCGCACCCGTTTTGGCCTGCGCCTGCGGGCGGTGGGCGAAAACCCCGCCGCGGTCGATACGGCGGGGGTTTCGGTCGTGGGCCTGCGCTATGCTGCGGTGGCCATCTGCGGCGTGCTCTGCGGCATCGCCGGCGCCTATCTGGCAACGGCCCTGCAGGCCGGGTTCGTAAAGGACATGACCGCGGGGCGTGGCTTCATCGCGCTGGCGGCCCTGATCTTTGCCAAGTGGCGCCCCTGGCACGCCATGTGGGCTTGTCTGCTGTTCGGCCTGCTGCAAGCCGTCGCGCTGCGGTTCCAGAACATCGACCTGGGCGGGGTTGTGATCCCGGTGCAGGCCATGGATGCGCTTCCCTACATCCTGACCGTGGTGATCCTGGCCGGGTTCGTGGGCAAGGCGATCCCGCCCAAGGCCGGCGGCGAACCCTATGTGAAGGAACGCTGATAGAGCCAGTTCGCTGAAAAATGGCGGTCCTGTTCGCTGCAGGGCCGCCTGCTTTGTTGATTTTGCATGTCAAAGCGGCTCTAAGATGAACATGCACGTCTACCTCCCAATCGCTGAAGTTTCGGTGAGCCCCTTTGTCCTTCTGGGCATCGGAGCCTTGGTTGGCGTGCTGTCCGGCATGTTCGGCGTGGGCGGAGGCTTTCTGATCACGCCGCTGCTGTTTCTGATCGGCATTCCCCCGGCGGTGGCCGTCGCCACATCGGCCAATCAGGTGGTCGCTTCGTCTTTCTCGGGTGTCCTGGCGCATTTCAAGAAAAGAACGGTTGACCTGCGGATGGGCGGCGTGCTTGGCGCTCAACTTGGCACCCAAATCGGAGCTCGCCTGAAAGCAGAGCAGCTTAGAATCCTGCTATCCCTGCTGGTTCTGGCTGTTTCCGCAAAGATTGCTTTCGAGTTGCTGCAGCAGCCCGTCGATCTTTTAAATCTTTCCGAACCGGAGGGACACTGATCATGCGTTCCGAGGCACCCAGCCTGGTGAAACCAAGAACCGGAACGAACCCTTTCACCACCAAGGGTCGCCGCCTGAGCATTTTTGTCCTGTTGCAAGGCGTGATCTGGCCAGACTAGAAAAAAACATGCACATCTACCTCCCCATTGCCGAAGTTTCCGTCAACGCCTTCCTTTTGCTGGGGCTGGGTGGCCTGGTCGGTGTCCTGTCGGGCATGTTCGGTGTCGGCGGTGGTTTCCTCATGACGCCCTTGCTGTTTTTCATCGGCATCCCGCCGGCGGTGGCGGTGGCGACCGAGGCCAATCAGATCGTCGCCTCTTCTTTCTCCGGCGTGCTGGCGCATTTCCGGCGAAGGACGGTGGATCTGAAAATGGGGGCAGTCTTGCTGGTGGGCGGCCTGACCGGGGCCGCGTTGGGGGTGGTCGTTTTCAACTATCTCAAGAGCCTCGGGCAAGTCGATCTGCTCGTCAAACTCTGCTACGTCGTTTTTCTGGGCGTCATCGGCGGGCTGATGTTCGTCGAAAGCCTCAATGCCATCCGAAGATCGCGCAAGGCGGGTGGGTCGCCGCCAGCCAAGAGGCGCCAGCGTGGCTGGATACACGCCTTGCCGTTCAAGATGCGCTTCCGCACCTCCGGCCTCTACATCTCGGTGATACCGCCGCTGCTCGTGGGCCTCAGCGTGGGCGTTCTGTCCGCCATCATGGGCGTTGGTGGCGGGTTCATCATGGTGCCCGCGATGATCTACCTGCTGGGTATGCCGACCAAGGTCGTGGTGGGCACGTCGCTGTTCCAGATCATTTTCGTGACGGCGTTCACCACCATGCTGCACGCAACGACCAACTTCACCGTCGATGTCGTGCTCGCCGTGCTGCTGCTTGTCGGGGGGGTCGTCGGGGCGCAGTTCGGAACGGTGATCGGCGCCCGCATGAAGGCCGAACAATTGCGGATTCTGCTGGCGCTGTTGGTGCTGGTCGTTTGCGGCAAGCTGGCGGCCGACCTGCTGCTCCAGCCGACCGAGTTGTATTCGCTTGGCGAACTGGGAGGGCACTGACCTTGCTGCGTTTTCTGCTTGCCCTCGTCCTGTTCGCCCTGCCCGCTTTCGCCGAGGAAGAGACGGTCGTCCTGGGACTCAGCCAGGATCGCGTGGCAATCACGGCCAATTTCGACGGGTCGAACATCCTGGTGTTCGGCGCCATCAAACGGGAAACACCAATCCCGCCAGGAGAACCTTTGCAGGTCATCGTTGCGGTCTCGGGCCCATCGGAACCGGTCATGGTGCGCCGCAAGGAAAAGAAGTTCGGCATCTGGGTGAACACTGACAGCGTTCTGGTGGATTCCGCCCCGAGCTTCTATGCGGTTGCAACAAGCGGGCCTTTCCACGACGTGATCTCGGATACCGAGGACCTGAGGTATCGCATTTCGATCGAGCGGGCCATCCGGTCCGTCGGCGCCGCGATGCACATACGCAGCGCACAGGATTTTGCCGATGCCGTCGTGCGCATTCGCACCGACAACGGGCTCTACTCGATCCGCGAAAACACGGTGGCCGTGGACGAGCAAACCCTGTTTCGGACATCGATCGATATGCCCGCCGATCTGACCGAAGGGGAATACAGCACCCGTATCTTCCTTACGCGGGGGGGGCAGGTGGTTTCGTTCACCGAAACCACCATCCACGTGCGCAAGGTCGGGCTGGAGCGCATCCTGTACACCATGTCGCGGCAGCAACCGATCGTTTACGGTCTCATGTCGCTGGCCATCGCGATCGCGGCCGGATGGGGCGCATCGACGGCCTTCCGCCTGCTCAGGAACAGCTAGGTGTTCAGTCCCGGCACCTGGCGGATCGGATCGACGATGAATCTGTCTGGTTCTGATGTCCAGACCTTGCAGATGTATTCGTAAAGCGTGAGGCCGCTGAGGGCCTCATGCCTGGCAAGCGGGCGGTCCTAGAAAATTTCGGGGTCTGCTGCGTAAGGATCTGAACCGGCGCACGCCACCACTGCAGCCGGGATCTTCTGCCTCTGTGCAGCGGGGGCGCCTCAAGTCCGGGGATCGTTGAACGTTCCGCCGATGGCCTGCGTCAACCGCTGCGCTGCCTCGATGACCGGGCGGCTCAGCCGGTCGATCTCAGACTCGCTGACCCGGCTGGTCGGGCCGGAAACCGAGATCCCGGCAACGGCCTCGCGGGTGGCGTCAAAAACCGGGGCCGCGATGCAGCGCATGCCTGCGTTCTTTTCTTCGTTGTCCACCGAATAGCCCCGCGCCCGGATCCGGGCGAGGTCCGCCCTCAACGCGTCGGGCGCTGTAATGGAGCGTTCCGTGAAAGCTTGCAGTTCGGCGCTTGCCAGCACCCTGTCAAGCCGCTCGGTGTCCATATACGCCAGCAGTGCCTTGCCGATGCCCGACGCATGCATCGGCGACAGGGTGCCGGGCGGAAAGAAGGCCCGGATGCTGGCATGTGTCTCCACCTGGCTCAGGAACAGCACCGCGCCTTCCTTCTCGACTCCCAGGTTGGCGGTCTCGCCGGTGACCTCCATAAGCTTGCGCAGGATCGGCCGGGCCCGGTCCACAAGGCTGGTGCGCCGAAGGAACCGGGATCCGATCACGAAGGCTTGCGGCCCGATATGCCAGATCTGTTCCTTGTGGTCGAATTCGACAAGCCCCCTGCCCTCGAGCGTCACGAGAATGCGGTAAACCGTGGCCGGCGCCTGCCCGGTTTCCGCGGAAATCGTGCTCAATGTCTTTCCCTGGGCTTCACTCAGGTGTTCGAACACTTCCATTGCCCGATCCAGCGATTTGATCGTGTTCTGGGCCGTCTTGTCGTCCCACCCGCGCGGCCGGCCCCGGGCTCTCCGGACAGATCCAGAGCGATTTTCTTGCGATTCCATAAAAACCATCCAACCGTTAGTGAAAAACTAATTCACCATATGAAAAATTTAACATATTGCCAACAGTAAAGAAATCACGCTCTGGGCTTTTTGAAATGCGATTTCAAAAAAGTTTCGCCGCGTCGGGCCGCCCGATATTGTGGGGCCAACGACGCAAGGAGACCATCCATGAGCTTTCAGAATCCCGTTTTCATCCCGGGCCCGACCAACATTCCGGAAAGCCTCCGCAAAGCCTGCGACATGCCGACCATCGACCATCGCTCGCCGTTGTTCGGGCAGATTCTGCACCCGGCCCGCGAAGGAGTCCGGAAGGTGCTCAAAAGCGACAGCGCCGAGATTTTCATCTTCCCCTCCACGGGGACCGGGGGCTGGGAAACCGCGCTGACCAACACCCTGTCGGCCGGCGACACGGTTCTGGCGGCCCGCAACGGCATGTTCAGCCATCGCTGGATCGACATGTGTCAGCGGCACGGGCTGAAGGTCGATATCGTCGAAACCGCCTGGGGCGAAGGGCTGCCGGCCGACCGCTATGCCGAGATTCTGGCGGCAGACACGGCCCACGAGATCAGGGCGGTGCTGGCCACCCACAACGAAACCGCGACCGGCGTGAAATCGGACATCGCCGCCGTGCGCCGCGCATTGGATGCTGCCGGTCATCCGGCCATGCTGTTCGTGGATGGCGTGTCCTCGATCGCATCCATGGATTTCCGGTTCGATGAATGGGGCGTGGACGTGGCCGTCACCGGGTCGCAGAAAGGCTTCATGCTGCCGGCGGGCCTGGCCATTGTCGGGTTCAGCCGGAAGGCGATGGACGCGACAAGGACCGGGACACTGCCGCGCACCTTCTTTGACGTGCACGACATGGCCAAGGGATATGCCAGCAATGCCTATCCCTATACCCCCGCCGTCGGGTTGCTGAACGGACTCAACCAGGCTTGCGACCTGCTGCTGCGCGAAGGTCTGGAGAACGTCTTTGCCCGGCATCACCGCATTGCCGAGGGTGTGCGCGCAGCGGTGCGCGCCTGGGGCCTCGACCTATGTGCGGTGGACCCGTCGGTCTATTCCGACACGGTCAGCGCGATCCGCACGCCCGAGGGTTTCAACGCGACCGACATCGTCACCCATGCGGCCGAGAAATACGGCGTGGCCTTCGGTGTGGGGCTCGGCGAGGTCGCGGGCAAGGTGTTCCGCATCGGGCATCTGGGAAGCCTGACGGATGTGATGGCCCTGTCCGGCATCGCCACCGCCGAGATGTGCATGGCGGATCTGGGGCTGGACATCAAACTCGGCTCGGGTGTGGCCGCCGCACAGGACTATTACCGCGGGCACCCGGCCGAAGCACACAAGGACGCTGCCTGATGAAGGATTGCACCATGTACATCCCGACCTACGACGACATGCTGGCGGCCCACGACCGGATCGCGCCTCATATCCGCCGAACCCCGATCCGGACGTCGGATTACCTCAACGAACTGACCGGGGCGCAACTGTTCTTCAAATGCGAGAACTTTCAGGAACCGGGCGCGTTCAAGGTGCGCGGCGCTGCAAATGCGGTGTTCGGCCTGGACGATGAACAGGCCAGAAAAGGCGTCGCGACCCATTCCTCGGGCAATCATGCCTCGTGCCTGTCATATGCAGCAATGAAGCGGGGCATCCCCTGCAATGTCGTCATGCCGCGCACCGCACCGCAGGCCAAGAAGGACACCGTGCGTCGCTATGGCGGCAAGATCACCGAATGTGAACCGTCGACCTCGTCGCGCGAGGCGACCTTTGCCGAGGTCCAGGCGGCCACGGGCGGAGATTTTGTCCATCCCTACAACGACCCTCGGGTGATCGCCGGACAAGGCACCTGCGCGCGCGAGTTCATGGAACAGACCGACGGGCTGGATATGGTCGTCGCGCCCATCGGCGGCGGGGGCATGGTGTCGGGCACCTGCCTGACCCTGTCGACCCTGGCCCCGGAAACCCGGATCATCGCGGCCGAACCGGAACAGGCCGACGACGCCTATCGCAGCTTCAAGGCCGGTCACATCATCGCCGACGACGCGCCCAAGACCATCGCGGATGGGCTGCTGGTGCCGCTGAAGGAACTGACCTGGCACTTCGTGTCCAACCATGTCTCGGAGATCTACACCGCGACCGAGCAGGAGATTGTCGACGCGATGAAACTGACCTGGAAACACCTGCGCGTGGTGATGGAGCCGTCCTCGGCGGTGCCGCTGGCGACGGTGCTGAAAAATCCCGACGCCTTTCGGGGCAAACGCGTCGGCGTGATCATCACCGGGGGCAATGTCGATCTGGACAGACTGCCCTGGCTGGCTGCCTGACCCCTGGCACAATTGAAACGCAACCCGACACAGGAAACGGACATGAAAGACATGACCAATCTCGACGCATTCGAAGTGGGCTTCGACATCCCGGCCAAGCCCGGCATGGACGAAGCGGACATCCAGACCCCCTGCCTTGTGCTGGATCTGGATGCGCTCGAACGCAACATCCGGAAGATGGGCGATTATGCCAAGGCGCATGACATGCGGCACCGGGTACACGGCAAGATGCACAAATCGGTGGATGTGGCAAAACTGCAGGAAAGGCTGGGCGGCGCCGTCGGCGTCTGCTGTCAGAAAGTGTCCGAGGCCGAGGTTTTCGTCCGGGGCGGCATCAGGGACGTCCTGGTCTCGAACCAAGTGCGGGATCCGGCCAAGATCGACCGTCTGGCCCGTCTGCCCAAGCTGGGCAGCCGCATCATCGTCTGTGTCGATGATCTCGACAACGTGGCCGAACTGTCCGCCGCCGCCGTCAAACACGGCACGCAAATCGAAGTCTTCGTCGAAATCGACTGCGGCGCAGGGCGCTGCGGCGTCACCACCACGCCCGAGGTGGTCGAGATCGCCAAGGCCGTGGAAGCGGCGCCGAACCTGAAATTCGCCGGCATTCAGGCCTATCAGGGCGCGATGCAGCACCTCGACAGCTACGAGGCGCGCAAGGAAAAGCTGGATATCGCCATCGCGATGGTGAAAGACGCCGTTGACGGCCTGAAGGCCGTGGGCATCACCTGCGAGCTGGTCTCGGGCGGCGGAACCGGCTCTTACTATTTCGAGTCGAACTCGGGCGTGTACAACGAGCTTCAGTGTGGCTCCTACGCCTTCATGGATGCCGACTATGGCCGGATCCTCGACAAGGACGGCAACCGGATCGATCAGGGCGAATGGGAAAACGCCTTTTTCATTCTGACCAGCGTCATGAGCCATGCAAAGCCGGACAAGGCGATCGTGGATGCGGGCCTCAAGGCGCAATCGGTGGACAGCGGCCTGCCGGTCGTTTTTGGCCGCGACGATGTGGAATACGTCAAATGCTCGGACGAGCACGGCGTCGTCATGGACCCGAAGGGCGTGCTGAAGGTCAATGACAAGCTGAGGCTGGTGCCGGGCCACTGCGACCCGACCGCGAATGTGCACGACTGGTATGTCGGCGTCCGCAACGGCAAGGTCGAATGCGTCTGGCCGGTATCCGCCCGCGGCCGCGCCTACTGAGCAATATCAAACAGCACGGTCCGGCCGGATGCGCCGGACAGCCGCCCGTGTGACATGCGCTTTCCGGCACCGTCGCGCGGGCGCACAAATATCCAGTGGAGAAACCCATGTTGATTGTTCCCGAACGCGAGATCGCCGATCTGATGACCCGCGAAGCGGCCTTTGATGCCGTCGAACAGGTCTTTGCGTCCATGGCATCAGGCGATGCCTACAACTTCCCCGTCGTGCGCGAGGCCATCGGTCACGAGGATGCGCTTTACGGCTTCAAGGGAGGGTTCGACCGGGCCGGGCTGACGCTGGGTCTGAAGGCGGGCGGCTATTGGCCGAACAACCTGGAAAAGCACGGGTTGATCAACCATCAGTCAACCGTCTTCCTGTTCGATCCAGACACCGGCAGGCCCACGGCAATGGTCGGGGGCAACCTGCTGACCGCCTTGCGCACGGCGGCGGCATCTTCGGTGTCGATCAAGCATCTTGCGCGCACCGACGCCAAGATTCTCGGCATGATCGGCGCGGGCCACCAGGCGGCCTTTCAGCTCCGGGCAGCGCTGGAACAGCGCAACTTCGAGAAGGTCATCGGCTGGAATTATCACCCCGAGATGCTGCCGAATATCGAGAAGGTCGCCGCCGAAGCCGGCATTCCGTTCGAGGCTGTCCCACTGGACGGGATGCGGCAAGCGGATGTGATCATCTCGATCACATCCGCCTTCGCACCGTCGCTGATGGCAGATCATGTGAGTGCCGGGACCCATGTCGCCTGCATGGGGACCGACACCAAGGGCAAGCAGGAGGTCGAATCGGCACTGCTGGCCGGGGCCGGCGTGTTCACCGACGAGGTGGCGCAGTCCGTCACCATCGGAGAAGCCCAGCACGCGGTGGCCGAGGGGCTGATCAAGGAAAGCGACGTGGCGCAGCTGGGCGCGGTGATCAACGGCACCCATCCGGGCCGGTCGTCGGATGACCAGATCACCCTGTTCGACGGAACCGGTGTCGGGCTTCAGGATCTTGCGGTGGCCGCTTCGGTGGTCGAGCTTGCGGTGCGCAAGGGCATCGCGATCGAGGTCGATTTCTGAACATGGACCGCTGCGACCGGCCCGTGCCGGGGTCGCAGCGGGGCACGTCGCCTCCGTGTCCACTTCTGCCCCGCTCATCGAGCGGGGTTTTTCATGGCCAGTGGCAACCGCCTGGCGACCAAAAAAAAGCGGCGCAGTCACCTGCGCCGCCTTGGTGTTGGCCCGGCTGTGCGCCGGGCGTGTTGTCCCGATCGATCACACGTGATCGTCGTTGCCAAGTGACCCGCGGCCATGGCCGGCCAGACCGCCCGAGACCTCTTCGGTGGCCTCGTCCGACAGTTCCTCGGGCAGCAGCAGGTTCAACACGATCGCGATGACCGCCGCCGGCAGAATCCCGGATGTGGCCAGAACCTTGAGCGTTCCAGGCAGGTATTGCAGTGCGTCGGGCTCAAGCTGCAGGCCAAGGCCCAAGCTCAGCGAGATCGCGAAGATCACCATATTGCGGCGGTTCCAGTTCACGTCGGACAGCATCGAGATGCCAGCGGCAACCACCATCCCGAACATCACGATGACGCCGCCGCCCAGAACCTCGATCGGGATCGACGAGATGATCGCGCCGATCTTCGGGATCAGCCCGCACAGGATCAGGAAAATCGCGCCGATGGTGACGACCATGCGGCTCATGACCCCGGTCATGGCGATCAGGCCGACATTCTGGCTGAACGAGGTGTTCGGCAGCGCGCCAAACAGCCCCGAGATGGCGGTGCCGATACCGTCGGCGAATGTCGCGCCCTGGATTTCCTTGTCGGTGGCCTCGCGCCCGGCGCCGCCCTTGGTGATCCCCGAAACGTCGCCCACGGTTTCCACCGCCGAGACGAAGGACATCGCGCAGAAGCCG
This sequence comes from Ruegeria marisrubri, assembly GCF_001507595.1. GTDB lineage: Bacteria > Pseudomonadota > Alphaproteobacteria > Rhodobacterales > Rhodobacteraceae > Ruegeria > Ruegeria marisrubri. The sequence continues at coordinate 163,682 of NZ_LQBQ01000037.1, forward strand.
ACGATCGCAGCCACCGAGAATTCCAGCCCGAAATGCAGCGGATTGGGCAGAGCGAAGGACGCGGCGCGGCCGACATTGCCCAGATTCACCTGGCCAAGTGCAAAGGCCACGGCATACCCGACCAGAAGACCGATCAGAACCGCCGAAACCGACAACATGCCGCGGGCAAAGAATTTCAGACCCAGCGTCACGACGATCACGGTTCCGGCCATGAACCAGTTCAGCCCCGATCCGTATTCCTCGGTGCCGATCGCGGGCACGCCTCCGGCCGCGTATTGAATGCCGACCTTGACCAGCGCCAGGCCGATCATCGTGACCACCAGCCCGGTGACCAGCGGCGGCAGCGCGAACCGGATGCGGCCGATGAACAGGCCGAGGAAGGCGTGGAACAGGCCGCCGACGACGATGCCCCCCATCAGCACGGCGATTGCATCGACCCCTTTGCCCGCCACCAGCGGGATCATGATCGGAATGAACGCAAAGGATGTGCCCTGCACGATCGGCAATCGGGCGCCGACGGGGCCGACCCCGACCGACTGGAACAGAGTCGCGACGCCGGCAAAAAACATCGACATCTGGATCATGTAGATCATCTGCGGAAAATCAGGGCTGTTCGATCCGAACCCGAACCCGGCTGCACCGCAGACGATGATGGCCGGCGTGACATTGGACACGAACATCGCCAGCACATGCTGAATGCCCAGTGGAACCGCCTTGAGGATCGGCGGCGAGTAATTCGGATCCCGGAGCTGTTCCGGGGTACCGATAGTTGCATCTGACATTGGGTCTTTCCCTCCCTGGTGATGCGCAAGCCGGCTCCTCCTCCGGCGGTTGCGCTAATCTGTGATCGTGTACGCCTCCTGGAACCAGTGTTCCTCGAGGTTGGGGCCGCTTCCGATACGGTCGACAACGGCGAACAGTCCCGGCGCAAAAAGCGGCGTCAGCACGCCATGCCAGGTGTTGCGGTGATAGTTCACCCCCTGACCCGGCGCGGTCTTGAAGGCGAGGGGCTGGCCCGGCGTGCCGTCGATGTCGGGCGCCACCACCACCACGAACGGCTTGTCAGACAGCGGCAGGAAGGCCTGGCTGCCATCCGGGTGACGTTCGACCATGTCCAGTGTGATGGGCAGGTTGAAGGCTTGCGACTGGAACACGCTGATCCCCGCGCGCCCGTCGCTGAAATCCAGTTGCGCGCGGTCGTGATACCGCGCGCATTTGCCCTGGTTGATGTATTTGTCCACCGCCCCGGCCGCTTCGATGACGTCACCGAATGGCGCGAAGGCCTGCGCCGTCAATGGCCGGAGCTTCAGCGTCCGGCTCATGCCGAAAACTTCTCGATCAGCCGCAACCCGGCGATCCGTTCGACCTGACGGCAGGCCTCGGCAAACTCGGTGTCCCGGTCGTTGTTCAGGCGGCGGTGGAAGGCCTCGAGAATGCTGGCCTTGGTGTTGTCCTTGACCGCGATGATGAAGGGAAAGCCGAATTTCGAGGTATAGGCCTGGTTCAGCGCCGTGAATTCCGCGCGCTCCTCATCGGTCAGCATGTCCAGCCCGGCACCGGCCTGCTCGGCCGTGCTTTCCCTGGTCAGACGGCCTGCGGCGGCCAGCTTTCCGGCCAGATCCGGGTGCGCGTTGAGGACACCAAGGCGCTGCTCGGTCGTGGCCGAGCGAAACACCCGCGCCAACGCGCTGTGAATGCCGGCCGCGTTGTCATGGGTCGGGCCAAGCTCCAGGTCAAAGGCGCCTTCGGCGATCCACGGGCTGTGTTCGAACACGCCACCGAATTCGGCGACAAAGCTTTCCTTGTTCATCTCCGATGGGGCAAGGCGCTTCACCGGAGGATGTTCCCTTGCCCAATGGTCCGCGATCTGTTCGCGCGTGGCGAACCAGACACCGTCATGGCTGGCGAAATGCTCCAGTGCCCGTTTCAGCGCCATTGCGCGGCCGGGCCGCCCGATCAGACGGCAATGCAACCCGATCGAGAGCATCTTCGGCGCCCCGGCCTCGCCTTCGGCATACAGCATGTCAAAGCTGTCCTTCAGATAGCTTTCGAACTGCGCACCGGTGGTAAAGCCCGCCTGGATCGCAAAGCGCATGTCGTTGCAATCCATCGTGTACGGCACGATCAGCTGATCCTTGCCGCCCGCCTTGACCCAATAGGGCAGATCATCGGCATAGCTGTCCGCGACATAGGCAAAATCGCCTTCTGCGGCGACCAGATCGATGGTGTTCATCGAACAGCGGCCGGTATACCATCCGCGTGGCCGCTGGCCCGTGACTTCGGTATGCAGCCGGATCGCTTCCCGGATCTGGGCGCGTTCCTCGGCCTCGCCCATGTCCTTGTGTTCGATCCATTTCAACCCGTGGCTGGCGATTTCCCACCCGGCAGCCTTCATCGCAGCGACCTGTTCGGGCGCACGGGCAAGCGCGGTGGCGACGCCGTAGACGGTAATCGGCAGATCGCGCAGAATTCGATGCACCCGCCAGAACCCGGCGCGGCTGCCGTATTCATAGATCGATTCCATGTTCCAGTGCCTTTGCCCCGGCCACGGGGCGGCCCCGGTGATCTCGGACAGAAAGGCCTCGGACGCGGGATCGCCGTGCAGAATGCAGTTTTCACCTCCTTCTTCATAGTTCAGCACGATCTGAACGGCGATCTTCGCCCCATTCGGCCAGTTCGCTGCAGGCACGTTCGCGCCATAACCGGTCATGTCTCTAGGGTATCGTTTCACATGGTTTTCCTTCTGCTGGAGCGAGAGATAGACCATAAAATGCACAGCGTTTTTCAAAAAATATGAAAAGGTGCTTCGAACAGGCCGGCTTTGCCACCCGACAGGAATTGCGCGTAGAAAAAGCACAGCCTGAGGAGAGTTTCATATGACCGGATATCTTACGACACATGTTCTGGACACGGCGCGCGGATGCCCGGCCGAAGGATTGAAGATCGAGCTGTTTCGGATAGAGGGCGCTGGTCGCACCCTGCTGAAGACCCTGGTCACCAATGACGACGGCCGGACCGATGAGCAGATCTTGCCGGAGGCCGAATTTGCGGTGGGCGAATACGAACTGGTATTTCATGCCGGCCCATACCTTGATGCCAATGGCACGCCGCCGGAAACGCCGCGCTTTCTGGACGTGATCCCGATCCGGTTCGGCATGTCCGAGCGATCGCACTATCACGTGCCGCTTCTGCTTTCTCCGTTCGGCTATTCCACCTATCGCGGCAGCTGACACCGTCAGCGCGCCCTGTTGGTCGCGCTTATGGTCGCACCGATCCGATCGACCATGAACTCCATGAACAGCCGCGTCTTGGGATCCTGCCAGCGGCGATGCGTGAACAGGCAGGCCATCTGAATGGGTTCCGGGGGCGTTTTCTGCGCCACCGGCACAAGCCTGCCGGCCTTCAGATGGTCGGCGATCTCGAACACCGGTTTCAACGCGATCCCGTGCCCCGCCAGCGCCCAGTCCGTCAGGACGTCGCCGTCATCCGATTCATAGCGCCCCGAGACGCGAAAGCGTCTTGGCCCTGTTTCCGTTCTCAACAGCCACTGAAATTCGGTCGCACCAGGAAATCGCAGGCTCAGGCATTCATGCGCATCGGCCACAAGATCGTTGCCTGTCTCTGGCATGCCCCGTTTCCGGACATAGTCAGGCGAGGCGCACAGCACCCGATCGACATCGGCAATCTTGCGAATCCGCAGGTTGCTGTCTTCTGGCTGCCCAAGGAAGAAAGCAAGATCCAGCCCCTCGGTCGTCAGATCCACCTTTCGGTCGGTCAGCCGCAAGCGGACATTCACCTCGGGGTAGTCGGCCAGGAATTGCGGCACTTGCGGGGCAATCAGACGCCGCCCGACACCCAAGGGCGCGGCCACGTACAACGAGCCTTTCAGGTTTTCGGTCATGTTGACGATCTGGGCCTCGGCGCTCTCGACCGCCTCGAGGATTTTCGTCGCGCCCCGATAGAAGGATTGCCCCTGCTCGGTCGGGGTCAGGCTGCGCGTCGTGCGCTGGAACAGGCGCACCCCCAGATGCTCTTCCAACTGCGAGATTCGCGCCGAGGTCACCGCCGGCGAAACCCGCAAATCGCGGCCCGCGGCGGACATGCTGCCCAATTCATAGACTCGAACAAAAGTGCGGATGTTGTCGAAGTAGGACATTTTTTTGCAATTTTTGATACTGCTTGGTCTTTCGCATCAATACCAGAACAAATCTCGATCGCATAGAGTGCCCGGGACATTCGAAACTTTGGAGCATAGCCATGTATGACCTGGCCGTAATCTGGGAATGGATTGCCTTCTCCGTCCGCTGGCTGCATGTGATCGCCGCGATGGCGTGGATCGGGGCGTCGTTCTATTTCATCGCCCTCGATCTGATGCTGAAACCGAACCCGGCCCTGCCCGAAGGCGCCCATGGCGAGGAATGGGAGGTGCATGGCGGCGGGTTCTACCACACGGTCAAATACCTTGTGGCCCCTGCCCGGATGCCCGAGCACCTGACCTGGCACAAATGGCAGAGTTACACGACCTGGCTGTCGGGGGCGGCTTTGCTGATGATCATCTACTGGGTCGGAGGCGAGCTGTTCCTGCTCGACCCCACCAAGGCGGATCTTGCGCTGTGGCAGGGCATCCTGATCTCGGGCGGGTCGCTGACCATCGGCTGGCTTCTCTATGACCAGATGTGCAAATCGCGGCTGAGCGACCATCCGACCGTCCTGATGCTGCTGCTGTTCGCGATTCTGGTGGTCATGTCCTGGGGCTACAATCAGATCTTCACGGGCCGGGCCGCGCTGTTGCACCTCGGGGCTTTCACCGCCACCATCATGACGGCGAACGTGTTCTTTCAGATCATGCCGAACCAGCGGATCGTGGTCGCGGATCTCAAGGCGGGGCGCACGCCGGATGCCAAGTACGGAAAGATCGCCAAGGTCCGGTCGACGCACAACAACTATCTGACGTTGCCGGTGGTGTTTCTGATGCTGTCGAACCACTATCCGCTGGCCTTCGCGACCGAACATGCCTGGATCATCTCGAGCCTGATCTTCCTGACCGGCGTGACCATCCGCCACTATTTCAACACGAAGCACGCAACGGGCAAGGGCCCGCACTGGACATGGGCCGTCACGGTTCTTCTGATGATCCTGATCGCCTGGCTGTCCTCGGTCGGCACCAGCGAAACCTGGGAAGAGGCCGAGGCCCGGCCGCTGACGCCCTACGAGGAGAAATACGCATCAGCCGCCAGCTTCGAGGAGGCCTATGACACGGTTCTGGGCAACTGCTCGATGTGCCATGCCCGCGAACCGGTCTGGGGCAACATGTTGTGGGCACCCAAGGGCGTCTATCTGGAAACTCCCGGCGATGTCGCCCGCCATGCCGACCAGATCTATCTCCAGGCCGGCATCAGCCACGCGATGCCGCCGCCGAACGCGGTGCAAATGGACAAAGAAGCGCGCCAGTCGATAATCGCCTGGGTCCGCGAAGTCCGGGGCAACTGACACCAGCCACCGCAACCGGAGAACTGGACCAGACGTTCGGGCTGGGCCACCGGAGCAATCCGGAACCGTCTGCTCGTTTCAAGACCGGCTGGTTTCGGAAAAGAAGCGTTTGCTGTGGTGCGCGACATGTTCGATGAACAGCCGCACCTTGGGGTCCTGCAGCTTTTTGTGCGGATAAAGGCAGCCGAAAATCGTGGGCAGCGGCGGGGTCTGGGGCAGCACCTCGACCAGCCGGCCGGATTCAAGATGCTCGCGCACGTCGAACCGGGGCTTGTTGACCACCCCCCTGCCCGCCAGCGCCCAGTCCGTCAGCACGTCCCCGTCATCGGCATCGTATTTGCCGCGAACCTCCAGCTTGCGTGGGCCCATATCCGTTTGCAGGATCCAGAAATATTCCGGCGACCTCGGGTAGCGCAGCAAAAGGCAATTGTGGTCGCCGTGCAGCAAGTCGTCCGGCGACTCCGGAACGCCGAACGCTGACAGATAGGCCGGCGAGGCGCACAGAACGCGGTCGCAATCCGCGAATTTCCGCAGCTTCATCGTCGAGTCCCCCGGCTCACCCACGAAAAACGCGATATCCAGCCCGTCGGCCAGAATGTCCACCTTGCGGTCAGACAAGCGCATTCGGATCTCGGTTTCCGGATAGCGGTCCGAGAATTCGGGGACCAAGGGAGCGACAATTCTGCGTCCGACCCCCAGCGGAGCGGTGATGCGGATCGCGCCTCTGGGTGCGTTGGAAAAGCTGGCGACGCGCGCCTCGGCATGGTCAAGCGCCAGCAGAACCGCCTTGGCCTCTTCGTAGAAAACGATTCCGACCTCGGTCGGTGTCATCGAACGAGTGGTCCGGTTGAACAGGCGCACGCCCAGGTGATTTTCAAGTTCCTTCAAACGCTTGCTGGCAACGGCCGGCGTCAGGCGCAAGTCCCGCCCCCCGGCGGTGATGCTGCCCAGTTCCATCACCCGAACAAAAACCCGCAGGCTCTCGATATACGACATCCGGCCTCCTCCCGACCCGATGAACGTGACTCAGGCGGAAGCATTTTTCAACGAAACGTTGAAAGTTTTTGCCGTTTTGGGCGATTTTCCGACTCAATTCCTGCTTCTATGGTCCGCTCGATTGCCCGCTGCAAGACCCGGGAAAAGGGGGAAGACCATGACGCATCGCACCGACATTCGATTTATCCTGAATGGCCGGGACGTGTCCGTTCCACACGTGGCCGCGGACCAGACGCTTCTGGATTTTCTCCGCCTGGACCGCCGTCTGACCGGAACCAAGGAGGGCTGTGCCGAGGGCGACTGCGGCGCCTGCACCGTGCTGGTCGGGCGGCTCGGCGCTTCGGGGCTCAGCTATGCGCCGGTCAACGCGTGCATCCGGTTTCTGGCCTCGGTCGATGGCTGTCATGTGGTGACGGTCGAGCATTTGTCCGGACCCGATGGCCGACTGCACCCGGTTCAGCGGGCAATGGTCGATCATCACGGCAGTCAGTGCGGGTTCTGCACGCCGGGTTTCGTCATGGCGCTCTATGCCCTGTGGATGCAGACGCCCGAGCCGACCGAGGCGCAGGTCGAAACCGCGCTTCAGGGCAACCTGTGCCGCTGCACCGGATACGAGCCGATCATCCGGGCCGCGGTTGCGGTCAGCCGTTACGGCACCCCCGCCTCGGACCATCTGAGCACCGAGCGTGAGACCATGACCGCGCGGCTTGCCGCCCTGCAGGACGGCCGCCGCGTGGTGACCGGCCCCGAAGACAACCTGAGCATACTTCCGGCGGACGTGGACGATCTGGCCCAGTGCCTGCAAACCTACCCCGGGGCCACGATCGTCGCGGGGGCGACCGATGTGGGCCTGTGGGTCACCAAGTTTCTGCGCCGGATCGGGCCGGCCATATTCACCGGCCATCTCGACGGATTGAAGACAGTTCAACGGCAGGGATCCTCTCTACTGATCGGTGCCGGCGCCAGCTACACCGATTGTCAGGAACTTCTGACCAGCCACCTGCCGCACCTGTCCTCGTATTGGGATCGCATCGCAGGGTGGCAGGTGCGGAACATGGGAACCGTAGGCGGCAACATCGCCAACGGCTCTCCGATCGGGGACACGCCCCCGGTCCTGATCGCGCTTGGCGCAGAGATCACGCTGCGCCGAGGGTCCGAACGCAGGATGCTGCCACTGGAAGACTTCTTCATCGACTACGGCAAGCAGGACCGTCGGGCGGACGAGTTCGTCGAGTGCATCCGTGTGCCGTTGCCGGAACCCGGCGATCTGGATGCCGCCTACAAGATTTCCAAACGAAGGGACGAGGACATCTCGTCAGTGGCCGCGGGTATCCACATGAGCGTTTCAGATGGCGTCATTCGCAACCCGCGCATCGCCTTTGGCGGCATGGCTGCCACGCCCAAGCGCGCTCCGCAGGCCGAGGCCGCGTTGACCGGCAAACCCTGGACCCGCGCGAGTTTCGAAGCCGCCGCGCAGGCGCTGGCCAACGACTTCACGCCCCTGACGGATTGGCGCGCCTCGGCCGAGTATCGAATGCTGTCCGCGCAGAACCTGCTGCGTCGTTTCTTTCTGGAACACGACACCCGGACCGACAGCCCCATCCAACTGGCCAGCGCCTGACACGAGGAGCCGACACGATGAAAGACACCGTTTCCATCACCGGGTCCGCCCATACCGACCAAACCCATGACAGCGCGGTCAAGCATGTCACCGGACGGGCCGACTATACAGACGACATCGCCCTGCCCGAAGGCAGCCTGCACGCCTATCTCGGCGTGTCCGACGTGGCGCATGCGAAACTTCTGGACATCGATTTCACCGAGGTTCTCGCCATGCCGGGCGTTGTTGGCGTTCTGACTGCTGCCGATATTCCCGGGGCCAACGACATCAGCCCGACGGGTCTGAAGGACGAGCCGGTTTTCCCGACAGATGAAATCCAGTTCCACGGCCAGCCCCTGTTCGCCGTGGTCGCGGAAACCCGCGACATCGCCCGGCGCGCGGCCGAGCGGGCGCAGGTCGCGTACGAAACCCTGCCGCACGCGCTGGATCCCGTTGCTGCGCAGAAGGCCGGCTATCCTCATGTCACCGCCCCGCTGAAACTGGAGCGCGGGAATGTTTCGGCGGCACAGGCCGATGCGCCGCACCGGATCAGGGGCCGTATGCGGGTCGGCGGCCAGGACCACATGTACCTGGAAGGGCAGATCGCCCTTGCCATCCCCGGCGAGGACGACGACGTGATCGTTCATTGCTCGACCCAGCACCCGTCCGAGGCCCAGCACATGGTGGCGCATGTTCTTGGCGTGCCGTCCAATGCCGTCGTGGTGAACGTGCGCCGCATGGGCGGCGGGTTCGGGGGCAAGGAAAGCCAGATGAACCTGTTCTGTGCGGTTGCGGCCCTGGCCGCCAAGAAGTGGAACCGCGCCGTCAAGATCCGCCCGGACCGGGATCAGGACATGACCGCCACCGGCAAGCGCCATGACTTCGTGATCGACTATGACGTGGCCTTTGACGATGCGGGCCGCATTCAGGCGGTCGAGGGGTGTTTCGCCGCCCGCTGCGGATTCTCGGCCGATCTGTCTGGGCCGGTGACCGACCGGGCGCTGTTCCATGCCGACAACGCCTATTTCTATCCGAATGTGCGCCTCAACAGCCGGCCGATGAAGACCAACACGGTGTCGAACACCGCGTTTCGCGGGTTTGGCGGGCCGCAGGGCGTGATCGCGGCCGAACGGATGATCGAGGAGATCGCCTATGCCACCGGGCAGGATCCGCTGGATGTGCGCAAGGCGAATTTCTACGGCCCGGATGACCGGAACGTGACACCCTATCATCAGAAGGTCGAGGACAACATTCTGGACCGGCTGGTCGCAGAGTTGGAACAGACGTCCGACTATCGTCGGCGCCGGCAGGACATCATCACCTTCAACAAGACCTCGCCAGTCCTGAAAAGGGGCATCGCGCTGACACCCGTGAAGTTCGGAATCTCCTTCACGGCCACCTGGTACAACCAGGCGGGCGCGCTGGTGCATGTCTACAATGACGGCTCGATCCACCTCAATCACGGCGGCACGGAAATGGGCCAGGGGCTGAATACCAAGGTCGCGCAAGTGGTGGCCGAGGCCTTCCAGGTCGATATCGGCCGGATCAAGATCACCAGGACGACCACCGAGAAGGTGCCCAACACCTCGGCCACCGCGGCCTCGAGCGGCACCGACCTCAACGGCATGGCCGCGCTGGACGCGGTTGAACAGATCAAGGCACGGCTGGTGAAATTCGCCGCCGAGACCTGGGGCGTCTCACCGGACGAGGTGCGCTTTCTGCCGAACACCGTGCGGATCGGTCAGGACGAACTGGCCTTCGACGCATTCATCAAGCAGGCGTATCTGGCACGGGTGCAACTGTCGGCGGCCGGTTTCTACAAGACCCCCAAGATCCACTGGGACCGGGCCAGGGGCCAGGGGCGCCCGTTCTATTACTATGCCTACGGCGCCTCCTGTTCCGAGGTCACGATCGATACCCTGACCGGCGAATACCGCGTGGATCGCACGGACATCCTGCACGATGTCGGCCGGTCTCTGAACCCAGCCCTCGACAAGGGGCAGGTCGAAGGGGCCTTTGTTCAGGGGATGGGCTGGCTGACCACCGAAGAGCTGTGGTGGGACGATGCCGGCCGGCTGCGCACCCATGCACCCTCGACATACAAGATCCCGCTGGCCTCGGACCGTCCGCGCGTCTTCAACGTGAAGCTCGCCGACTGGTCGGAAAACCGCGAGCTGACCATCAAGCGCTCCAAGGCGGTAGGCGAGCCGCCCTTCATGCTGGGGATCTCGGTCTTCGAGGCGCTGTCCATGGCGGTGGCTTCGGTAGCCGACTATCGGGAATGTCCACGGCTGGATGCGCCGGCCACGCCCGAGCGGGTTCTGATGGCCGTTGCGCGGCTGCAGGCAGGGCCTTGACCGATGGCCCTGTCCGCCCGTTCGCTGGACGCGTTCCTGTCCGCGCAGGCATCGGTGATCCGCGTTGAGGTGACCCGCGTGCGGGGATCCTCGCCGCGCAACACGGGCACCGAGATGTTCGTGGCCCCGGATGCGATTTGGGGAACCATCGGTGGTGGCCAACTGGAATTCATCGCCATTGATGCGGCGCGCGAGATGCTGCGCGACGGGGCACTGCAAAGGGATCTGGACGTTCCGCTGGGCCCGGAAATCGGGCAATGCTGCGGCGGGCGGGTCGAGCTGCGGCTGTCGCGGATGCGCAGCTCGGACAAGCGGGCAGCAGTTGACCGCGCGACCCGGACCGACGAAACGCGGCCCCATGTCTATGTCATGGGTGCGGGTCATGTCGGGCGGGCGCTGGCCGATCTGTTTCAGCACCTGCCTGTCCATTGCATCCTGATCGACACCCGCGCCGAAGAAATCGAGCAATGCACGGCCGCGGTCGAGACCCGGGTCAGCGCCCTGCCCGAGGCGGAGATCTGGACCGCCCCTGCCGGCAGCGCCTTCATCATTCTGACCCACGACCACGGGCTGGACTTTCTTCTGACATCGGCGGCGCTGGAACGGGACGACGCCGCCTATGTCGGGATGATCGGGTCTGCGACCGAGCGCGCCAAGCTGAAGAACTGGGCGCACAGGAACTGTGGCGGACTATCCATCGAACAACTGAATTGCCCCATCGGGGCAAGCGGTAGCCGCGACAAGCGGCCCAGCGTCATCGCCGCCTTCGTGGTGGCTGAGGTGATGGCTGAATTGACCTCTGAAACTGCCGCGACCGCCCCAGCCGGGGCAACCCAAGCGCCCGTCCAGGGCCACCATAACGACCGGAAAGGGAGATCGGCCTGACACCCGTCCGGCCGTTCCGGTTCTATCAGAGGAGGAGACCGTCATGGACGGGAAAACCTATGAATACAAGCTGTTCACACGCAGCGACTTCAGCGCCTTCTGGGCGCTCTTTACCGACAACCTGGTCAATCTGCTGATCCTGTCCGGGGTCTGCCAGTTCGTGTTCCAGATGCCGGCTGGCATTGTGTTCGGCCGCATCGTGCCCGGCGCGGCAATCGCGATCCTGGCCGGGGTCGCCGTCTATGCCTTCATGGCCAAGTGGTCCGCGACACGGCAGGGCAAGGATGTCACTGCCCTGCCCTATGGCATCTCGACGCCGGTGATGTTCGTCTATCTGTTCGGCGTGATCGGGCCGATCTACTGGGCCACGGATGACCCGATGCTGGCCTGGCAGGTGGGTATCGGCGCCGGGTTCATGGGCGGCATCGTGGCTGCCCTGGGCGCCGTCGTCGGGCCGCATCTCAAGCGGATCACGCCGCGTGCCGGGATGCTGGGCACGCTGTGCGGCATCGCGCTGGTCTTCATCGGTTCCGTGCCGCTGGCCGAAATCTTCGAACACCCCATCATCGGGTTCACGTCGCTTCTGTTCATCCTGTGGGGGCTGATCGGGCGCTTTCGCCTGCCGGGCAACGTTCCCGCAGGACTTGTCGCCATCGCGGCCGGTACCGTGATCGCGCTGATACTCGGCGAATCCAGGATCGATGTCAGCGGCATCGGGTTCTATCCGCCGATCCCCTATTTCGGCGACCTCGTCGTGGGCGTGCAATACCTGTTCGCAAACCCCGAGCTGTTCCTGGTTCTGATCCCGGTGCAGATCTACAACTTCATCGAAACGATGAACAACGTGGAATCGGCCGAAGCCGCCGGCGATCACTACCCGGTCGGGCTATGCCAGGTGACGGATGGGGCGGGCACCATGCTGGGCGCTCTGTTCGGCTCGCCCTTTCCGACAACGGTCTATATCGGCCATCCGGCCTACAAGCGGCTGGACGCGCATGCCGGATATATCGTCGCTGTGGCCGTCGTGGTCGCCGCAGCCGCGTTCCTTGGCTTTTTGTCCTTCCTTGCGGGGCTGATCCCGATTGCGGCGGCAGCACCGGTGCTGGTCTTTGTCTCGGTGAGTTTGATCACCAATACCGCATGGGCCGTGAAACCGATGCACATGGCCGCGGTCTCGTTCGCGATCCTGCCGCATATCTCGGCCTTCCTGATGGTCAAGTGGGGGTCACTGATGAACGCGCTGCGCAGCACCGGAGTCGAAGGTCTGCCCAGCCTGGGGGATGAAGGCCTGACGGCGGCGCTTCTGATGGAAGGAGCGCATTACGAAGGCCATCTTGCCCTCAGCCAGGGTGCGATCATCACCGGCCTGATCTGGGGCGCCATCGTTGCCGACGTGATCGACGGCCGGTTCCGCATGGCCGCCGCATTTTCGGTCAGCGCCGCCGTGATGTCATCGGTCGGGATCATCCACGCCTACACGCTGCAGATGCCGCAGATCGACGGGATCACCGTTGGCTACCTGATCGTCGGGGCATTCCTCTACTTCTACCCGGCGCTTGCTCGGAAAGAGGACCTGGAACACCGGGTCATCGTACCCGATGAGCCGGATCTGATCGACGACGACTCTCCGGCCTACGAGGCCTGACCCCTTGGCGGGGCGGCCCAAGGGCCGCCCCGTCCCCAATCTTTGAAAGAATGAGACCTTCAATGACACGGAAAATGCTGCGCGGCCGTCTGCTGACCTTTCATCGCGAACCCCGGACCGGCGCCGATACCGGCGCCTATACCTATCTCGAAGACGGCGCTCTGCTGATCCGGAATGGAATCATCGAACAGTCCGGCCCCTTTACCGAGGTCGCCGCGCAGGCCGGTGATGTCCCGGTCACGGATCATCGGCCGCACCTGTTGATGGCGGGTTTCATCGACACGCATATCCATTTCCCGCAGGTGCAGGTGATCGCCTCGTGGGGCGCGCAGCTGTTGGATTGGCTCAACGACTACACTTTCCCGGAAGAGACCCGGTTTGCATCCGAGGCGCATTGCGCGCGGATGGCGCAGGCCTTCTACGATCAGCTCATCACGCATGGCACGACGACTGCGGTTGCCTACTGCTCGGTTCACAGATCCTCGGCGGATGCCTTCTTTGCCGAGGCGGTCCGGCGCAACATGCGGATGCTTGGCGGCAAGGTTCTGATGGACCGGAACGCACCGGACGGGCTGCGCGACACGCCGCAATCGGGCTATGACGACACCAAGGCACTGATATCCGACTGGCACGGCAAGGGCCGCGGCGGCTATGTCATTACCCCGCGCTTCGCGATCACGTCCACGCCCGAACAGATGGAAATGGCCCGGGCGCTTGCGGCGGAGCATCCCGACTGTCACATCCAGACGCATCTGTCGGAAAACCGCGACGAGATCGCCTATACTGCCCAGCTATACCCGCAGGCGCGCGACTATCTGGACGTTTATCAATCCTATGGATTGCTCGGACCAAAGACATTGCTGGGCCATGCCATCCATCTTGAGCCGCGCGAGATCGATGCCCTGGCCCAGACCGGGGCGCATCCGGTGTTTTGCCCGACCTCGAACCTGTTTCTGGGCAGCGGCCTGTTCGATCAGGCCGGTCTGAGCGCGCGCGGGATTTCCAACGGAATTGCAACCGATGTGGGGGCGGGCACCAGCTACTCCATGCTCCAGACCCTGAATGAAGGGTACAAGGTGCTGCAACTGCAAGGCGTTGCCCTTCATCCGCTGCAAGCCTTTCATTGGGCCACCCGCGGCAATGCCTGCGTCTTGGGCCTGGAGGACAAGATCGGAACCTTGGATCCGGGCAGCGAGGCGGACGTCGTCGTTCTCAACGCGCGCAGCACCCCGGCCATGGCCCTGCGGATGGAGCGCGCAAGCAGCCTTGCCGAAGAATTGTTCGTGCTTCAGATGATGGGCGACGACCGCGCGATCGAAGAGGTTTATGTGTCAGGCGCTGCCAGCAAGTCCAAGACGGAATCGCGCGCCATTCACTGCGTCTGACGACAGGCACCGGATATGTCGAGACGCGGTTGTCGACGGACGCCATTTGCCCTGTCGCCTGTCAACCGTCCCCCTCGCAGCAACCGTCATCTTCTGGTAATGAGCCCTGAACCCAAGGCATCAGCCTCGCCCGATATAGGGCATTGTCGTCGCCATGACGGTCATGAATTGAACGTTTGCCTCGGGCGGCAGACTGGCCATGTGCAGCACCGATCGCGCCGCATCCTCGACCGCCATCGTGGGGTCGGGCTCCCTGCCCTCGGCCAGGGCAGCATCCACCAGCCCCTGAACGATGGGCGTGCGGGCATTCCCGATGTCGATCTGCCCGCAGGCGATGCCGAAAGAACGCCCGTCCAGCGACAGGCTGCGGGTCAGGCCGGTGATCGCGTGTTTGGTCGCCGTGTAGTGCACCGAGTTCGGGCGCGGCACATGTGCCGCGATCGAGCCGTTGTTGATGATGCGTCCGCCCTGCGGGTCTTGGCGCCGCATGGCCTTGAACGCCGCCCTGGCGCACAGGAACATGCCGTTCAGGTTGACATCGACGCTCTGATACCAGTCCTCGAGCGCGATTTCGTCGATCGTGCCGCCGGGTGCGAATATGCCTGCATTGTTGAACAGGACATCCAGCCGCCCGGCCCACGCGACGAACGTGTCAAAGGCACTCGTCACCGCCTCTGGATCCGTCACGTCGGCCACCAGGGGCAGCGCGTTCGGCTTGCCTTCCGCCATTCTCTCCAGCACATCAGCCCGGCGCGCCAGCAACCCGACCTTCCATCCCTCTGACAGGAACAGTTCCGCCGACGCGCGGCCTATACCCGAGCTTGCCCCGGTCACGATGATCGTCTTCATGTCTCCTCCGCCTCCAGGGTCAGGGCCGCAGCCGGGGCTTGTTTCAGGTCGTCCACCCGCAATTCATGCGTCGGTTTCGACAGACGATTGCGCACCACCCAGATCAGGCGTTCCTGCGCCCGGGTGATGGCGACATAGGCCAGCCGCTTCCAGAGGGGCTGCCCCGCCTCGGTGCGCCCCATACGGGCCGCCGCATAAAGATCGGGGGCAAAGACCTGAACCGTATCCCATTGCGACCCCTGCGCCTTGTGGATGGTGACCGCCGCCCCATGCAGAAAGGTCGCCCCCATGCGGGCCGCGTAGGGGATGAATGGCTCTTCCTCGTCCGGCTTCTCGATCTTGACGATCGAGGCCGCGCTGACCTGCGGGTCTTCGGCCCCGATCACATGCAGGCGCGAAAAGCCCGGTTTGCGCCCCGGCCCGAGATAGATCACCTGCGCCCCCTTGATGAGGCCCCGCGCTTCGAGGTCCAGCCGTTTCTTCCTGTGCTTGAGCGGCAGTTCGATCCCGTCGCAGATCAGGGGCTCGCCCGGGAGCAACTCGGTTTCCGGGGCACCGTGGACGTGTCGGAAGGCGTTGATCAGCCTGATCCGCGTTGCGTTGCGCCAGACCAGAACGGGGCTGCGGGCCATGAGATCGACCTCGACCCGTTGCCCCCAGACCACCCTGTCATCCTGTCGGGCGGTCTGTTCCACCAGCCGCTCGAAATCCTCGAACCCGAGCGCGGGATCGGCCAGGGCATGGGCCAGATCCAGGATCGGGTTGTCGGCATCCTGACGGTGAATGCGATGCAGGGTCAGCTTGCGTTCTTCGGGCAAGGTGTCGAACACCATCGAGCCGGACTGGTTCACCGGAGCCAGCTGTGCCGGGTCGCCAAACAGCAGCAGGGTCGGAAAGATTTCCTGCAGGTCTTCGAACTGCCGGTCGTCCAGCATCGATGCCTCGTCGACGAAACCGATATCCAGCGGCTCGTCGCGGCGTTTCCAGCCGGTGATGAAATCCGACCCCCGCAGCCCGGCCGCAGCCAGCGCGCCGGGGATGGACTTGTTGTTGGCATAAAAAGCCGCCGCCCGGTCCAGCGCTTCGTCGGTCAGCCCTTCGATTTCGGGGCGTTCGTCGTTGCCGGCGAGCCATTCGGCGATACGCTCGTATTCCGGGTCATAGACGGGCGTATAGAGGATTCGGTGGATCGTGGTCGCGGGAACGCCGCGCAGGCGCAGAACGCTGGCGGCCTTGTTCGTCGGCGCAAGTATCGCCAGCGTGCGTTTGTCGCGTGACTTGCGGCTTTCAAAATCGCCCGACACCACGTTCACGCCGGCCTCGGCCAGCGCCTTGTACAGCTCGGCCAGCAGCAACGTCTTGCCGGATCCCGCCTTGCCGATCACCGCCATGACACCGGATTTTCCGGTGGTCGGCATTTTCAGCAGGGCTTCGTCTTGCAGGTCCACGCCGGCCGACCGCAGCATTTCTGCGATGCGGTCATAGGCGGTCGCCTGATCGTCGGAAAATGTCACTTTCGGCAAGGGCATGGCGCGACCCTACTAGGCCGCGCCAATCACCGCCAGATGCAGTTTCAGCTTTTCCGGAAACTCATGCGGAACGGGCGAAACGCGGCCTTTCCGCCTTGCCGAAGGCCGCATTGAACCACATGCGAGAAAGCTCTCTGGGGATGCCCGCACGTTCTGCGACGCGCGTGCAATCGGCAGGTGAGAACGGCCACAGCCCGACCGAAATTCGGTCCCGTCCGGTCCCTTCCGAGCCTAGGATTTCGGGCGAAGAGCCGATCAGGCGATAGATCCGCACCATGCGCGCATCGAACACGCCGGCGATATGTGTCAGGCCAAAGCCCTCCATCACCTCGCCTCCGCACAGCATGATCGCCCCTGCCGTTCGTGGGCTGGCCGTGCGCGACAGGCAGAACCGTGTGACCTCCCAGATCAGAGGACTACGGATCGGTGCGCCTCCGGTCAGGTGGCCGAACACGTCGTTGACCATCACCGGGCCGGTCGTCGGCAGAAACCGCATCGAGCCGCCGTGGCTGCCGTCCTCTTCTTCCCAGATCGCGTAAAGCGGATTCAGGTCGTCGTACTGATCGCGTTCCTCGCCCCTCTCGTTGACATGCACATCCCAGCCCAAACGGGTCTTGAACTGATCCGCGCGGTCGCGAAACATTCCTTCGGCCAGTTTTGGGTGGTTCTTCAACTCGTCTGCATAAAGATACCTGATCACGGCTTGCTCCCCTTGCTGCTCACATCCGGAACAAAGGGGGTACGGGCCTATGGTTAATTTCCGGTCAGCGGCCCGACCGGTCGTTAAACCACGATCAGCCCACGGCTCATGGAGGTGGCTATCGCATGGGTTGTATTCAGGGCACCAAGCTTGAAGCGGGCGCTTTCGATATAGACTCTGAGCGTATGCTCGGAGATCGAAAGGGAATGCGCCACCTGGGCGCGGCTGTATCCCAATGCCAGCAACGTCATCACGTCGATTTCGCGTGGCGACAGCGAGCGCGAAACCTCGGGCTGCCGATTGCTTTCGAACTCCAGCGCCTTTCGATTGAAATAGTGGGCGATCAGAATCAGATCCCGGCCATAGGCCTGGGTGATTTGCCGCCAGACTTCATCGGTGCAGGAGTGGTTGACGGTAAAGAGTGCGAACTGACCATTCGGACCTCGGATCGGTATGGAATAGCCCTGATTTCCGACGCCGTGCTGCAAGGCATCCTGCAAGAACGCCTTTGAAGTCTTTCCTGACCAGTCCAGACTCTTCCAATCGATCGGGTGAAACCTTTGAAAGCAGCCGATTATGACAGGATCTATCCGGTGGTAGTTGCGCTCCTGGTATCGCTGGACCCAAGCGTCGGGATAGGTTGTGCAACCATATTGATCTCCGGCGCTGTCAACCCAATGGTAAACGACGTGGCGGATCTCCAACCTGTCCCGGAGCGCAATGGCGATTTGCTCTAGCCCCTCAAGCGTGCTGGTGCTGTCCAATTCCTCGAGGACCGGGTTCAATTCGACCTTTGTTCCCATTCGCGGGCGCCAGTGCCTCTTCGTTCTTGAACGCAATCTCGGCAGCGGCGATCAGTCTGGTGTCGTCAAGCTGCTCGGCCAGCGCACTCAACCCGTTCGCGGCGGCGAAGGTTTTGAGGTCCGATAGAACGTCCAATATCCAATCGTTGTTCGGCATCAGAGTCTCCTCGAAGTGGTTAATGAATGGTTAACACAACCTTAGCATGTGTCGTCCATTAAGAAATACTCGCTGCTTTCTACTCCCCAAAAACAGCGAGGCGGCAACTGGCAAGCATTTGATACTTCTTGTCCCCAATCTCGCGCAAAAAATGCCCGCAAACCACAAAGGTGATTCGCGGGCAATCCGATTGGCCTGTTTGGTTCCGATCAGCCGCGGGCTTCGAGAACCTCTTCGAGCGTGCGCAGGCCGGTGCGCGGCGATTGCACCAGAACGGACATGTTGCCGGGCTTGTGCTCGTTGCGCATCATCTTCATGTGCGCCTCGGGCAGATCTGCCCAGGTGAACACCTCGGACATGCAGGGATCCAGACGCCGCTCCAGCATCAGCTTGTTTGCGGCCGAGGCCTGCTTGAGATGCGCAAAGTGCGAGCCCTGCAGACGCTTCTGGTGCATCCACATGTAACGCACGTCAAAGGTCAGGTTGTAACCGGTGGTGCCAGCACAGATCACCACCATGCCGCCCTTCTTCACGACGAAGGTCGAAACCGGGAAGGTGCTTTCACCCGGGTGTTCGAACACCATGTCGACATTCACGCCCTTGCCGGTGATATCCCAGATCGCCTTGCCGAACTTGCGGGCCTCCTTGAACCACTCGGCATATTCGGGCGTGTTCACCGTGGGCAACTGGCCCCAGCAGTTGAAGTCCTTGCGGTTGATGACGCCCTTGGCGCCCAGCCCCATGACGAAGTCGCGCTTGCTTTCGTCCGAGATCACGCCGATGGCGTTGGCGCCGGCCGTGTTGATCAGCTGGATCGCATAGGAGCCCAGACCGCCCGAAGCCCCCCAGACCAGAACGTTCTGGCCCGGCTTCAGATCATGCGGCTCGTGTCCGAACAGCATACGATAGGCGGTGGCCAGGGTCAGCGTGTAGCAGGCGCTTTCTTCCCAGGTCAGGTGCTTGGGGCGCGGCATCAGCTGTTGCGCCTGCACGTTGGTGAACTGGGCAAAAGAGCCGTCCGGGGTCTCGTAACCCCAGATCCGCTGGCTGGGCGAATACATCGGGTCGCCACCGTTGCATTCCTCGTCGTCGCCATCATCCTGGTTGCAGTGGATGACGACCTCGTCGCCCACCTTCCAACGCTTGACCTTGTCGCCCACGGCCCAGACGATACCCGAAGCATCCGAGCCCGCGATGTGATACGGGGCCTTGTGACCGTCAAAGGGGCTGATCGGCTTGCCCAACGCAGCCCAGACACCGTTGTAGTTTACGCCCGCGGCCATCACCAGAACCAGCACCTCGTGGCTGTCCAGTTCCGGCACGTCCACGACTTCCATCTGCATGGCTGTATTGGGCTCGCCGTGACGTTCCTTGCGGATGGCCCAAGCATACATCTTCTTGGGCACATACCCCATCGGCGGGATCTCTCCCATCTCGTAGAGGTCTTTTTCCGGCGCTTCGTAAGACGCGATGCCGCTGTCGGTGTCCAAAGCCATAGTGGCCTCCTTCGCTCAAAACTGTTGCCGCAACGCAGAATCGCGGCCTTCCTTGGATGGGATATTAACCTCCAAGCAACAATGCAATAGATTTCCAGTCATATTTTGTAATTTTATGACCCTGCGGTCGCAGAAACGCCCTTTGCAGTCGCAGAATTGTCCGGATTCGGGGCTCCCAGAAGGTGCGAGACAGATCGGGCATAGTATTCCATCAGGTGCCTACGCTCTTTGGCGGGCATCAGGAATCGGTTTTCCCGCAGCAATATGCGCCGCTCCACAAGCTGATCGATCGCAAACGTGATGGCATCGGCGTCCGGCTCCACATGATCATCCAATCCGCGAATGACCCCGGCGACCCTGGAAACAGCTTCTTGCTCTGGCAGTTTGCCGTTGGCCTGCACCAACCAGCAGGCCACCGGAGCCGGAACAAGGGGCACCGCGGCCCCGATCGCCGCCATGAGATCGCGGGCCAGCGGCGTTGTCACGTCTCCCTTCTGCCGGGCCCGGAACGCGCGCAGCGAAACCGGCCGCCCGTAGCGCACACAAGCCAGACCGAATCTGCGGTACCGCCCGGTCAGACGTCGCCAGAGCTGTTTCAGGATCCATCTGGAAATGACGCCTATCCTTGCGCGAAACCTTCTTTCGTTGCGGGATGCGGCCGCCGTCAGGATCGTGTCTTCCAGCACCCGGTCATAGTTCAGGGCAACGGGCACGAACACGACATCCCGAGCCTCTGCGCCCGTGCCCTCGACGATATATTTCAAAAGCCCGAGTTTCGGCCTGCCCAGCCCGCCCGACAGGCTGAGACCACCTTCGGGGAACATGGCCTGCGTCACTCCGGCTTCGGTCGCATGGCGGACGTAGCAGGCCAGAACCTGACGGTAGAGGTCGCTTCCCGACTTGCGGCGGATGAAATAGGCCCCCATCGCGCGGATCAGCCGGCTGAGCGGCCAGACACGCGCCCATTCCCCCACCGCGTAGGACAGCGCCGACTGCTTGGCCGCCAGGTAGGTCACCAGAACATAGTCCATGTTGCTGCGATGGTTCATGACGAACACGACCGTCGCATCGGGGTCTATGTCCTTCAGCGCCTTCTCATCTTCGTAACTCAGCCGCACATCGTAAAAGGCATTGCTCAACAGACGCGCCACGCGGATGGCAAAGCTGAAATATGCAAAGGCCGAAAAGGACGGAACGATCTCGCGCGCGTATCTGCGCGCCTGTTCAAAAGCGACGGCCTCGGGGATCTCGTGTTTCCTGGCATGTTCCTGCACGGCCTGACCGACCTGCGGATCGTAGATCAGGCGCTGGATCATGTCGTGGCGGCGCGCCAGCTTGAACGGCTGGATCGGGCGCTGCAACCGCTGGTTCAGGCGCGCGACTGCTCTTTCCAGACGCCGCCGAAAGAACCACCGGACCGAAGGGAACAGGAAATGCGACGCGAAGGTGACCGCGGCAAACACCACGATCAGCAGAAATAGCCACAACGGAAGTTCAACGGTCCGGTCCATTGGCGCACCCTGCCACCAAACGCTTTTGGCCTCAATCTGTGCAAAGTTGCCCATGCCGCAACGCAGCGAATTGACATATCCCGAAAATTGCGATTTAGAACGTTGCTGTGAAATATTATTGCCCACTAACCCGAGAGGCCGCCCAATGACGCAGACGCAGAAAGATCGCCCCTGGCTGATCCGGACCTATGCCGGTCATTCCACAGCCAAAGCCTCGAACGAGCTTTACCGCACCAATCTCGCCAAAGGGCAGACCGGTCTGTCGGTTGCCTTCGATCTGCCGACGCAGACAGGCTATGACAGCGATCACACCTTGGCCCGTGGCGAGGTCGGCAAGGTGGGCGTGCCGATCTGCCATCTGGGCGACATGCGCGTTCTGTTCGACCAGATCCCGCTGGAGCAGATGAACACCTCGATGACCATCAACGCCACCGCACCCTGGCTGCTGGCGCTTTACATCGCGGTGGCCGAGGAACAGGGTGCCGACATCTCCAAGTTGCAGGGCACGGTCCAGAACGACCTGATCAAGGAGTATCTGAGCCGCGGCACCTATGTCTGCCCGCCGAAACCCTCGCTGAAGATGATCGCGGACGTGGCCGAATATTGTTACGCCAATGTGCCGAAATGGAACCCGATGAACGTGTGTTCCTATCACTTGCAAGAGGCCGGCGCGACGCCGGAACAGGAACTGGCCTATGCGCTGGCCACAGCCATTGCCGTTCTGGACGAGCTGCGCCCGCGCGTACCGGCCGAGGATTTCCCGGCGCTGTGCGGCCGCATCTCGTTTTTCGTGAATGCTGGCATCCGTTTCGTCACCGAAATGTGCAAGATGCGCGCTTTCGTGGACCTTTGGGACGAAATCCTGCTGGAACGTTACGGCGTCGAAAACCCGAAATTCCGCCGTTTCCGCTATGGCGTTCAGGTCAACTCGCTGGGCCTGACCGAGCAGCAGCCCGAAAACAACGTCTACCGCATCCTGATCGAAATGCTGGCCGTGACCCTGTCGAAAAAGGCACGCGCCCGCGCGGTGCAGCTGCCGGCCTGGAACGAGGCCCTGGGCCTGCCGCGCCCCTGGGACCAGCAGTGGTCGATGCGGATGCAGCAGATCCTGGCCTATGAAACCGACCTGCTGGAATATGGCGACCTGTTCGACGGCAACCCGGTGGTCGACGCCAAGGTCGAGGAACTGAAGGAGGGGGCGCGCGCCGAACTGGCCAATCTCGATTCCATGGGTGGCGCGGTGGCCGCGATCGAATACATGAAGTCGCGGCTGGTAGATTCGAACGCCGAACGCCTGAACCGCATCGAGCGCAATGAAACCATCGTCGTCGGCGTCAACAAATGGACGGAAGGCGAACCTTCGCCCCTGCAGACCGAGGATGGCGGCATCATGGTCGTCGATCCGGCGGTGGAACAGGAACAGATCGCCCGTCTCAACGAATGGCGCGCAAACCGCGATGACGAGGCCGTCAAGGCCGCACTGGAGGCGCTGCGCGAGGCGGCCAGAACCGGCGCCAATGTCATGGAACCCTCGATCGCCGCAGCCAAGGCGGGCGTGACCACCGGCGAATGGGCCGAGGAGATGCGCAAGGCCTACGGCACCTATCGCGGCCCGACCGGCGTGTCGGGTTCGGTCTCGAACAAGACCGAAGGACTGGAAGACCTGCGCGCAGCCGTGGATGCTGTCAGCGACAAACTGGGGCGCCGCCTGAAATTCCTGGTTGGCAAACCCGGGCTGGACGGTCACTCCAACGGTGCCGAGCAGATCGCCTTCCGGGCGCGGGATTGCGGCATGGACATCTCGTATGAAGGCATCCGGCTGACGCCCGAGGAAATCGTCACCTCGGCGATCGAGGAAGACGCCCATGTCATTGGTCTGTCGATCCTCTCCGGCAGCCATATCCCGCTGGTCGAAGAGGTAATGAAGCGTCTCAGAGAAGAGGGCCGGGATGACATCCCTGTGGTCGTCGGCGGAATCATTCCCGATGACGACGCGGCAAGACTGAAAGCCATGGGCGTTGCCAAGGTCTATACGCCCAAGAATTTCGAATTGAATGCGATCATGAGCGATATCGTGACGCTGGTCAGCAGCACGGAGATGGCGGCAGAGTAAATCCCCGCTCCTGCCGAATTTGCAGGCTGGAAAAAATAGCCGAATGGGTTAACGTGGCAATTATCATACCACGTTAATCCGGCTGCTGCCGAACGGAGCATGAAATGGGATTTGACCTGAACAAAATGTCGCGCAAAGAGCTTCTCGAATTGCGCGACAAAATTGAGATTGCTCTGAAAGACGCAGAACAAAGGGAGCGGCAGGAAGCATTGAGAGCCGCCGAGAAAGCTGCCGCGCAGTTTGGCTTCTCTTTGGCGGAACTGTCTGGAGACGCTCGGCGCGGCACCAAGGGGACCAAGGCGAAACCCAAATACCGCAACCCCCGGAATCCAGAGCAGACCTGGACTGGACGTGGTCGCAAACCACAATGGATTCATGATGCGCTCAAGAACGGGGCTGATATATCGGACCTGGAAATCTGACCAGATCTGGATTCGAAAATGACAATTCACATTGGCGCCGAAAAAGGCGAAATCGCGGAAACCGTTCTGCTGCCCGGTGATCCCTACCGCGCGAAATGGGCTGCGGAAACATTCCTGTCGGACGTAAAGCAGATAAACAACGTGCGTGGGATGCTCGGTTTTACCGGCTTCTGGAAAGGAAACCGCGTCACAATTCAAGGAAGCGGCATGGGAATGCCGTCGCTTTCTATTTATGTGAACGAACTGATCCGCGATTACGGCGCGAAAACGCTGATCCGCATCGGGTCATGCGGGGCCATGCAGGACAGCGTGAAAATCCGCGACGTCATTCTGGCCATGACATCGACGACCCTCAGCACCCCGTCGCGCGGAATTCTCAGGGAGTTGAATTTCGCGCCCTGCGCCGATTGGAGCCTGCTTCAGGCGGCCGCAGACGCGGCGCAGGCCAAGGGCACGCCCACGCATATCGGCGGCATCTATTCCTCGGACGTTTTCTATGACGAACGCCCCGACCTGAACGAACAGATGGTTCGTCACGGAATCCTGGGCGTCGAGATGGAGGCAGCCGAGCTCTATATCCTGGCCGCGCGCCACAAGTGCCGGGCGCTGGCGGTTCTGACGGTCTCCGATCATCTGCTGACCGGCGAAGCCCTGCCCTCGGACGAGCGCGAGCAAAGCTTTGGCGACATGGTCGAGATTGCCTTGCGGGCCGCTTTCCCGGACGCCGACTGAACCACGACCAACGCCGCAATAGTCAGAGCAACCGGGCAGAGCCATCCCTGCCCGGTTTTTCTCGTTACCGCCCGTGGCTGCGGTCGTAACCGCTCGGGGCGGGGCTTTTCCAGCCGTCCAGCGCGCCCTCCTTGGGCGCGAAAACTTCGACCAGCAGCGGATAACAGGCCGCCTCGTCGGATGAATGCTCGGCCGAACAGTCGCCGCCCGGACAGGCGCTCAGATTGCCCAGCAGGCCGAATTCGGCGAAAAACTCCAGGTAGTCGCCCGGCCGGACCGGCGACGCCTTCATGAAGTATTGCCCCGTATCCCGCGTGAAACCTGTGCACATGAAGACGTTGAGGACGTCATGCACATGTGGCTCGGCCTCGGCCAGCGATATGCCGAGGTGATCCGCAAGAGCGCGTGTCAGGTTCGAGTGACAGCAATGATGGTATTGCGTGCCGGACAGAAGATTGCCGGTATAGGGGTCGCAGCGCGTTCCGATCACGTCATGCACCGAGCCGCCATATTGGTCGATGCCATACCACTCCAGCGTGTCCTCGATGATGGTCGCCATCGGGCGCAGGCGCGGAAAGCTCGACCACATGCGCTCGCCGGTCGTGAGATGCGTGCCATGCAAGGCACGGGTCTTGCCCGAGTAGAACCTCTCGGACAGGTCGTTGAGGTTCCACAGGTTCAAATCCCCGACCTGCGGCCCCTCGACCGAGGTGATGCGAAAGAAATGCCCGGCAGGCACCTCGAAGCAGCGCGCGTCGCGTGGCGGAACCAGCACTTCGCCGATCTTGTCCGCAGTATCGCGGGCCGCGCGATACTGCGCGAGATCGGGTTTGGGCAGGGTGTCGTTGGGGTAGCAGATCACCGGCGCCACGGCGCGGCGTTCATCGGCGTCAGGTGGGGCGGGATGTTTGGTCATGGCCAGCCTCGCGTTGATCCTTAGCCGCAAGCTGACACCGTTTCGACCGGGTGAAAAGCCCCCGGAACCCTAGCGCGAGCAATCTTCCTTCTAACTTCTGGAGTCGCCCTGGCCACGCAGACACTGGCGCGGCATGACTTCGCCGGCCTGCTCGGCGCCGCAATAGGCGCACCGCCAAAGACCCTCGGACCGGTTCTGTCGCCAGCGGCAGTCCCTTGTCAGGCTCGAAGTCCGGGCGCGCCAGACGAAATAGACAAAGACGCCAAGCGCCAGGGCAAGAAGAAGCAGGGGCATGTCTGGCCTCTGCCCCAACAGGGTTCGAATTGCAAGCGAACCCGGAGACGAAGCGCCAAAGGCGGTTCACCTGCCGGGTCCGACAGAGAGATGTGTCCGTCAGGCGGCGTTTGCGTATTCGAACAGATCCGGCTCTCGCTTGGCTTGCGGCTGCTTTGGTTCGGGCATGTAATACGACCAAGCCTGCTCAAGCAGTTCCAGCGCCTCATCTGCGGTGGTTTTCCGTTTGGATGTTTCGGCTTTCATGGGTGTGATCCTGTCGTCGAGTTCATCACCCCTCCCCGACGCCAAGATAGCCCTGGGCCAGAGCATTTGCATCTGCCGTTTCTGCAAATGGGCCATGCACTTGCCGCAACGCGGCAAGTGCAATTCTTGAAAATCAGACGGTGCGCTCGACCATCAGCTTCTTGATCTCGGCAATCGCCTTGGCCGGGTTCAGACCCTTGGGACAGGTCTTGGCGCAGTTCATGATCGTGTGGCAACGATACAGCTTGAACGGATCCTCGAGCTGGTCCAGACGCTCGCCCGTGGCCTCGTCACGGCTGTCGATGATCCAGCGATAGGCATGCAGCAGCGCGGCGGGGCCGAGATAGCGGTCGCCGTTCCACCAATAGCTGGGGCACGAGGTCGAACAGCTGGCGCACATCACGCATTCATAGAGGCCGTCCAGCTTCTTGCGATCCTCGATCGACTGCCGCCACTCTTTCGCGGGCGGGTTGGTCTTGGTTTCCAGCCAGGGCATGATCGAGGCATGCTGCGCGTAGAAATGGGTCAGGTCGGGGATCAGGTCCTTGACCACCGGCATGTGCGGCAGCGGATAGATCTTCACGTCACCCTTGATCTCGTCCATGCCGTAGATGCAGGCCAGCGTGTTGATCCCGTCGATGTTCATCGCGCAGGAGCCGCAGATGCCCTCGCGGCAGGACCGGCGGAAGGTCAGGGTCGGGTCGATCTTGTTCTTGATGTAGATGAGCGCATCCAGAACCATCGGCCCACAA
This sequence comes from Ruegeria marisrubri, assembly GCF_001507595.1. Taxonomy (GTDB): domain Bacteria; phylum Pseudomonadota; class Alphaproteobacteria; order Rhodobacterales; family Rhodobacteraceae; genus Ruegeria; species Ruegeria marisrubri. Next base: position 190,560 of record NZ_LQBQ01000037.1, read on the forward strand.
TCGTCCATGTCCACGAAATAGGTATCGACGCGCGGATTCTGCCCGTCATCCGGGTTCCAGCGGTAAATCTGGAACTTGCGCACATTGGTCGCGCCTTCGGGCCGGGGCCATGTCTTGCCCGTGGTGATGCGCGAATTCTTCGGGAGGGTCAGTTGTACCATGTGTTCCTCTCCTTAGAAGGTCCGCGCCTTGGGCGCGATTTTCTTGAGGCTGATGCCGCCCTCCTGCTCGGAAGTCAGCGGATCGACGATCACGGGACGATAGCTGAGCTCCACCTTGTTCCCGTGAACGCGGCTAACGGTATGGACCCGCCAGTTCTCATCGTCGCGCTCGGGGAAATCCTCGTGCGCATGGGCACCGCGCGATTCCTTGCGTGCCTCGGCGCCCACGATGGTGGCCAGCGCGTTGGGCATCAGGTTGGTCAGTTCCAGCGTTTCCATCAGGTCGCTGTTCCAGACCAGGCTGCGGTCGGTGACCTTCAGGTCGTCCAGCTTGGCCGCGATCGCGGTCATCTTCTCGACGCCTTCGGCCATGGTCTTGGCGGTGCGGAACACGGCTGCGTCGGCCTGCATGGTCTTCTGCATTTCCAGCCGCAGTTCGGCGGTCGGGATGTTGCCATCGGCGTGGCGCAGGGCGTCGAAGCGGTCGAAGGCCTTGTCGACCGAGGCCTTGTTCAGCTCCGGGTTCGGCGCCTCGGGGTCCACGACCTTGCCCGCGCGGATGGCAGCCGCACGCCCGAACACCACGAGGTCGATCAGCGAGTTCGATCCCAGCCGGTTCGCACCGTGCACCGAGGCACAGCCGGCCTCGCCCACGGCCATCAGGCCCGGCACGACGGCGTTGGGATCCTCGGAAGTCGGGTTCAGCACCTCGCCCCAATAGTTCGTGGGGATGCCGCCCATGTTGTAGTGCACCGTCGGCAGAACCGGGATCGGTTCCTTGGTGACGTCGACGCCGGCAAAGATCTTGGCCGATTCCGAGATGCCGGGCAGGCGTTCAGCCAGAGCCTCGGGCGGCAGGTGGCTGAGGTTCAGGTGGATGTGGTCGCCATCCTTGCCCACGCCGCGGCCTTCGCGGATCTCCATGGTCATCGAACGCGAAACATAGTCACGCGGTGCCAGATCCTTGTACTGGGGCGCGTAGCGCTCCATGAAGCGCTCGCCTTCCGAGTTGGTCAGGTAACCGCCCTCGCCGCGGGCGCCTTCGGTGATCAGACAGCCCGAGCCATAGATGCCGGTCGGGTGGAACTGCACGAATTCCATGTCCTGCAGCGCCAGCCCGGCGCGGGCCACCATGCCGCCGCCATCGCCGGTGCAGGTGTGGGCCGAGGTCGCGCTAAAATAGGCGCGACCATATCCGCCGGTGGCCAGCACCACCATCTTGGCGTTGAAGACATGCATGGTGCCATCGTCCAGCTTCCAGCAGACGACGCCCTGGCACTGTCCGTCCTCGGACATGATCAGGTCGATCGCGAAATACTCGATGTAGAATTCCGCATTGTTCTTCAGCGACTGGCCATACAGCGTGTGCAGGATCGCGTGGCCGGTCCGGTCGGCGGCGGCGCAGGTGCGCTGCACCGGCGGGCCTTCACCGAATTCGGTGGTGTGGCCGCCGAAGGGGCGCTGATAGATCTTGCCTTCTTCGGTGCGCGAGAACGGCACACCGTAATGCTCCAGCTCATAGACGGCCTTGGGCGCCTCGCGGGCGAGGTACTCCATCGCGTCGGTGTCGCCCAGCCAGTCCGAGCCCTTGACGGTGTCATACATGTGCCACTGCCAGTGGTCGGGGCCCATGTTCGACAACGACGCCGCGATGCCGCCCTGCGCCGCAACGGTGTGCGAGCGGGTCGGGAAAACCTTGGTCACGCAGGCCGTGCGCAGGCCCTGTTCGGCCATGCCCAGCGTGGCCCGCAGCCCGGCCCCACCGGCGCCGACGACGACCACGTCATATTCGTGCGTTTCGTATTCGTATGCAGCCATTTCTTTCAGCTCCGGGGTGTTAGAGGGCGATGCGGGCGATGGCAAAAATGCCAACGGCGGCCGCGCCATAGGACAGACAAGTCACAAGGATGATCAGCACCTTTTCCATGGTGCCGTGCACATAGTCCTCGATCATCACCTGCGCGCCATCGGCGAAATGCTTGAAGCCGACGAGCAGCGTCAGCGCCGCCACGATGGCGGGGAAGGGACGCGAGAAATAGTCCATGACGGCGTCATGTGACTGGCCCAGCATCGGGCCGAAGGTAAAGACGAAAAGCGGCACGAGGATCAGCAGAGCCACCGAGCTGACCTTCATGGCCCAGAAATGCGCGGTGCCGGACTTGGCCGATCCCATGCCGACGGCGCGCTTGCGGTCTGTGAGATAACGCATCTTGGGCCTCCGTTATGCGATGATCAACAGGGTCAGGACGGTCAGGACGAAGGAACCGATCACCACGGCCCAGCCCAGCTTGTAGGCTGTCTGGATGTCCAGACCGATCGCATTGTCCCAGATCAGGTGACGGACACCCGCCAGCGTGTGATACCACAGCCCCCAGAGTGAGAGCGCCATCACAAGATCACCGATCATCGAGGTGATCACACCATCGACAACGGCGAAATATTCCGGGGATGTCGCTGCAGCGAGAAACCACCACACGATCAGCAGGGCCGCGACGATCATCGCGTTGCCGGTGATACGGGTCAGGATCGAAGTGACCGAGGTCAGCTGCGGGCGGTAGATTGTCAGATGCGGTGAAAGCGGGCGGTCGCCCCGATTTACATCGGCCATGGTGGCTCCTTTCAAATTGGCTGGAAAGGTTTTACCCGATTTTCCGAATCTGTCACGCGCTGCAGGTGCAAAAAAAACGAGAAATCTGACGCAAAACACCAGATTGTCCACCTTTGTGATCACGCCGCATATTAGCGTGATCACAACAGAAATGGCGCCCGGGCATTGTGAGCGTTATCAGCGGGACGGCAATGTGATCACGAATCTTTCGTCGGTTCGGCGCAGGCGGGCCGTCTGCTGGGTGACTTCACGCAGCAGTTTCTTCCGGATGCGTTCCGGGTAGTCCCGAAACCCCGCGGCGGTCACGACAAACGCACCGTCTCCGACGATCACGTTCTCGAAGAAATAGGCCGTCAGATCCGGCTCGCTCTCTTCGATGGCGATCGCGTTCACCGTTATGCCGCGGGCCCGCAATTCCCGCCGCAGCCGAGACGGCTCGACGCCCTCGTTGGAAATGCCGTCCCCGGACAGGTCAATCAGGTGACGCGTACAGTCGGGAACGGCATCGAAGGCGGCCATCGTGGTTTCAAGAGCCTCGCCGATGGCAGTCGAGAAGTTCCGCCAGACGCGGTGATCCGTTTCCACGGCCTGGGCAAACGCCTCCAGCGCATCGAAGCCGTCCATGTCCGTCCAAGGTATCGTCACCTGCTGGCGCGAGGCCCCGGTCCATTGAATCAGCATCAATTTCGCACGGGCACGCACCAAAGCCTCCGAGACGATCGGATCGCGCAGCCCGGCGGCCAACCCATCCATCTGTATCCGGTATTCGCGGGAATCGACCGAGCCCGAGACATCCACGGCCAGGGCAAGCGCCAGATCGCAGGCGGCCGCGGGCGGGGCCACGGCCAGACTGAAGGCAAGGCAGCGCAGGGCGTTCATGACGCCAGACTAGCACGGCACGCGGAACCGGGAATCAAATGCGCGTCATCTCGATCCCCGGCCGGCCCTGCTTACTTGGGCATCAGGGCCCAGTAGTCGAGGTCGAGCAGCACTTCGGGGCGATACCTGCCCTCGTCGGTCTTCAACGCGAAAGGCTCGCCGCCCTTCGTCGCGACCAGCCGCAGGCGAAGGGCGCCCACACCCGGCACGCCGGTATCGGCCTTGTCCAGAACCTCGGACCAGGCCTTGACCGTGTCCCCCGCGAAACAGGGGTTGGCATGGGCGCCGCCGTTCAGGCCCACGATCATCTGCGCATTCGCCAGCCCGTTGAACGACAGGGCCCGCGCCATCGAGATCACGTGGCCGCCATAGATCAGCCGACCGTCGGGGCGGAAGGTCAGGTCGAAATGCACCTTGGCGGTGTTCTGCCACAGGCGGGTGGCCAGCATGTGCTCGGCCTCTTCCACGGTCACGCCATCGACGTGGTCGATCATTTCTCCCGTTTTGTAATCGTCCCAGCGGTGGTTTTCACCGGATTGTACAAAATCGTAATCCGAGAAATTCAGCCCCTGCGGCACCACGAGATCGCCGGGCGCCAGCGCCTTTTTCAATTCCGGCACCACGGTTTCGGGGGCGGGCGCATCGAGGTTCGATTTCCGCACCATCACCCAGCGCACGTATTCGATGACCACCTCGTCGCGCTGGTTCAGGCCCCGCGTGCGCACCCAGACGACACCGGTCTTGCCGTTCGAGTTCTGCTTCAGCCCGATGACCTCGGATTCCGACCGCAGGGTGTCTCCGGGATAGACGGGTTTCAGCCAGCGGCCCTCGGCATAGCCTAGGTTCGCGACCGCGTTCAGCGAGATGTCCGGCACCGTCTTGCCGAACACCACATGGAACGCCGCCAAATCGTCGATCGGGCTTTGCGGCAGGCCGCAACTCCGGGCGAAATCGTCCGAGGAGTAGAGCGCGTGGCGCGCGGGATAGAGCGCATGATAGAGTGCGCGCTCGCCCACCGTCACGGTGCGGGGCACCGCGTGGTGCAGCACCTGCCCGATGGAGTAATCCTCGAAAAAGCGGCCCGGATTGGTTTTTGCCATTACTGCTGTCCCAGTTTCATGTCAGGAGAATAATCGGCCGCGACGTCCTTGGTCACGGCCTGCGCACAGCGCATCTTGTTGGTGGACGGGTCGAACGCATAGGCCGGAGAGCCGTGCAGCTCCCACCCCTTGGCCAGCGCCTCGGACACCTTGTGGCAGAAGGCCGAGCTGTCCTCTTCGGTCAGCAGTCGGTAGAGTTTCGACATCACTGCACCTGCCTAGCCCGGGAACGGAGACGGGCCGACCAGCCCGTGCACATAGCCGATCACGGCCAGCAGGACGATCGAGGCCACGAAAAACATCGCGTCCTTGCCCAGCGTTCCGGGCTCGCCCGGCGTCCAGTCCGGCTCGGCGCGGTTGATGGCGATGGCGGCGACCATGCCCCACAGGAACAGCCCGCCGAACAGGATGATCGAGGCGAGATCACCATTTACCAGCAGGTGCGCAAAGGCCCAGGCCCGGAAGCCGGCCAGCTGCGGATGGCGGACCTTGTTCAGGAGCAGGCCCTTGGTTCCGGCCGGGCTCATCATCCAGATGGCGATCAGCACCAGCAGGTTGTTGACATGGACCATGAAGCTGGGGGGCGACCAGACATGGATGAAATCGGTCATGCGATAGCCGAAGATCATAAACAGGATCGACACCGCCAGCGCGCCCGCGACGACGCCCTTTCCGGCGTCGCCCATGGCCGCGCGGCGCGCGGGCATCAGGCGTTTGAACAGATGCGCGGCCCACCAAAGCGCCACGCCGAGAATGAGAAGAACGAAGCCCATGCTGGCCTACCCCGCTTGCAAAGCTGATATCGCCTCTGCTTTTGCCAGAATTTCGCGGGCAGTTACAACGTGCAGGTTTTCCACGATCTTGCCATCGACCACGGCGACGCCCTGACCCTTTGCCTCGACCTCTTCGAAAGCGGCGATCTGGCGGCGGGCCAGGTCGATCTCGGCCTCGGACGGGGCGAAGGCGGTATTGGCGACCTCGATCTGCGCGGGGTGGATCAGGGTCTTGCCGTCAAAGCCCATGTCGCGGCCCTGCGCGCATTCGACGGCCAGACCTTCGGTATCCTTGAAGGCATTGTAGACGCCATCGACGATCACCAGCCCCTCGGCCTTGGCGGCCAGCAGGCACAGGCCCAGCGAGGTCATCAGCGGCAGGCGGTCGGGGCGGAAGCGGGTCTGCAATTCCTTGGCAAGGTCATTGGTGCCCATGACAAAGCCCGCCATCAGCGGGTGCGCCGCGATCTCGGCCGCGTTCAGCATGCCGCGCGGGGTTTCCATCATCGCCCAGATCGGCAGGTCGCCGGTGATCGCCGCCAGCGCATCGACATCGGCGGCCGAGTTGACCTTGGGCAGCAGCACCACGTCGGCATCCATCTCGCGCACGGCCTCGGCATCGGCGCGGCCCCAAGGGGTATCGAGCCCGTTGATTCGCACGATCTTGACGCGCGAGCCGTAGCCGCCCGCCGCCAGCGCCGCCTTGAGCGTTTCCCGCGCGTTCTCTTTTTCATCGGCGGCGACGGCGTCTTCGAGATCGAAGATGATGGCGTCGACAGGCAGCGTGCGCGCCTTGTCAAGCGCCCGCTCCTTGAAGCCGGGAATGTAGAGGACAGAGCGATAGGGGCGCTGGCGGGGGTCCATGGGAACCTCTCGTTGAAATAAAGTTGCGCGGAATGGGGCATTTTTTACCGGAAAGTTCAAGCGCAAAATCGCCGCAGCGCAGCATGTGACGCCATGTTCCCCGCAACGCGCGTCGCCTTAACCGGATTTCGGCACGGCTGAGACAGCCTTTTCGGACAGCAGGCAGAAGGGGCTGATGATGAAACAGACGTTGCTCAAGATGACGATGGGATTGGGGATCATGGTGCTGGCGGCGCAGCAGGTTCAGGCACAGACGCCGAACTGTGCGCCGCGGCCGGATGTCCTGCAGCGGCTGGCCGAGACCTATGGCGAGACCCGGCGCGGCATCGGCATGGCGCGGCAGGGGGCGGTGATGGAGGTCTTTGCCTCGGACGACACCGGCACCTGGACGATCACGGTGACCCTGCCCAACGGGCTGACCTGCCTCCTGGCCGCAGGCGAGGCCTATGAGGTGCTGGCCGAGGCGCTGCCGCCCAATGCCTGACGTTCAGGTCAGCGCGTCCCAGATCAGTTTCGACCCGGTCAGGGTCAGCAGAACATAGGCGATGCCGAAGAAGACCCGCTCGGACATCATCCAGTGCGCGCGCACGCCCAGCCACGCGCCAAGGATGGCAAAGGGGGTCAGCAGCAGGTCGGCCCAAGCGGTCTGCAGGGTGAACATGCCCAGATAGGCATAGGGGACGAACTTGGCGATGTTGATGATCCAGAAGACCAGCACGGTGGTGGCCTGGAACTCGGTTTTCGTCAGGCGCTGCGACAGCAGGTAGACGGCAGCGGGCGGGCCGCCGGCATGGCTGACGAAGCTGGTGAACCCGGCGACCAGCCCGGCGAACAACCCCGCAGGGGGCGGCAGGCGGTTGGCAAAGCCGCGCACCCAGCCGCGGCTCTGGGCGAGGTGCCAGACCACGAAGCCCACCGAGATGCCGCCGATCAGCAGGCGCAGCAGGTCTTCGTCGGTGGCGCGGTAGAGCCACGCGCCCAGCGCCACGCCCGGCACCGCCCCCAGCATCAGCAGGCGGGCGTCGGGCCAGCTCCACCGTTTCCAGTAGGGGCGCAGGGTGGCCAGGTCGATCACCATCAGGATCGGCAGCATCAGCGCCAGCGCCTGCCCCGGATCCAGGATCAGCGCCAGAATCGAGGCCGACGCGAAGGCCACGCCCGAGCCGAAGCCGCCCTTGGAAATGCCCGCAAAGATCACGGCCGGGATCGCCACGGCAAAAAACATCAGGTTCAATTCGACCATGCGGCGGCCCCGAAACGGCTTGTTCCACTAGCGGTTTAGCGCAACCGGAGGGACGCGGGCAATCGGTATGCGGTCGCATGCCGCGTCGCGGAACCCTTGCGTGATGGCGTTTTTGCGACTAGCAATCCCGCGATTTGAAAACCGACCGGAGACAATCCAAATGGCCAGACCCAAGATCGCGCTGATCGGCGCAGGTCAGATCGGGGGCACGCTTGCCCACCTCGCAGCAATGAAAGAACTGGGTGACGTCGTTCTGTTCGACATCGCCGAGGGCATCCCGGAAGGCAAGGCGCTGGACATCGCCGAATCCGGCCCGTCCGAGGGTTTTGACGCCAAGCTGAAGGGCACCCAGTCCTACGAGGACATCGCCGGCGCCGATGTCTGCATCGTGACCGCCGGTGTGCCGCGCAAGCCGGGCATGAGCCGTGACGACCTGCTGGGCATCAACCTGAAGGTCATGAAATCGGTCGGCGAAGGCATCGCCGCCCACGCCCCCAACGCCTTCGTCATCTGCATCACCAACCCGCTGGACGCGATGGTCTGGGCGCTGCAACAGTTCTCGGGCCTGCCGGCGAACAAGGTCTGCGGCATGGCCGGCGTGCTGGACTCGGCCCGCTTCCGCCACTTCCTGGCCGAAGAGTTCGACGTGTCGATGAAGGACGTCACCGCCTTCGTTCTGGGCGGCCATGGCGACACGATGGTTCCCTCGGTCCGCTATTCGACCGTTGCCGGCATCCCGCTGCCCGACCTGGTCAAGATGGGCTGGACCACGCAGGAGAAGCTGGACGCCATCGTGCAGCGCACCCGTGACGGCGGCGCCGAGATCGTCGGCCTGCTGAAGACCGGCTCGGCCTATTACGCGCCCGCCACCTCGGCGATCGAGATGGCCGAAGCCTATCTGAAAGACCAGAAGCGCGTTCTGCCCTGCGCCGCCTATTGCGATGGCGAGCTGGGCGTGAAGGGCATGTATGTGGGCGTTCCCACCGTGATCGGCGCAGGCGGCATCGAGCGGATCGTGAACATCGAGCTGAACGCCGAAGAGCAGGAAATGTTCGACAACTCGGTCAACGCCGTGAAGGGCCTGGTCGAGGCCTGCAAGGGCATCGACAGCTCGCTGACCTGATATTCCGGCCAACAGGTGACGAAAGCCGGCTCGCTTGGGCCGGCTTTTTCATTTCCGGTCCCGCCGGCACCTTTCGGACAGAGACCGGCTGTTTGCGCAAACGCCGCAAAAGGTTGTCAACCGGTCGATTTCACGGGCTCAGCCCCTGACCACGAATCAAACCCATCTGCTTTTCCATATATGTGATCACACCCAAAAAATGCGTGATCACAAAAGCGGGAAAACTTGCCGAAAAACAGCTTTCAGGCAAAAAACCCTTTAAACTTGGATGTCGGAAACGCCTATATCGGCTCAATCGTAGTCAGACGGGACAGTTTCGATGAACATTCACGAATATCAGGCCAAAGCCCTTCTTCGCAGCTATGGCGCGCCGGTTTCCGACGGCCGCGTCGTTCTGCGCGCCGAAGAGGCGAAAACCGCAGCCGGCGAACTGGACGGTCCGCTCTGGGTCGTCAAGGCGCAGATCCACGCAGGTGGGCGCGGCAAGGGCCACTTCAAAGAGGCCGATGCGGGCGAAAAGGGCGGTGTCCGTCTGGCGAAATCGGTCGAGGAAGCCGCCGAGGAAGCCAAAAAGATGCTTGGCCGCACCCTCGTGACGCACCAGACCGGCCCGGCTGGCAAGCAGGTCAACCGCATCTACATCGAAGCGGGCTCGGGCATCGAGCGCGAACTGTACCTTGCGCTGCTGGTGGACCGTCAGACCAGCCGCATTTCCTTCGTCTGCTCGACCGAGGGCGGCATGGACATCGAGGACGTGGCCGCCAAGACCCCGGAAAAGATCCTCAGCTTCTCGGTCGATCCGGCCACCGGCTACATGCCCTATCACGGCCGCCGCATCGCCTTTTCGCTGGGTCTGGAAGGCCCGCAGGTCAAGCAGTGCGTGCAGTTGATGGGCCAGCTCTACAAGGCCTTCGTCGAGAAGGACATGGAGATGCTGGAAATCAACCCGCTGATCGTCACCGACGAGGGCAACCTCAAGGTTCTGGACGCCAAGCTGGGCTTTGACGGCAACGCGGTCTACCGCCACCCCGACATCGCCGAGCTGCGCGACACCACCGAGGAAGACCCCAAGGAACTGGAAGCCAGCAAATACGACCTGAACTACATCGCGCTGGACGGCGAGATCGGCTGCATGGTCAACGGCGCTGGCCTGGCGATGGCCACCATGGACATCATCAAGCTCTATGGCGCCGAGCCGGCCAACTTCCTGGACGTGGGCGGTGGCGCCACCAAGGAGAAGGTGACCGAGGCGTTCAAAATCATCACCAGCGACCCGAACGTCAAAGGCATCCTGGTCAACATCTTCGGCGGCATCATGCGCTGTGACGTCATCGCCGAGGGCGTCGTGGCCGCGGTGAAAGAGGTCGGCCTGAAGGTTCCGCTGGTGGTGCGCCTGGAAGGCACCAATGTCGAGAAGGGCAAGGAGATCATCAACACCTCCGGCCTGGACGTGATCGCGGCGGACAACCTGAAAGACGGTGCCGAGAAGATCGTGAAAGCAGTCAAAGGCTGAGCCACGGGGCGGGGTGCGCCCCGCCTTTCCCGAACAGATACCGGCGGACGGAGTTCCGCCCCACAAAGGAGAACGCCAAATGGCCGTCCTCATCGACGAAAACACCAAAGTCATCTGCCAGGGCTTCACCGGCTCGCAGGGCACTTTCCACTCTGAGCAGGCCATCGCCTATGGCACCAAGATGGTCGGCGGCGTCACCCCCGGCAAGGGCGGTCAGACGCACCTGAACCTGCCCGTCTTCAACTCGGTCCACGAGGCCAAGGCCGTGACCGAGGCCAACGCCACCGTGATCTACGTGCCGCCGCCCTTCGCCGCGGACTCGATCCTCGAGGCGATCGACGCCGAGATGGAAGTGATCGTCTGCATCACCGAAGGCATCCCGGTTCTGGACATGATGAAGGTCAAGCGGGCGCTGATGGACAGCAAGTCGATCCTGATCGGCCCCAACTGCCCCGGTGTCATCACCCCCGATGCCTGCAAGATCGGCATCATGCCCGGCCACATCCACAAGCGCGGCTCGGTCGGCGTCGTGTCGCGTTCGGGCACGCTGACCTACGAGGCCGTCAAGCAGACCACCGATGTGGGTCTGGGCCAGTCGACCTGCGTCGGCATCGGCGGCGACCCGATCAAGGGCACCGAGCATATCGACGTGCTGGAATGGTTCCTGGCCGATGACGAGACCGAGTCGATCATCATGATCGGCGAGATCGGCGGCTCGGCCGAGGAAGAGGCCGCGCAGTTCCTGGCGGACGAGGCCAAGCGCGGCCGCAAGAAGCCGGTCGCGGGCTTCATCGCCGGCCGCACGGCGCCTCCGGGCCGCCGCATGGGCCACGCGGGCGCCATCGTCGCCGGCGGCAAGGGCGGTGCCGAGGACAAGATCGAAGCCATGCGCAGCGCCGGCATCGTCGTGGCCGAAAGCCCCGCCCAGCTGGGCGAGGCCGTGCTGGAAGCGATCGGGAAGTAAACGCTCCCCTCCCCGGCGCGTGATGCCGGGGACCCAACGGAGGATGGAAACACATGACCTTCACCGAAGCCGTCGGAACGTGTTTCTCGAAATTCCTCACCTTCTCGGGGCGGGCTTCCCGCCCCGAATACTGGTATTTTTTCCTGTTCATCGTGATCTGTAACGTCGTCGCCGGGATGATCGACTGGCAGTTCTTCACGCAGGTGGTCGAGACCGAAGCCAATGGCGTCAAGACGGTCACCGCCACCTCGGCCCAGCCGGTGCAGAGCCTCGTCGGCTTCGTCGTCTTCTTCCCGCATCTCGCCGTCGCCTTCCGCCGGATGCACGACACCGGGCGCAGCGGGCTGTATGCGCTGCTGCCTATCCTGCTGTTTCTTGGGGCGATGGCGGTGCTGATCTTCGGGATCGGGCTGGCCTCCAGCTTCGCGCATGGCGGCAGGCTCGACATCCTGTTCACCCGCGCCACGCTGCTGATCGTGATCCCGACACTGCTGGTTCTGTTTGTGTCGCCCCTCCTGGTGCTGTGGTGGCTCGCCCGCCCCAGCCAGCCAGGCACCAATCAATACGGTCCCAACCCATATGAGGTAGCTCAATGACCGAACACACGCCCAATTCCGCCTTTCATGCCTCGAGCTTCATGCAGGGGCACAATGCCGAGTATCTGGAGCAGCTCTATGCCCAGTACGCCAACGACCCGAACGCCGTGGATGCCGCCTGGGCCGAGTTCTTCAAGGCGATGGGCGATGCCGAACTGGATGTGAAGAAAGAGGCCGAGGGGCCGTCGTGGGCGCGCCCGGACTGGCCGCCGATGCCCGCCGACGAGCTGACCGGCGCCCTGACCGGCGAATGGGCGGAAATCGACGCCAAGGCCGCAGGCAAGAAGATCAAGGACAAGGCCGCCGCGACCGGCGTCGAGGTGAGCGAAGATCAGGTCAAGCGCGCGGTGCTCGACTCGATCCGCGCCCTGATGCTGATCCGCGCCTACCGGATCCGGGGGCACCTGATCGCCGACGTCGATCCGCTGGGCATGCGTGACAAGACCCCGCACCCGGAACTGGACCCCAAGACCTACGGCTTCACCGAAGCCGACATGGATCGGCCGATCTTCATCGACAACGTGCTGGGCCTGCAGATGGCCAGCATGCGCCAGATCGTCGAGATCGTGAAACGCACCTATTGCGGCACCTTCGCGATGCAATACATGCACATTTCCGACCCCGAGCAGGCCGCCTGGCTGAAGGAGCGGATCGAGGGCTATGGCAAGGAGATCTCGTTCACCCGCGAAGGCCGCAAGGCGATCCTGAACAAGATGGTCGAGGCCGAGGGCTTTGAGAAGTTCCTGCACGTCAAATACATGGGCACCAAGCGGTTCGGCCTGGACGGGGGCGAGGCGCTGATCCCGGCGATGGAGCAGATCATCAAGCGCGGCGGTGCGCTGGGGCTGAAGGAAATCGTCATCGGCATGCCGCACCGCGGCCGTCTGAACATCCTGGCCAACGTGATGGGCAAGCCCTATCGCGCGATCTTCAACGAATTCCAGGGCGGCAGCTTCAAGCCCGAGGACGTGGACGGCTCGGGCGACGTGAAATACCACCTCGGCGCCTCCAGCGACCGCGAGTTCGACGGCAACAGCGTGCACCTGTCGCTGACCGCCAACCCCTCGCATCTCGAGGCCGTGAACCCGGTGGTTCTGGGCAAGGTCCGCGCCAAGCAGGACCAGTTGAACGACACCGAGCGGACCCAGGTCATGGGCGTGCTGCTGCATGGTGACGCGGCCTTTGCCGGCCAGGGCGTCGTGGCCGAGGGCTTTGGCCTGTCGGGTCTGCGCGGCCACCGCACCGGCGGCACCATGCATATCGTGGTCAACAACCAGATCGGGTTCACCACCGCGCCGCATTTCTCGCGGTCCAGCCCCTACCCGACCGACATCGCGCTGATGGTCGAGGCGCCGATCTTCCACGTCAACGGCGACGACCCCGAGGCGGTGGTGCATGCGGCCAAGGTGGCGACCGAGTTCCGCCAGAAGTTCCACAAGGACGTGGTCATCGACATCTTCTGCTATCGCCGGTTCGGTCACAACGAGGGCGACGAGCCCATGTTCACCAACCCGATCATGTACAAGAAGATCAAGACCCACAAAACCACGCTGTCGCTCTATACCGAGCGGCTGGTCAAGGACGGGCTGATCCCCGAGGGCGAGATCGAGGACATGAAGGCCGCCTTCCAGGCGCATCTGAACGACGAGTTCGAGGCTGCCAAGGACTACAAGCCCAACAAGGCCGACTGGCTGGACGGGCGCTGGTCGCATCTCGACCGTCACGAGCAGGACCGCTACGAGCGCGGCAAGACCGCGATCAAGCCCGAAACGATGAAGGAGATCGGCGAGGCGCTGACCCGCTTCCCCGAAGGCTTTGCCCTGCACCGGACGGTCGGGCGCCTGCTGGAGGCGAAGAAGGAAATGTTCGCCACCGGCAAGAACTTTGACTGGGCCACGGCCGAGGCACTGGCCTATGGCTCGCTGCTGCTCGAAGGTTATCCGGTTCGTCTGGCCGGTCAGGACGCCACGCGCGGCACCTTCTCGCAGCGCCATTCGGGGTTCATCCACCAGGAGACCGAGGAACGCTACTACCCGCTCAACCACATCCGCGCCGGCCAGGCACAATACGAGGTCATCGACTCGATGCTGTCGGAATACGCGGTGCTGGGCTTCGAATACGGCTACTCGCTGGCCGAGCCCAACGCGCTGGTTCTGTGGGAGGCGCAGTTCGGCGACTTTGCCAACGGCGCGCAGATCATGTTCGACCAGTTCATCAGCTCGGGCGAGAGCAAGTGGCTGCGCATGTCCGGCCTGGTCTGCCTGCTGCCGCACGGGTTCGAGGGGCAGGGCCCCGAGCACAGCTCGGCCCGGCTGGAGCGGTTCCTGCAGATGTGCGGCCAGGACAACTGGATCGTGGCCAACTGCACGACCCCGGCCAACTATTTCCACATCCTGCGCCGCCAGCTGCACCGGACCTTCCGCAAGCCGCTGATCCTGGTGACCCCGAAATCGCTGCTGCGCCACAAGCTGGCGGTCAGCACGGCCGAGGACTTCACCGACGGCTCCAGCTTCCACCGGGTGCTGTGGGACGATGCGGAAAAGGGCAATTCGAACACCAAGCTGGTGTCCGACGACAAGATCAAGCGTGTCGTGATGTGCTCGGGCAAGGTGTATTACGACCTGCTGGAAGAGCGCGACGCCCGCGGCATCGACGACATCTATCTGATGCGGATCGAGCAGTTCTATCCCTTCCCGGCCCACTCGCTGCTCAAGGAGCTTGAACGCTTCAAGAATGCCGAGATGGTCTGGTGCCAGGAAGAACCCAAGAACCAGGGGGCCTGGACCTTCATCGAGCCGAACATCGAATGGGTCCTGACCCGCATCGACGCCAAACACACCCGGCCGCGCTATGTCGGCCGCCCGACTTCGGCCTCGCCCGCCACGGGTCTGGCCAGCCAACACAAAGCCCAACAAGACGCGCTTGTGAACGAAGCGCTGAGCATCGAAGGAAATCAAGCATGACTATCGAAGTTCGTGTGCCCACGCTGGGCGAATCCGTGACCGAAGCCACGGTTGCGACCTGGTTCAAGAAACCGGGCGATCCCGTAGCCGTGGACGAGATGCTCTGCGAGCTGGAGACCGACAAGGTCACGGTCGAGGTGCCCTCGCCCACCGCGGGCGTGCTGGCCGAGGTCGTGGCCGCCGAGGGCGAAACGGTCGGCGTCGACGCGCTGTTGGCGACCATCGCGGCGGCGACCGAGGCAGGATCGGAAGAAGTGCAGCTGCGCCACACTCCGGCACCCGACGCGGCCCCGGCCCCGACCGGCGATACCATTGACGTAATGGTTCCGACGCTGGGCGAGTCCGTGACCGAGGCCACCGTCTCGACCTGGTTCAAGCAGGTCGGCGACACGGTCGCCCAGGACGAGATGCTGTGCGAGCTGGAAACCGACAAGGTGTCGGTCGAAGTACCGGCCCCCGCCTCGGGCGTGCTGATGGAAATCGTGGCGCCCGAGGGTACCACGGTGGATGCCTCGGCAAAACTCGCCGTCATTTCGGGCAGCGCCGCTGCCGGCGCCTCGGCCGCGCCCGCAGCGCCCGCCGCCGCCGTCACCCCGGCGGTTGCGACGGGCGGCGCCAAGGACGTGGCCAATGCGCCCTCGGCCGAAAAGGCCATGGCCGAGGCCGGCCTGTCGGCCGATCAGGTCGCCGGCACCGGCCGTGATGGTCGCATCATGAAGGAAGACGTGGCCCGCGCCGTTGCGGCCGCTGCGGCCCCCGCCCCGGCAGCCCCGGCG
>NZ_LQBQ01000038.1 GCF_001507595.1 Ruegeria marisrubri
CCCAAAACCAGACCGATACGCCAACCAAGCAGCGCAACAGCCTCGCCAAATCCCAAGATGCCAACCGTCTCTCCGGTCCGTCCCGCCGTCTCTCCGACGTGTCCGCAGCGCCTCAGCGCCGCCGGTGAGGGGCGTTCTATGCCTAACCACTGACGGCCGCAAGAGGAAATTTCAAAACTTGCCATTTTTTTTGCTCTCCTCAAAATTTGAATTCCAAAACAACCACTTACCACACCTCCAAGGGACGGCGCCGCCCTGCTCCGCAAGACTTGCAGCACGTCGCCCCGCCCCACCCTTCGGTCGCCGCCGAGTCGGGACACCATATATTGTTGATTGCGAAATTCGCCGCACAAGAGCGGCCCGGCGAGTCGGTGAAATGCGACTCGTTCATACCTCCGGACCAGACCGACATGCCCCGACAACAATCACAGCCCCCAGGGCCCGGAATCACCCGATGTGCAACTGAGCGGCCGGCAGCGCCAAGCGTGACATGCTGGTGGAAACCTGATCCAGAAACTGTCGACCAATGGTCGAGATCGGACGCCCCCGCACGGTTATGATGACGATGTCCATGAGAATCCGCGGCTCGAACCGGCGAAGGACGCAGCCCCGCCTGTCATCACTGGAGAGAGTGAACGGATCGACCAAGGCGACACCCAGCCCCTGCTTGACCATGTTCAGGGCATTTCGGAACAGGTCGGTGTGGCAGCGTATGCGCATATTCGCCCTCTCCTGGTGGAATGCCTCGCGGACCCGTCGGTTCACCATGTGGTCCGCCCCCATGACGATGAAAGGAACCTCGTCGAGCAATCTCGGCGTCAGCACTTGGTATCTGGTCAAGGGGCTGTCCTCGGGAACGGCGCAGTGGATCTCGAACGCAAACGGGATCTGATCGAACCCGTCATGGCGCACGGGAGGCTCGCAGATCCCGATCTCGAACAAGCCCGCGATGACCCACTCCTGGATCTTCGATGAATACTGGGATTGAAAGGCAATGCTCAGATTGGGCTTGTCGGTAACGAAACGGGCAATCTCTTCGGGCATGAACCCAAAGGCCATCGCGTGACTGGTGGCGACCTGCAATTGCCCGGCCTTCTGGTTCTGCAGATCCACCACCGCCTGGTTCACATGGTCCAGACCTCGAACGACCGTGTCGATTTCCTCGAACAGAACCTTGGCCTCGGGGGTCGCAAGCAACCGACCCCGGCTGCGCTCGAACAGCTTCAGCTTGGTGTGGCGCTCCAGCTGACCCAGAAGGTTGGAAATGGCGGGCTGCGACACGCCCAGTCGCTCGGCCGCGCGCGTGACCGTTCCGGTTTCAATGATTGCGTGGAATGCCTGATAGTGGCGGAAAAAGGAGTTCATTTCGCCCATATATCACTTTCCCTGATACATCGGGAAAGTTTTTGTATTGGAAATGATGCAAAAGCCCGCGCACACTCGACTGCAAGTTCGTGGGAGGACGGCATGGACTTGCAACAAACCATTACCGGATTTGATGTGTGGCACCTGGCCCTGCCGGTCGTGTCAGCCCGCGACCACGGGATCGGCCGGGTTGAAGGGGTGTGCGAGATCCTGGTCCTGCGGCTTGCGGCCGAGGGCGGGGCGCAGGGCTTTGGCGAGGCCTCTCCGTGGTCGGTATTCACCGGCACGCCCGAGGCCAGCCATGCCGCGCTCGACCGTTATCTGCGCCCTATCGTGCTGGGCCGCCGCGTGGGCGACCGCGCCGCGATCATGACCGAGGCGACGCGCGCGCTGGCGCATTGCACCGAGGCCAAGGCGGCTCTGGAAAGCGCCCTGCTGGATCTTGCCGGGCACATCACCGGTCAGCCGGTCTGGTCCCTGCTGGGTGGAAAGTGCCGCGACAGCATTCCGCTGAGTTGCTCGATCGCCAACCCCGACTTCAACGCCGATATCGAGCTGATGCATCGGCTGCGCGAGGACAAGGTGGGGCTGATCAAGCTCAAGACCGGTTTCAAGGACCATGCTTTCGACATCATGCGGCTGGAGCGTATTGCGCAGGACTTCCCCGAGTTCCGGGTTCGGGTCGACTACAATCAGGGACTCGAGATCGAACAGGCGGTTCAGCAGGTGCTGGATGTGGCCCGGTTCAGACCGGACTTCATCGAACAACCGGTCCGGGCGCATCACTTCGACATGATGGCAAGGCTGCGCGATCTGACCGATGTTCCGCTGCTGGCAGACGAAAGCGTGTTTGGCCCCGAGGACATGGTACGGGCGGCCCGCGAAGGGATTTGCGACGGCGTCTCTGTCAAGATCATGAAGTCGGGCGGCCTGACCCGCGGCCAGACCGTCGCCCGGATCGCCGCGGCCAATGGGCTGACGGCCTATGGCGGCGACATGTTCGAAGCGGGGCTCGCCCATCTCGCAGGCACCCACATGATCGCCGCGACGCCCGAGATCACCTTGGGCTGCGAGTTCTATCAGGCGTCCTATTTCCTGAAGGAAGACATATTGGAAACTCCCTTCCCCGTCCGGGACGGGCAGGTGGTGGTGCCCGACGGGCCCGGCCTCGGCGCACGCCCCGATGTCGACAAGCTGAACCACTATGCGGTCAGGAGGTCCCCTTGAGGCGCTTCGGCTCAATAGGCAGTAGCAGCGCGGGCGGCCTGGTCGTACTGGCCGGACATCAGGCGCAGCAAGCTGGAGACGCGGCCGAGCTGCTCGGGCTCGATGCCGATATCCTGCATCGCCTCCAGCAGCAGCGCCTCGCGGATCTCGCGATACCGGCTGCAGGCCGCGATGCCTTCCTCGGTGGCCTCGACAGTCTTTTCCTTGCCCTGTCGCCCTTCCCTCACAAGCCCCGCCTTGCTCAGCTTCTTGATCGCATAGTTGACCGTGTGCGTGTCCTCGACGTTCAGGACAAGACAGATATCGGCCAGCTTCTTGGGTTTGCCGCGGTGCCGAACCGTGTGCAGCACCAGCACGTCGAGCGAAGACAGCCCGGAATACCCCGCCGCCGCCATCGCGCGCACCGTCCAGCGGGCAAAGGCATGGCCCGCGATGATCAGGCCGAATTCGAATTCCGAGACCTCCGGGAACGTCCCCTCGGCAAGATGCGCCGAGGATACGACCGGGCCAAATGTTGAGTTGGACATGACACCACCCTATACCTCACCGTCAACTTGTCAACATTTTGTTGACGTTTTGTCACTTTGTGGCATTCTTTCCTGCATCGAATCGCTGGAGGGGCCAGAATCCTGCGCCCGGGGGATGCAATGACCGAAACACCCAGGACGATAGCCGTCATCGGCGCCGGGATTGTCGGTGTGTCCACCGCCATCTGGCTGCAGCGCGACGGGCATCGGGTCATCCTGATCGACCGGAAGGGACCGGCGCAGGAGACATCCTTCGGCAACGGAGGCATCCTGGCCTCGTGCTCCATCGTGCCGGTGACGGTTCCCGGGTTGTTTCTCAAGGCCCCCCGGATGCTGTTCGATCCCAACCAGCCACTGTTTCTGAAATGGGGCTACCTGCCGAAACTTGCGCCATGGCTGGCAAAATACCTCAGCAACGCCTCGGCAGAGGGCGCCAGCCGCGCGGCGGCGGCACTGGCCCCGATCGTGGGCGACAGCCTGCAGGATCATCTGGCCCTGGCCCAAGGCACCGGGGCCGAGAAATGGATCGCGCCCTCCGACTACCTGTTCGTCTACAACGACCGCGCGCATTTCCAGGACGACGCCTTTGGCTGGGAGTTACGGCGCAAGCACGGCTTTGCATGGGACGAGCTGGAGGGGCAGGCGTTCCGCGACTATGACCCGATCTTTGCGCCCGACCTGCAATTCGCCGCGCGACTGAAGGACCACGGGCGCATTCTGGACCCGGGCCAGTATGTAAAGGATCTGGTCGGTCATTTTCAGGCCGGGGGCGGACAGCTTGTCCGGGCCGAGGCCGAGGACATCGTGCGGGACAACGGCAGGGCCATCGCCGTGCGCGCTGCCGGGCAGAACATCGCCTGCGATGCAGTGGTGGTGGCAGCTGGTGTATGGTCGGGTCCGTTGATGAAGAAACTGGGCCTGAACGTGCAGCTGGAATCCGAGCGTGGCTACCATATCGAATTCTGGGATGCCTCGGTCATGCCGAAATCGCCCGTGATGGTGGCCGCCCGCAAGATCGTCGCCACGCCGATGGACGGCCGCCTGCGCCTGGCCGGCGTGGTCGAGTTCGGCGGCACCGACGCCGGTGCCTCGGACGCGCCGCTCGATCTCATGCGCAAGAGCGCCGAGGCGGTGTTCCCCGGACTGAAGGCATCGAAGGTCACCCATTGGATGGGGCATCGCCCGGCCCCGGCCGATTCCATTCCGGTGATCGGCGAACTGCCGCATATCAAGGGCGTCTATACCGGCTTCGGCCACCATCACATCGGCCTGACCGGCGGCCCCAAAACCGGCCGCCTTCTGGCCCAGCTCATCTCGGGGAAACAGCCAAATGTTGACCTGAGCGCATATTCACCGGCACGCTACACGAAGGCCGGGCATTGAAGATCAGGCAGACACAAACAACCAACTAGGGAGAAAAACATGAAAAAGCTGACACAACTTCTATCCGCGACCGCGCTGACCGCTGCAGTGGCGGCGCCGGCCATGGCCGAGAAATGGGATATGCCGATGGCCTATGCGGCGACCAACTTCCACTCCGAGGTGGGCGCCAACTTTGCCAAATGCGTGACCGAGGGCACCGGCGGCAATCTCGAGATCGTGACGCACCCCTCGGGCTCGCTGTTCGCCGGCAACGAAATCAAGCGCGCAGTCATGACCGGCCAGGCCAATATCGGCGAACGCCTGCTGTCGGCGCACCAGAACGAGAACCCGATCTACGGCGTGGATTCGATCCCGTTCCTGGTCTCGTCCTTCGACGAACACGAAAAGCTCTGGGACATCGCCCAGCCAGCCGTGAAAAAGGCGCTTGAGGCCGACAATCTGCACTATCTCTACTCGGTGCCGTGGCCGCCGCAGGGCCTCTACTTCAAGAAAGAGGTGAACTCGGTCGAGGACATGAAGGGCATCAAGTTCCGCTCGTATTCGACCGCGACCGCACGGATGGCGGAACTGACAGGCATGCTGCCGGTTCAGGTCGAGGCGGCGGAACTGTCGCAGGCGCTGGCGACCGGGGTGGCCGAAAGCTTCATCTCGTCCGGTGCCACCGGCTATGACCGCAAGGTGTGGGAACACCTGACCCATTTCTACGAGGTCGATGCCTGGCTGCCGCGCAACGCCGTGTTCGTGAACATGGATGCCTGGAACGGCCTAGATGACGCCACCAAGGGCGTGATGACCGATTGCGCCGCCAAGGCGGCCGAAGAGGGTCTGTCTCGTTCCAAGGAATACACGCAGTTCACCCTGAACGGCCTCAAGGAAGGCGGCATGACCGTCACCCGCGCCGGCGACAAGCTGGTCGAGGAACTGAAGGTCATCGGCGAGACCATGACGCAGGAATGGCTTGAAAAGGCCGGCGACGAAGGCCGCGCCATCGTTGAAGCCTACAAGAACCAGTAAACCGGGCGCGGGCCGGGGCAGACTCCCCGGCCCGCCTCTCTGGCAACCCGGCTCTTCCCGAACAAGAACGGAGTCATGACATGGCGGCAGCCCGCGCGCTCCGGCGCCTTCTCGACTTTCTTTACCTGGCCGGAGGCGTGATCGCCTCGGTCTTTCTGATCGCGATCCTGGTCCTGATCGTGCTGCAGATGCTGGCGCGCTGGACCGGCGCGGTTTTCCCCGGGGCCACCGACTATGCCGGATACTGCATGGCGGGAGCGTCGTTCTTCGCCTTCGCTTACGCGCTCAACCACGGGGCGCACATCCGGGTGTCGCTGGTGCTGTCCGCGCTTGGCAGCAAACGCTGGTGGGGCGAGCTGTGGTGCTTTGTCGTCGGCAGCGTCATCACGACCTGGTTCGCCTGGTACGCGGTCAAGGGCACCTATGTCTCGTGGCGCTGGAACGAGTTGAGCCAGGGGCTTGACGCCACCCCGATCTGGATCCCGCAACTGTCCATGTCGGCCGGGGCGATCCTGCTGGCCGTCGCCTTCTGGGATCACCTAGTTCAACTCATCTTTCTCGGCGACCACGGCATCCGCGCCGACCTCGTCGATCAGAGCCACGCGGAGTAAGAAGCCATGGAACAACTCATACCGATCGGCATCTTTCTCTTCGTCCTGTTCCTGCTGCTCGGCTCGGGCGTCTGGGTCGGCCTGGCGCTGATGGGCGTGGCCTATGTGGGGATGGACCTTTTCACGTCGCGCCCGGCCGGTGACGCGATGATCACCAAGGTGTGGACCTCGTCCTCGTCCTGGACGCTGACGGCGCTGCCGCTGTTCATCTGGATGGGCGAAATCCTGTATCGAACGCGATTGTCCGAGGACATGTTCCGTGGGCTGTCACCCTGGATGGCACGGCTGCCGGGCGGATTGGTGCATACCAACATCGTCGGCTGCACGGTCTTTGCGGCGGTTTCGGGTTCGTCGGCGGCCACGCTGACCACGGTGGGCAAGATGTCCATCCCGGAACTGCGCAAGCGGAACTACCCCGAAACCATGGTCATCGGCACGCTGGCCGGGGCGGCGACCCTTGGCCTGATGATCCCGCCCTCGCTGACCCTGATCGTCTATGGCGTGACGATCAATGAATCGATCACCAAGCTGTTCATGGCGGGCGTGTTCCCCGGCCTTGTGCTGGCCTTGATGTTCATGACCTACGTGGCCATCGTCTCGAAGGTGTCCAAGTCGTTCAACCCGACGCCGGAACCCAAGTTGACTCTGGGAGAAAAGCTTAAGAACTCGCGCTTCCTGATCCCGGTGATCTGCCTGATCCTCGTGGTGATCGGCTCGATGTACATGGGTATCGCCACGGCGACCGAAGCAGCAGCCTTTGGCGTGATCGGCGGGCTGGTGCTGGCGGCGTCGCAGGGCTCTTTGTCCTGGGCGACCTTCACCGACAGCCTGATGGGGGCGGTGCGCACCTCGGCGATGATCGCGCTGATCCTTGCCGGCGCCGCGTTCCTGTCGCTGTCGATGGGCTTTACCGGCCTGCCCCGCGGGCTGGCCGACCTGATCGCCAGCCTGGAACTGTCGCGGCTGGAACTGCTGATGGCGCTGCTGGTCTTCTACATCGTGCTGGGCTGCTTTCTCGACGGCATCTCGTCGGTGGTGCTGACCATGGCGGTGGTCGAGCCGATGATCCGGCAGGCCGGCATCGACATCATCTGGTTCGGCATCTTCATCGTGGTGGTGGTCGAGATGGCACAGATCACGCCGCCGATCGGGTTCAACCTGTTCGTGCTGCAGGGCATGACCCATCACGAGATGACCTTCATCGCCCGCGCCGCGATCCCGATGTTCCTGATCATGGTGCTGATGGTCTTCGTGCTGATCGCCTTCCCCGAACTGGCGACATGGCTGCCCGAGAACATCCGGCAAAGGCCCGGCGGGTAAGACCCGCTCCTTGCCCCCGTGCTGGCCCCCGCCGGGCCAGCACATTTTCTCAGCGATCGACGTTTTGGCTGAAACAGGCCCATGATCCTCTCTGTCCTCACATTCATCGCCCGTCACGGCAAGTTCGGACTGATTGCCGGCCTGATCGCCGGGATCGCCCTGCCCGGCCTCGCCGGTGCGCTGAGGCACTGGATCCCCGAGATGGTCGCGCTGCTGCTGTTCCTGACCGCTTTCCGCATCGGCCCGCGCGATACGATGGAAAGCCTCGGCGCCCTGACCCGCACCGCGGGTACCGCGCTGGTCCTGCAGCTTGCCCTGCCCCTGGCCTTTCTCGGTGGGCTTGCGTTGCTTGGATTGCCTCTCTCGCCTCTGGCGCTGGCGGTGACCCTTGTGCTCGCGGCCCCATCGGTCACCGGCGCGGCCAATTTCGCCATACTGCTGGGGCATGATCCGGCCCCGGCCCTGCGGCTGTTGATCATCGGAACGGCCGCCTTGCCGCTGACCGCGATCCCGGTATTCGCCATGCTGCCGCAATTCGGCGAACTGGCCTCGGTCCTGCATGCAGCCCTGCGCCTGCTGGTCGTCATCCTTGCAGCCGCCGGTTTCGGCTTTGCCCTGCGCCACTGGGGATTCCCGCGTCTCACCGACCGGGGCCGCCGCGCCACCGACGGGATGACGGTGATTGCGCTGGCTGTCATCGTCGTCGGGCTGATGTCAGCCATCCGCCCGGCTTTCGAGCGCGACCCGGCCGAGCTTGGCTTCTGGCTTGCCGCGGCATTCATCGTGAATTTCGGGATGCAGCTTCTGGCCTTTGCCGTTCTGCGCGCACGGGCAAGGCCCGACGCCGTGCCCACGGCCATCATAGCCGGCAACCGCAACTTCGCCCTGTTTTTCGTGGCCCTGCCGCCCGAGGCCACCGACCCCCTGTTGATCTTCCTTGGATGCTACCAGTTCCCGATGTATCTGACCCCGACCCTGCTGCGGAGGCTCTATGACCCACGCTGACTCCTTTCCGATGGTGCGCAATGTCGGCCTGGATGGAATGCTCGTCACCTTTGCCGACAAGATGACCGAAGCCTCCAACCGCGCGGCGCTGGCCTTTCGCGGCGCGCTGGAAAACGCCGGGTGGGAGGGTGTTCTGGAAACCTCTACCTCGCTGGCGTCTGCCTATGTGCGCTTTGACTTTGCCCAATTGCCTCATGCCGAGATCGAGGCGCGCTTGCGTGACCTTCTCTCATCGCGCGACTGGTATGCCGCGCCCCTGCCCGCGGGCCGCAAGCTCTGGCGGGTGCCAACCGTCTATGGCACTGACCTGGCCCCGCAACTGGACGAGGCCGCGGCGGCCGCTGGGCTTTCCACCGAAGAAGCCGTCCGCCGTCTCAGCCAGAGCCGCGTGCGGGTGCTGACCATCGGTTTCGCGCCGGGCCAGCCCTATCTCGGCCCGCTGGGGCCCGAGTTCAACATTCCCCGGCTGCAGCAACTCAACCCGATGGTGCCAGAAGGCGCGCTGGTTCTGGCGATATCCCAGTTCGTCCTGTTCTCGGGGCCGACACAGACCGGCTGGCGCCACATCGGCCAGACCGCCTTTCGCTGCTTCCGCCCGGAAATGGCGCAGAGCTTTGCGCTCAACCCCGGCGACGAGATGTTGTTCGAGCCCGTTTCGCGGGACGCGTTCGAGCAGATCCGCGCGGACAACGCCGATGGCACCGGCGGCGCGACATGCGAGGAGATCGCGGCATGAGCCTGATCGTAAATCGCATCGGACCGGCCTGCACGATCCAGGATCTGGGGCGCGGGGCATATCTGGATCAGGGCCTGTCGCGCTCTGGCGCCGCCGATCTTCTGGCGCTGCACGAGGGCGCCGCGCTGCTGCGGCAAAGCCCGATGTTGGCCGCGCTGGAAATGGCAGGCATGGGTGGTGAGTTCGAAGCCACCGAGGACACAAGAATTGCGCTGACCGGCGCGCCGATGCAGGCCAGCATCGACGGCAGCCCGGTTGTCTGGAATGCGTCGCACCTGCTGGCGAAGGGGCAACGCCTGACCATCGGTGCCGTTCTGAAGGGGGCTTATGGTTATCTCCATCTGGGCGGCGGAATCGCGACCGAGCCGTTTCTCGGCTCGCGCTCCGCGCATCTTACTGCAAAGGTGGGACGGGCTGTCGCGGCAGGCGACGTCCTGCCAAGCGGACCGGACAAAGGCGACGCGGGCCGCAAACTCACCCCGGCCGAGCGGTTCTCGGGCGGCCTGTTGAGGGTCGTTTCCAGTTTTCAGACCGCACTTTTCGATCCGGAAACGTTGAAGAGGTTCACCCAGACCGAGTTCCGGCGTGGCCCGCGCGCCAACCGGATGGGCGTGCAACTGGAAAGCCCCGGCGAGGGGTTCGCGGCCCAAGGGCAGCTCGATATCCTGTCCGAGATCATCACGCCCGGTGATATCCAGATGACCGGCACCGGAAATCCTTTCATCCTTCTGCCCGAATGCCAGACCACCGGCGGCTATCCCCGCATTGCGACGGTCCTGCCCTGCGACCTGCCGCGCGCAGCCCAGGCCCCGGCCGGCGGAACGATCCGGTTCCAGTTCGTCACACTGGACGAGGCGGTCGCCCTGCACGAGGCGTTCGTCAAAGACCTGGCCCGCCTACCCCGGCGGGTCGAGCCTTTGGTGCGCGATCCGCATGACATTCCCGACCTGCTGTCCTACCAATTGATCAGCGGAGTGATTTCCGCCCGAGACTGAGGAGTTGCACCGATGAACCGCGTCGATCTGAACGCCGACATGGGCGAAAGCCATGGCCCCTGGAAGATGGGTGACGACGAAGCCCTGCTGAACATCATCACCTCGGCCAACATCGCCTGCGGCTTTCACGCGGGCGACCCGGACGTGATGGCCAAGACGATGGCGCTGGCCGCCGAAAACGGCGTTGGCATCGGGGCACACCCGGGCTTTCCCGATCTGCAGGGGTTCGGCCGACGCAACATGAAGGTGCCGCATGACTCGCTGCGCAACCTGGTGCGTTATCAGCTGGGTGCGGCGCGCGGAATGGCGGCGGCCGTGGGCGCGCAGGTGCGGCATCTCAAGCTGCACGGGGCGCTGGCCAACATGTGCTCGGCCGATATCGACATGGCCCGCGCCTGCTATCAGGGCGCGCTGGACGTCGACCCCGACATCATCATCATGGTGCTGGCCGTGACCAAGCAGGAAGAGGCGGTGCGAGAACTGGGTTGCAAATGGGTGGGCGAGATCTTCGCCGACCGCGCCTACAACGATGACGGCACGCTGGTCGATCGCGCCCTGCCCGGCGCCGTGATCCACGATCCGGATATTGCCGGCCCACGCATCCTGAACATGGTGCGCGAAGGCGCGATCATCACCGAAAGCGGCAAGCGACTGGAGACCTCCATTGACACGATCTGCTTGCACGGCGACGGCCCGACCGCGGTTCAGATCGCGAAATCCGTGCGCTCATGCCTGATCGAAGGCGGTATCGAAGTCAAAAAGTTCCAACGCTGAACCACGCCCATCAACAAGAAAAACCGCGCCGAGATGGCGCGGTGAGTTTTCCGTGAGTGAATGCCGGGCCTTCAGGAGGGTCCGATCGTGATACAGGACATGTTGCGCGCCGCCAGGCGGCGGCAGGCCAGATCGGCCTGTTCGCGGGTCATGCCCTGAAAGGTGGCGTCGAAGCCACGTGAACTCTGATTGACCTTGCGCAGGGTGCCGTCCAGCGTGGTCATTTCCGCAAGCGCCGTTCTCAGCAAGACCTTCTCGGCCTCGTAGCGAGTCGTGTACCGCCCGACATTGATGCCCCACAGATGCCCGCCTGACGTGGACAGCCGGGTCACGACTTCCTGCTCGGGTTCGGGCGCAGGCTCTGGCTGGGCGGACGCATCGACCGACGCCAGCACCAGATTTTCCGGCCGCAAGGCGGGGCGGATATCGGGGGTCGTGACGCTGGGCGCGGACGACGTCACCGCGGCCACGACGATGGCCTCTTCGATAGCCGCCTGGATGCCGGAGCTGTCTGCTTCGGCGGCTTCGGCCGCGGCGCTTGCCACCTGCACCGTTGCCGCAGCACCCGGCCGCAGCACGGGGCGCAGGCTTTGTCTTGGCGCGCCCGCCACCCGAACGGTCGTGCCGACCGGGGCATCGATGCCGGTATTGCCCGCATAGACGGGCCGGCTGGGTTTCCGGATCGGTGCGCGGGACGGAGCCCTGCGGAATCCCATATCCAAAAGTTCCGCGACCCTGGCATTGCGCGAGGCGCTGGACTTGCCGCCGAACACGGTTGCGATGATCCGCTTGTCGCCGCGCTTGGCCGAGGCGACAAGATTGAACCCCGCAGCGCGTGTGTATCCGGTCTTGATGCCATCGGCCCCCCTGTAGGCCGCCAGCAAACGACGGTTCGTGTTGGGTACCGTCTTGATCCCAGCATAGGTCGATTTGCGCGAGAACAGGTTGTAATATTGCGGATAGTCGTAAAGCAGGTGCCGACCCAGGGTCGTCATGTCCCGGGCGGTCGAAAGGTGGCCTTCCTCGGTCAGCCCGTGGGCATTCTTGAAAGTGGTGCGGGTCATTCCCATGGCGCGCGCCGTGCGCGTCATGCGCCGGGCGAATGCGGCTTCGGACCCACTGATCGCGATGCCGATGGCGGTGGCGGCATCATTGGCTGACTTCACCGCCGCCGCGCGGATCAGGTAACGGAAGGCGATGGTCTGCCCGGCCCTGAGTCCCAGCTTCGAGGGGGGCTCGGACGCTGCCTTTTTCGTGATGCGCACCGGCGTATCCAGCGTGATCTCACCGTTCCGAACAGCCTCGAACGCGATGTAGAGCGTCATCATCTTGGTCAGCGATGCCGGGTGCAGCCGGGTGTCGGCGTTCCTGGAATGCAGAACTTCGCCCGTGCGTGCGTCGATCACCATCGCCGCATAGGGCGCGGCTGCCGCGCTCAACGGCATTACGACGAAAAGCCACAACAATGAGATAACGATCAGGCCCATACGGGCCGGAACTGTCTGCCGAACCTGCACGATCTTTGCCTCTGTCTGCCTCGTGCCGCCGGGTTTTCCCGGTCGGCAATTCAAATTATTTCAGTCGAGGCTAGCACAGGATGGCCGCAAAAGAAACCGGAAGCTGCCCTGTACGGCGGTCAATCCTGCAATCAACCTGCACAATATCTGGCTTCCGGTAACAGATGGCCTACCAGTCCCGGTGTGACGAAC
This sequence comes from Ruegeria marisrubri, assembly GCF_001507595.1. GTDB lineage: Bacteria > Pseudomonadota > Alphaproteobacteria > Rhodobacterales > Rhodobacteraceae > Ruegeria > Ruegeria marisrubri. The sequence goes on from NZ_LQBQ01000038.1 coordinate 12,667, forward strand.
GACAATCCCTGCCGCGCCGGGTCGCTTTTTCCCGAGGTGACGCGCATCTGCAACATTCAGGTTTCGGAAATGCGCCGTACCAGTCCCTCAAGGCCACCCAGATCCGGCAGTTCATGATAGCGCCGCCTGTCCTTTGGCGGCTCGGCATGCTCGACCTCCCAGACCAGGCCATGCGGGACATACACCCCCCAGCATCCGGCCCGGATGGGAGCCACGACATCGGACCGCATCGAGTTGCCCACCATCATCGCCCGCTCGGGGCCGTCGCCATGGCGTCCGAAAATGGTGGCGTAGACCTCTGGCGTCTTTTCGGAAACGATCTCGACGGCATCGAACAATTCCCCCAACCCCGACTGCGCCAACTTGCGCTCCTGGTCGATCAGATCTCCCTTTGTGATGAGAACGATTCTGTGCGTTTCGGCCATCGCCTCCACTGCCTCGCGGGCATGGGGCAGCAGTTCGATCGGATGCGCCAGCATTTCCTGCCCCGCCTCGATCAGTTGACGGATCACCGAGGCCGGAACCCGATCCTGCGTCACTTCGATCGCGGTTTCGATCATGGACAGGGTAAACCCCTTGATCCCGTACCCATAGTGCCGGATGTTGCGTTTTTCGGCCTCCAGCAGGCGCTCCATCAGATGGTCCCTGTCCGCGTGGTCCACCAGCAACTCGGCAAAATACGCCTGGGTCATCTGGAAGAAACGCTCGTTGTGCCACAGCGTGTCATCGGCATCGAACCCAATGGTCGTGAGCTTTTGTCCCATCTCGATTGCTTACTCTTTTCTCCGGGTGCGCTAAGGTTATATAAGCCACCTAAGAAACCGAACCCTGAAACGGACTTCGCGAAAAATGCTGTCAGAACCCCTGATGATGTCGGACAAGTCGGACGAGGATGGCAACACCTCGGTCCTTGTGCAGACACGTCCAAAGACGAAGCGCCCGCCGCTTTACAAGGTTCTGCTGCTGAACGACGACTACACCCCGATGGAATTCGTGGTGCATGTTCTGGAACGGTTTTTCGCCATGAGCCATGCACAGGCCTTCGAAATCATGCTGACCGTTCACAAGAAGGGCGTGGCCGTCGTAGGCGTGTTCAGCCACGAGATCGCCGAGACCAAGGTGGGACAGGTGATGGACTTCGCCCGCCGCCACCAGCACCCCCTGCAATGCACCATGGAACGGGAAGACTGAGGTGCTCTTTGCCGGCTTGGCAGCCGGGCATCTTCCCACGCAGCCTGACAGGAACATCCGATGTCCCCTCGCCTGAGTCTCGCACTTGAAAGCGGTCTCGATCCATCCGAGCCTCTGTCCGTCCTGCTGCCTACCCCCGAACACGCCCTGTCGGCATTGCCGCGCACGGCCGAAGTGGTGCAGCCCTTCAAACCTTTTCACGACCACTTCGCGGCGCAGGGGTTCATCGTGACCCCGGAATCGGACAAGCCATGTCAGGACGTGATACTGTTCATGCCGCGTGCCAAGGCGCTTGCCCGCGCGCTGGTGCATCAGGCCTGCAGCCGGGCCAGCGGCACCATCGTCGTGGATGGAGCCAAGTCCGACGGGGTGGACAGTCTGCTGAAGGACATCCGCAAGCGCGTCAACGTCGAAGGCCCTTTTGCCAAGGCGCACGGCAAGATCTTCTGGTTCAAGGCCGATCCGACAGCCTTCGAAGACTGGGACGCGCCGGAGGTGCAGCAGGTCGACGGGTTCCGGACCGCGCCCGGCGTGTTTTCCGCCGATGAAATCGATCCGGCATCCCGGCTTTTGCTGTCCTCCCTGCCCGCCAAACTGGGCCGCAGGGTCGCGGATCTCGGCGCGGGATGGGGCTTTCTGTCCGCCCGGTTGCTGGAGAACGAACGGATCGAAACCCTGCATCTGGTCGAGGCCGACCATGTTGCCCTGACCTGCGCCCGCGAGAATGTGCAGGATCCCCGGGCACAGTTCCACTGGACCGACGCCGTAACGTGGACGGCGCCGGAACCGGTGGACGCCGTGGTGATGAACCCGCCGTTCCATACATCGCGCAAGGCCGATCCCGGTCTGGGGCGCGGATTCATCGCGGCCGCTGCCCGCAACCTGACAAAGTCGGGCCATCTCTGGATGGTTGCCAATCGGCACCTGCCTTACGAGACCGCGCTCAGCGAGGCTTTCGCCCAGGTCGAAGAGATTGCGGGAGACAACCGGTTCAAGGTGCTACACGCCTCTCGCCCCCGGCGGTGATCCCGGGTAACCTGCGCCGCAAATCAGGAGGAAACACATGTCCTTTTCCATCGCAGGCAAAACCGCGATCGTAACCGGAGGCGCCAACGGCATCGGGCTGGCCATCGGCCGCCACTTTGCCGATGCCGGGGCGAATGTCGTGTTCGCGGACATGGACGAAAAGCGTCTGGTCGAAGAACTGGGAGAGCAGGCAGAAGAAGGAAACATTCGCTATTTTGCGGGCGATCTGCGCGAGAAACTGACCATCGCCAATCTGCTGTCCGCCACTCTCGACGCGTTCGATCAGGTGGACATCCTGGTGAATGGCGCAAGGCAGGTGATCCGCTCCGACCCGTTGGATCTGGAGGACGACTCGGTGCGCACCTTGCTCAACCAGAACCTGATGCCGGCCCTGAGGCTGAGCCAGCTGATCGCAAAACGCATGATCAAGCAAGCCGGAGACAACGACGAAGCGCCAGCCGGGTCGATCATCAACCTCTCGTCTATCGCGGCGCGCAGAACCCATCCCGAATTGATGGCCTATTCCGTGTCCACCGCCGCTCTTGACCAGTTGACACGATCGCTTGCCGTCTCGCTTGCACCAAAACGCATTCGCGTCAACGCGATCGCCCTTGGATCGGTGATGAGCGCTTCGCTTCAGTCAGCTCTCAGGGACAACCGTAAATTCAGGGAAGACATCGAGAACCACACGCCCCTGTCGCGCATCGCGGCCCCGACGGAACTTGCCGAAACAGCGCAGTTTCTCGCGTCTGAAGCCTCCGGTTTCATGACCGGGCAGATTCTGACCATCGACGGCGGCCGCACCCTGCTCGACCCCGTGGCCGCCCCCGCACATTGATCGCCAGCCGGCACAGCAGCGAACGCCGGTCGCAAAACCCGACGCCCCATAGGACCTGAATGATGACCGACCCTCTCAGCACCGAAAAATCCACCGCCGCCGCATGGTTCCGCCAGCTTCGCGACGAGATCGTGGCGGCTTTCGAGGCGCTGGAGGACAGCCACGACAGCGGCCCGTTTTCCGACGGCGAACCGGGGCGCTTCGAAGTGACCCCGACCAAGCGCCGGGCCGAAGATGGCTCGGACGCCGGCGGCGGCCTCATGTCGGTGATGCGCGGCGGCCGGGTGTTTGAAAAGGTCGGCGTCAATGTCTCGACCGTCTATGGCACGCTGGGCGAGCGCGCGCAGAACGCCATGGCTGCGCGCAAGGGCATCCCGGGCATGAAGGACGACCCGCGTTTCTGGGCCTCGGGCATCAGCCTTGTCGCTCACATGCGAAACCCGCACGTGCCCGCGGTGCACATGAACACCCGGATGTTCTGGACGCCTCACGCCTGGTGGTTCGGTGGCGGATCGGACCTGAACCCCTGCATCGAATATGACGAGGACACGGCCCATTTCCACGCAACTCAAAAGGCGTATCTCGACCCACACGGGCCGGGGCATTACCCGCGTCTCAAGGAATGGGCCGACGAGTATTTCTACATCCCCCACCGCAAGCGTGCGCGCGGCGTGGGCGGCATCTTCATGGATGACTACTTCACCGATGACTGGCAGGCCGATTTCGCCCTGACGCAGGACATAGGCCGCGCCTTCCTGCCCGCATTCCTGCCGTTGGTGGAAAAGCGCCGGGTGCAGCCCTTTACCGATCAGGACAAGGACACGCAGCTGATCCACCGGGGGCTGTATGCGGAATACAACCTGGTCTATGACCGGGGCACCAAGTTCGGCCTGGAAACCGGCCACGATCCCGATGCGGTGCTGATGAGCCTGCCGCCGCTGGCCAAATGGGTGTGACCGCTATTTCAGCCAGATCTCGTCGGCGGTGTTGTCATAGCAATAGTTCTGCGCCATCGAAGCGGGCATGTTGTCACCCACGCGCTTGACTGAAACGGAATAGCCCGGAGACGTGTCGGCACCTGCCGGTGGTTGCAGCGAGAACTGGACCCCTTTCTTGCCCGGCTCGGCAACGGACGGCCCGACCGCCTGCCAGAGATAGACTCTCTGCGTGGCCGGTGTTCTGAGCACGCGGATCGCGTAGTCGCCCGCGCCGCACCAGTAATCCTTGGGGGCCGAACCGAAATGGTTCACCACTTCGAATACTCCGTTTTGAAGGGCATACACGTTGGCCCGGTTCCACGCCCTGAAAGCGGTCGCTACCCCTGGAACAAGAACAAGTGCTGACAAAATAGCCGCTTTCGCGAGGCGGTTCATATCAATCTCCTGCAACAACTGATCCGACTTTGAACAAAGAATAGCCCTGTTGCAAACGCAGACCACAAGAGTTCACTTTCATTTTCATGTGACCATTTCATGCCACACCCGGCTGAAAACAAAAAAACTTTCCTATTGAGCCTTCATTCCCGTTATTATGGTGATGTGTTGGTCGAATGAGCAGGTTCCATTATTGCAAACATTTCCCAAAGGTTGGTTTGATCTCTCGCCTGAGAAATACACGGATTTCGGGGCCTTGTTCTATCTTGCGGCCCTGACACCGATGCACCGGGCGCGAAATTGGGCTCGAACATTGACCCCGCCGACCAGATCATCGTCACCATCTCGGGCGATACCACCAGGTTCGTGACCGGCAACCCGCCCAATGACGCCACCGGGGATCTCGATGCAACGGTCGGTCTGCCCGGCTTCAACTGGACTCCGGGGCTTCAGTTGTGGGAGATCTCGACTGGCCCGACCCTGGGCACCGCTTCGATCAATCTTCTGACTGGAACCTGGACCTACACGGTCGATCCCGCCGAGAGCCTGTTTCTGGGCGAAGAGGCGCTGCACATCATGTCCTCGGAGGGCCTTCGGGAACTTGCCGAGATATTTTCCGTGCGCAACGACCTCGATGGCGAGGGATTTGGCACGGCGGCGCGAACGATTTTGAAAGCCTACGAGGCGACCATTCTGGCCTGACGGTGAGGCAGCACGCCTATTTCGATCCCTCGATCACATGGCCGCCGATATCTTCCGGCGCGATGGCCACCGTCTTGACGACCGCATAGCACTCCATGCCCTCCCGCAGGCCCAGCGCCTCGGCCGAACGTCGGGTGATGCGGGCCAGAACCATCCCCGCTCGGGTCTGCACCGAAACGATCGCACCCGGCCCCTCGCCTGACCGGATCGCCAGCACCGTTCCCTTCAGGACGTTCAGCGCGGACAGCCCTTGGGGCTCACGGTCGGCCAGCATGACCTCCTGGGCCGCGATACGGACGCGGACGCTTTCCCCCTCGCGGTGAGGTATGCGCGGCAGGAACAGGCGGTCGCCACCGGCCTCAAGCTCGGTCAGGCCGTCCGGATGGTGGGTATGCACCCGCGCCTGCAACACCGCGCCCACGGCCCGCACACCGGCCGGAGCGACCGAGGGGTCCGACAGCACCTCGGCCGCAGGGCCGTGCCTTTCGACCTGGCCGCTCTGCAAGGCCACGACCGAGGTCGCCAGACGCGCCACTTCGGCCGCGGAATGGGTGACATAGAGGATCGGTACCGACACCTCGTCGCGCAGGCGTTCGAAATAGGGCAGGATTTCCGCCTTGCGCGCATCGTCCAGCGCCGCCAGCGGCTCGTCCGCCAGGATCAGACGCGGGCTGGCCAGAAGGGCGCGCCCGATGGCGACGCGTTGTTTCTCGCCGCCGGACAACAAAGCCGGCCGGCGGTCGAGCAGATGCCCGATGCCCAGCATCTCGATCACCTTGCCCCGGTTCTCTCTCCGGGCGCCCCTCGGCGCGAACCAACTGCCGTAAGAGAGGTTCTGGCTCACCGTCAGATGCGGGAACAGACGCCCTTCCTGAAAGATATAGCCCAGCCTCCGGCGGTATGGCGGCAGCCAGTGGCCTTTTTCTGTGTCGAACAGGACCCAATCATCGACGGCCACGCGCCCGGCATCGGGCTTCAACAACCCGGCCACGGCGTTGACGATCGTCGTCTTGCCCGACCCTGACCGCCCGAACAGCACCGTAACCCCCGGCGGGGCGTCAAAGGCCACCTTGATGTCCATTCCCGGCAGCCGGTGAGAGACGCGTACCGACAGGGTCATGTGCCCGCCACCCGCGCCGCCGCACGGCGCCCGACGAATTCCGACAGCAACAGGGCACCCATCGCCACCCCGATGGATACGATCACGAGGCGCATTGCGGCAGGTTCTCCTCCGGGCACCTGCAGGAACGAGTGCACCGCCAGCGGCAGCGTCTGCGTCTGCCCCGGTATGTTGGAGACGAAGGTGATGGTCGCGCCGAACTCTCCCATCGCCTTGGCGAAGGCGAGGACGGCCCCCGCAACAAGACCGGGCAGGATCATCGGCAGCGTCACGGTCAGAAACACCATCACCCGGGGCGCCCCCAGCGACGCGCCCGCCTGTTCCAGCCTGGGGTCCACGGCCTCGATCGACAGGCGGATGGCGCGGACCATCAGAGGAAAGGCCATGACCCCGGCAGCCAGCGCGGCGCCGGTCCAGCGGAAGGCAACCACGATGCCCGCCTTGGCCAACAGCCCGCCCAGCGGCCCCTGTGTGCCGAACCCCAGCAGCAGCAGGTAGCCCGTCACGACGGGTGGAAGGATCAGGGGCAGGTGCACCAGCCCGTTCACGACAGACCGCCCCGGGAATTGCCAACGTGCCAGCGCATAGGCGACGAAGACGGCAAAAGGCATGGACACCAGCGTCGCCCAGAATGCCACCCGCAACGACAGCATGAGCGCGCTCCATTCCTCGGGTCCCAGCCAACCCATCACGCTCATTCTCCGGGCAGGGTGAACCCCTGCTCGACAAAGATCCGTCGGGCGGCGTCACCTTGCAGGAAGGACAGGAAATCCAGAGCCGCGTCGTCAGCGGTCACGGTTGCGGCGGCCGGATAGACGATGGGGGCATGCGAGTCGCCAGGAAAGCGCGCGATGACCTGCACCCGGTCGTCGGCCATCGCGTCCGATGCATAGACGATGCCCAAAGGCGCCGCGCCACTTGAGACCAACGCCAGAGCCGCGCGCACATTGACAGCCTGCGCAACGCTGCCAGCAACCTGTTCCCAAAGCCCAAATTTCCGCAATGCCGCCTTCCCGTAGATGCCAGCGGGAACGGCATCCACAAGCGCCATCGCCAGAGCCCCCCCCTCCAGTCGTTCTGCCAGATCGAAGCCCGGCGAGATGACAACGGGCGCACCGCCTCCTGAGCGACCGATCAGAACAAGGGAGTTTCCCAGCAAATCAACGCGGGTCTCGGCAGCGACGAGGCCCGCCGCTTCCAGAACGTCCATCCATTCCTGGTTGGCCGACAAAAACAGATCAGCCGGCGCCCCGGCCTGTATCTGCCGGGCCAAAACCGACGAACCCGCGTAAGACGCCGTGACTTCATGCCCGGTATCCGCCTCGAATTCCTCGGCGGCCAGCTCCAGAGCCGTTTCCAGGCTGGCGGCCGCGAAAACAAGCACCTCCTCGGCCACCGCGCGCGCCGGAGCAGTCAGAGCAGCAAGGGCAACAAGCGCGGCAACAATTGAGCGGCAGGCGCGGCACGGCGACATGGCACATCCACAATGGTCGTTATGTTTCCTCGGGAATATCGGACCCTTGCGCGGGCTGGCAAGGGCTATTTTGCATTTCCCCGCCTGCGCAGCATTCCCTGCAGCCGTGCAATCTGGCCGCCTGCGGCCGAACGCGCCTCGGTTTCGAAGCTGCGATACGCTGCCAGCACCTGCTGGCCCGTTTCGGTCAACGTCGCCCCGCCCCCGCTGGCTCCGCCACGGGTGCTCAGCACTACCGGTTCTCTGAACATGTCATTCATCGTCTCGACGAGTTGCCACGCACGCTTGTAGCTCATGCCCATTTCACGGCCAGCCGCTGCGATGGAGCCGGTGCGCGAGATATTCTCCAGCAACTCGGCCTTGCCCGGTCCTATCATTTCGCCGGGGCCAAACACGACACGCAGCCGGAATTTCGGGGTGGAGTATCTTTCGCTCATGGTACGATACTGCGCAGCCCGCAAGCGGGGTTCAACAGCCTTCGCAGCAAAAATGGAGCGTCTTTTGCACAGTGGCGCTTGAAGCACCGCGCCTAAACCAAAGCAGGCCAAAACAGTTGCTATCAAAAGGGCGGAGTGGGGGCGTTTGCGGTTGTACAACTGAACGCCAGAACACCCACGTTACCGACCGGCGCGAGGTTCTTTATCCATGGCATCCCTGGTTCGGCAAATCGGTCTATATCCATTCTGTGGTCGACAGCTCCTGCGATGCAGTGTTTCGGTGCAATCTCACCGGCCGCCGGTCGGATCGGCTTCCCGACGACACGCAGCAAACATTGACACGGTTGATGGCACGCCTGATCGCAGAACACGCCGGTGCGGCGGACGGGGGGGGGTGAGCGATCATGAAGCATGAGAAGATTGGTCCGCAGCATTTGGAACGCAAGGCGATCCGTTATGTCCGCCAGTCATCGGCCCACCAGGTCCTGCACCACCGGGAAAGCAGCGCCCTGCAAGATGCCATGCGGGAGTGGCTTTCGGATTTGGGCTGGAGCCGGGTTGAGATCGTGGATGACGACCTCGGCCGTTCTGCCGCCGGGGGTGTCGCGCGGGAAGGCTTTGACCGGATGATCGCCGATGTTTGTCTCGGCAAGGTCGGCGCCGTCGCGACGCGTGAAGTATCCCGCTTTGCGCGCAACAGCCGGGACTGGCAGCATCTCATCGAGATGTGCCGTGTCGTCGACACTCTGCTGATCGATCAGGAAACGGTTTATGCGCCGCGCGATGGCAATGACCGGCTGCTTTTGGGCCTGAAGGGCAGCCTGAACGAATACGAGCTCGACCTGCTCAGGCAACGCTCCCTTGCCGCCCGCCAGGAGAAGGCGCGGCGCGGCGAACTTGTCGTCGCCGCCCCTGTCGGCTTCGTAAAGGCCGGGGATCGGCTTGAGAAAGACCCGGACCGCCGCGTGCAGGAAGCCATATCCCTGGTTTTCGACAAGGTTGCCGAGTTAGGGAGCGCACGGCAGGCCCTCCTGTGGTTCCTCGAACATGGCCTTGAACTGCCCAGCCTGCGCAAACAGGGTGAGGTGGTCTGGCGCCGCCCGACCTATGCCACCATCCACCGCATGATCGTCAATCCGGCCTATGGCGGGGCTTATGCCTACGGCAAAACCCAGGCATCGCCAGGGTTCGGGACATCGGCCGTTCGCAGGAAAGACCGCGAGGAGTGGCTTGCATTGAAGCCGGGCGCGCATGAAGGCTATGTGAGTTGGGAACGGGCAGAGGCGATCCGTAAAATGGTCAGCAACAACGTCCCTCAGAGCCGGCATAATAGTGCAGCCAAACACGGCTCTGCTCTTCTTGCCGGGCTGCTGCGCTGCCGGCGCTGCGGCCGCAAGCTGACGGTTCGCTACACTGGCAAGAAGCACGACGTCCCGCGCTACTCGTGCTGGCGCGGCCTCCTGGACAACGGCGAAGCGCGCTGCATCTCCTTCGGCGGCTTGCGGGTCGATGATGCCATTGAACACGCGCTCCTGCAGGTGGTCAGCCCCGGTGCCATCGCTGCTGCAGAGGCGGCCGCCAAGCAAGCAGTGAGCCAGCGAGACCAGGTCCGCGGCGCGCTTTGCCGTGACTTGGAAGCGGCTCAATACACAACTGACCGGGCCTTCCGGCAATATGATGCGTCCGACCCGGAGAACCGCCTGGTGACCTCGGAGCTGGAAACCCGGTGGAACCGGGCGCTTCAGCGGGTTCAGGAGATCGAGCACAAGCTCGCGCACCACGATACGGCCAGCCCGGACGGAATGGCATTGCCGGCCGAAGACCTGGCCGTCTTGGGGGCCGATCTTGAACGCGTCTGGTTCGCGCCGGTCACCGATGCCAGGCTTAAGAAGCGCATCGTCCGCATGGTGATCCAGGAAGTGGTGGCAGATCTTGATGATGATGCCTCTGAGATCGTTTTGCTGGTTCATTGGGCCGGCGGCGCGCATACGGAAATCCGCCTGAAAAAGCGCCGCCGCGGACAGCGCAACGCAACACCGCCGAATGTTGCCGAGACTGTCCGCCAGCTTGCACGGATCGCCAGCGACGATGTCATCGCAGGCGTCCTGAACCGGACCGGCCTTGCCACCGGAAACGGCAACCGCTGGACCAGAGAGCGGATCACAGCGCTCCGGTCCTACCGCAAAATTCCGGTATTCAAGCCCGATCCCGGCGGCCTCGATCCCTGGCTCAATCTATCCAGCGCGGCCAAGCTGCTCGGGGTGGCCCCAAAAACGTTGCGGTTGGCAGCGGAAACAGGTGAAACCGAGGCGGACCATCCGCTTGCCGACGGGCCGTGGGTATTCGAGCGCGCGGAACTGTCAAAAACGAAGGCACAACAACTCAGGAAACGGGCCCGACAAAACCCCAAACACCCCGCGGCATCGCACCCGGATCAGCAAAACCTTTTTTCTTCAACAACATAGAAAGATGGGCGCAATGAAACAGAGTTGTAATCGATCCATTTTCTGACCCCCGCCTTTGCCTCCGATCCGGTTTCCCATGCATGCAGGTAGACGCATTCGAATTTCAGGCTTAGCCACAACCGTTCGGCGAAGATATTTTCGGGGAACCGACCCTTTCCATTCATCGAGACGCGCACGCCGGATCGGCGGGAAGGTGATATCGACGGCCCGGATCTGATTGGGCCCGGTCACCTGCAAGCCGCGCAGCAGGTGGGGATACGTCTTGTGCCCCTTTGCCTTGCTGGTGTCGGGCCTCTGGTGGATCGGCATGGTGCGACACCTTTCAACGGTGATACGCTACAGCCAATTTGCAATTGGTACACGCCGCGCCAAGCCCTTCAATACAGAGACAGTTTCGGGAGCCATTGGGCGCCGCATCCGCGACAGCACAATCGATTGTTTTGACTGTTCCAACTCTTGCCGGAAGATTTGCACGTGGCGGTCAGGCGGGGGCGCTGCCCCCGTCGCGCTGCGCGCGACTCCCCCGGGATGTTTTCAGCCAGATGAAGAGCGGATCATGTCGGCGGCTTTCTCGGCGATCATGATGACCGGCGAGGCGGTGTTGCCCGAGACGATCCGGGGCATGATCGAGGCGTCGATGACGCGGAGGCCGTCGAGACCGTGGACCTTGAGCTCGGGCGAAACCACCGCCATCGGGTCGTTGCCCATCTTGCAGGTGCCGACCGGGTGGAAGATCGTGGTGGCGATGTTGCCGGCCTCTTGCAGCAGGTCCGCATCGGAGCGGATCGACGGCCCCGGCAGGAATTCCCGCGGGTCGTAGGGTTTCAGCGCATCGGCGGTCATGATCTGCCGCGCCTGCTTGATGGCGGCGACGGCAACCAGCTTGTCGCGGTCTGCGCTGAGGTAGTTCAGGCGGATATCTGGCTGCGGGTCGGGCGAGTTTTGCGTGATGTGGCAGTCTCCCACGCTGTCGGGGCGCAGGTTGCAGACCGACACGGTGATGGCCGGGAAGGGATGCAGGGGATCCCCCAGCCGGTCGGTCGAGAGGGGCTGGACGTGGTATTCGAGATCCGGCGTGGCGAGCGCGGGGTCGGATTTGGTGAAGAGGCCGAACTGGCTGGGCGCCATGGAGAGCGGGCCGGAGCGGCTGAGCGCGTACTCAAGGCCGATGCCGAGGCGCCCCAGCAGCGAGTTGGCCTTTTCGTTGAGTGTCTCGGTGCCCGAGACCTTGAAGACGGTGCGGATCTGCAGGTGGTCCTGGAGGTTCTCTCCGACACCGGGCAGGTCGTGGACCGGGGTGATGCCCAGTGCGGACAGGCGGTCGGGCTGTCCGATGCCGGACAGTTCGAGCAGCTTGGGCGAGTTGATCGCGCCGGCGGCCAGCAGCACTTCGCGCCGGGCGGTGACGGTCACGGGGCGGCCCTTGTGGCGGAACGCGACGCCGGTGACACGCTTGCCGTCGAGGATCAGCCGGTCGGTCATGGCGTGGGTGAGAACGCGCAGGTTCGGCCGTTTCATTGCCGGGCGCAGGAAGGCCTTGGTGGTGTTCCAGCGCACGCCGTTGTTCTGGTTCACCTCGAAAAAGCCCGAGCCCTCGTTGCTGCCGGAGTTGAAATCCTCGGTGGGCAGGTAGCCGAATTCCTTGGCGGCGTCCTGGAAGGCGTGCAGGATGTCCCAGCTGAGGCGCTGGGTGGTGACCTTCCACTCGCCCCCTGCCCCGTGCAGCTCGGATTCGCCCTTGTGGTGATCCTCGGACTTGCGGAAATAGGGCAGCACGTCGTCCCAGCCCCAGCCCGTGTTGCCCATCTGCCGCCAGCCGTCGTAATCGGCCGCCTGCCCGCGCATGTAGATCATGCCGTTGATCGAGGTGCAGCCGCCCAGAACCTTGCCGCGCGGATAGACCAGCGAGCGGCCGTTCAGGCCCGGTTCGGCCGCCGTTTTCATCATCCAGTCCACGCGCGGGTTGCCGATGCAGTAGAGATAGCCCACCGGGATATGCACCCAGTGGTAGCGGTCGTTGCCGCCGGCCTCGAGCAGCAGGACCCGGTTGCCGGGGTCCTCGCTGAGCCGGTTGGCCAGCACGCAGCCGGCGGTGCCGCCTCCGACGATGACGTAGTCGTAGTCGCCTGATAGCTGTTCGGTCATGACGCCCTCCCCTGCCGACAGCTTGCCGATTGGCGCGGGCAGCGCAATGGTCTCATTGCGGTTTCCGCCCCGGGGCAACGTATTCGATCGGGCGTGTCCGGGCGGCGGGTTGACCTTGCGGCGACAGCACACATATGCGATGTGATACCGCGTTACGTTGCATCCGGCGGAAATCCTAGTAAGATGCTGGAAAAATAAACCAAATTACAGGCACTTTCCAAACTCCGATGAAGGAACCGATCCTGAAAGCCTGGGAAACGGTCGTGAAACCGCTGATCCTGCGCCCCAGAGCGGAGCAGGTGGCCGCGCTGTGCGTGCGGCAGAAGGAGGCGGAAAAGGAAGTGCTGCTGGTGACCAGCCGCGGCACGGGGCGGTGGATCGTGCCCAAGGGCTGGCCGATCGACGGGCTTAACGATGCGGACTCGGCGCTGCGCGAAGCGTGGGAAGAGGCCGGCGTCAAGGATGGCAAGGTCAGCGGGGAGCCGGTTGGCCGCTATACCTATGACAAGTTCGTCGGCGGCGGGTTGGCGCAGTCCATCTTGACGAACGTCTATCGCGTCAATGTCGGCAAGCTGGCCAAGAAATATCCCGAGTCGAAGCAGCGCAAGCGCAGGTGGGTCAGCCCGAAAGAGGCGGCCAACATGGTCACGGAACCGGAACTGAAGGCCATTCTGCGCGATCTGTAGCCGTTTGAAGGGCTGAGTCAGGACAAAATGCTTGTTTCGTGCGCCGCAAGGCTATAGGCGCGGGCGCGGAACAGTAAGATGGCCCGAAGAACGATGTCCGATACACAAACCCCGAAACAATGGAAAACCCTCGACAAGGATCTCAAACGCATCTCGCGCGTTGAGCAGGCGACGGCCTATGTCGCGCGCCCGCTGATCACGCCGGGAATCGCGCTGGCCTTCATGGTGCTGGCCGGCATTGCGGCGTCGGTTCTGTTCGGCGGCGTGAACGGCAACCTGATCGTCGTGGCCGCCGCGGTCTTTGGCGCCTACATGGCGATCAACATCGGCGCCAATGACGTCGCCAACAACATGGGCCCCGCGGTGGGCGCCAACGCGCTGACCATGGGCGGCGCCATCGCCATCGCCGCCGTTGCCGAAAGCGCCGGGGCGCTGCTGGCGGGCGGCGACGTGGTTTCGACCATCTCCAAGGGCATCATCGACCCGACATCGGTCGCGAATGCCGAGGTCTTCATCTGGGCGATGATGGCCGCGTTGATCTCGTCGGCGCTGTGGGTGAACCTGGCGACCTGGGTCGGCGCGCCGGTTTCCACCACTCATTCGGTCGTCGGCGGAGTCATGGGGGCGGGCATCGCCGCAGCCGGTCTGAGCGCGGTGGACTGGGGCACGATGGGCAAGATCGCGGCAAGCTGGGTGATCTCTCCGGTCCTCGGCGGGGTGATCGCGGCAGGTTTTCTGGCGCTGATCAAAGCCAAAATCATTTACGTCGAGGACAAGATCGCCGCCTCGCGCCGCTGGGTGCCGATCCTTGTCGCCATCATGGCCGGAGCCTTTGCCACCTATCTGGCGATCAAGGGGTTCAAGCGGATCATCAAGATCGACCTGCAGGTTGCGCTGGCAATCGGGCTGGCTGCGGGCGTTGCCGTCTGGGCCGTCACCGTTCCGCTGATCCGCAAGCAGTCCGAGGGGCTGGAGAACCGGACCAAGTCGATCAAGACGCTGTTCGGCCTGCCACTGGTGATCTCGGCGGGGCTGCTCAGCTTTGCGCACGGAGCCAATGACGTGGCCAACGCGGTGGGGCCGCTGGCGGCCATCGTGCATGCGACCGAGTTCGGTGACTTTGCGGCCAAGGTCTCGATCCCCTCGTGGGTCATGATCATCGGCGCCTTCGGCATCTCGTTCGGGCTGTTCCTGTTCGGCCCCAAGCTGATACGCATGGTAGGCAGCCAGATCACCAAGCTGAACCCGATGCGGGCCTATTGCGTCGCCCTGTCGGCGGCGATCACGGTTATCGTGGCAAGCTGGCTGGGCCTGCCGGTCAGCTCGACCCATATCGCCGTGGGCGGCGTGTTCGGCGTGGGTTTCTTCCGCGAGTGGCACTCGGATCGCCGCCGGAGGAACTCGAACAAGCACCGTCCGCCCGAAAAGCGTCTTGCCCCCGAAGAACGGCAGCGCCGGAAGCTGGTGCGCCGGTCGCATTTCATGACGGTCATCGCCGCATGGGTGATCACCGTTCCGGCGGCGGCGATTATGTCGGGGCTGATCTTCCTGTTGCTGAACGCGATCGTCTGAGGGAACTGGCCGAACGCTTCAGGGACGAATCTCGGCCGGCCTCAGGCCGCTGGAGCGACCCGGATCGGCGTTGGCCTCGGAAACAAGTGCGGCGACCCGCGCGCAGATGGGCGCGGGTCGCCTTTGTTGTTCTGCCAGACGGATGATCTCGCCCTGCAGGCTGTCGATCTCGGTCGGGCGGCCTGCCATGAGGTCATAGGCCATCGAGGTCCGGGCGGTCGGGTCGATGGTCAGCATCCGCGCGGCGATGCGCGAGAAAAGCGGCGTCGGCAGGCGCAGGACATGCGGCACCAGCCACGCGGGCAGCGGCGTGGTAGAAGCGACCTCGATGCCCGCCGATTTCAGGATGCCCAGCGCCTCGGACATCTGGTCGGCCATCAGGCGGCGCCAGTCGCGGTCGAGCAGCTGCTCGCGCAGGGTCAGGCCCGACAGGGCGTTGAGCGCGTTGTTGAGATTGAGGAGCAGCTTGCCCCATCGCACGGCCTCGATGCGGTCGCTCTCGGCCACCGCGAGTTGCGGCACCGACAGGGCGCGGGCGAGATCGCCTGCCCCCGTTTCGATGATGATGTCGCCCGAGGTCGCCCGGTGCCATGTGGCCGGGCCGGTGGGGACCACGTTGAAGGGAACCATGCCTGCGCGCAGGTCGCGTCCGGGCAGATGGGCGCGCAGGGTCCGGGCATTGTCCATGCCGTTCTGCCAAGACAGGACCGGCGCGCTTGGCGGCGCGTGGCGCGCGATGAGGTCGGCCATCGCGGCGGTTGCGCCCGATTTGACCGTGACGATCACGAGATCGGCCGCCCCGAGGGCCGCGGGGTCGTCCGTCAGGGTGAAGCGGTCGGCGGCAAGGGTCTGTCGCAGGCCGGAATAGTCCGAGACCGTCAGGCCGTTCGACCGGATTTCATCCAGGATGCGGGGGCGGCCCAGCAGGGTGACGTCATGGCCGCCCGCGGCCAGAAGCCCCCCGCAGAAGCAGCCGATGCTGCCGGCGCCTGCTATCGCGATCCTCATGGCCCCTCCCCCGGTCGGTCCCCGTCAAGGATGCGGCGGGAGGGGCGGCCGGGCAAGCCCGGCGCGGCATGACGTGGCGGCGGGCGCCGTCAGACGCCGAGGCACCAGCGCATGATGGCCTTTTGCGCGTGCAGGCGGTTTTCGGCCTCGTCGAAGATCACCGAGTGCGGCCCGTCCATCACCTCGGAGGTCGCTTCCTCCTCGCGGTGGGCGGGCAGGCAGTGCATGAACAGCGCGTCGGGCTTGGCATGCGACATGAGTTCGGCGTTGACCTGGTAGGGTCTCAGCAGGTTGTGGCGGCGTTCCTTGGCCGACTGGGAATCGTGCATCGAGACCCAGGTGTCGGCCACCACCAGATCGGCGCCTTCGACCGCCTTGAACGGGTCGCGCTCGACCACCACCTTCGAGCCTTTCTGGCGGGCAAAGCCCATGAACTCTTCCTCGGGGTCGAACTGGGCCGGTCCGGTGAAGGTCAGGTCGAAGCCGAACTGGCCCGCCGCGTGCAGGAAGGAGGCGCAGACATTGTTGCCATCGCCTGCCCAGACGACCTTCTTGCCCTTGATCGGGCCGCGGTGTTCCTCGTAGGTCAGAACGTCAGCCATGATCTGGCAGGGATGCGTGCGGTCGGTCAGGCCATTGATGACGGGGACGTCGGCGTATTCGGCCATCTCGGTCAGGATGGTTTCGTCGAAGGTGCGGATCATGATCATGTCCACGTAGCGCGACAGGACACGGGCGGTGTCGGCGATGGTTTCGCCGTGGCCCAGCTGCATGTCCTTGCCCGACAGCACCATGGTCTCGCCGCCCATCTGGCGCACGCCCACGTCGAAGGAGACACGGGTGCGGGTCGAGGGTTTTTCGAAGATCAGCGCGACCATGCGGCCCGCCAGCGGCTGTTCGTCATCGGGCGCGGCCTTGGGGCGGCCGAGGCGGGCCTTTTTCATGGCGCCGGCCTGGTCGATCATGGACCGCAGCGCGGCTTCGTCGGTTTTGTGGATGTCGAGAAAATGGTTCATGTCGGTTCGTTTCCTGGCTGTCGGTTGCCGGGGGCGCTGCCCCCGGACCCCCGGAGTATTTGGGAAAAGATGAAGATCAGGCGGAGGCGAGCTGTGTCTCGATCTGTTGGGCGGCCTTGTCGAGGCGGATCAAGGCCTGGGCGATGTCGTCCTCGGTCAGCGTCAGGGGCGGCAGCAGGCGGATCACGTTGTCGGCGGCTGGGACGGTGATGACGAGGTTGTCATAACCCGCCTGCACAACGTCGGCGTTGGGCGCCTTGCATTTCAGGCCCAGCATCAGGCCCGTGCCGCGGACCTCTTCGAACACGTCGGGGTGATCGGCAATCAGCCCTTCGAGTTTCTGGCGCAGCAGGCCCGCCTTGCGGTTGACGCCTTCGAGGAAGGCGGGCGTCGCGACGTGATCCAGCACCACGCGGCCCACCGCGCAGCCCAGCGGGTTGCCACCATAGGTCGAGCCGTGGGTGCCGGCGGTCATGCCGCTGGCGGCCTCTTCGGTCGCCAGCACCGCGCCCAGCGGGAAGCCGCCGCCGATGCCCTTGGCCACCATCATGATGTCGGGGGTGATGCCGGCCCATTCATGGGCAAAGAGCTTGCCGGTGCGGCCGACGCCGCATTGTACCTCGTCGAGGATCAGCAGCAGGCCGTTGTCGTCGCAGATCTGGCGCAGGGCCCTGAGTTCGGCGTCGGGGACCGGTCGGATGCCGCCCTCGCCCTGGATGGGCTCGATCAGGATGGCGGCGGTCTTGTCGCTGATGGCGTCGGTCACAGCGTCCAGATCGCCGAAGGCCACATGCACGAAACCGGGCAGCAGCGGGCCGAAGCCCTGGGTCATCTTTTCCGATCCGGCGGCGGCGATGCCCGCCGAGGAGCGGCCGTGGAAGGCGCCTTCGAAGGTGATGATCTCGACCCGCTCGGGCTGGCCCTTGTCGTAGAAATGCTTGCGGGCCATTTTCACAGCCAGTTCGCAGGATTCCGTGCCGGAATTGGTGAAGAACACCGTGTCGGCAAAGGTATGTTCGACCAGCTTGTCGGCCAGCGCCTGCTGCTGCGGGATCTGATAGAGGTTCGAGACATGCCAGACCGCATGGGCCTGCTGCGTCAGCGCCTCGACCAGGGCCGGGTGGGCATGGCCCAGCGCGTTCACGGCGATGCCGGCGCCCAGGTCCAGGAAACGTCGTCCGTCGGCCTCGGTCAGCCAGGCGCCTTCGCCCTTGACGAAGGTCAGGGGCGCACGGTTGTAGGTCGGCAGAACGGACGGGATCATGGGATCATCCTTTTCATCTGGTTTGAGCCCAAGTGAGTGATACACGGGGGCCGGGTTCGTCAACTGGTTTGATGGAGGGTGCGCGGATATGATCACCGCGCGCGATCAGGCGGGCCGGTTACGCAAAATGGCGTCGGCGTCGGAGAGGCGTGTTATGCGCGTGCTTGATCATGCGGGCCTTGTAGAGGCATATCGCCCGGCTGAAAAGCCGGTAAATCTCGGCTGTTGAAAAAACCGCCGGTCAGACCGGCAGGCCCGCGGAAAGCAGGCTCTGCCGGATGCGTTCGGGCGTTCGCGGACTGAGATAGGGCTGGCGGTCGGTATAGGCCGTGGCGGAGAAATCCGGGTCCAGCGAGAGGATGCGGCGGCTTGCCTCGCCAGCGGCCTCAAGGTCTCCGGCCAAGGCGTGGCTGCTGCACAGGGTGACCAGCGGTTCGAGCTGCTTGTGGTCGATGTCGCGCGCGGCTTGGGCCACGCGGATCGCCTGTTGCAGCTGACCCTTGTCGCGGTGGCCGACCGCCAGCATGTTCACCATGGAGGGCGGGTGCGCCATGCGGATGCGCAGGGCCTCACGCGCGTGCTTGATGCCCGCGTCGCAGTCGCCGGAAAATGTCTCGGTGCGGCCCAGCTGCGAGATCGCGAAGGGACAGTTCGAGCGATAGGCCACGCCCTGCCGCGACAGGATCAGGCTTTGCTCGTGCCGGCGTTCATTCAGGCTGATCGCCGCCAGGACCGCGTGGCCGAGGCCGTTGTTGCCCTCGGGCAGGGACACGGCCTGTTCCGACCAGCATTTGGCCTGTTCCATCTCTGCGGCGGGGTCCTGCCCCCAGCCCTCGACTGCCAAGGCGTAGTGCAGCAGCGACAGGTAACATGCGCCCAAGGCGCTTTCGGGATGCACCTGTGCGAGCGTCCGGAAATGCGGAATGGCGGCGCGGCAGGCGCCCTGGTTCCATTCATAGAGGTCGTTGATGCCGCGCAGGAAATGTTCCCAGGCGTCGGGCGTGTCGAGGCCGACGGTGAAATCGCTGGCCACGTGCCCGCCGACCAGCCGGACGCTGAGGGCGCTGGCGACCTCGCGCGCGATGTCGTCCTGCAACGCGAAGACGTCCGAGAGGTCGCGGTCGTACCGGTCGGCCCAGATCGCGTTCCCCGTGGCCAGTTCGGTGACCTGCACGCTGGCCCGGACCCGTGCGCCGGCGGTCTGGACCGCCCCTTCCAGAGCGAAACTGACCGGGACGCTGGCCAAAGCCTCGGCGGCCGAGGCCTCGCCGTTGCGATAGCCGGGATGGCGGCAGGCATTCACGAGGAAGATGTTGGAGAGCTGCACGAGCAGGGTCTGGATGCCCAGCGCGATGCCGTCGGCCACGAAGGCGGCCTCGTTCCCCGGGGTGAGATTGCGGAAGGGCAGGATCGCGATCGAGGGGCGCCGGGGCGCGATGGGCAGCGGGCTGCCTGCGGCGATCCGCACGCCCCCGCCGAAACCGCGCAGGCGAAAGACCCGCACGGGCCTCTCGATATTCTTGAGGGCGCGTTCGCCCATGTCCTCGACATCCAGTTCCATCTGGCCGCGCACATGCTGGACGACGGGTTCGGAGAGGCAGATCCCGCCGGGGTCGGATTCGGTCTGAAGCCGCGCGGCGAGGTTCACGCCGCTGCCGAAGATGTCATCCTCTTCGTGGATGACATCGCCGACATTGATGCCGATGCGAAACTCGATGCGCTTGTCGTCGGGGATGGGCGCGTTGCGGGCGGCCATCTGTTTCTGGAACTCCACGCTGCACCGGACCGCCTCGATCGCGCTGGGAAACTCGATCAGGAAACCGTCACCCATCGTCTTGACGATGCGCCCGCCGTGGCGGGTTATCAGATCGTCGATCAACTCGCGCCTGTGGCTTCGCAGGGCCTCGAGCGTGCCTTCCTCGTCCCGGCCCATCAGGCGCGCGTAGCCCGCGACATCGGCCGAGACGACTGCCGCGAGACGGCGTTCGGATGATGGTTCGGTCATCTCGGCCTCCTGCCCTGTGGGTGTCCAGTATAGCGCGTTCGGGGCCGGATCAGAAATGCGAGTGGCAGCGGGGCCGAATCGGCAATGGGCCTGCACGCCGAAAATCCCCTGGCGCATGGCGGGCCGAACGTTCCGCCGGGGCCTGCGGGCAAAAAAGCGTGACCGAGGTCTGCGCGCGACGCGGGTGTCGCATTCCTTCAAGAAGCCGCCCGTCCGGCACGCAATCTGGGCCAAGTTGGTTAGAGAGATTGTGTCATGCACGAGCGCCGAATTCCCGAATGGGTCCGTCACGCCCCCGCCCCATCGGTGCGGGATTTCGGCATACTTGCCGGTCTCGAGGCCGTGGTGCGGGGGATCCTGATCTCGGTCTTTCCGCTGATCATGTACCGGGCACTGCAGGACGCGGCCACGGTATCGTTCCTGTATTTCCTCGTCGGGGTCATCTCGCTGGTGGCCGGGATGCTGGTACCCTTCGCCATTCGTTACGTGCCGCGGCGCTGGGCCTATACGGCGGGCGGGCTGATGTTCATGGTCAGCGCCGGTCTGGCGGTGCAGGGCAGCGCCGAGGCGGTGGTGGCGGCGCTGGCGCTGAACACGGTGGCCGCCGTCGTCACCTTCATCTGTTTCAACGCCTATGTGCTGGACTATATCGAGCGCATCGAGCTTGGCCGCTGCGAGACCAGCCGGATGTTCTACAGCGCCCTGGGCTGGACCGGCGGCCCGATGGCGGGCGTTCTGCTGATGGAGGTGTGGGCCCCTGCCCCCTTTGTCGTCAGCGCCTGCGCCGCCGCGGTCATGCTGGTGGTGTTCTGGGCGATGCGGCTGGGGAATGGCAAGCTGATCACCAAGGCGAGGGGACAGGCGCGCAACCCGTTTGCCTTTCTGCCACGGTTCTTTGCGCAGCCGCGGCTGGTCGCGGGCTAGATGTTCGCGATGATCCGGTCCTGCGGGTGGTGGATCTATATCGTTTACCTGCCGATCTTCGCCATTCAGAACGGGCTGGGCGAGCAGCTGGGCGGCATCCTGCTGTCGGTGACCAACGGAATGCTGTTTGCCGCGCCGCTGATCCTGCGCTGGGTGCAGGGCCGGTCGCTGCGCTCGGCGGTGCGGATCGGCTTTGCCGCCGCGGGGCTGTGTTTCGGGCTTGCCGGGGCGCTGGCGAATTGGCCCGTGGTCACGGTCGCGGCGCTGGTGCTGGGCTCGATCTGGCTGATCGTGCTGGATATCTGCGCGGGCCTGCCCTTCCTGATGGCGGTCAAGCCCTCGGAACGCACCGAGATGTCGGCGATCTATTCCAGCTATCGCGACGTGTCGGGGATACTGACGCCCGGCGTGGCCTCGGTGGTGCTGCTGTTTGCGCCGGTGGCCGGGGTCTTCGCGGCGGGCGGACTGGCGATGTTCGCCGCCTGGTCCATCGCGGCCCGGCTGCACCCACGGCTGGGGCGCCCGCGCAAGGCGTTCCAGCCGGGCGCCCTGGCCGAACCCGAAGCCGCCTAGGCCTTGAGGCGGTAGCCGGTTCTGAGCATCTGCCAGACGACGAGGCAGACCGCGGCGGTCGCCCCGGTACAGATGGCAAGCCCCAGCAGCGGAGAACTGTCCGAGACGCCGATCATGCCAAAGCGCAGCCCGTCGATCAGGTAGAACACCGGGTTGGCGTGGGTCACGCGGTAGAGGACCGGCGGCAGCGCCTCGACCGAGTAGAATGTGCCCGACAGGAAGGCCAGCGGCGTGACGATGAAATTGGTGATCGCGGCCATCTGGTCGAACTTGTTGGCGAACACGCCGGCAAAGAGGCCCAACGCCCCCATGAAGGCACCGCCCAGCAGCACGAAAACCGCCGCCACCAGCGGATGTTCGGGGGTGATACCGAGAACCAGCGCCAGCGCCAGCCCGACGCAGAGCGCGATCAGTGCGCCGCGCGCCACCGCCCCGGCCAGATAGCCCAGCAGGATCTCGAGCGGCGACAGCGGCGGCATCAGCGTATCGACGATATTGCCCTGCACCTTGGAGATCACCATCGAGGACGAGGTATTGGCAAAGGCGTTCTGGATCACCGTCATCATCATGATCCCCGGCGCAAGGAAGGTCAGGAAGGGCACGCCCATCACGTCCGGGCGGCCCGGGCCGACGGCAATGTTGAAGATCACCAGGAACAGGCCGGCGGTGACCAGCGGCGCCAGCAGCGTCTGCGTCCACACCGCGAGGAAGCGCAGCACTTCGCGCTTGCCCAGCGTGTAGAGGCCCATCCAGTTGAACCGGCCGAACCGATGCACATCCTGATCGACGAAATTCTCCATGTCCAAGCCCTCGCGTGATTCGAAGATGCCTTGTAACTCGACGAACAGTGACTAGAATAGAGAGACAAGACGAATTCCCGAAGGCGGCCGCGAAATCCGGGCCGCTTTCCCGCTTTTGAGAGGCTACCCATGTCCTGGACTGACGAGCGCGTTGAACTGCTCAAGAAAATGTGGGGCGAAGGCCAGTCGGCCAGCCAGATCGCCAAGGAACTGGGCGGGGTGACCCGCAATGCCGTGATCGGCAAGGTGCATCGCCTCGGCCTGTCGAACCGTGCAACCGGCAGCGCGCCGGCCAAGGCAGAGGCCAAGGAAAAACCGGCCCCCGCGCCCAAGGCCGAGACCAAGCCCAAGCCCGCGCCCAAGACCGAACCGGCGCGCCCGGCTCCGGCGCCCGCGGCCGAGGCCAAGCCGGCCGCGCCGGTCCGCCGCCAGATCATCCCGGCCGGCCAGCCGCTGCCGCCGCAGCCCTCGGCCAACGAGATCAGCCCCGAGGCGCTGGCCAAAGTGAACGAGGTCGAGAAAAAGGCCAAGAAACTGTCGCTGATGGAACTAACCGAGCGCACCTGCAAATGGCCGGTCGGCGACCCGGCGACCGAGGATTTCTGGTTCTGCGGCCTGCCCGTCGAACAAGGCAAGCCCTATTGCGAGGCGCATGTGGGTGTCGCCTTCCAGCCGATGAGCGCGCGTCGCGACCGCCGTCGCTGAGAGCCAGAGAAACACGGATCGAAAACCGCGCCTTTCGGCGCGGTTTTTTCGTTGACGCCTCAGACCGCCGCCCGAAGCCTTGTCGTTTTCCCGGTTTGAACCGACTGCCCTTTCCCCTCGCCAAACCGGACAGCCGAAAAATTGCCAGAATACCCCTACCGCGAGCGATCAATGGCCACACCGGCGGCGTATTGTTTTCGATCAACCACCCAAAACCCCGTATAATTTGACAAAAATGGGGCACGGCAGCGAAGGTATTCTCGATCGAAAGTTCATGAGTGTGTTTGGTATGAGTCCGATCGAGAGAGTACGGGCGCGCGCAGCGGCCCTGGAGGAACTGGGTGTTGCGTCTGGCGCCGGCCCCGAAGAAATCCGCGAAGCCTGGAGGCGTGCCGCCTTCGACGCGCATCCCGATCGCGCCGGAGGCGACGGCGACGATTTCGCGCGCGTCAAGGCGGCCTATGACGTGCTGCGCAAAGCAGGCCTGACCGGGCCGGATCGGTCCGAGTCCGCAAACCGGGCCCCCCGCCCACGGCGCCCACGGGTCGCCCCCCGCGACATCTCTTTCAGCGATCAGGAAAAGGCCGCCTGTCAGGCCCTTCTGGACGCCAATCTCGTGAACGCGGAAAACATCGTTTCCGTCACTCCTGCTGATGCCGGAAACGGGGGAATCGCCACTGCGACCCCCTGGAGCGGGCCGAAGGATCATGTCCCTGTAGCGGTCCGCTGCGAGGGGCGCCGCCTGACTTATTTCGTCAACGCAGCCGCAAGCACGGGCATCAATCGCGTCGCCCTGCCTGCCTCGGCGCTGGCAACCTCGCGGAACGCCAGGCCGACGCTGGTGGAGTTCCGCTGCGCCAAGGCCGGGCCGGGCGAAGTCACCGTTCCCGAAGGGCTCCGCTCGCAGCGGTTCCCCGGTGCCAGAAAGGTGTCGATCCGGTTTCTGGGCGACACCGCCGGGGCCTGATCGCCTCGGCCGGTGGCCCTGTTCCCTTTCCCGAAAAAGCGGTTCTGCCGTTGCAGCGAAAAGGTCGCGCCAGGGTCACTGCCTGTCCGCTGACAGACGGCCCCACAGATCGTATTCCCCGGCCTCGTCCACCTCGACCGCCACGATATCGCCCGGCTTCAAACCCTTGAACCCTTCGTCGATGAAGAGGTTCCCGTCGATCTCCGGCGCGTCGGCCTTGGTGCGGCAGATGGCGGCCTCGTCGTCCACCTCGTCCACGATCACCTCGATGGTCTGACCCACCTTGGCCGCCAGCTTCGCCTCGGAGATCGCCTGCGCCTTTTCCATGAAGCGTTCCCAGCGCTCCTGCTTGACCGCTTCGGGGACGTGATCGGGCAGATCGTTCGAGCGGGCACCATCCACGTTTTCGTATTTGAAGCAGCCCACGCGATCCAGCCGCGCCTCGTCCATCCAGTCCAGCAGGGTCTGGAACTCGGCCTCGGTCTCGCCCGGATAGCCCACGATGAAGGTCGAACGCAGGGTGATGTCAGGGCAGATCTCGCGCCAGGCGGCGATCTCGTCCAGCGTCTTCGCCGCAGCCGCGGGTCGCGCCATGCGTTTCAGAACGTCGGGGTGGGCGTGCTGGAACGGGATGTCGAGATAGGGCAGCAGGTTGCAACCCGCATCCGCCATCAGCGGGATCAGCTCGCGCACATGCGGATAGGGATAGACGTAATGCAGCCGCACCCAGGCATCCATCTGTCCCAGCTCGCGCGCCAGATCGGTGATGTGGCTGCGCACCTCGCGGTCTTTCCACGGGTTCACGTCATATTTGCGGTCCAGCCCGTAGGCCGAGGTGTCCTGGCTGATGACCAGCAATTCACGAACGCCACTGTCCACCAGCTTTTCCGCCTCGCGCAGCACCGCATGGGCGGGGCGGCTGGCCAGCTTGCCGCGCATGTCGGGGATGATGCAGAACTTGCACTTGTGGTTGCAGCCCTCGGAAATCTTCAGATAGCTGTAATGGCGCGGGGTCAGCTTGACCCCCGAGGCCGGCAGCAGATCGACGAAGGGGTTCGGATCGGGCGGCACGGCGCTGTGCACCGCGTCCAGCACCTGTTCGTATTGATGCGGGCCGGTCACGGCCAGGATGCGCGGATGGTGTTCGCGGATGTAGTCGGGCTCGGCGCCCAGACAGCCGGTCACGATCACCTTGCCATTCTCCACCAGCGCCTCGCCGATCGCCTCGAGGCTTTCGGCCTTGGCGCTGTCGAGAAACCCGCAGGTATTCACGATCACCGCGTCGGCACCCGCGTAGTCGGGCGAGATGCCATAGCCCTCGGCCCGCAGCCGGGTCAGAATACGCTCGCTGTCCACCAGCGCCTTGGGGCAGCCGAGCGAGACCATGCCGATGGTCGGCTGGCCGGCGCGCGGCGCGTCTGAGATGCGGGCGGCTGGCGCCAGGTCGGGGCGGAGGTTGGGTGGGTTCGTGCTCATGGCGCGCATATAGTGGGGAACTTCTGCGCTTGCAAATGTTGCCCGAACGGGGCTGGCTTGCCATATGACTGTCAAAACCAGAACAGAAGAGGGAGCAGGGCCATGCGCTGGCTGTTTCGGATCGCCTTCATCCTGATCGCCGTGGTGATGCTGGTCGTCGGCGCATTGTTGCTGATGCCGGGCGACAAGCTGGGTGAAATCCTGTCGGATCAGGCGCGGGCGCAGACCGGTCGTGACCTGACACTGTCGGGCGACGTGCGCCTGTCCTTCTGGCCGGTTCTGGGGGTCGAGACGGGGCCAGTCACCTTCGGCAATGCCGACTGGGCCGGACCCGAGCCCATGTTGACCGCAAGCGGGCTGTCGGTTGGGGTGGATGCCGCGGCGCTGTTGTCGGGCAACGTGAAGATCAAACAGATCATCGCCCGCGACCCTGTTCTGCGGCTTGAAAAAACCGGCGACAAGGCGAATTGGGAGATCGGCCCGGCCCCTGCCGCGGCCACGTCCGCTCCGGCCGCAACGGATGGCGAAAGCCCGTCCACGGGCGCGCCCGCCGCAGCGCGCGAGGTGACGCTGGACACGCTGGAAATGACCAACGCGCGGGTGATCTATGCCGAGGACGGGCGTACGACGTTCGATTTTGGCAATCTGGACATCGCTGCCAGTTGGCCCGCTGTGGACGCGCCCCTGAGTGTTCAGGCGCGGCTGAAGATCGGGGAAGGCCCGGTTGACGTGGACATGGAAATCCAGGACCTGCCGGGCTTTGCCGAAGGCGACGTGACCACGATGGATCTGGAACTGACCGCGCCGGGCGGAAGCATCACCTATTCCGGCAAGGTGAACGTCGCGGGCGAGATGTCGGGGCTTTCGCGGATCAAGGCCACGGACAGCGCCCGGATGTTCGCAGCCCTCGGGCAACCGGGGGTGAGCGTGCCCAAGGGGCTGGGGCAAGTGGCCGACATCTCGACGCAGATGACCTATACGCAGGACGGGCGGCTGGCGCTGCGCGACCTCGTGGCGGTTCTGGACAGCAACCGGTTCGAAGGAGAGGCGGATATCGTCGTGGCCGACCCGCCGCAGGTGACGGCGCGGCTTGTTACGGGCGATCTGGACCTGTCGCAGGCGGGAGCGGCGAGCCAGCCGAAAGCGGGCGGGTCCGGCGCGGGGTCAGGCGGGGCAACGCCGGTGCCGCAGGGCTGGTCCAGGGCGCCCATCGACGCCTCGGTCCTGTCGGTGGCAAATGGCACGATCCGGCTGGACGCCAACTCGATCGCCGTGCCCGATCTGAAACTGGGCCAAAGCAGCGTCACCCTGACCCTCGACCGGTCGCGCGCGGTTCTTGAGATGCACCCGGTCCGCCTGTTTTCGGGCGCGCTGACCGGACAAGTGGTGGCCAACAACCGCAACGGGTTGTCGGTGGGCGGAGACCTCAAGGCCGACGGCATCGAACTGCAACAGGCGCTTTCGACGTTTGGCGGCATCGAGCGGCTGTCCGGCAGGGCGTCGGGCCAGGTCAAGTTCCTGGGCGTCGGTCAGAGCGAGGATCAGATCATGCGCTCGCTCAAGGGCGAGGGACGCGTGGACATGGGGCGCGGCGTGATCTCGGGGTTCGACCTGGATCGGCTGATGGGCACCGGCGAGGGCACGGGCGGGACCACCGTGTTCAACAGCCTGACGGCCAGCTTCACCATGTCGAATGGCGATCTGTTCAACCGCGACCTGCTGATGCAGCTGGACAATTTCCGCGCCGACGGCGACGGGCGCATCGGGTTGGGCAAGCGCGACATCGACTATCTGTTCACGCCCGTCGCGCTGCGGGCCAATGCCGGCGAAGGGCTGGCGGTGCCAGTGCGCATCGTCGGCCCCTGGGACGATCCCAGGATCAAACCCGATCTGAGCCAGGTGATCGAAGCGGCCAGAGAGAAAAAGCTCAACGAGGTCGAAGCCAGGGCCAAGGAGAAGCTGCGCCAGAAGGTGGAAGAGGAACTCGACACCACGATCACCGAGGATCAGAACATCGAGGACGTCATCAAGGACAAGCTGGAGGAAGAGGCCACCAAGGGCCTGCTCAAGCTGCTGGGTGTGGATTGATGCCACCCAACCGTTGCCGCCGGTGGCTCGGTCAGGAGCCTCCGGCGGGAGTATTTGGAAAAAGATGAAGCCCTGCGCGGATCAGATCGTCTGGTCGTAGTCGCCGACCCCCGGTTCGGTGCGGATCACGGCGTCGATATCGGCAAAGATCGCGCGCATTTCCTGCTCGCTCTCACTGCTTTCGCAGACCACCACCAGGTTGGGCGTGTTCGACGAGGCGCGCACCAGACCCCAGCTGCCGTTGTCGAGGATGACGCGGGCGCCGTTGACAGTAACGACTTCTTTGATCTTGCGACCGGCGAGGGTTTCGCCCGCCTCGTGCTTGGCGACCAGCTTGTCCACCAGCCGCGCGAGGATGTCGTATTTCTCGGTATCGGCGGCATGGGGCGACATGGTCGGCGTCGACCACGTCTTGGGCAGCGCCTTGCGCAGGTCCGACATGCGCTTGTCGGGGTTGCGGTCCATCAGCTTGCAGATCTCGACCGCCACGCGCATGCCGCAGTCGTAGCCGCGCCCGATCGGCTCGGCCAGGAAGTAGTGGCCGGACTTTTCGAACCCGGCCAGCGCGCCGATTTCCTTGACGCGCCGCTTCATGTAGCTGTGGCCGGTTTTCCAGTAATCCGCCTTGACGCCATTGGCCTTCAACTCGGGATCGCTGGCGAACAGGCCGGTCGATTTCACATCGGCCACGAAGGTCGCGTTCGGGTGCAGTTTCGACAGGTCGCGGGCCATGATGACGCCCACCTTGTCGGCAAAGATCTCTTCGCCCTCGTCATCGACCACCCCGCAGCGGTCGCCGTCGCCGTCAAAGCCCAGCGCCAGGTCGGCACCGGTGGCCTTTACCGTGGCGGCCATGTCGTGCAGCATCTCCATGGCCTCGGGGTTGGGGTTGTAGTTGGGGAAGGTGTAATCCAGCCGGTTGTGGCTGGGCACGACCTCGACCCCCATCCGTTCGAATATCTCGGGCGCAAAGGCCGAGGCGGTGCCGTTGCCGGTGGCGCAGACGACCTTGAGCGGACGGGACATGCGGAAGTCGCCGACCAGATCGTCGATATAGGCCTCTTTCACCCCATCGACGAATTCATAGGCCCCACCCGGGCGCGTTTCGAATTCGCCGTTCAGCACGATGTCGCGCAGCTCGGCCATCTCGTCGGGGCCATGGGTCAGGGGGCGGTCGAAGCCCATCTTGACCCCGGTCCAGCCGTTCGGGTTGTGCGAGGCCGTCACCATCGCCACGGCCGGCACGTCCAGGTGGAACTGGGCGAAATAGGCCATGGGCGACAGGGCCGGGCCGATATCCTTGACCCGGATACCAGCCTGCATCAGGCCGAGGATCAGCGCGTTCTTGATCGCCAGCGAGTAGTCGCGATAGTCGTTGCCGACCGCGATCACCGGCTCGATCCCGCGCCGCTGCATCTGGGTGCCCAGACCGAGGCCCAGCGCGGTCATGCCCGGCAGGTTGATCTCGTCGGGATATTTCCAGCGCGCGTCATATTCACGAAAGCCGGTGGGCTTGATCATCGGGTCGCGCAGAAAGCTCCAGGTGTTGGGGGTCACCTCGGCGAGGGGTTTGGTCATCGAAAAATACTCTTGGTTCAGATCACAATTGGATAGGCTTTAGCCAGCTCGTCGAAGCGCATCAAGGTGGCAACAAGCGCGGGCATCTGGTCGAGCGGGACCATGTTCGGCCCGTCGGACGGCGCGTTGTCCGGGTCCTGGTGCGTCTCGATGAACACCGCCGCGACGCCCAGCGACACCGCCGCACGGGCCATCACCGGCGCGAACTCACGCTGGCCGCCCGAGGACCCGCCGCGCCCGCCCGGCTGCTGCACCGAGTGGGTGGCGTCCATCACCACCGGGTATCCGGTCTGCGCCATCTGAGGCAAAGAGCGCATGTCGGCGACCAGGGTGTTGTAGCCGAAAGACGTGCCGCGCTCGGTCAGCAGGATGTTCTCGTTGCCGGTGCTTTCGATCTTTTCGACGATGTTGGGCATTTCCCACGGGGCGAGGAACTGGCCCTTCTTGACGTTGACCGCCTTGCCCGTGCGTCCCGCCGCCAGCAGCATGTCGGTCTGACGGCACAGAAAGGCCGGGATCTGAAGGATGTCCACCGCCTGCGCCGCGATGGCGCACTGGTCCTCGGTATGCACGTCGGTCAGCACCGGAATGCCCATCGAGCGGCGGATATTGTCCAGCACCTTGAGCCCGGCCTCGATGCCCATGCCGCGCTTGCCGCTCAGCGAGGTGCGGTTGGCCTTGTCGTAGGAGGCCTTGAACACATATTGCGCGCCGGCGGCGTCGCAGGCCTCTTTCATGGTGCCGGCGATCATCTGGGCGTGATCGGCGCTCTCAAGCTGGCAAGGGCCGGCGATGACGGTAAGAGGAAGGTCGTTGCCGACCGTAAGATCGGCGATTTTCACATGTTTCATGAGTCTTAAGAGGATACCTGTTCACGAAGGACCGACGCGGTAAGCGAGATCATGAGGTAGATACCAGCAAACAGGAGGAATGCCAAAATCGTATTTTCGAACTTGCGCGGATAGCTCGGCTCCTGACTGGGAACCGGGTTCACCGAAACGGTCAGATAGCGCACCTGCCGGTTCGCCTCCATCCGGGTGTTTTCCATTTGCTGCAGGGCCGATTGCAGCATCATGTCCCGGCTGGCCAGGTCGGCCTGAGCCATCTGGATACTGACGGTCAGACGCGCCAGCGAGTTTTCGCCGTTCGAGGCATCGACCATCTCGGCGTTCAAATCCGCCAAAACGGCCTCGAGCCGTTCGATGTCGCCCTGCACCCCTTCGACCTTGGCCCTGTTCGGACGGGGATTGTCCAGCA
Source organism: Ruegeria marisrubri (assembly GCF_001507595.1). Taxonomy (GTDB): domain Bacteria; phylum Pseudomonadota; class Alphaproteobacteria; order Rhodobacterales; family Rhodobacteraceae; genus Ruegeria; species Ruegeria marisrubri. The sequence continues at coordinate 43,357 of NZ_LQBQ01000038.1, forward strand.
GGGCGGCCAGTTGCAGTTCCTTTTCCTGCAACTGCACTTCGACCTGGTCGATGCGGCCGCGCAGGCTGGCGATGACGCCCTCGGGGTCCAGAACCGCGCCTTTCAGTTGCAGCTCGACCAGGTTTTCCTGTGCCTTGCGCCGTTCCGCCTGCGCCAGTTCGAAGCTCTTGCGGGCATCGCGCATCTGGTCCTCGCGCTTTTTCTCGGACAGGTCGTTCACCCGCTCTTCGGCATAGGAGATCAGTTTTCGCGAAAACTCGCTCGCCGCTTTCGGATCGGCGGCGGCGACCTCCATCCGGATGACGCCCTCGGTGGGATCGTATCCCAGCGTGACCATGCGCTGATAGACCTTGTAGACCTCTTCGTTGCTGGCGTCCGGGGCAAGCCGCTGGATCGGATCGATATGCGGTTGCTGGAAATGCGCCGCAAAACCCGCGTCACGGTCCAGCAGCAGCATTGCCTCTTTCGATTCGAGGAAAGACTGGACCGCAATCGAATCCTGCGAGGTCGCGAACTGCGTGCCAGCCAGCAACCCGCCGACCGCTCCCATCTGGCCGTCGGCCTGCAGAATCACGAATTCCGACTTGCTGGCATACATCGGCGTCGCGACACGGTAGAAGTAGTACCCCACGATCAGCGTCGGCAGCAGCACGAAAGCCGCCAGGCGCGCAAACAGCGCCATCAGTTTGCGGCGGCGGCGGCGGGCGATGTCCCGCTGGATCTGCCCGATCTCGAACTCGCGGCGCTTTGCCGGGCTCATCTGGGTCGAGGGCAGTGTTTCGTCCGGGCCTTTCACGGTTTGCGGCAGCTTGACCTCTGGAGTCGTCCGGGCCTCGTCCTCGCCGGTTTCGTTCTTCCCCGACGCCACCAGATCCAGCAGGTTGGAGCGCTGCAGCGGGTCGATGCCGTGGCGGCGCAGCAGGCGCACCGCGTCATAGTCGGACGTCGCGGGCAGGTCGTGCTTGCGCGCCAGACGTCGGGCCATGCGCAGCTGCCGCCCGGTCAGTCCCTCCTGCTTGATCGCCTCCAGCTCCTCGGCCGCCGACGCACCCTCCTGACCGCCGAGAGCGTGACTGATGCGTTCGGCCGGAGAGCGCTCGCGGTCTTTGCGGCCGCCGTTCGCCTGTTCCTCGGCGGCCTCGGGGACGCGGTATCTTCTAGCCTTGGGTTTGGTAGTCATAGAGCTGCTTCGCCTCTTCCAAGGTGTCAAACATGTGTAGTTGGCCATCCATCAGAACCGCCGCCTGCCGGGCAAATTTCTCGAGCGTCCCGGGATTGTGCGAAACGATCACGATGGTGGTCGTGCGCAACCTTTCCTGCAGGATCGAGCCGGCCTTCTTGTTGAACTCGACATCGGTCGTTGCCGGCATCCCCTCGTCGATCAGATACATGTCGAAATCCAGCGCCAGCATCAGCGCAAAGGTGAACCGCGCCCGCATCCCCGACGAATAGGTGCCCAAGGGCTGGTCGAAGTATTCCCCCAGGTTGCACAGCCATCGGCAATAGGCTTCGACATAGTCGGGATCCATCCCGTAGATCCTGGCGATGTAGCGCGCATTCTCCAGCGCCGAGAGTTTGCCCGACACGCCGCCGACGAAGCCCATCGGGAACGACACCCGGCAGTCGCGCCGGATCACGCCTTCGTCCGGCTTTTCCAGCCCCGCCATCATGTTGATCAGCGTCGTCTTGCCCGTGCCGTTCGGCGCAAGGACTCCCAGTGACTTGCCCAGCTCTACCCGAAACGAAACCCGGTCCAGGATCACCTTGCGGCGGGTCCCGGTCCAGAAGGATTTGCTGACGTTTTCGAACTCGAGCATCTCGCCGCCTTGCGGTTCTTGTTGTCGGGGCCGGTCGGGGTTGCGTCCCTTACGATCGGATGGTGGCCACATTATGTCGAAAGATGAAACAAATGTTCAATGCGCGCCAGCCCCGGCAGGGAACTGCCGTGCGGACCTGTGACAAACGGGTCTCGTCGGTCGCCGCACGCCCCCGAAATGCCCCTGGCCCCCGCGTTGTTGCCACCGGACAGGCCTGTTCCTCTGGACCGCTGCCGCCGGATGCCTATCTTTCCGCCATGACCAGTGCAATCCAGTTTCCCACCGGACATGTCACCGCTTGCTGAAGAGATCAGGGAGTGCCGGCTGTGTGCCGAACGGTTCGCCGCAACGGCGACGGCGCACGCGCCGCGGCCGGTGGTCTGGTTCCGCCCCGGTGCCCGCATCCTGATCGCCGGGCAGGCGCCGGGGGCGCGGGTGCATGCCTCGGGGCGGCCCTTCACGGACCCCTCCGGCGACCGCCTGCGCGATTGGCTGGGGATCGGCGAGGACGTGTTCTATGACCTGTCGCGCGTCGCCGTGGTGCCGATGGCCTTTTGCTTTCCGGGCTATGACGCGCGCAACGCCGACCTGCCGCCGCCGCCGGTCTGCCGGCGCACCTGGCATGACCGGGTGATGGCCGAATTGGGAGAGATTCCCCTGACCGTCCTTGTCGGGGGCCATGCGCACAAATACCACCTGTCGGCCAGAACACCCGTGACCCAGACCGTGCGCGCCTGGCGGGACCATGCGCCGCGGATCTTCGCCTTGCCTCATCCGTCCTGGCGCAATACGGCATGGCTGAAGAAAAACCCGTGGTTCGAGGCGGAACTGCTGCCGGTTCTGCGTGCGCGGGTGCAGGAGGTTCTGAATGACTGAGCAGACCGCTCTGGATGCCGCCCACGCCGCGATGGAGGCCGCGCCGCAGGACGATGCCGCGCGGCTGCGTTTCTACGAACGGCTGGCCGACAGCGAACTGTTCCTGATGCTGACCGAAGAGGCCAGGGACGAGAACCTCTCGCCCGAGATCTTCGACGTGGCCGACGGGCGGTTCGTGCTGGCCTTCGACCGCGAAGATCGTCTGGCCCGCTTTGCCGGCCGCCCCGCGCCCTATGCCGCGCTGTCGGGCCGGGTGCTGTCGGCGATGCTGGCCGGTCAGGGGATCGGGCTGGGGCTGAACCTCGAGGTGGCCCCGTCGGCGATCCTGATACCGGCCGAGGCGATGGGTTGGCTCAGCGAGACCCTCAGCCACGCGCCGGACGAGGTGCAGGCGCAGATCGCCGAGTTCACCGCGCCCAAGGGGCTGCCGGAAAGCCTGATTGCCGCGCTCGACACCAAGCTGGCCACGGCGGTCGGGCTGGCGCAGGCGGCCTTCCTGGTGGGCACGCTCGACCGGAACGGCGCGCGCGGCCACATGCTGGGGTTCGTCGGGGCGGTCGAGGGGGCGCAGGGCGCGCTGGCCAAGGCGGCCTCGGAGGCGCTGACCTTTTCGGGTATCGAGGCGGGAGCGATGGATGTGGGCTTCTTCGCCGCCGATGACCCGGTGACGGCGCATCTTGCAAGGGCCGGTCTGAAATTCGACCTGCCGCAGCCCGCCGAGGCGCGCCCGGCGCGGGCCGCGCCGGGTTCGGACCCGGAAAAACCGCCGATCCTGAAATGACACGGGCCGGGGCGCCGCGACGCTCCGGCCGGGTAGCGGATAGCCGCCCGGCTACTCTGCGGCGTCTTCCAGCTTGTCCTGCGTGCGGGTTTCGAAATCGCGGGCGTCGTGGCGCTCGCGCAGCTGGTATTTCGGATCGCCCGAGGTCCGGTTGACCATGCGGCCCCGGCTGACCGCCGGGCGCGCGTCGATGGCCTTGGCCCAGCGCAGCACGTTTTCATAGCTGGTCACGTCGAGGAATTCGGCGGCGTCATACAGCCGGCCCAGCACAAGCTGGCCATACCACGGCCAGATCGCGATATCGGCGATCGTGTAGTCCTCGCCCGCGATATAGGTCTTGTTGGCCAGTTCCCGGTCCAGCACGTCAAGCTGGCGTTTGGCTTCCATCGTGAAACGGTTGATCGGGTATTCCCATTTCTCGGGCGCATAGGCGTAGAAATGCCCGAAACCGCCGCCCAGATAAGGCGCGCTGCCCATCTGCCAGAACACCCAGTTCATCACCTCGGTCCGCGCCGCGCCTTCCTTGGGCAGGAATTCCCCGAACTTCTCGGCAAGGTGGAACAGGATCGAGGCGCTTTCGAACACCCGCACCGGCTCGTCGCCCGAACGGTCGACCATCGCCGGGATCTTCGAGTTCGGGTTGATCTCGACAAAGCCCGAGCTGAACTGATCGCCCTCCATGATGTTGATCAGCCACGCATCGTATTCGGCGCCCGTGTGGCCCAATTCGAGAAGCTCTTCGAACATCACCGTCGCCTTCACGCCGTTGGGCGTGGCCAGCGAATATAGCTGGAAAGGATGCTTGCCGACCGGCAGTTCCTTGTCATGCGTGGGCCCGGCGACCGGCCGGTTGATGTTGGCAAACCGCCCGCCGCTGGAACCATCCCAGGTCCAGACCTTCGGCGGGGTGTAGGTGGAGTTCTCGCTCATTGCGCGCCTTTCTCATGCCTGCGGGGCCCGAGTGCCCACTTCCGTTCCCAGCTAATACCGCCGGGGCCAAAGTCCAACCCCCGACGTTGCGAAGCGACGGTGAAACATTTCCACACGGGGTTTCACGAATTCCGCCGCCGCACTCACATCGGCGCGAGGCCCCCTGCCGGGGATGGCGCGGATCCCTATTGTCATCCCCAGCCGGTCAACACCGGCGCAATTTCCGCCCCTGATCCAGCCCGAACGGAAGGACATCTGAAATGAAACGCTTTGCCCTTGCAGTCGCCGCAACCGCGGCCTTTGCCTTTCCCGCACTCGCCGGCCCGCAATATGTTGACGGAACCGGATTCGCCGTCTCGGGCTATGACGTGGTGGCCTACCGCGATCTGCAACAGGCCGCCGTGGGCCAGATGCAGCCCCAGGGCGCGAAGGGCCGCGCCGACATCACCGCCGAATACAACGGCGCCACCTGGGCGTTCTCCTCGGAGGAAAACCGCGACAAGTTCCTGGAAAACCCCGCCTATTACGCGCCGCAATATGACGGGCACTGCGCCTATGGCGTCTCGAAGGGCGGCAAGGTTCCGGGCAATCCGAACCTGTGGCGCATCGTCGAGGACAAGCTTTACCTCAACATCACCAGGAACGTGGTGGGGTTCTGGGAAGAGGACATTCCCGGAAACATCAACCGCGCCGAGGGCAACTGGCCCGGGATCGAGCCGGACGCCGCCTCGACCAACGTGATCCCCAACTTCACCTCTGACGCGCCGGTCACCAACTAGGGCCGGATTTCGGCAGCACCCGGCCTACAGAGCCAACCCCGCCAGCACCACCACCCAGGCGACACCCGCGGCGATCGCTGTCAGCGCCACGGCGGCGCTGGCGGCATCCTTGGCCTGACCGGCCAGTTCGTGATGGTCTGTCGAGGTGTGGTCCACCGCGCGCTCGATCGCGGTGTTGAAAAGCTCTGCCGCCAGCACAAGGATTCCGAGCGCCAGGATCAGCGCCCGCTCGCCTGTCGTGATTGGCAGCCAAAACGCCAGCGCGACCGAGACCAGATTGGCCCAGACCCAGGAGCGGAACGAATATTCGCCGCGCCAGGTGGCGATCAGGCCCGACCAGCTCCACACTGTCCTGTTCTTCAAATGTGACAGGAAAAACCGCATCATCCCTCCGTGCAGACACTCTGGCGCGGGTCTTGGCCGGATGCAACCGCCACGATGAGCCCGGCCCGGACGGGATATTCGGGCCACCGGCGCTGGTCGCGGCAACACGGTTGCAATCGGTGCGCGGCGTGTCGAAGCTGTTGCCATGGTGAACCAACGACTATTTGGGCTTTGCGTGGCGGCGCTCATGCTCGCCGGATCGCCGGGTGCCGGGCAATCGCCGCCGCGCCCGGACACAGGCATGCTGCGCAACGACCTGTACGCGCCCGAGCTTGACGCGATCTGCCGCGCCGGCAATCGACTGTCACGGGGCTGTCAGGCCATCCGTGACCGGGAAATCGTGGACGCCTCGGCGGCGCCGTGGCGGGCCATCGGGCGGGTGAACTTTGCCAGCACGCAACTGCGAAGCCATTGCACCGGCACGCTGGTCTCGGCCCGGATCGTGCTCACGGCGGCGCACTGTCTTTACAACTTTCCGCGCAAGGCATGGCTGCCGCCGGAAAGCCTGCGCTTCGTCGCCGGGTACCAGCGTGGCGCGGGCGTGGCGGTGTCAGGGGTGGAACGGTTCGTTCTAGATCCGGTACAGGACACGGCTTCGCGCGACTTTTCCGGAGGCCCGGCGCAGGATTGGGCACTGTTGATTCTGAAAGACCCCATCGGGCGAAACACGGGATACCTGACGGTCGACAGCCCGGAGACGCACGGTGGTGGTGACGGATCCTACCTGCTGGCCGGTTATGCGGGGCTGAGACCGCATGTCCTGTCGACCAACAGAGATTGCGGCCCGCCGCAGGAACACGCCGGTCAGAAGGTGCATCTGCAGAAATGCCCGGCGATGGCCGGAGATTCCGGTGCCCCCATTCTGACGGAGGAGAACGGGAGGATGCGGGTCGTCGGAGTGTTGTCCAGTGTTGCGGCGACCGAAACAGGCGTCGTCAGCATCGCCATACCGGTCGCTGGTTTCGCTGACGCCTTGAGCGCTGCGATGAACGAGTAGACTTGAGACGTTCTCAAAATGGGAACAGGCGGCCATGTCAGGCCGCCCGTCGAGGAGTCGTCAGCTGAGCGGCGAGCAGACGGTCTGGCCTGCTTCGGTGGTCGCAACCTGATAACCGTCCGGGCAGCTCGCGGCACCGTACTTGTCATAGCTGGGCTGCATGTAGACCGGCTCGGGTTCTTCCTGCTGCGCACAGGCGGTCAGAACCAAGGCAAATGCACCAAGGGCGGCAAATTTCAGTTTCATGTCCTTCAATCCTTTATTTCTCAACCTATTTTCCCCAATCGACCGGGGCGCTTGTACGTTACGCGCTTGATTGCGGTGTGGCAACCGAAACGGCCCCGGCCCCGACTCTGCACAGCGGATATCCGCGGCGCGCCGCGTTTGCACTGCTCCGGCTTCGCAACCCGGCCTACCAATCCGGCCCGGCTTCGCTATTCTCTGTCAAAAGGATCAGCCAACGAGGAGAGCCCCATGTCCGACGCCCCCCATATCGCCCAGAAAGGGCCGTTCCCGGTCGAGGTGAAAGCGGGAAAAACCTATTTCTGGTGCGCCTGCGGCAAATCCAAGAGACAGCCGTTCTGCGACGGGTCGCACAAGGGGAGCGGCTTTGAGCCGGTCAAATACACGGCGGAAGCAGACAAGAAGGTGTTCTTCTGCGGCTGCAAGCATTCGGCCAAGAAGCCGCTTTGCGACGGGACGCATTCCAAGTTGTGACCTAGCGCAGGCGGTTCAGCGTGTCGGCATTGGCGCAGAATTCCGGCGCCCGTTCCGCTTCTGCCTGTTGCGTGGCAAGCCACAACTCGCACTGACCGTGGCAGTCCGCCGCCCGGCAGCGGGTGACCAGCTCGGCATAGCCCTGCTCGGTCAGGCGCCCTTCGGCCATGGCCTCGCTCAGGGACACGCCCATGCAGCGGGCAACCGAGCGCGTGAGCCAGAAATGTTTCTCGATGTCGCCCAGCGATATCTGCAACATCATTCGTCCCTCTCTTTTCGCGCCGCCAACTCTGCCAGACGGGCGCGGTTGGGGCAGGTTTCAGGCGCGTCGCAGACGCGTTCGTGTTCGTCCAGCCATTCGGGGCATGTCCCGGCCCAGTCGCAGGCCCGGCAGGATTGCACCATTTCGGCCCAATCCTCGTGGCTCAGCCGCCCTTCGCGATGCGCCGCCACAACATCCACCCCGGTCGCGCGACCCATCCTCAGAACGAGGCGCAGATGGGTCATTAGTTTTCCAAGACGGGGCATGGTCTGGTTCGCTGTCATGGCACGAGACGGCCGAACAGCTCCTGGTTGCGGCAATATTCAGGTGTGCATTTCGACTGTGCGTTGCGGGCCAGAAAGCCCGCACAATCGTCGGGGTTCGGACAGTCGGCGCAGCGCAGGACGATATCCGAGATGTCATCCGGCGTGATAGCGCCCTTGATGGCGACCTCCTGCAGGTCGATCCCCAAGGTCGATGCCATGCGATCTGCCAGATCGGCGTGGCGTCGGAGCCTGTCGCGGTCGGTCATCGGCTGGTCCTTTCTGTCGCTCTGACGAAACGAAGGTACCCGCCGTGGCCCGTCCTGCCATTGACTCAGGTCAAGACGAGACTCCGATGTGGTCCAGATAGGCGCGCGTGGCGTCCTGCACCCGGCGAAACCGGTCGCCGCCCAGTTTCTTGCCGCCATACCAGCGGGTGACGATGATGACGTGGTTTTGCAGCCCCGCCCGCTCCATCATGCGCAGGATCACCATGCCGGCCCCGCTTTCGCCGTCATCGGCCTTGAGCGCGCCGGTGGGCAGGATCGCGGCCCATGTGTTGTGGGTGGCCCTGGCGTAAGAGCGCTCGGTCTTGAGTTCGGCAAGCACCGCGTCCACCTCTTCGCGGCTGGTGGCGGGGGCGCCGGTGACGGCGTATTTCGAGCCGCGATCCGTCAGGATCACGCCGAGGCGGGTCAGGGCGGTCACTGGACCAGACCCAACTGGCGGGCGGTCTGGTTCACCACCTGGACCCGCTGCGCGTTGGGCGGGTGCGAGCCGAGGAAACGGTCTCCGGGATCCGGGACGCGGTCAAAGAACCTCACCCCGATCAGCGGATTGTAGCCTGCCTTGTAGGTGATGATGGTGCCGAGCTGGTCGGCCTCGAGCTCGAATTCCTTGGAATAGCTCCGCGCGCCCACGACCGCGCCCAGCTGCTGCGCCGCGTCGATGGCCGCCGCGTTGCCGCCGGTCAGCCCGGCGAGCTGGCCAAAGATGATCGCGCCGGCGGCGGCGTTCTGCGACTGGCGGGCGATATGGCCGCGGATGTGGTGCGCCGCCTCGTGCCCCATGACAAAGGCCAGTTCGTCGCCGTTGCGGGTCGAAGCGATCATCGACTGGGTGAAGACGATGACCGGTCGGCCCTGCTTGTCCAGCGTCTGGTAGGCATTGGCGGGCGCCCGCTTGTCCGGATCGATCACGATGCGGAAATCACAGTTGCCTCCGCTTGTCCGGCGGCGGCATTCGGACCGCGCCTGCGCCCCGACCGCGCGGCTCACCGTGCCGAAGTTTTTCGGTGCCGGGCGCGCGTTCACCGCCACCGGGGTCACCGTCTGCGCGGGCGCGACGACGGGCGCCGGCGGCGCCACGTCACAGGCGGAGAGAACCAGAACCACAAGCAGAGCGATCAGGCGCATCGGCGGGCCTTTCGTTTTCGAACATCGGACCAGAAGGTTAGCCCGTGCCGTCATGGTCTTCCACCGTGAAGATGCGCCGTCAATGGCTTGCAATACCCGACCGGCCCCGTCAGTCTGGTGGCATGTTTTCTATTGAGCACGAATTCGACTCGACCGTCATTACGCTGGTGGACGAAGGCGAGGCCCCCCTGCAGGAGGACGTCGTCATCAACAGCTTTGCCGAATGCGTGACGATCGAACAGTTTGATCCGCGAACCGAGCAGATCATGAAGATCACCCTGTCGCCCGAGCAGCTGCGCGATCTGGCCGCCGCGCTGGACCTGCCCGAAGGCGTCTACCAGATTCGCGAAACGCCCGCTCAGGGGTCATAGACAAAGGTCTTGTCCCGCGCGGTCTGACCGCGTTTCAGGGTCAGGCAGGACGGGGCGACCTTCATGGCGGTGGCAAGCAGGGCGCGTATCGCCGCATTCGCCTTGCCGTCTTCGGGCGGGGCGGTCACGGTCACGCGCAGGGTGTCATCGTCCCAATAGACCCGGTCCCGGGCCGCTTTCGGCGTCGCGCGGACATGGATTTCGCGCCCCGGTTCCGCGAACGCGGTGAGATCGGGAAGATCCTTGATCCTTTTCTTTGACACCGTCTTGCCCCTGCTGACGATTTGCGCGGACAGGATTCAATATCGGACGGATCGTGACAACAGGTGTTGACCCCGGTGCGACCTTGGGGCTTTTGTGCCGGCGCAACTGGCAAGGTCTGCCGGATTTCCCTGCCGTTGCCCTTGAAACGCCTGCCCTTCTGTCCGAGATACAGGGGGCTTATGTAAAAAGGTTTCACATATGTCACTGGAAAACTCCGCCGCCCTGGAATTTCTCTTGTCGCGCCGCTCGCGCCCGGCAAAGACGCTGGTCGCCCCTGCGCCCACGCGCGAGCAGCTGATGCCCCTGCTGACCGCCGCCGCGCGCAGCCCGGATCACGGCAAGCTGGAGCCGTGGCGTTTCGTGGTGCTGGAAAAGGGCGCGATGCCGCGCCTGGCCGAACTGACCGAAGCGCAGGGCAAGGCGCTTGGCAAATCTCCGGAGGAGATCGCCAAGGCGCGCAGCCAGTTCGACCAGAGCCATCTGGCGGTCGCGGTGATCGAGGTGCAGAAGCCCTCGGACAAGGTTCCGGCCATTGAGCAGACCTATTCCGCGGGCGCGGTTTGTCTGGGGTTGCTGAACGCGGCGCTCGCGGCGGGCTGGGGGGCCAACTGGCTGACCGGCTGGCAGGCGCATGATCGCGGGTTCTGCGAAGAAGGTCTGGGGCTGGCGGAAAACGAACGCATCGCCGGCCTGATCCACATCGCCACCGAAGGTGTCGCGCCGCCCGAACGCCCCCGCCCAGATCTGGATGCGATCACCACATGGGTGACGGAATGATCATCCTGAACTCATTCTTTCTGGCCCTTGGCCAACTCGGCGACCCGCGGTTTCGCAAGGTGCTGTTTTTGGGCGTCGGCCTGACCCTTGCGCTGCTGTTCGGCTTCACCGTCGCGGTGGTCTGGGGCGCGGGTTTCTTCATCGGAGACTCGGTGACCCTGCCCTGGCTCGGGACGATCACCTGGATCAATGACGTGGCCAGCTGGGCGATGGTGCCGCTGATGCTGGTGCTGTCGGTGGTGTTGATGGTGCCCGTCGCCTCGGCCATCACCTCGATTTTCCTGGACGAGGTGGCCCAGGCGGTCGAGGACAGGCACTTTCCCGATCTGCCCTTGGCCCGCAGCGTGCCGATCTCCGAGGCGGTGTGGGACACGTTCAGCTTTCTCGGCGTTCTGATCGTGGCCAACCTGCTGGCCCTGATCCTCTACGCGATCTTCACGCCGCTGGCGCCTTCCATCTTCTGGGGGCTGAACGGGTTCCTGCTGGGACGGGAGTATTTCACCCTGGCCGCGATCCGGCGCGTCGGGCGCGAGGGCGCGGGCAAGCTGCGCTCGCGTCACATGGCGACCATCTGGATCGCGGGGACATTGATGGCGGTGCCGCTGTCGGTGCCCCTGCTCAACCTGCTGGTTCCCATCATCGGGGCGGCCACGTTCACCCACATCTTCCACGGGCTGAATCGGCGCGCGAGTTCCGGGGATCAGCTGTAGACGAAGGCTTCGCTGAGGATCTGGCGCGGTGGCACGCCCATCGCGACCAGATCCCGGCGGACCGAGTCCAGCATCGCGGGCGGCCCGCACAGGACAAAGACCCAGTCCTTTTGCGCGGAGTCGTCAAAGACCTTTTCCAGAATCCTCCGATCGACCATTCCCACCTCACCCTGCCAGCCCTCCGGCGGCTCGGAGAGGACATGGACCAGCCGCAGACGGCCTGCCTGCTCCATCGCGGCCAGTTCCTCGCCATCGACGATCTGCGATGCAGCCCGGTTGCCATAGAGCAGCGTCACCGGGCGCGGGTCGCCCTGCGCGCGCAGCTCGCGCAGCAGGCCCAGCATCGGCGCGATGCCGACGCCTCCGGCGATCAGCGCGATGCCCGGCGCGGTCTGGCCGGACAGGGTCAGGTGACCGAAGGGCGCATCGAGATAGGCCCGCGTTCCGGCCGCGATGGTTCCGAGGCTGCGGGTGAAATCGCCGAGTTCCTTGATGACGAAGCGGATCTCGGGGCCTTCGGATGGCGCCGAGGCGATCGAGAACGGGTTGTCATTCACCGAGAACGGACTGCGCCCGACCTGCAGCCAGGCGAACTGCCCGGCCTCGTATCGCAGCCCGTCATGACCTTCGGGGGTCAGCACCATTTCCCATGTGCGCTCGGCCACGCGCCCGATCCTCGTGACCCGCCAGGGCCGCCGCAGCCGGGCGAGCGGCGCGAACAGGTAGACGCGCAGCAGGGACAGCACCGCGATGCCGCCAAGCCCCAGCCAGAGCGCCGCCAGCGCCGGATCGGCGCTGTAGCGTCCGGCCGCCAGCGCGTGCCAGATTGCGAATCCCGCCACCGCCAGGGCCGTCAGGCCATGCCCCAGCCGCCATTTCTCATAGCGTTTGCCCGGCGCGCTTCGCGACAGGGCAAGTCCGACCAGCACCGGCAGCAGGAACCATGCCATGGCCCCGGGCAGGATGGTTTCGGGCTGCCATGACAGGGTGAGTTGCCGCGTCGTGTCCCACGGATAGGCCGGGTTGCGCTCGGCCCGGTAGAGAAAGGGATGGATCAGCGCCAGCACCAGCGCCACGCGGCCCAGCAACTGGTGCCAGCGCATGGTCACATCCATGCCGATCCGGCGCGAGATCACGCGGAACCGCCCCGAAAGCGGAAACTCGACCAGCAGGATGGCCGTCGCCAGCAGCCCGGCGCCGGTGGCCAGCTCGTCCCAGAGCGATCGCGGCGGGATACCCTGAAGCACCGCCAGCGCCACGGGCGCCAGCAGCGCGCCCAGATAGACCAGAAACAAAAGCCAGCCCGGCAAGTCCTTCCTCCCCTCGGTCCTGCGGGGCCGCCAGCGCGCCCTGCCCGCCGGGGATCAGTCGCGCGGGCCCAGCCGGTTCATCCAGTCAAAGTCCCTGACGGTAATAAGGCCCGAAATGATGATCCCCGCAATGATCATCCACAGGATCACGGCGATCAGCGTCGTGATCCAGGCCTTTTTCTTGAGGTGATGCTCTTCCGGCGCGCCCGCATGCGTGCCCGGCACGATTTCACCCAGGTCGCCCTGCGTCTTGATCCGGATCGGCAGGACGATGAGGAAGGTCATGAACCAGATGACGGCGAACAGCACCAGGGCCGCGGTGATCGTCATGTCGGGGTCTCCGGAATGGTGGCGTCAGACCTGCTCGAGTTCGACGAGGCAGCCGTTGAAATCCTTGGGGTGCAGGAACAGAACCGGCTTGCCATGCGCGCCGATCTTGGGCTCTCCGGACCCCAGCACGCGGGCGCCGGTTTCCTTGAGGTGATCGCGGGCGGCGATGATGTCCTCGACCTCGTAGCAGACATGGTGGATGCCGCCCGAGGGGTTCTTTTCAAGGAAACCCTTGATCGGGCTGTCCTCGCCCAGCGGATAGAGAAGCTCGATCTTGGTGTTCGGCAACTCGATGAATACGACGGTGACGCCGTGGTCGGGCTCGTCCTGCGGTGCGCCGACCTTGGCGCCCAGCGCGGTGCGGTATTGCTCGGACGCTGCCTCGAGATCCGGAACAGCAATGGCGACATGGTTCAGGCGGCCGATCATGGGCGTCTCCTCTTTCCTCCGTTCAGACGGGGTTATGGGGGCTGCCCATCCAAAGGGCAAGTGCGCCAAAGCGCCCATTAACCCCTCGTTAGCCGGTTTTGCCTAGCAATGAAGCATCTGCTGAAGGGGAGCTTGCCATGGACGATTCGGATCTGTTTGCCGCGCCGCACCGCCGCCCAAGCCTGACGCGACCGTTGCTGGGCCTGACGATTCTGGTGATTGAGGACAGCCGATACGCCTGCGACGCGATGCGCCTGATGTGCCTGCACAGCGGTGCCCGGATCCGCCGGGCCGATTGCCTGAAATCCGCGTGCCGGCATCTGCAGGTCTATCGGCCGTCGGTGGTCATCGTGGATCTGGGCCTGCCGGACGGCTCGGGGGCCGAATTGATCGAAAACCTCGCCGCAGCGACACCGCGGATATCGGCGATCCTGGGGACGTCGGGCGACGACTTTGCCGAAAGCGTGGCGCTGGCCGCCGGCGCTGACGGGTTCCTGGAAAAGCCTCTCTCCTCGCTGGCGGCCTTTCAGGAAAAAATCCTGTCGGCACTGCCGCCGGACCTGCGCCCGCATGGCCCGCGTCCACTTGTGGATGAGGCCATCTGCCCTGACCCGATGGCCTATCGCGACGACATGGCCCATGTCGCCGACCTGCTGACCGAGCCCCGCGACGAGCGGGTGCTGGATTACGCCGCCCAGTTCGTCAACGGCGTCGCCCGCGCGGCGAAGGATCACGTTCTGGCGGATGCGGCCCAGGCGGTGGCCCGCTCGCGCAAGCGCGGCGCGCCGGTTGGCGCGGAAACGGCACGCCTGGCGGGCCTGGTGCAGAACAGGCTGGAACGGCGCGAGGCGATCTGACATGACCGAAGCCGTTCTGGGCCTGATCGCATCGTTCGGTCTGGGCCTTTTGTTGCATGCGCGCTCTCGCGCCAGGGCCATAAGGCAAAGACGCGAAGGCGCTGGTGACGCGTTCATGCGACTGGTTCTGACGAGGCACGACGACTGAGACCGGCGGGCGGGCCGATCACGCGTTCCGCCGGTGCCCTGAGCGGACAGGCGACAACCTGCCCGACCGGTTTCACGACTCGGCCCACCGCCCCTTGGCGGGACGTCGTGATCCGGCCCTGTCTCGCCGCCCACGCGGGGCGGCGACACAGGTCACTCCTGCGGAATGATGCGCAGGCCGAGGTCCATCAGCTGATCCGAGGTCGGGTCCGACGGCGCCTGCATCATCAGATCCTCGGCGCGCTGGTTCATCGGGAACATCATGACTTCGCGGATGTTGGCCTCGTCGGCCAGCAGCATCACGATCCGGTCGATACCGGCAGCACAGCCCCCGTGCGGCGGGGCGCCATAGTGGAACGCGTTGAACAGCGCGCCAAAGCGGCTTTTGACCTCATCCTCGCCATAGCCGGCCAGTTCGAAGGCCTTGAGCATGATCTCGGGCTTGTGGTTGCGGATCGCGCCCGAGACGATCTCGTAGCCGTTGCAGGCCAGGTCATACTGATAGCCCTTGACCTCGAGCGGATCGCCCTCCAGCGCCTCCATCCCGCCCTGCGGCATCGAGAATGGGTTGTGCTCGAAGTCGATCTCTCCGGTCTCGTCGTCCTTCTCGTAGATCGGGAAATCGACGATCCAGGCAAAGGCGAACCGGTCCTTGTCGGTCAGGCCCAGTTCCTCGCCGATCACGTCGCGGGCCTTGCCGGCGACCTTTTCGAAGGTCTTGGGCTTGCCACCCAGGAAGAAGGCCGCATCCCCCTTGCCGAGACCCAGCTGCAGGCGGATCGCCTCGGTGCGCTCGGGGCCGATGTTCTTGGCCAGCGGGCCGGCGGCCTCCGTCCCGTTCTCGCCCTCGCGCCAAAAGATGTAGCCCATCCCCGGCAGGCCCTCTTTCTGGGCAAAGGCGTTCATCCGGTCGCAGAACTTGCGGCTGCCGCCACCCGGCGCCGGGATGGCGCGGATCTGGGTGCCTTCCTGTTCCAGCAGCTTGGCGAAGATGGCAAAGCCGGAGCCGCGGAAATGCTCGGAGCAGTCCTGCATCTTGATCGGGTTGCGCAGGTCGGGCTTGTCGGTGCCATACCACAGCGCCGCATCCTTGTAGGAAATCTGCGGCCAGACCTTGTCGACCTTCCGGCCATTGCCGAATTCCTCGAAGATGCCGGTCAGCACGGGCTGGATCGTGTCGAACACGTCCTGCTGGGTGACGAAGCTCATCTCGAGGTCGAGCTGGTAGAAGTCGGTCGGCGAGCGGTCGGCGCGCGGGTCCTCGTCGCGGAAGCAGGGCGCGATCTGGAAATACTTGTCGAAGCCCGACACCATGATCAGCTGCTTGAACTGCTGCGGCGCCTGCGGCAGCGCATAGAACTTGCCCGGATGCAGGCGCGAGGGCACCAGGAAGTCGCGCGCGCCCTCGGGCGAGGAGGCGGTGATGATCGGGGTCTGGTATTCGCGGAAGCCGCTCTCCCACATGCGGCGGCGCATCGAGGCCACCACGTCCGAGCGCAACGTCATGTTGCGCTGCATCGCCTCGCGGCGCAGGTCCAGGTAGCGATAGCGCAGGCGGGTTTCCTCGGGGTATTCCTGATCGCCGAACACCATCAGCGGCAGTTCCTCGGCCTTGCCCAGCACGTCCAATTCGCGGACATAGACCTCGATCTCGCCGGTGGGCAGCTTGGGGTTCACCAGTTCGGGGTCGCGCGCCTTGACCGTGCCGTCGATGCGGATGCACCACTCGGACCGGACCTTTTCCAGTTCGGCGAACGCGGCGCTGTCGCCGTCGCACAGAACCTGCGTCACGCCGTAGTGATCGCGCAGGTCGATGAACAGCACGCCGCCGTGGTCGCGAACGCGATGGACCCAGCCCGACAGGCGGACGGTTTCACCAACATTGGCGGCAGTCAGATCGGCGCAGGTGTGGCTGCGATAGGCGTGCATCGGTCATATCCCTTCGGGCGGAGAATTCGTCGCGCCGATACACCGCGATGCGCCGGGGAAGTCAAGGGTTCCCCCGCGCAGCAGGCCGGTTGACACCGAAAAGAGAGACAAATCGTGATTTTGTAGTATCTTTCCAATGATGTGTTATCGTTTTGCGCGACCCGGATTTCGAAATGCCCCCATGACGGGCAGGAGAGAAAAGGATCATGTGGCAGAGTGTTTTGGATCGTGTTCTGAGTTCGTTGATCGCCCAAGGCGCGTTGCGGGTGACCTATCCGAATGGCGAGACGTGCCTCTATGGCGACGGATCGGCCCCCGCCCCCGAGATACATATCCATGACGAGGGGCTGGTGGCGCGATTGTGCCGAAATCCCGAACTGGCCTTTGGCGAAGGCTACATGGACGGCACCCTGACGACCGGCGACAGTTCGCTGGAGGACGTTCTGCGCGTGGCGATTCGCAACGTGGCGGCGGGCAACTTTCCTCCCGTCTATCACTGGATCGACCAGGTGCGGTTCATGCTGCGCCCGATCCAGCAGCGCAACACGACCGGCCTGGCGCGCCGCAACGTGGCCCATCACTATGACATCTCGGACGAGTTCTATCGCCTGATGCTGGACGAGGACATGCAATACAGCTGCGCCTATTTCTCGGACCCCGGCATGACGCTGGAACAGGCGCAGGCGGCGAAAAAGGCGCATATCGCGCGCAAGCTCTGTCTCAAGCCGGGATCGCATGTGCTGGACATCGGCTGTGGCTGGGGCGGGCTGGCGCTGACGCTGGCGCGCGACCACGGCGCAAGGGTGACCGGCCTGACCCTGTCGCAGAACCAGTATGAAACCGCCAGGGAACGCGCCGCCCGTGCCGGGTTGCAGGACCGGATCGAGATCCGCCTGCAGGATTACCGCGAGCTTGACGGAGAGTTTGACCGCATCGTGTCGGTCGGGATGCTGGAGCATGTCGGGGCGCCGCATTACCGCGAGTTCTTCACCAAGGTCGCCAACCTGCTGCACCCCGACGGGGTCGCCCTGATTCACACGATCGGGCGCAACGGGCCGCCGACGAACCAGTCGCCCTGGCTGAACAAGTATATCTTCCCCGGCGGCTACGTGCCGTCGCTGTCCGAGCTGGTGCAGCCGATCTCGTATACCGGCCTGTGGAACCTCGATATCGAGAGCCTGCGCCTGCACTACGCCATGACGCTGCGCTGCTGGCGGGAGAACTTCGAGGCGAATCTGGACCGGGTACGCGCCATGTATGACGACCGGTTCATCCGCATGTGGCGGTTCTACCTGACCATCTGCATCCTTGTCTTCGAAGAGCGCGACCAGACGGTGTTCCAATTCCAGCTTGGCCACCGCCGGGACGCGGTGCCGCTGACCCGCGATTACCTGTATTCCGAGAATGACAGGCTGCGCGACGCGGCCGAATGATCCGGTTTACCCGGACACCAGTTCCACCGGGATCAGGCCGCGCAGGGAGTTTCCGACGAAAACCTGCCTTGCGCCCATAAGGTCGCTCAAGGTCAGCGGTTCTTCGGCGAACTGACCTTTTTCCAGCAACTCTTCGCGCAGAATGCCAGGCAGCAGGCCGCTGGACAGGGGCGGCGTCACCTTTCGTCCGTCGCGGGTCTCGACGAAGACATTGGTGATCGTGCCCTCGCACAGCTCGCCACGCTCGTTGAGAAACAGCAACTCGTCCACGCCCCGAGGCAGGTTTGCGCGGGCGGTGTCGTAGAGCGCGCGCCGCGTCGTCTTGTGGCGCAACCACGGGTCGTCCGAGATCAGCCGGGTCTTTGCGATGGCGACGCGCCAAAGCGGCGGGGTGTCGGTCAGCGGGCCGGTCGCCAGCTCGAACGCGCCGGATATGTCCAGCGTCAGTCGGCACCTCAGGGGGGCGTCGCCCTTTGCCTCGGTCGGCGTGGCCTCGGCGCGAACGCGGTCAAAGGGCATTCCCAGCGCGGCCGCGGATCTGGCCATGCGCGCCAGATGGCGGTCGCGGCGGACAAGTCCTGCGCCGGGCCGATAGCCCAGGGTTTCGATCAGGCGGAAACCAGGCTCAGCTGGCGGGCAAAGCGCGCTTTCCATAGTGCCTCCTCGTATTCGGACGGGGCCGTGCTGTCCCAGACCACGCCCCCGCCGACATTCAGCGTGGCGCGCGCCCCTTCGACCATCAGGGTGCGGATCGCCACGTTGAATTCCGACCGGCCATCGGGGGCAGCCCAGCCGATGGTGCCGCAATAGATATCGCGCGGCCACGGTTCGAGATCGTTGAGAATCTCCATCGCGCGGATTTTCGGCGCGCCGGTGATCGAGCCGCAGGGAAACAGCGCCGTCAGGATCTCGGACAGGCCGGCATCGGTGCGCAGTTGTGCCCGCACCAGCGACACCATCTGGTGCACGGTGGCATAGGTTTCGACCTTGAACAGCTCGGGCACCTTGACCGATCCGGGCACCGCGACGCGGGAAATGTCGTTGCGCAGCAGATCGACGATCATCAGGTTCTCAGCCCGGTTCTTTTCGTCGCTGGCCAGAAACGCGCGGCGGCGGGCGTCCTCGGCCGGGTCGGCGCTGCGGGGCTGGGTGCCCTTCATCGGGCGGGTCTCGATCACGCCATCCGCATCGGTGCGGAAGAACAGCTCGGGCGAGCGGCTCAGCAGATCCGGCAGCCCCGACTGCTGCACCAGCGCGCCGTGGCCGACCGGCTGGCGTTCGGCCAGCGCGGCGTAGAGCGCGGCGCCGTCGCCCGCGACGCCCAGATCAATCGGAAAGGTCAGGTTGGCCTGATAGATGTCCCCGGCCCCGATCGCCTCGTGCACGGCCCGGAACGCGCGCGAATATTGCGCCTCGTCCCAGCGCGGCGCGAAACGGGTGAAACCGCCGCCTGCGCCGGGCAGCGGGTGGGACGACGGGCCATCGAAAACGCCAAAGCACAGCAGGGGCAGGCGGCGGCCCGACGGCAGTCGCGCGGCAAGGCGGGGCTCCAGCGCGTAGCCCAGCTCGTAGCTGGCATAGCCGGCCAGCCAGCCGCCCCGCGCCCGCGCCGCATCGAGCGCCGCCAGCGCAGCGGGCACCTCTGCCGGTTCATCGGCCCGGATCAGTTCCAGTGGTCGGTCGAAACATGTTCCCTGCCCCGCCGGCCCATGATCGAAACGAATACGCAAGAGATTCCCCATTTTCCGCAGGGCGCGGTATAGAGATTCCAGCGCCGAACGAAAGGGAGGAAAGCGGCAAATCCGCCGCTGTTTCCGATCCCCCTTGCACCTTTTCGCGCGGTGCCTATAACGCACGACAATTTGGGCGCTCGGTCGGCGCCCCTGACTCGCGCACAATCGAAGGAACCTGGCCATGCCGAAGAGAACCGACATCCAGTCGATCATGATCATCGGGGCGGGGCCCATTGTCATCGGGCAGGCCTGCGAATTCGACTATTCGGGGGCACAGGCCTGCAAGGCGCTGCGCGAAGAAGGCTATCGGGTCATCCTGGTGAACTCGAACCCGGCCACGATCATGACCGACCCGGAACTGGCCGACGCCACCTACATCGAGCCGATCACCCCCGAGGTCGTCGCCAAGATCATCGAAAAGGAACGCCCCGACGCCCTGCTGCCCACGATGGGGGGGCAGACCGGCCTGAACACCTCGCTGGCACTGGAAGAGATGGGCGTGCTGGAGAAGTTCGGCGTCGAGATGATCGGGGCCAAGCGCGAGGCCATCGAAATGGCCGAGGACCGCAAGCTGTTCCGCGAGGCGATGGAGCGGATCGGCCTTGAAAACCCGCGCGCCACCATCGTCACCGCCCCCAAGCGCGAGGACGGCACGGCCGATCTGGAGGCCGGCGTTCAACTGGCGCTGGACGAGTTGGAAAACATCGGCCTGCCCGCGATCATCCGCCCCGCCTTTACCCTGGGCGGCACCGGCGGCGGCGTGGCCTATAACCGCGAGGATTACATCCATTATTGCCGCTCGGGCATGGATGCCTCGCCGGTGAACCAGATCCTCGTGGACGAAAGCCTGCTGGGCTGGAAGGAATACGAGATGGAGGTGGTGCGCGACACCGCCGACAACGCCATCATCGTCTGTTCAATCGAAAACGTCGATCCGATGGGCGTGCATACCGGCGACTCGATCACCGTGGCCCCGGCGCTGACGCTGACCGACAAGGAATACCAGATCATGCGCAACGGCTCAATCGCCGTTCTGCGCGAGATCGGGGTCGAGACCGGCGGCTCGAACGTGCAATGGGCGGTGAACCCCGCCGATGGCCGCATGGTGGTGATCGAGATGAACCCGCGCGTGTCGCGGTCTTCGGCGCTGGCGTCCAAGGCCACCGGCTTCCCCATCGCCAAGATCGCCGCCAAGCTGGCCGTGGGCTATACGCTGGACGAGTTGGACAACGACATCACCAAGGTCACGCCCGCCTCGTTCGAGCCGACCATCGATTATGTCGTCACTAAGATCCCGAAATTCGCCTTCGAGAAGTTCCCCGGATCCGAGCCCTACCTGACCACCGCGATGAAATCGGTGGGCGAGGTGATGTCGATCGGGCGCACCATCCACGAATCGATGCAAAAGGCGCTGGCCTCGATGGAATCGGGACTGACCGGGTTCGACGAGATCGAGATTCCCGGCCTGAACGTGGGCGTCTGGGACGAGGCCGATGACAAGGCCGCCGTCATCAAGGCCATCAGCCAGCAGACGCCCGACCGTCTGCGCACCATCGCGCAGGCGATGCGGCACGGGCTGTCGGATGACGAGATCCAGGCAGTCACCAAGTTCGATCCGTGGTTCCTGTCGCGCATCCGCGAGATCGTCGAGGCCGAGCGCGACCTGCGCAAGAACGGCCTGCCGGTCACCGAAGAAGGCCTGCGCGCGGTCAAGATGCTGGGCTTTACCGACGCCCGTCTGGGCAAGCTGACCGGCCGCGACGAGGACAACGTGCGCCGCGCCCGTCACAATCTGGGCGTCAAGGCGGTGTTCAAGCGCATCGACACCTGCGCCGCCGAGTTCGAGGCGCAGACGCCCTACATGTATTCGACCTACGAGGCCCCCACGATGGGCGAGGTCGAATGCGAGGCGCGGCCCTCCGACCGCAAGAAGGTGGTCATTCTGGGCGGCGGTCCGAACCGGATCGGTCAGGGGATCGAGTTCGACTATTGCTGCTGCCACGCCTGTTTCGCGCTGACGGACGCGGGGTACGAGACCATCATGGTCAACTGCAACCCGGAGACGGTGTCGACCGACTATGACACCTCGGACCGGCTGTATTTCGAGCCGCTGACCTTTGAACACGTCATGGAAATCCTGCGGGTCGAGCAGGAGAACGGCACCCTGCACGGCGTGATCGTGCAGTTCGGCGGCCAGACGCCGCTGAAGCTGGCCAACGCGCTGGAAGAGGCCGGCATCCCGATCCTCGGCACCTCGCCGGACGCCATCGACCTGGCCGAAGACCGCGAGCGGTTCCAGGCGCTGGTCAACGAGCTGGGCCTGAAGCAGCCCAAGAACGGCATCGCCTCGACCGACGAAGAGGCTCTGGCCATCGCCGAAGAGATCGGCTTTCCGCTGGTGATCCGCCCCTCCTATGTTCTGGGCGGCCGCGCGATGGAGATCGTGCGCGACATGGACCAGCTGAAACGCTACATCAACGAGGCCGTGGTGGTCTCGGGCGACAGCCCCGTTCTACTGGACAGCTATCTGGCCGGGGCGGTCGAACTGGACGTGGACGCGCTGTGCGACGGCAAGGATGTCCATGTGGCGGGCATCATGCAGCATATCGAAGAGGCAGGCGTGCACTCGGGCGACTCGGCCTGTTCGCTGCCGCCCTACTCGCTGTCGAAAGAGATCCTTGCCGAGATCGAGGAACAGGCCAACAAGCTGGCCCGTGCGCTGAACGTCGTGGGACTGATGAACGTGCAGTTCGCGATCAAGGACGGCGAGATCTACCTGATCGAGGTCAACCCGCGCGCCAGCCGCACCGTGCCCTTCGTGGCCAAGGCCACCGACAGCGCGATTGCCTCGATCGCGGCGCGGGTGATGGCGGGCGAGCCGCTGTCGAACTTCCCGCAGCGCCCGCCCTACAAGGCAGGCCAGGACACCAAGATCGCCGACCAGATGACCTTGGCCGACCCGAACATGCCGTGGTTCTCGGTGAAAGAGGCGGTGCTGCCCTTTGCCCGTTTCCCCGGCGTCGATACCATCCTCGGCCCCGAGATGCGCTCGACCGGCGAGGTCATGGGCTGGGACCGCGACTTCCCCCGCGCCTTCCTCAAGGCGCAGCTTGGCGCGGGCATGGAACTGCCGTCCAAGGGGCGGGCCTTCATCTCGATCAAGGATGCCGACAAGGGCGATCTGATGCTCGAGGCGGCGAAGGTTCTGGTGGAACAGGGCTTTACGCTGGTGGCCACACGCGGCACGCAGACCTGGCTGGACAGCCAGGGCGTGCCCTGTGACGTGGTCAACAAGGTCTATGAAGGCCGCCCGGACGTGGTGGACATGCTGAAGGACGGCCAGGTGCAACTGGTGATGAACACCACAGAGGGCGCGCAGGCCATCGAGGACAGCAAGGCCATCCGCTCGATCGCGCTCTATGACAAGATCCCGTATTTCACGACTGCCGCGGGCTCGAACGCCGCCGCGCTGGCAATCAAGGCGCAGGCGCAGGGCGATATCGAGGTCAAGTCCCTGCAGGGATAAGTCACCCACCGAAGAAAACTGAAACACGGCCCCGAGCAGTCGCCCGGGGCCGAATTTTTTGTTGGTTTCGCGATTGAAACCACAGGCGACTCAGGGCCGCGCCGCGTAGAACACGTTGGTCTGGCTCTTGATCGGCAACTGCTCGACGGTTGAAAACCCGCCTTCCCTGAGCAGTGAGATCGTGTTCTCGGGGCCCATGCAGGTGCCCAGCCCCGGCCCGCCCTGTGCCAGCGATTGCGTCATGCAATGAAACAGACTGAAGCCATAATAGGACGTTCCAAGAGAATTCACGTTGTCCTCGAGCCGGTCCGCGGCGCGTGGCTCCATAACCATGAGAACACCGTCGGAGCGCAGCCTTTCCCGTATAGCGGCAAGGGTTTCTCGCGGCTCGGTCAGATCGTGGAGACAGTCGAACAGTGTCACGAAGTCGAACCCGTCTCCCCTGCTCACGTCGTCAATCTTGCCCTTCAAGAATGTGACCCGTTCCGAGGCCTCTTCGTTCAGATTGCCTTTTGCCTGCTCGATCGATACCTCGTCAGGATCGACACCGACGATTTCTGCATTGGGAAAAGCTCTGGCCAGGACCGCTGCAACCCGGCCCACGCCGCAACCCACATCCAGAATACGGCCTCCGCTCGCCAGTCGCTCGGAAATGTCCGGTATCTGCCCTATCCAGTAGGAGGCAAGCCTGTGTTCGTACGCGCCGCTGTTCATGAGGTCCATTGCCTCGATCCAGTCATCGTCGTACTCGCTGAACGCGACCCCCCCACCTTCTCGGAACGCCCGCGCAACTTTAGGTGCCTGCGACAGCAATGCCGGCCCCGCCAGAAAGAGACCGCCCATGAAATGGTCGGTGCCTTCAGACGCAATCAGGAAAGCATGTTCCTCGGGCAGGCTGAACTTTTGGGTTTCTCGGTCATGTTCCAGCCAACCTGCGGCGGTCATTCCTTTCAGCCATTCCTCGACATATCTGGGCTGCAGACCCGTGGCGCTGGCAAGCTGGGCTTGCGACACGTCGCCCGCGGCAGCCAAGGCGTTGAACAGACCCGTTTTCTGCCCGAGATAGCCTATTCCTATGGCCATGGCCCCGGCCATGTCCCGGTACACGGTTTCGGCGAATTCCGCCATGCGCTGCTTGTCCATGCGCGCCTCCCTTGTTCAGAACCGCCACGGCCATTCCGAATATCACCGGACATCGGTGTTCGCACTGCACGCGAGAGCCTTCGGGCGACCAAGGCGCGCTTACTATAACATGGCCGAGGCAACCCGAAAAACGGGCCGTCCCGGCGAAGCCGCAACCGGATAGGGCCTAGGCTGCGACGGGCGCGGCTTTCCGCCGTTCATCCCGGGCAAAGAACACGAGATAGAACACCGGCGCCGCCACCATCGTCAGAATGGTGGCAAAGGCCAGGCCGCCCATGATCGTCACCGCCATCGAGACAAAGAACGCGTCCCACAGCAGCGGCGCCATGCCGAGGATCGTGGTGATCGCGGCCAGCATCACCGGGCGCAGACGCGAGACCGAGGCCTCGATGATCGCCTCGCGCAGTGGCTTGCCGGTTTCGCGCACCAGGTCGATCTCTTCGACCAGCACGATGCCGTTCTTGATCAGCATCCCCGACAGGCTGAGCAGGCCCAGAAGCGCGGTGAAGGTAAAGGGCAGCCCGGTACCCAGCAGGCCGATCACCACGCCGTTCACCGACATGGGCACCAGCAGCCAGATGATGATGGGCTGGCGGATCGCGTTGAACAGCAGCACCGAGATCAGCACCATCACCAGCAGGCTGATGGGCAGCTGCCTGCCCAGGCTTTCCTGCGCATCGCGCGAGTCCTCGAACTCGCCGCCCCACTCCATCTCGTAGCCGGTCGGAAGCGCCATCGACTCGATCGCGTCGCGCAGCTCGGCATGGACCTGCGCCGCCGTCATGTCGGGCGGGATGTCGGCGCCGACGGTGATGGTCAGAACCCGGTTGCGGCGATGCACCAGCGTGTTGAGCGCCTTGTATTCGAACCCGTCCACCATCTGCTCGACCGGAACGAATTTCTGCGCCTGGTCGGAATAGACGACCTGATCGACGATCGAGTATTCGCCATCTGCGGGGCGCCGCAGGATGATCGGGATCAGGCGGTCACGCTCGCGGAACACACCACCCGTGATGCCATCGGTCGAGAACAGCAGCGTTCCGGCGATGTCCTCGCGGGTGACGCCCGCGGTCTGGGCGCGCTCGGTGGCATAGACCGGCTGAAGGGCCAGTTCCATTTCGCGCCAGTCGTGATGGACGTGCAGCGCGTTGGGCGAAGCCTCGGCCATGCGGCGCACCGCTTCGTCGGCCAGCTGCCGCAACACGGCCGGATCGCTGCCCGAGAACCGCGCCTCGATCGGCGTGCCGCCGCCGGGGCCAAAGACCAGCCGCTTGGTCCGGAACTCGCCCTCGGGGAAGCGCGCATTGCCGAACGCCTCAAGCTCGGCCTGAAGCGCGGGGATGTCATCCAGCGTTTCCGTGCGGATGATCATGTGCCCGTAGCTGGGGTTCGGCTTTTCCGCCGAATAGGTCAGCATGAAGCGCGTCGCCCCCTGCCCCACGAAGGTGGTGGTAGAAACCACGTCGTCACGCTCGGCCAGCCAGGATTCGATTTCGGCCAGATCCGCCGCGGTGCGCGCGATCGGGGTGCCTTGCGGCAGCTTGTAATGCACGAAGAACAGCGGCGTGTTCGAGTTGGGGAAGAACTGTTCCTTCATCAGCCCGAAACCGGCATAGCAGGCCACCGTGATGCCCACCAGCCCGGCCACGACCAGCCAGCGGAACCGCAGGGCGAGGCCAAGGGACGCGCCATATGTCCGGAACAGCCAACCGCCATAGGCGTCGGTTTCCCCTTCCTTGCCCTGCTTGAAGAAATAGTGCCCCAGGAGCGGCGTTGCCGTGATGGCCAGCACCCAGCTGAGCAGCAGCGAAATGCCGATCACCGCGAACAGCGAGAACAGGAACTCGCCCGTCGCATCCGGGCTGAGCCCGATGCCCGCGAAGGCCATGATGCCGATGACGGTGGCGCCGAGCAGCGGGATCTGGGTTTTCGAGGCCGCCTCGTCCGCGGCATCGCGCGAATTCTTGCCGCGCAGCATGGCGATCTGCATCCCCTCGGCCACCACGATGGCGTTGTCCACCAGCATCCCCATCGCGATGATCAGCGCGCCAAGGGAAATCCGCTCCATCTCGATCGAAAACAGCGCCATGAACAGCAAGGTGCCCACCACGGTCAGCAGCAGGGTCGACCCGACCACGATGGCGGCCCGCCAGCCCATGAAGATGCCCAGCACCGCCACCACGATGGCGACCGACATGGCCAGGTTCACCAGGAAGTCGTTCGAGGCCTGCTCGACCACGACGTGCTGCTGATAGATCGGCTGGACTTCGACGCCGAAGGGAATGGACTGGTCCAGTTCGGCCAGCTTTTCGTCAACCCGTTGCCCAACCTCGACGATGTTTTCGCTCGAAAGCCCGGCAATGCCGAGGGTGAACGCCTCGGTCCCGTTGTGGCGGATGATGATGTCGGGGTCATCCTGCCGCGCGCGATAGACGTTCGCCATGTCGAACAGGTTGATCACATGGCCCTGCGAGCCCACCGACAGCCCCGCGATGGCCGACACGCTGTCCGAGCCTTCGGCGGTCAAAATCGTGGTTCTGTTGTCTTCCGATTCAAGCGAGCCGGAATCGTTGACCGAGTTCGCGTTCGCGATGGCGCTGTTGATCGCCTGAAGCGGCACGTTCTGGTTCACCGAGATCGCCAGGTCGGGCTCGACAAAGATCGCCTCTTCGGGAAGGCCCTGCACCTCGACATCGGCCACCCCTTCTACGGTCAGCAACTCGCGGCGCAAGAAGGTGGCCAGCTCGTGCTTTTCCGCGTCCGAGAAGCCCTCGGCCGTGACCGCGTAGAACAGGCCGAACACGTCGCCGAACCCGTCATTCACAAAAGGCTGCCCGACGCCTTGGGGCAACCCACGGGCGGCGTCGCGGATCTTGGCGCGCAGCTTGGTCCAGATGTCCGGCAGTTCCTCGCCGTCATAGGTCATCTTGATCTCGACCTCGATCAGCGACTGTCCGGGCCGGTTGACCGAAGTGATGACATCGACCTCGGACATCTGCTGGATCGCGGATTCCAGCGGTTCCGACACCTCGAGCGCCACCTGCTCGGCCGTGGCGCCGGGATATTCGGTCGCGATCACCGCCTGCTTGATGGTGAAGGCAGGGTCTTCGAGACGGCCCAGCGAGAAGAACCCCCAGATCCCCCCGAGCAGGGCGATCAGGATGATCAGCCACGTATAGAGCGGCCGGTCGATGGAGGCGCGCGCAATGTTCATCGGCCCGCTCCTCAGTTCGCGAAGCCGCTGAAGCGGCGGACTTTCTGCCCGTCGACCAGCACGGCGCCGCCGGCAACGACGATCTCGTCACCGTCCTTGAGGCCCGACAGCACCCGGACATCGCCGGATTGCGTCGGCTCGATTTCGACGGGAACCCTTTTGACGGTGCCCTCCTCGGCCCCGACCGGAGAGAAAACCATGACGCCCAGTTTCCCGTCGGCATCCGCCACGATGGCGGTCGGCGGCACGATGATGCCCGTCTTGTGGTCCTGCACCTGGACATTCACCGTCACGGACGAGCCAGGCAGGATCTGCAGCCCTTCGGGGGGTGTAAGTCCGAACTGGATCCGGAAGGTCTGTCCCACGCTCGAGGTTTCCGCGTCGAATTCGCGGATCTGGAGCGGGAAAACCTCGTCGCTTGCCGGAAACTTGGCGGTGATCGTGACGTCGTCCTGCGCGCTGGCCCGCTGGAACAGGATCTCGGGGACGTCGACCTCGATCCGCAGCTCGGACATGTCGTGGATGCGAACGATCGGGGTTCCGGCGGCAACGGTGGAATATATCTCGACCTCGCGGCGCGAGACCAGCGCATCGAAAGGCGCGGTCAGCGTTGATTGCTCCAGCGCGTATTCGGCGTCGCGAAGGGCGATGGCGGCCAGTTCGGCGTTGGTTTCGGCGTCGTCCAGCGCAACCTGGCTGACCGTCGTGCCCTTGAGCCGGGCCAGGCGGGCAACCGTGCGGTCGGCCTGATCCTTTTGCAGGCGCGCGCGATTGAGCTGCAACTCGAAGGGTTCCTGATCCAGCCGGGCGATCAGATCGCCCTTGGCGATCACGAAGCCTTCGGTGACCGGCATCTCGACGATCTGACCGGCGACCTGAAAGGCAAGGTCCACGGTTTTCCGTGCCGCAACCCGGCCAAAGAACTGGCGCGAGAAACCGGGGGCGGTTTCACTGACCTGCATCAGTTTGACGGGCTTGGCGGCCCCGTCAGCCGAGGCCGAGGCGGCAAAAATCGCCAGACCAAGGCCGAATGCTGCAAGCAATTTCATTTCTTAAGTCCCTCTGGGATGCCTGTTTTCAGAACGTTGTCTCGGATCTTGCGGGAAAGCCGCGCGAATTCGTGGGTTTCGTGATCGTTCAGACCGGAAGCGCGGCGGAACAACTCGCCCGCCTCGGCCATGAATCTCTGCCGGACGTCGGCGCCTCGCTCGGTCAGCACCAGCAGCCAGGCGCGCCGGTCGTCAGGGTCGCGCTGGCGTTGCAGATAGCCGGCTTTTTCCAGCGCGTCGGCAGTGGCGGTGATGGTCGAAGGCAGGGTGAGCATGTCACAGGCCAGAACACCCATGCGCTTGGGCTGCCCCAGCTTGACCAGCATGTGGATCTCCTGCCGGCTCAGGTCCATCTGGCCGGCCTTTGCCTCGAAACTTTCCTCCAGTTTCCAGTAGAGCGCATAGACGCCCATCATGGCGATGATCTCGGGACTCAGCCCTTCCGCCGAATAGGAATCGTCGTCAGCCATTTTGCCGCCTTTCGCAAACCTGCGTGGCATATATTTCATTTTTTGAACTATTCAATACGCGAAACGTAATTCCGCCGAAGGCGATGCCTTCCCTCGGGTCAACTGCCCTTGATCCCGAAAGGGTGTGCCTGCATTTTGAGCAAATTCAGGAGATGTCAGGAACGACCATGCATACGCCCGCAATCACCGGAACCGGCGTTTTCACGCCCGAGAACGTGATCACCAACGCCGAGCTTGTCGCCGCGTTCAACGCCTATGCCGACAAGCAGAACGCCAAGAATGCCGAGGCCATCGCCGAGGGCCGGATGGAGCCGATGCAGCATTCCTCGGAAGAGTTCATCGTCAAGGCGTCGGGCATCGAGAACCGCTATGTGATGGACAAGACAGGCATTCTGGACCCGGACGTCATGCATCCGCTGCTGCGGCAACGCAGCGACGATGAACCCGGCATCATGACCGAGATGGGCGTGGATGCCTGCAACAAGGCACTGGCGCAGGCGGGCCGGACTCCCGAGGACGTGGACCTGGTGATCTGCGCGGCCTCGAACCACGAACGCGCCTATCCGGCGATCGCGATCGAGATCCAGAACGCCCTGGGGATCAAGGGATTCGGCTTTGACATGAACGTCGCCTGCTCGTCGGCCACGTTCGGCATCCAGGCGGCGGCCGACATGGTGCGTTCCGGCTCGGTCCGGTCGGCGCTGGTCGTCAACCCCGAGATCTGCTCGGGCCACCTGGAATGGCGCGACCGGGACTGCCACTTCATATTCGGCGACGTGGCCACCGCGACGCTGATCGAGCGCGCCAAGGACGCCAACGGGCCATATTTCGAAATTCTCTCCACCCGCTGCGCCACCGAGTTTTCGAACAACATCCGCAACAACAACGGTTTCCTGCGCCGGTCGCGCCCCGACGGGCTGAAAGACCGCCGCGACATGCAGTTCATGCAGAACGGCCGCAAGGTGTTCAAGGAAGTGCTGCCGATGGTCAGCCAGCATATCAGCGACCACATGCAGGCCGAAGGGATCGAAAGCGCAGACCTGAAACGCCTCTGGCTGCATCAGGCCAACAAGACGATGAATGACTTCATCGGTCGCAAGGTGCTGGGCCGCGAGCCGGAACCGGACGAACAGCCCAACATCCTGCAGGATTACGCGAACACCTCGTCGGCCGGGTCGATCATCGCCTTTTCCAAGCATTCGAACGACTTCCAGGACGGCGATATCGGCCTGATCTGCTCGTTCGGAGCGGGATACTCGGTGGGGTCGGTGATCGTGCGCCGCCACGCCTGAGCTTCACTTTTTTCAAAATACTCCGGGGGAGTCGCGGCCCCGCCGCGACGGGGGCAGCGCCCCCATTGCCCCCCGGACCTTGGCGTCCTAGACAGGCGTCATGGCAAAGCTCTACTTCAACTACTCGACCATGAACGCCGGCAAGTCGACGGTGCTGCTGCAGGCGTCTCACAACTACCGCGAACGCGGCATGGATACCTATCTGATGACCGCCGCCATCGACGGGCGCGCGGGCGCGGGGCGCATCGCCTCGCGCATCGGGATTACCGCCGAGGCGGATACGTTCAGACCCGAAGACGACGTTTTCGCCATGATCGAAACGCGCCTGTCAAAAGGGCCGGTGGCCTGTGTCTTCGTGGACGAGGCGCAGTTCCTGTCGGAACGGCAGGTCTGGCAGCTGGCCCGCGCGGTGGACGACCTGAAGGTGCCGGTTCTGGCCTATGGTCTGCGGGTGGATTTTCAGGGCAAGCTGTTTCCGGGCTCGGCCACCCTGCTGGCGCTGGCGGATGAAATGCGCGAGGTGCGCACCATCTGCAAATGCGGCCGCAAGGCGACCATGGTGATCCGGCAGGACGAGGCCGGAAACGCGATCACCGAAGGGGATCAGGTGCAGATCGGCGGCAACGAGACCTATGTCTCGCTCTGCCGCAAGCACTGGCGCGAGGCCGTGGGCGCCTGATCCTACGCAGTCACCGCGTTGGGCAGGGGCCGTCCGTTCAAAAAGGCCGCCACGTTGTCCAGCGCCATGTTCCCCATGTCGGTCCGGACCTCTTCGGTTGCGGTGCCCAGATGCGGCAGCAGCGTGACGTTTTCCATCTCGCGCAAGGCCGCCGGCACCTCGGGCTCGAACTCGTAGACGTCCAGCCCGGCGCCGGCGATCTGTCCGCCCTGCAACGCGCCTATCAGGGCGGTCTCGTCCACCACCTCGCCGCGCGCGATGTTGATGAGCAGGGCCGAGGGCTTCATGGCGTCCAGAACCAGCGCGTCGATCAGGTGCCGCGTCTCGGCCCCGCCGGGAACCGCGAGCATCAGGAAATCGACCGATGCCGCCAGCGCGGGCAGATCCGGGACGTACTCGGCGGGGAACTCCAGTTCTTTCCGGCTGCGCGCCACATAGGCGACCTGCATTCCGAACCCGAAATGGCAGCGCCGCGCGATCGCCTGCCCGATGCGGCCCATGCCGACGATACCGACCCGCTTGCCCGTGACGTGCTGGCCCAGCATCTGCGTCGGGTGCCAGCCCTGCCACTGGCCCGAGCGGACCAGCCGTTCGCCCTCGCCCGCCCGCCGGGCGGTGGCCAGCAGCAGCGTCATGGCGATGTCGGCGGTTGCGTCGGTGACGGCGCCGGGCGTGTTGGTGACCTGCACCCCGGCCGCCAACGCGGCCCGGACGTCGATGTGGTTGTAGCCGACCCCGAAATTGGCCAGCAGCTTGCAGCGCGGCTGAGGCACAGCGGCAAAGATATCCGCCGAGAACAGGTCACCCAATGTCGGCACGACGATGTCGAACCCGGTCAGCGCGCGGTGCATTTCGTCACGGCTCAGGGGCAGGTTGCTGTCGCGGATCTCGGCATCGAAGTCCGCCCGCGCCCGCGCCTCGACCGCGGGCGGCATCGGCCGCGTGATCCAGAGCTTCATCAGTGCATTCTCCCACCCAGCGGCACCTTGCCGTCGGGGCCGATCAGGACGATCTCGCCGTTTTCGTCGGGCAGGCCCAGCACCAGCACCTCGGACATGAAGCGGCCGATCTGGCGCGGCGGGAAGTTCACCACCGCCAGCACTTGCCTGCCCACCAGCGACTCGGGCGTGTAATGCGCGGTGACCTGGGCCGATGTCTTGCGCTCGCCGATCTCGTCGCCAAAGTCGATCCACATCTTGATCGCGGGCTTGCGCGCCTCGGGATAGGGTTCGGCGCGGATCACCTCGCCCACGCGAATATCGACCTTGAGAAAGTCGTCGAAAGAAATCTCATTCACGAGACAGCTCCTTGGAACGGTTGGTGGCGGCGGCGACGGCGCGGTTCAGCAGCGCCGGAAAACCGGTTTCCGGGTCCATCAGAACCTCGAGCGCGGCCTGCGTGGTGCCGTTGGGCGAAGTGACGTTGATGCGCAGTTGCGCCGGGTCTTCCTCGGCCGCCTCGGCCAGCGCCCCTGCCCCGGCCACGGTGGCCTTGGCCAGCTGTATCGACAGGTCTGCCGGCAGGCCCTGCGCCTCGCCCGCGGCGGCCAGGGTTTCGATCAGGTGGAACACATAGGCCGGGCCCGAGCCGCTGACGCCGGTCACCGCATCCATCTGGGCCTCGCTGTCCAGCCGCACGGTCTGACCCACCGCAGCCAGCAACCCCTCGGCCTGCGCCATGTCTGCCTCGGTGGCATGGGAATTGCCGATCAACGCGGTGATGCCCTTGCGGATCGCGGCAGGTGTGTTCGGCATCGCGCGGACGATCGGAGTGTTTTCGCCCAGCACCTTTTCGAAGGTGGCGATCGAGGTTCCGGCAGCGACCGAGACAAACAGGGTATCACCGCCGCCCAGCGCCTTTATCCCCGGCAGGGCCTCGCCCATCATCTGCGGTTTGACGGCGATCAGCACGACGGCAGGAGATTCAGGCAGCGGCGCGTTGATGTTCACACCCTGCGCCTTGAGCCAGTCCGACGGATAGGGGTCGATCACCCAGACCGAGGCCGCGGGCAGACCGTGCTCGAGCCAGCCCGCCAGCATGGCCGACCCCATCTTGCCGCAGCCCAGAAGAACCAGCCCCTGATCCGCGACCCGTGACATGTCCATGAGTGCCCCTCCCCTTCATTTCAGGTTCGGGGCAAAGCTTTACGCGCGGCCGTAGGCCTCTGCAATGGCGACTTGCATTGCCTCATCCGGGGTCCGGTTGCCCCAGGTCACCAGCTGGATCGCCGGGTAGTAGCGCTCGGCGCTCAGAACCGCCGCGGTGATCATCGTGTCGATCTGTTCGGGGCTTGCCACCTGCCCCCCGGCCAGCACGAGCCCGTAGCGGTAGACCATCAGTTTCTGGTTGCTCCAATAGGTGAAGGCGCCCGCCCAGCACTGATCGTTCATCGCGTTGAGCAACTCGTAAAGCTCTGCTTCGCGATCCTCGGGCGGCTCCATCTCGAACGAACACAGCATCCGCAGCGTCTCGTCATAGGGGGACCAGGCCAGCGTGATCGAGTAGGTGCGCCACTGTCCTTCGACCGCCATGGCGATCTGGTCATCCCCGATGCGATCAAAATCCCATTCGTGGTGTTCGGCCAGATGCTCGACGATGTCGATCGGATGAATGTCCTCTTCGAGGTACTGCTCGGATAGTGCCATGATACACCTCACTGATCTCTAGCTGGTCGGGGCGGGCAGCGCCCCAGCGCTAGTTGCCTGCTCTACAGACCGGGCGTCCCCCCGCAGCCTGATACTAGATATGGTGCGGTGTGGCAGGTGTTCTGGCAACCCCAATTTTTGGGGATAACGGCAATAAGTTGTGGACAGCCAGCAACTGCGCCCAAAATATTGGCGCCCGCCCCATCTTTTTCTTGAAATATGCCCGCGAGACGCCAGAATACACCGCAGCGCGCAAGCCTTGATGGGATTGCACGGTACGATTTTTCTGGCCTTTGAGATGAAATGCTCTGAACCTGCGCTCAGTCGCCCAGCTTGGCTTCGAGTTCGGCGATGCGCGCCTCGAGAGCAGCATTTTCCTCGCGCGCCTTCTGCGCCATGGCGCGCACGGCGTCGAATTCCTCGCGGGTGACGAAATCGCGATCGGCCAGCCAGCGGTCGAGCAGCGACTTCATCGCGGTCTCGGCCTCTTCCCGCGCGCCCT
This sequence comes from Ruegeria marisrubri, assembly GCF_001507595.1. Lineage (GTDB taxonomy): Bacteria > Pseudomonadota > Alphaproteobacteria > Rhodobacterales > Rhodobacteraceae > Ruegeria > Ruegeria marisrubri. The sequence continues at coordinate 77,388 of NZ_LQBQ01000038.1, forward strand.
GCGCCACGCCCATGGCATTGGTCATCAGTTGGGAAATGTCGTCAAGGATCTTGTTGCGGGTCTGCATGTCTTTACTCCGGTATCTCGGTTGCCCCCTATATGGGCAAGGAAAGGCCCGGGCTCAAGGTTGACTTGCCCCTCAAACCCCGGGCAATGAGGCGCACATGCAGGCAGTTCTGAATTTCCCCGACCTTTCGCCCGAACTTTTCTCGATCTCGCTGTTCGGGATGGAGTTTGCCTTGCGGTGGTACGCGCTGGCCTATATCGCCGGCATCCTGATCGCATGGCGCATGGCGCTTGCGGCTCTGCGGCGCCCAGCCCTGTGGCCCGACGAGACGCCGCCGATGACGGCGCAGCGGCTCGAGGACCTGCTGACCTGGATCATTATCGGTGTCATCCTTGGGGGCCGTCTGGGCTTCGTCCTGTTCTACCAGCCCGCCTATTACCTGCAGAACCCGGTCGAGATCCTCAAGGTCTGGCAGGGCGGCATGTCATTCCATGGCGGCCTGCTGGGCGTGGTGCTGGCCGCACTCTTCTTTGCGAGGCGTCACGCGATACCGGTTCTGCCGCTGGCCGATCTGGTCGCCCATACAGTTCCGCCGGGTCTGTTCCTCGGGCGGCTCGCCAATTTCGTCAACGCCGAGCTTTGGGGCCGGCCCAGCGACCTGCCCTGGGCGGTGATCTTTCCGGGGGCGGCAGCCCAGAGCTGTCCGGATGTGGTCGGACTGTGCGCGCGCCACCCGTCGCAACTCTACGAAGCGGCGCTGGAGGGGCTGCTGCTTGGCGGTCTGTTGCTGTGGATGGTCTATCGCCGGGGCGCTTTCCGTGCGCCGGGGCGGGTTCTGGGCGCGTTTCTTGCGGGCTATGGCGCCTCGCGTTTTGTCGTCGAGTTCTTCCGCCAGCCCGACGCGCAGTTCGTGACGCCGGACAATCCGCTGGGGCTGGCTTGGCATGTCGGGGGCTACGGCCTGACGATGGGGCAGCTTCTGTCGCTGCCGATGATCGCGCTGGGGCTGTTCTTTCTGCTGCGCGCACGGCGGGGGCCGGCATGAGTCTCGAAACGCTGCTGATCGAACGCATCCGGCAGGGCGGTCCGCTGACGATCGCGGATTACATGGGTGAATGCCTGCTGCATCCGGTTCATGGCTACTACACCACGCGCGACCCGCTGGGAGAACGCGGCGATTTCACCACGGCCCCCGAGATCAGCCAGATGTTCGGCGAACTGATCGGTCTGGCGCTGGCGCAAAGCTGGCTCGATCAGGGCCGCCCCGCACCGTTCACGCTTGCCGAACTGGGCCCGGGCCGCGGCACCTTGATGGCGGATATTCTGAGGGCCACGAAGGGCGTGCCGGGTTTCCACGATGCGGCACGGATCTGCCTCGTGGAGGCCTCGCCCACGCTGCGGGAGGTTCAGGCCAGAACCCTTTCCGGCCATGCGCCCGACTGGCTCGACAGCATCGAGGAGCTGCCACAAGCGCCGCTGTTTCTGGTCGCCAACGAGTTCTTCGACGCCCTGCCCATCCGCCAGTTCGTGCGGGACGGCGACGGCTGGCGCGAGCGCCTGATCGGCGTTCATGACGGAGAGCTAGCCTTTGGCCTCGGCGCACAGGCACCGCAGGAGGCGTTGGCGGACCGTCTGGAGGACACACGGGACGGGGATATTGTCGAGCTTTGCCCCGCCGCCGCCCCGATCGCGGCGCGGATCGCCGAGCGAATCTCGTCGCATGGCGGGGCCGCGCTGATCGTGGATTATGGGGACTGGCGCTCGCTGGGCGACACGTTTCAGGCCGTGCGCCGGCACGAGAAGGTGAGCCCGCTGGAATCGCCGGGACAGGCCGACCTGACCGCGCATGTGGATTTCGAGGCGCTTGCCAATGGCGCAAAGGCACAGGGCTGCCGCCACACGCGACTGGCGCGGCAAGGCGTCTTTCTGGAACGGCTCGGCGTCACCGCCCGGGCGCAGGCGCTGGCCAGGGGAGCGGATGAAAAGACCGTTGCGGCGGTTATCCGCGCACATCGCCGGTTGACGCATCCCGAGGAAATGGGAAACCTGTTCAAGGTGCTGGGTCTCTATCCCGCACATGCCGCACCGCCACCCGGACTGGAGCCATGACCCTCGAAATCCTGACCTCCGAGTTGCTGAACCCCATTCAACACGGATTCTTCACCCGCCGCGGCGGCGCATCGTCCGGTGTGTTCGCGGGGTTGAACTGTGGGCAGGGGTCGTCGGACCAAAGCGAGATCGTGGCCCTGAACCGCGGCCGGGTCGCCGAGGCGATGGGGGTGACGCCCGAGGCGTTGATCGGCGTGCATCAGATTCATTCGGCAGATGTTCACGTCGTCACCGGCCCGCATGCGGATGCACGGCCCGAGGCCGACGCCCTTGTGACATCGACGCCGGGCCTGGCGCTGACCATCCTGACCGCGGACTGCCAGCCGGTTCTTTTCGCCGATCACAAGGCGCGGGTCATCGGCGCCGCGCATGCGGGATGGCGCGGGGCGCTGGATGGCGTTCTTGAGGCGACCCTGGATGCCATGGAAGACCTTGGCGCGAATCGCGCGGACATCGTCGCGGTGATCGGACCGACCATATCTCAGCGTGCCTACGAGGTCGGACCGGAATTTCTGGACGATTTCCTTGCCGACAGCCCGGACAACGTCCGGTTCTTCGCCAATGGCAACGGCGACAGGCTGCTGTTCGATCTGCCCGCCTATGGCCTGGAGCGGTTGCGCAGCGCCGGCATAGGCGAAGCGGTATGGACACGGCACTGCACCTATTCCGACCCCGATCGCTTCTATTCCTATCGCCGCTCGACACATGCCGGTGAAGCGGACTATGGTCGGCTCATCTCGGCGATCCGCCTGTAGAAATGTGGCGAAAATAAGGCAGTCTTGCCACGTTTTGACCTCAATTATCCTGTCTACTCGAAGATGAGCCAGTCGGAAAATCCCGACTGAACTCAGAAACTTAGCGTATGAGCGCGGGCTGCGGGCCCGGGTTTTCAGCAAAGGGAGAATTCAAGTAGCCGGTAGTTTTGTCCTCATTTTTTCCCTGATCAGCCCTATCCACGCCTCAAAGTGATTTCAGAGTCCAAGCTGGAAACAGGAACGGCCGGAGAGCCAAACAGAGGCAGGAAGAAACGGATGAAACCCAAATCACGCTTTATCAGGTCCATGATTGCTGCCGCCAGGGAACACGAGCTGCACATGCCTTGGAAACGCGCGACGAGAGTTTCAGGCGAAACTGCCTACCGGAGAGGTGGCCGGCCTTGATCGGGGAAGTGCACCAAAGAGCCAATCTGCTCGGCAATTTGGTGTTTGCCGCGTCGGTTGTCGGCCTCGGGCCGATGCGGAAACAGACCACCGCCCGGTTTGCGCAGTGGTCTTTCGAGGCTGACAGGTGCGTGAGCAATTACCGCCCGCGTGTGACGAGTTCTGACTGGGGGGTCACGGTGATGACGACAAGCGCGACTGAAAGGTCGCAGATTCAGCATACTTCGCGGGGGATTTTTCCTGCGGATTCTCTCCCAATTCAGATTGTGGACGAAAAGAACAGAAAGCCACGTGAAGGCCGTCTGAGGGGGTTTCTCGGCAATGGCAAGAGTTGAAAGGGACGGAATACGCATGCCTATTCCACATTCATTGACCCGCGCCGCGCGCAATGCCGTCGAAACATCGGCGCTGCTGCGCGACACGGGCACGCAGCGCCCGAAACTGCGGCGTTACGAGGTAAGCTATCTGTCACCGGATGGCGAAGTGGTGCAAAAGCGTCATATCGCGCCGGCCTTGCCGATTTTCGAGGACGCCTTTTGCGCCTTCACTCGCGGCTCGCTGGTGGAAACCGACAGGGGGCCGATGGCCATCGAGGATCTGCTGCCCGGCGACATGGTCGTGACCCATGATGGCGAAGTTCAGCAAGTGCTGTGGAAGGGATCACTGCTGTTGATTCCCGGGCAGCCGGACTCGCGCGGCAGGACGCATCCTCTGACGCGGATCATGGCGGACACATTCGGCATGCAGAAACCACTTTCCGGCGTGATCGCAGGCCCTTCGGCGCGTATACTGGCCACTCCTGTCCATTTGCGCCATCTGGCGGCGGGTGGACAGCTGTTGACCCCCGCGCACGAGTTCCAGGATGGAATGAACGTCGTCGAAACCCTGCCTCCGACGCCGGTCGAGCTGTTCCATCTGTGCCTGCGCCGGCATTCGCTCATCCGCATCGACGGTTTGCAGTTCGAAACCTACCATCCGGGAATCAACGCACTGCGGATGCTGGGGCAGTCACTGCGTTCCCTGTATCTCGGTCTCTTTGCGCATATCGATTCGATCGGCGATTTCGGCCCGCTTCTTTTGCCGCGGGCTGGTGACGGCGAAATCGACGCAATCACGGCATAAAGGAGGAAGACGCGATGCAGATCGTTGTCTGCTGGCTGATCTCGCTGGCAATCGCCGCCTTCCTGCCCCCCTGCAACGCCTATCCGAAACGGCACCGGATCAAGCGGTCCGGCTCAGCCGCTCTTCCAGAACATCAAATGGAACCCCCGGCTCATCTTTCGCCCCGCGGATGACGAGCGACGTCTTGACGCTGGCCACGTTCGGCGTGGTCAGCAACTCACCGGTCAGGAATTGCTGAAAACTGCTGAGATCGGGCGCCACGCATTTCAGGATGAAATCCACCTCTCCGTTCAGCATGTGGCATTCGCGGACCAGCGGCCAGTTGCGGCAGCGTTCCTCGAAGGCCCGCAATTCGACTTCGGCTTGGCTGTCCAGGCCGACCATCGCAAAAACCTGCACTTCGAACCCCAGTTCGCGCGCGTTGACCTCGGCGTGATATCCGCGTATCAGCCCGGCCTCTTCCAGAGTGCGGACGCGCCGCAGGCATGGAGGGGCCGAAATCCCCACGCGTTTCGCCAGTTCCACATTGGTCATGCGACCGTCGGCCTGCAATTCGGCCAGAATCTTGCGGTCTATCTCGTCCAGTCGTGTCGCGACCATGAAATGCTCCTGATGTTTGCGGTTCTTATAGCAGCACCCCAAGGATGCGCAATATTCTTTCGCGCTTGAGCAATATTGTTTATTCTCAATGTTCTTTTTCGACCGCAATGCCTTTTCGCGACGCCGGGCAACCAATTCACGAAAGGGGTTTAAGACCGGCCCCGCGACCGCTATATCCACGCTCTTAGAGCAGCTAGCTCGTTGCAGCAGACATATTTGGGGGAACAATGGCCGAAACTCGTCACACCAGGGTCCTGATCATCGGCTCGGGGCCTGCAGGCTATTCTGCGGGCGTCTATGCCAGCCGCGCGATGCTGCAACCGATTCTGGTTCAGGGCATCGAACCGGGCGGCCAGTTGACCACGACGACCGAGGTCGAGAACTATCCCGGCTTTACCGAGGTTCAGGGGCCGGACCTGATGGTCAAGATGCAGGAACATGCCGAGGCGATGGGCTGTGAGGTGATCGGCGACATCATCACCGATCTGGACCTGAGCAAGCGCCCCTTCACCGCCAAGGGCGACAGCGGCACCACCTACACCGCCGACGCCGTGATCCTTGCCACCGGTGCGCGCGCGAAATGGCTGGGCCTGCCGTCGGAGGAGAAATTCAAGGGCTTCGGCGTGTCGGCCTGCGCCACCTGCGACGGGTTCTTCTATCGCGGACAGGAAATCGTGGTGGTCGGGGGCGGCAACACCGCCGTTGAAGAGGCGCTTTTCCTGACCAATTTCGCCAGCAAGGTGACTCTGATCCACCGCCGCGACGAACTGCGCGCGGAAAAGATCCTGCAGGAGCGGCTGTTCAAGAACGAAAAGATCGAAACCCTGTGGTTCCATGTGCTCGAGGAAGTGGTCGGCACCGAGGACCCGCTGGGCGTCGAAGGCGTCAAGGTACGCAACGTCCAGACCGGAGAGATCAGCGAAATCCCCTGCAAAGGCGTGTTCATCGCCATCGGCCACGCACCGGCGAACGAACTGGTCAAGGACGTGCTGGAAACCCATATGGGCGGCTATGTCGTGGTCAAACCGGGCTCGACCGAAACCTCGATCCCGGGCGTCTTTGCCGCGGGCGACCTGACCGATCACAAGTATCGCCAGGCCGTGACCTCTGCGGGCATGGGCTGCATGGCGGCGCTGGATGCCGAGCGTTTCCTGGCCGAACAGGACGCCTGACACCTTCGGTTCTTCAATTTTCGCGGGCCGGTCTCTGGCAAGGGGCCGGCCCGTTCGTGTTTTGCCGTGCACGGAGCCGTGTATTGACCCGGTTCGCCCTGCCCCGCAGAGTCGAGCGGACGGACAACAGGCGGAGATATCGTTGGCGCGTGCAATCTGGCGAGGCAGCTGGACCACGAGACTCAGGCTCGCAACAGGTCTGATCCTGTTCACCTTCGCCTTTTTCCACTTCATCAATATCGGGCTGGGCCTGCTGGACCCGGTCTGGATGAACGGCATGCAGGACGCCCGGCAGGTGATCACCCGCAGCGCGGTCGGCACCGTCATTCTGTACGGCGCCCTGCTGATCCATGTCGGGCTGGCCCTGACATCCCTGGCGCGGCGGCGCACCCTGCGGATGCCGTTCAACATGGGGCTGCAGATTCTCCTGGGCCTGCTGATCCCGCTGCAACTGATCCCGCATGTCGTTCACACCCGGCTTGCCCACGACCTGTTCGGGGTCAATGACGAGATGAGCTATCTCATCGTCCTGATGTGGCCGACCGAGGCGGTCTGGTGGCAGAGTCTGCTGCTCTTGCTCGTCTGGATTCACGGCTGCATCGGCCTGCATCTGTGGCTGCGCCTGACGACGTGGTGGCACCGGGCGGCGCCCTATCTGATCGGCCTTGCGGTCCTGATCCCGGCGTTTGCCTTTGCCGGGCTGATTACCGAAGGGCGGCGCATGACGTCGGAGTTCGCGGATGACGAGCTGCGCACGGCCTATATCGAACATTTCAACTGGCCGGGCGAACAGGCGTTCGCGACCCTTTTTGCCGTCAAGGGTTGGGGACACGCGGTCTTCTGGGCCGCTCTGGCGCTGACCGCTTCGGTCTATCTGGGCAGGAAGGTCTGGCGCCGGCGGCACACGGTGCGGATCCGTTATGTCGAGGGGCCGGAAATCCGCTCGGAACTGGGTATGACCCTGCTCGAGATGTCGCGGGCGAACGGGGTGCCGCATACCGCGTTGTGTGGCGGCAAGGGGCGGTGCACCACCTGCCGGGTGATCGTCGAGGAAGGGGCCGAGCTGCTGCACCCGCCGGGCGAAACCGAGGCCCGCAGCCTTGCCGCGATCGGGGCGCCCCTGACGATGCGGCTGGCCTGCCAGATCCGGCCGCAACACCCCTCGACCGTGTTCAGGGTCTTCCGCCCCGATGGCCGAAAGAGCCGTGCGCACTCGAGCCAGGGACAGGAACGGAAGCTGGCCGTTCTCTTTCTGGACATGCGTGGATTTACCGAGCGGACCGTCGGGCAGTTGCCCTATGACGTGGTGTTCCTGCTCAACCGCTTTTTCGACGCCATCGTGCCGGCCATCACCGGCGCGGGAGGAACGGTGGACAAGTATCTGGGCGACGGGTTGCTGGCGGTGTTCGAAACCCGCGATGCCGCAAGCTCGGCCCGCGCCGGACTGAGGGCGGCGATGGAGGTTGGCCATGCGCTGGAGCGCTTCAACGAGCGGCTTGCAAGCGAAAACGCCCCGGCCATCCGGATCGGAATGGGGTTGCATCTGGGCAACCTGGTGTTGGGTGAAATCGGCGCGGCCGGGGATGCGGCGCGAACCATCGTCGGGGATACCGTGAACGTGGCCAGCCGCCTGGAAGGGCAGACCAAGGCGCTCGGCGTCGAGCTTCTGGTGTCACAGGAAATCCTGCGGGCCGCCGAAATCGAGACCAATCGGCTTGCCCTGCGGAAATTCGAGCTGCGGGGCGTCACGGAACCGGTCCGGGCCCTGCCCGTCGAACGGGCCTCGCAGCTGGCGGCGCATGTCGCCCCCTTGGAACATGGGTCTCGAAGGGCGCCTTGATCCGGGAAAATCGCGGAAGACCGTCCAATCCAAAGCCCGAAACAGGAAAATCCTTTCAATCTGCGAAAAAACGGCACACAACGTCCTTACTTTCATCCACCTGTCTGGACTTCCGCCGGACGACGAGTCAAATGCCCAGCCGAAGATCCCAGAAACACCGGTAATTCCAACCGAACCGACAAGAGTATTCCAATGACGATGTTGAGCAATCTGGCCCCCATTCCCGAACTGTATGTCTCTTACGACTCGGCGCAGAAACTGAAGGTCGAGGCGGCGGACCTGACCAGCTGGGATCTGACCCCGCGCCAGATCTGCGATCTGGAACTGCTGATGAATGGCGGCTTCAACCCTCTCAAGGGGTTCCTCTCGGAAGAGGATTACAACGGCGTCGTCGAGAACATGCGCCTGGCCGACGGCACCCTCTGGCCGATGCCGATCACGCTGGACGTGAACGAAGAGTTTGCCGAGAAGATCGAGCTGGGCCAGGACATCGCGCTGCGCGATCAGGAGGGCGTGATCCTCGCCACCATGACGGTCACCGACCGCTGGACCCCGGACAAGGCGCGCGAGGCCGAAAAGGTTTTCGGCGCGGACGACGAGGCGCATCCGGCGGTGAACTATCTGCACAACGTGGCCGGCAAGGTCTACCTCGGCGGTCCGGTGACCGGTATCCAGCCTCCGATCCACTATGACTTCAAGGCCCGCCGCGACACGCCGAACGAGCTGCGCGCCTATTTCCGCAAGGTGGGCTGGCGCCGCATCGTTGCCTTCCAGACCCGCAACCCGCTGCACCGCGCGCACCAGGAACTGACCTTCCGCGCCGCCAAGGAGGCGCAGGCCAACCTGCTGATCCACCCGGTCGTGGGCATGACCAAGCCGGGCGACGTCGATCATTTCACCCGCGTGCGCTGCTATGAGGCGGTGCTGGACAAGTATCCGGCCTCGACCACCTCGATGAGCCTGCTGAACCTGGCCATGCGCATGGCCGGCCCGCGCGAGGCGGTCTGGCACGGGCTGATCCGCAAGAACCACGGCTGCACCCATTTCATCGTCGGCCGCGACCACGCGGGCCCCGGCAAGAACAGCAAGGGCGAGGATTTCTACGGCCCCTATGACGCGCAAGAGCTGTTCCGCAAGTACCAGGACGAGATCGGCATCGAGATGGTCGATTTCAAACACATGGTCTATGTGCAGGAGCGCGCGCAATACGAGCCCGCCGACGAGATCGCGGACCGCGACAACGTCACCATCCTGAACATCAGCGGCACCGAGCTGCGCCGCCGTTTGCGCGAGGGGCTGGAGATTCCGGAATGGTTCTCGTTCCCCGAGGTGGTCGAGGAACTGCGCCGCCGCTTCCCGCCGCGGTCCAAGCAGGGCTTCACCGTCTTTTTCACCGGCTTCTCGGGTTCGGGCAAGTCGACCATCGCCAACGCGCTGATGGTCAAGCTGATGGAGATGGGCGACCGCCCGGTGACGCTGCTGGATGGCGACATCGTGCGCAAGAACCTCAGCTCGGAGCTGGGCTTCTCGAAGGAACACCGCGACCTCAACATCCGCCGCATCGGCTATGTTGCCAGCGAAATCACCAAGAATGGCGGCATCGCCATCTGCGCCCCGATCGCGCCCTACGCCGCCACCCGCCGCGCGGTGCGCGAAGAGATCGAGCAATTCGGCGCCTTCTGCGAGGTGCATGTGGCGACCTCGATCGAGGAATGCGAACGCCGCGACCGCAAGGGGCTGTACAAGCTGGCGCGCGAGGGCAAGATCAAGGAATTCACCGGCATCTCGGACCCCTATGACGTGCCCGAAAACCCCGAGCTGCGCGTCGAGACCGAAAACGTGGACGTGGACAACTGCGCCCACCAGGTGCTGCTGAAGCTGGAGAGCATGGGCCTGATCGCCGGCGCTTAAGGGAATAGCGACCGAATTGGAAACGGCCTCCGGACTCCGGGGGCCGTTTTCCGTTTCAGCGCCTTGCGCCGTTACTGCCGCGGCGCAAGGATCAATCGGATCGGGGCTGCAACTGATCCCGCAGTGCCTCGGCCGCGCGGCGTTCGAAATCGCCGTATTGTGCGGCGACCGGCTGAATGGCCTGGATGTGCGGCAGGCGTTTTTCGAAATCCTCGACCGAAACCATCTCGACCGCGCGGCGAATGTCGGCTTCGCTGTTGCAGAGGATCATGCCCGTGGTGTCCAGGAATTGTTCGATATTGGGGCAGCCCCAGTAGATCGGCACGGTGTTGCACAGGATCGCGTCGATCAGTTTTTCGGAAAAGTAGTTCGGCTCCTGCACGTTCTCGATCACCACCGAAAACCGATATGGGGCCAGCCCATCCGCCTTGCGCTCGAACGGGGTATAGCCGCGGCCCATGATGTCCACCTCCTGCCCCGTCTCGCGCACCCATTCGACGATGGCATGGCGCAGCTGATGCCCGGTCGTGTCGCGCTTGGCCGAGGCGATCAGCGAGCAGGATTTCGTCTTTTCCAGCGACAGGTCGCGCCATTCCGGCACCCAGGTCGTGCCATAGGGCAGGAATACCGCATTGGGCAGGGTCCGCAGCAGCTCTTCGTGAAAGGTGAACACCCGGAAGAAGCGCCGCCAAGTGTAGCGCAGCAGCTTGATATGCTTGGCATGAATGGCCGCCGGTTCCCCCATCATCAGCGAGATCCGCGCCTTGGTGCCACGGCGCAGGCGGAAATGGGCCATCGTGTTGGGGAACATGATGATGTGGTCGTTGCGATCCATCTGGCCCACCGTCGCGCCACTCAGGCGGTCGGGGCGGCCAAGCGGCCAGATCAGGTCTGACACCGGCACCTGCGCCAGATCGGGGCCCAGCCGCAGGCCATAGGGCAAAAGGGCGATCGCAGGGTCTGCCATCACGCGCCCTCCGTCGGCAGATCGACCTGCCCCCGCATCAGGACAAAGCCCTTGCCCGCCACCTTGACCCCGGTCATCGCATCGACAGGTCCGACGCGGGTGACGGTGGCGCGGCCGGGCCGGCCCATGTCATGCCCCTGTTCGGCCACGAAGCTGTCTTTCTGCATCAGCCCATGTCTCCACAGATAGGCCGCCATCGCGCCGGTCGCCGAGCCGGTGAACGGATCCTCGGGCGGGCTGGGCGGCGCCATCAGCAGGCGCGAGAAGGTGTCGCCCTGATCGGTCGCGCCCTGAAGGGTCACCAGGAAGGGCTCCATCATGTCGGTGCCGGAATAGCCTTGGCTTGCGGCCATGCGGCGCAGGGCGTCGATGTTCAGCCGTGCCGCCCGCAACGCCTCGTGATCGCGCAGAACGGTGATGCAGAACGGCAGGCCGGTCGAAACCATCTGCGGCGGCGAAACGATCGCATCGGGATCGAGGCCGATGCCTTCGGACACCAGATCCGCAGGGATCATCGCGCCGAAAACAGGGGCAACCTGCGTCATTTCGATCTCGTCCCCGTCCAGCCGGATTTCGACGATCCCCGCGCCGGTTTCCAGTGCCAGGGTGTCGCCGGATACCAGCCCGCGCGCGCGCATGGCGGCGACGGTGGCGATGGTGGGATGGCCGGCAAAGGGAATCTCGCGGCTGGCCAGGAAATAGCGCACGCGGGTATCGGCAATGTCAGAGGGGCCGGTGAAGGTGCATTCGACCAGCGAGGTCTCGCGCACGTAGGCGATGCAGACGTCCTCGGGCAGCACCGCACCGCCATGCACGACGGCGCAGCCATTGCCGCCAAAGGCGCGGTCGGTGAACGCGTCCACCCAATCGAAGTCGAACCAGCTCATGCGCACTCTCCCGCCGTTGCGTTGATACAGGTCGGGAACCAGCCCGATGGGCCCGTATCTATCACCGCAAGGGCGGCGGATGCCATGTCAAATCAGAGGTTGAGCCGGTGGATCAGTGGACGGTCACGGGCGACAGGTCGTGTTGCCGCGCCAGCACGAAGGCCAGCTTGCGGTCGGCGACAAGCGCCAGTTGCTGCCCCTGGGAATCGTGGACCGCGTAAAGATGTTCGCGGTCTCCGGCCTGCAGCCGGACTTCCTCGGGCAGATCGGCGACGTCGACAGCCTTCACATAGACGATCTTGCTGCCCTCGTCCTTGAAGTCGAATGGTGTGTGCATCGCTTACCCCTTTTTGATGTTGATGGTCTGCACCACGGTTTCGGGAACCGCGCGCGTCAGGTCGATGTGCAGCAGACCGTTTTCCATCACGGCCTCCCCGACCTCGACCCCGTCGGCCAGCACGAACATGCGCTGGAACTGGCGAGCGGCGATTCCACGGTGCAGGAACACGCGCCCCTCGCTGTCGTCGCGTTGACGGCCCCGGATCACCAGTTGGCGATCCTCGATGGTGATCGACAGATCATCCTCGGCGAATCCGGCCACGGCCAGCGTGATCCGGTAGGAATGGTCCGAGGTCTGTTCGATGTTGTAAGGTGGATAGCCTTCGTTTCCGGCCTTGGCCGAGCGTTCCAGGAGGCGTTCCAACTGCTCAAACCCCAGCAGGTGCGGATATGAGCCAAGAGTAAGTTTCGACACGTTCTTTTCGTCCTTTTGCCAAAGCGACGTCGTTCCGCAGCCCCGTAACGGCGACTGCGCTGACTAGAATATGGGGAGAAATCGTGTCGTCCACAAGGTCTAGGCGAAATCAATGCGAGGGCTTATTCTCTTGGCCAAGCAGCAAACCCAACGAAATGAGTCGCCCATGAACGCGCCCACCGATCTGTCGATGAAATCCGATGAAGTTCTGCGGGTCGAGCTTGAGGTGTTCCGCCGCCAGCACCGCGATCTGGACGAGGCGATCGAGGCGCTGGAAGCCAAGGGAACGGCCGACCAGTTGACGATCCGGCGCCTGAAAAAGCAGAAACTGCGCCTCAAGGACATCATCGCAATGATCGAGGATCGCCTGACCCCCGACATCATCGCCTGAGCTTGCCGCAGCGGGCGTCAAACGCCTTTGCATCCGCCCACCATACCGCATTGCCACATGGGCCGATTTGGCTATAGTGCGCGCTCTTTCCAAAGCCGGGGACAGAGCGGATGGGCGATATCAAGGTTGGGATCATCATGGGCAGCCAGTCGGACTGGCCGACCATGAAGGAAGCAGCGAACATTCTGGACGAGCTGGGCGTGGCCTACGAGGCCCGCATCGTCTCGGCCCACCGGACCCCCGACCGGCTGTGGGACTATGGCAAGACCGCCGTGGAACGTGGCCTGCAGGTGATCATTGCGGGCGCTGGTGGCGCCGCGCACCTGCCCGGAATGATGGCCTCGAAAACACGGGTGCCGGTGATCGGCGTTCCGGTGCAGACCCGAGCGCTGTCGGGTGTCGACTCGCTCTATTCCATCGTTCAGATGCCCAAGGGCTTTCCGGTCGCGACCATGGCCATCGGATCGGCCGGCGGGGCCAATGCCGGGCTGATGGCCGCCGGCATCCTCGCGTTGCAGGACGAGGCACTGGCGAAACGGCTGGATGACTGGCGCGATGCGCTTTCGGCCTCGATCCCGGAGGCGCCCAGCGATGAGTGACATGCTCGCCCCCGGCGCGGTGATCGGCATTCTTGGCGGCGGGCAGCTTGGCCGGATGCTCTCGGTCGCTGCCGCGCGCCTCGGGTTCACCACCCATATCTACGAGCCGGGCGCCAACCCGCCCGCCGGACAGGTGGCCGACCGGGTCACGACCGCGGCCTATGATGACGAGGCGGCGCTCAGGGCTTTTGCCGACTCGGTCGACGTGATCACCTATGAGTTCGAGAATATTCCGACCGAGGCACTCGACCTGCTGGAGGCGCACCGCCCGATCCGCCCCGGTCGCGAGGCGCTGCGCGTCAGCCAGGACCGGCTGACGGAAAAGAGCTTTCTGCGAGATCTGGGCCTGAACACCGCACCGTTTGCCGACGTCACCGATCTGGACAGCCTCAAGGCCGCGATCGACGCGATCGGCACGCCCGCGATCCTGAAGACCCGCCGGTTCGGCTATGATGGCAAGGGGCAGGCGCGTCTGCGCGCGCCCGAGGATGCCGAGGCGGCACTGGCCGATATGGCTGGCGCGCCCGCGATCCTCGAGGGTTTCGTGGAATTCAGCCACGAGGTGTCGATCATCGCGGCGCGCGGGCTGGATGGGCAGGTCGCCTGCTTCGATCCGGGCGAGAACGTGCATCGCGACGGCATCCTGCACACCACCACCGTTCCGGCCCGACTGTCGCCCTCACAACGCACCGACGCGGTACTCTTGGCGGCCAACATCCTGAACGCGCTGGACTATGTGGGCGTGATGGGGGTCGAGCTGTTCGTGACGCCGCAGGGGTTGATCGTGAACGAGATCGCGCCGCGGGTGCACAACTCGGGCCACTGGACCCAGAATGGCTGTGCCGTCGACCAGTTCGAACAGCACATCCGCGCCGTGGCCGGCTGGCCGCTGGGTGACGGCCGCCGTCATGTGGATGTGGTGATGGAGAACCTGATCGGCGATGACATGGAGCGGGTGCCCGATCTGGCGCGGCAAAGCGATGTCGCCATTCACCTATACGGCAAGGCCGAGGTGAAGGCCGGCCGCAAGATGGGTCATTTCAACCGCATCATCCGCGACCGTTGAGGGAAATCGCGCCTTTGGCGCGATGCCTCCGGCGGGAGTATTTGGGAAAAGATGAAGAGGTTCAGCCGATGAGGCGGGCGGCGATGTCTCCCGACATGTAGCTGACCCGCCCTCTGGCCAGCGTGGCGGCGACCCGATGCGTGGCCGCGTCGAGGATTACCAGGTCGGCGCGTTTGCCCGGCGCAAGTGTGCCGCGGTCCTCTAGTCCCAGAACCCGCGCGGGGCCGTCCGAGATCAACCTCCAGGCCGAGGCCAGATCCAATACCCCCGTAGCCGCCAGCATCAGCGCCGCGCGGCGCGGGCTGGGATAGTGATAATCCGAGGCCAGAGCGTCACACAGCCCCATCGCGATCAGGTCGAGGGCGCTGGCGTTACCGTTGTGCGAGCCGCCCCTCACCACGTTCGGCGCGCCCATGATGACGTGATCGCCCCCGGCTTTTGCCGCTTCGGCCGCCTCGAGGGTCTCGGGAAACTCGGCTATGCGCACGCCGCGATCGCGCCAGACCTGCCGTGTATCCGCTGCAGCGTCGTCGTGGCTTCCCATTTGCACGCCTTGCCGTGAAAGGCGAGAGCAGAGTTCGTCCAGCGCCTGCGGCACTTCCTCTCTGCGCGCATGCAATTTCTGCATCAGGGCCAAGTGCGCCTCGGGGCTACGCCCGGCCTTGAGCGCCTGCCCGGTCAGCCGTGGCGGCTTGCGCCCCTGCGCCAGCCGGTCATGCGGCAGGTGATCGTTGAACACGACATAGGAGACACCCCATTCCGCCAGCCGCGCGGGCAAAGCCGCGTGGTCGTCAAGCATATGTGTCTCGAACCGCAGTTGCGGTATCAGGTCGGTCACCACGTCATCGCGGACGGCGGCGATGGCGTGAAAGACCCTTGCCGCGAACTCGGCGCCGCGAAGCCCCCCTTCCCAGCTATGGAACTGCGCCAGTACCGCGGTGGTGATGCCGTTCGCGGCCAGTTCGGCCTCGGCGGCCAGAACGCCCTCGTTCATCTGTTTCATCGCGCCACGCCGAGGGGCCAGGTGGCGTTCGAACCCGTCCCCGTGCAGATCGACGATGCCCGGCAAGAGCATGTAGCCCGAAAGGTCAATCCGCCGACCCGCGGGCTGAGCCACTATGCGACCGCCCGCAATGGCCAGCTCGGCGCGCGCCAGCCCCTCCCCGGGCAGCAGCACATCGGCACCGCACAATGTCAGTTCCAAACTCAATGCGAGGCCTCCGCTGCAGGCTGCGCGCAATCGGCCCCGATACAGATCTCGTCGATGGTCTCCATCACGGCATCGAGCCATGTGATATCCGGATCGAAATGGCCCTGTTCGATGAAATGCACCGCTTGGGCAACGACCAGCGGATTGTTCATCATGAAGGTGTGGGTCACCGGCAGCACGATGTGATCCGTCATGCCCTCGACCCTGGTCGAGGCGACCGAGACCTTGCCGTCATCCGGGCCGTCTATCATCGAGGAAAACAGCAGGTTCAGCGTTTTCTCTCCGGCGATCACCCCAAGCTCGAAATCGACCGGCGGCAGGCTGCGCGGGATGCTGTCGGGACCGGTGCCCAGAGACAGACCGGCCGGACCGTTCAAGAGGCCGAAGACCTCCCAGTCCCCCAGCTCGTCAACCAGTTCGCTGCCCTGGTTCGGAGGCCCCAGCATGACGACACGGCCAAGGTTTTCGGGCTTTTCATCCTTCAGCCAATAGCGGATCAGGATCCCGCCCATCGAATGCGCGACGAAATGGGTTACCTGCTGGCCGCATTCGGCCATGGCGGCCGGCAGGGTCTGCTTGGCCAGTTCCGGGACCGGCAGATCGGTCGAGGGATAGCCCGGCCGGACGACATCATATCCGCGCAGCGTCAGAAGCTGCTCCATCACCGCAAAAGACGACTCGGTTCGCGCAAGCCCGTGCAGCAGGACGACACAATCCGCCCGCGCGGCGGCGGGCCAGAGAAGGAGAAATGCTAACAGAAGACGCATGACAGCCAGATAAGCCCAAATGGCGGACAGGGAAAGGCTCAGTTGGCACGGCGTCGGGTGACGGCAAGCGCGATCCCGCCCAGAACCACCACGGTTCCGGACAGCAGCTGCCAGCCAGCCGTCTCGCCAAGCAGAACAATTCCGCCCGCTATGGCGATGACGGGCACGCTCAGTTGCACTGTGGCCGCCACCGAAGGGGAAAGCTGCGGCAAGACCCGGTACCAGAGCGCATAGCCCAGGCCCGAAGTCACCGCACCGGACAGGATCGCCAGCCCGTATCCCGACAAGGACATGCCCCAACCGCCCCCAAGGGCCAGAATGGCCGCACCGGTGACCGGCAAGGCCACCGTGAAGTTCGCTCCTGTCGCCGCCAGCGCGTCGGGCTCGGTGCGCCCTGCCAGCGTGTAGGCAGCCCAGCCGAGCCCGGCCAGCGCCATCAGAGCAGCGCCACCCGGATCTACCCGCAGATCGCCCGCAGGCCAGAGGATATAGGCCAATCCAGCAAACGCGATTGCCGCCCCAAGGGCCTGCCGCGGCAGTGGCCGAATACCGGTCACGGAGGAGACACTGAACATGGTGATCTGCACGACACCGAACAGAATCAGCGCACCAAGCCCCGCGTCCAGCGTCAGGTAAGCGGTCGAGAAACCGAACATATAGAGCGACAAGGCCCCCGCCCCCACCAGCCTGCGCCGTGACGCCAGAGGCAGCGCTCCGCCGCGCAGGGCCACCAGCGCGGCCAGAGTCACGGCCCCGGCCATGACGCGGACAACGGCAAAGCCTCCTGGCTCGGCAGCACCGCTCTCGACGGCCAGCCGGTTCAGGATCGAATTGGCCGCAAAGGCGATCATCGTCAGAGCGGTGAGCAGGAACAGTCTCATGCGTAAGGCATAACGTTTCCGCCGCTCCGACACACGCTTATTCGCTGAGGGCCGCGTGCAATTCCCTCACACACTTCATCTTTTCCCAAAATACTCCCGCCGGAGGCATGCCTGCAAAGCAGGCATACAAAAAAGGGGCGCACAAGGCGCCCCTTTCCTTCAAGCCTTGAAGGCAGCTTACATCATGCCGCCCATGCCACCCATGTCGGGCATGCCGGCGCCTGCGCCTGCGCCTTCCTTGGCGGGCTTGTCGGCCACCATCGCTTCGGTGGTGATCAGCAGACCGGCAACCGAAGCCGCATCTTCCAGAGCGGTGCGGACAACCTTGGCCGGGTCGATCACGCCGAAGGCAAACATGTCGCCATATTCTTCGGACTGTGCGTTGAAGCCGAAGGCAGGGTCATCCGACTCGCGGACCTTGCCGGCGACCACGGCACCGTCAACACCTGCGTTCTCGGCGATCTGGCGCAGCGGCGCTTCGATGGCCTTGCGCACGATGGCGATACCGGCATCCTGATCGGCGTTTGCGCCTTTCAGCTCGGCCAGACCCTTGCCAGCCTGGACCAGAGCGACACCGCCGCCCACGACGACGCCTTCCTGAACGGCTGCGCGGGTTGCGTTCAGAGCGTCGTCCACACGGTCCTTGCGCTCTTTCACTTCAACTTCGGTCATGCCGCCGACGCGGATCACGGCAACACCGCCTGCCAGTTTGGCAACGCGCTCTTGCAGCTTCTCGCGGTCGTAGTCGCTGGTGGTTTCCTCGATCTGGGTGCGGATCTGGGCCACGCGTGCCTCGATCTCGGCCTTCTCGCCAGCACCATCGACGATGGTGGTTTCGTCTTTGGTGATGGTGATCTTCTTGGCGGTGCCCAGCATGTCCATGGTGACATTCTCGAGCTTCATGCCCAGGTCTTCCGAGATCACCTGACCGCCGGTCAGGATCGCGATATCCTGCAGCATGGCCTTGCGGCGATCGCCGAAGCCCGGAGCCTTGACGGCAGCAATCTTCAGGCCGCCGCGCAGCTTGTTGACAACCAGGGTTGCCAGAGCTTCGCCTTCAACGTCCTCGGCGATGATCAGCAGCGGCTTCTGCGACTGGATCACCTGCTCGAGCAGCGGAACCATCGGCTGCAGCGACGACAGTTTCTTCTCGTGCAGCAGGATCATCGCGTCGTCCAGCTCGGCGACCATCTTGTCTGCGTTGGTCACGAAGTAGGGCGACAGGTAGCCGCGGTCGAACTGCATACCCTCGACAACGTCGGTCTCGGTTTCCAGACCCTTGTTCTCTTCGACGGTGATGACGCCTTCGTTGCCGACCTTCTGCATCGCGTCCGCGATCTGCTGGCCGATTTCAACTTCGCCATTGGCCGAGATGGTGCCGACCTGAGCGACTTCGGCCGAGTCCTTCACTTCGCGTGCCGCGGCCTTGATGCCTTCGACGACCTTGTGGGTGGCCAGGTCGATGCCGCGCTTGAGGTCCATCGGGTTCAGGCCGGCTGCAACCTGCTTGAGGCCTTCCTTGACGATGGCCTGCGCCAGAACGGTTGCGGTGGTGGTGCCGTCACCGGCTTCGTCGTTGGTGCGCGAGGCGACTTCCTTCACCATCTGCGCGCCCATGTTCTCGAACTTGTCTTCCAGTTCGATTTCCTTGGCGACCGACACACCGTCCTTGGTGATGCGCGGCGCGCCGAACGACTTGTCCAGAACCACGTTGCGGCCTTTGGGGCCAAGGGTCACTTTCACGGCATCCGCCAGAATGTTGACGCCATGCAGCATCTTGTTGCGGGCATCGGTATCGAACTTGACGTCTTTTGCAGCCATGTTCTTTCTCCTTGAGAAATGTGTTTCGAATGAAGCGTCACGAGATCAGAGAAGCGCGCGGCTTACTCGATGATCCCCATGATGTCGCTTTCCTTCATCATCAGCAGTTCTTCGCCGTCGATGGTGACTTCGGTGCCCGACCACTTGCCGAACAGGATCTTGTCACCCGGCTTGACAGCCATCTCGATCAACTCACCACTATCCTTGCGTGCACCTTCGCCGCAGGCCACGACAACACCCTCGCTGGGTTTTTCCTTGGCGCTATCGGGAATGATCAGTCCGCCTGCGGTTTTCTCTTCGCTTTCCACGCGGCGAACCAGCACACGGTCATGAAGCGGTTTCAATGCCATCTTTGCAGCTCCTTGGGCTCAAAGGTTGTTTTTCCTCCCCCCGCTCCTTGGCGGGAGCATTAGCACTCACCCGAAGAGAGTGCTAACGCAGGCATAGCTAGGAGGGAAGAAAGGACGAGTCAACAAGTCGGGGCTGAATTTTTTTCACCGGCAACGGAAAACCTCCGCAACGGCACGATTTACACCGGTCAGTCGGCAGATAGAGTGACGGCCAAAGCCGATCAAGCGCGGCCAGAACAATACTCGCCCGGGGAGTTCCAACCATGCAGATAGAAGCGAACGGCATCAAACTGGAAGTGGAAGAACACGGCCCGCGCGATGGTGTTCCACTGATCCTGATCCGGGGGCAGGGCAGTCAGCTTGTGCATTGGCCGAATGCCCTGATCGAGGGTTTCGCCGGGGCCGGATTCCGCACCATCCTTTTCGACAACCGCGATGTCGGCCTGTCGCAACGCTGCCCCTCGGACGGTGTCCCGGGAAATGCGGATGCGATCTTGGAACTGGTCCGCGCAGGTGGCGAATTGCCGGCGCTCTATGGCATCATGGACATGGCAGAGGATGTGATTGGCCTGATGGACGCGTTGAGGATCGAACGCGCGCATGTCCTTGGCATCTCGATGGGCGGCGCCATCCTTCAGCAGATCTGCATCGACCATCCGAACCGGTTGCTGTCCGCCACCATCGTGATGACCGCCTGCCGCCCCTTTGAAGAAGTCGCCGGCGGTGACCCGGCGGCGCGGCTGGCCATGATCGAGAACCTGCTGGTGCGCCCCCGATCTTTGCAGAAATATTCGGACGAGCAGGTTGCGGAACATGCGAAATGGGGCAGCCCCGGCTACCCGATGCCCGAGGCCGAAATCCGGGCAATGGCAGAGCGCGCCTACGCTCGCGGCGTGGATGACGAGGGTATGAATCGCCAAGTCCTGGCGGTATCCAAGGCCCCGGACCGGCGTCCGGCGCTGCGCAAGGTGTCCCTTCCCTGTCTGGTGATCCACGGCTCGGACGACAAGCTGTTGCCGCCTCAACTGGGCCGAGAGATTGCAGCCCACATCCCCGAGAGCGAATTCCACGAGGTCGAAGGGATGGGGCACATCATCACGCCCGCCTTGTCACCGGTCATCGTCGAGACGGTCAGCGACTTCATCAACCGCCGTGCTGCCTGACGGCGCGGCCGCTGTCGCGGGCTCGTCGTCCCAGCTGTAGGCCCAGTGTTTCAGGCCTTCGCTGCCCGCCTCGGTCAGCCGGTAGATGCCCGTGGCCGGCCGCTCGAACCAGCCATAGTGATTGTCCCGCATCAGCCGCGTGGCCTCGGCCACGCCCGTGGCCTTGGCGACATCCGCCCCCTTGGTCGGCCCGTTGCGCGCCAGGAAAGCGGCGCAGCGCAGCGCGTCCTGCCGATAGGCCGTCACGATTCCGTGCCGCGTAGCCCCACCCGAGTTCGGATCACCCTGCAACCGGTCGAACTCGCGCAGCAGCCGCGCGGCTTTCCGGGGCGACCTGCGCGGGGCAAACGGCCCCGGATCGCAATGCACCTCGACCCGCCCGTCCGGCCGGACGGTGATCAAACCCAGGCCCAGCCTCCGGCACAGAGCCAGATTGTCGCGCAAGGCCCGCCGCGCCGTCCTGCCCCTTGGTCTGGCCACGGCGACATAAACCCGGTCGGTGATCCTCAGACGCGCGATTGCCTGATGGAAAAGCGCCAGCGAAAACCTCAGTTTCAGCTCGACGATGACGGGGGGTTCCCCTTCCCGCATGGCGACGACATCGGCGGCCCCCACCTCACCCTTCACCGAATATCCCTGCCTTTCCAGCAACGTCTTGATCGGGGGGTACAGATCCTGCTCGCGTTCCATTGCAACATGCTACGCACAATTCGGCAATCTGCACAAATTGCGTTTGCGGGCGGCACGCGCCCGCGCAACTATGAGGCGGGCCGCAGAAAAAGCCCGGCCCGCACCGATATTCGACAAGATCAAACCTGGATTTGAAACATGCGACTGGTTCTCGGAATTCTCCTGTTCTTCCTGCTTCCCCTGCAAGCCATCGCCGCCTGCGAGGGCCGGGATCTTCGGCAGGACCTGACACCAGAGGAGCGGGCCGAGCTGGACGCGGCCCTGGCCGACATTCCATTTGCCGAAGGCAACCACTGGGTTGCCAGGAAAGGCAGCACGACGCTGCATCTGGTCGGAACCCTGCACACCAACGATCCGCGCATGGACGCGGTGGTCGAGCGGCTGGTCCCCATCCTTTCCGAAGCCGACAACTTCTATTTCGAAATAACCCAAGAGGACATGAAGGACTTCGAGCAGAGCCTCGCAAAGGATTTCAGCCAGGTTCTGATCACCTCCGGCCCGACACTGATCGACCTGATCGACGAAGAAAGCTGGCAGACGATCTCGGCTTTACTCGCAGAGCGGGGCATCCCCAGCTGGGTGGCGGCCAAGATGCAACCCTGGTTTCTGAACATGATCCTTGGCATCCCGCCATGCCTGATGGGCCAGCCGGACGCGGATTACGGCATGGACAAGCGCCTGTCGGAACTGGCCGAACAACACGGCATCCCGAGGCATTCTCTGGAAACGATTGAAGAGCTGATGGCCCTGTTCAACACCCACCCGATCGAACAGCAGGCCCAGTCGGTGGTGCACCTCGCCGATGCGCTGGATGCCGGAGAAGACCAGTTGGCAACGATGGCCAACGCCTACTTGGAGGAAAAACACGCCGAGATCCTCCAGTTCGCGCGCCTGCAGGGGAATGCGGATTCCGACCTGTCCGATGGCGAGTTCGACGCAGAATGGGCTGGCTTCGAGGAGCAACTTCTGGTCCAGCGCAACGAGAACTGGCTGCGACATATCCTGGCCATTCGCGATGAAACTGCCGTGATTGCCGTCGGAGCAGGCCATCTGGGCGGCGAACACGGGCTGCTCAACCGCTTGCAACAAGAGGGATACACGCTGGAGCGGGCCGAATTCTGACCCGCCAGCCCCTGCAGTCAGACCATCCGTCGCATGCCACCCACTGCCGGGTGACAAGCGGTTCGTGCCGCCCTATAAGGCGCGCAAATTTCAATCCTGCAGGACGCTGACATGACCACGCAAGTTTTTGGCCACAAATCCCCCGACACCGACTCCACCGGCTCGCCGATCCTCTGGGCCTGGTATCTGAACGAGGTTCAGGGTGTGGATGCCACCCCGGTATTGCTGGGCGAGCCCAACACCGAGGCCGCATTCATGCTGAAACGCTGGGGCCTGGAGAAGCCCGCGATCATCGAGGATGTCGAAGACGACGCCCCGGTCGTGATCGTCGACACCAACAACCCCGCCGAACTGCCTGCCAACATCAACAATGCCGACATCCGCGCCATCATCGACCACCACAAGCTGGTCGGCGGGCTGGAAACCAAGGGGCCGATCGACATCACCGTGCGCCCGCTGGCCTGCACCGCGACCATCATGTACGACCTGATGGGCGACGACGCCGCCAAGATGCCCGAGGCGATCAAGGGCGCGGCACTGACCTGCATCCTGTCGGACACGCTGGAGTTCCGCTCGCCCACCACCACCGCGCATGACCGCGAAGTGGCCGAGAAGCTGGCCGCCGAACTGGGCCTGGACATCCCCGGCTACGCCGCCGAGATGTTCGCCGCCAAGTCGGATGTTTCGTCCTTCTCGGACGCCGAACTCATCCGCATGGACAGCAAGGAGTACGAGGTCGATGGCACCAAGTTCCGCGTTTCGGTTCTGGAGACCACCGCGCCGGGCGTCGTACTGGACCGCAAGGCCAGCCTGACCGATGCGATGGTCGAAGTGGCCAAGGAAGACGGCGTCGATCAGGTTCTGCTCTTCGTCGTCGATATCCTGAACGAGGAAGCCACACTGCTGGTGCCCAATGACCTGGTCAAGACTGTCGCCGAAAAGAGCTTTGGCGCCACGGTCGAAGGCGACACGGTGGTCCTGCCCGGCATCATGAGCCGCAAGAAACAGATCATTCCGAACCTCAAGGTATGATCTGACCTGACTTGAAACGAGAGGCGCCCGGCTCGGGCGCCTTATTATTGCGAGGCTCTGCCTCGCGCTCCGGGATATTTGGAGCCAGATGAAGCATGAGGGTCTTCATTCATCTGGCCGCAAATATCCCGGGGGAGGCGCCCGCAGGGCGGCGGGGGCAGAGCCCCCTCTGGCAAAACGCTTCAAGCTCTGCCATAGCCTTAGTTGCTCAGCAGCCGCTCCCACAATGAGGCCCTCATGACCCAGATAATCACTGCGCTCGATGAGATTTCCGACCGTTACAAGGCACTGTTCGTGGATCTTTGGGGTTGCGTCCACAACGGCGTCACCGCCTATCCCGAGGCCGTGGCCGCCCTGAAAAAATACCGAGCGCAGGGTGGGCTTGTTGTTCTCGTGACCAATTCTCCCAAGCCGCGAGCCGGTGTGGCCGAACAGCTGGAACAGTTCGGCGTGCCGGAGGACGCCTACGACACCATTGCGACCAGCGGCGATTCTGCCCGGGCGGCGATGTTCCAGGGCGCCGTTGGCCGCAAGGTCTATTTCATGGGGGAATGGGAACGGGACGCTGGGTTCTTCGAGCCGCTCAGGCTGCTGGAGAACCCGGTGGAAATCGAACGCGTCCCCCTCGATCAGGCCGAAGGCATCGTTTGCTGCGGCCCGTTTGACCCGATGGCCGACCCGTCGGTCAACCGGCCCGATTTCCTCTATGCCAAACAGAAGGGACTCAAGCTGCTCTGTGCAAACCCGGACATCGTCGTGGACCGGGGCGAAGTGCGCGAATGGTGTGCCGGGGCTCTGGCGCGGCTTTACACCGAGATGGGCGGGGAGAGCCTGTATTTCGGCAAGCCGCATCCGCCGATCTATGACCTGGCCCGTCGCCGCCTGTCGGCGCTTGGCGTCGATGTCCCCGATTCCGACATCCTTGCGATCGGCGATGGGCCCCATACCGACATTGCAGGCGGTATGGGCGAAGGATTCGACACACTCTTCATCACCGGCGGACTGGCCGCATCCGAGACAAAAACATCATACCAGCCGGACCCGGATGCGCTTAAGGCTTATCTGGAAAAGGAAAAAATCGCTCCGACCTACTCGATCGGCCGTTTGCGCTAGCTGATTTTTGACTTGATTTTCTGCAACTGCAAAGTAATAAAGTTGCCACCCGGTGGCCGGATGTGACGTTTTGTTGCCCGGTCGATGACCAAGAGAGGGCGACATGTTGGACAATCTTCCGCGCGGCACGATCTGTATCGAAGACATCGAAATGGGCATGACCCGGCACCTGCGCAAAGTGGTGACGGACGAGGATATCGAGATGTTCGCGCAGGTTTCGACCGACCGGAACCCGGTTCATCTGGATGACGACTATGCCCGCGACACGATTTTTCAGGGCCGCATCGCCCACGGCATGCTGACCGCCGGCCTGATCTCGGCCGTGATCGGTGAACAGTTGCCGGGGCACGGCACGGTCTACATGGGCCAGTCGCTGAAATTCCTCGCCCCCGTGCGCCCGGGCGACATGGTCTATGCCGAGGTCAAGGTGATCGATATCGACATCGCCAAGCGCCGGGTCAAGCTGGACTGCCACTGTTCGGTGGATGGCAAGAAGGTTCTCGTGGGCGAAGCGATGGTTCTGGCCCCGTCCCGCAAGTTCGACTGAGATCGCTTCAGGTTGTCCTCGACAGGCGTCCCAGCGGGCGCCTTTTCCTTTTCAACGCTTTGGAAACCTTCACGCGCGGCGCCCCCGGCTCCGCCCCTTCAGCACGCCGGATTCGAGAATGATCTCGGACACGAGATGTTCGCGCCGGTAGGCCATGACATGCACGCCGGCAACGCCCGCGATCTCGCGTATCTGCTGGATCAGTTCGATGCAGATCTTCTTGCCCTCGTCCGACGGCTTCTCTGCCTTTTCGAGCCGGTCAATGACGTGATCCGGGATGTGGATGCCCGGCACGTTGCTGCGCATCCACCGGGCCGCCCGCGCCGAGGCAAGTGGCCCCACGCCCGCGATGATGAAAACACGCTGATCAAGCCCCTCGTCCCGCACCCGTGCCATGAACTTCTCGAACAGGGGAATGTCGTAGATATAGTTGGTCTGGATGTATTCGGCACCCGCCTCGGCCTTCTTGGCCAGACGGTCGGGCCGCCACTCATAAGGCGGGATGCACGGGTTTTCCGCCGCGCCCAGAAACAGCTGCGGCGGCCGGGTGATCTTGCGCCCGGACAGGAACTGACCCTGATCGCGCATGCTGCGGATGGTTCGCAGCAGGGTGAGCGAGTCGAAGTCGAATACCGGCTTGGCTCCCGGCTGGTCCCCCACCCCCACGCCATCGCCCGTCAGGCACAGCACGTTGCTGACGCCCAGCGCGGCCGCGCCCAGAACATCGCCCTGAATGGCGATGCGGTTCCGGTCGCGGCAGGAGATCTGGTAGACCGGCGAATAGCCTGCCCGCGTCAGCAGAGCGCAGATTCCGATCGAGGACATATGGCAGTTGGCTCCCGACGCGTCCGTCGCGTTGATCGCATCCGCCACCTCGCCCAGGGGCTGCGCCGCCTGGTACACGTCCTCGGGGTCGGCGCTGTCGGGCGGGTTGAGTTCCGCCGTCACCGCGAAGCGCCCCGAACGCAGCACCCGTTCCAGCCTGCTGTGGGAAACGAAGCCCTCGGGCACCGGCAGATAGCCCGTTCGCTCGACTTCTGTATCGCCCGAAGGACTCATTTCCTGGCCTCCCGGTTGATCGCGTTGGCGGGCTCGTCGGCCAGTGGTGCCGACGAGGGTTCGTTCTTGCGCGCCTCGGGAAAGGCCTGCGCCATTGCCAGCCGCGCCGCATCGCGCGCCTCGCGGCGTTTGGCGGCAATCTCGCGGCTGACGCGCAGCCACGAGGACGAGCCGCGCAGCGAGTGTTCGACCGGCGGCAGCACCTGCCTGATCCGCGACGGCCCGTCGCGCATGCGGCTGGCGCCGTCCCACGCCAGCGCCCAGACGCATTTCATCTGCGGTTTCACCTCGCAGAACCCCCCCTCGCGCACGCCGCCGCAGGGGCCATTGCGCAGTTGCTTTGGGCAGTTCATGGGGCAGGACATGCCCGTCGACGACAGCACGCACTGGCCGCACATCTTGCAGTCGAACAGCAGAACCTTGACCCCCTTCTCGACCAGCGCAATGGGGCGTTCGACACGGTTGTAGCCGATTTTGGCGAACAGGGGATCAAGCGCGACCATCCCCTGTTCGACGCGCTTGTAGATCCACTCGAACGCGCGCGCGTGACGGATGGCGAAGAGGCGTAGTCGATACATGCCGCTGGTCCTCCCTGACCCGCGCCGGCACTTGCCGAGGCTGAAATACCCTTTTCGAAACGGGTGGTTAAGCTGGCCGGATTCATAGCTTACACCCCGAGTTTTTCTCAGATCAAGAAACGGATTCCCGCAACACGTGGCAGGCTTTGAACAGGGACGGCAGGTCATGTGGCGAACTGGCGCTTGAACATGCCCCCCAGTCCCGCTACGCAATCGCCCATGCGGATCATCCGGGATTATCAATACGTCGAACCCGAAGACCGCGGCGCCAGCGCCGCGATCGGCAATTTTGACGGGGTTCACATCGGCCACCAGTCGGTGATCGAACTGGCACGCAAGGCCGCGCCCGAGGCCCCCTTGGGCGTTCTGACCTTCGAGCCGCACCCGCGCGAGTTCTTCGCGCCCGACGCGCCTCCGTTCCGCCTGATGCGCGGCAACACACGGGCGCACCGGCTTGAGAAACTGGGGGTCGAGAAGCTCTACGAGCTGAACTTCAACGCTGCCCTGGCGGGGCTCACGCCCGAAGAATTCGCCCGCAACGTGATCCGCGATGGCCTCGGACTGGCGCATGTGGTGGTCGGGGCCGATTTCTGCTTTGGCAAGGGCCGCAGCGGCAACGCCGAGGACATGGCCCGGTTCGGCCGCGAGATGGGGTTCGGTGTCACGATCGCGCCACTGATGGAACGCTCGGAAAACGTGGTCTCCTCGACTGCCATCCGCACCGCCCTGTCCGAAGGTCGCCCCCGAGATGCCGCCACCATGCTGGGCCACTGGCACCGGATCGAGGGCGAGGTGATCGGCGGCGAGCAGCGCGGGCGCGAGTTGGGTTTTCCCACCGCGAACATGACCATCGAAGGGCTGCACCAGCCGAAATTCGGTGTCTATGCCGTGCTGGTCGACGTGCTGGAAGGCCCGCATCAGGGCAGCTACCACGGCGCGGCCTCGGTCGGCACGCGGCCGATGTTCAAGGGCGAGCAGCCCAATATCGAAACCTTCCTGTTCGATTTCTCCGGCGATCTCTATGGCTCCACCCTCTCGGTCGGTCTGGTCGAATACCTGCGCCCCGAGATGACCTTTGACGGCGTCGAGGCGCTGGTTGCGCAGATGCAGGACGACTGCGCGAAGGCGCGCGAAATCCTGGCCGCGCTATGAAACGGGACCCTATAGACCGTGCCGGGCTCGCCCCGCGTTTCTGGGAACGCAAGCCGCTCTCGAAACTCACCGAGCAGGAGTGGGAGGCGCTCTGCGACGGTTGTGGCAAGTGCTGCCTGAACAAGCTCGAGGACGAGGATACCGGCGTCGTCGAGTTGACCTGCGTGGCCTGCCGCCTGCTGGACGACGAGACCTGCCGCTGTACCCAGTATGAGATCCGCCATCAGTTCGTGCCCGAATGCATCGTGCTGAAGCCGGACAACCTGGACACCCACGCCTACTGGATGCCGCAGACCTGCGCCTATCGGCTGCTGTGGGAGGGCAAGCCCCTGTTCGACTGGCATCCGCTGATTTCCGGCACGCCGGACAGCGTGCACGAGGCCGGCGTGTCGGCCCGCGGCCGGACCGTCTCGGAATTCGAAACCCCCGAGGAAGAGTGGGAAGACTACATTATCGAGGAGCCCGTTTGATGTTTTTTGCCTCCGACAATTCCGGCCCCGTCCATCCCGAAGTGATGCAGGCCCTGGCCGAGGCCAACCAGGGCTATGCAATGGCCTACGGCGCCGATGCGCTGATGAACGAGGTACGCGACCATATCCGCGGCATCTTCGATGCGCCCGGCGCGGCGGTCTATCTGGTGGCGACCGGAACGGCGGCCAATTCGCTGGCGCTTGCGACCCTCTCGAACCCGTGGGAGACGATCTTCTGCTCTCCCGTCGCCCATATCCACGAGGACGAGTGCAACGCGCCCGAGTTCTACACCGGCGCCAAGCTGACCCTTGTGCCGGGCGGCGACAAGATGACGCCCGAGGCGCTGCGCGGCGCGATTGCCGCCGAGGAAACCCGCGGGGTGCATGGCCCGCAGCGCGGGCCGGTGTCGATCACGCAGGTCACCGAGCGCGGCTCGGTCTATTCGCTGGACGAATTGCGGGCGCTGTGCGGCGTGGCAAAGGAATACGGCCTGCCCGTTCACATGGACGGCGCGCGTTTCGCCAATGCGCTGGTCGCGCTCGGCTGCTCACCTGCCGAGATGACCTGGCAGGCGGGTGTCGATGCGGTCAGTTTCGGCGGCACCAAGAACGGGTGCATGGGCGTCGAGGCGGTGATCTTTTTCGACGAATCCAAGGCGTGGGAGTTCGAGCTGCGCCGCAAGCGCGGGGCGCATCTGTTCTCGAAACACCGCTACCTGTCGGCGCAGATGGCTGCCTATCTGCGGCATGATCTGTGGCTGCACTCTGCCCGCCGGGCCAATGCCAACTGCGCCCGACTGGTCGAAGGGCTGCGCGCGGCCGGGGCCGAGTTCCTGCACGAACCGCAGGCCAACATCGTCTTTGCCAGCTTCCCCCGCAGCACCCACAAGCGCCTGCACGCGGCCGGCGCGGTCTATCACCTGTGGGGCGCGGAACTGGACGGCGAGGACGAGAACGAAGCCCTGCCCTGCCGGCTGGTCTGCGACTGGTCGATCGGAGCTGACCAGATCGACGAATTCCTGTCGCTTCTGACCTGATCAGACACGCGCCCAGAGGGCGCGCACATGCTCGGCTGTCTCAGTCGGGTGCGTGATCGGCAGCATGTGCCCTGCCCCCTCGACCACCACGCTCGTTGCGTCCGGAAAACGGCGGGCAAGCCCCTCGTTGATCGCTGCGATCACCGGGTGGGTCAGCGATCCGCGCATCAGCAGGATCGGCATCGTGGCCCGATCCAGAATACCTGGCTGCAACAGCCCGACACGATCGGCGAACAAAGCCTGCTCGACGGTCGGCACCACATGGATACCGCGGATCATCGCGGCGCGGGTGCTTTCGGGCAGTTGCGGCCAGCGAGGGCTGTCATCGGTGCTCCACATGCGGTTGAAGAGCCGCGCGGCCATTGCCTCGTCCCCTTCGGCCAGCGCATCCAGATAGGGCTCGGCGTCGTGGTGGTGCTTGTCGATCAGCTCGGGCGCATCCTGTTTGGCAACGGCAAAGAATACCGGCTCGACCAGAACGGCGCTGCGCACCAGGTCCGGGTGTTCGGCAGCCAGACGCAGAGCGACGGCCGCCCCAAAGGAATGGCCGATCACGTCCATCGGTTCGGTCAGTTGCGTCCGCGCAATTTCCGTGATCCGGTCGTAGAAATCCCCCTGCCGGTCCCAGTCCGGGCTGCGCCCGTGCGACAGCATGTCGGGCGCGATGAACGTCGCCTCTTGCGCCAGACGTTCCGCCAGCCCCTTCCACGCGCCCGAATGGGCGATGGTGCAGTGCAGGGCCAGAACCCGGCGCGGGCCCTGACCCAGTTCACGGACGTGAACGGGCTGCGGCAGCACGGGCAGATCCTTCATCCCCTGATCTCCGCCAGATGGGCGTCGAGATCATCGAGCCGGTCCTGCCCCCAGAACCTCTGCCCGTCCGACGTGATGTAGAACGGAGCGCCGAACACGCCGCGATCGACCGCCTCTTCCAGGTTGGCCGCATAGGTCTCGGCCCCGACCAGCAGGCCGCTGTCGGCCAGACCTGGGTCGAACCCGGCTTTCTCAAGGCATTCCCGGATCACCGCATCCTCGGCAATGTCCTTCTCCTCGGCCCAGCAGGCGCGCAGGATCGAGTGGCAGAGTTGACCGACATCGCCGCTGCCGTCCCGGATGGCGGCAATGATGGCGTAAGAGGACGGTGCTGCATTGGTCGGCCAGTGCGCCGGTTGCAGGTTCAGCTTCATGCCCAGCTTCTTCGCCTGCCGCACCAGTTCCTGCGCCCGGTACTCGATCCGCGAGATGTGGCGATCCTTCGGCGGCGTGCCCCCGGTTCGGCCGAACAGCGCCACGATGTCCACCGGCTTGTAGGCGATCGTCGCGCCGTGCTTGGCGGCAAACTCTTCCAGCCGTGTTCCTGCCAGATAGGAATACGGCGAGAGTGTCGCAAAAAAGTAGTCAATATCGGCCATGTTCACTTTCTCCACCTCGCTACCTTTGCGGGACGGTAAGCCCGTGGTAAGCGGTGCCCAAGTCACGAATCTGTCATATATAGCCTGCTGCCCGGGGATAACAGAAGATGCCGACACTCACCGAACCCAAGCTCATCGCTGGGAACGCAAACCTTCCGCTTGCCGAATCCATCGCCAGCCGGATGAGCCTATACCGTGGCGTTGACCAGGAACTGGTCGATGCGCGGGTCGAACGTTTCAATGACGGCGAGATATTCGTCGAGGTGTTCGAGAATGTCCGCGGTGAGGACATGTTCATCATCCAGCCGACCTCGAACCCGGCCAATGACAACCTGATGGAACTGCTGATCATCGCCGACGCGCTGCGCCGGTCGTCGGCGGCCCGGATCACCGCCGTGATCCCCTATTTCGGCTATGCCCGCCAGGACCGCCGCACCAAGGCGCGCACGCCGATCTCGGCCAAGCTGGTGGCCAACATGCTGACCGGCTCGGGGATCGAGCGGGTTCTGACCATGGACCTGCATGCTGCCCAGATCCAGGGTTTCTTCGACATTCCGGTGGACAACCTCTATGCCTCGCCGATCTTCGCGCTGGACGTGCGCAATCATTTCAAGGGCCATATGGAAGACCTGATGGTCGTTTCGCCCGACGTGGGCGGCGTGGCCCGTGCCCGCGAACTGGCCAAGCGCATCAACGCGCCGCTCTCGATCGTGGACAAGCGCCGTGAAAAGCCCGGCGAAGTGGCCGAGATGACGGTGATCGGTGACGTGACCGACAAGATCTGCCTGATCGTGGACGACATCTGCGACACCGCCGGAACGCTGTGCAAGGCGGCCCAGGTCCTGATGGACAAGGGTGCCAAAGAGGTCCACTCCTACATCTCGCACGGCGTCATGAGCGGCCCGGCGGTCGAGCGTGTGACCAATTCGGTGATGAAATCGCTGGTCATCACCGACACGATCCAGCCGACCGAGGCGATCCTGAAGGCGCCGAACATCCGCGTCGTGCCAACCGCGCCGATCTTTACCCAGGCGATCCTGAACATCTGGAACGGCACCTCGGTGTCGTCGCTGTTCGAGGACAAGACCCTGGTCCCGATCTACGAATCCCTCTATCGGTAAGATCTCACCCAGGGGCGGCCTTCGGAGCCGCCCCGATTTTCTTTTGCGAGCCTAACTCGCCGCCGCAGGGCGGTGCGCCGGCCAGATTTCATGAACGCCGGCCAGCAGAACCAAGGCGCGGCGGCAGTGATGGCGACCGTCCCCACGCGCCGGCCAGCCCCATGTCTGCCAAAGCACGGACGGGCAGCCAGCAGAATCCCCACAAGGCCCCTGTTCCAACGACAATCGCCGTGGACAATAGTGTCGTTCGGTCTTGCTGCATGGCCCTGGATCAAGCCGAAAACCGTGCGCCAGACAAAACGATCCGAGAACCGGACGCAAAAAAACGGCCCCGCGAGCGCAGGGCCGTTTCTTGGATCGATCTTTCAGAGCGTCACAGGCTCATATGCGTTCCCAGAGCTTCCATGTCGGCCAGCAACTTGGCCGCGTCATCGACGAGGCTGTGCGGCTCCTGCTCCTTGGCAGCCTCGAGCGAGGCACGCGCCTCGGCAATCAGCTCGTCCAGCTGAGCACGGGTCATTTCGCCGACCGGGATGGCCTTTTCGGCCAGCACCGACAGGGAATCGCCGTTGATCTGGGCAAACCCGCCGGTGACCAGGTATTCGCTGGTCCCTTCGGGAGCTTCGACCTTGAGAATGCCCGGACGCAGCGTGGTGATGGTGGGGGAATGATCGGGCATCGCCGTCATGTCCCCTTCCGCACCGGGGATCTGGACCGCGGTCACCTGAAGCGAAGCAAGGCTCCGCTCCGGGCTCACGAGGTCGAATTGCATCGTGTTTGCCATCAGGGATACTCCTTAGGCGGCTTCTGCGGCCATCTTCTCCGCTTTGGCGATCACTTCGTCGATGCCGCCAACCATCAGGAAGGCCGCTTCGGGCAGGTGGTCGAACTCGCCGGCCACGACACGCTCGAACGAGTCGATGGTGACTTCCAGCGGAACCTGAACACCCGGCGAACCGGTGAACACCTCGGCCACGTCGAACGGCTGCGACAGGAAGCGTTCGATCTTGCGGGCGCGGGCCACGGTCAGCTTGTCCTCTTCCGACAATTCGTCCATGCCGAGGATGGCGATGATGTCCTGCAGCGACTTGTAGCGCTGGAGGATCTGCTGAACGTCGGTCGCAACCTTGTAGTGGCGTTCGCCGACGATGGCCGGGTCAAGCAGGCGCGAGGTCGAGTCGAGCGGGTCCACGGCCGGGTAGATACCCTTTTCCGAGATCGCACGGTTCAGAACGGTGGTTGCGTCGAGGTGCGCGAACGAGGTCGCCGGCGCGGGTTCGGTCAGGTCGTCCGCAGGGACGTAGATCGCCTGCACCGAGGTGATCGAGCCCTTCTTGGTCGAGGTGATGCGCTCCTGCAGAGCGCCCATGTCGGTTGCCAGCGTCGGCTGGTAGCCCACCGCCGAAGGAATACGGCCCAGCAGAGCCGACACCTCGGAGCCCGCCTGCGTGAAGCGGAAGATGTTGTCGACGAAGAACAGAACGTCGGTACCGGACTGGTCGCGGAACTGCTCGGCCAGGGTCAGACCGGTCAGAGCAACACGGGCACGCGCCCCCGGAGGTTCGTTCATCTGACCATAGACCAGGGCCACCTGAGATTCTTCCAGGTTGTCCGGCTTGATCACGTTCGATTCGATCATCTCGTGGTACAGGTCGTTCCCTTCACGGGTCCGTTCACCAACACCGGCGAACACCGAGAAGCCCGAGTGCACTTTGGCGATGTTGTTGATCAGTTCCATGATCAGAACGGTCTTGCCCACGCCGGCGCCGCCGAACAGGCCGATCTTGCCGCCCTTTGCGTAAGGGGCCAGCAGGTCAACGACCTTGATGCCGGTCACCAGGATTTCCGACTCGGTCGACTGTTCGTCGAATTCGGGCGCGGACTGGTGGATGGCGCGGGTTTCGGTCGCCTCAACCGGGCCTTTTTCGTCGATCGGCTCGCCGACCACGTTCAGGATGCGGCCCAGGGTCGCGTTGCCCACCGGCACCGAGATCGGGCCGCCGGTGTCGACGACTTCCGCACCGCGGACCAGACCTTCGGTCGCGTCCATCGCGATGGTGCGGACGGTGTTTTCGCCCAGGTGCTGCGCAACTTCGAGCACCAGACGCTTGCCGTTGTTGTCGGTTTCCAGCGCGTTCAGAATTTCAGGCAGGGCATCATCGAACTGCACGTCAACGACGGCCCCGATGATCTGCGTGATTTTGCCTTTAGCATTCGCCATGTTTCGTCTCCGGTTTTCTTACAGCGCTTCGGCGCCGGAAATAATTTCAATCAGCTCGTTGGTGATCACGGCCTGACGCGAGCGGTTGAACTGGATGGTCAGCTTGTCGATCATCTCGCCCGCGTTGCGGGTCGCGTTGTCCATCGCGCTCATCCGGGCGCCCTGTTCCGATGCGCCGTTCTCGAGCAGAGCCGAGAAGATCTGGGTCGCCACGCCGCGCGGCAGCAGGTCGGCCAGGATCCGCTCTTCGCCGGGCTCGTAGTCATAGACCGCGCCCCCGGTTTCCGCCTCGACATCCTCGAAAGAGGCCGGAATGATCTGCTGAGCCGTCGGGATCTGGGTCACGACGTTCTGGAACTTCGCGTAGAAGATCGTTGCAACGTCGAATTCCTCTTCATCGAACCGGGTCAGGATGTCCTTGGCGATGTCCTGCGCGTTGGCGTAGCCGATGCGCTTGACCTCGCTCAGGTCGATGTGGCCGATGAACAGATCGCCATATTCACGCTTCAGGGCATCGCGGCCTTTCTTGCCGACGGTCAGGATCTTGACCGTCTTGCCCTTGGCGCGCAGCTCGTCCGCCTTGGCGCGGGCGAGCTTGGCGATGTTCGCGTTGAAGCCGCCGCAGAGACCGCGCTCGGCCGTCATGACGACCAGAAGCTGAACCTGATCGCTGCCCGTGCCGCGCAGAAGCTTCGGGGCGCTCTCGCTGTCCCCGACCGAGGCCGCCAGCCCCGCCATCACAGCATTGAACTGCTCGGCATAGGGGCGGGCGCTTTCGGCAGCGTCCTGGGCGCGGCGCAGTTTCGCGGCCGCGACCATCTGCATGGCCTTGGTGATCTTGCGGGTCGATTTGACCGACTCGATCCTGTTTTTTAGGTCCTTCAGACTTGGCATCGCCGCATCTCCTTATGCGAAGGTGGCGGCGTATTCGTCCAGCGCAGCCTTGATCTTGTCGGCAGCCTCACCCTTGATCTTGGGATCTTCGTCGGTGATCCACTGGAGCAGGTCGGCGTGTTTGCCGCGCAGATGTGCCAGCAGGCCAGCCTCGTAACGACCGACGTCCTTCACGTCGATCTTGTCGAGATAGCCGTTGGTGCCGGCGAAGATCACGCAGACGATTTCGGCGTTGGTCAGCGGCGAGTACTGCGGCTGCTTCATCAGCTCGGTCAGGCGCGCACCACGGTTCAGCAGCTGCTGGGTGGCGGCATCCAGGTCGGAACCGAACTGGGCGAACGCGGCCATCTCACGATACTGGGCCAGTTCCAGTTTCACCGGGCCGGCGACCGACTTCATGGCGTTGGTCTGGGCCGACGAGCCCACGCGCGAAACCGACAGACCGGTGTTCACGGCGGGACGGATGCCCTGGTAGAACAGCTCGGTTTCCAGGAAGATCTGGCCGTCGGTGATCGAGATCACGTTGGTCGGAATAAAGGCCGACACGTCGCCGCCCTGGGTTTCGATGACCGGCAGAGCGGTCAGCGAACCGGCGCCGAAGTCTTCGTTCAGCTTGGCCGAACGCTCCAGCAGGCGCGAGTGCAGGTAGAAAACGTCGCCCGGATAGGCTTCGCGTCCCGGCGGACGGCGCAGCAGCAGCGACATCTGACGATATGCGACGGCCTGTTTCGACAGGTCATCGTAGATGATCAGAGCGTGGCGGCCGTTGTCGCGGAAGTATTCGGCCATCGCGGTTGCGGCATAGGGTGCCAGAAACTGCATCGGTGCCGGGTCGGACGCGGTTGCGGCCACGACGATCGAGTATTCGATGGCGCCGGACTCTTCCAGTTTCTTCACCAGCTGGGCCACGGTCGAACGCTTCTGGCCGATGGCCACGTAGACGCAGTACAGCTTTTTCGATTCATCGTCGCCGGCGGCGTCGTTGTAGACCTTCTGGTTCAGGATGGTGTCCAGAGCCACGGCCGTTTTACCGGTCTGACGGTCGCCGATGATCAGCTCGCGCTGGCCGCGGCCGATCGGGATCATCGCGTCAACCGACTTCAGGCCGGTCGCCATCGGCTCGTGCACCGACTTACGCGGGATGATGCCGGGCGCCTTGACGTCTGCGATGCCGCGCTGCTTGGCGTTGATCGGGCCCTTGCCGTCCAGCGGGTTGCCAAGGCCGTCAACGACCCGGCCCAGCAGCTCGTCACCGATCGGAACGTCCACGATCGCGTTGGTGCGCTTGACGGTGTCACCTTCCTTGATGTCACGGTCACTGCCGAAGATCACGACACCGACGTTGTCGGCTTCGAGGTTCAGCGCCATGCCCATGATGCCGCCCGGGAACTCGACCATTTCACCGGCCTGCACGTTGTCGAGGCCATACACGCGGGCAATCCCGTCGCCGACACTCAGCACGCGGCCGATTTCGGCCACTTCTGCTTCCTGACCAAAGTTCTTGATCTGGTCCTTCAGGATTG
This sequence comes from Ruegeria marisrubri, assembly GCF_001507595.1. Taxonomy (GTDB): domain Bacteria; phylum Pseudomonadota; class Alphaproteobacteria; order Rhodobacterales; family Rhodobacteraceae; genus Ruegeria; species Ruegeria marisrubri. Next base: position 114,136 of record NZ_LQBQ01000038.1, read on the forward strand.
CAGAAATCTCTGCAGCTTGGATACCCATTTATCCGACCTCTTTCATTGCATTCTGGAGGGAGTTGAGCTTGGAGCGGATCGAACTGTCGATCATCTTCGAGCCCACTTTGACGACAAGACCGCCGATGAGGTTCTCATCAACGGTCGCATTTACTTTCACGGTCTTGCCCACACGCTCGGACAGCGTCTTGGACAGTTTTTCCATCTGGGTCTTGGTCAGCGGCTTGGCCGACGCGACCTCGGCGGTCACTTCGCCGCGCTCTTCGGCCAGCATGTCACGCAGGACCTTGAGCAGCTGAGGCACCACGAACAGGCGACGCTTCTGCGCCATCAGGCCCAGCGAGTTGCGCAGCACGGCGTTCAGCCCCATCTTGTCGGCAATCGCGGTGATGGCTGCCTCTTGCTCGGCGCGCGAGATCAGCGGAGAGGCGATCAGTTGACGAAGATCGGCACTTGCGTCCAGCGCCTCGGCCAGATCGTTGACCCCGGCCTCGAGGCCTGCAAGATCATTGTTCTCTTTTGCGATCTCGAAGATCGCGGTGGCATAGCGCTCGGCGATGCCTGCGGAAATCGAAGCTGGTTCGGACACGTCCACCCTTCCGATATTTTTGGCCCCGAATTCGCTTGGCTTTCGCTTCCCCGGGGGCGTGACGAAGCCCCGCCGAAAGGCAGGGCACGAAAATCACCGGGGATGTAGCAGAGCGCTCCCAACCTCGCAATACAGTATAGCGGTAACAGAGTTATCCACAAAATATTTGTTTTCAATGACTTGCCACAACTGCGACCCTTTGGACCCCGATCTGGGCTTGAAAATTGTTACCAACTTGCAGGTTTTCGCGATTCCTGTGACGGATTTGGCGCAATTTCAGTCCAAAGCCGAGCCGAGCCGGATACTCAAGAAAAACCGGCCTCTCCGGCCTCAAACCGGCTTCAACAAACCGTCCAGCGCCTTGACGGTGCGGCGGGGCGTATCCTTGGCGACGTTGCCGCGCGGAGGATGCACGCGCTTGCTGACTTCGACCATCAGCACCCCCCCCGCCATGATCGTCGGCAGTCTCTGGCCTGTCTTTTCGATGAGGTTGCCCGACTTCAGCCAGAAGCGCCGGTAAGATGGCGGAAGATACAGCGCCGAGCAATGGGCCTCGGGCAGGAACTGGTGGATCTTGAGTTGGGATTCCAACTGACCCAACGTGTAGGGGCGTCCGAAGCCAAAAGGCGTCTTGTCCGATCGCGACCACAGCCCGGCGCGGTTCGGCACGATGAAGATGGCCTTGCCCCCCGGCCCCAGCACCCGCCAGCACTCGTCCAGCAACTGGCTGGGCCGCTCCGAGGTTTCCAGCCCATGCATGACCACCAGCTTGTCGACATGGCCCGTCTCGATCGGCCAATGCGTCTCTTCGCTGAGCACCGAGACATTGGGCATCCCCGCCGGCCAGGGCATGACCCCCTGCGGCCCCGGCATCACCCCGATCACCCGGCGGGATTCGGCCAGGTAGGGCCGCAGCAGCGGCACAGCAAAGCCGAAGCCCGCAACGGTCTGGCCCTTGGCCTCTGGCCATATCTGCAGCAGGCGCCCCCGGATCGCGGCTTGCGCGGCACGGCCCAGCGTGCTGCGATAGTAGAAATTCCTCAGATCCTGCACGTCGAGATGCATTGCGGACACCTGCTCGATCGGCTTAGCTGGATGCAGTCTAGCAATGAAAGGGCAAAAGACCATGCCTCTCGAGATCGTCACGATTCCCTGCCTCAGCGACAATTACGCGTTCCTGGCGCATTCCGCTGAAAGCGGCGAGACCGCTCTGGTCGACGCGCCCGAAGCCGCGCCGATCCTTGCGGAACTGTCCAGGCGCGGCTGGCGGCTGAGCCATGTCCTGCTCACCCATCACCACTATGACCACGTTGACGGACTGGCCGAGATCCTGGCCGAGCACCCAGCCCGCGTTGTTGGTGCTGCGGCCGATGCCCATCGTCTGCCGCCGCTGGATGTTCGCGTTTCCGATGGCGATACGTTCAAGGTCGGGGGCGAACTGGTTCGGGTTCTTGAGGTGCCCGGGCACACGATCGGCCATGTCGCCTATTACATGCCGCAAAGCCGCGTGGTCTTTACGGCCGACAGCCTGATGGCGCTGGGCTGCGGGCGTCTGTTCGAAGGCACCGCGCCACAGATGTGGGCCTCGCTGAGCAAGCTGGCGGCCCTGCCCGATGACACGCTGGTCTGTTCGGGCCACGAATACACGCAGGCAAACGGCCGCTTCGCCGAAACCATCGAACCGGAAAACCCCGCCTTGCAGCGGCGCATCGCGGACATCGCCCGTGCTCGGGCCGCCGGGGAGCCCACGGTGCCGTCACTGCTTGCATTGGAAAAGGCGACAAACCCTTTCCTGCGCGCCGCAGAACCCGGAATTCAGGCAAACCTCGGCATGACGGGGGCGGACCCTGCCGATGTTTTCGCCGAAATCCGCGCCCGGAAAGATCGTTTCTGACGGCAAAAAAGTATTCCTCACAGCCACGGTCACAGGAAATGTGACTGTCAAGAGCAAGAAAACCCTTGAAGCCGGGCGATGATCAACCAAACTCTATAGTTATGAGGACATGGTTGGACTGGGGCTCTGACCGCAACTCGGCCCCGTTCCCGACCCAAGACAGAGGAGCACCCGCGTGCCTTCATTCTCGAGCACATTAGAACAAGCCATTCACGCCGCTCTTGCGGCGGCAAACGAGCGGCACCATGAATTCGCGACGCTGGAGCATCTGCTGCTGGCCCTGCTGGAAGAACCCGATGCCGTGCGTGTCATGAAGGCATGCAGTGTCAACCTGAACGAGTTGCGCAGCACCTTGATCGAATTCATCGACGAAGACCTGTCGAACCTCGTCACCGATATCGACGGGTCCGAGGCCGTGCCGACGGCGGCATTCCAGCGCGTGATCCAGCGCGCCGCGATCCATGTCCAAAGCTCGGGACGAACCGAAGTGACCGGCGCGAACGTGCTCGTGGCGATTTTTGCCGAGCGTGAAAGCAACGCGGCCTATTTCCTGCAAGAGCAGGACATGACCCGCTATGACGCGGTGAACTTCATCGCCCACGGTGTCGCCAAGGATCCGGCTTACGGCGAAAGCCGCCCCGTCACGGGTGCCGATCAGGCCGAGGAAGAGACGCAAAACACCAACAGCGAGGCGGACCAGAAGGAAAGCGCGCTCGGGAAATACTGCGTCGACCTGAACGCCAAGGCCCGCGCCGGCGATGTCGACCCGCTGATCGGGCGCGCCGACGAGGTCGAGCGCTGCATCCAGGTGCTGTGCCGCCGCCGCAAGAACAATCCGCTTCTGGTGGGTGATCCGGGCGTCGGCAAGACAGCCATCGCCGAGGGTCTTGCCTACAAGATCGTTCAGGGCGAAGCACCCGAGGTTTTGGCGAACACCACAATCTACGCACTCGACATGGGCGCGCTGCTGGCCGGCACCCGGTATCGCGGTGACTTCGAAGAGCGCCTCAAGGCGGTGGTGACCGAGCTTGAAGAACACCCCGACGCGGTGCTGTTCATCGACGAAATCCATACCGTGATTGGTGCGGGCGCCACGTCGGGCGGGGCGATGGATGCCTCGAACCTGCTCAAGCCGGCCCTGCAGGGCGGCAAGCTGCGCACCATGGGATCGACCACCTACAAGGAGTTCCGCCAGCATTTCGAAAAGGACCGCGCCCTTTCCCGCCGGTTCCAGAAAATCGACGTGAACGAACCTTCGGTCGAGGACAGCGTGAAGATCCTCAAGGGTCTCAAGCCCTATTTCGAGAAGCACCACGACATCAAGTACACCGCCGACGCGATCAAGAGCGCGGTGGAACTGTCGGCACGCTACATCAACGACCGCAAGCTGCCCGACAAGGCGATCGACGTGATCGACGAGGCCGGGGCGGCACAACACCTGGTGGCCGAAAGCAAGCGCCGCAAGACGATCGGCGTGAAGGAGATCGAGGCGGTGGTCGCCAAGATCGCCCGCATTCCGCCCAAGAACGTCACCAAGGACGATGCCGAGGCTCTGAAAGATCTCGAGTCCTCGCTGAAACGTGTCGTCTTCGGTCAGGACGAGGCCATCGAGGCGCTGGCAAGCGCCATCAAGCTGGCCCGTGCCGGTCTGCGCGAGCCTGAAAAGCCCATCGGCAACTACCTGTTCGCCGGCCCGACCGGCGTCGGCAAGACCGAGGTCGCCAAGCAGCTGGCCGATACTCTGGGCGTGGAGCTGCTGCGCTTCGACATGTCGGAATATATGGAGAAGCACGCGGTCTCCCGTCTGATCGGCGCGCCTCCGGGCTATGTCGGCTTCGATCAGGGAGGCCTGCTGACCGACGGCGTCGACCAGCACCCGCATTGCGTGCTGCTGCTGGACGAGATCGAGAAGGCGCACCCGGACGTGTTCAACATCCTGCTGCAGGTGATGGATCACGGCGAGTTGACCGATCACAACGGCCGCACGGTGAATTTCCGCAACGTGGTGCTGATCATGACCTCGAACGCGGGCGCGCAGGAGCAGGCCAAGGCGGCCATCGGCTTTGGCCGCGACCGGCGCGAGGGCGAAGACACCGCTGCCATCGAGCGCATGTTCTCGCCGGAATTCCGCAACCGTCTGGACGCCGTCATCTCCTTCGCGCCGCTGCCGAAGGAGGTCATCCTGCAGGTGGTCGAGAAATTCGTGCTGCAACTCGAAGCACAACTGCTCGACCGTGGCGTGACCATCGACCTGACACCGGCTGCCGCCGAATGGCTGGCCGACAAGGGCTATGACGACAAGATGGGCGCCCGCCCGCTGGGCCGGGTGATCCAGGAAAACATCAAGAAGCCTCTGGCCGAGGAACTGCTGTTCGGCAAACTGGCCAAGGGCGGCATCGTTCGGGTCACCGTCAAGGATGGCGAGCTGGATCTGGAAATTCATGGCCCTGGCCAGCCACGTATCTCGGGCAAGAAACCTCCGCTGCTGACGGCGGACTGACGGTTTCCCATCCGAAAAACAGACACCCGCGGCACAACCTGCTGCGGGTGTTTCTTTTTGGTGGCGACGGTGCTGTCCGATGACCCACAGGGCGCCACCTGCATCGGCCCGGGTTTCGATTGCGCGGGCGGTTACTTTTCGGTCAGTTTCAACTCGATCCGGCGGTTCTGGGCGCGGGCCTCGGGCGTGTCGGCGGTATTGACCGGCTGGAACTCGCCAAACCCGTTTGCCGAAAGCCTGTTCGGCGGAATGCCCAGTTCCTCGACCATGTAGCGCACCACCGACAGGGCGCGCGCCTGGCTGAGTTCCCAGTTGTCCCTGTAGCGCCCGTTTCCAACCAGCGGGATGTTGTCGGTATGGCCATCGACCCGGATGATCCAGTTGATTTCTGGCGGGATCTCGCTGGCGATACTACGCAGGATGTTGGCGACCTTGGCCACCTCCTGCCTGCCTTCGGGGGACAGTTCAGCCGAACCCGGATCGAACAGCACTTCCGAGGAGAACACGAACCGGTCGCCCTCGATCCGGATGCCTTCCTGATGCCCCAGAAGGTCGCGCAGCCGACCGAAGAATTCCGAGCGATACCGTTCGAGATCCTTGGCCTTTGCTGCCAGTTCCTCTTTTTCACCTTCCAAGGCCTTGGCCTCGGCCTCCAGCCGTTTGCGCTCGGCCTCTTCCAGCAGGCGGCGCTTGCGCTCTTCCGAGGCTGCACGGGCCAGCGCCGCGTTCAGGTCCTGCCCCAGTGTCTGGATCTGGATATTGGCGGCCTCGTTGCGCTCCTTGTAGTCGTCCAGCAGCGCCTGCAACGACCCCAACTGTGTGCGCAGAGCCGCGATCTGCTGGTTGAGCAGCGCCGCCTGCCTGTGCGCCTCTTCCGAGATGGCTTTTTCCTCGGCAAGGGTTTCGCGCGCCGTGGCCAGCAAGGCCGCCCGTTCCTCGGCCAGCGTCCTTTGCGACTCGGCGGCGGCTTCGGCTTCGGCCCGCGCCTCGAGAGCCGCCTGCAACTGTTGCTTCAACTCCTCGGGGTTGAGTTCTCCGAAACGCCGCTCCAACTCGCGCTTGGCGGCCTCCGCCGCAGCCAGCAGCGTCAAAGTTTCCTCGGCCTCTTTCCGCTGCGCCTCCAGCGCAAGGGTCATCGCCGTCAGTTCCGCATCCGCGTTCTGCAGCCTTTCACGCAGGGCTTCGGCGGCGGCAGCCTCGGCCAGACGGGCGGCCTCTTCCTCGCCCAGTTGCTGCTCCAACGTCTCGATCCGCGCCGCGTTTTCCTCGCCGCTGCGTTCCAGATCCGCCACCAGCGCCTCGAGCGCCTCGCGGCGTGCCGCGGCCAGACGGGCGGCTTCGGCTTGCGCGTCGATCTCCTCGCGGCTGCGGGCCAGCGCCAGGTTCAGCGCCTCCTGTTCCGAAAGCAGTTCCTCGCGCGCGGCCTGCAACTCTTCGCGTTCCGCCTCGAGCGCCGCGATGCTGCCCCGGGCGCGCTCCTGCTCGGTCAGAAGCGCCGCCACCTGGGCCTCGAAATCGGTGATCCGCGTCTGGGCCGCCTGCAGTTCCTCGGCCTGCCGGTCCCGCTCGGTCGTCAGCGAGGCAATCAGGGCGCGGGCCTGCACCAGATCGTCTTCGGTCTGGGTCAAGGTTGCGTTCAATGCCCCCAGCCGGGCCTGCAGGCGGCTGTTCTCGCGTTCTTCAAGGCCCAGTGCCGAAGCCAACGCCGACACCTCGTTCGCCAGCGCGCTCAACTCGTCCTCCTGCCCCGAGATCGTCTCGCGCAGAACGAACTGCACGACCATGAAAATGGTCAGCACGAAGGTCAGCACCATCAGCAGCCCGGTCATCGCATCCACGAATCCGGGCCACACAGACCCCTGGAAACGTTGACCGGTGCGGCGGGACAGGGCCATGGGTCACTCTCCGTCAGGCGCGGTGCGCATTGGACCCCGAGAATGAGACAGCGCCTTGACCAGCAGGTCAATGTCCTTGCGAAGCTCGATCATGCTTTCCTGGCGCCCGGCGGAAATCTCTTCGAGAATGCGCAGCAACTGCACGTCCATCGAGCGCAGCCGCATCCGGCTTTCCGCATCGATCCCGTCGCCCGCACCTTTTTCGCGCATGTGGTCGAGCAGCGCCTCCTGCCCCAGGGCAACGCGATCCAGCGCGGCGACGACCCCTTCGGTGTCCTGTTGCCGTTGGTTCATCTCTCCGATCACATCGATCAGATGGCCCAGTTTGGAGGCCACCTCGATATTACCCTTCTCGCTGGCCGAGAACATTGTCTGCAGCGCGTCCATCTGTTCGGACATCGCCTCGAGGATCGGCGTGAGCACGGCCAGTTCCGCACCGCCCTCGTCCCCGGCGGCAAAGCCCACGCGGGTGATGGTCGAAAGCCACTCCTCGAGCTCGCGATAGAACCGGTTCTGCCCGTGGCCGGCGAACAGTTCCAGCAGGCCCACGATCAGCGACCCGGCCAGACCGAGCAGCGACGAGCCAAAGGCCACGCCCATGCCTCCGAGCTGAGCTTCGAGCCCCGTCATCAGCCGATTGAACACGGCCAGACCTTCTTCGCCTTCCTGCGGATTCAGGCTGCGAATGGTGTCGACGACGGCGGGAACCGTGGTTGCCAGACCGAAAAACGTGCCCAGCAGGCCCAGATAGATCAACACGTTGGTGATGTAGCGGGTGATCTCGCGCTCTTCCTCGATCCGTTCCGAAACCGAGTCGAGGATCGAGCGGGTCGAGGTGGAGCTGATCTGCATTCGCGCGCCCCGCGAGCCCAATAGCGACGCCAGCGGCGCCAGCAGTTGCGGCGGCCGCGTCCCGTCACGTTCCACACCGCTGACAAACTGTTCGATCCAGCGCACCGAGCCGATCAACTGGATCACCTGGTAAAAACAGGCAAGCACGCCAATCACGAAGACAAGCAGAATGAAACCGTTGAGATAGGGGTTTGCCTCGAATACCGGCAAGACCCGCGGCAATGCGATGAACACGCCGAACCCGGACAAGGCAATCACGATCAGCATCATCACGATCTGTCGGATCGGTTGCGAGAAAAGCGGCCTCGCCTCGTGGTGTGCCTGCGCCATGCGCCTTGTTCCTGATGTTATCTGCTCTTGTTCAAACCTATCGGCATTTTACGGTTTACGCCAAGAGTTTATGCCATCAGACCCCGGACCCGCTCGGACAACCATTCCAGATCCGGGTCATGCAGTCCGATTTCCGCCAGATGCTCGGTGGTGTTGAACAGGTATTCGGTGTTCGGCCCCCTGCCCCCGACCGCGCGGGCGATGATGTGGGCCTGTTCCTCGAGTGGCATGCCGCCGCAATACTGAACATGATGCGGGTCGATCACATAGGTCACCGCGTTCACCACCTCGCCGCAATCGAGGTGCACGTCCAGCACCCGTTCCAGGTAAGCCGAGGAAACCAGCTCGCGCTCGCGCAGCTCGGCCAGCGTTCTTTCTTCGTGGCCGGCTTCGACGGCAAGCGCCACCCCCTTGCAATGCGCCCCGTCCACCTCGTCCAGCGCCAGCACCAGGCCGGGGGTTTCCTCGGTTCCGCGGTGGTGGATGGAACTCATGCAGAACGACCGGGCATAGCCATGCAGTGTCGCAAGCTCGCTGCGGGCCACCGGAAAGCCGGGATTCCACAGAAGTGATCCATATCCGAACACCCACATCGTCATCGCGCTGGTCCTTGCCGTTTTTGCTCTATAAACATCAATTCCGGAACGGGCAAAAGAGGCCATTCGACATGAGCCGTCTGGTTCGAGTTTTCATCATCGCCGCCCTTGCATGGACGGGCTACTGGTTCATCGCCGGTTACGGGCTGCGTTCTGCGATTTCCGGTTGGTTCGAGCAACGCCAGCAGCAAGGGTGGCAGGCCGAGTTTTCTGAAATTGGCACCTCGGGCTATCCAACGCGCCATATCACGCGGCTGGACAACCCGGTTCTGGCGGACCCGGTCAACGGCACCGCGTGGCGGGCCGACTGGATTCATCTGGACAGTCCGGCGATCTGGCCCGGGCGCCAGACCCTGCGCTTTGCCGACACGCCGCAACGCCTGTCTTATTTCGACCGGACTGCGATCCTCACCGCGCAAGGCCTGCAGGCCGAGTTGCACCTTCAGCCGGGCGTGGCGCTGGTTCTCGAACGCATGGCGCTCACCTCGGCGCCGTGGTCGATCACCCAAGACGGAGATCTGGTCGCGGCGGCCCAGAACCTGAACCTGATCATGGCCCGGGCGGAAACGCCAGAAACCTATGACATTCTTATCGAGGCCAATTCGTTCACCCCCGGCGAGGGCCTGCGCAGCCTCATGCAGACCGAGTCATCCTTGCCGCAGGCGTTCGACGCTCTGAAACTCGACATGACCGTCGTTTTCGACAAGCCGTGGGACAGAACGGCGCTCGAGGAGCGTCGGCCGCAGCCAGTGACCATTGATCTGGCACTGGCCGAAGCCCAGTGGGGGGAATTGCACCTGTTCGCCACCGGAGAACTGGACGTGGACGAACAGGGCGTGCCCACCGGAGAGATCGCGCTCAAGGCCGAGAACTGGCAGGACATGGTCGCGATGGCAAACGCCGCGGGTGTGCTGCCCGATCAGGCGACGGATCCGGTCAATCGCGTCCTGAACCTGCTGGCTGGCCTGGGGGGCAATCCGAATGCGCTGGATGTGCAGCTCAATTTCCGTGACGGCTTTGTCGCTTTGGGCCCGATCCCGCTGGGCCCGGCGCCGCGCCTGATCCTTCACTGACCGTCAAGGCAATCATCGACACACCGGGCCGCCCCGGTGTCGGGCCGTATCGACATGGAAATGGTCGCGGTGATAGCCGTCGGAACCGGGTCCAAGAACCGTGCCGAAAGGCCCGCACGCGCCTTTTCTGACCTTCCGCAACAGCTTTCGCGAGGGGTCGCGTTTCCAGCCTTCGAGAACGGTCAGCACCTCGCCATCCATCATCACGAAGGCCGAGATGTCGATGGCCCGCCCCTTGCCATGCTCCGAGATCCGAGCGCCCTTCTGGTTGTTGCGGGTGCGGCAGGCGTAATGCGCAGCGACCTTTAGTTCGACCACCGGCCCTCGGCGGCGGAAGGTGGGCTTCACCGATCGTTCCACCCATTGATTCAGCGCCTCGGCCGTGCCGCAATCCATCAGTGACGGTCTGCTGAGGCGCACCCCGGAGATCGAGGTGACCTCGACCGCGTCCTCGATCCCGCAGCCCTTGATCCTGCCGGGGACCTTGCCGGCCGACTTGCCCTGAATCTCGATATTGCCGCAAACCGACCCCTTGCGCAGGCGGCGTTTCTTGAAAAAAGCTTTCTGTTCAACCTCCTCGGGTCGGAGGAACGGAAACAGAGACACGTCCGGCCCCAATCCCGGCAGGTCAGCCGGGCGCACAGCAGCTTGCAGAACTTGTCGGGATACCGGCCTGATCTCGGGGCGCAGCGTCGCTCCGGCCAGGGTCGCGGCCGTATCTTCGACCCGTGCGCTGGCCGCCGCAACAAGGTTGTCGCCGGCATCGGGCCGGGTCTTGGGGGGCAGCGAGGTGCCGGGCGGGTTGGCGGCCGAGGTGGTCGCAACCAGCGCCATCGCCCCCAGCAACGCTATCCCGCCCCGGCGCATCATGACTTGCCGTGCACACGCCCAAAGTCCGGCGCGTCCGTATCCTGTCCGGCGTCGATGATGCCCCGCCGTATCGCCCGCGTGCGGGTGAAGTAATCGAACAGCAGTTCACCATCTCCGGTTCGGATCGCGCGCTGCAGGGCGAACAGCTCTTCGGTGAACCGGCCCAGGATCTCCAGCGTGGCGTCCTTGTTGGTCAGGAACACGTCGCGCCACATGGTCGGGTCCGAGGCCGCGATCCGGGTGAAATCGCGGAAACCGGCAGCCGAGTATTTGATGACCTCGGAATCGGTGACGCGCCGCAGGTCGTCGGCCACGCCGACCATCGTGTAGGCGATCAGGTGAGGCGCATGGCTGGTGACGGCCAGAACCAGGTCGTGGTGGTCGGCGTCCATTTCATCGACATTCGATCCCATGCCTTCCCACAGGGCGCGCAGCCGGGCGATGGCCTCGGGATCAGACCCTTCGACCGGCACCAGCAGGCACCAGCGGTTGTCGAACAGCTCGGCAAAGCCGGATTCGGGGCCGGAATGCTCGGTCCCGGCCAGCGGGTGGGCGGGGACGAAGTGCACGCCTTCGGGAATGTGTGGCCCGACATCCCTGATGACGTGGCGCTTGACCGAGCCCACATCCGACACCGTCGCCCCCGGCTTCAGAACCGACGCGATGTCCTTGGCAACAGACCCCATGGCGCCCACCGGCACACACAGCACGACGAGATCGGCGCCTTCCACCGCCTCTTGCGCGGTATCGCAGACGCGGTCGCACAGGCCGATGCGGCGGGCGGTCTCGCGCGTCTCCTCGGAACGGGCATAGCCCGTCACCTCGCCCGCCAGACCGGCGCGCTTGATGGCCCAGAACATCGACGACGCGATCAGGCCCAGGCCGATCAGCGCCACGCGGTCGTAAATCGGGCTCATGCAACGCCCCCCTTGAATGCAGTGATGGTGGCGGCCACGCGGCGGCAGCCCTCTTCGTCGCCGACGGTGATGCGCAGCGCGTTCGGCAACCCGTAACCAGCCACCCTGCGCACGATCAGGCCGTGCTGCTGAAGATAGGCGTCGCAGGCCTCGGCCTCTTGCTGATCCGCAAAGCGCGCCAGAATGAAGTTCGTGCAGGACGGGTCCGACGGCACACCGATCTTTGCCAGCTCGTCGGCCAGCCAGACCCGCAGCCGGGCGTTCTCGGTGCGGCAGAACTCGACATATTCCCTGTCCCTCACGGCGGCCTCGGCCGCGGCCAGGGCCGTGGTCGACAGGTTGAACGGCTGCCGAATGCGGTTCAGCACGTCGATGATCTCTTTCGGCCCATAACCCCAGCCGACCCGCATGCCGCCAAGACCGTAGATCTTGGAAAACGTCCGGGTCATGATGACATTGCTGCGGGCATCGACGACGGACACGCCGCCATCAAAACCGCCGACATATTCGGTATAGGCCCCGTCCAGAACCAGAATGACCTGCGGCGGCAGGTTGTCGGCCAGCCGGGCCACCTCGGATTCCGGGATCATGGTCGAAGTGGGGTTGCCGGGGTTGGTCAGGAACACCACCCGGGTCTTGTCCGTGCAGGCTGCAAGGATCGCGTCCACATCAACCACGCGCTCACGCTCGGGCACCTGAACAGGAACGGCCCCCGCCATCCGCGCCAGGATCGGATACATCGAGAAGCCATGCTCGGTATGAATGACCTCATCCCCGACGCCGGCATAGGCCTGCACCACGAATTGCAACACCTCGTCGCTGCCCACGCCGCAGATGATCCGCTCGGGGTCGAGCCCATGCACCTCGCCGATGGCCGCCCGCAGGCTGTAGTGATCGGTGCTGGGATAGCGGTGCAGCGTTGTCGCGCTGTCGCGCACGGCTTCGATCGCCTTGGGGCTCGGGCCGAACGGGTTTTCGTTCGAGCTCAGTTTGATGACATTGGCCACGCCTTCGACATGGGACTTGCCGCCCTGATACAGGGCGATGTCCATGATGCCGGGCTGCGGAGTGATCTGGTTCATGTCGGGGCTCCTTGGATGGGCCCCTCATAACCTTCTCACCGGCTTGAGAAAAGCGGCAATGCCCTCATGCGGCCTTGAAACGCGCCGTTGACGGGTCGGCGTCGTAGAAAGGCGCGAATTCCTCGGTGCGGCGCGACAGGTCGTTTACGCTGTCGATGATGAAGCGGACGGTCTCTTCGCTCATCAGATATGAGAAGTTCAGCCGGACCCAGCCGGGTTTCTTCAGCTCTTCGCCGGCGGCCAGCGCAGCGTGCAGCGCCTCGGAGGCCTCTCTGTCGATCCCCAGCAGGCGGTGAGCATAAGGACCAGCGCAGGCGCAACCGCCCCGCGCCTGGATGCCGTAGACATCGGACAGCATCCGGGTGAACAACTGCTGATGCACCGGTTTCCCGGCGTTGTCGGTGACGAGGAAAGAAAAGATCGGCAAGCGGTGCGCCTTGTCGGTGCCCAGCAGGGTCAGATGCGGGTTGCCGCTCCAGCCCTCCAGCGCCATCCGGTTGCAGAGCGCCTCGCGCCGGGCGATTTCGTCCTCGCCCACCACGTCCTTGACGATGAAGGCCAGCGCCGCGCGGATATCACCGATCACGTTGGGCGTCCCGGCCTCTTCGCGCGCGGCCAGATCGGTGCTGTAATCGTGCCGCCAGGGCGAGACGAAGGACACCGTGCCGCCACCCGGCCAGCTGGGGCAGCTGCGTTTCACCGCCCCCTTGTTGACGATCAGAACCCCGGATGCGCCCGGCCCACCGGGAAACTTGTGCGGCGAGACGACGATCGCGTCTTTCCGGGCATCCGCTGGCCCCATGCTCATCGGCAGGTAGGGACCGCCGCCGGCGTAGTCCCACACGGCCAGCGCGCCGTGCCGTTTCAGCAGCCGCGTCACCGGGTCGGGGTCGGTGATGATGCCCGTCACGTTGGACGCCGCCGAGAAGGACCCGATCACCAGATCCGAGTCCGCGTTGGCGATCAGCGCCGCCTCGAGCGCGGCCAGATCCGGCCCGCCCTCGGGCGCTTCCGGGATCTCGATCACCTCGGCCTTGCTCTCGCGCCACGGCAGGATGTTCGAATGGTGCTCGTACGGCCCGATCAGAACAACCGGCCGGTCAGCCTCGCCGACTCCCATCAGGCTGACCAGCCGGTTGAGGCCCGCGGTGGCGCCGGACCCGGTGAAGATCACCGCGTCCTCTTCCCTCGCGCCGACGATGCGGGCGATCTCGGCGCGGGCCTCGCGGCGCAGCCGAGTGATGTAGGAACCGCAATAGGAGGCCTCGGTATGGCTGTTTGCGTAGAACGGCAGGACATGTTCGGCGACGAATTGCTCGACCTGTTTCAGCGCCCGCCCCGAAGCGACGTAATCCGCATAGACCAGAGGCACATCCCCGTTCAGGCCCGGGATCAGAATGTTTTCACCAATCAATCCGTCGCGCAGCGTGTTTTCGTGAGCAGCGGTTGCGATCTCTGCGCGAAATTTGGAAAGGATCATCTTACAGGCTCCATGTTGCCCAATAAATATGATCGCCCTCAACCGAGAAAACTTCACCATTCTTCATTCACTTTCATCCATTTTTGTGTCATATGCTTCGAAATGGAGCAAAAATTAGATCAAATTGACAGGCGCCTTCTGCGGGAACTGCAAAAGGATGCCTCCCTCTCTCAGCGGGAACTGGCGGACCGGGTGGGCCTGTCGCAGAACGCCTGCTGGCGCAGGCTGAAGGCCCTGACCGAAGGCGGCGTCCTGCGGGGCTCCACCGCGCGGATCGCGCGCGAGAAACTGGGGCTGGATCTGGTGGTGTTCGTGATGCTGCGCACGCGGCACCATTCCAAGGAATGGCTCGACGCCTTTCGCAGCCATGTCCTGACCATCCCCGAGGTGGTCGATTTCCACCGCATCGGTGGCGACTACGACTATCAACTCAAGGTCGTCACGCAGGACATGGCGACTTATGACAAGGTCTATCAGCGCCTGATCGAAAAGGTCGAACTGGACAGCGTGACCTCGTATTTCGCGATGGAGGCGATCGCCGAGGGGCGGCCGCTGCCCTTGTGAGCCTAGCCGTCGATCCGAAAATCGGCATCGGCAAGAAATCGCGCCTTGCCTTCCGGGCGGTCGAAATCCACATGCACGATCCGCCTCGTGTCGCGTCCCGCGGTGACACGCCGGAAATAGAAATCCCGATCGGCGAAATTGCCGGGCTTCATGATCCACCGGGCCATTCCCGCCGTGAGCCCCCTGTATGGGGCAATCAGGTCGATGATCCAAAGGTGGTCACCCGAGTTCCAGTCATCGAATGACAGGGCCTGTCCCGAGACCAGCCTGGCCTCGGCCTCGGGTTCCAGATTGGCCCAGGTGAACATGCCACGGGGCACGCCGTCGAAGCGGAAAATCCTGAACTGCCCAAGCTCGACGGGCGGCTCCAGCGCGGCGCGCAGATTGGCGACGCTCATCCCGGCATGATGGGGGCTGCGCATCGCCAGAAACATCACGTCGCCATAGACCCGCAGTTTTTCCTGCGAAGGAAATTCCCGGTTTTTCCCGGCTTGGCCGTCTGCCTTCACCACGTGCTCTGCCCCCCGGACAACAGCCGCGCCTCCTGCACCCGCGCGACGGGTCTGGCGGTCGCCCCGAACCCTGCTTCGTTCTCGATATCCGGAAACAGCTCCAGCAATTCCGATCGCGTCTCGGAACTGACCGCAGAAAGCGAATAGTCCGCCGGGTGGAAACTCTCGGTCGCCGCGCCATTGGTAAAGATCACCTGGTGGCCGTCGAAAAGAATGTGGAAATACTCGACCTCATCGACCGAGCAATCCACGTAGATCGACTTGCCATCCACCAGGGCCTTGGCGGGAACCAGAACCTCGTCCTGCCCCATGAAAAGCTGCGCCCGCCAATCGCACACCAGAACGCGATGCTGCGGAGATACGACCAGATCCCGAACCGGCTTGCCATCGCCCAGCGCGCCCGAGGAAATCCTAACCGGCCTCAGGTTCGGGTTTGCCTCCAGCTCTTTCGCAGACACCGCCCGTGACCCAACCCACCTGATCTTCTGGAACCCGTCATCGAGAGTCCGCACGCTGTCACCCGCGCCGAGCTTCTCGACGGGGATCTCGCCTCTGTCCGTCTGCACTGCGGTGCCGCGGGCCACGCAGATCAGCAGGGTGAAGGTGACCGTATCGTCATCCGAATTGCCGCCGCTGGTCCCGAGGATCGTGAAGGAAATCGTCTGGTCGCTGCCGCTTTGGAAGACCGCCTGCCGGTCGATGTCGAAAGAAAAACTGCCGTCCGGGTTCAGGACGAAATTGTTGGTATAGGTATCGAAGTTGGCGCTGAACTGCGTGATGGAATAGCTGTCGGCCTCGCCAACCGACTCTCCGGAAATCAGGCTCACGACGTCAAAATCGCCGGTTACCATCGTCACCGACGGGTCGGACAGGTCCACGTCCAGTGTCCAGTCGGACGGGCCGCCGTCATAGCCCGTGACCTCACCAATGTTGTAGCCCATCCTTGCGCCTTCCTGCTCGCATCTCGATTGCCAGTTTCACTGCCGGTTCGCGTTCGGGATCATACACCTGCCTGCGGTTTCTGCGACCATAACAAAAAAAAGGCCGCGCCCAAAGCGCGGCCTTTTGATCTTGCGATCTCGAAGGGATCAGTTCTTGGCGTAGAATTCGACGACCAGGTTCGGTTCCATCATGACCGGGTAAGGCACGTCGCCCAGGCTGGGGGTGCGCACGAAGGTCGCAGTCATCTTCGAGTGGTCGACTTCCAGGTAATCCGGAACATCACGCTCGGCCAGGGCAACCGCTTCCAGAACGACGGCCAGCTGCTTGGACTTGTCGCGGACCTCGATCACGTCGCCTTCCTTGACGCGGTAGCTGGGGATGTTCACCCGCTTGCCGTTCACCTTGACGTGGCCGTGGTTCACGAACTGGCGCGCGGCGAACACGGTCGGCACGAACTTGGCGCGGTAGACGACGGCGTCCAGGCGGCGCTCCAGCAGACCGATCAGGTTTTCACCGGTGTCGCCCTTCACACGCTCGGCTTCGGCGTAGATGCGGCGGAACTGCTTTTCGGTCAGATCGCCATAGTAGCCCTTCAGCTTCTGCTTGGCGCGCAGCTGCAGACCAAAGTCCGACAGCTTGCCCTTGCGGCGCTGGCCGTGCTGGCCGGGGCCGTATTCGCGGCGGTTGACCGGGGATTTCGGACGACCCCAGATGTTTTCGCCCATCCGGCGGTCGATTTTGTACTTGGCAGACGTGCGTTTGGTCACGGCTGATCTCCTTCGTTGTGTCGAGGCCCGCATGGGCCACTATGAAGGGCGTTGTCCTCTTGGGTTTCCCCATGACAGGCATCCCCTTGCGGGGGCCACCAACACCAATGAAGCCGCGCTTATATATGCGGAGACGGGAGAGTCAACCGACGAAGGCCAAGAAATGGTACAAGCCTGGCGTCAGCCGAGATTGGGCCGGGAAACGGGTTCAGGATCCTGGCCTTCCTGCCCGGCAGCGTCAATTCGGGCGGCCTGCAAGAATGTAACCCCGGAGGCCCCGGTGCGCGCCACGTCCGTTTCGCCGGCAGAAAACCGTGTAATACCGCTGACCCAGAAATCCTGCCCCTTGGGCGGGACTTCGCCGTTGAATACCAACATGGGCTCGAGATACTGCCTGGTTTCGACCAGAAGCATAGCGTAGCTGCGCGCGCCATTGGTGATCGTTACGTGGGCGCTGACGCCTTGCGGGGAAAAGCCGACCGTGCCCGCCGAGCGGACATTTCGGATCACGGAACGCAGCGCGCCGCGCCCTTCCGCGTCCTCGCGCGCGCCCCAACCCGGCTGGCTGCCAAACTGCTGCGCTTCGACAGGAGAATTCAACTGGATGATCCTTCCCCGCCATGACCAAGCTGCCCCGATGGCCAACGTTTCGAGAGGCGCGGCCTCCAGTTCGTCGATTTCCGTCTGAGACCAAAAAATGGCGCTCGCGCCGCCAAAGTCGGTTTCCATCCGCCTGCCTGCTACCCTAAAATACTTGTGTCATTTTTATTTGCGCCCGGTTAACAAATTGAGCAGTGCGGAGAAAGTACTGCCGACCAAAAAGCGCCTCACTGTTGCCGTCGCATCATTCCGAATTGAGACTTTTCGCCCGCTGGTTGAAAATTCCAGCCCCAACCAGCGCAAACACAACCTAAGGGGATATCTCCCGACTTGGGTGATGGGCGCATCATTCTTGTTTTCGAGTTGCGCCAATCAGGCCGGGCGCGGGCTTCAGCCGGAATTGCCCGGCCCACCTGCCAAGGCGGCAACCTTGGCCCAGAGGTCGGGGTCAACCGTCACCTCAGCTTGGCTCTTGGCCATCGAGCCGGGGATGCGGACCGACGGGTCGTCGGCGACAGCTCTGGCCACCCTTTCGATGCGCTCGGCAAAAGCCCCGCCATGCGCCCCCGGGTCGATCAGGATATAGAACTGCCCCAGATCATGCGGCGGTCCGTCCGGGGCTTTCAAACCCTGCACGTCCAGCGAGTTGACCGAACCGGTCAGGCCGGCGGCGAGGAACTCGACCAGCAGGCCCAGCGCCCAGCCCTTGTATCCGGCCGCACTGACCAGCGAGCCCTGCAGCGCCTCGGCCGGATCGGTGGTCGGGTTTCCGTCGCGGTCGACCGCCCAGCCCAGGGGGATCGACTCTCCGGCCGCCTTGGCCATGGTGATCTTGCCCAGCGCCACCGCGGCGGTGGAGAAATCCGCGTGCATCGCCGGCCCGTCAGGCCCCGGCAGCGTGAAGGCAATCGGGTTTGTGCCGATCACGCGGGTCTTGCCGCCCGGCCCCGCGACGATGGCGGAGGCGTTCGTGAAGCCGATCCCGATCAGCCCCTCGGCGGCGATCTGCTCGGTAAAGAACCCCAGCGACGTGCAGGTATGGGAATGGGCCACAGCCAGCGAAGCAATGCCGCAGGATTTCGCTGCTTCTACCGCGAGCGGCAGCCCCCGCGCAAACGCAGGCTGGGCAAAGCCGAGCCGGGCATCGGCCGTGACCGCACCGGGGCGCGGGGTCGTGATTTCGGGCTCGGCCGTCCCGTTCACGCGGCCTGTGACCAGTTGCTGACAGTAGCTTTCCAGGTAATAGAGGCCGCAGATCACGTTGCCGGTTTCCTCGGCACGCGCGACGGCCCTGGCAACCTCGGCAGCCTGCCATCCTCCCGCGCCATGAGCCACCAGCGCCTCGGCGCTTTTCCGTTCTATTTCCGAGACCGATACCTGCATCGCGGCTCCCCCCTGTCATACCTCTTCTGACGATTGTTAGAGCATGGCAGCAATGGGGTCTATCTCGTTGCGGCACCATGGCGGCAGGACACGTCACCGGCTGCGGGCCAGATGGCTGAGGAGGCTACCTTTTCCGGGCGACCAGCATCACCGGGTCATAGGTGAGCGACAGCATTCCGTTTCGCTCAAAGCGTTCGCGATAGGCACTTTCGAAGCTACGCAGCTGTTGCTTGCTCCACCGATCCCGCGCCCTGCCGTTGACGCCCGTGGCCCTGAGGTGGCGCAGCACATCGACGGCCGTGGGAAACTCCAGCACGATCGGCTGCTGACGGATGGCTTTCAGTTCCAGCCCCGGCGGCAGGATGCCGGGCCAGTCGCCCACGTTCAGATAGTTCGGCGCGGCGGCCGCCGAGCCCAGCGCGGCCAGTTCTCGGAACTGTGCGGTGCCGAAGCCCGACAGGGCCAGCCAGCCGCCGGGCCCAAGCGATGCGCAGAGCCGCTCCAACACCTCGGGCAAATCGGGCAGCCATTGCACCGTCGAGGCCGACGCGATCAGGTCGTATTCCTGCGGCAACCGGAGCGTCTCGACCGGGCCAGCAACGAAACGGAGAGGCACGCCTTGTTTCCTTGCCGCCGCACCCGCAAGCTCCGCGGCCTCTGCCACGAGATCGTTCAGCGTCAGCGCGCCTATCGAGAACCGCTGCAACAGGGCTTCGGTCAGGTGGCCGGTCCCGCATCCGAATTCCAGCACGTTGCCGAACTGCTCTGGCGCGCCGCATTCGGCGAGCAGTCCGGCCAGGTCACGCGAGATCTGCGCCTGCGCGCGGGCGGCCTGATGATATGTTCCCAGCCCCCGGCGAAAGCACTGGCCGACACGGGTCGAAGAGGTTTCGGGCAGCAGATGGTCCTTCATGCGAACATCTCCTCCCAGGTCTCGAACCGCTCGAAGGGCGCGTGAGGTGCAGGGATTTCACGCACGTCCTGCCCCTCCCACGCCCTTCGCATGTTGGCCGGGGGAAAGATCTTGTCTTTCGTGCCGATCCAGATCCGGTCGAAGGCTGTGGCCGGGGCATCGCCTCGCGCCTCGATCGCCCGCAATTCCTGCTGGCGGGCTTCGACATCCATTTCCGCCTGGGGCTGCGCCGCACCGAACGCCCGCGCGAGAAACAGTTGATACGCACCGGGGCTGAGGGTTTCGACCGTCTTTCTCATCGCAACGGGCGGAATGCCGAAGGTCCGGTCGACCGGGTGCAAGGTGCCGTTCACCGCGACCTTGCGGGCGAACGGGTCGGGCCTGCCGGCCTGCCAATGTGCGTAGGACGCGACGCCAAAGGACCACGCCAGCAGGCTGACGCGCCGGTAGGAGGACAGGTCGGGCAGATCGGTTGCCAGATCGCGGTAGTCCTCGACGAACAGAACGTCCTGCGGCCCGCGCAGATGCAGGAAGGGGGACGGCCCGACCGCCCAGCCGCCGAAGACGGCGATCGCCTCGTCGGCGCCGCTATTTTTCAGCCAGCGGGCCTGCATCAGAGCTCCCGCGCCAGGCGCAGCATCCCGGCCGTGATCCGGCCGAGCGAGTCCGGGTCGGTTACAAAGGGCGGCATGCAATAGATGTTGTTGCCGAAGGGGCGCAGGAACACGCCCATCTCACGGGCGCGGGCGTGGGCCTCGTCGGCGGAAACGCGGTGGTTCATCTCGATCACGCCGATCGCGCCCAGCACCCGCACGTCGCGGACATTGGGCAAGGCGCGCGCCGGGGCAAGTTCCTGTTCCATCTGCGCCGCGATACCCGCAACGGTGCCGCGCCAGTCCTGCCCGGTCAGCAGGTCGAGCGAGGCCTGCGCCGCCGCGCAGGCCAGCGGATTGGCCATGTAGGTCGGCCCGTGCATGAAGATGCCGGGGTTGCCGCCGCCCACCCCCTCGGCCACGCGGTCGTTGGTCATGGTGCAGGCAAACGAGATATGTCCGCCGGTCAGCCCCTTGCCCAGACAGATGATGTCGGGCTCGACGGCGCAGAAATCGGTGGCGAACAGCTCTCCGGTGCGGCCGAAACCCGTCGCGATCTCGTCGAAGATAAGCAGGATGCCGAATTCGTCACACAGCGCCCGCGCGCCGTTCAGGTAGTCGGGGTGATAGAAATACATCCCCCCAGTGCCCTGCACGACGGGTTCGAGGATGAAGGCGGCGATCTCGCCTGCGTGGGCCTCGAAGACCGCGCGCAGCTCGCCCAGACCGTTCCGCGCCGGATCCTCGTCCCAGTCCTGCCCGATGGTCACCGGCGGGCGCGAGACGAAATGCTGCACGCTCAGCGCCCCCTGGAACAGGTGGTGCATCCCGGTGTCCGGGTCGCAGACGCTCATCGCCTTCCAGGTGTCGCCGTGATAGCCCGAGCGGATCGTGGCGAATTTGCTGCGACCCGGGAAACCCACCGCGTGCTGATACTGCACCGCCATCTTCATCGCCACTTCGACGGAAACCGAACCGCTGTCGCAATAAAAGATGCGGGTCAGGCTGGCGGGCGTGATTTCCAGCAGCTTGCGGCCCAGATCGACCGCCGGATCATGGGTCAGACCGCCGAACATCACATGCGGCAGGCGGTCGAGCTGGTCGTGGATCGCGCGGGTGATCGCCGGGTTGCGGTGGCCGTGCATCATGCACCACCACGAGGACATGGCGTCGATCAGCCGGGTGCCGTCGTCGAGGGTGATGAACAGCCCCTCGCTTTCCTTGACCAGAAATGTCGGCCCCGGTTTGGTGACATTCGTATAGGGGTGCCAGAGATGTTTCTGGTCGAATGCCAACTGGCTCAGATCGCGGTCGGTCATCGGGTCAGCGCCTTTCGGATCGTGTCGCAGTCGATATGGGCGGCGAAGGCCTGGGCCAGGGTTTCGGGCGTCAGCGGGTCGATCATCGGCAACCGCCCCAGATGCGCGACCTTGCCGAAATCGACGATGGTCTGCTCCACCTGCGGTTCAGCCTCGCCGACAAAGGCCACGCCCACCACCGGGCACCCGGCCTCGCGCAGCGCCCGCAGCGACAGCAGCGTGTGGTTGATGGTGCCAAGCCGTGTTCTGGCGCACAGGATCACCGGAGCGCCCCAGCGGGCAAAGAGATCAAGATAAAGCACCCGCCGGTTCAGCGGCACCATCAGCCCGCCGGCCCCTTCGGCCACCAGAACCGTGTCGGTTTCGGGCAGGGTCAGCGTATCTGGGTCGATCTCGACCCCTTCGGCCTCGGCCGACAGGTGCGGCGAGGCGGGCAGTTGCAGCAGATACCCCTCGGGCAGTGCCGGGCGGCCGGACAGGCGCGCGACGATCTGGCTGTCGGTCTCGGCCTCGATGCCCGATTGCACTGGCTTCCAATAGGTGCCGCCAAGGGCCTGCACCAGCCCGGCCGAAAACACCGTCTTGCCGATCTCAGTATCGGTGCCGGTGACGATCAGAGCGGTCATGGCGCCTCCTTCAGGATCTCGGCCAGGTCGGTGAACATCGCGGTGATCACCGGCGCGGGCGTATTCAGCGTGATCGAGATGCGCAAGCGTGACGTTCCGCGCGGGACGGTGGGGGGACGGATGCCGCGGATGTCATGGCCCCGCGCCTGCAACTGCGCCGCCGCCGCCATGGTGCGTTTGTCATCCCCGATAATCACCGGCAGGATCTGGCTTTGGAACCGCGCCAGCCCGCATAGTCGGCCAGCCTCGGCCCAGGCGTGGCGGATGCCCTGCCAGGCGCGGTCGCGGCGTTCGGGGTTGTCAGCCAGTTCGCGCAGCGCCGCGCGCACCAGCGCGGCATTCAGCGGTGACGGCGCGGTGGCGAAGATGAAGCTGCGCGCCTTGTTGACCAGCGTTTCGATCAGCACCGCCGGCCCGCAGATCAGCGCCCCGGAAACCCCCAGCGCCTTGCCGCAGGTATGCAGCGACAGGACGTTGGGCGCCGCCGCGATGTCATGCCCAAGCCCCCGGCCCAGATCGCCGAAAACACCTGTCGAATGGGCCTCGTCCACCACCAGAACCGCGCCCTCGGCATCGGCCAGCGCCTTGAGCGCGGCCAGCGGCGCCAGGTCGCCATCCATGGAATAGACCGCTTCGACCGCGATCCAGACCTGCCCTCGACCGCCCGCCTCGCGCCACTTGCGCAGCTGCGCGGCGGCATCGTCGGCGTCGTTGTGGGCAAAGGCACGAGTCTCGGCCCGGCCCAGCCGCATGCCGTCATGGGTGCTGGCATGGATCAGCGCATCATGCAGCACCAGATCGCCCTGCCCCGGCAGGGTGGAAAAGATCGCCTGATTGGCGGTAAAGCCGCCGCCCATGAACAGCGCCGCCTCGGTGCCGAAAAACGTCGCCGCTTCGGATTCGAGCAGCTGATGCTCGGCATCATTGCCGCGCAGCAGGCGCGAGCCGCCCGCCCCGACCGGCACGCCGCGGGCCAGCGCCTCGGCCGCGGCTTTGCGCAGCACGTCGTCGCCCGCCAGCCCCAGATAGTCATTCGACGAGAAATCATGCCCCGCGCGCGCCATCAGCTGGCGGTGGCGGCCTCGTTCCTTCAGCGTCTGCAGAACCTGTGCGTGGCGCGGAAAGCCCATCTACCTGCTACCGTCGCAGCCCACCGCCATGGCCGTCATGCCGAGACGGTCGAACAGCGCCTGGTCCTTGTCCTCTTCGGGGTTGTCCGCCGTCAGCAGCGTATCGCCCACGAAGATCGAGTTCGCCCCAGCGAAAAAGCACATCGCCTGCATCTCGTCGCTCATGTCGGTGCGGCCGGCCGACAGGCGCACATGCGATTTCGGCATCAGGATCCGGGCCAGGGCCACCGTGCGCACGAATTCGATCGGGTCGAGCTTCTCGACATCGGCCAGCGGCGTGTTCTCGATCGGGATGAGCATGTTGACCGGCACGGAATCGGGATGCTGGTCCAGCGTGGCCAGCGCCAGCAGCATGTCGATCCGGTCCATCTGCTGCTCGCCCATGCCGACGATCCCGCCGGCGCAGACCTTGATGCCCACCTCACGCACGCGGTTCAGCGTGTCGATCCGGTCAGCAAAGGTCCGGGTGGTGATGATCTCGGAGTAGTAGCGTTCCGAGGTGTCGATGTTGTGGTTGTAGTAATCCAGCCCCGCGTCGCGCAGGCGAACGACCTGGTTGTCGTCCAGCATGCCCAGCGTCATGCAGGTCTCCATTCCCAGCGCCTTGACGCCCTCGATCATCGCGGCCAGCGCATCCATGTCGCGGTCCTTGGGCGAGCGCCACGCGGCCCCCATGCAGTACCGGGTCGCCCCGCCTTCCTTGGCCTTTTTGGCCTCGGCGATCACGCGTTCGACCTCGATCAGCTTCGAGGCCGACAGCTTGGCCCCGTTGCGTGCCGATTGCGAGCAATAGGCGCAGTCCTCGGCGCAGCCGCCGGTCTTGATGCTCAGCAGTTTGGATTTCTGCACCTGGTTGGGATCGAAATGCTGGCGATGCACGCTGTGCGCCTGGAACAGCAGATCCATGAAGGGCTGGTTGTAGATCTTCTCGGCCTCTTCGCGCGTCCAGTCGGTGCGAATGTCACAGGTGTCTAGCATTATGTCGCCTTTCCTCGTCCCGGGTTGCGTCTCAATCGCGAAAACTTGCCGCGGTTGCAAGAGCGCAAAGCGCGGCGGATCGCTGCGGCCAGATCGGGATTGCGGAGTGTTTCCCGAGGCGCAGCAGGCTGAAGTTTCAAGGTGATAGCGGAAATGCGACGCAAGTGTTTACGAAACCTCTGGCCGCGCAACCGCCCATCGGCACGCCGACGGCGCCATCGCGGAAACCGCGCATGGCGACAAGCCGAAGTCGCAGGCACCGGCGCCCGCCGCAAGGGCCCCACCCCAGGCCAATGCCGACCTATACACATGGCAGGAACGGCGATAAAGTTGCTTTGACAACGGCAGCTTATGCGCGCCGGATCAAGCATGAACACGCATCTGGTTCAACGGCCGCACCGGCGTGCCACCGGCATATGGAACGGCGCTTAGACGGAAAGGGATCGTAGCATGGCTTTCAACTCCGCGGAGAAGGTGGCGAACCGGCTTGACGAGGTGCGCGCTCTGGCAGCCGAGCGGCTCGAGCGGTCCGACGCCGGGGCCTTTCGCGAGGTTATCGACATTTTCGCCGCCACCGCCGCGCATGACGAAATCCTCGAGCAACCCGCCGAAGAGCTTTATGGCTCGCTGCTGGCGCTCTGGAAATTCTGTCAGACCCGCAACCCCGGGGAAAGCAAGGTCAGGATCTACAATCCGCGCATCGCCGAGCACGGCTGGGAATCGAGTCACACGATCCTCGAGGCGATCAACGACGATATGCCGTTTTTGGTGGATTCGCTCACTGCCCTGCTCACCGAAAAGGGGCTCGCGCTGCACGCATTGGTCCACCCCGTGCTCCAGGTCAGGCGCGACTCGAAGGGGGCGCTGGCCGGTCTCTGCAAGCCCGGCGAAAAGAACACGATCAGCGAATCCGTCATCCAGGTGAAAATCGACCAGGTTGCGGACCCCAAGGCGCTCGCGGAATTGGGCAACGAGATCGAGAGCATGTTCGCCGACGTCACCGTGGCAGTGACCGACTGGCGCGAGATGCTTTCGAAGCTGGACGATGTGACGGCGGACCTGAAGAAAAAGGCGCCCAAGTCCGAGGCCGACGCAACCGCCGAAGCCTGCGAGTTTCTCGACTGGATGGCCGCCAATCATTTCACCTTTCTCGGCTACCGCCATTTTGCGCTGAAAAAATCCGACTCGAAGCTGAGCATGGAGCCGGGGCCTGGTCTGGGGCTCATGCGCGACCCGGACTACACGGTGATGCGTGATGCCGATGGCAAGTTCACGCACTGGACACCGCAGATCTCGGATGTCACGCGCGACCCGTCATCCCTCCTCATCATCAAGGCCAATCGCCGCTCTACCGTGCATCGGCCCGTTCATTTCGACGTGGTGGCGGTCAAGGAGTTGAATGACAATGGCGTGATGGTCGGAGAGCACGTTTTCATCGGGCTCTTCACGTCAGCGGCCTACAACCGGAGCCCGCGCGAGATACCGCTGCTACGGGGCAAGGTCGCCCGGGTCATCGAACGCGCCGGTTTCGCACCGTCGAGCCATGACGGAAAGGCCCTGACCAACGTGCTGGAAACCTATCCACGCGACGAGCTGTTCCAGGCGTCCGAGGCGCAGTTGCTGGAGAACGCGGTGGGTGTGCTGCATCTGGCGACCCGGCCCAGAACGCGGCTGTTTCCAAGGCCTGACCGTTTCGGGCGCTTCGTCTCTTGCATCGTCTATGTGCCTCGGGAACGGTACAACACCGAGATCCGGATCCGGATCGGCAACATCCTCTGCGATGCGCTCGACGGACGCGTCGCCTCTTGGGAACCGTCATTCAGGACCGAAGGGCTGGCCCGGATCCACTTCGTGATCGCGATGTCCGGCGGGCGCATCCCGGACTACGATGCCGCCGCCATCGAGGCCGAAGTCGCCACGGCCGTCCGGTCCTGGAGCGACATGCTCCTCGAGACATTGACCGACCGCTGCGGCGAGGCCGAGGGCGCGCGCCTGCATGCCCGCTATGGCAAGGGTTTCAGCGCCAGCTACCGCGACGACGTGCAGGTCGCCGCCGCGATCGGCGACATCGAAAAGCTTGAGACAATCAGCGAGGACAAGCCGCTCGCGCTGCATTTCTACCGCCGGCTCGAAGACAGCGAGACCACGGCGCGTTTCAAGATCTATCACCATGGCGGGCCCGTGCCGCTGTCTGACGCGCTGCCGGTGCTCGAGAACATGGGTTTTCGGATTCTCAACGAACATCCCTACAGGGTCGAACTTGGGGACACCGACAGCTGGATCCACGACTTCCACATGGAATCGGCGGCGGGGGTGGAAATCGATCTTTCGGAACTGCGCGCCAAGCTGGAGGATGCCTTCGACGCGACCTGGAACGGGCTTGTCGATGACGACCCGCTGAACCGGCTTGTGGTGCTGTCGGGGCTGAGCGCGCGCGAGACGGCGCTGCTGCGGGCCTACAGCCGCTTTCTGCGCCAGGCCCGCATACCCTACTCGATAGATTACATGGAGGATGCGCTCGCCCAGTATCCCGAGATCGCGCACAGTCTGGTTGCACTCTTCGCGGCCCAGTTCGACCCCGAAAACAAGCTTGATGCCGAAGGCCGCGGAGCCGAGCGCGCCCGGATCATGGCCCAGATCGACGCCGCGCTCGAGGACGTGCCCAGCCTCGACATGGACCGGATTCTGCGGCGTTTCCGCAACGCGATCGCATCGACGCTCAGAACCAACTACTACCAGCCGGGCGCAGACGGGCGGCCAAAATCCTATTTCTCCTTCAAGTTCGACTGCGACGAACTCGACGAATTGCCGCTTCCGCGTCCGTGGCGCGAGATCTTCGTCTACTCTCCGTGGGTCGAAGGGGTGCATCTCAGGGGCGGCCCCGTCGCGCGGGGCGGCTTGCGCTGGTCGGACCGCAAAGAGGACTACCGCACCGAGGTGCTGGGTCTCGTCAAGGCGCAGCAAGTCAAGAACGCGGTCATCGTGCCGGTGGGGTCCAAGGGTGGCTTTCTGCCCAAGAAACTTCCGGCTGGCGGCAGCCGGGAAGAGATCCAGGCCGAGGCGATCCGCGCCTACAAGACCTTTCTCTGCGGCCTTCTGGATCTGACGGACAATCTGGTGGCCGGAGACGTGGTGCCGCCCGATGCGGTGGTGCGCCGCGACAGTGACGACCCCTATCTGGTGGTTGCCGCCGACAAGGGCACGGCGACATTCTCGGACATCGCCAACGGAGTGGCCGCGGAATACGGCTTCTGGCTGGACGACGCCTTCGCCTCGGGTGGCTCGAACGGCTATGACCACAAGGGCATGGGCATTACGGCCCGCGGGGCGTGGGAGGCCGTAAAGCGCCATTTCCGCGAACTGGGCCAGGACACCCAGACCGAGCCGTTCGACGTGATCGGCGTCGGCGACATGTCGGGCGACGTGTTCGGCAACGGGATGCTGCTGTCCGAGCAGATCCGCCTGATCGCCGCATTCGATCACCGAGACATCTTCATCGACCCGGACCCCGATCCGGCGTCGAGCTTCGCGGAACGAAAACGGCTGTTCGAAACGCCCCGGACAAGCTGGCAGGACTATGACACCAAGCTGATCTCGAAAGGCGGCGGGGTCTTTTCGCGCGCCTCCAAGTCGATCCAGCTGACGCCCGAGATCAAGAAGCTGACCGGTCTGAAGACGGACAAGGTCACGCCCTTCCAGCTGATCAAGGCCATTCTGACCATGAAGGCCGACCTTCTCTGGTTCGGAGGCATCGGGACATATGTGAAGGCCTCGACCGAGACCAATGCCGACGCCGGCGACCGGGCGAATGACGCGATCCGGGTAGACGCGACCGAGCTGCGCGTGCGCGTGATCGGCGAAGGCGCCAACCTGGGCGTGACGCAGCGCGGGCGGATCGAGCTTGCGCGCAAGGGTGTCAAGGTCAACACCGACGCGGTGGACAACTCGGCCGGGGTCGATTGCTCGGACCACGAGGTGAACATCAAGATCGCGCTCGGCGCCGTGGTCGAGGCCGGCGACATGACGCCCAAGCAGCGCAACAAC
The DNA here is from genome assembly GCF_001507595.1 of Ruegeria marisrubri. GTDB lineage: Bacteria > Pseudomonadota > Alphaproteobacteria > Rhodobacterales > Rhodobacteraceae > Ruegeria > Ruegeria marisrubri. The sequence continues at coordinate 142,585 of NZ_LQBQ01000038.1, forward strand.
CTGCTGGCAAAGATGACCGACGAGGTTGCCGAACTGGTGCTGCGGGACAATTACGACCAGACCCTGGCCATTTCGATCACCGAAGCGCGCGCCGCCGAGATGCTGGACGATCAGGCGCGCTTCATGCGCGCCCTCGAAGCCAGCGGCAACCTGAACCGCGAGATCGAGTTGCTGCCGAGCGACGAGGCGATTGCCGAGCTCCGGGCCGCCGGGTTGGGCCTCACGCGGCCGGAAATCGCGGTGCTGGTGGCCTATGCCAAGATCGTCATCTTCGGCCAGCTCGTCGCCGCGCGCCTGCCGGATGACGAGTATTGCCAGCGGTTCCTGATCGACTACATGCCGACCCCGCTGCGCAAGAAATACCGCGATGCAATCCTCGCCCACCCCCTGCGGCGTGAAATCATCGCCACGGTGCTATCCAACGTAGTCGTGAACGAAGCCGGTCCGTCGCTGATCAACAGGATGAGCGAAGAGACCGGCGCCGGCCCGACCGGAGTCGTCAAGGCCTTCGTCATCGGCCGCGACATTTTCGAGATCGAGGCCCTGCGCGCTGAAATCAATGCGCTCGACAACAAGGTGCCGGCAGAGGCCCAGAACGAGATGCACCTGGCGCTGTCCGACATGATTGCCTCGCAAAGCCAGGCGACCATTTCCCGCGCCAGCGACCACACGGTGGCCGAGGTGATCGCGATCTACAAGCCCGAGGTTTCGCGGATCACCGAGTGTGTCGGAGACCTTTTGAGTCCTTTCTCGCGCAAGAGAATGGAAAAACGTATCGCTGGCTTCATATCGGCTGGAGTGCCCAAGGAACTGGCCGGGCGGATCAGCAGGCTGGAATTCCTCGGGGGCGCGCTCGACATCGTGGATGTCGCGCGGCCCAGGAAACGCGACGTGATCGACGTGGCCGAAGCCTATTTTGCCGTCGGCGCCCGTTTCGGACTCGACTGGCTGAGAACGACGGCCCGTGGAATCGAACCGGCCGATCATTGGGAGCGCGTAGCGCTTGGCCGGCTGATAGCCGACCTGCGGTCGCAACAATCGCTGATCGCGGCGGCGGCGCTTGACATAGGTGAGGACAGGAAAGGGGCGGCCTGCGTCGATCGCTGGGCCGACGCCCATGCCGAAGCCGTGCGCCGAGCCGAACGAATGGTTCAGGAACTGCGCGAAGGGGGCGCGCTGTCCATCGCCAAGCTTGCCGTTGCTTCGTCGCGATTCCGCAGCATCTGAGGCCGACGGCGGTTCGCGCGAGCAAGCGCCAGATAATGCTTGGAAGAATCAAATCCCTGCCTTAATGGCGTGGCGCACATTGGCCCGGCACTGAACGCAAAGGATTCACGTGGTTGAAACACTCGTCTGATGCACCGCACTCCATCTACGGCGTGGAAAAATGGGGCAAGGGCCTCATCGAGGTGACGGAGGATGGCGAGATCGGGCTGCGCAACCCGCTTGCGCCCGAAACACCGGCCATCAGCCTGCCAGGTATCCTGCATGATCTGGACCAACGCGGCATCAAGTCTCCGATGATCCTGCGCGTCAGCTCCTACCTTGAGAGCGAAATTGCCCATATCAACGAAAGTTTCGCCAACGCGATTTCGCGCACGGGCTACAGGGGCAAGTACCGCGGCGTCTTTCCGATCAAGGTGAACCAGCAGGCACAGGTCGTCGACCGCATCGTCGAGTTCGGCAAGAAGTATGACTACGGGCTCGAGGCCGGCTCGAAGCCCGAGTTGGTGATCGCACTGGCGCACCGGCTGGCCCGCGAGGCACTGATCGTCTGCAACGGCGTCAAGGACGCCGAATTCATCCAACTTGCCACCCTCAGCCGCAAGCTGGGCTTCAACACGGTGATCGTTCTGGAAAGCCCGAAAGAGGCCGACACGGTCATCGAGGTCTACAACGAACTGGGCATCGAGCCGCTGCTGGGCGTGCGGGTAAAGCTGACCAACCAGATCAGCGGCAAGTGGGAGGAAAGCTCGGGCGACCGCTCGGCTTTCGGGATGAATACTGATCAGCTGGTCACGGTCATCGACAAGCTGCGCGACGCCGGGCTGCTGCACTGCCTTAAACTGCAGCATTCGCATCTGGGCAGCCAGGTGCCCGACGTCAATGACGTGCGCCGCGCCGTGGGCGAGGCCTGCCGCTACTACACCGAACTGACGCGCGAGGGCGTGCCGCTCAGCCATCTGGATCTGGGCGGCGGCATGGGCGTGGATTACACGGGCGAAAAGAAGGCCACAGAGAACTCGATCAACTACACGGTCGAAGAATACTGCGCCAATGTGGTGGAAACCGTGGCCTATGCCATGGACGAGGCCGGGGTGGACCACCCGACGCTGGTCACCGAGAGCGGGCGGGCGGTGGTTGCGACCTCGTCGATGCTGGTGTTCAACGTGCTGGAAAGCACGCTCTATGACGCGCCCAATGGCCCCGAGGTCGAAGACGGCGATCACCACATGGTCGCGGACCTTGCCGCCGTGCATGGCTATCTCAGCCACGACCGCCTGCAGGAATGCTGGAACGACGCCACCTTCTATCGCAACGAGTTGCGCGCCCTGTTCCGCCGCGGATACGTGGATCTGCGCCAGATGGCCCGTGCCGAGCGGATCTACTTGTCGCTGATGGCGCGCATCAAGGCGCTGGTGGCCTCGGAAGAGGTCGAAACCGACGTGGACGACCAGCTCGAGAAACTGGCCGATATCTACCATTGCAACTTCTCGCTGTTCCAGTCGCTGCCGGATGTCTGGGCGATCGACCAGTTGCACCCGATCGTGCCTTTGCAGATGCTGAACCAGGCTCCCGACCGCCGCTGCGTGCTGTCCGACATCACCTGTGACAGCGATGGCAAGATCGACCGCTTCATCCTGACCGACGGTGTCTCTCCCAGCCTGCCGGTGCATACCCTGCCGGAAACGGAAGAATATTACATGGGAGTATTCTTCGTCGGCGCCTACCAGGAAACCCTTGGCGACCTGCACAACCTGTTCGGCGATACCAACGTGGTCACGATCGACCTGCGTCCCGACGGCGGCTTTGACCTGCTGCATGAACAAGAAGGCGACACGATTTCCGAAGTCATGGCCTATGTCGAGTTCGACCCGTCGGACTGCGTCGCCGCCTTCCGCAAAATGGTGGACGAGGCGATCTCGACCGGTACTCTGAAGGCCAAGGACCGAAAAACCCTGATGAGCGCTTACCGCGACAGCATCAACGGCTATACCTATTACGAATAACCCCCGGCGAAAGGAGATTTTCCCATGGGCAAGACACTGGTTGTTGGCGCAGGTGGCGTCAGCCACGCCGCCGTGCACAAGATGGCGATGAATTCCGACATCTTCACTGACATCACCCTGGCCAGTCGCACGAAATCGAAATGCGACGCCATTGCCAAGTCGGTCAAAGAGCGCACCGGCGTCGATATCAAGACCGCCGAGCTCGACGCCTACAAGGTCGCCGACACGGTCAAGCTCATCAAGGAAACCGGGGCCGAGATCCTGGTGAACCTGGCCCTGCCCTATCAGGACTTGGTGCTGATGGATGCCTGCCTCGAGGCCGGGTGCCACTACCTCGACACCGCCAATTACGAGCCCGAGGACGAGGCCAAGTTCGAATACCACTGGCAGTGGGCCTATCAGGACAAGTTCAAGCAGGCCGGCCTGACCGCCATTCTGGGCTCGGGCTTCGACCCGGGCGTGACCAGCGTCTTTGCCAAGTGGCTCAAGAAACACAAGCTGGACACGATCCGCCAGATCGACGTGCTGGACGCCAATGGCGGCCAGAACGATCAGGAATTCGCCACCAATTTCAACCCCGAGATCAACCTGCGCGAAGTGCTGGCCGACGCCCGTCACTGGGAAAACGGCGAGTGGAAAGTGACGCCGGCCATGACCCACAAGGTCGAGTTCGACTTCCCCGGCATCGGCCCCAAGAACATGTACCTGATGTATCACGAGGAACTGGAGTCGCTCTCGACCCACTTCCCCGAGATCGAGCGCGCCCGCTTCTGGATGACCTTCGGCGATGCCTACATCACCCATGCCAAGGTGCTGCAGAATGTCGGCATGACCCGGATCGACCCGGTGGTCCACAACGGGGTCGAAATCATTCCGATCCAGTTCCTGAAAACCCTGCTGCCCGATCCCGGCGATCTGGGCGCCGAAACCAAGGGCAAGGCCTGCATCGGCGACATCGCCACCGGCCAGGCCAAGGACGGCTCGGGCGAAAAGACCTATTACATCTACAACATCTGCGACCACGAAGAATGCTACCGCGAGGTCGGTTCGCAGGCGGTCAGCTACACCACCGGCGTCCCCGCCATGATCGGCGCGGCGCAGGTGCTGAAAGGCAACTGGCGCGAGCCGGGCGTGTGGAACATGGAACAGCTCGATCCGGATGATTTCATGGACATGCTCAACAAGCACGGCCTGCCTTGGCAGGTCCACGAACTCGACGGCCCGGTCGAATTCTGAGCTTTTCAGACTTCATCTTTTTCCAAATACTCCGGGGGTCCGGGGGCAGCGCCCCCGGCCTCTCCACCAATCGGAGGCGCCGGACATGACTCAATTGATGCAGACGCAGGCCGGAGACGCCGGAGCCTTCCGCAAATTCGACCTGACCCGCGTCCCCTCCCCCTGCTTCGTCGTCGACGAAAAGGCTGTGGAACGGAACCTGGCGGTGCTGGCCGATATCGGGGACCGTTCCGGCGCGCATATCCTGTCGGCGCTCAAGGCCTTTTCGATGTTCGCGCTGGCGCCACTGGTGCGCCAGTATCTCGGCGGCACCTGCGCCAGCGGCATCTACGAGACCCGGCTGGGCCGCGAGGAATATGGCGGCGAGGTCGCGACCTTCTGCGCGGGCTACAAGGACACCGACATCGACGAGATTCTTGCCCTGTCAGACCACATCATCTTCAACAGCCCCGCGCAGAAAGACCGCTTTCTGGCCAAGGCTCAGGCCGCCGGGCGGCAGGTCGGGCTGCGCATCAACCCCGAGCATTCCGAAGGCGAGGTCGCGAAATACGACCCCTGCGCCCCCTGCTCGCGCCTCGGCACCCCGGTCAGCCAACTGGACGCCAAGGCGCTCCAGGGCGTGGACGGGCTGCACATGCACACGCTTTGCGAACAGGGGTTCGAACCGCTGGCGCGCACCTGGGCGGCGGTCGAGCCGAAACTCGCCCCCTTCCTGAACGGCCTGAAATGGCTCAATTTCGGCGGCGGCCACCACATCACCCGCAGCGACTATGACCGCGACGGGCTGGTGGACTTCATCAAGGCCATCCGCAAAAATTACGGCGTCGAGGTCTATCTGGAACCCGGCGAGGCGGTGGCGCTGGACGCGGGCATCCTGGTGGGCGAAATCCTCGACCTGCCGCACAACGGCATGGATCTGGCGATCACCGACATCTCGGCCACCTGCCACATGCCCGACGTGATCGAGGCCCCCTATCGCCCCGCGCTGATGGACGAGGCCGAAACCGGCCACACCTATCGTCTGGGCGGCCCCTCGTGCCTGGCGGGCGACGTGATCGGCGACTACACCTGGGCCGAGCCACTGCGGATCGGGCAGCGTTTTGCCTTCCTCGATCAGGCGCATTACTCGATGGTCAAGACCAACACGTTCAACGGCGTGCCACTGCCCACGATCGCCCTGTGGAACAGCGAAACCGACGCGCTGAAGATCATCAGGGAATTCGGCTACGACGACTTCAAAGAGAGGCTTTCATGAGCATTTTCCTCGACAGCGAACTGACCGAGGCCGAACGCAGCGAAGACGCCCGGTTCCGCGTGATCCCGGTGCCGCTGGAACGCACGGTCTCCTACGGCTCGGGCACGGCAAACGGCCCCGCCGCCATCATCGAGGCCAGCAATGAACTCGAACGCATCACGGGCCACGCGGAACCCTGCGTCGAGGGCATTTTCACCGAAGCCCCGTTGGATTGCGACGGCCCGCTGCCGGACGTCATGGAGCATCTGGCCCAGCGCACCCAAGCCGCCGTCCGCGCCGGCAAGGTGCCGGTCACGCTGGGCGGGGAACACTCGCTCAGCTATGGCGCGGTCATGGGCGTGGCGCGCGCCCTGGGCCAGCCCCTCGGCATCGTGCAGATCGACGCCCATGCCGACCTGCGCAACGCCTACCAGGGGGAAAGACACAGCCATGCCTCGGTCATGCACCTGCTGGCCGAAGAAGGCATACGACTGGCCCAGTTCGGTGTCCGCGCCTTTTGCGAGGAAGAGGCCCAGAGCCGCCTGCGCCACCACGTCTTCCACGTCGATGCCGAGGAACTGGTGACCGGCAACATCCACGCGGTCGACCTGCCCGAGGATTTCCCCGAACTGGTCTATGTCAGCTTTGACGTCGACGGGCTTGATCCGTCGCTGATGCCCGCCACCGGCACCCCGGTTCCGGGCGGGCTGGGATACTACCAGGCGCTGCATCTGGTCGAGCACGCCCTGAAGGGCCGCCGCTGCGTCGGCTTCGACGTGGTGGAACTGGCCCCCGACGGCAATGCGGCGTGGGATTTCACCGCCGCGCAGATCGTCTATCGCCTGATGGCCTCCTGCTAGTCCTCGGCAGTTTCGTTGAGCTCCATGTGCCCCTCGCCCTTGTTCAGGATGCGGCGCAACATGGGTTCGAAGAACTCGAGCGGCTTGGTCGGGTAATCCGGGTCAAACGCCTTCTGATCGTATTCATGGCAGAAATAGCGGCAGTCCTCCCAATAGGGGCTGTCGCGGTACTTGTCGCGCGCGTTCCGGTCTCCGCCCAGGAAATGGTTGTAGTAATAGCCCTGGAACACGCAGTGGTGTTTCAGGATCCAGTGCGTTTTTTCGCTGACATAGGGCTTCATCATCGCCGCAGCCAGCTCACCGTGGTTGTAGGGGGACAGGATGTCGCCCACGTCATGCACCAGCGCCGCGATCACGATTTCCTCGTCGGCGCCATCCTCGTAGGCGCGCGTCGCCGCCTGCAGGCAATGCTGGTAGCGGTTGATCGGATAGGGCGTCCATTCTTCGTCCAGTGACCGGATGGCGTCGAGAATACGGTCCGGCAGGGCGGCATTGTAGGCATCCTCATAGTCCATGACCGCAAGGAAATCCTCCTTGGTGGCGTTTTCGAAACTGGTCCAGGTGGGTTTGTGGCTTTTGTCCAGCATTGCGCGTCCCATGAATAATGTTGCGCGGTGACGATAACCGCTTTCAGGTTACACAAAAAATGAATTGATTTTATCGAACCGATGAAAAAATAGTTTCGAATGCAGATAAAGGCGCTTGAAACCTTCCTGTGCGTGGCCGAGTGCGGCGGCTTTCACGCGGCGGCCCGAAAGATGCACGTCACGCAAACCGCCGTCAGCGCGAGGATCCGCAGCATCGAAGAGGCCGTGGGCCACCCCCTGTTCACACGCGGCGCGGGCGGCACCAACCTGACCGAGTTCGGCCACCGATTTCGCCCCTATGCCGAACAGATGGTGTCGCTCTGGGCCTATGCCTCGCGCGAACTACCGGGGCAGAACCCCAGCCGGGTGTCGATCCGGCTTGGGGCGCAGCTCAGCATCTGGGATCCCCTGCTGGTCGATCTCGCCATCAGCCTCGAGGAGAATTTCGGGAAGCTCCTGCTGACACTGAACTACGACCACGACCTGAACATGATCGAGGCGGTCGGAACGCATGTGCTGGATGCGGCACTGACCCATGAACGCCCCCGCGACGGCCGCATCGTTTTCGAGGAGCTGGCACCCGAGCGTCTGATCCTTGTCGAAACGCCCGGGCCATCCGTGGACGGCGGAGAAACGCTGTTCGTCGATCTGGAGCTTGGCGAGCAATACCGCCAGCATGTCCGCGCCATCGCGCGCGCGGCAGAGGGGCAGGCGATTTTCCTGGGCAACTGCATGATGGCGCTGCGCTATCTGCTGCGGCGCGGCGGGCGGGGATATTTTCCCGACTACGTCGTGGCGCAACATCTGCGCTCTGACGAGTTGCGTCCGGTTCCCGGCGCGCCCGACCTGATGCTGCCGCTCTACCTCGTGTTTCACCCGGACATGTCCCGGCACGCGCAGTTCGACGAACTCCTGACCTGTTTGAACGCGCTGCGCAGCGCCCCCGATCCCGGTGCCGGAGCGGGGGCGCAAACCCGCTACTGAGCCGACCAGCGCAACTTGCCGAACAGGTTGGGCAGGCGCAGCCTGCCGCCGCCCGTCCGCCGCACCCGGGGCTTTCCGGGCGCAGGCGGATCATCGTCCAGCGCAAGTTGCGCGATGTCCTGCCGCGTCAGCGGTTGGTCCGGCGCTGCCGCCATGAGATCGGCCGCCTTGCGGGCGACCTGCGGCGCCGCCACGCTGGTTCCGTTGAGGGCCACCCGCGACCCGCTGCTGGACCCGGCGCTGAGAACTCCGCCCAGAACATCGCTGTCGTCACTCACGGCCGAGGCATCGGGCCCCGTTGGCCGTTGGTCGTTCAACGTGGGACCGCCGGCGGAATAGCCCGCCATCCTGCCGGTCGAGCGGACATAGCCGGCAATGACCGCCGGAGTGTCGCCGCTGGCGTATCCGCTGATCGTCCCGGCGCGGCGGACCGGACCGGCATGATCGTCCGGATCGTCGTCCAGTTCCTTACCGCCCGGTTCGGCGAACCGCCCGTAGCGGGGGTCGACGAGATAGGACTGCCGCCCGAATTCGGGAAAACCCGGCAGCCTCTCGTCCCGGCGCACCCACAGGTTCATTGTCAGATCCTCGATGCCATGCGGTTTCGAGAAACTCAGGTGCCAGGCCCCGGCGGGCGCCAACGGGCCAACATTCAGCGGGTGCCCGGTGCTCACGACCATCACCTCGAACAGCCCCGGCTCACCCGGATCATTCGGAGGTCTGTAACTGATGATCGCCAGATCCTCGTTGTTTTCCGTCAGCTTCGCCTGCATCGGTGCCGCGCCGGCCTGCACCGTGGCCGATCCTGCCGCACCCGGCGCCATCAGCGTCAGGCTCACCGCTCCATCGGGAACGGCGGGCAAGACCGGCATCCAGACCTGCAACATGGACGGGCTCAGATCGTCCGGTTGCACCTGCCAGTTGATCCGTTCCGTATCCTCGTCATCCGTCAGAATGAACTCGGCATGGCACCGGGACAGATTCCCATTGCCCGATGGCAGGGTCATCAATTGCGGACTGCCGAAATCCGCCGCCATTTGCGCCAGGGCGGTTTCGATCACCTGCTCGATCAACCCCCGGCCATTATGCGGACCGGCAAAATTGCCGAAACTGAAATTGATCACGATGGGTGGCTTCTTGCCGGTGCCGGTGATCTTGAACTGGCCCAGGCGGGCCGCAATGAAATCGAGAGCCCGCTCCAGCGGAACATCCAGCCGGTCCCCGGTCGGGTCATGAACGGCCCATCCCGGCAACTGAACGGCTATGATCTTGCGGTCCTTGCCCTGTTCGTCCTCTGCCGGGTAGCCCGCTGCCAGGCCGGTGACATGCGTTCCGTGCGACACCCGCTGCGCGCAGGGTTTCAGCACCGACCTGCCCCAGTCGATCAGGCCGATCTCCCGGTAGAATCCAGCCTCATCCAACAGGCCGTTCTGCATGTTCTGCTTCAACTTCTGCTCGATCTCGTTCTGCGTCCAGATACGGCCGAAACTGCTGGGCAGTTCCGCGTCCGGACTGGGCACGCCGTCCATGTCCCAGAAAAAGGCCACCCGGCTGACGTCCAGCTCGCCGGTCGGACCCTCGCGGCGGAACAGGTCGTGACCGATGGCGATGCCATAGTCGATCACGGCGACAAGCACGGTCTCGGGCCCGACCTTGACGGGTTTGGTGCCCGGCTCCAGCGGGGCGCCGATCGGCGAGGGCACGTCGGGGGTCACTGGGCCCGTGACCGACATCGAAAGAACGCCCAGAGCCGCTTCTCCGTCGGATTTGTTTGCCCTCTCGATGTATTTTCGCTGAACGAAGAACGTGACGAATGCCTGCGGTTCGTTGGCCCTGATGGCTTCGCTGTATTCTCCGGGGACGATCACGTTCTCCAGCAGGTCCTGCGCGTCAGCCAGGTCCAGCAACTCGTTGATCGTCCGGTTTCGGTCCGTATCCTCGTTGCGCGAGACTTCCACGACCGCCATCCACCACAGCGCGTCATAGTCCCGGTCGATCCTCGCCCGCAGCGCGTCGCCGTGCAGCCCGTCGTTTCCCTTCACAAATCCCAGGTTGGCAGCGGTAAAACGCTTCATCATGTTGACGCGAAACTCCAGTTCCGCATCCCGGACCAGTTCATCCGGCCCCATCTTTATCCAATCAAATGACATAACAATTACCCTCACAAAAACCGGATCAGAAATCCTTCCACTCGTCCGCCGCCTTGCCCCAGAGCCAGTGCAGCGGTTTCGACATCGCCTGAGTTTGATCGACACCCGTCAGAGCGGTTCTGGTCACCCAGTCCGCACTCGTCTTCTGCTCGGGGTTCTGGCCATTTGCCGGATCCCTCGGGTCGTAATAGGCGCGCCAGTCGAAATCGATATCGCCGACCTCGGTGCCGTCATCCATCGTGCGGAAATATTTCGTGCCGTCAAATTCCCAGCTCGCCTTGGGAAATTCGAAGTTGGCCGGATCACCGGCAGTCTCGACAAAGGTGCATCGATCTACGAAATACCGCCCCAATGTCAATCCGAGGACCGCACCAACGGCACTGTCCACGGGAAAGTGCACCCCGGCCACCGTCCGGTTGATGGCGATCCGGGCCGCCACGCGCATCAGCATTTCGCCCCAGAGCCCCTGGTCATAGGGGTTCTCTTTTGGGGGATCCACCTTGTTCGCCCTCAGCAGCAGCCACAGAACCCGCGCCATGGTGAACGCTTCGGTCGAATGCCCGCTGGGCAGAGCCCCATGTGTCGGCGTCCAGATCATCGGCTGGATCTGCGGCGAATATTCGATCGGCCGCTTGCAGGCGAGCGCGTATTTCAACCGCATCTCGACGAAATTCGCCAGCCAGTGCGCAGTCGCCAGCAGTTCGATCGTGTAGGGCGTGCGCGCCGGCTCGATGAAGGCGATGGCGCGCAGAAACTCGGTCGGAGTGCCAAGCTGAGACAGGATTTCGCCCATGCGATCCTGCCGCAGATCGGCATAGTTCGCCACCAGATCGAGTTGCTGCGCAAAAATCTTCTGTGTCGGTCGTTTCACAGCCACCAGAGGAACGTATTTCGCATCAGTCGAACCCGGCAGCGCCGCCTCCAGATGATAGACGCGTGCCCATCCGGGTTTCGTCGCATCCGCCGCATCCGGCTCGAAACCGAAACCGATGCGGCTGCCCAGTTCCAAGGCAAAGATGCTGCCGCGCACCGCGGGCGACAGCCGTTCCAGGTATTCGACGTCTTCCTGGCCGCTGGGGTCGACCGCAGAGCCGGAGACAGGGATCCAGGATCCGGCGATACCGTCACGACTGGTGATCAGCGCCGCCGAAACCAAGGGAGGGTCGACCGGGCCGCCTCCGAAGGCGCCAAAAGCCCCTGTGCCGCTGAAAGCGCCAAAAGCTCCAAATGCACCAAATGCGCCAAAAGCCCCGCTCGTTCCGAAAGCACCAAAGGCGCCAAAAGCCCCCTGTTGCGATTGGTTCGATTCAATTGCCATTCAAAGTCTCTCCTTATCAAAATTCGTTCAGTTCAATTCTTCAGTCCGGCACTCCTATCTCTCTCAAGGTGTCGGCAAAGGCCTGGCCAACGGGGAAATCCGCGCTGGGAGAATTCCGCAACCATCCACTGACGGTGAAACCGGGATTCGCCCTCAGGATTTTCGCGGCCGCGCCCCGGGCCTCGGCGTGATGCCCCATCCGCCACTCGGTCACCGCCAGCATCCTCAGCGAGGACATGTGCAGGCGGTTGAGGCGCAGCGAGCTCTTGATCAGTTCCAGGGCGCGTGGATAGTCCTCGGCCACCAGGCTGGCACTGCCCGCCAGGCATTGGAAAAAGAACCGATGCGGATCCCTCGGCGCCAGATGCAGGGCGCGCTCGGTATCCCGAACCGCTCGCTCCCCCTCGCCGCGAAAGGCATAAAGCGTGCCGCGCAGCGCGCGCCCCGCGGCCTCGTTCGGCGTGTATTCGAGGGCGCTGTCATATAGCTCCTCGGCCTCGGACAGGTTGTGCAGCAGGTTGGTCTGGACGAACCCTTCGGCGATCAGCGCCCCGCTGTTGGTCGGATCGAGGTCCAGGGCGCGATGCGTGTGGTTCAGCGCCAGCGCGGCCTCCTGCCTGGGGTCGGGGGACCATCCCTGAACGACCCGCAGAACGTGCCAGCGCGACTTCCACGACAACGGGACCGGCGTGTTCGGGATGCGCTCGATCAGCGCGTCCAGCAGATCTCCGGCCCGCGCGAAATCCGTGGGGGACAGGCGATGCATCAGGGCAACGGCCGCCATCAGGATCTCGTAGCTGTCCAGCGTCGGCACCGGGTGGGCCATGGCCCGCTTCATTTCCAGATCGAGAATGGCAAGGTGAATTCCACTGGCCACCTCGGAAAAGATCGAATTCTTCTGCAACAGGGCCGAGGCGTCGACCTCGAAGCGGTCCGACCAGATCACGCGGCCGGTCCGCGCCTCGGACAGGTTGAGATCCAGCAGGTGGCGCTGCTTTCCGACGGCACAGCTGCCCGAGAGCAGAAAATCGGCCTCCAAGGTCTCAGAAATCTGCGAGAGGGTGAATTTCTCCGGCGAGATCCCCATCGTCGAGAGGCGCGAGATCACGTTCATCTGGTGCGACCGCGAAAGGGCGGTAATGATGTCTTCGGTCAGCAGGTCGCGCCAGACATGCGCCTCGCCATTCCGCTCGATCACCAGCGGCAGCACCGCGATCGTCGGCAACAGATCCTCGGGCGCCAGCAGGGGCGCCACGCGCGGGAACTCGTGCGGCGCCACCACCCGGAACGTGTGGACCGGCTGTGGCACGTTCTTGAGGAAGACCGGCCCGACATCCTCGAACTCGGCATCGACACTATTGGCCAGCGCATCGCGGACGCTGGCCGAAGCCATGATTTCGCCGGGCATCGTCGCGTCCGCCAGCCTTGCGGCGATGTTGACATCCCGCCCATAAAGGTCGGCATCAAGGCTGCGCAGAACCTCTCCGGCATGTATCCCGATCCGGATATCCATTCCCTGCGCGGCAGGGTCGCTCTGGTTCACGGCGGCGAGGCGGCTGCGCATCTGCAGTGCTGTCTGTACCGCCTCACAAGCGTCGCCGAATTCCATCATCACACCGTCGCCCAGGCGCTTGACGACCCGACCCGTCTTGCTGCGCCCGACCTCGGTCTCGACGGAGTCCACGAAGCCAAGCCAGCGGCGCACCGTGCCTTCTTCGTCACTTTCGATCAGGCGAACCGAATCCACGACATCCGCAAACACCACCGTCTTGGATGACCGCTGCAATGCCTGGCCTTCCCAGGCCAAGGGTTCCTTGGTCGAGATCGTGCCGACCATGAGTGGCACCCCACCAATCGCTTAAACCAGTTCAATCAAGTTCCCATTATACACAACTGCGCGCATATTTCGCATTTTGTTCGCATCAATCGGCATCAATCTTGCCACGCCGGCAGAAGATTCCGTCAGCAGGGAAGGATCGACGAAATAGAAAAGCTCGGGCGGACCGCGACTCTGAACGCCCTGCGTTTCAAACGCCGGACGCGGCAGAAGGAGAATACAAAGCGGTTTCAGGCAGGTGGGCTGCCCTTTGGGCAGCGCGCCAATGGCATGGCCGGGGCAAAAAAGAACCCGGTCAGTTGAGACCGGGTTCCTCGTGTTTTCAGAAGCCTTTCAGATAGGCGATCACATCGGCCTGTTCGCTTTCCTTCTTGAGGCCGGCAAAGGACATCTTGGTGCCTTTCACGACGTCCTTGGGCTTGGCCAGGAACGCGGCAAGGGTTTCTTCATCCCAGACCAGACCACCTTCGGCGGCTTCCTTCATGGCGGGGGAATACTTGAACCCTTCGGCCTGGCCCGCAGCGGCGCCGACGATGCCGTTCAGCGCAGGGCCGACCTTGTTCTTGGCGCCTTCACCCACGGCATGGCAGGCCTTGCACTTCTTGAACACCTTCTCGCCCTTGGCGGCGTCGCCCTCGGCGAATGCAGGCAGTGCCAGCGAGGCGGCCAGCGCCGTGAGGATCAGCGAACGTTTGATCATGATGTTATTTCTCCGTCTTTCAGATCAACATTTCCAGTTTCGATCGGGGAAAACGACTCAGTACCAGAGCAATTTCTTCCCTTGGTATCAGACACAGCGCCGTGGACAAGCCATCCGCAATCGCAGCACTGGGCGCCGAGACGGAAATCGCCTGATGCAAAGGATTGCCGCCGCGCGGATCAAGGATATGTGCCTGCATCCCTCCAATCCTTGTCGCATCCGGCGCCGAGGTCGCAACGGCCCGGTCACGCAGGGTGATACGCTGCCGGATCGCCCCATCCGGCCCCAGCAGGCCAACCTGCCAGTCGCGGCCATCTGCGTGGCGGCCCAGCGCGGCGATCTCACCCATGTCGACCAGCACATCGGTCAGCCCGAACGACTTCAGCAGCCCGGAAATCCGGTCGGTAATCGCCCCCTGCGCAATCCCGTTCAGGGTCAGGCCCGAAAGCCCGGGCCGGGGCAGGAGGACTTCGTCAGGCTGGACGGAAACCCCCTGCCATCCCACGGCCCCTCGAGCCGCTTCGACCTCGTTCTCTGTGCCCCCCTGCGCCAGCGCCAGCCACAGCGGTTGCACGCTCGGGTCAAAGGCACCTTCGGTCGCGTCGTACAGGGCCGAGCACAGGCTCAGCACATCCAGCAGTTCCGGCGCGGGATCAGTCAGGCGTCCGTCGCGGTTCAGTGCGCTGAGTTGCGACTCGGGGCGATAGAGGCTGAAAATCAACTCCAGCCTTTCCAGTTCCGCCTCGACGGCCGCGATGATCGGGGCCGCCTCTGCATCGTCCAGCCCCTCGATGCGCAGGCTGGCCCCTGCGCCAAGGGCAACGCCACGCCACTGCGCGGATGGGGCGGCCACCGCTCCCGCGGGCAGGGCTGCGCAGGCGGCCGAGATGGACAGAAAGCGGCGACGTGAAAGCTGAGTCATGCCGGTGTCTCCAGGGTCAGGTCCAGATCAACGGGCCCAAGAACCGTTGCATCAGGAATATCCGAAAGTGGCACCGCAGCGCCACCGTACTTTTGTATGAAGGCTTCGGCCGCTGACGGCTCGGCAAAGGGCACCACCTCGGGCGCGCCCATGCCGCCCGCGACATTCGCCCCGACGACGAACACCGCGCCCTCGGCGGAAATCCAGTTCGAGATGCCCGGCGACTGCCAGCTGGGCGCGGTCCCCATGTCGCTGACATAGACGGCGGTGATCTCGGCATCGCGCTCGGGGCTCTTGAGATAGGCGAGCATGTCGCGCACCTGCGCAAAGAACAGAGGCGCCGGGTAACCTTCGAGGTGAATCTGCCCCTTGGGCCCGCCATGTTCGGCGACATTCATCTGGCAGAAATAGCTGAGCGCGGTCTCGGTCAGATCAACGGGCGCAGGGGGCGCGGCCGCCTGTTCCTCTTTGCAGGCAGTCAGGGCGACGAGTGCGATCAGGGCAATGCGTCTCATGGCTCGACCCTCCGGAACGCGGCGCGCGCCAGCACAAAGCCCAGCACCGGCCAGATCATCAGCGAGGCGGGTGCGGCCCATGCGGGCAGGGCCTGCGCCGCGCCGGTCATGCCCGAGGCCATCGCCACGCCTTCGGTCGCCGCGATGTTCCAGACACGGAATGCGTCGGCCGGGTTGGCTACCATCACCCACGGAAAGACGGATCGGGTGAAGGTGCCGCTCTGATCCATGACAACGGCCCCCAACAGCCCCAGGTCATAGAGAACGACAAAGACAAGCCAGAGCCCGGCCGACAGACCTGCCGCCGCCGTGGCGCCCCGTGCCAGGGCAGACAGCAGGTAACCCAGCGCCAGGAACACGGCGCCCAGGAGGATCGAAGTGAGAATGAGGCGCGCCAGCGCCATAAGACTTTCGGGGCCGGCACCACCAAACCAGGCGGCCACCGCCCCGGCCGTGCCGAAGCCGATGGTCATGGCAAAGGCCAGCGCGGCCAGATGCGCGGCAAATTTGCCCAACAGGATCTCACCACGGCCCGCCGGATAGGACAAGAGCAGCGCGAGGCTGCCGCGGTCGACGTCTCCGGCGATGGCATCAAAGGCCATCATCAGCGCCAGAAGCGGCGCGAGATAGACCGAAAGCGTGGTCATCGAGGCAACCGACACGGTCAGCATGTCAACGCCCAGCGTGCCGGTGGGCGCGCTGCCGGCAAAGGTCAGCGCCAAGGCGAACAGCACCATGATGAGCGTCGCCACAAGCAGCCAGCGGTTGCGACGCAGGATCAGCATTTCGGCGCGGGTTATGGCAAGAAATCGAGTCATTGAGCCGCCTCCCGTGCGTAGTGGCGATAAAGGTCTTCCAGCTTGGGCGGTGCCATTTCCAGATCGGCCACCGCCTCGCCCATGGCGGCGATGCGGCGCAGGGCCTCCATCTTTTCGGCGGGCGAGCACAGGATCTCGACCGAAGCGCCATTGACCCGGCGACCACCCAGTTTGGCGGCCAGCACGTCGGCGTTCTCGGTGGCGCGCACCCGCAGCTTGATCGGCAGCCCGGCCAGTTCCGACAGGTTGGCCAGCGTGTCGTCGGCTACCTTGACGCCCTTGCGCAGGATGGCGATGCGGTCGGTGCGGGCCTCGACCTCGGTCAGGGCGTGAGAGGCGATCAGCACTGCCGTCCCCTGCCCCGCCAGCTCGTCGATGATGGCATAAAGGTCCTGCCGCGAGATCGGGTCCAGCCCGCTGGTCGGCTCGTCCAGTAGCGCCACCTTCGGACTGCCAAGCAGCACCTGCGCCAGACCCAGACGCTGCCGCATCCCCTTGGAATAGGTGCCGATGCGCCGATCCAGCGCGTCGCTCAGGCCCACCCGATCAAGCAGGCCGGGAATGTCGGCCTTTTCGCCCGAGAGGCGGGCAAACAGCGTCAGTTGTTCGCGCCCGGTCAAGGCGGGGTGGAACGAGACCGCCTCGGGCAGATAGGCCGTGTCGCGCCGCGCCACGGCGCTGCCGGGAGCCGAGTCTCCGACACGGATCGTTCCGCCATCGACCGGGATCAGCCCGAGGATGGATTTGATGAGGGTCGACTTGCCCGCGCCGTTGTGACCCAGAAGCGCCACGCGCTCTCCGGGGGCAAGGGTCAGGTCCACATCGCTCAGAACGCGGGTCTTGCCGCGATCCTTGCAGACTTGCTGGATGGTCAGGGCCTTATCCGTCATGAGGCACCTTTTGCATTGCTGGGGGTTTGGGGGCTTTCATCATCGGGTTGCTGTCCACCACGCCACCCGGCAGCAGCGCCGGGAAGGCCGATTGCGACCAGCGCACCAGTTGCACGGCGGGCGAGCCGAGCAGCATCTTGGCTGCGGGTTGGGTCCACAGCACATGGTCCATGCTATCGTTGGGGCGATAGGGGGCGTCGGCGATGCCGTCGCCATCCACGTCATAGGCGGCAAAGTCGGACCAGTAATTGCCGCGACCGTCTTCCGACCACTCGACCCATTTGGTCGAGACGTATTTCACCTGTGTCCGGTTGCCGACGAAGGCGTTTCCGACGATGCGGTTGCCCTCGGACCCTGCGGTGAAGTGAATGCCGATACCGCAGCCCTCGAACCAGTTGTTGGTGAATTCGTTCTTGTTGGCATTGTAGAGGAAGGTGCATTTCTCTTTCGCGCCCTTCACCACGTTGCCCGAGATCACGCTTTCATTGGCATAGTTCAGCATGACCCCGTGTTCGCGGTCACCGATCGAGACGTTGTTCACCACCTTCACGTTGGTGGTGAACATCACCGCATAGCCCAGATCGTTGCCGATCGAGACGTTGTCCGAAACCTCGGAATCATCGGCATACATGTAGTGCACGGCAAAGCGCAGGTCCCGGAACAGGTTGTTCCTGAACGTGTTTTTCCTGGACGAATTCACGAAGATCCCGTCGCGGCCATACTGGATGTCGTTGTCCTCGACCACCGCGCCGGGCGCGTTCCAGACATAGACCCCGTTGCCGCGGATGTTCATGTGCCGGTCCTGCCGGCCCTCGATCCGGTTGCCCTTGACCAGGCTGTCCCGGGCGCCGTGGATGTCGACACCGTAAAGGTTGCCGATCAGCACGTTGTCGAGGATCCGCGGCGCAATCGCCGTCTTGGTCAGCTTGATGCCGCTGTCGATGTCCTCGTGATCCGAGCCCGAGCCGACCACCGTCAGACCCCGCACCGTGACGCCCTGCCCGGTGACGGTGATGACGCTGCCCTTGCCCTGTCCGTCGATCGTGGCCTGCCCCAGCCCGTCGATCGTGATGGGCCGGTCCAGAACCAGGCGCTCGGTGTAAACGCCGGGGCTCAGGCGGAGGGTGTCGCCCTCCTCCGCCTGAGCCAGTGTTTCGGTGATGGCCCCTGCCCGGTTTGGCACATCCCATTCCGCCGCCCAAAGGGACGAGCCGAACAGGAGCGGGATGAGCAGGAGCCAGCGCATGGGTTATGCCCCCTGCGGCTCGACCAGCATCCGGCCGCGCATTTCCATGTGCAGCGCGTGGCAGAACCACTGGCAGTAGAACCAGTGCACGCCCGGACGGTCGGCAGTGAAGGTGACCGAGGCGGTAGCCTGCGGCGCGATCTCGAAGGCGATGCCGAAGTTCGACAGGCAGAAGCCGTGGGTCACGTCGTCCACATCATCCAGGTTGGTGATGTAGATCGTCACCTCGTCGCCCTGCTTGACGGTGAACTTCTCCAAGCTGAAGGTCGGCGCGACCGAGGTCATGTAAACACGCACCTTGTTGCCGTCACGGATGGGTTCGTCGGCGCCATCTTCCAGCACCACGCCATCGGCCTCGGCTTGCTTGCGCGCATCTTCCCACATCGGGTCGTTGCGATCCCAGACGTTGACCGGGTTGACCTTGGACCGGTGAACGATGATCGAGTCATGCGGCTCGGCAAAGGTCGGGCCGTCGTGGACCACCTTCATCTTGTCGCCCGAGATATCGATCAACTGTTCGTTTTCCGGCTTCAGAGGACCAGTATTCAGGAAGCGGTCTTTCGAGAACTTGTTCATCGAAATCAGCCACTTGCCGTCGGCCTCTGCGGTCTCGCCCATCGAAGTCGAGTTGTGGCCCGGCTGATAGTGCACGTCCACCTTGTCGACGATGGGATCGACGTCCTCGCCCGCATACTGGCGGATGGCCGCGTCGATGTTCCACTTCACCACCTGGCTGTCCAGGAACAGCGTGGTATAGGCGTTGCCCTTGCCGTCGAACGCGGTGTGAAGCGGTCCAAGGCCCAGCTGCGGTTCGGCGACGACGGCCGAACGCGGATCGGCGTTTTCGCTGAACAGCGCGTCCACCTTTTCGACATCGATCACCGACACGGTCGGCGACAGCTTGCCGTTGATCATGATGTGCTTCTTGTCCGGCGCCGCGTTCACGCCATGCGGCGAGTTCGGGATCGGGATGTAGCGGGTATAGTTCTTGCCCGACTCCTTGCGGCCATCGACAACCTTGACGCCGTTCAGTTCCTGATAGTCGCCAGCGGCAATGCCCGCTTCGATTTCCTTCAGGTTGAAGACGACCACATGGTCCATCTCGCTCTCGGTCATCTCGGCCAGGTTCATGCCCATTTCCGAGTTGTACGAGGTCGAGAAGGCGTATTTGCCCTGATAGTCGCAGTCGGTGTTGTCGAGGTTGCCCGACACGATCACCTGCCAGGCGATCTCCATCGTGTCGCCGTCGATTGCGGTGAAGATGTTGACGTATTGCGACGGATCGTCCAGCACGCTGCCATCGTTGACCAGCGGCGCCTCGTGCTCGCCATTGGCAAAGACATAGCCGGTGCGCGGGTATTTCTGCGGACGCAGCCCGTGGATGTCATGCGCGTTCGGGATCTCGATGATCTTGTCGCATTTCATCACGTCGCAGCGCACGCGGGCCACGCGGGTGTTGGCCTTGTCGTTCATGAACAGGTAACGGCCGTCATAGGTGCCGTCGGTGAACGACATGTGCGGGTGGTGCAGGTCGCCGTTGTCATAGGTTTTCATGCCGCGCTTGGCCAGGAATTCCTTGGTTTCCGGCAGCAGGCCCTCGGTCAGCACCTTCAGCGACTCGTTGGTCTGGCCCCAGCCGGTGGCCGAGCAGCGGTTGAACACCGGCACCCGCATCAGCTCGCGCATCGAGGGCACGCCCAGGATACGCAGTTCGCCGGTCTGGCCCGAGGACCAGAAGCCGTAATATTCATCCAGTTCGCCGGGCTCAAGATGTTGCTTGGCGGCGGCGCTGGCCTCCTTCGCGGTCATCAGGGTCGAGCCCAGACCGGTCCCGGCCAGAACGGCGCCGGTTGCGGTGGCCCCCAACAGGCCGCGGCGGGTGACGTTCAGGTTCTTGTCGTGTTCCGACATGGTCGTTCCTCCTTTTAAGAAACGTTTTGCGGTTTGGCGTTCGGATGGTTCGCCGGTGGTTGTCCGAGAGGGGTCTTGACATTGACCGTTCCAGTCTTGGCCCGCCGTTTCATCTGGCGGATCACGACGGGGCATTTGCTCTCGGACTGGTACAGCACCTGACAATGCAGACAGGTGACGCATTCATTCGGGTTGATCTTGCCCGTGGGGTGGATGGCCTGGACCGGGCATTCGTTCCGGCAGGTCTGACAGGGATTGCCGCATTCGTTGTAGCGCTCGAGCCAGTCGAACATGCGGATCCTGGCGGGGATCGCCAGCGCGGCGCCCAGCGGGCACAGATAGCGGCAATAGAA
The DNA here is from genome assembly GCF_001507595.1 of Ruegeria marisrubri. GTDB lineage: Bacteria > Pseudomonadota > Alphaproteobacteria > Rhodobacterales > Rhodobacteraceae > Ruegeria > Ruegeria marisrubri. The sequence continues at coordinate 163,376 of NZ_LQBQ01000038.1, forward strand.
CCGTTCGATGAACAGGCCGATCACCAGCAGCGACACGGCGAAGACCACAAAGGGCCATTCGCGCACGAACTTGAGGATGATCGCAGTCTTGAACGGCTCGATCTCGGCATAGTGCTCGGCCAGCGGGATCGACACGATGCTCAGGCCGAACAGCGCCAGGAAGATAATGTACTTGATCGGCCAAAGGCGCTCGTTCAGGCCCCAGGGCAGGGTCCATTGCGGCACCTTCAGCGCGCGGGCGATCTTGTTGGTCAGTTCCTGCAGGGCGCCGAAGGGGCACAGCCAGCCGCAATAGGCCCCGCGCCCCCAGAACAGCAGCGCGGCGGCCACCGCGAACCACTGGATGAACACCAGCGGATCCAGCAAGAAGGCATCCCAGGTAAACCCGGTGCGCAGGCTGCCGACCAGGGCCATGATGTTCACCACGCTCAGCTGCGCGTTGGCGTACCAGCCGATGAAGAACAAGGTCATCGTCAGGAACCCGATGCGGAACCAGTAGAAGACCCGCGCGTTCATCGTGGCGTGGAACTGGAAGAAGAACGTGGCCGTCAGCACCAGCAACATGGCGCCCAGCACCCCGATCTCGACCGTGCGGTCCTTCCAGATCCGCTGCCACAGGGCCGATTTGGCCGCGGCCTCGCCGGTGGCGTCATCGACCACGGAGGGCGCGGGGGCCGCCGGAAGCAGGTACTGCTCGGGCAGCTTGTAGCCCAGATCGAAGGTCAGGAAGGTCTTTTCCACGGCACCCACGGCCCGCTGCACCAGCAGTTGCAGGCGGAACGGCGCGGTCGGATCGAACTCGGCATCGGCGGGGATCTTGAAGATGTCCAACTCGGTGAAGGTCGGCGCTCCCGGCGCGGCGACCTCGCCCAAACGGCGCTGCTGCCGGTCGAAGAACCGGACCGAGCTGTCACCCTGGATCAACTGAATGCGGTCGAAGATGCCGCCACGGACATAGCCCGAGCCCTTGAAGCTGTAGGCGCCGCGACCCAGAACCAGAATGGCATGCTCGCCTTCGTCCAGCCAATTCACCATGTTCTGGTACTCGGCCTCGCCCAACAGCGACTTACCGATCGACGGCACCGAGACCAGCGCCATGTGCATGTCGATGAAAGTGTCATCGGGCTCGCCGGGTTCAGGGCGCGCGATGGCGCGCGCATCGCCGGTGGCCTCGAAGGCCTCGTTGATCTGCCCGACATCCAGCGTCATGCGCCGAATGGACCCGTCGCCCGAAAGCGTTGCCCAGTCGTAGGTATCTGTTTTGGACATGTCGATCTCGCGCCGGGGTCCGGTTGCCTGAACCTGGGACAACCCGCCCAACCCAAGCGCGCGCGCCACCTTGAGGCCGCCGCGCACAAGGCTGTCGTCGATCACCATGATGGTGACGGTCGCGCCCGAGATGATGTCGAGATCATGTCCTTCGCCGCCGGTCTCAGCCTCGATCTTGAGATCCAGGCCGGCATAGCCCTCGGTCAGTTCGACCATGCGCGAATTGGGGATGCCGATCAGCACGATGGGCTCGGAATGCTTGACCAGTTTCACGCCGGTCAGCACCGCGTCGTCGTCGATGGCGGCGACAACGTGAATCGGTTTGCCGGAATAGCCGGTGGTGCCCACGAAATCGGATGTCAGAAAGGCCCAGGCGATGGTCTCGCCATCCTTCAGCACCGGGGCAACGGGCACGTCATCGCGCACCGGACCGACGGCATCGGCACCGGGCGCCAGTTCGGCGGGATCGATATCGGGCAGGAAGCTGGCCAGGCTGTCGGCCTGCGCCGTCAGTGCCGCCAGGCAGAATGCAAAGGAAATAATAAAAATATGGATTGCGCGCTTTACGACCACAGCGCACCTCCTGTTACCTGGGTTGACGCCGTGGACGCGCGCGGGGCGCGTTCGTTTCTATTTTGGGATGCGCACGGGGGGCCGCGGTTGTCGGGCCAGAACTGGGCCGGATTGTACGGTTTGTACACGTCCCGACCCTGCAATGTTCCGATTTGTACAACCTCTGGCCGGGCCAGTTCGGGCGCGGCGGCCATCAGAGCGGGGCCGCTCGCGGCGCAGAGAATGCAGCTTGCGCAGTCCGGGCAGGGCGCGGTGCCGTCAGAGTCGTCTTCGAGATCGACCTGAACCAGCACCGGCCCCGCTTCCGAGCAGATCTCCATCCACTCGCCCTCATCGGCGCTCGCCAGCGTCGGGAGGAACGATTGCAACAGCAACAGGAGGACGCCCACCACCCCGGCCAGCGTTTGGAACACGCGAGCAACTGGCAAGGTATGGGGACGGCAGGGACGCATGGAGACTCCACTCGGAAAGCTCTGAGGGAGTCCTAGCGGGTCGGCACGGGTAACTACTTGACTTAGGTCAGGTCCAAAAAGGATTTTTGTAAAGGCACCTAGCAGACTCAGGCCAGGGAATCCGCCTCGGCCAGCAGCCGGATGACCTCGGAATCGGGGGTCTGGGTGAAATCCACGTAATGCGCGCCGATGGCCCAGAAGGGTTCGGGCATTTGCAGGCAGACGATATCGTCCACATCGCCGCGCAGCTGCGCCAGCGAATCCCTGGCGGCGACGGGCACGGCCAGCACGATTCGGGCGGGGCCGCGCCGCTTCAGCGCCTTGAGCGAGGCGCGGACCGTGGCGCCCGTGGCGATGCCGTCATCGACGACGATGGCCGTTCTGCCCTGGATGGGCACGGATTTGCGATCCCCCAGATAGGCCCGGCGGCGGCGCTGTATCTCGAGCAGCTGCTGCTCGGCCAGTTGCGAGATCCTCTCTTGCGTCAGGTTGAAGGCGCGGGCGATCTCGGTGTTGATGACGATCTGGGGATCGTCGCCGTTGACGATGGCCGCCGCGGCCAGTTCGGGCTGCGAGGGCACCCCGATCTTGCGCACCATGATCAGGTCCAGCGGCGCCTTGAGCGCTCGGACGATCTCGATCGCGACGGGAACGCCCCCGCGCGGCAGCGCCAGAACCACCGGGTCTTCATAGCCTTTTTCAGAAAGCGCCGCGGCAAGCGCCTGCCCCGCGACACTGCGGTTTGCAAACTGTTCCATCGTCCTCGGCCCCTGTCGGCAAATGCGGGTTTCGGGAAGGTATGAAAGTTTAGCGCCAAATGGACTGCGACGCCAATCGGCAGGTTCAGAAGACCGGTTCGGGCGGGCGGAAAGGTCGGAACACGGCCGTCAGAGCCGCGTCAGTTGCCCTTTTTCACATAGGCATCCGGCACATGGCGCCGGACCGCCTCGAGCGCGCGGAACGCGTCGTCGCGCGACGAGGTGGCGACGACGATCGAATAGAGCCCGTCCTTGAGATTGTCGAAATCGTCGGTGTTGATCACCCGCACCGGCAGGCCCAAGGCCCGAAGCTCTTGCATCCGGGCCGAGGCCTGATCGGGCGCGCCATGCGGAACTGAGCCCGCGATCACCAGCCAGTCTCCGGCCGCCGGGGCGTCCTGCGGTTCGGCGCGGACCTGTGGGGTGTCACTGGGCGGGGGCGTGCCGACACGCCCGCCCGTCGCCTCGCGCCAGCCGACTGCCACAGCCTCGAGCCGGGCCTTGCGGCCCGGATGGGTGTCGCTGCCGGCCTCGGGCAGTTGCCTGAACAGCCATTGCGCATCTTCCAGGCTTCCGCCCAGCTTGCCCACCGCGAAACCGGCGAACCTGTCGGCCTCGAGTTCCGTCGGGGGCCGGCTGCCGCCCGCCTCGAGCGTGTGGCCGTTCAGGTGATGCGCGATCTCATGCCCCAGCAGGGCGACGGCCGCCCAGCGGTTGTTGGGAATCGTGTTCTGGATCCAGTCCTCGCTGTAGACGATCAGCCGTTCCTCGCCGTCGATCACGGCGGCGGCGTTGGGGACGTTGGCGGCAAAGATGGTGAAACGCGGCACGAGGCCCACCGTCGACATGATGTCGGCCACCATGTCCCGCGCCTGCTGGCTGGACGAGAAGGAATAGATCTCGCCCTCGAGAACGTCATCGGGCGCGAATGAGCAGATGTGGCTTTGGTTTGCGATCTCGAGCCGCGACTGCGCCTGTGCGCTGGTCGCACCCAGCAACAGGGGCAGGATGACCGCCCCGCACCAAAACCCGATTTTCATGATACCCCCGCCGATTGCCTGATGTGTCTGCCCGTGTTTCAGGCAGGTTCGGGCAAGGGGGATAAAAACTCAAGGAGATTTCGGGCGGCGGGCGCAGGACCCCGCGACAGGTTCAGGAGCCGCCATCGCTGGCGACCCCTGTTCTTCACGGGGAGGAAATCATTGCGCCGCGATGGGCATCCGGGCGATCTGGCACCGCTGCCAAAGGGCCGAGAGCGCGCCGACCAGGTGGTCGATATCCGCGTCGGTGTGCACCGGCGAGGGGGTGATGCGCAGACGCTCGGTGCCCTTGGGCACGGTGGGATAGTTGATCGGCTGGATGTAGATGCCGAACTCTTCCAGCAGCGTGTCCGAGATGAACTTGCACTTGACCGGGTCGCCCACCATCACCGGGATGATGTGGCTGGGGTTGGGCAGGTGCGGGATGCCCTCGGCGTCGAGACGGGCGCGCACCTGGGCCACGCGGGCCTGTTGCAGGTCGCGCTCTTCGCTGGATTGCTTGAGGTGCCGGATCGACGCCGCGGCCCCGGCGGCGATGGCCGGCGGCAGGGCGGTGGTGAAGATGAAGCCGCTGGCAAAGCTGCGCACGAAATCGCACAGCGCGGCCGAGGCGGCGATGTAGCCGCCCACCACGCCGAAGGCCTTGCCCAGCGTGCCCTCGATCACGGTCAGGCGGTCCATCAGCCCTTCGCGCTCGGCGATGCCGCCGCCGCGCGGGCCGTAGAGACCGACGGCATGGACCTCGTCGAGATAGGTCATGGCGCCGTATTTGTCGGCCAGGTCGCAGATTTCCTTGATCGGCGCGATGTCGCCATCCATCGAATAGACCGATTCGAAGGCGATCATCTTGGGCGCGTCCGGGTCGGCTGCGGCCAGTTTCGCCTCGAGATCCTGAAGATCGTTGTGCTTCCAGATCACCTTCTGCGCGCGCGAATGGCGGATGCCCTCGATCATCGAGGCGTGGTTCAGCGCGTCCGAGAACACGATCATGCCGGGGATCTTCGACGCCAGCGTTCCCAGCGCGGCCCAATTGGACACGTAGCCCGAGGTGAACAGAAGCGCGGCTTCCTTGCCGTGCAGGTCGGCCAGTTCCTGTTCCAGCAGCACGTGGTCATGGGTGGTGCCCGAGATGTTGCGGGTGCCGCCCGCGCCCGCGCCGCAGCGGTCGAGCGCGTCGTGCATGGCCGCGAGCACCTTGGGGTGCTGGCCCATGCCGAGATAGTCGTTCGAACACCAGATCCGCACGTCGCGCCGGATCTCGCCATCGGTCTGGCGCGCATTCGGGAAATTGCCGCAACGTCGTTGCAGGTCGATGAACACCCGGTAGTTCCCTTCTTCCCTCAGACCGTCGAGGCTTTGGGTGAAAAATCGCTCGTAGTCCATCACTTCTTCTCCCGGGAATACTGGCTTTGGGCTGACGCTAGGCCCCGGGTCGCTTGACTTGAATGACAAATGTCAAGTGTCATCGCGGGATTGACAGCAAGAGCGTCAAAAGGCAGGTGCGCACGATGACACTTTGGCATAGCTTGGGGCGGAACCGGGAATGCTCGAACGGCCGCAAAGAGCCGACACGGACGGAAAAAAAGGGGATGCCTTCGTGGCGCATGAAGCACAGAAATCGATAGCGCGGAACTCGCTGCTGATGCGGTCGCTGCCGGACCAGCATGTCGACAGCCTGCTGAGCCAGGCGGTCTGGTGCAAATACGAACGGGGAGAGACGCTGTTCCTGCAGGAGGAGAAGGCGCAGGCGATCCACGTCATGATCAGCGGCTGGGTCAAGCTGTACCGCATGGCTCCGACCGGCGCCGAGGCGGTGGTGAGCGTCTTTACCCGCGGCGAGAGTTTCGGTGAGGCGGTCGCCCTGCGCAACATGCCCTATCCGGTCTCGGCCGAGGCGGTCTCGACCTGCGAGGTCATGCACATCCCCAGCCGGGTCCTGGTCTCGCTGATGAAGGAAGAACCCGAGATCGGGATCTCGATACTGGCCTCGGCCTTCAACCATCTGCACTCGCTGGTGGCGCAGCTGGAGCAGCTCAAGGCGCAGACCGGGGCGCAGCGGGTGGCAGAGTTCCTGCTGGGCCTGTGCGACGCCGAGGACGGCGCCTGCGAGGTGACGCTGCCCTATGACAAGATGCTGATCGCGGGGCGTCTGGGCATGAAGCCCGAAAGCCTGAGCCGGGCCTTTTCGCGCCTGAAATCGGCCGGGGTGACGGTAAAGCGCAACCACGCCGAGATCGAGGATATCGACACCCTGCGCGACTATGCCGAAAGCGACCCGGCGGAGAACTGGAGCAAACCATGAGCGCACGGATGCAGGCGGTTCTGGACGCCATCGACGCGGCCAACGCGGCCGATCCCAATCTGGATGACGGGATGCCCGAGGCCCAGCTTTACGGCAAGCGGATGAGCGAGGAACTGAACCGGCTGTTCCCCGATGCCTCGGAAGTGCTGCAGATCGCGGCGCGCGGGCAGCATGTGGAACGCTGGAAGCTGAAGCGCTCGGAATACCCCGAAGGGCGCGCGGGATACCTGGCCTGGCGCAAGGCGCAGGGCGTGCATCACGCCGAGGTGGTCATGGCGATGATGGCCGAGGCGGGCTATGGCGCCGACGAGATCGAGTCGGCCGGGCGGATGCTGCGCAAGGAAGGCATCAAGCGCGACCCGGAGGTGCAGGCGCTGGAGGACGTGATCTGTTTCGTTTTCCTGAAATGGTATTTCGCGCCCTTCGCCGGCAAGCACTCGCCCGAAAAGATCCAGCGCATCGTGGAAAAGACCGCCCGCAAGATGTCGCCCGAGGCGCGGGCGCGGGTGCTGCGCGAGTTCGACCTGCCCGAAGAACTGGCGGCGACGTTCCGGGTTTGAGGGCCGGGTCGGAGGGGCTCCCGCCCGGGCAGGGCGCATCTGCGATGCGCCGGTCCCGGTTGGGCCGGGCCGCGCCTGCGGCGCGGCGGTCACACCAGGTAAAGCGCGAAGACCAGGATCGAAAAGCCGGCCAGAACGATGGTGAAGCCGCGCAGCCAGGCGGGGCTGTCCGCCAGATCGAGATAGCGGGCAAGGATGACCCGCGCCTTGGCCAGTGCCAGCAGGAGTATCCCTCCGCCGACGATCTGGGGCGGCAGGGCCAGCCTGGTCAGCAAGGCCGAGGCGAAGCTGAGCGCCAGCAGGGCCAGCCAGGCGAAGGTGAGAAAGTCGGGGGGCCTCCGGCGGGAGTATTTGGAAAAAGATGAAGTGAGCGGCATGTCTGTCACCCCAGCAGGTAGATCACGGGGAACAGCATGATCCAGACCAGATCGACCATGTGCCAGAACTGCGCCCCGGCCTCGATGTTGCGGGGATCGTCCCGCCAGGCGACCAGCAGCAGGATGCCCGCCCCGGCCGCCACATGGGCGGCGTGGAACCCCGTGAGCAGGTAGTAGAACATGAAGAAGGGGTGGGTTTCATAGCTGATGCCCTGCGCCGCCTTGCCGGCATATTCGGCGCCCTTGATGACGAGGAACAGCACGCCCAGCGCCGCGGCGCCAATCAGGGCAAGACGCGCCGCCCCGCGACGGGCTGCGCGCCGCCAGTGCAGGGCCTGCGCGGCCAGAAAGCCCGAAGTAACCAGCACCGCGGTATTGAGCGCGGCGCCGGTGCGGTAGAGATGGGCCTGCGCCTCGGCAAATCCGGCCGGGTCGGTCAAGCGCACGCCCATGAAGGCGATGAGCCCGGCCCCGAAGACCAGCAGCTCGGAGACGATCAGCACCCACATCAGCAGCTCGCCGGGCAGCTCGTCGATGAGGGACGCGTCGCTCATGCGCCGACCAGCTGGCGGTAGATCTGCGGCAGCGCCATCGTCAGGCGGTTGGGTTCGGGGATGACGGCGAAACCGCCCTGCCCGAACATGCGCGGGAACCAGCTTTTGCCGGTCTTGTCGATGGTGACGCCAAAGACCGACTGCCCACTGCGGCGGGCCTCGCGGATCGCCATGCAGGTGTCCTCGATGCCGTGGCGGCCCTCGTAGTGGTCGAGGTCGTTGGGCTTGCCGTCGGTGATCACCAGCAGCAGCCTGCGCTTGCGCGACTGGCTGGCCAGGTCGGCCGAGGCATGGCGGATCGCGGCGCCGAGCCGGGTGTAGAAGCCGGGACGCAGCGAGGCGATGCGCTGTTCGACCGTGGCGGTCATCGGCTCGTCGAAGCCCTTGCATCGCTGGATGTAGACCCGGCTGCGCTTGAGCGACGAGAAGGCGTGGATGGCGAAATCGTCGCCGCAGGCGTTCAGGCCCCAGGCAAGTGCCGCCAGCGCCTCGCGTTCGATGTCGATCACGGCACGGCCCGACACGGCGCTTTCGGTGGAGCGGCTGACATCGAGCAGGATCGACACGGCCAGGTCGCGCGCCTCGGGGCGCGACTGCATCCAGACCCGCTCGGTTCCTTCGCCATTGGCAAGCCGGTCCACCTGCGCGCGCACGGCGGCCTCGACATCCAGCTGGTCGCCGTCCAGATGGCCGCGGGTCATCACCCGGCCCGGGCGCAGCGCCTCGAACTGGCGCTTGACGGCGCGGATGCGGCGGGCGGTGGCCGGGTCCTTGGAGAACTCGGCGGCATCCTCGCGGATTTCGGCCTCGGACGTCAGGACATTGACGTGATCGGGCAGATACTGGCCCGTGCGCACGTCCCATTCGGGGTAAAGGATGCGGCCCGAGAGGCGCTCGCGGTCCACGTCCTCGGGGGCGAGGTCGAGGTGCAGCTTCAACCGCGTCGGCGGCGCCTTGGAGATCTGGCCCAGCCCGATCTCGTCCTGATCGTCAGCGGCCTTTTTCGCGTTGTCCGGGTCGTCATCGTCGATGCGCCGGTTGAGGTTGAGGAACTCGGCCCAGCTGAGGATGGCCTCGAACTTGTGCAGGATGAAGCTGTCGTTGCGCTCGGCCTGATCGGATTTGCGGCGGCGGGCGCGGTGGGTCTTTTCGCCGGATTCCTCGGGCGGGCCGTCGGTGTCGCGGCTTTCGGCCTCGTGATGTTCGGAAAAGGCCACGGCGCGCAGCTCGGGCCAGAGCGGCACCGGGCGGAAGGGCTGGTAGCCGCGTGGCGCCTTGAGATCATCGCCAAGGGTTTGAAGCTGCTCCGCCTCGGGCGGAAGCGGCGCGGGGTCGCCCAGCATTTGGCGGATCAGGGCCTCGACCGCCGCCTCGGTTCCGGGCAGGTTCGGCACGTTGCGCTGGTGCAGAAAGCCCTTGCACAGCTCGGTATAGAGCGGGCGCAGGCCGGGCGCGTCCTCGAGGGTCGCGTCAACCATGGCCTGCGCCGCCTGAAGGGCACGCAGATCGGCCCGGAGGGGGTCGGACTCGTCGATCCGTGTGCCTGCATGTGCCGCCGCGGCGGCGAGCCAGACATAGAGCGCGCCGTTGGCCTCGCGGACGGGGTAGACGGCCAGCCGGTCGGGCAGCCGCAGCACTTCGCCGTCGAAGGAGGCGCGCGGCGCCAGTTCGACCTCGGTGCCCAGGCGGCGGCGCCAGCTCAGCCGGTGGTGGGAAACCTCGGGCGAGACCGGGCGCAGTTCCACGCCCGGACTGCCCCCGAGGCCCCGGAAAAGGACTGCCAGCCGCCCGCCGACCTGCGCGAGGTCGACTGCGGCTCCTTCATGCGCCTCGGGCGCATCCAGGCGGCTGGCAAGGTTGTGCCACAGTTTCCCGATGGTTTCTTCGGGTTCCCATGGCTCAAAGTCGATCCTGACCATCGCCGGCCTCACCCAAAGACGGCGGTGACAAGATCGAGGAGCCCGCGTTTGATATCCTCATCATCGGTAAGAGGTTCGATCATGGCGGCCAGAATGGCCCGATCGGTGGACATGCCCTGCGCGATCAGGGTCGCGGCATAGACCACGAGGCGCGTCGAGACGCCTTCTTCCAGGTCCTGCCCCTTGAGGCCGCGCAGCTTGTTCGCCAGCCGGATCAGCGGCTTGCAGCGGTCCAGCGCGAGGCCGCTTTCCTCGGCCACCACCTGCGCCTCGAGTTCGGGCGCGGGGAAGTCGAATTCCACCGAGATGAAGCGTTGCCGGGTCGAGGGTTTCAGGGTTTTCAGGATGTTCTGGTAGCCGGGGTTGTAGGAGGCCACCAGCATGAAGCCGGGCGCGGCCTCGAGTTCTTCTCCGGTGCGGTCGATCGGCAGGATGCGCCGGTCGTCGGTCAGCGGGTGCAGCACGACGGTCACGTCCTTGCGCGCCTCGACCACCTCGTCGAGATAGCAGATCGCGCCTTCGCGCACCGCCCGCGTCAGGGGGCCATCGACCCAGACGGTTTCCCCGCCTTTCAGAAGGTAGCGCCCGATCAGGTCGGCGGCGGCCAGGTCGTCGTGGCAGGCCACGGTATAGAGCGGCCGACCCAGCTTGGCGGCCATGTGGGCCACGAAGCGGGTCTTGCCGCAGCCTGTCGGCCCTTTCAACAGAACCGGCAGGTTGTTTGCATGCGCGGCGGCGAAGACATCGCATTCGTCGCCCTGCGCGAGGTAGAAGGGGGCGTCAGCCGCCCCCGTTCCGAGGTTCATTGAACCGTCCATTTCCATTACTCCGCAGCCTGCGTTGCGTCATGCGAGATGACCTCTTTGCGCGGCACCCACATTGCGTAGATGAACACCAGCGCGCCGAGCACCACGAAGACGCCCGAGCCGAACCGCATCCAGTAGAATACCGCCAGCTGGTCCTGCACGTCCATGTAGTAGTCGCCCAGGACGCGCTGCAGGTGGGTCTGGATCGTACCGGCAAAGGTCAGCACGAAGGTCATGAAGGCCATGCCGCCGGTCATCATCCAGAACGAAGCCATGTTCAGCACCTGGTTGTAGGGGTCGCGGTTGCGCAGGATCGGCATCGCGTAGCTGAAGATGGCGAGGTTCAGGGCGACATAGGCGCCGAAGAAGGCCAGGTGCCCGTGTGCCGCGGTGATCTGCGTGCCGTGGGTGTAGTAGTTCACACCGTGCAGCGTGTGCAGGAAGCCCCAGACGCCGGCGCCGAAGAAGGCGAGCGTGGCACAGCCCAGCGACCACAGCAGAGCGGCCTTGTTGGGGTGGTCACGACGGCCTTTCCAGACCATGACGAAGGCAAAGGCCATCATCGCGAAGAAGGGGATCACCTCGAGGCTCGAGAAGATCGAACCGATCCACTGCCAGTAACCGGGGGTACCAATCCAGTAGTAGTGGTGGCCGGTGCCGAGGATGCCCGAGAACAGGGCGGCGGCAACGATGACGTAGAGCCATTTCTCGACGACCTCGCGGTCGACGCCGGTCAGCTTCAGCATCAGGTAGGCCAGGATCGACGCCATGATGAGTTCCCAGACGCCTTCCACCCACAGGTGCACGATGTACCACCAGAACATCTTGTCGAGGGCCAGGTTTTCAGGGTTGTAGAAGCTGAACAGGAACAGCAGCGCCAGACCCCACAGACCCAGAAGCAGGATGTTGGTGATCGCGGTCTTCTTGCCCTGCAGCACCGTCATGGTGACGTTGTAGAGGAACAGAAGCGCGGCCACCACGATGCCGGCCTTGACCCATTTCGGCTGTTCGATGAACTCACGCCCTTCCTTGCCCAGCAGCCAGTGGCCTTCGAACAGGTTGAAGACGTAGGTCACGACCACGCCCAGCGTGCCGATGACCAGGATGGCCAGCTGCAGATAGGCGATCTTTTCCGAGTAGATCTCGCGTTCGGCCTCTTCCGGGATCAGGAAGTAGGCCGCGCCGAAGAAGCCGGTGATCAGCCACACGATCAGCGAGTTGGTGTGAAGCATCCGAACGATGTTGAACGGCAGAAGTTCCGACAACGTGTTGGGCGCGACGTAGATCCAGCCGGCGAGCAGACCGCCCAGCACCTGGATCGCGAAAAGCCCCATGGCCACGGCAAAGTAGACCAGAGCAATTCTTTGAGATTGATATTTCATGGCCTCAACTCTCCTTATCCCGCATCATTCGGCGGCCAGTCCTGGGCGTCGATCGTGTTGGTCCAGATCAGGAAGTCGCTCAGGTTGCGGATTTCTTCGTCGCTCAGATTGAAGTTCGGCATCTGGCGACGGCCTTCGATGCCGGTGGGTTGCGCCTCCATCCAGCCCTTGAGGGTCTCGAAGGCGGCATCGGGATCGTCAAGAACGCCCCAGCGTTCCATTACGTTCGCCAGTTCAGGGGCGAAGTAGGCACCTTCCCCAAGAAGGGAATGGCAGTTGATGCAGGTATTGTCTTCCCAGACCTTTTTGCCCGCAGCCACGCTGTGGGTCAGTGTTTCCTCGTTGGTCGAGGTGGTCTTGATGTATCTGACCGAGTGGAAGGACAGGGCCAGAAAGATGATTATGAAGAACAGTGACCCGCCATAGAATATGTTGCGGGCCATGCTCTTTGTCATGACTTCGCGCATTGCGCTCTCCTTTTGCGCCGCTTTGCTAGTGGTACAGGAATGGCCGTCTGGGCGGGAAACTTCCTTAACTAAAGTCAAGACTTGAAAATCTATCAGGATTACCGGGTCCTTTCCTGACGCCCGCGCGCAGGCAGTCCGGCCGCGATGCAAACCGCCTGGACAGCCGGACCCCGCGCGTTCAACCCGCGCCGGATGCGCGCGGCTGGGTCAGCGCGGGCCACATCGCCACCAGATAGAGGGCGAATGCCACGACCCACGAGCCGTCGGCCGCCAGCATGACGACCAGATAGCCGGCATCCAGCCCGGCCCCGATCCAGCGCAGCAGGGCCGCGGCCGCCATCAGCCCGTAGGCCACCGCCACGGGCGGCGGCGCGATCAGGGCGCGACCGCTGTGCCCAAGTGCGGCGCGGCTCATCACGGCAAGGGTCATGCCGCCGACGGCGCCGATTCCCAGGACGTGCAGCGCGCCGATCTCGTTGCCGACGCCCAGCAGCGCCAGCCCCCACAGGATCAGGCCAAGCCCCAACATCCCCAGCCCCAGATGCAGGGCGATCAGAATCGGCTGTCGCAGGGCCCAGCGGGCGCGCCAGCGGGACAGTCGCAGAAACAGAACCACGCCAAGCGCCAGCGCCACGACCCCGGCCACGGCCCCCGGCCCCAGAATCAGGATCGGCACGGGCAGCGCCAGGGCCAGAATCAGGCTGGCCTTTTCAAGGTGCGGCACGCTGACGGGCCAGGTCTCCTCGGGCTCGCCTTCGCGCTTCATCGCGTTGCGGGTGAAGGCAGGGGTGATCCGCCCGCCCAGCACCGCGATCATCCCGCACAGGCTGAGCAGCCCGGCCCGCAGCCCGGTGTCGAGCGTGTCGGCGGTCAGCCCCAGCCATTCCAGATGCGCCATCAGGTTGGCGATCCAGATGAAGGCGAGGAAGGCCAGAAAGATCATGTTCTGCGGCTTGGGCCGCCGCATGAGCTGGGTCGCGATCTTGGCCGCCAGAATCGGCACGAAGGCCAGATCCGCCACGGCCACGGCCCAGGGCGCCAGCGACGCCGAGAACCACATCGCGGCCCGGCCGGCCAGCCAGAGCCCGGCCGCGGCGGTGATATAGGCGGTCCGCGCCCCCGGCGCCCCGGTCCAGTTCGGCACGGCGGTCAGAAAGAACCCGCCCAATGCCGCCGTGGCATAGCCGAATATCATCTCGTGCGCGTGCCACATCGGCGCGGCCATCGCATAGGAGGCCTCGCCGATCGGCCCCTCTCCGGCCTGGGCGGCCAGCCACATGCCCCAGATCACTCCGGTGAACAGGCCGTACAGACCGGCGGCCAGAAAGAACACCCGGAATCCTTCGCCCAGCACTCGCCTGACTGTTGCAGACATTCGGTTTCCCCCTTGGTTCGGGAAGCGCATGCATGGCGGATGCGCATGAGATTGTTGAAATCCTGTTCGCGGGCGGCCGCGCCGCCATCGCTGCGGCGGCCCCTGCTTTCAACACCTGTAGCCACCCGGCCGGGGCCGGCACTTAACCAAAATCAAACCCGCCGATCAAAAACAGCACGCCCCCCGCCCAGGAACGGCGGCCTCACGTTTCCGAGAGGAGCGTTGACTTTTGTCAAGGAGCCCCGGGCGCCCATGCAGCAGTCTCGCCCCTGCCTCACCACGCACATTGGAGAGTGATCATGTCACTTGGAATCACCTACACGAAATCGGGACGCGCCCTCGGAGCTGGCCTGGCCATGCTTTTGGGCAGCGTTGCTGCACCGGCCTTCGCCGAGGAGCCAACCCTCAGCGAAGAAGCGTTCGAAGCCTCCAAGCAGCTGTACTTCGAACAATGCGCCGGCTGCCACGGCGTTCTGCGCAAGGGCGCAACGGGCAAGAACCTGGAACCCTACTGGAAAAAGACCGCGGCCGACGGCACCGTGACCGAAGGCGGCACCCTGAAACTGGGTCAGGAACGCCTTGAAAAGATCATCGCCTGGGGCACCGAGGGCGGTATGAACAACTTCTCGGACATCATGACCGAGCAGGAAATCAAGGACATGGCGACCTACATCATGATGGAGCCGCCCAAGCCGCCCGAGATGTCGCTCGCCCAGATGAAAGAGACCCGCAAGGTCTATGTCGAAGAAGAAGACTACCCGACCGAGCCACTGCACGGCCGCAACTGGGAAAACTTCTTCGTCGTCATCGAGCGTGACGTAGGCAAGGTGGCCGTGATCGACGGCGACACCAAGGAAGTTCTGGCGCACATCCCGACCGGCTATGCCGTGCACGTGCTGAAGGCCTCGGAGCACCACAAGCTGGAAGAGCCCGAGAACCCCGGCCGCTTCTGGTACACCATGGGCCGCGACGGCAAGATGACCAAGATCGACCTCTGGCAGACGCCGGACAAGATGCTGGTCGCCGAAGTCAAGATCGCCTACGACGCACGTGACGTGGCCGTGTCCGGCGACGGCAAATACGTGATCGGTGGCGGGTACTGGCCGCCGCACTTCGCCATCGTCGACGCCAAGACCATGGAACCGCTCAAGGTCGTTTCGACCCGCGGCACCAACGTTGACGGCGAATACGTGGAAGAAAGCCGTGTGGCTGCCATCTACACCACCCCGAACGAGCCGACCTGGATCGTCGCGGTGAAAGAACTGGGCCAGCTGTGGCAGGTCGATTACACCGACCTCGACAACCTGCGAATCGACAAGATCAACTCGGCCAAGTTCCTGCACGACGGGTTCTTCGATCCGACCGGTCGTTACTTCCAGATCGCCGCGAACGCGTCGAACAAGATGGTCGTCGTCGACACCGAGACGCACAAGCTCGAAGCGATGATCGACACCGCTGCCCTGCCGCACCCCGGCCCGGGCGCGAACTGGGTGGACCCGAACTGCGGCCCGGTGGCCGGTACGACCCACCTTGGCGTCGGCACCGTGACCGTCTGGGGCAACGACCCGGAAGGCCACCCGGACCAGGCGTGGAAGATCTGCTACGAAACCGAGACCGACGGCCCGGGCCTGTTCGTCCGCACCCACCCGAATTCGAAATACGTGTGGGCTGACCAGACCAAACACCCGGAACCGGAAGTCCAGCAGTCGGTGCAGGTCATCGACAAGGAAACCGGTGAAATCGTGAAGACCATCCAGATCACCGAAGATGAAGGCAACGCCGCCGTCCACTTCGAGTTCAACAAGGATGGCACCGAAGTCTGGGTCTCCAAGTGGAACCTGAAGGACTCGAAAGAGCCGAACGGTCAGATCGTGATCTTCGACGCGGAAACGCTGGAAGAGATCGGCCGGATCGACGGGCTGTATGCGCCCACCGGCAAGTTCAACGTCTACAACCGTTCGAACCACGTCACCTGACGCGATGGCATCTGCCTGACGAAGGGGCGGGCCCCACGCCCGCCCCTTCTGCCTTTCCGGGGCCGGGGGACCGTCTTTCACGTCCCCATGACCACCAGCAACTCAACGCAACCGGCCTGTCACCCGAGGCCATACCAGAAAGCCAAGACGGAGCCTGGAGATGACCCAGTCCACCGATACGGAAGAAAAAAAGCCGATCTGGCGGCGGTACATGCTGTGGGGGGCACCGATTGGCGTCCTCTTCGTGGCCTTTATCGCCGGCATCATCTTCTGGGGCGGATTCAACACCGCCATGGAAGCCACAAACACCGAGAAGTTCTGCGTCTCGTGCCACGAGATGCGCGACTATATCTACACCGAGTACAAGGGCACGATCCACGACGTGAACCGTTCGGGCGTGGGCGCGGTCTGTTCCGACTGCCACGTGCCCAAGGACTGGACCCACAAGATCATCCGCAAGATCCAGGCGTCCAAGGAGCTGTACGGCAAACTGGTCGGTTCGATCAGCACGCCCGAGAAGTTCGAGGCCAAGCGCATCCATCTGGCCATGAACGAATGGGAGCGGATGAAGAAGACCGACTCGCGCGAGTGCCGCAACTGCCACGATTTCGAATCGATGATGCCCGAGTTCCAGAAACCGCGGGCGCGGCAGCAGCACCTGAACGCGATGGAGGTCGGCCAGACCTGCATCGACTGCCACAAGGGCATCGCGCACTCGAACATCCGCGATCGGGCGCCGGAGGAGTATCTGGAAGAACTCGAGGCGCCGAACCCGAAATTCGCCCGTCCGATCCCGCCGGAATATCTTGAAAGCCTGGCGCGGATCGAGGCCAAGGAAGCCGCCGACGCCGAAGCCGAGAAGGCCGCGCGCAAGGCGCAGCAGGAAGCCGTTCAGGCGCAGATCGCCGCCGCGGTCGAGAGTGCCGTCGCGGAAGAGCGCGCCAAGGCCAACGGCGAATCCAGCGAAGCCGCGGCTTCGGGTGGCGGCAGCGATGTCGGCGCGAACATCGACTGGAACGCGGTCGCCAGTGCGGAGCTGAAGCTGTTCTATCCCGGCCAGGCCTCGTTCGAATGGGTTCAGAACGGCAAGTTCCACGGTGGCGCGCGTCCGTTGACCAAGGGCGGCGACAAGTGTTCGACCTGCCACGCCAAGGAACTGGACGCGATCGGCAGCAAGATCGTCGCCGGCGGCGATCTGGAACCGACGCCGATCCCGGGCAAGCGCGGCGTGATCGACGCCACCGTGCAGGCAGCGCATGACGGTGAAAACCTGTATGTCCGGCTGCAATGGGCGGATGCGGGCCACAACCCTGCCCCCTTCGTCGATGGCGGCAAGATGGACCCCGACAACCAGGTCAAGGTTGCCATGATGATCACCGGCACGGGGATCGAGTTGGGTGACCAGGTGGGCTGCTGGGCCTCGTGCCACGCGGACAACACCTATATGCCCTTCGCGCCCGATGCCGAAACCATCGCCGCCAGTGGCGACGTCGCGGCCCGTCTGAACGCCGAAGGCTCGATCACCAAGTATCTCAGCGAAAGCCGCACCGAGGTCGAGGTGAAGGGCCGCCGCGGCAAGGCGCTGGGTGGCTGGGACAAGCTCAAGCCCGAGGAAGAGATCGCGCAGTATCTCGAGGATGGCACCTTGCTTGACCTGATGCGCGTCTTTGCCGACGGCAGCGCCACCAACGGCTACCTGCTGGACCGCCGCGTGGTGAACGATGGCGAGATCGAAGCCTCGGCCAGCCTGTCGGGCGGCATGTGGACCGTGGTGTTCAAGCGGCCGCTGAACTCGGGCGCACCGGGCGACGTGCCGCTGGAGTCGGGCAAGACATACACGGTCGGCTTCGCGATCCACGACGACTATGCGGCGGCGCGTTTCCACCATGTGACGTTGGATACCAGTCTTGCCCTTGATGATGACTCGGCAATCATCAATGTTGTGAAGCAGTAAGAAAAGCGCGGCGGCCGGTCTGCCCGGCCGCCGCACCGTATCGGAGAGGAGACCGGAAACATGAGAAACTCGATCCTTCTTCCCACGGTCCTGCTGTCGCTTGCGGCAGCTTTTCCCGTTCTGGCGGACGAAGAGGACAAGGCCGCGATCTGCGCCGAGGCCGAGGAGCGCTATGTCGAGCTTTTCGGTGAGCCCTCGTCCGAGGCCGAAGGGGTCGAGGTGGTCCTGATGTACAAGTACAACTTCTGCCCCGCCGAACTGACGGTGAAGGCCGGGACCACCGTACGCTGGGTCAACGTGGACAAACGCACCAGCCACAGCGTGCTGCTGAAGGACGGCAGCGAACCCGAAAGCGACCGGATCTTCCCCGAGGAAACCGTCGAGATGACCTTTCTCACGCCAGGCCAGCAGGACTATCTGTGCGGCCCGCACTGGGAGACCCAGAACATGATCGGGATGATCACGGTCGAACCCTGATCAACGCCCGGATTTCACAGGCAAAAAACCTATCGGCAAGGAGCGCGGGCGCAAATCCCGCGCTCCTTAACTTATGTCAAGGCGACTCCTTTTGGCATCGGCCAGTCTGCCTCCATGACACGCCCGGTATTTCCAGCACCAGCCCCGTATCCGTCAGGCCGACACGCGCCTGAGCGAGAGCGGTGCGGGACGCGCCGGGACCAGCCAGCATTCAGGACGAGCGAGCTTTCAAATGAGTGGTAAAGTCTTCCTCATCGGCGCCGGGCCGGGAGATCCGGAACTGATGACCATGCGTGCGCACCGGATGCTGCGCGACTCCGACGTCGTGGTCTATGACCGCCTGGTGTCCCCTGAAATCCTCGCCATGTGCCCCGAGCGGGCCGAGATGATCCCGGTGGGCAAGGCACCCAAGTGCCACACCGTGCCGCAGGAGCGGATCAACGAGATCCTGCTGGAACAGGCCCGTGCCGGCCGCACGGTCGCGCGTCTGAAAGGCGGCGATCCGATGATTTTCGGGCGCGGCTCGGAAGAGGCCGCCTATCTGATGGCGCATGGCGTGGCGGTGGACTATGCCCCCGGCATCACCGCGGCGCAAGGGGCCAGCTGCTCGACCGGCGTGCCGCTGACCCATCGGGGGCTTGCGACCTCGGTGCAATATGTCACCGGCCACCGCCAGGCCGACAAGGTTCTGGATCTCGACTGGAAGCGGCTGGCCGATCCCGACACCACCCTTGTCATCTACATGGGCGTGGCCAGCATCGGCCAGATCGCGATGGGGCTGATGACCGAGAACCTGCCCGGCTCGACCCCGGTTCTGGCCGTGGGCCGCGCCACGACGCCGCAGGAACGCCGCCTCGTGTCATGCCTCGACCGGATCGCGGCCGATGCGCGCGAGGCCGAACTGACCGCCCCCACCCTTTTCATCATCGGCAAGGTCGTCTCGCTCTATGCCGAACGGCCGGTGGCCGACCTGATCGAACAGGTAGAAGCCCATGCCTGAACTTGCCTATGCCAACTCTGCCCGCGGCCACCCGGCTGCGCGGCGCAACATCTGGACCGGGCGGACCTTTCTGACGGCCGCCGTCTTTGTCGCCACCTCGGCCTTTGCCGCCGACACGCTGGACCCCGCCGCCCTGAAACGGCTGGTGCATCAGGATTGCGGCTCGTGCCACGGCCTGTCGCTGAAGGGCGGGCTGGGGCCGGACCTGCGGGCCGAGAACCTGCAGCACTACGACGTGGACGTTCTGACCACGGTGATCCTGGACGGCATCCCCGACACGCCCATGCCGCCCTGGCGCCCGCTGATGACCGAGGAAGAGGCGGAATGGATCGCCCGTTACCTGCTGACCCCGGAGGAGCAATGAAACGGTTTGCATTCGGCCTGTTGGCCGCCCTTCTGGCAACGACCGCCCAGGCCGAGCCCATGGCGACCGGCGATCTGGGTCTGGTGATCGAACGCGCCCGCGGATCGGTTCTGCTGGTGGATCAGTCGGACCGCGCCGCATTGGCCCGGATCGAGGGGCTGGGCGATCTCAGCCATGCCTCGCTGGTCTATTCCCCGGACGAGCGGTTCGCCTATGTCTTTGGCCGCGACGGCGGGTTGACCAAGGTGGACATCGTGACCCGGCAGGTCGTGAACCGGGTCGTGCAGGCGGGCAACGCCATCGGCGGGGCGATCTCGGATGACGGCAAGCTGGTCGCGGTGTCGAACTACGAGCCCGGCGGCGTGCGCGTCTTTGACGCCGACACGCTGGAGATGGTCGCCGACATCCCCACCGGCGGCAAGACGATCGGGCTGGTCGATGCGCCGGGCCGCCGCTTTGTTTTCACGGGTTGGGACAATGGCGAGACATGGATCGCCGATTTCTCGGGCCCCGAGATGGAACTCACCAAGATCAAGGACATGGGGGAGAACCCCTATGACGCGCTCATCACCGCCAATGGCCGCACCTACATCACCGGCCTGTTCGGCGAGGACGGGCTGACCGCGCTGGATTTGTGGGACGAAACGCCCGAACCGATCCGGGTGCTGCCCGGCTATGGCCGCGGACAGCAGGAAATGCCCGTCTACAAGATGCCCCATCTCGAGGGCTGGGCGCATACCGGCGAGGAATTCGTCTTGCCGGCCGTCGGGCATCACGAAGTGCTGTGGGTCGATGCCGCCACGCTCACGGAAACCGGCCGTACGAAGACCTATGGGCAACCGGTCTTTGCCATGGCGCGGCCCGACGGTCGGCATGTGTGGGTGAACTTTGCCCACCCGCTGAACGACACGATCCAGGTGATCGACACGGTGTCCAAGCAGGTGATCCACGAATTCAAGCCGGGCCCGGCGGTGCTGCACATGGAGTTCACGCCACGCGGGCACGAGATCTGGATCAGCGTGCGGGATGCCGACAAGGTCATGGTTTACGACACGCATACATTCGAAAAGCTGCGTGAAATCGATGCCGAGAGTCCCTCGGGCATCTTCTTTACCGCGCGCGCGCACAGGACGGGGCTTTGACGCATGTGCCATATCACCGATCCCAAGGACCGCAGCCTGCTGGATGACTGGCAACGCGACTTTCCGGTAACCGAGCGCCCGTTCCGGGTTCTGGCCGAGAGGCTGGAGCTGGACGAGGGTGACGTGATCGACCGGCTTGCCCGGATGCGGGCGGCCGGCCGGATCACCCGCGTCGGCGCGACGATCGCCCCCGGCACCGTCTCGGCCAGCACGCTGGCGGCGGTGTCCGCCCCCGAAGAGCGCATCGAAGAGGTCGCCGCCATCATCGACGCCGAGCCCGGCGTCAACCACAACTACCAACGCCAGGACGACTGGAATCTCTGGTTCGTCGCCACCGGGCCGAACCGCGAGCATGTGAATGACACGCTGGCCCGGATCAGCGCCCGAACCGGCCTGCAGGTGCTGGACCTGCGCCTTGTGCGGCCGTTCAACGTGGATCTCGGCTTCAGGATGAGCGACCGGAAGCAGCGGGTTCCCGGCGCGCGCAAGGTGGATCGGTCGGTGATGCAGCCGGGTGACCTCGACCTGCTGCAGGCGCTGAGTTCCGGCCTTTCGCTGGTGCCCGATCCCTTCGCCGCCCTTGCCCGGTCGCTGGAGCGTGACGCGGCAGAGGTCATGGACCGCATCAAGGTGCTGCACGACGCCGGGATCATCTCGCGCCTGGGGGTGATCGTTCGTCACCGGGCACTTGGCTGGTCCGCGAACGCGATGGTGGTCTGGGACATGCCCGCCGAGCAGGTGGATGCCGCCGGCCCGGCGCTGGCCGCCCATCCGGGCGTGACGCTGTGCTATGAACGGCGCCCGGTCGAGGGCGTCTGGCCCTATCGGCTCTATTGCATGATCCACGCCCGCTCGCGCCCCGAGGCGCGCGAGGTGCTGGCCGGGGCCGTGGCCCTGCCCGAGCTTGCCGGGGCAAAGCACCGCGTCCTGTTCTCGACCCGCTGTTTCAAGCAGACCGGCGCGCTGATCAAACCCAAGGAGGTGGCCGCATGACCCCGCTGGACGACACCGACCGCGCGATCCTGAACCGGATGCAGGACGACCTGCCGCTAACCGAGCGCCCCTATGCGCAGGTGGCCCGGGAGCTGGGGATCACCGAGGACGATCTGCTGGCCCGCGTTGCCCGCATGAAGGACGAGCGGGTGATCACCCGGTTCGGCCCCTTCTTTGACGCGGCTGCCATGGGCGGCGCCTTTTGCCTGTGCGCGATGGCTGTGCCGCCCGAGGATTTCGAAGCAGTCCTGACCAAAGTCAATGCCCACCCGGAGGTCGCGCATAATTATGAGCGCACGCACCGGCTGAACATGTGGTTCGTTCTGGCCACCGAAACGCCCGAGGGGATCGGGGCCTGCGCCGATGCGATCGAACGGGAAACGGGGGTGCAAGTCCTGCGTTTTCCCAAACTGCAAGAGTTCTTCATCGGGTTCCGGGTCGCGGCATGATCATTGACAGCACAGACAGGCAGATCATCGAGGCGCTGCAGGGCGGCCTGCCGCTGGTGCCGGAACCTTACGCGCAGGTGGCCGAGCAACTGGACATGCCCCAGGACGCCCTGATGGCGCGCATCGCCGCGATGAAGGCGCGCGGCGTGATCCGCCGCATCGCCGCCGCGCCCAACCATTACAAGCTGGGCATGACCGCCAACGGCATGACCGTCTGGGACGTGGACGACGACCGGATCACCGAGCTTGGCGCGCAGGTGGGCGCGCTGCCCTATGTCACCCATTGCTACGAGCGCCCCCGCGCCCTGCCCGACTGGCCCTACAACCTGTTCGCGATGGTCCATGGTGACTCGCGCGAGGAAGTCGAGGAAAAGCGTGCCGAGATCCGCGCCCTCTTGGGCACGGCGCTGCGCGGCTGCGACATCCTTTATTCCACACGAATCCTGAAAAAGACGGGGCTGCGGCTCCGCCAGAAAGGCTGAAGAGATGTTCCGCCTGACCGAATACATGCAGCAGCTGGTCACCCCGACCCCCGTCCGCAAGCGCGGCTCGGGGCCGGTGAAACCGGTGGTGATCTGGAACCTGACCCGGCGCTGCAACCTGAAATGCCGCCATTGCTATACCGTTTCGGCGGACGTCGAGTTTCCGGGCGAGCTCAGCCATGACCAAGCCATGACGACCCTTGAGGATCTGGGCCAATTTCGCGTCCCGGCCCTGATCCTCTCGGGCGGGGAACCGCTGGACCGCAAGGACCTGTTCGAGATCGCCGCGCGCGCCCGGCAACTGGTGCGGATGCTGGCGCTTTCGACCAACGGCACCAAGATCCACGGCGAGAATGCCGACCGCGTGGCCGAGATCGGGTTCGACTATGTGGGCATCTCGATCGACGGGATCGGCGCCACCAATGACTGGTTCCGCGGCGTGGACGGCGCCTTTGACGACGCCCTGCGCGGGGTGCGCGAGTGCAAGAAGCGCGGCATCAAGGTGGGCCTGCGCTTCACCCTGACCGAGGGCAACCACCAGCACCTGCCGGACCTGATCAAGCTGTGCGACGACGAGGGCGTGGACAAGTTCTACCTGAGCCATCTCGTCTATGCCGGGCGCGGCGACAAGAACCGCGGCGAGGATGCCGAGCACCTGCGCACGCGCCGGGCGCTGGACCTGCTGCTGGAGCGCGCCTGGGACGCGGTGTCGGGCGGGCGGCCGCTGGATATCGTCACCGGCAACAATGACGCCGACGCGGGGTATTTCCTGAACTGGGCGGCCGAGAGGTTCGAGCCTGCCAAGGTTGCCCATGTTCGCGAGCACCTGGTGGCCTGGGGCGGCAACTCCTCGGGGCTGGGCGTGGCCAATATCGACAATCTGGGCCGTGTGCATCCCGATACCTACTGGTCGGATTACACCGTGGGCAACGTCAAGCAGACGCCGTTCTCGGAGCTTTGGACCGGCGACGACCGGATGCTGGAACTGCTGCGCACCCGGCCGCGGCCGCTCAAGGGCCGGTGCGGCGCCTGCCAGTTGCGCGACGTCTGCGGTGGCAACACCCGGATCCGGGCGCTGCAGTTGACCGGCGATCCCTGGGCCGAGGATCCGGCCTGTTACCTCGGCAATGCCGAGATCGGCGTCGAGGACGCGGGCGAGCGGTTGCAGGTCACCCCGTTCCGCGGCAAGCGCCGCGATCCGGCGCACCAGTTCTTTTGACCGGCCCCTGCCCAGCCCGCGCCCCGAGCGCGGGTGGTGAGTGCGGGAGCCTCCGGCGGGAGTATTTTTGAAAAGATGAAACGCAAAGCTGCCCTGATCCTGACCGTGGCGATGCTGGCCGGCCCCGTGGCGGCCGATCCGGCTGCCGACTACAAGGAATTTTGCGCCGATTGTCATGGTGCCGAACGGCTGGGCGGGGTCGGTCCGGCGCTGATCCCGGAAACGCTCAAGCGGATGCGCGGGCCGCGTATCGCCGAGGTGATCTCCGAAGGGCGCGTCGCCACGCAGATGCCCGCCTTTGCGCAGGAAATGGACGCGATCCGGATCGAGGAACTGGCCGGCTGGCTCAAGACGCCGCTGGAAGGAACGCCAGAATGGGGCGAGGCCGAGATCATGGCCAGCCGCGTGCTGGACGAGGATTACGTCGCCGTCGATGCGCCGGTCTGGGACAGCGACCCGATGAACATCACGCTGGCGGTCGAGACCGGGGACCATCACGTTTCGGTTCTGGATGGCGACACGTTCGAGGTTCTGGACCGGTTCGAGACGCCGTTCGCCGTGCATGGCGGGCCGAAATTCAGCCCCGACGGGCGTTATGTCTTCATCATGTCGCGCGATGGCTGGGTGCAGAAATACGACATCTGGGCGCTGAAACAGGTGGGCCGGGTGCGCGCGGGGCTCAACAGCCGCAACATCGCCATGAGCGGCGACGGCCAGTGGCTGGCGGTGGCGAACTACCTGCCCAACACGCTGACGATCCTGTCGACGGATGACCTGTCGGTGGCCGAGGTGCACGAGGTCAAGGGCAAGGACGGCACGCCCAGCCGGGTCAGCGCCGTCTACCAGGCGCCGCCGCGCGAAAGCTTTGTCCTCGCGCTCAAGGACGTGCCCGAGATCTGGGAAGTGTCCTACAGCAAGCACCCCGATCCGGGGCTGTTTTCCGGCGGGCTGGCGCATGACTGGAAGATCGAAGGCCCGGTGGCGCAGGACACGCCCTTTCCGATCCGCAAGATCACCACGCCCGACTATCTGGACGACTTCTTTTTCGACCAGTCCTACGAATACGTCATGGGTGCCTCGCGCAAGGGCGATGGCGGTCAGGTCATAGACCTGGTGATCGGCCACAAGGTGGCGGACTTGGAGTTGCCGGGAATGCCGCATCTGGGCTCGGGCATCACCTGGAAACTGGGCGACACCACGGTGATGGCGACGCCGCACCTCAAGGACGGTGTCGTGTCGGTCATCGACATGAAGACCTGGGAGACGGTCAAGCAGATCAAGACCGAGGGCCCCGGTTTCTTCATGCGTAGCCACGAGAACTCGCCCTATGTCTGGGTGGACGTGTTCTTTGGCCCCAACAAGGACCTGATGCATGTGATCGACAAGCAGAGCCTTGAGATCGTCAAGACGCTGCGCCCCGCGCCCGGCAAGACCGTGGCGCATGTGGAGTTCACCCGCGACGGCAGCCATGCGCTGGTCTCGGTCTGGGAGGACGACGGCGCGGTGATCGTGTATGATGCCCAGACGCTGGAAGAGGTCCGGCGCCTGCCGATGCGCAAACCTTCGGGGAAATACAATGTCTGGAACAAGATCACCTTCTCGGAAGGAACCAGCCACTGAGGGACGCTGGCCAGTCTGGAAGCTGGCCGTGCTGTTCTACCCGTTCGTGGCGGGCGCGGTGGCGATCAACCTGTTTCTGGCCGGGCTGATCGCGCATGCGGTGGGCTATTCGGCGATCACCCCGGTTGATGCCGTGATATGGTCGATTCCGCTGGGCATTCCCGCCACCTGGGCGGCTGGGCGGTGGGTGCGCGGCCTGATGGACGAAGCCGACGGCTAGGTTACGCCGCGGAGGGCTCGGCGCTGCGGCTTCTGCGGCGCCAGCTCGTCATCAACGGGCGCCCGGCAACCGCCAGGAAGAGGCAGGACACGAGCGTTCCCAGGATCGCCGGAAGATAGAGCAGCCCCCAGGTCTCGGGGCGGGCGATGACGATGGGCGACACAAGGCCCCGCACCCCTTCGAGCACGATCAGGATGGTGAAGGCGCCGAGGATCTGAGGCCACAGCCCGAAGCGCGAGAACCCGCCCAGCATCAATGTCGAAAACCCGACCAGCGCCACGGCGACGCAGATCGCGATCCACGAAAACCGCTGGTGCAGTTCTTCGATCAGCTGCCCCATGCGGAAATTCTCTTCCTCGACGATCGAATCGCGGTCGGAGACCAGTTCGGCGGTGGGGATGGCGCCCAGGGTGCGCTTGTAGATCGCACCGCCGCTGGTCAGCGCGGTGATGTCATATGCCGCATCCTGGAACCGGGTCGAGGAAAGCGTTTTGTCGGCGGCATCAAAGCGGAGCGCGACCCCGTCGAGCATGACCAGGTTGATGCCGTTTTCGGCGCGTACTAGGTAGGCCGTCTTGCTTGAATACGTGACGGGCATGTCCGCCTCGCGCCGGTCGGAAACGAAGACGTCATGCAGGGTGCCGTCCAGATCGATGCGCCCGAGATAGACGGTCACACCGTCGGCGGGGTGGAGGAACTCTCCTTCGTTCAGCAGCTGGGCGGTCACGTCGCCGGAAACCTCGTGCTGGCGCTGTTCGAGTTGCGCCACGGCCATCGGGCGCAGGTAGACGCTGATGGCCGCCATCATCAGGCCGGTGATCAGGCCGAACAGCACGACCGCGCGCGCCAGTTTCCATGGGCTGGAGCCGGTGGCCAGCATCACGGTCAGCTCGCTTTCCCGGCTCAGGCGGTTGGTGGCATAGACGGCGGCGGCGAATACCGCCATCGGCATCACCGTGCGGATCAGCGTGGGCAGGGTCAGCGCGGTGAATTCGAGAAACACCATCGCCGATTGACCGCCCGAGATCACGCGGTCGAACAGGCCGACCGAGCGGGTGATCCAGAACACCCCGACCAGAACCAGGGTGAAAAAGCCGAACAGCAAAAGCAACTGCCGCAGGAAATATCCATCGAAACGCGACATGTGACTCCATCAGGCTGTTCAGATTCACGCAGACATTATGCCATTCGCGCGGCAGAGGAAACCGGGATCGGTTGCCCCGAGGCGGGAACGAGAATGCGGTTTTGCCACAGCCAGTTCAGGATCTTGCCCGCGCGGGCCGGCCCGAGCGAGGCGGACCAGCCCTGCAAGATCTGGTCGGCGGGTGTCGCCCGGTGCATCTGTTCCAGCAAGGGTGCGATCGGCACCCCGTCGAGCAGCGCAACCGGCCGCCCGAGATGCGGGTGGGTCAGGACATGGCCGGGGGTGATGAGGGGGCCGGTCTGAACGCCCGACACGCAGAGCGCGGCCCGTGGCGACAGGTGCAGCGGCACGTCGCCGGGCAGCTTTTCGCGCCGGGGGTCGGGCGTGTCCTGCGCCAGCCAGGCCGGGGGCGCGGCCCGCCCGGTCCAGAAC
This sequence comes from Ruegeria marisrubri, assembly GCF_001507595.1. GTDB lineage: Bacteria > Pseudomonadota > Alphaproteobacteria > Rhodobacterales > Rhodobacteraceae > Ruegeria > Ruegeria marisrubri. The sequence continues at coordinate 190,682 of NZ_LQBQ01000038.1, forward strand.
CCTGTGGGCCGGTGCCGCGCCTGCCTGGCATAGTATTCGGCGGCGAGATTGGCGTGGGCCCGCACCCGTTCGCCCTGCCGTTCGGAATGGAAAGCCAAGGCCAGATCGCCGTTTTCGGGCTGGGTCAGCACGGTGTGCGCCACGGCCGCGGCCTGCATGGCCTGCCCCAGCGCCGACTGCACCCCCTGCGAGGACAGCGGGTCGAGCGAGAAACTCGCCTCGCCCACGCGCAGCAGGTCTCGGGCCGGCGGGGTGGTTTCCATGTGGCTGGTGGCATCGCAGCGCCGGACCGGGCCGATCCGCCGCCCTTCGAGACAGGGGGACAGCAGCGTCGATTGCGCCAGCAGGTTCAGGTAGAGATCCCTGCGCCCGGCGGGCGACAGGCCGGTGCATTCGGACGGGTCGACAAGGACCATCGCGTTGACCGTGCCGTCGGGCAGCAGCGCGCCCCAATACCAGTGGGTCTCGCCGGCCTCGATCCTGGTTTCCGGGCCGAACCCGCGCGGGGCCTGCCAATAGGCGTATAGCGCCAGCAGCGGTTCGGAGCAGCGGCGGAAGCGGCGCCCCAGCCCTGCCTGCCGGCCCGCCGCGTCGATCAGGACTTGCGCGCGCAGGCACGGAATGTCCGTTTCCCCTCTGAGGGGGATGTCCCAGCCTTGGGCCGTCCGGCGGGGCCGGTGCGCGCGAACAGGTTGCAGCACGCGCACGCCCGCCTGCGCCGCCGCTTGCAGCAGCAGCGCGTCGAACCGCCCCCGGTCCACCAGCAGGCCGGGCGGGCCGCCCTGCGTGCCGCGGCGCTCGAACGCGCCGCCCCAGTAGAGGATCGCACCGTGACTGAGCAGGACGCCGGAGTGCTCGACCCGCTCGCGCAGGCCCAGCGACTGAAGGAGCGGCAGCACCGAGGGCGGCAGGGACTCGCCTACATGCGGGCGGGGAAAGGCGTGTCGCTCCAGCAGGCAGACATCATGGCCCAGCTGCGCCAGACGCAGCGCCGTGGCCGCGCCAGCCGGGCCACCGCCCACCACGCAGATTTCTGCCTCGCATACCCGTGGCGGCATCGTCTTCAGGCCCGCCGTGCGGTCTGGGGTGGCGGCTGGCCCTCGCCGAAGAAATCGGGCCGCGCCTCCATCAGGCGGACATAGGCCTGCAGGCAGTAATGCAGCCACCCCCGGATGTAGTCGCAGGCCGGGCGGCCGCGATGGATCACCTCGTGATGGCAGCCCCCGCCGCAGAGATACCTCGCCCAGCAGCTGTTGCAGGGCTTTTGCCGGTGAACGTGCCGGCCGGCCAGCCAGCCGTCGCGGCGGGCGTCGGGACCGTCGCTGACATCGCCCATCGCGCCGGACTCGTCCTCGACGAAGCGATGGCAGGCAAAGAGGCCGCCATCGGCCGACACGCCGAAATAGCCCGCACCCGCGCCGCAGGGATAGGGCCGGTGGGTGCCGCGGTGGATCTCGTGCATGGCCGCAGCCATGTTCGAGAACGGATAGCGCCGCCCCGCGATCACCGCCGCCTCGAAGGCCAGGCCGCAGAGGATCATCCGGGCAAGCATCTCTTCCAGCCCGCTCCGGTCCAGTTCCTGCTGCCCATTCGGAGAGGCGAGCATCGGCGAGAAGCCCACCGAGTGGAACCCCATACCCACGAAGCGATCCAGCGTTTCGGGCAGGTCCATGTTCTGCGGCGTCACGGTCACGCGGGCGCCGACCTGCATCCTGCGCTGCGCGATCAGCAGGGGTTTGATCCGCTCGAGGATCGCATCGAAACTGCCGCGCCCGTTGCGATAGGGGCGCAGGCGGTCGTGATCCGCGCCGATCCCGTCAAGGCTGATGGTGACGGCAAAGCCGTGCTCTTCGAAGAACTCCGCATCCTCGGGGCGCAGCAGGGTGCCGTTGGTGGTGATCGAGAAACCGGCGCGCAGATCATTGGCCCGCGCCTGCCGCGTGGCGTATTCGGTGGCGCGGTGGATCAGGTCGCGGTTGATCAGCGGCTCTCCGCCCAGAAAGGCGAGGTTGATCCTGTCGCCCGGCTCGGCCTCGTCGATCAGCCGGTCGACCGAGGCTTTCGCCACCTGCCACGGCATGTTGCGGGCCGGGCCGCCGAACTCGCCGCCCGAGGCGTAGCAGTAGGTGCAGGCGAGGTTGCATTTCTGCGCCACCGCCAGCGACAGGGAGCGGACCGGCATATCCTGCGGCGGCACGTCGTCGATGAAGGGTGCGCCGGTGACGCCCAGCGAGGCCAGGAATGCGGCCCGTTCGTCCTGCCCCCAGGCGGCATAGGCCTGACCCGTGCCAGGCGGCACGTCGAATACGCGCGAGCCGTCTACTGCCAGCATGTGCTGGCCATGCTGGGTTTCGAAGAAATGCGCGTCGCCAGACGTGCCGGTCATGTCTCGACTTCCCGCCAGAATGGAATGCCGATGCCTTTGGCTGCCAGTTCGTCGCCCTTGAGCCGCAGATTCTGCATCGCGGCGCGGACCTGCGTGATATGCGCCTGCGCCTGCGTGAACTTGTCCTGCGCCTCGAGCGCATAGGCCTTGCCCAGCCCGTCAGTGACCGCATGGAACAGCGCCAGGGCCTCTTTCGCCTGCGCCTGGGTGCCGAGTTTGACCGGGCGCAGATAGGCGGGCGTGCCCTGCCCGGTGTCGTATTTGGCCAGCACCTCCTTCATCTGGCGGAAGCGCAGGAAATGCTCGTCGCCATCCGAGTCGATCCGCACCGCCAGCGCATAGAGGCGGCGCGAGAACAGGGTCTTGTTTTCCAGCGTCGCCACGCATTTCGCATAGGCGCGGTCGATGAAACCGCCGGGACGCTCGATCTCGATGAAATCGGTCAAGGCCTCGTCCGTCAGAGGCCGCAGCGAGCGGGGATAGACCTTGCCGTGGCCGGGGCCAAAGCGCAGGATCTCGGCCGGGGTCAGGACCGGCTTGTAGGCGTCGCCCTGCAACTCCCACAGCAGTTGGTTCGCCCAGCGCATATGGGTCATCTCTCCGATCGCGACCTCGAGCAGCGCGCGGCGGGCAAAGATCAGGTCGTCTTTCAGCGTCGGCCAGCGGGCCGCGTCGACCGTTTCCGGGTCGGCCAGCGAGAAATAGGCGTAAAGATATTGCAGGCTGAGCGTCATCTCCATCGGCGCCAGACGCTTTTTCAGATCCTCGACCATCGCGCCGGTGTCGGCATAAGGCTCGACATCCGGCAGTTCGGGGTCGGCGTGATAGACCTCGCCCGTTTCGCGGCCTTCGACGACGATGGGCAGGTCGCTCCACATCTGGTTGACCTGGTAGTGGTCGATCTGGAACGGGCGGTTCTGCTCGACCGTGTTCAGCGCCGCGACATTGCCCGAGGGGCCACGATCGGCGCGCAGCCAGTCGAGATAGGTTTCGGCCACCACCGGCTTGTAGGATTGCCCGGTGGGCAGGGCCTGGTCCGGCGGCACCTCGGGCATCACCACGTCGGGGTGGTTCGACGGCCAGTAGTGGCAGCCGCAGTCGCGGAAATCGTGGGACCACGGGTTGCACAGGCTCTGGGTCAGTTCGCCGGGATCGTAGGCGTCGTCGAACACGCCCGCCTCGGTGCGATACTGGCGGCGATAGCCGCGCAGCACCACCGGTTCGGCATCGACGATCCCCTGGTGATCGCGGCGCACCAGCGCCACCGTCACCGGGTTGTCGCGCCCCGGCTCCAGGCTGCGGATGAAGCGCCAGACCAGCATCCCGTCATAGGGCGTGCCGTCGGTCTCGTGAAACCTGATCCGCCGTCCGCCCTGCTCGACCCAGTCGAGGAACCACCGCCCCTGGCTGAGTTTCGCGCCCACGTCGCCGCGATAGGCGGCCAGCAGGGTCTGGACCCAGTCCTCGGGGCTGTCGTCGGGCAGCATCGGGTCATACATGTAATCGACAAAGACGAGGTGGAAGCCCTGCGTGTTCTTCGGCGCCTCGGGCACCGGGCTGAGCGGCACGCGCACGGCGTTGAACACCAGCCCCGGAAAGAAGCGGCGGTCGAGGTCGCGCACGTCCATCTCGAGCCCCGGAAAGCAGTTGCCGACCGAGCCATCCAGCCGGGTGTTGTCGGGGTTGCCCGGCACCTTGTAGGCCGCGCGGGCGGTCAGGTTGCGGGGGGTGATGCGGATTTTCGGGGAAGAGTCAGACATCCTGCGGCCCTCCTGCGGCTGGCGCTGATTGCGGTTGCGGCGGATGCGCCACCAGGTAGTCGATGAAGGACATCACCAGGTGATACTGCCGCCGCGACAGCGACAGCGGGAAATAGTTGGAATCGCGCATGTAGGGCGGCATCCGGGCGTCATGCATCATGTCGCGCACGATGCGCGGGTCGCGGAAGGCCGGATTCGGGGGCTGGTCCGGGTTCGGGTCGGGCTCCATCTGCGACAGGATGCCGAAGGGCGGCCGCATCAGCCGTTTGACGAAATCCGGCCTGCGGCGCAGGAAATCCAGCAGGTTTTCCTCGTCGATCAGCTGCTCGTGCACGAATTTCACCGCGACCGTGTAGGGCAGCCGGTCGTTGGGCACCGAGTTCGAGAACACCGACACCGGCTGCGGGCGGATCAGGTCGGGGATCTTGTCGGGCTTGACCGCGTCCTTTTCGGTCATCGACGCGGCGTCGGTCGAGGGCAGGCCCGGCGTCGGCGCGATTTTCGTCTGCGCCTGCAGCGAGGCGTTGTCCTTGAGCCCCTGCGCGCGAATGTCGTCGAGGTTGATCAGGCTGTTGGTCTCGAAGGCGCGGCGAAAGATGTCGACCACCTCGGCCTTGGCGTCCAGGTAGTTGTCGTCGGTCACCGAGACCAGCGACAGGTCGCGGTCGGCCAGATCGTCCTCGAGGCTGTAGAAGGGGCGGCAGTCGGGGGCGAAATCGGGCGGGCCGGTAAAAATCCGCGCCCGCGCGATCAGGCGTTCGCCTCCGACCGAGAGGGTGGCCTCGATGACGCCGTCGCTGGTGTCGTCCACCACGCCCCAGGACTGGTCATTGCCGACCCGCGCGCCGTCATAGCTGTCATGCGGTTCCGGGTCGTCATGGATGCCGGTCATCATGATCCATTTCGACCAGGGCGTATCCGGGTTCAGGATCCGGTTCTGCGGCGGCACGATTTCGTGGATGCGGCCATATTCCGACTTGGGCGGGTCGTTCTTGTAGCCCGGAACGGCCAGCGTCGCGGGGCCGAAGGCCGTGTCCGGCGGGCCATAGACCTCGCCCGCGGGCGGGGTGAAGCGCAGTCGCAGGGTGCTGGGATCTGCCAGCGGCTTGGCCTCGTCGCTGTCGGGGCGAACGGGGCGGACCGCGCGCACGGTGCCCAGCGGGATCGGGTTGTGTTCATAGACCAGAGGCTGCTGCTGCGAGGTGTGCGGGCTGAAGGCCAGCAGCGCCTTGCGGCTGAAATCATCGCCGGCGAACTCGGTCCGCGCCCGGAACCCGCAGGCGGCATCGCCGGTGCGCCGGGCGGCCTTCTGGTTGCCGACGGTGACGTCATAGCGGATGTGCCTGAGCGAAAGGCCCTGTTCCTCGAGCAGGTCCAGCGTGACCGGCGTTTCATACTCTTCGCCGGTCCTGGCATCGTGCATCCGCGCCCAGAGCTCGAAAAACGGCGCGACCGGGCGCAGCGCCCCGGTTCCTTCATCGCGAAAGCGGATCTTTTTGGGGTCCGGCAGATAGGCCGACACGCTGCCGTCCTCGTTCTCGCGCAGGGTCACGTTCGAGCGGATGACGGTCTTGTTGTTGCCATGCGCGTCCAGATCCTGCTGCCATTCATAGCTTTCCAGCGGCGTCTTGCCCGGCCCCAGCCGGGCGACCGCCATCGGCGGCAGAAAGAAAATCTCGCGGATTGTGTCCATGGTCTGGCCTCCCCCCTCGCGGCCAGGCCCCGTGCGGGGCCGAAGTCACGGGGTCGAATAGCTCTCGTAGGTGATCTTGGGATCAGAGAAGAACGGTTTCGACTTGTCGCGGATGATGTCCGGCGGCGCATCCTCGGGCACGGACGAGATGCTCTGCTGGTAGTGAAAGAAGTTCTCGGGATCGAATTTCCGTTTCACGAACAGAAGCGAGTTGAAATTGTCGCCCCAGTAGAGCCAGCGATAGTTCACCTGGCTGCGGCGCGGGTAATTCTGGTAGCAGCGGTCGATGAAGAAGCCCTCTTCGGTCATCAGCTTCATGAACCCGTCGAGCCAGGGCACGACGATCTGCTTTTCCTCTTCGGACAGCCAGAACACGTCGACATAGAAGTTCATATGGACGTCGCGGTGGATGAAGGCGTTGCCCTCCTTGCCGACCGGGTAGCGGTTGATCGCGCCGCCATAGGGCTCGATCGCCACCGCGCCATAGGCGTTGGGCGTGGAATCGAGATAATCCACCACGCGCTGCCATTCGGCCTCGTTCAGCTGGCGGGCGATGTAGCCGCCCTGCTTGTCCTCGCGCGCCTGGTCGGGAACGACGGGGATGTCGTATTTCTCGTCATAGAGCCACGAGTTGATCTGCTGGTAGGTGCCGGTCTTGTGGTTCTCCAGCTCGCCGCCGACCGGGTCGTCGAGCAGCGGCTTGATGAGTTTGCGCCCCTCGGCCTCGGGGCCGTGGTAGAGGCCCGAGACCAGCAGCACCTTTTCCTCGCCCTGATAGGCGAGGAAGATATAGGCGCCGAACTTGTCGGACTTGCCGTCCTTCATGTAGTTGGCCTGCAGGTATTCCAGCGCCTTGGCGGCCTTGTTCAGCGGCCACTGGATGTGGAAGCCCCAGACCTCGTAGAGGTCGTGCAGGCGGTAGCGGATTTCCAGCAGCACGCCGAAATTGTTGCCCGTCCCGCCGCGGATCGCCCAGAACAGGTCGGGGTTGGTGGTCGCGTCCGCCACGACGATGCTGCCATCCCAGAGCATCATGGTGACGCCCAGAACATTGTCGCAGTTCATGCCGAACATGCGCGAGGTAAAGCCATAGCCGCCGCCCATCATGAACCCCGCGACGCAGACATCCTGACAGGCGCCGCCGGGCACATGCAGGTGATACGCGTTCAGCACCGAATTGAGCACCTTGAAGGGCGTGCCCGGCCCCACATAGGCCATCGGCGCGTCAGGGTTCGGGTCGACGACGACATGGCAGAGCTTGCTGGTGTCCAGCACCATCGCGTTGTTGACCGAATACCCGGCGGTGCTGTGCCGGCCCGAGCGGGACACCACCCACAGCTTGTGCTTGCGCGCAAAGGCGAGGCTGGCGCGCACGTCCTCGATGGTTTCGCAATAGACGATGATCTCGGGGTAGTCCTGGAACGCCGGGTTCCAGAGCTGGCGGTCGGTGTTGTAGTTCGGGTCGGTCGGCAGCACGACCGAGCCCACCAGCCCCTTTTCGAAGGCGCGGATCTCGTCGGGGTCGATCGGGTGATAGCGTTGCAGGACGAGGTCTGTCCGGCTGTGGGCGACGCGTTCCTTGGCCAGAATGGTCTTGCTGATCTTGCGCATGGTGCAATCCTCAAAATCAAATGCTCCCGAGGCCCGGCGGCCGCACCTGCCGCGCCTCGGTCAAAGGTATTCCTGATTATTGATTGCTCGCCCCTCAGTTGCCCAAGCTGGCAGCAAAAGGGCTTGTCGGTCAAGAAGTTGTTTCGAAAAGCGCCCGCGCCTCGGCCGCGTCGGTCAGGTCCGACGCCCCCCGGACCCGCTCCAGCATCGGACGCAGCAACTCGTCAACCGATTCGCCCCGCGCCTTGCGGTGCCGGGCCAGCGCCACCGTGGCGCGCAGTTCGAACAGCGCCGCCTGGCTTTCCCGGGCCTGTGCGATGGCTTCGAGCATGATCGGCTCGGGGTCGCGACCCTGCTGCTCGGCCAGCATCGCCTGGACACGCAGTTGTTCGGCACATGCCCAGCCTTCCTCGGTCGCTTCGGCAAAGTGGTCGGCCTCATCCAGAACGGTCTTCGCGGCGTGTATGCCACCGGCCGCGAGCAGCGCCTCGGCGATGAGCGTCTTGAAGAACGGCTTGTAATTGCCCGCGCCGCTGGACCACCAGCTTTCGGCGGCCTCGCGCAGCGCCGCGATACGGGTGGCATCGGGCGCGCGTGTCGCTTCGGCCCAGCAGCGCCAGAACCGCGCCGTCATGGACATGAAGGCAAAGGAATGTTCCTCGGAGACCCGCTCCAGCCGCGCCACGGCCTGAAGCGCCGCGTCCACGTCGCGCACCAGCATGAGCACCATGCAGTGATAGGTCAGCACCTGCGCCACGCTATGCGCGTGCTTGAGCCGCTCGGCCCCGTCGAGCGCCTTGAGCTGCACCTGTATGGCCCGTTCGGGATCGCCCATCAGGCACAGGCACTTGCCCAGAAACGCCGCGGTGATCGCCGCGTGGTCGGTGCCATAGACATAGGCCAGGCGGCCGTGCTCGTCGAAATCGTAAAGCTCAAGCGCCTGTTCGAGATGCTCGCGGGCCTGCATCAGGTCGCCGATATGCAGCAGCACCGCGCCCATCGCGCGGTGCCCGACCATGCGATGCTCGGTCCGGCCGCTCTGGTCGGCCAGCGTGAGGATCTGTGCCGCGACCTCATGCGCCAGGGGGTATTCGGCCCGCACGAGGTGAAAGGCGTAGAGGCCGTTCAGCACCGGGAAAAGGCGCTCGGTCCCGCCGATCCGGCCGCAAAGCTGGCGCAGGCGGGAATAGGCCTCGCCGGTGGCGTCGCCGGCAATCCCGACGGTCGAGCGCAGGACACCGGCGCGCAGCAATTGGATGTCGATTTCGCGCCGGTCGCGTTCCTCGCTTTGCGGCAGCCCGGCCAGCATGTCGAGCGCCGTGGTCAGATGGGTGACCGCTTCGGTCGTGGCCGAGCGTTCGACGGCCAGACGCCCGGCGCTCTGCCAGTGGCGCACGGCCTGTTCCGCGTTGTTGGCCATGGTGTAGTGATGGGCCAGAATCTCGGGCTGGGTCTGTTCCAGTTGCGGCTGGGATTCCAGCAGCGCCTCGGCCGCGCGGTCATGCAGCACCTGCCGCTCGGTCTTGAGCATGCTGTCATAGGCCATGTCGCGGATCAGGGCATGGCGGAACATGAACTCGTCCCCGTCCGCCGCGCCCTGCAAGATGATCCCGGCCGAGGCCAGTTGCGCCAGCCCCGCCTCGAGCGTCGCCGGCGCCAGCAGGGACACCGAGGTCAGCAGCGACAGGGTGAACTGGCGGCCGAACACCGCGCCGGTCTGGGCCACCTCCTTGGCGGTGCCGAGCCTGTCGAGACGTTCCATCAGAGAGTCCTGCAGCGTGCTGGGCACCGAGAGCGCCGGCAGCGGCCCCTTCAGCGCGTAGCCCTCGGCGGTCTCGCGCAGCTGACCGGATTCCAGCAGGCCGCGCGTCACCTCCTGCACGTAAAGCGGGATGCCGTCGGTCTTGGAGGCGATCAACTCGCAGACCTCGGCCGGCACCGTCTTGCCGTGCGCGACCTCGGCCACGATCTCGGCCACGTGGCGATTGGTCAGCCGGGTCAGCGGCAGATGCAGCGCGTTGTGGCGCGGCCCCCAGCCGGGATCGAAGCCGGGCCGATAGGTCATCACCACGAGAACCCGCGACTCGACGATCTGGTCGATCACGCGGTCCATCAGCGACAGGGTCGTCGGATCGACCCAATGGGCGTCCTCAAACAGGATCAGGACCGGCTTTTGCCGCGCCATCGAGGCCAGTTGCGCGGACAGGGCCGACAGCGTCTTTTCCAGACGTTGCTGGGGCGTCAAGTCGAGCGGGGCAAAGCGATCCTCGGTCGGGATGTGCAGCAGATCCGCGATCAAGTGAAGACCGTCATCGGGCTGGCCGCGCATCAGACGCGCGAGTTTTTCCAGCCTTTCGGCATCGCTGTCGGACGGCGCGAACCCTGCCGCCAGTTCCAGGTGCTGTATCACGGGATAGAGCGCACTGCTGGAATGGTAGGGCGAGCACTGGAAACTGAGCCGCAGGTGCGCCTGCCCCTGCAGGTCGCGGCTCAGCCCCTCGATTAGGCGGGATTTGCCGATCCCCGCCTCGCCCGAGATCATCACCGCCTGCCCGGCCCCCTGCTGCGCCTCGTGCCACTTGTCGCGCAGCTTGCGGAACTCGGTCCACCGGCCGACAAGGCGGCTCTCGCCTGCCTCGGGCCGGGTCTGGAAGCGCCGTTCGATCCGGGCCAGACCGGTCACGGTCCAGACCTGCACCTTTTCGGAAAACCCCTTGAGCGAGAACCATCCCTTGTCCTCGAGCTCGAACGCATTGCCGATCAGCCGCCGGGTCGACGGGCTGATGACCAGCGTATCGGGATCGGCCAGCGACTGCAGCCGCGCGGCGAGGTTCGGTGTCTCGCCCATCACCACGTCATGTTCCTTGAGGCCCGCGCCGTGGATGGTGCCGACGACCACCAGACCGGTCGAAATGCCGATCCGGGCGCGCAGGGGCTGATCCCCCTCGATCCGGCCCAGACCGTCGAGAATGTCGAGCCCGGCGTGAATCGCCCGCGTCGCCGCGTCCTCCTGCGCGTGGGGGTAGCCGAAATAGATCATCGCCCCGTCGCCCATGAAGCTCGCGACATGGCCGCCGAAGCGCCCGACCGAAGTCGTGCAGGTTTCCTTGAAGCGGCGGATCAACTCGCCCAGGTCTTCGGGGTCGAGCCGTTCGGACAATGTGGTCGAGCCGACGAGGTCCACGAACATCACCGTCAACTGGCGGCGCTCGGCCTCGATCTTGCCCGATCGCGGCGCAGGCGCCGGGCCGCCATGTGGCATGAGGGGGATGTTGTCCAGCGTCTCCCGCGCGGCGAGGATCCGTCGCCGCGGCCCCAGCGGCAGCCCCATCTCCTTGAGGTCGTCTTCGGTCAGGTGCGGGACGTCGGGCATCTCGACCTCGTGCGTCTCGAAAACCGGCAGGTATTTCGCCAGCCCGAGCTCGTCCAGAAATGCCCCGATATCCGCCATGTGTTACCCGTGCCACCATCGCAGGCCGCGACTTGTTTCCTGTCGTAGCCCCTTGCCGGATGATACAGCCAGTTGCCCTCGTGCACACGAGTCACCCGGCCAGACCCGACGTCCCCCCGATCCGTTTCGCATTCATTTATCCGCAAGCATCAGTGTTTTCCCTTCAGCCGCCGCGGTCAAGCACTGAGATCGGAATGCAAGGCCGGTCAATGGCCCCAGCGGTAATGCAGCCGGTAGGAGCTGCGCTGCCGGTAAGGCCGTCTCAACTGGCTGAGACTGGGGTAGAAGCCGTAGTTGTAGCGGGGATACCGATCCAGGCGCGGCCGGTAATGAGGCTGACTGCCGTAGAAATAGTGGCGCTTGCTGCGCTGGTAGGAGTAGCGCTTCTTCTGACGGTAGCCCGGCTGCTGATAGCCATATGGCACGGCCGATCGCCCGTCGTGTTTTCGCGCCTGTTTGCGAGCCACGTGGACCGTTGGCGGGAAGTGATGCCGGTGGACACGCGGCTGGCTTTCACCGTGGAAGCGGCTGACGGAAATCCCCAATGTTATGATCTTGGCGGTTTCCCCGAAGGTGTGGGTTTTCGCCTGCGCATCGGCTGTGGCCGGGGCCGACGCCAGTTGCAAGCCGAAGGCCAAGACGGCGCCGATCAGTGCAGGACGCTTGAGTTGAGACATGGCAGCCCCCTTTCGATCAGTCCGAAGGGATACCGGAATGATGCGCCAATCGGTTGCCAAATGCCAATGAACTCGCTTCACGGATGGGGGAGAGAGCGGAATCAATTGACGCCAGACACGCGGGTCAGACCTTGCGCCATGCGCAAACATGTCGCCGAAGCGGCCTAGGGTAAGACTTTGAAACCGCTTGATTTGGATGGCAGGGGCAGCAGGGCTCGAACCCGCGACCTACGGTTTTGGAGACCGTCGCTCTACCAACTGAGCTATACCCCTACGGTGTGCCACCAGATATGCCAGCCAGCAGGCGGACTCAAGAGGCTTTTTTCAGTTTTCCAAAGGCCCGTGGGCTGGACAAACCAGTTGCGCCATCCGCAGGGTCCGGTATGACAAGGCCCGGCCCAGCAGGAGGACGCCGCCCGTGAGCTTGCGCAAGAAGATCGCCGACAGCGAAGCCGTGCTGAACTGGTTCGCGCGCCGCATCGCGACCTATATCCGCATGGTCCATCGCAATACCAAGTGGCAGCGCATCGGATACGAGGAACTCGACCGCCTCGCCGAACAGGGCGAACCGGTGATCGTCGTGCTGTGGCATCAGCGGCTGGCGCAATCGCCGTATTTCTTTCCGCTGGACAAGGGGCGCATCTGCTCGATCACCTCTTCGGCGCGGGCCGGCAGCATGGTGGGGCGCGTGCAGAAGCTGTTCGGCATGGACACGATCGCCATGTCCAGCCACAAGCGCCACGTCGCCCTGTCGCGCGAGGTGCTGGGCAAGATGAAGGAGGGCATCTCGATTGGCATCGCCGCCGATGGCCCGCGCGGCCCCGAACGCGTCTGCTCGACCGTGCCGCTGATCTGGGCGCGGACCTCGGGCAAGCGGGTGTTCGGCATCACCTTTTCCACCCGCTACGGGCGCGAGGCCGGAACATGGGACCGGCTGCTGCTGCCGCGCCCGTGGAAGAACGAGGGCGTGTTCCTGTGCCGCGAATGGACGGAAACGGTGCCGCGCAAGGCCAGCGAAGAGCAGATCGAGGCCCTGCGCCAGAGCCTCGAGCAGCACATGAACGACATCACCGCCGAGGCGGACCGGATGGTCGGGCGCGAGCCCTGGACGCCCAAGGCGTGACCTTGTCGCGGCCGGGCTGTCAGGCCGTGCTGGGCAGAAGAAAGCCCCGGAAGAAATCCGCAAGAGATCCGAAGTCCGTCAGCGGCAATATCCCCGCCACGAACTGATCCGGCCGGACGATGACCAGCGCGCCCCGGCGCCGGTCGATCCGGCGCAGCTCGAAGATGTCGGGCCCGGTCTTCAGATCCGGGCAGAAGACCTTTTCATAGTCGGTCAGACCGAAACGGCCCTTTGCGGGTTTCAACAGGCGCGGCATATCCTCGACCGCCATGTCGCGGTGGCCGGCCTGAAAGACCGCGCGCAGGTCGACGACGGAATCGATGTCATGGCCGGCGGGCGTATGGCGACGGATTGGGCTGTCGGAATCGCCTTCGAGATATTCACACAGTTTCGCGACATCGCCGCCCGGCCGGCCCATATCGCCGGCAGCGGCAAAGGCGATCAGGCGCCAGCGCCCGTCCGCTTTGAGGACGTGTCCCAGTTCCAGCCGCCGGGCATCCGCCAGACGGATCACCGGCGCCGAATGGAACCTCATGCCGATCGTCAGCCCCTTGGCCAGATCCTGATGCTCGGGGCCACGGGTGATGATCGACGGGTCATACCGCGTCTCGACCCCGGCCGTGTAGCGCAGATGCTTTTGAAAGAACTGCTGGAAACGCTCGGCATCTTCGCCGGTCTTGTCCTTGGAGCTGAAGAGTTTCGCCATGTCCCGGTCGAACTCGATCAGTTCCACCGCCTTCGAACGGCGCTCGTCGGAATAGGTGTGCAGCAGATCCGGCGTCGCCTGCCCGCGCAGGACCGAGGCCAGCTTCCAGCCGAGGTTGAACGTGTCCGCCATCGAGACGTTCATGCCCTGCCCCGCCTTGGGGCTGTGGGTGTGGCAGGCATCCCCGGCGATGAAAATGCGCGGGGTGCGCCCTTGCCTGCCCTCGGTTCCCAGATCGTCGAAAGAGTCGCAAACCCTCTGGCCGATCTCGTAGGCCGAACACCATGCGACCTGCCTGACCTCCAGACTGTAGGGGGACAGGATCGACCGGACCCGGTCGATCAGCATGTCCGGGGTGACGTTCCGGTCGGCGGCGCGTTCGTCGCCCCGCAGCTCGTCCAGTTCCACATACAGGCGGATCATCGCGCCGCCTTCGCGCGGAATGATCAAAAGGCTGCCCTTGTCGAGCGACTGGATCGCGCATTTCAGGCGGATATCGGGGAAATCCGTCACCGCGAGCACGTCCATCACCCCCCAGAGCTGCCGCGCGGATTCGCCCTCCAGCCGATACCCCAGCAGGTCGCGCACGGTGCTGCGTGCACCGTCGCAGCCCACCACATATCTGGCCGCAACGGTTTCGGATGTTCCGTCGGGGCCGGTCAGGGTTGCCGCGACAGGATAGTCTGGATCGTCCGTTCGCCTCAGTTCCGCAAGTTCCAGACAGTAGTCCGGGGCAAGGCGGCGGGGGGAATTCCTCATGGTTTCGAGGTAAAAGTCGTGAACGCGGGCCTGGCTGAGAATTGTGTGCGGCATTTCGGAAAGGCCGTCCTCGACATCCTGGATGCGGTCGCTTCGCACCAGGCCGCGCCCGTCGGCGTCCGGCCGCCAGAACGCAGTTTCGTTGACCCAGTAGGCCTCTTTCGCCACCTTCTCGGCAAATCCGAAAGCCTCGAACATCTCCATCGAGCGGCAGGCGATTCCGTCGGCCTGGCCGATTTCCAGTGGCCCGGATTTGCGGTCGATGATACGGGTTCGGATGTCGGAAAATGCCGCCAGTTGCGCGGCCAGCGTCAAGCCCGCGGGGCCGCATCCGACAATCAGCACATCGACGGAGGAGCGGTCAGCCTGCCTGTCCGCGCGCGCGGGAAGCACGTGGGGGTCACCGGGCCGGAAGCCGTCAAAATGAAACTGCATGGCGGGGTCCTGTCGCGTCACCTGTCGCGGCGCAGTCTAACACCACCGCCCGGTCAGGCCAGCATATCAGCGTGGGCATCCCGACAGGCAAGTCCGATTGAGTTTCCCGGAAAAAAAGGCCGTCCCGGTTCGGGACGGCCTTCTTTGGTTTTCTCACCGTGTTGCTCTCGGCTGATTTTCCCTTGGAAAATCGCCTGCCGCAACCGGGCGCGACGAGCGCGCCTTACTCGATGATTTTCGAGACGACGCCGGCGCCGACGGTGCGGCCGCCTTCGCGGATGGCGAAACGCAGGCCGTCTTCCATCGCGATCGGGGCGATCAGCTCGACGGTGAAGCCGACGTTGTCGCCC
>NZ_LQBQ01000039.1 GCF_001507595.1 Ruegeria marisrubri
GATTCTCTTCTGGGCGGAGAGGACCGCGACACGCTGAAGGGAGAGGCGGGCGATGACCGGCTCTGGGGCGGTGTCGGCTATGACGCGCTCTGGGGTGGGGATGGCGATGACCGGCTCTGGGGCGGCGCGCAGGGGGACCGGATCTGGGGCGACGGCGGCAATGATGCGCTCTGGGGTGAGGCCGGCAATGACGTTCTGGTCGGCGGCCTGGGCCACGATACGCTGTGGGGCGGGGCTGGGAGCGATGTCTTTGTCTTCGGTGCCTTGCACGGCAATGACCGGATCGTCGATTTTGTCCTGGGCGTGGACAAGATCCAGTTGGCCGCTGCCGGACAGGACTATGAGGCCTTGCGCGTTACCGCAGTTGGAGAAAATGCCATGATCGACACGGGATCGGGCACTATCGTGCTCGACGGAGTGGCCCCGTCCAGCCTGAGTAGCTACGATTTCATTTTCTCCTAGGCCGCATTCCTGCTTGGGCGGGGTGTCGGCGGGCATGACTCGCTGGCAACACGCTGCCACGATAACCGCCGCCACAGCGGCAGTGGCGGCGACAAGCCGCCAAAACCGTATCGAAACCGTACCCTCGGCCCCTATGCGGAAATCGAATGCAGCGACAAGGCATGCACCATGTTGCGCATTCGGTGCCGCGGCATCTGCCGACAGCCGAGTTTGTCCGGAGACAGGAAACTCGCGACATTCGGTCGAGAAAATGCCGGTTCCCTTGGCAAAAAAAACCGCACCGCCACGCGGGCGACACGGATGGGGGCAGGCCGGGTTATGAACTGTAACTTTTGGACACGGCCAGCAGAAGAAATGCCTTCCTTTGAAACAAAACCATTGCGGCTTTCAGGCTTGCCCTTTCTCATCTCGCCATGACCCGCCCATCTCTTACATCGGAGCTCACGGCAGGCGGTCTGCTGGTTCGCTTTGCCGGAGAGTTGCTGACACGGTCGATCAGCAGCATCGAGGGCGCATTGGCCGGACTGCGCCCGGCCGGGGACGAGGCCCTGCTTGACCTGTCCGAGGTGGAAGCCCTGGACACCAGTGGCGCGTGGGTGGTTGCCGATCTGCGGCGCAGGCTCGAGGGCGAAGGAATGAAGGTGCAGATCACCGGCATCACGCCGACACAGGCCGCATTGCTCGAAACGGTGACCCGGAACATGCCCAAAGAGCTTGCCCCAGAGGCCCCGCCGGGCGGGTTTGTCGTCTGGCTGGAAAGGCTTGGCGAGCGCGTGGTTGGCGCATGGAAAGACACTCTGTCCATTCTGGGTTTCCTGGGCCTCACCCTGCACAGGCTGCTGCAGGGCATCATCATGCCCTGGCGGCTGCGCGGCGCGTCGCTGTTCACGCAGATGGAAGAAACCGGGTATCAGGCGGTGCCCATCGTCGCGCTCATGGGGTTCTTGATCGGGGTCGTGCTTGCCTTCCAAGGGGCCACGCAACTCCAGCAATTCGGCGCGGAAGTGTTCGTGGTGGAACTCATCTCGATCTCGATGCTGCGCGAGTTGGGCATCCTGCTGACGGCGATCATCGTTGCGGGCCGTTCCGGCTCGGCCTTTACCGCCTCCATCGGCTCGATGAAGGTGCAGGAAGAGATCGATGCGATGCGGACCCTCGCACTCGACCCGATCGAAGTGCTGGTCGTCCCGCGCGTTCTGGCGCTGCTCATCGTGCTGCCGGTTCTGGGCTTCATCGCCGATCTCGCCGGCCTCATCGGGGGCGCTCTGATGAGCTGGATCGACCTGGGCGTCAGCCCCGGGATGTTCATGACGCGGCTGTATGAGAACACCGATGTCTGGCATTTTGCCGTCGGCATGATCAAGGCGCCGTTCTTTGCGCTGGCGATCGGCATAATCGCCTGCTGGCAGGCCATGCAGGTTCAGGGTTCGTCCGAAAGCCTCGGCCGCCGCACGACGGCGTCGGTGGTGCAGTCCATCTTCACGGTCATCGCGCTGGACGCGCTGTTTTCGATCTTCTTCTCGGAAGTGGGGGTCTGACATGGATGGCGCCCCGGACACGCAACCAACCCGCGCCGACGCACAGCGCGAGGCGGTGATCCGCGTGCGCGGCCTGACCAACCGGTTCGGGCCGCAGGTCGTTCACGAGAACCTCGATCTCGACGTCTGGCGCGGCGAGGTCCTGGGCGTGGTCGGAGGTTCGGGCACCGGCAAGTCGGTTCTCCTGCGCAGCATCGTGGGCCTCAACAAGCCGGCCGCCGGCAGCATCGAGGTTCTGGGGGTCGATGTGCTGCACGGCTCAGACGCCGATCGGCGGCGGATCGAGAAAAGTTGGGGTGTGGCGTTCCAGTACGGGGCGCTGTTTTCCTCGCTGACCGTCTTGCAGAACGTCATGGCGCCGATGCGCGAACACCTGAAACTCAGCAAGGGACTGATGCGGGCGCTGGGCGAGTTGAAGATCAGCCTCGTCGGCTTGCCCCTGTCGAGTTGCAACAAGTTTCCCTCGGAACTGTCGGGCGGCATGCGCAAGCGGGCGGCACTGGCCCGCGCGTTGGCGCTGGACCCCGAGATCGTGTTCCTCGACGAGCCGACGGCAGGACTGGACCCGATCGGCGCAGCTGCATACGACGATCTGATCGGCGAGCTTCAACGTGCGCTGGGCCTGACGGTATTCATGGTAACCCATGACCTCGACAGCCTGTACGCGATCTGTGACCGGGTCGCCGTGCTTGCGGAAAAGCGCGTCTTGGTCGAGGGTCCGATAGAGAAGATGGCCACGGTCGATCACCCCTGGGTTCAGGAGTATTTCACCGGCCCGCGGGCGCGGGCGGCAAGCAACAAGGGTCGGGGCAGTTAGGAACGGCGATGGAAACCAGGGCAAACTACATATTGATAGGCGCCTTCACGCTGGCGGGCATTCTTGGCCTATTCGGGTTTCTGCTGTGGCTGGCCAAGGTCGAGGTGACCCGGCAATACGCCTACTACGATGTTCTTTTCGACAACGTTTCCGGCCTGTCCACGGCCGGCGACGTCCGGTTCAACGGGCTACCGGTCGGGCAGGTCGTGTCGCTCAGGCTCGACGAGGACGACCCCTCAAAGGTTCGCGTCCGGCTGGAAGTGGATGCCCAGACTCCGATCAAGACCGACACGATCGCGGAATTGCAGTCGCTCGGGGTGACTGGGGTCAGCTATGTGGCCCTGACAGGTGGATCGCCCGAGGCCGAATTGCTGGAGCCGGGCCAAGTGATTCAAAGCCGACGCAGTGCGCTGCAATCCCTGTTCGAAGGCGCGCCGGAACTTCTCAACAAGGCCATCGACCTGCTGGAGGACCTGCAATCCGTCGTCGATGAACAGAACCGCCAGGCCGTCAACGAACTGCTGGACAATCTCGCCTCGGCCTCCGGCAGGCTCGACAATGCCCTGAGTGACTTCGAAGCCCTTTCCGACGACCTTGGCGGCGCGGCCCGCGAGATCGCGTCTTTTACCGACAGGTTGCGGGAGCTATCGGACACCGCCGAAACCACGCTGGCCACGGCGACCGAGACCCTGACCTCCGCCAAGGATGCCGCTGATACGGCCGTCGGAACCCTCGATACCGCCAAGGAGGCCTTTGCCACAGCCGATGGCCTCATGCAGAACGAACTCTCCGAATTCCTGCAGCGTGGCTCGGAGGCCGCCAGCACGCTGGATACGACCGTCAAGAACCTAGAGCCATCGGTCACGGCCACGGTCCAAGCCGCACAGAGCCTGATCGAAACGAGACTGCCCGAACTGGCCGACCAGGTGCAGGAAACGGCACGGGTTCTGGAAGAGCAGGTCAACACGATCGGAACCGACGCTTCGCAGTTGATGAAACGCTATGACGAAGTGGGCGCCACCGCCCAGGCCCGCCTCGAGCAGGCCGAAAGCGCGATCGCCTCCTTCGAGGGCGCAACGGTCGAGGCGAAACAGGCGATCGAAACCGTCAACGCGGCGGTCCAGCAGGACCTGCCCGGCCTGATGGAAGAGTTGCGTGGTGCCGCCCAGACCGCAAACCGGGTCATCGACGAGGTCGGCACCGAGGTGTCGCAAGTCGCCGATCGGCTGGTGCTGTTCTCGGACGAGGGCAGCGCCGCGCTGGCGGCTGCGACCGAGACCTTTTCCAATGCCAACGACACGCTGGCCGCGATCACAAGCGCGATGGACAGCGCCGAAGTCACGCTTGGCGCCGCGGAAGAAACCTTCAACTCGGTGGGCCGTGTCGTGGACGAGGATCTGGAACCCATCGTGGCCGATGTGCGCGAGGCAGTCGACTCCATCTCGGCCACCGCAACGCGGGTTGCCGACAATTTCGACACGATATCCGTCGAGATCATGGACGCCGCCCATTCGGCATCGGATCTGGTCGGAACCGTGGATGAAATCGTGCAGGAAAACCGCCGCCCGCTGCGGGATTTCCTGCGGTTCGGCCTGCCGCAACTGCAACGCTTCATCGAAGAGTCGCGGCGTCTCGTCGTCAACATGGATCGTCTGGTCGATCGGGTCGAACGCGATCCCGCGCGCTTCCTGCTCGGCACCCAAAGCTCGGAGTTTCGCCAATGAAATGGCCCGCCCGTATGATGGTTGCGCTGGTCGCATTCGTGTCTCTGAACGCCTGCACCGGTCTCGGTTCGCTCACCAAGGCGGTCAAGCAGCCAAACGATCTTTATGTGCTCACGCCCAAGAGCACTTTTTCGCCCGCGCTTCCGCGCGTCAGCAATCAGATAGAGGTCGAAGAGCCTACCGCCACCGCGGCGGTGGATACCGATCGGATCGCCGTTCACCCGACCCCGTTGCAGGTTCAGTATCTGCCGCAGGCCCGCTGGGTGGACCGCGCCCCGCTGCTGGTTCAGGCCTTGCTGATCGAAAGTTTCGAAAACACGGGTAAAGTCGCGGCGGTCGGGCGGTCAGCGGTCGGGTTGCGCGCGGAATACATGATCGTCCCGGAGCTGAGGGAATTTCAGGCGCATGTGGTTCCCGGGGCCAGCCAAGATCAGACGCTTCGGGTAAATGTCCGGCTGAACATCAAGATCGTGGACGCCTACGAGGATCGGATCATCGGGTCGCGCTCGTTCCAGGAATACCAGCCGTCAGCCAGCGATGCGGCGCCGGATCTGGCCGCAGCATTCGACGAGGCCCTCGGGGATGCCATGCGCGATGCGGTCGAATGGAGCATTCGCAGCATTTCCGCGCACGCGGCCCGCAACCCGCGACCAACGCTGAACTGACTGCCGAAACAAACGCAAAGGGCCCGGCCACGGCCGGACCCGCGCCTGCATTTTCGGGGCACAGCTACTGCTGAGACAAGGTTTCTGCCAGCCGCATCAGGGTGATGGCCTCGGCGCGGTATCCGAACGGATCGTCACCCTTGCCCGCGCTGGCCAGCGCGATGGCGTCATTGTAGGCCCAGCCGCCCAAATACGCGCCGCCGCGCAGCAACTGGCCGAAACCGGCAATCGCGGTCGAGAAACGCACATCGTCGGAAACCTCACCTGTGCCCGGCAGGATAGGCTGCTCGATCAAGCGGCTATCCGTCTCGCCGGCTGTCATGTAGCGCAGCTTGAAATAGCCGATCTCGTCGGCTTCTTCAGGCGCATCTTCGGTGGCATAGCGCAGTGGGCCATTTCGCACCGCATCCGACCCGACATCCTCGGCCGCGTTGAAGATGACGCGGTAGAGCCATGTGGTGAACTTGGCGTCGCCCCGGAAACTCGCGAACTTGGCAGGCAGGGCGGCGCAGATATCCTGAACAAGATCCTCCGCAGCCTCGGCCCGCCCCGTCAGGCGAAAGGCCAGACGAAACATCCGGTCATAGTGCCGCGTCAGCAACGTGGCAAAGGCGTCCCTGTCAGCGCTGGCCGCCGCCCGGGCTAATGCCTCGTCCGAGGTCATCATCCGCATAACGATTGGTAGGACGCGGCCGAAAGGTCAATCCTTGGTGAGAATTGTAACTTTCTTCGGTTTCCCCGATTCCGGGAAATCATTTTGGGCCGGAATGACGAAAAAGCCCCCGGAAAACTCCGGGGGCTCTTTGAGTTCCCAAAGCGGGAAGGATCAGCCGATGATGGCGTTCAGCGTGGCCGAAGGGCGCATGACCGCCGCGGTCTTTGCCGGGTCGGTGTGGTAGTACCCACCCAGATCGACCGGCTTGCCCTGAACGGCCAGCAGCTCGCCCAGGATCTGCTCTTCCTTGTCGGCCAACTCCTTGGCAATCGGCGCGAAATGCGCGGCCAGTTCGGCATCGTCGGACTGCGCGGCCAGCGCCTCGGCCCAGTAGCGGGCGAACCAATAGTGGCTGTCGCGGTTGTCCGGCTCGCCGACCTTGCGGCTGGGCGAGCGGTCGTTGTCCAGGATGCCCTGCGTCGCGGCCTCTGCCGCGGCCCCGAGAACACCGGCCTTGGCGTTGCCCTTGCTGTCGGCGAGGAAGTTCAGCGACTCGCCCAGGGCGCAGAATTCACCCATCGAGTCCCAGCGCAGGTGGTTTTCCTCAACCAGCTGCTGGACGTGCTTGGGGGCCGAGCCACCAGCACCGGTTTCGAACAGGCCGCCACCGTTCATCAGCTTGACGATCGACAGCATCTTGGCCGAAGTGCCCAGTTCGAGGATCGGGAACAGATCGGTCAGATAGTCGCGCAGCACGTTGCCGGTGATCGAGATGCTGTCCTTGCCGGCGGTGATGGTTTCCAGCGTCTGGCGGGTCGCCTCGCGCGGGGCCAGGATCTGGAACTTGTCGGCCACGCCTGCGGCCTCGAGCGCCGGCTTGACGTATTTGATCAGCTCGGCGTCATGGGCGCGGTTCTCGTCCAGCCAGAAGATCGCCTCGGAGCCGGTCAGGCGCTGACGATCCATCGCCAACTGGATCCAGTTCTCGATCGGGGCTTTCTTGGCGGTGCAGGCGCGCCAGATGTCCCCCTTCTCGACCTCGTGCGAATGCAGAAACTCGCCATTGGCCAAGACGACCCGGATCGTGCCGTCAGCGGGTGCCTCGAAGGTGGTCGGGTGGCTGCCGTATTCCTCGGCCTTCTGCGCCATCAGGCCAACATTCGCGACCGAACCGGCAGTTGCCGGGTTCAGCGCGCCGTTCGCCTTGAAGAAATTGATGGTCTCGTCATAGACGGTGGCATAGCAGCGGTCGGGGATCACACAGTTGGTGTCGCCCTTCTTGCCGCTTTCGTCCCAGCCCTTGCCGCCCGCGCGGATCACGGCGGGCATCGAAGCATCGATGATCACGTCCGACGGCACGTGCAGGTTGGTAATGCCCTTGTCGCTGTCCACCATGTACATCGACGGACGCTCGGCCTTGATCGCCTCGATTGCGGCCATGATCTCGGCGTCATCCTTGACGCGGTTCAGCAGGTCGCCCAGGCCCGAGTTCGGGTTGACGCCCAGCTGCGCCATGCGGTCGCCGAATTTCTCGAACACCGGCGCCAGCCACGCCTTGACGGCATAGCCGAAGATGATCGGGTCACTGACCTTCATCATCGTCGCCTTCAGGTGCAGCGAGAACATGGTGCCGTCTTTCCTGGTGTCCTCGATCGCGGCATCCAGGAACTCCGACAGCGCCTTGACCGACATGAAGGTGGCGTCGGCAACGGTACCTTCCTCCAGCGTCCAGCCGTCTTTCAGGACGGTCACGGCGCCATCCTTGCCCACGAATTCGATCCGCGCGTCACCGGCCTGATCTGCGGTGATGGTGGCCGATTTCTCGTTGGCATAGAAATCGTTGCCCGGCATCGACGACACCTTGGTCTTGCTGTCGGCAGACCATTCGCCCATCGAATGCGGGTGCTGCTGGGCATAGCGCTTGACCGCCTTGGCGGCGCGGCGGTCGCTGTTGCCCTCGCGCAGAACCGGGTTCACGGCCGAGCCCTTGATCGCGTCATAACGCGCGCGGATCGCCTTTTCCTCGTCGGTCTTGGGCTCTTCCGGGTAGTTCGGAATGTCATAGCCCTGACCCTGCAATTCCTTGATCGCGGCCACCAGCTGCGGCACCGAGGCCGAGATGTTGGGCAGCTTGATCACGTTGGCGTCCGGCGTCTTCACCAGTTCACCCAGTGCGGCCAGGTCGTCGGGCTGGCGCTGTTCTTCGGTCAGGTTTTCGGGGAAGGCTGCGATGATGCGGCCGGCCAGCGAAATGTCCTTGGTGCCGACGCTTACGCCTGCGGCCGACGCAAAGCTGCGGATGATCGGAAGGAACGACGCGCTCGCCAGCTCGGGCGCTTCGTCTACAATGGTATACAATATATCGAAGTTCGATTTTTCTGCCATATTTCCTTACCTTTTTTTGCCTTTCATGGGGCGTGGGATCCGAGTGTGTGGTGCCACTGTTGCCGTGGCGCGCGCGGAGCGGTTCTGTGGTGACCGGTCCGGGGGTGACTCTGATTTGACAGGCTCCCCTTAAAACACCAAGCGTCCCGGATCAATCGACTGAAGCTGCGCATTTTGCCCCAGTTCGCCAAAAAACGCGTGCGTGATGCTTTTTCGGGCGTCGGTGCGACCGCTTTCCACCGAGGTGCGGGGAATCGGGTGCGGACGCGGTTTTCTTCCGATCCGCATTTCCTGCCCTTTCCCTCTCTCGCAGCGCTGGCTAAGAAGTTCTTCCCTATGCATTCGACGGAGGCCCAGTTGGACCGTATCGCCCGCACCATCGCCACGGAAATCAATGCCCGCCCCGAACAGGTGGACGCGGCGGTCAAGCTGCTGGACGAAGGCGCCACCGTGCCCTTCGTGGCGCGCTACCGCAAAGAGGTGACGGGCGGGCTGGACGACAGCCAGCTGCGCACCCTGTCCGACCGGCTGGCCTATCTGCGCGAGCTTGAGGCGCGGCGCGAGACGATCCTGAACTCGATCAAGGATCAGGGCAAGCTGACCGACGATCTGGCCAAGTCCATCGCCCGCGCCGAGACCAAGGCGCAGCTCGAGGACATCTACCTGCCCTACAAACCCAAGCGTCGCACCAAGGCGATGATCGCGCGCGAAAACGGGCTGGAGCCGCTGGCCGACGCGATCCTGGCCGACCGCAGCGCCGAGCCCGAGGCTCTGGCCCAGGCCTATGTGACCGAGGCCGTCCCCACCACCAAGGACGCGCTGAACGGCGCGCGCGACATCATCACCGAGCGTCTGACCGAAAACGCGGCCCTTCTGGGCGAGCTGCGCAGCTTCATGCAGGCCGAGGCGCTTCTGACCTCGAAGGTGATCGAGGGCAAGGAACAGGAAGGCGCCAAGTTCAGCGACTATTTCGACCATGCCGAGCCCTGGGCCAAGGTGCCTTCGCACCGGGCGCTGGCGATGCTGCGCGCCTCGAAAGAGGGGATCGTGACGTTGGACATCGCCCCTGACCCCGAAACTGGCGCGGCGCGGGCCGAGGCGATCGTGGCGGCCCATCTGCAGACGCGCGGCGACGGGCCGGGCGATGGGTGGCTGCGCAAGGTCGCGGGCTGGACCTGGCGGGTAAAACTGTCGCTGTCGATGATGGTCGAGCTGATGGCCGATCTGCGCAGCCGCGCGCAGGACGAGGCCATTCAGGTGTTTGCCCGCAACCTCAAGGACCTGCTGTTTTCCGCACCGGCTGGCCCGCGGCCGACCCTGGGGCTGGACCCGGGCATCCGCACTGGCGTCAAGGCCGCGGTGGTGGATTCGACGGGCAAGCTGGTGGCGACCGACACGCTGTATCCGTTCCAGCCCAGGAACGATCTGCGCGGCGCGCAGGCCGCCATCCTGAACCTGATCGCCACGCACAAGGTCGAACTGATCGCCATCGGCAACGGCACCGCCAGCCGCGAGACCGAACGGCTGGTGGCCGACACGCTGAAACTGCTGCCCAAGGGGGTGCAGGCGCCCACCAAGGTCGTGGTGTCCGAGGCAGGGGCCTCGGTCTATTCGGCCTCGGAACTGGCCGCGCGCGAGTTTCCCGATCTCGATGTCTCGCTGCGCGGGGCGGTGTCGATCGCCCGCCGCCTGCAAGATCCGCTGGCCGAATTGGTCAAGATCGAACCCAAGAGCATCGGTGTCGGCCAGTATCAGCACGACGTTGACCAACACCGGCTGAGCCAGTCTCTGGAAGCCGTGATCGAGGACGTGGTGAACGCCGTGGGCGTCGATCTGAACACCGCCTCGGCGCCGCTGCTGGCCCATGTCTCGGGCCTGGGCCCCGGCCTGGCCGAAGCAATCGTGACGCATCGCGACCTGAACGGCGCGTTCCGGTCGCGGCAGGATCTGCTGAAGGTCGCCCGCCTTGGCCCCCGCGCCTTCGAGCAATGCGCGGGCTTCCTGCGCATCCGCGACGGGGACGAACCGCTGGACGCCTCGGCCGTCCACCCCGAGGCCTATGACGTGGCTCGCCGCATCGTGCAGGCCTGCGGCCGCGACATCCGGCAGATCATGGGCAATGAAGGTGCGTTTCGCGGCCTGCGCGCCGAACAGTTCGTGGATGAGCGGTTCGGCCTGCCCACGGTGCGCGACATCTTTGCCGAGCTGGAAAAGCCTGGCCGAGATCCGCGCCCCAGCTTCGTTACCGCCAGCTTCAAGGACGGTGTCGAAGAGATCACCGACCTCAAGCCCGGCATGGTCCTGGAAGGCACCGTCACCAACGTTGCCGCCTTTGGCGCCTTCGTCGATATCGGCGTGCATCAGGACGGGTTGGTTCATGTCAGCCAGCTGGCCGACCGCTTCGTCAAGGACCCGCACGAGGTGGTCAAGGCGGGTCAGGTCGTGCGCGTGCGCGTGGTCGAGGTGGACGTGCCTCGCAAGCGGATCGGCCTGTCAATGCGCAAGGATGGAGGAGCCTCGGCCCGCGAGGACAAGGCCGCGTGGGGGCCTTCCCGGAACCAGAGCCAGACGCGACAGAAATCAGGCAAAGGCCCTGCGCAGAAAGGCGGTGAGGGCAATGGCGCGCTGGGCGCGGCCCTGATGGATGCCTTTCGGAAACGTTGAGGCTGGCTGGCCGTATCGAAAGAGCGGCCAAGGTCTGGGAAACGCCCTTTCAAAGGGCGGTTGGAGTGAAGCCCTATTACCCGCGCGAAGGCGACGGGCAGCTTCGTTCAGAAATCCAGGCCCAGGTCCATTGTCCGGTAGGAATGGGTGAGGGCGCCTGACGAGATGTAGTCGACCCCGGTCGCCGCGATGTCGGCGACCGTTTCGCGGGTGACGTTGCCCGAGGCCTCAGCCACCAGCCGCCCGTCGATCATCGCCACCGCTTCGCGCAGCATGTCGGGGGACATGTTGTCGAGCAGCACCGCGTCGGCGCCGCCGACTTCCAGCACCTCGGCCAGTTGTTCCAGATGATCCACCTCGATCTCGACCTTCATCATGTGCGAGGCGGTGGCCTTGGTGGCTTCCAGCACCGCGCGCACGCCACCGGCGGCGGCAATGTGGTTGTCCTTGATCAGGATCGCATCCGACAGCGAATAGCGATGGTTGAAGCCGCCCCCATGCAGCACGGCCTGTTTTTCGACGATCCGCAGACCGGGTGTGGTCTTGCGCGTGCAGGTGATGCGGGCTTTGGTGCCTCGTGTCTCGGCGACCAGCGCTGCCGTCTGTGTCGCGATCCCGCAGAGCCGCCCGGCAAAGTTGAGGGCAACACGCTCGCCGCTCAGGATCGACGCGGCGCTGCCCCGGATTTCCATCAGCGTATCGCCCTTGGAACAAGTGTCGCCATCGGCGACGAAAGCGGAAACGTCCAGCGTCGGGTCCACCAGTCGAAACGCCAGCCCGGCCACCTGCATGCCGGACACCACCACATCCTCGCGCGCGTTCAGGCGGGCGGTATAGGTGGTTCCCGAGGAGATCACGGTGCGGGTGGTGATATCGCCGTAACTGCCCAGATCTTCCATCAGGGCGGCCCGCACCAGCGGTTCCAGGATCAGGTCGGGGAGGGCAGCGTGGCTCATGCGATGTCCTTTGCAAGTTCGTCCCGAAGCGCCATGGCTTCGCGCAGCGTCATCCGCGACCTCCGGCCGGGCGCCTGCAGGGTCTCGGGAAAGTCGGATCGGTAATGTGCCCCACGACTTTCTTCGCGCAGCAGTGCGGCGGCAGCGATCAGCGTGGCGGTCGCAGTCATGTTGCGGAAACTGTCGTCAGTCCCATGCGCGGCCTCGAGCCGGGCAATACCGGTCAGTGCGGCCTGCAACCCTGCCGCGTCGCGCACGACGCCCACCTTGTCCGTCATCGTCTGGCGCAGAGCGGCAACGGTCTGCGGATCGGGTGTGGTGCCGCCGGGTTCGAAGCTCACCTCCACCTCGGGGGCGTCGTCGGCGGCAGCCACGGTATCCGCGATGTCAAGCGCGCAGGCGCGGGCAAAGACCAGCGCCTCGAGCAATCCGTTCGAGGCAAGCCGGTTGGCACCGTGCAACCCGGTCGAAGCCGCCTCGCCGCAGGCCCAGAGATTGCCCAGCGACGCGCGCCCTTTCAGATCGGTGGCAATGCCGCCCATGTGATAATGCGCCGCCGCCGCGACCGGAATCGGATCGGTTATGGGATCAATTCCATTTCGGATGCAGGCCTGTGCGACCGAGGGGAACAGGTCGGTAATCCGGTCGCCGATCGCCCTTCGGGTATCCAGCGCCGGGCGATTGCCTGCCTGAGTCTGGGCATAGATGGCGCGCGCCACCACGTCGCGCGGGGCAAGCTCGGCGTCGGGATGCACGTCGGGCATGAACCGATGGCCGTTCCGGTCGATCAGAACGGCGCCCTCACCACGCAATGCCTCGGTGGCAAGCGGCGCAGGATCCTCGCCCGCGTCGATGGCGGTCGGGTGGAACTGGACGAACTCGGCATCGGCGATCTCGGCCCCGGCGCGGGCCGCCATGCCGATCACCTGCCCCCGGATGCGGGGCGGATTGGTGGTCAGCGCATAGAGCCCTCCTGATCCACCGCCTGCCAGCAAAAAGGCCGGGCCACGCAGCAATACGGGCTGTGAACCTTCCGGTGAGGAAGACGTCAGAACAACGCCGGTAACGCGCGTGCCATCGGTTTCCAGCCGTACCGCCTGCGCCCCTTCGAGAACCTGCACCGAGGGTGTCTTGCGCAGCTCGGCGATCAGCGCCCGCATGATCTCGGCCCCGGCCTGGTCGCCCTTGACCCGGACCACGCGCGCGATGCTGTGGGCGGCCTCGCGCGACAGGACGTAGTCGCCGCTGGCCGTCCGGTCGAAACCGGTGCCCAGATCCGTCAGGTCGAGGATGTGGTCGCGGGCGGCGCGGGTGACGTAATCCGCCACCTCTCGCAGAACGGCGCCTGCGCCGGCGCGCTCTGTATCCTCGGCATGGGCCTCGGGGCTGTCGGCGGGATTCATCGCGGCCGCGACGCCCCCTTGGGCCCAGGCCGAACTTGCGCCGGTTCCCAGGGGGTCAGGGGAAATCAACACCACCGGGCGCGGGGCCAGTTTCAACGCCGCATAGACCGCGGCCAGACCCGCACCGACGATGACCACCCGGTCGGTGGTGACGGTCCGCATCGGCGTCTTCAGAGCCCCAGCTTGCGGCTGAGGTCGATCATGCGCTGAACCGACAGCCGCGCCTTGTCGGCGACGGCGGGGTCCACCTCGACCTGGCCGGTCATGGTGTCGAGTGCAAAAAGAACCTTCTCGAGCGAGATCTTCTTCATGTAGGGGCACATGTTGCACGGGCCGACGAACTCGACCTCGGGCAATTCGTCCGCGATGTTCGACGCCATCGAGCACTCGGTAATCAACAGCGCCTTTTCCGGCTTCTCGTCGGTGACATATTTGATGATGCCGCTGGTCGAGCCCGAGAAATCCGCCTCGGCCACCACGTCGGGCGGACATTCCGGGTGCGCGATCAGCCGGGTGCCGGGGTTCCATTCGCGGAACTCGCGCAGATCCTGTGCGGTGTATTGCTCGTGGACGATGCACGATCCTTCCCACCAGACCACGTTCTTCTGCGGCACCTGCCTGGCCACGTTCTGCGCCAGATACTGGTCCGGCGTCATGATCACCGTGTCGCTCTCCTGCGCCGCGACGATCTGCGCGGCGTTGGACGAGGTGCAGCAGATGTCGGATGCCGCCTTCACCTCGGCGGTGGTGTTCACGTAGGAGACGACCGGAGCGCCGGGATAGCGGCGGCGCATTTCTTCGACACCCTCGGCGGTGATCGATTCGGCCAGAGAACAGCCCGCCTCCATGTCCGGCATCAGCACGGTTTTCTCCGGGCTGAGGATCTTGGAGGTTTCGGCCATGAAATGCACGCCGCATTGCACGATAACGTCCGCCTCGACCTCGGTTGCCTTGATGGCCAGCTGCAAACTGTCGCCCACGAAATCCGAAACACCGTGAAAGATCTCGGGCGTCATGTAGTTGTGGCCCAGAATGACGGCGTTCCGCTCTTTCTTGAGCGCGTTGATGGCCCTGACGTAGGGTGCATAGATTGCCCAGTCAGCCGGTGAAACCACGCGGCTCATGCGGGCGTAGATGTCGCTCATCTCGGCCGCCAGTTCCGGCGAGGGTGCGAGATCGTATTTTTCGGAGAGAGTTGCGCGCAGCGCGGGGAGGTCGAACACGGGTCTGTATTTTCTGCCTGTTAGATCGGTGTTCAGATAGTCCATTTGCAGGGGGATTTCCACCCTTTGATTCGGAACGCCGTTCTTGGCCCGCCGACGGGCGATCGATCTTCGGGGGCAGGCATGTCGCGCGAGCCATCCTGTGGCTTGTGGTGTCGGCAGGGGCGGCACCCGGACGGATATCCTTGCGCATCACCCTGTTGTTCAGACAAAATGTTTGCTCTGGCCGCCGTCAGAGTTTACGCAGTGAACCGACAAGATGAATGCCCCCCTGGACATACCGCTCCACACCCGGACATGCGCGCGCCTCGAAATGGCGGGGGTGTGCTATGGCAAGGCCGGGGTCGATATCCTGAAGGATATTGCACTGGACCTGAGCGTTCGGCGCGTCGGCATCGTAGGGCGTAACGGATCCGGGAAATCGACGCTTGTACGTCTTCTCTGCGGCCTGATCGCACCCGACAGGGGTCACGTCCGGGTGGACGGAGTGGATTGCTTTGCGGACCGCCGGGCGGCGTTGCGCACGGTGGGCATCCTGTTTCAGAACCCCGATCACCAGATCATCTTTCCCACGGTTGGCGAAGAAGTCGCCTTTGGCTTGCGCCAATTGGGTCATTCCAAGTCCGAGGCACAGCAGCTGGCTCGCGCGACGCTCGACCGTTTCGGCCGGGCGGATTGGTATGACCGTTCGGTTCAGGCGCTGTCGCAGGGGCAACGGCATCTGGTCTGCCTGATGTCCGTTCTGGCCATGCAGCCCAAAGTCATCATCCTGGACGAGCCGTTTTCCGGGCTCGACATTCCCACCACCCGGGCCCTGCGCCGCGAGTTGGATGGGATCGAGGCGACACTGGTGCATGTCACGCATGACCCCGTCAGCCTGGCGGACTATGACCACGTCATCTGGTTGTCCGAGGGACGGATCGAAGAGCAGGGCTCGGCCGAATCTGTATTGGCGCGATTCGTCGAGCGCATGGAGCGGGAAGGAGAGCAAGATGCTTTCGCTGACTTCTCCGGTTAGGACGCCCTATCACCGGCTTCCCGCCGGGCCGAAGCTGCTGGTGCTGTCGCTGGTCACCTTCCTGCTGTTCGCGGTCGAGACATGGGTTTTCATGTTGGCGGCGCTGGCAGTCGTTGCGCTGTTGTTTGCGATCCCCGGCCGCCCGTTCTGGACAGAGGGCCTGCGCCTGCTGCGGCCGGTTTCGTTTTTCGTGGCGATTGTCTTGGTCTGGCACATCGCCACGGGTGATGTCGGGGCCGGTGTCACGATCTGTCTGCGTCTGGTCGTCGCGATTTCGCTTGCCAATCTGGTGACGTTGACGACGCGGATGGAAGACATGCTGGACGTGGTGCGAAAGCTCTTCGCGCCCTTGCGGCGGTTTGGCCTTTCGCCCGACATTCTTGCCTTTTCGGTTGCGCTGGTGGTTCGTTTCGCGCCGGTCCTGCTGGAAAAAGGGTCCCGATTGGCCGAAGCATGGCGCGCCCGGAGTGCGCGGCGGGCGCGCTGGAACATCATCCTTCCCCTGACGCTGATCGCGCTCGACGATGCCGATCACGTCTCCGAGGCCCTGCGCGCCCGGGGCGGGCTGGACACTGGTTACTGAGGAGAACGCAGAACATGGAAAAGAACGT
Source organism: Ruegeria marisrubri (assembly GCF_001507595.1). Classification (GTDB taxonomy): domain Bacteria; phylum Pseudomonadota; class Alphaproteobacteria; order Rhodobacterales; family Rhodobacteraceae; genus Ruegeria; species Ruegeria marisrubri. The sequence goes on from NZ_LQBQ01000039.1 coordinate 16,122, forward strand.
GGTGTTGATCGCCTTGTTTGCCGCGCTGATCGCGGTGCTGGGGATGATCCCAAAGATCGATCTGATCTCGGGCGTTCCGATCACCGCGCAGAGTTTGGGTGTGATGCTCTGCGGTACCGTTCTGGGGGCGCGGCGCGGTGCGCTGGCCGTATTGCTGTTTCTGCTGCTGGTGGCGCTGGGGCTGCCACTGCTGGCCGGTGGCCGCGGGGGCCTAGGCCTGTTCGTTTCGCCCTCGGCGGGGTTCCTCATCGGCTTTCCGCTTGCGGCATTTGTTACCGGACTCGTGGTCGAAAAGGCCGTCGGCCTCCCGCTGGCCGCCGCCGCATTCCTGGGGGCCGTTCTGGGCGGTATCGTTGCGCTCTACATCCCCGGTATCATCGGCATGGCGATCACGCTGGACAAGTCGCTGCCCGAGGCGGCGATGCTGGCGCTGCCCTTCCTGCCCGGTGACCTGATCAAGGCGGGGATCGCCGGGGTGCTGACCTCGGCCCTGGCCAAGGCACGCCCCGAGGCGCTGCTGTCGCGCGCCGCGCACTGACCGGCCGACCGACTCTGCCGGTCCGTTTGCCCGTTAGCCCGGCTTGCGGATCGGCCCGTTCACTTCCAGGTCACCGGCTTCGACGATCTCGCACAGAATCCCGCGCAGCCGCAGCGGCTTGTTGCGTGGATCGTTGATCCATTCGACCGAATCCGCCCCATAGCGCGTGCGCCATTTCACGCAGGCATCGTTGAAAACATCCGATACCCGCAACAGCGCGGACCCCGCTTGTAGCAGGCTTCCGGTCGGCAGGTTTTCCTCCGACAGGTTCAGGTCCGCGATGATCGTATCGCCGGGATGCGGTATTTCCGGGCCGCGGCGACAGACCGCGTGATAAACTCGGGCCCCGAGTATGCAGACCTGGATGCGCCTGTCAGGATTGCCCTGCGCGTCTCGCAACCAGGCCTTGTCGCGCCAGCGGTCTCCGACGACGCCACGCTCGGGACAGAACGAGATCCGTTCGGCAAAGACCCGTTGCCTGAAATCCGGGCGGTAGCAGATCACCTCGGCCCTCGCCTCGTCCTTCGGCGCGGCCGAGATGGATGGCAACAACGCATCCAGTTCGGCTCGGGTTGCAAAATCCGTCATGCTTCGTTCCACTCCAGAACCAATGCCGTTCCCAGGCCGCCTGCCGCCGCGATTGCCGCCAGCCCCAGGCCGCCGGTCCGCATGAGGTCATGAAACAGACGCACGGCGAGTATGGTCCCCGAGGCGCCGATCGGGTGCCCCCGGGCCAGAGCGCCGCCCCTGCGGTTCACGATCTCTTCCGAGAGACCGGCCTGTTCGACGCAGGCGATGGCCTGCACCGCGAATGCCTCCATGATCTCTGCCTGCGCCAGATCCGATGGAGACAGCGACAGACCGTCGAGTGTTTCCCTGATGGCCGCGACCGGAGCGATGCCGGGCAGTTCGGGCGGGCCGCCGCGGGAGGCCCCGCCCAAGATCGTTGCACCGGACCGGCCCAACTCTTTCCGGACCCGCTCTGACACGACAAGGCAAAATGCCGCGCCATCTGCCGCGACTGCCATGTTGGCCGTCGTGATCGAGCCGCAGACCACCGGCGCCCGGGCGCACAGGCGCGGACCAAGCCGCCGTGTGAACGGATCACATTGGCCCTGGTCGGGCTGCAAAGGCAGGATTTCCCGCGCAAGTTCGTCGCGCGCGGCCAGTGCTTTCTGGTGGCTGCAAATGGCCCATTCGTCCTGCCTGCCGCGGCCTATGTCCAGCTGTTTCGCCAGGGCCTCGGCGGCTTCGGCCATGTCCGGGTCACGGTCGGGCCACGGAGCAAAGGGTGGCTGGTCGTAGGGTTGTGGCTCCGATCCGTCGGCAAAGCTGCGCATCCGGATCGGCCTGCGTGAATAGCTCTCGACCCCGCCGGCCAGCACCACCTCGGCCTGACCGGCCAGCACCATCGCACGGGCCAGCATCAGCGCATCCAGCCCGCCGCAGCATTGCCGGTCTATGCTGAGACCGCCGACCCGCTCGGGCAGGCCTGCCTGCAAGGCCGCAAGACGCGCAGGGTTGCCGCCGCCGCCCATGGCGTTGCTCACGATGACCTCGTCCACCTGGTCGGTGCCTAGACCGGCATCCTCGAGACAGGCCAGAAGCACCGGCGCGGCCAGTTCGTGCAGTTCGAGCCCCGCCAAGGCGCCACCTCGGGAGGCGACGATCGTACGTCGGGCTGCGATGACATGCGCCTGCATCAGGTCAACTCTTCCAGTCGCTGTGCAAGCTGCCGCAGGTCGGTCTTGCCGGACGAGAGGCGAGGCCAGTCCTTCAGACGGATCAGTTTGCGCGGCGCCTTCATAGTCCCCAGTTTGCGGCGACACTCGGCCTGCAAATCTGCAAGGCCTTGACGACCCAGGGCCGCATCGACGAACGCTACCGGAACTGCACCCCGTTTGGGATCCTGACGGGGTAGGACCGCAGCTTGTGAAACATTCGGTTGCTCGCGCAGGAAAGCCTCGATCTCCTCGGGGCAGACATTCTGGTCGGCCACGGTGAACATGCGGTTGATGCGTCCTGTCAGGAACAGGTTCCCCCGCCCGTCGCGATATCCCAGATCGCCGACCGTGAGATAACCGTCGCGCCAGCGCGTGTCAGGCGACTGCCCGGCGGCGTAGCCGTGGAACAGATACGGGCTTTGCACCCAGATCAACCCGATCTCGCCCGGCCCGCAGTCTGCCCCCTCGGGCGTCGATATTCGGATCTCGACACCGGGATAGGCCCGCCCGATCGAGCTTGGCGGGCAGGTGTCGTCGGAAATAGTCACAAAACTGGTCTCGGAGGCACCGTAGAACACCGATATCCGAGCCGCTGGGAACATCTGCGCAGCCCGGCACTTCGTCTCCTCGTCCAGAAAACCTCCGCCCACGGAAAGCCTGCGCAGCGACGGCAGGGACGTGTCGCCTGCCGCATCGCCCAATTGCCGCAACTGGGTCGGCGTCACATAGAGGACGGTCGGCTGAATGCCCTGCAATTCCACCCATTGGCGGCGTGGGGTTAGGTCAGAAAGGATGCTCACCCGCGCACCTATGTGCAATCCTTCGATCAGAGCGTAGAGAGACAGGGAATGCTGCAGGCCGCCGACCACCGCATAGACATCCGCCGGGCCCAGATCCCAAAGCCGCGAATTGACCTCGAAACTTGCGATCCACGACCGGTGACTGCGCCGGATCAGTTTCGGCGCAGCGGTGGTTCCCGAACTGGAGCACTGGAAGAAACCTGCCTCGCCGCTCCTTTCGGCGGGTTGCCCCGTTGCCTGACCAATGCAGAATTCCTGCCCTCTCGCCAGGCAGGTCAGCAGTTGAGGAACAGCATCGCCTACAGGTTTTGGGAGGATGAAGCGCACACACCCGTCCTGTGACAGGTCTTCGGCCGTTGCATCCAGCGGAAGGCGACGACCCGGCAGATAGAGTTCAGCTTGCGGGTGAATTCGAAACAAGGTGCGGTTTTTCCCCGGTGCCGATGGTGGGTTCTCGGCCAATTCTAGATACCGGGGATGGAGTTGCCAAACCAGATTTGACCGGTTGCGCGCTTCGGCCCTCGGGATGTCGGGCCCCCGCAGGAGCCGAAAACCCTTCTATACGGTCGGAGAAAGACGTTTTACAGTCGCGCCGAAATCGAGTGCCGGAATGAGCTGAGGGGGATGATAGATTGAAACTGCTGCGATATGGGCCGGTTGGTGCGGAAAGGCCCGGTCTTCTGGATGATGCCGGGCGTGTGCGCGACCTGTCCGACCATGTGGCGGACATAGCCGGTGATGCGCTGTTGCCGGAAACCATTGCGCGCCTGTCGGCACTGAAACCCGAGGATCTGCCCTTGGTGGAGGGCATCCCTCAGCAGGATTTGCGCCTTGGGCCTTGCGTGGGACAGGTGGGCAAATTCGTCTGCATCGGCTTGAACTACGCCGATCATGCCGCCGAGGCCGGAATGGACATACCGCCCGAACCGGTGATCTTCAGCAAGTGGACTTCAGCCATCTCGGGGCCGGACGACGGCGTGGAAATTCCCCGCGGCGCGGAGAAGACCGACTGGGAGGTCGAGCTGGGCATCGTGATCGGCAAGGGCGGCCGATACATCGAAGAAAGCGATGCGCTGGGCCATGTTGCAGGGTTCTGCGTGGTCAATGACGTGACGGAGCGCGACTACCAGTTCAACCGCGCAGGCACTTGGGACAAGGGCAAGGGAAACGACACTTTCGGCCCCATCGGCCCGTGGCTGGTCACCCCCGACGAGGTGGGAGATTACGACAGCCTCAAGATCTGGCTCGAGGTGGACGGGCACCGGTATCAGGACGGCACGACCGCGACGATGGTCTACAAGGTGCCGCACCTGATCTCGTATTGCAGCCAGTTCATGAGCCTGCAGCCGGGCGACATCATCTCGACGGGAACGCCTCCCGGTGTGGGCATGGGGCAAAAGCCACCGGTCTACCTGAAAGGCGGCGAGGTGATGCGCCTGGGCATCGAGGGGCTGGGCGTGCAGACACAGGCCGTCAGGGTTTGGACGCCCGGCGACTGACTGACACCGGAAATCCGATCAGGCGGAAAGGCAAAAAGGCGGCACCACCGGGGTGCCGCCTATTTCCTTCTGGTCAGAAACGAGCCTCAGTCGGAAATCGCCCCTTCCTCGTCCCGTCGCGCATGCATCCGCGCCCGGATCACCCGCCCGACGAACAGCGGCAGGATGAAGCCGACAAAGGCGATGACCCACAGCGTGATCGACAGCGGGCTGTCGACCAGCGTCCACCAGTCTCCGTTCGAGATCGTCACCGCCCGGCGCAGGTTGTTCTCCATCGTGTTGCCCAGAAGGGTGCCAAGGATGATGGGCACCAGCGGGACGTCGAGCTTGCGCAGGACCCACCCCGCGACGCCAAAGCCGATCATGACCAGCAGGTCAAAGCTAGACCCCGAGATGCCGTAGATGCCGACAAAGCTGACCATGGCGACGATGGGCATGAGGATGCGCGGCGGCACCATCAGCACGCGGGTGAACAGGCCCACCATCGGGATGTTCATGGCCAGCAGCATGATGTTGGCGATGAACAGCGCAGCGATCAGGCCCCAGACCACGTCGGGATTGTTTGCGAACAGCAGCGGTCCCGGTGTGATGTTCAGCGACAGCAGCACCGCCAGCAGCACTGCGGTCGTCCCCGACCCCGGAACGCCCAGCGACAGCATCGGCACCAGCGCGCCCCCGGCCGCCGCATTGTTGCCCGCCTCGGGCGCGGTGACGCCGCGCGGATCGCCGGTGCCAAAGGTGTTTTCCCGGTCAACCAGCCGTTTCTCCATCGAGTAGGAGATGAACGAGCCAAGCGATGCCCCGGCCCCTGGCAGGACCCCGGCGACGAAGCCCAAGGCCGAGGTGCGCAGCATCGTCGGCGTGCAGGCCTTCAGAACGCCCGGCGCAGGGGTCAGGCGGCCGATGACAACCTTCCTGGTGTCGGCCTCGGCGCTGCCGTGGCGGTGCTCGAGAAAGATGAACACTTCCGACAGCGCGAACAGCCCCACGATGGCGACAAGGAAATCGATCCCGTCATACAGGTGCACCTCGCCGAAGGTCAGGCGGGGCACGCCGGTCTGGGTGTCCACGCCGATCATCGCAAGGCCCAGCCCCAGCATCGCGGCAAACGCCGATTTCGCCTGGTTCGAAGATGAGACCCCGCCGAGCGTGGCAAAGGCCAGGGCAAAGAGGGCGAAGTATTCGGCCGGGCCGAACAGCAGCGCGATCTTGACCAGCTGCGGCGCCAATAGAACCAGGCCCCAGGTCGCCAGAAAGGCGCCGACGAAGGACGCGATGCCGGACAGTGACAGGGCCTCGCCCGCGCGGCCGTTCTGCGCCATCGGATAGCCGTCGAGGCAGGTCATCATGGCCGGTTCGTCACCGGGGATGTTCAGCAGGATCGAACTGATCCGCCCACCATACATGGCGCCGTAATAGACCGAGGTCAGCAGGATCAATGAGGGCGTCGCGCCAAGCCCCAAGGTAAAGGCCAGCGGGATCAGGATGGCGACACCGTTCGACGGCCCCAATCCGGGCAATGCGCCCATGACGGTGCCGAGAAAGCAGCCCAGAAGCGCCAGCAGCAGGTTCTGCCAGGTCAGCGCGATCAGAAAACCGTCGGCGAGTGAAGAAAGCGTGTCCATGTCTCAGGCTCCTTCAGAAACCGAGCGGGCCTTTGGCCAGCGACAGGCCAAGGACGAGGTGGAAAACCGTGTAGATGCCCAGCGAGGTCCCGGCACCGACCACGACCGATTGCAGCGGGGCCGTTCCCAACCGCCAGGTCAGATAGGTGGCGGCCAGCGCCGTGGCGATGACAAAGCCAATCTCGGGCAGGAACTCGGCATAGAGGATCATCACGACGATCGCGGCGCCGATCTCGGCCAGCCGTCCGAGGGCGGGCCATTCGGGTTCCTCGTCGGGCCGCAGGATGATGGCCAGCGAGGACAGCGCCAGAATGGACGCAATGATCAGCGGAAAGGCTTTGGGGCCAACCGCGTCGGACAGAAAGCTCTCTTCGATCTGGAGCGTGGCCCAGGCATAGAAACCGGCCAGCAGGAGCCCGAAGGTTCCGAAGATGCGGTCGCTCATGTCTATCTCCCGTAAGGGCCGCGGCGAGGCCGGAATGCCCCGCCGCAGTCAGGTTCCTGGTTACTTGATGATGCCGATCTCGCGCGAGATCGCCTGGATCTTGGCGACCGAGTCGGCCACGAAAGCCTGGAATTCGTCACCCTGCAGGTCCAGCGGGGCCAGACCGTTGGCCGCCATCACTTCCTTCCACTCGTCGCTGGCATAGAGCTCGGCGATCTTGGAAACCCACGCGTTGTAGGCCTCGTCCGACATGCCGCCGGGTGCATAGAAACCGCGCCAGTTGGCGCCGATCGCATCCACGCCCTGTTCCTTGGCGGTCGGGAAATCGGCGAATTCACCCGGCAGGCGTTCGGGCGAAAGCACGGCGATCACGCGGATGTCGCCCGAGTCGACAAAGCCCTTGGCCTCGGAAATGTCACCGGTAAAGGCCTGAACCGAACCGGCCAGCAGCTGGGTCACGGCCTCGCCGCCGCCGTCAAAGGCGATGTACTTGACCGAACGGACATCTTCGATGCCATAGGCATTGGCCGCGATCAGAACCTTCAGGTGATCCCAGCCGCCAACGGCCGAGCCGCCCGCGATGGAAACGGCGGTCGGGTCCGCCTTGATCTGGTCCAGCAGTTCCGGCAGCGTCTGGACCGGGCTGTCGGCGGCCACGGCGATCACGCCGTAGTCGGCGCCGATGGTGGCCAGCCAGCGCACCTGATCCATCGTGTTGCCGGGATATGCGCCCTGCGCCAGACGTGTCGCGGTCGCCGACGAGGCTGCCACGATCAGGTCGTTGTCGTCATTGCGCTTGTTCACCACCTCGGCAAAGGCAACGCCGCCGCCGCCACCGGCAAGGTTCACCACCTGCATCGTCTTGCTGATGAGCCCAAGATCCTGCAGCGACTTGCCGACCTGGCGGCAGGTGAAGTCCCAGCCGCCGCCCGGGTTCGCCGGCGCGATGCATTCCGGGTTTTCCGGCTCGTAGGATTGCGCGGCGGCCATGCTGGCGGCCATGCCGAGTCCCGCCACGGCCAGGGCCATGCGAATGTATTTGAATGCCATGTATTTTCCTCCACATGTTGATCCGGTCCGCGGGTTCCGCAGCCGGATGATGGCCGGAATTTACGGCTTGAACCTGTCATGAACCTGTCACACCCTTTGGGCCGCAGACGGAGGGGTGGATGCGCATATTGCTTGTCGAGGACGCGGTGGACCTGGCCGAGGCCACGCAAGGCCATCTGGCCCGGAACGGGATTGCCTGCGACCTGGCGGCCAATGTCGCCGAGGCCGGGGACTGCCTGGCCGTTCAGCGCTACGACGTGGTGATCCTCGATATCAACCTGCCCGACGGTTCGGGCACCGATCTGCTGCGCAACCTCCGCAGGGGCGGCAACAACGTGCCCGTGCTAATGCTGACGGCGCAGTTTTCCGTCGATGACAAGGTTTCGGCCTTTGCGCTGGGCGCCGACGACTACTTGGTCAAACCCTTCGATCACCGAGAACTCGAGGCGCGGCTGCATGCGATGGCGCGGCGCCAGCAGGCCGACAAGTCCGGCGATACCGTGATCGGCAGGCTCAGCTACAATGCGGTCTCGGGTGTCGTCCGCGCAGATGGCGAAAGGCTGGACCTGACCCGCCGTGAATTTGCGCTGCTGGGCATGTTCGTGCGCCAGCGCGACCAGGTTCTCAGCAAGGAACGGCTGCTCGAAGGGCTGTATTCCTTTGATGATGCGGCCGTGGGGGTGAACGCGATCGAACTTTACGTCGCACGGCTGCGCAAGAAACTGGTCAATTCCGGGGTCGGTATCCGGACGCTGCGGGGGCTTGGCTACAAGCTGGAAGTCGATGACTGATCCAGCCCCAAACGGGCGCAGCCTGTCGCTCACCTCGCGCCTCGCCATCGGTCTGGTGGCGCTGTTGCTTGTCGGCGGCGTCGTTTTGGCTTTGGCGGCTTTTGCCTATGGCCGGGTCGCCGCGCGCGAGGCGTTCGACCGCTTGCTGGTCGGTGCCGCCAATGACATCGCCGAGTCCATCTCGATCAGCGATGGCGAGTTGGTGATCGACCTGCCGGTTTCGGCCTTCGAACTGCTCGCGCTCGCGAAGGACGACCGGATCGCCTATCAGGTCCGCGGGGTCGATGGTCGGGTCCTGACCGGATACGACGACCTGCCGGTGCCGACCCGGGCGCAGCAGCCGGGGCCGGACGAGGCCTTTTTCGACGCCGGTTTCAAGGGAGAGCCCGCGCGGTTCCTGCGCCTGACGCGGCGCTTTGCCGAACGCAGCCTGTCGGGTGATGTCGAAGTCATCGTCGGACAGACGCTGCTGGCTCGGAATGAACTGGCCTATGACATCACCCGCAATGCGCTGGTCGGTCTGGCCATGGGCGGAGCCGCCATCATCATGCTTGCGCTGCTGATGGTTCGCTCCGCGCTTCGGCCTCTTGGCGATCTCGCGGGTACGATCGCGGCGAGGGATCCGCAGGACCTGACCCCGCTGGACCCGCGCGGCCCGAGGGAAATCGCCGTCACCGCCAATGCGATCAACGGGTTCATGCGCAGGCTGGACCAGCAATTCGATGCGATGCGAAACCTGATCTCGGACACCGCGCACCAGTTGCGCACCCCGGTCGCGGCGCTGCGGGCGCAGTCAGATCTGGCCCTGCACGAGCAGAACCCCGAGCGGCGCAACCGCCTGGTCGAGCGCATCCACCGTCGCACGGTCAGCCTTGGGCGCTTGCTGGACCAGATGCTGAGCCGCGCGCTGGTGATCCATCGGCTGGAAAGTGCCCGGCGCGAGATCGTCGATTTGCGCGACATCGCGCTCGACATCGTGGAATCCGGTGACCACATGCTGATCGCTCCGGGAACCGAAGTGCGCGTCGAGGTCGGGCCAGAGCCCGTGAATGTCAAGGCCGATGCAATCTCGCTGACAGAGGCGGCGAAGAACCTGCTGGGGAATGCTCTTGCCCATGGCAGGGCGCCGGTCACGGTCGGGGCCGACTTGTCGAATGGCAAGGCAATGCTGTGGGTGGCGGATGCCGGAGAGGGACCGTCCCAGGCGGTTCTCGAAAGCCTCGGAGAACGGTTCCTGCGCAGCGCGGCCTCACGCGGGGAAAGCGCGGGTCTGGGGTTGTCCATCGCGGGTGCCGTCGCCGAAGCGTTCGGAGGAAGGCTGGAGTGGGACGCAGGGGCAGGCGGATTTCGCATCTCGATCGTTCTGACCGCGTCGGAGGACGGCCGATGATCCGCTTCGCCCTTTGCTTCCTGCTGTTCGCCTCGGCTGCCCCGGCGCAGGAGGCGGTGCAACGCTTCGGCCCCGAAGATGCCGCTGTGACCCTGCGCCTGCGCACGACCACCGACATCGCGATTTTCGCGCCCACGGTCGAAGCCTTTCTGGATACCGCCCCCGGGGTCGCAATCCTCTACGAGCAGTGGGGGTCGAACGACCTCTATGCGCTCAGCCGCGAGGATTGTGCCAGCGGACGCAAGGCGGCCGATATCATCATCAGTTCGGCCGTGCATCAGATGGTCAAGCTGGTCAACGACCGCTGCGCGGCCTCGTGGCGATCTCCGGCAACCCAGGCCGTGCCCTCGGGTCTGAAATGGCGGGACGAGCTGTGGGGGATCACGCGTGAACCGGCCGTCATGGTCTACAACCGCGCGCTTGTTCCGCCGGACGAGGTGCCGCTGACCCGCTTTGACCTGCTGGACCTGCTGCGCCCACAGGACTCGCGATATGCCGGGCGCGTGGCGACCTATGACATCGAGGCCTCGGGGCTTGGTTTCCTTTTCGCCTTCATCGACTCGCAGGAAGCCTCCACCTTCGGCGCCTTGATGGAGACCTTCGCCCGCACCGGGGCAATCGCGACCTGCTGTTCCGCCGAGATCATCGGAGGCGTCATCGAGGGAGACTACCTGATCGCCTACAACGTGCTGGGATCCTACGCGCGTTCGGTTGCAGCCATTGATAGCAGGCTCGGCATCGTCGAGCCCAGGGACTACACGGTCGTTCTGTCCCGCGCCGCGATGCTGCCCGGCCCCGACGTGCGGCCAGAGGCCGGCGCCTTTCTGGACTACCTGGTATCGACCGAAGGCAAGATCGCCATGGCCCGAAGTTTTCTCATCTCGGGCGGTGGTGAGGATGAAAGCGGTTCTGACGCGTCCGACAACGAGACGGCGCGGCGACCGATCCGGTTGTCGCCTTCGCTGCTGGTTGCCGTGGATCAGGCCAATGCCACGCGCTTCATCCGGCGCTGGCGCGAGGTGTTTGCGCAATAGGTTCCCGGTGCTGGACCGGTGAAATCGTCAGTTTGGTCTGGTTTGTACAATCGACGGGCGCTCTGAGACCGTTTTGTACCATGTGGTCAGACGCGGGCGACCGGTGCGCCAGTCATCGATCGGCTGTCTGAAGTCCAGATAGCCCAGCGCGCAGGCCAGGCCGATGGCGGCGGCATCGAACCGGTCGTCCAGCGCCTCGGGGACGTGGGCCTCGAACCAGTCGAGCGCGCGGGTGATCTTTTCCGCCTGCCCGTCCAGCCAGGCCTCCGAGACATGCGCCGCATCGCGGAAGCGCCGTTCATAGACGCACAGCAGAGCGGCCTCGATCACGCCTTCGGCCAGGCTTTCCAGCGTCAGCCGGTCAAAGGCCGCATCCCCGTCAGGATAGAGCCGAACCTCGTCCCCGAGACTGTCGATGAACCGCAGGATCACGCGGCTGTCATAGATCACGCGGCCATCGGCGCATTGCAGGCAGGGAATTTTCCCCAACGGGTTGCGGGCGGCAAGCTCGGGGTCGGTGTCCAGCGGCGAGGTCGCCACATCGACCAGTTCGAACCGGTCCTCCAGACCTTTTTCAAGGATGGCGACGCGCACCTTGCGGGCAAAGGGCGAGGCGGGAGAGTAATAGAGGCGGTTCATGGGGCGGACTCCGGACAGAATATTCGGTGACGGGGCGGGGCCGTGGAAGGCACCGCCCCAGAGCTATGCCGCGACGGGGCGCAGGCCGAGGATCTCGCGCGCCTGCTGCCAGGTGGCGACAGGGCGTTCGTATTTCTCGCACAGATCCGCGGCGCGTCTGACAAGGGCCGCGTTCGAGGGCGCGAGCGTACCCTTGTCCAGCCGCATGTTGTCCTCGAGTCCCGTCCGGGTGTGCCCGCCGGCGGCGATGGCCCATTCGTTGACGACGATCTGGTTCGGGCCGATCCCGGCGGCGCACCATTCCGCCTCGGGCGCGCGGGTTCGCATGATGTTGACGTAGAAATCGAACACCTCGCGGTCGGCGGGCATGGCGTTCTTCACGCCCATGACGAACTGCACATAGAGCTTGCCGTAGAGCACGCCCTGCTGGTGCAGGCGGATGGCGTGCAGGATGTGGCTGAGGTCGAAGGCCTCAATCTCGGGGGTGATCTCGTAGCGGCGCATTTCCGAGGCGAGCCAGTCGATCAGGTCGGGCGGGTTTTCATAGACGCGGGTGGGAAAGTTGTTCGAGCCCACCGACAGCGAGGCCATGTCGGGCCCGAGCGGCAGCATCCCGCCGCGTTCCTTGCCGGCGCCCGACCGCCCGCCGGTCGAAAGCTGGATGATCATGCCGGGACAGTGTTTCTTCAGCCCCTCGACCAGACGGGCAAAGCGTTCGGGGTCGCTGGTGGGGGTCTGGTCGTCATTGCGCACATGGCAATGGGCGATGCTGGCGCCGGCCTCGAAGGCCTCATGCGTGCTTTCGATCTGTTCCTCGACCGTGATCGGCACCGCCGGGTTGTTCGCCTTGGTCGGAACCGAGCCGGTGATGGCGACGCAGATGATGCAGGGTTTGGACATGCGGCCTCCGGGTCAGATGTCGAAGAAGACGGTCTCGTTCTCGCCTTGCAGGCGGATGTCGAAGCGATAGACGATTTGTCCGTCCCGGTCCATGCGCCGGGCGATCAGGGTCTGGCGGCGGTTCTCCCACTCGATCAGGTTGATCACCGGGTCGGCGGCATTGGCCTCGGCCTCGTCGCTGAAATAGAGCCGCGTATTGAGCCCGACATTGATGCCGCGCGCGACGATCCAGAGGTTGATATGCGGGGCCATCATCGTGCCCGACCGTCCTGGCACCGGGCCGGGCTTGACGGTGTCAAAGCCCCATTCGCCGGTTTCGAAATCGGTGATCACCCGGCCCCAGCCGCGGAACCCCTCTTCGACCTCGCCGGGATGTTCGGGGTGGGCATAGACGCCTTTGGAATTGGCCTGCCACGCCTCGAGCATCACGTCCTTGACCGGCGATCCGGTGCCGTCGATCACGATGCCCTCGACGCGGATGCGCTCGCCCTCGGCATTGGGGCCGGCGATGTCCCAGCCCAGTTCCTGCCGGTAGATGTCAAAGCCGGCCGCGCCCGGGGCCAGCCCGATATGCACGTAGGGGCCTGCGGTCTGGGACGGGGTTTCCTTGAGGTAGTCGAGTTTCTGCGGCATCGTATTCTCCGTTGTCGCGTTTTCGAACCGGCAAACCGGTTCCCACTTTGTCCGAAAACGCTTCAGTTCCCCTCCAGACGGTTTTCGAACAGGGTCGAGCGGCGCCCGCGCAGGACCACGTCGAACTTGTAGGCGATGCTGTCGAGCGGGATCGTGGCGTTCAGATCCAGCGGCGCGACCAGCCTTTCGATGGCCTCGGGGTCGGGGATCGTGTTCACGATCGGGCATCTGGCGATCAGCGGGTCGCCCTCGAAATAGCACTGGGTGATCAGGCGCTGGGCGAAGGCGGTGCCGAAGATCGACATGTGGATATGGGCGGGCCGCCAGTTGTTGACCCAGTTGCGCCACGGATAGGCGCCGGGCTTGACCGTGCGGAAATAGTAATAGCCGTTCTCGTCGGTCAGCGTCCGGCCGCAGCCGCCGAAATTGGGGTCGATCGGCGCAAGGTAGGTATCCTTCTTGTGGCGATAGCGCCCGCCGGCATTGGCCTGCCAGATCTCGACCAGCGTGTTCAGCACCGGGCGGCCGTTTTCGTCCAGAACCCGGCCATGCAGGATGATCCTCTCGCCGATCGGGCTTTCTCCGGGCTTGGCGTAGTTGGACAGAAGATCGTTGTCGATCGGGTCGATGTCGTTGTGTCCAAAGACCGGCCCGGTGATCTCGCTTGCCGTGTTTTCCAAGCTGATGAGCGAATATTTCGGCGAGCGCGACACCGAGGTCTTGTAGTCGGGCGCATAGGCGGGCGGGTGCCATTCGCGGTCGCGCTGGTAGAATTCGCCGGGTTTCAGCATGTCGGCTTTCTCCTCTGAAGGGCGGGGCGGGTGCGCGTTTCCGGTGTCATTCCTGTTCCATCTCCGCATAGGTCTGCTTGGCCAGCTTCAGCGCCTGGTTGGCGCGCGGCACCCCGGCATAGATGGCCACATGCTGAAACGCCTCGAGCACGTCCTGTTTGCTGGCCCCGGTGCGCGCGGTGGCGCGGATATGCATTGGGATCTCGTCGAAATTGCCCAGCGCGGCCAGAAGCGCCAGCGTCAGCATCGACCGCTCCCGCGGGCTGATCCCGTCGCTGGCCCATACCGTGCCCCAGGCGCTTTCGGTGATCAAGGTCTGGAACGGCTCGTCAAAGGCGGTCTTGGCTGCCTCGGCCCGGTCCACATGGGCGTCGCCCAGAACCCAGCGGCGCACCTGCATGCCCCGTTCATGGCGGTCGGACATCACTCACCTCCTGTTGGTTGCGCCGGGCGCCGCATCAGAACGGCAGCCCCACATAGTTCTGCGCCAGAACCGATTGCGCCGCGCGGTTCTCGCGCAGGAACTCGATATCGGCGCGCTGCATCTTGAGGTCGAATTCGGACTGATCGGGGAAGCGGTGCAGCAGGTTGGTCATCCACCAGCTGAAGCGTTCGGCCTTCCAGATCCGCGCCAGCGCCTTTTCGGAATAGCGGACGATGCCCTCGGGGTCGCCGGTTTCATAGAACTGCACCAGCGCGTGATAGAGATAGTGGATGTCGCTGGCCGCCGTGTTCAGCCCCTTGGCCCCGGTGGGCGGCACGATATGGGCGGCATCGCCGCACAGGAACAGCCGCCCCCAGCGCATCGGTTCGGTCACGAACGAGCGCAGCGGCGCGATGGATTTCTCGATCGAGGGGCCGGTGACCAGCCGTTCGGCGGCCTCGGTCGGGATGCGGCGCTTGAGTTCGGCCCAGAAGGCCTTGTCGGTCCAGTCCTCGGGGCTGTCGGACAGCGAGCACTGGATGTAGTAGCGGCTGAGATTGGCGTTGCGCATCGAGCAGAGCGCGAAACCGCGCTCCGAACTGGCATAGATCAGCTCGTCATGGACGGGGGGCGTTTCCGACAGCACGCCCAGCCAGCCAAAGGGATACACTTTCTCGTATTCCCGCCGCACGGTCAGGGGGATGGTTTGGCGGCTGACGCCGTGGAACCCGTCGCAGCCCGCCACGAATTCGCAGTCGATCCGGTGTTCGGTGCCGTCGACCTCATAGGTCACGTATGGTTTGTCGGTGTCGGCATCGTGGATTTCGACGTGATCGGTGTTGAAGACGATCTTGCCGCCCATCGCCTCGCGCGCATCGTAGAGGTCGCGCGTCACCTCGGTCTGGCCATAGACGACCACATGGCTGCCGGTCAGATCCTCGAAATCGATGCGGAACTGCTGGTCGCCATAGGAAATGACCGTGCCGTCATGGATGAAGCATTCCTTGTCCATCCGGGCGCCCACGCCCGCCTCGCGCATCAGGTTGACGAACCCGACCTCGAGAATGCCCGCGCGGATCCGGCTCAGCACATAGTCGCGGGTCCTGCGTTCCAGAACCACGCTGTCGATGCCCTTGCGGTGCAGAAGCTGGCTGAGCAGCAGGCCCGACGGGCCACCGCCGATGATGACGACCTGTGTTTTCATGCTGGACCTCCTCAGCCGAGAGGGTGAATGATTGCGATGGTCAAGTAAAATGAGATATTTTGCGATAAACTTGCCAAAAACGGAAACCAAGTGATCGACCGACGCATCAAGTTCCGCCATGTCCAGTGTTTCGTGGAAATCGCGCGGGAAAAGAGCCTCAAGCTTGCCGCGGAAAAGCTGTTCCTGACGCAGCCGGCGATTTCGAAAACGCTGAAAGAACTGGAAGAGATCATCGGCGCGACCCTGATGGAGCGCAGCCGGTCGGGCGTGGCCCTGACGAAGGAAGGGCAGGTCTTTCTGCATTTCGCCCAGATGTCGCTGGCCAGCCTGCAGCAGGGGCTGGACGGGGTCGAGCGCGCGGGCCGGCGCGAAAAGGAGAGGTTGACGGTTGGCGCGCTGCCCAGCGTGGCGGCCTGGCTGATGCCGAAGGTCGCCACCGAATTCGCGGCGCTGGCCCCGGACGCGATCCTGCGGATCATGGATGGTCCGCACGGGTATCTGGTCGATCGCCTGAGACTGGGAGAGCTGGATCTGGTTCTCGGCCGGCTGGGCCGCCCGGAAACCATGCAGGGGATTTCCTTCACGCAGCTCTACAACGAGCAGGTGCTGTTCGTCGTCCGCCCCGGACATCCGTTGCTGGACAAGCCGGAACTGCGGCGGATCGCCGAGTGGCAGGTCATCTATCCGCCCGAGGGGTCAGCCATCCGCCCGCTGGTCGAACGCTATCTGATCGCCAATGGCATCGGCGAAATCGCCAACCGTCTGGAAACCGTCTCGGGTGCTTTCGGCCGGGTATATACTCGCCAGTCCGATGCCGTCTGGATCATTTCCAGCGGCGTCGTCGCCAACGAGATTGCCGAAGGGCGGCTGGTCAAACTGCCCTTCGACACCGAGATTACCCAAGGCCCCGTCGGCCTCATGACGCGGCCGGATGCGGTTGCGACGCCGGTTCAGGACGTGTTCCGCATCGCGGTGCGGAATGTCGTCGGGATGAAGTGAACGCGGATTGGGGCCGATACCGCAGCCCGGCTGTTGCGGCCTCCGACGGTTCCCCGGAGCGGTGACGAAACGAGAAAGGGGCCGGCACCCCATATGCCAGCCCCTTTCTGAGTGAGTGGTACGGTAATGCCGGACCGGAATTCCATGCCTTTCACCCTAGCAGAAAGCTCCGCCCTGAACATTAGGGGTTTCCCGTAGAGCGGGTTGGAAATTTTGCAATCTTTGGGTGATTTCAGCATATATGTCTGCTCATGAACAAGAAAGGGCCAGTCATATGACTGGCCCGGATTTCCGAATCGTGCGAGTGGACGTTCAATTCGAGGCGGTCAGCTTTTCGTTGTGCTCGCGCAGCGTGTCCGAAATGATCGCGTACCATTCGCCGGATTCGCGCATCTCGTTCAGACCGCGGTTCAGCATCGCCACGTATTGACGGCCGAACGGGTTGGTCCGGTGGGTGACGAAACGCAGACCGGCAACGGTGTTGACGAAGGGGTTCTCGACGATGTCGTTCGGCGTCAGGCCCATGTCGCTCATGGCGTCGGCGGCCAGCTGAACCTCGAAGGAGGCCACATCGGCCACACCGGTCAGAACCGCATCCATGCATTCGGTCGCGGTGACGGGCCGCAGCAGCGTCACGTTCGGCTCGTAGACGCCGTTTTCTTCGAGGTCGTGCGTGAACCAGCCATCCATCCGGCAGACCGTCGCGCCCTTGAAGTCCTCGAAGGAGCGGGCCTTGGCGTATTCGCTGTCGGGCAGGGTGTAGAATCCGATGACCGTGTCATAGACGCTGACGGTCGAGTCGAACTGCGTGCAGCGCTTGTTGGTCTCTTCCGACCATTCATAGCTGCGGTTGCTGCAGTCGGGGATGTACCATGCCAGCGACACGTCGAAGGCGCCCAGCGGCAGCAGCGTATCGAGATGCGCGCTCCAGTCGTTGACGAAGCTGACCGAATAGTCGCGGCTGTTGCCGGCACGGTTCAGCGCGGTCGTCGCCAGACGCACGAGGAAACCGCCGCCGGTCAGATCCTCGTCGGCGAACGGCGCGTAGTTGCCGCCGGTCACGATCTTGATCGGGGGTTCATAGACGTTGGACACGCGGTTGCTGGCGTTGCGCGCCTCTTCCGCGGCGATCAGTTCCTGCGCGCTCTGGCCGTTCGGCAGGCTGCCGTCCTCACAGGGCAGCGCCAGCACCAGGCCCGGCTTCAGCTCGGTCGGATTCGAGATGATGTTCCGGTTGGCGTTGAAGATCGGCTGGTAGTTCGACGTGCCGTAGGCGGCGATCGAAATGGTGGCCAGCGTGTCCCCGTCGGTCACGGTGTAGTTCGTACAGGCTTCCTGTGCGCTTGCCGCCCCTGCCGAAAGGGCTGCGGCGGCAGCCGTTGCCAGTGCAATCCTTTTGAGAGTGAATTCGAGCATGTTTCTTCCTCCAGATTTTGTGCTGTGTCGCTGTCGCGGGCCTCAGCCGCTTTCCATTTGATTGCGCAGGGCGGTCGAGACGATGTCGCGCCACTCGCCCGATTGCTGCATGATCTCCAGTCCCTGGTTCAGCGTCTCGAGGATCGCCTCGCCATCCGGGTTGTCGACATGGGTCATGATGTTCAGCGGCTTGATCGCCGCCAGGTTGGGGTTCTCGATGATCTGGTGCTCGTATCCGAGCCGCTTGATCGCATCGACCGCCAGGTGGGCCTCGACGGCGACGATGTCGGCGCGCCCGTCCATCACCGCGTGGAAGCACTCGTCCGGGGAAAGCGGCCGGAACAGCTTGATCGCGGGTTCGTAAAGGCCGACGGCATCCATGTGCGACAGCGACCAGCCTTCGGGACGGCAGATCGTGGCACCGGCGAAATCGGCATAGGTCAGCGTCGTTTCATAGCCCGAGCCGTCGAGGGCGAAGAACGTGTCCACCACCTCGTAGAAGGGTTTGGAGAAATTGTAGGTCTCGCACCGGTTGCGGTCGCTTTCCGACAGGGTCTCGGCCTCTTCGCAATTGGGGCGCGACCACGGGAAGGTCGCATCGAAGGCCAGCGTCGGCATCAGCAGGTCCAGATGCGAGTTCCAGTCGTTCACGAACTGGATCTTGTAGGCCTGCTCGGGCGCGGCACGCAGAAATGCGGTTTCCACCAGCTTGGTATAGAGTCCGCGGTTGGGCAGGGATTCATCGGTGAAGGGGGCGTATCCGCCGCCCGTGATGAGCAACAGCTGACGGTCGCGGATCGCCGGGCGTTCCTCGTCGCCGGCCTCGCGGATCAGCGCCGCGCCTTCGGCACGGGCCTGCTCGATTTCCGCCCTGGCGGCGGCCCTGGCCGCGATGACGGCTTCCTCGCTCGCCTTGCGCGCCTCTTCCTCGGCGGCCGCGACGCGGGCCTCGGCCTCGGCGATCGCCTTGGCGGCGCGTTCCTCGGCCGCGCGGATCAATTCGGCGGCCATATCGGCGGCCATGCGTTCGGCCTCCGTTTCCGCTACCGCTGCGGGTCCCGCCTCGGCGGTGACGCAGGGCATCTGCAGCGTGTCGCCAAGGCGGATGATGTTGGGGTTCTTGCCGATGGTGTCCCGGTTGGCGTCGTAGATCGGCCGGTAGTCCTCGGTGCCATAGACCCGCAGGGCCAACTGGCGCAAGGTGTCGCCACGCTGGATGACGTAGCTCGAGCAGGCCTCTTGCGCGAAGGCTGAACCAGCCGCCGCGACCAGAGCCAGGCTGGATACGAACAGATACTTCTTCATGGTTCCCGTTTCTTTCGTGGATTAGATGCTTGCTGGCTTGATCACCGCGATCGACACGTTGTCCTGGTCGGGATCGCCCAGTTTGACGAGTTCACTGAACAAGGCATAGGCAATGTCCTGAGCAAGGTTCTCTCCCTGTTCTCGCAGAATTGTCTGGAGGGCGCCGTCATCGAGATATTGCAGGCCGTCACTGGCCGCGATGACGATGTCGCCCGGCCGCAGGTCCAAGGGCGTTTCGGGGCAGTCCACCTTGGGGATCGCACCGCCCATGATGACCGAAGTCAGCTGGTTCCGCTGCGGGTGGCTCCGGGCCTCTTCGGCCGAAATCAGCCCCTCTTTGGCCTGCGCGTCGATCACCGGCGCCATCGAGTGGTCCTCGTTGATCTGCACCAGGCGCCCGTCGCGGAACAGGTAAAGGGGGCTGTCGCCAATCGAAATCCAGAACAGGCGCGACCCGAGCAGCAGGACCCCCAGCAGGGTGGTGCCCATCCGGAAACCGCCTTGCTGTTTCTCCAGGTGCCCCGCCAGGTTGATGTTTGCCTGCATCGCCGCCAGCGGAAGGGCGTCAAGCAGCGCGTTCTGGGAAGGCGTCCCGTCTTCGAGCAGATCGTCGAGCACGTCGCGCCAGGAGGAAATCGCCAGACCCGAGGCGACCTCTCCGGCGTCGTGGCCGCCCATGCCGTCTGCGATCACCACATAGCCGGCCTTCGCGGCATCAAAGACCCTTGCGGCGATCGCGTCTTCCTGTGTGTCACGCTGCCCACGGTCGGTGAGCAGCGCGATGTCATATGCCGGAAAGGCCAGCATCTATCAGGCGTCCCGCCAGTCGAAGGTTTCGTCGCAGAACGCAACGAAACGCATGGAGGTTTCGCTGATGCGGATCGTGTCGCCATGAGACAGGGGCACGGTGCTGAGGACCGGGCCGCCGTTCAGGCGCACGAGGTTGGCCTTGCCGCCATGGCCCAGATAGCATTTCCGGTCTTCCGGGTCATAGGCGATGACCGCATGGTTGCTGCGCGAAATGCCGGTGTCGCCGAAATCGAGCTGAATGGCCTGATCGTCGTTGCGCCCGATCTGCATCAGCCCCTCGGTCAGAACGATGGCGGTGCCGCGTCCGGGGCCGGATGTGATGACCAGCCAGCCGACGGGGTAGGTCGCCTGGGCGACCGTGGCTTTCGCCACCGGGCTGCCGTCCATCAGGTCCTGCACATGGGTGTCAGGCCGTTCGAAGCCCAGGAACGTGGTCTTGACCCGGCCCCGGCGGTCTTCGGCGGGGGCGGCGGGCTGGGGCTCGGGAGTTTCAGGTTCCGGCTTGGCTGCAGTGGCCGCGACCGCCGCCGAGATCACCTCGTCGTATGCCGGCTCGGGATCCGTCGCCGCTGGAGCCTCGGGCTCGGACTGGACCTCCGCCGCCGGCTTCGGCGTGTCTGTCTGGGCAGGCGCCTCGTTCATGTGAAGCGTCACGACCTGCTCGGTTTCGTCAGCTTCGTCTTTGTCGGAAATTTCTTCCGTCTCGACCTCTTCGGCCTCGGCGACGTCAAGGGCTTCCTCGGTTTCGGCTTCCGACTCGGCTTCGCCGGCTTCCGGCGCGGCCTCGTCGAATTCCGGCATGGTTTCCTCGGGGATCAACTCGTCGGAGTCATCGTATGCCTCCTGCGGAGCGTTGCCCCCGGTCAGGACCGCCCGCAGGGCGTTGAAGTCGGCGATCGGTTCCGGCTTTTCGGCTTCGGGCGGGGTGGAGGCGTCCTCTGCAGCGTCCCTGGTTTTTCCGCCACCTTCGAGAAGCCGGCTGAGTGGGCTTTTGTATTTGAACATGGTGTCGATACCTTCCGATGTCTGGCCACGAAACTTGCGTCACGTGGGGCTGCTACCTGTCCGCCGCGCCGCTTGGCGTCCACGGAAACGAACGTGTCACGAGATACCCAAAGAACCTTCACTCTCCGCGCCGGGGCCGGTTCCCCGTCCGGGTGGTGCCCTGGGCGCCCCCCGCAGCAACAACACGCTGGCGGATATCTATTGCACCGGTCTCATCACTCCTCGGCCAGTCGCATGGTCGCTTCGACTTCGGCGCCGTTGCGCAGCACTGTCAGGCGCGCCTCGGACTGGCCTTCGGCAACGAGCGCCGCAAGGATCTTGTCCAGGCTTTCCGAAGTGTCGATCTGCTGGCCCGTAATGGCTTCGTTCAGAAGAACATCGCCAGTATTCAGATCGCTTGTGTCGGCGGCTCCGATTTGTGTGACCTTTGTGCTCCAGGTGCCGTTGCCGTCGCTTGTGGCCGCAAGGGTGACGCCGTTTGCCAGCCCGAACACCCTGACCGCGGGCAGGGCCAGCAGGCCGTTGACGACCTTGGTTTCACCCATAGGACGATAGCGGGCGACCACGCGGATATGGCCGTCGGGATCCACGTTGAGATTGTCGAGAACCTGGGTTGCGAACGTGGCGCCATCGCGGACCGGCTCGCCGTTCAGCGTGTAGATGACATCGCCCTTGCTGACCCAGTCACCTACCACCGACATGTCGGCCTGGGGATCCACGCCGGTGATGGCCACCACGTTGGCGGTGGACAGGCGGCGGATGCTGGTGGTGAAGGGCGGGTCGATGTCCCAATGCGCGAATGCCACCTGATCCTCTTTCAGGTTCACCGGCTCGGCCGGGGCCGAAGCGGCCTCTTCCAGCCTTGCCGCGGGCTCCTCGACCGGCTCGGCAACGCTGACGGCCTCGGGCGCGGTCTCTTCGCCTGCCTGGGCAGGGGCCACGGCCGCGGTTTCTTTGGCGGCCGGCGCGGCGGCGGGCTGTTCGGCGAGGGGTTGGCCGGTGGTTTTCGGTGTACCGGCTTCCTGTGCAACGGTTTCTGGTTCGACGGTGGCCTCGGTCGCGGCGGTCTGAACGTCTTCTGCAGCCGCTGCTTCTTCTTCGGGGTTGCCGACGGGCGGTTCCGCCCCGGAAACGGCGATGGATTCCGCTGGTTCGACCGGTGCGCCCGCAGAGTCCGCCGGCTTTCCGCGATCGCCGCCGGACAGGGCAAAGATGCCACCCGCCGCGAATGCGACGATCACTGCCGCAACCCCGGCAAGCACTGTGCCCTTGCTGCGCCCTCCGCTCTGAACCACCGTATCGACGGCCGCCAAGGGCTCTTCCTTGCCGGTGAACCCGGTCTTTGCCTGCGCTGCTTCCTCCTCGGCATTCAGGGCAATGTCCGGGTTGCCGGCCAGCAGGGCGTTTACGACGGCCTCGGCGTTTTCGGTCTCTGCCCGTATGCGCTCTTTTTCTGCTTCGCTCAGTTCCTCTTCGTCCTCGCGGTCGACCGCGACGATCACCGAAACGGGTCGATAGCCGAAGGTTTCGAAGACAACGCCGGGCCCGCGGAACATGCGCAACCAGTCCAGGGCGGTTTGCAGCCTGTCCGCCGCATGAACCTCCATCGCCTTGTCGATCGCTTCGAGGAAACCCTTCGGGTAGCCCTGGAACCGCCCGGCCAGCGGCACATAGGGGTCGGGCTGGCCGGTGTTGAAGGCATTGAGGCGTGTCTGGCCGTCAACCGGACGCTCGCCGCTGATGGTGTGATAGAGCGTGGCAGCAAGCAGATACAGGTCGCTGCTGGGACCCTGCTGGGAACCCCGAACATAGAATTCATGCGGTGAATACCCGTCCTTGATGACACGCAGCGTCAGCAGGGCGGCGTTCTGGTTGGCGGCCTGCTCGCGGGCGGCGCCGAAATCGATCAGGATCGGCTCTCCGTGCTCGTCGATCAGGATGTTGTCCGGCGAGATGTCGCGGTGCAGCATGCCGCTGTCATGGATGAACGACACCGCCGACAGCATTTTCTCCGTCACCTGGACGATGAAGTCGGGAGAGGTCTTTTTCAGCGGGTCCTGAACATAATCCAGCAGGTCGCAGCCCCGGATCAGGTCCATCGCGATATAGGCGGTCTGGTTGTCCTCGAACACCTGGTGCACATCCACGATATTGGGGTGCACCAGCCGCGCATGGTTGCGGGCTTCCTGGATGAACAGGTCGATGATCGCGCGCAGATCGTCCTTGTGCGCCGGGTCGATCGCCTCGACAGCATCGCCGTTCCGGCAGCACAGCGCGCCGGGATAGCATTCCTTGATCACCACGTCGCGGTCGAGGCTGTCACGCGCCAGATAGGTGATCCCAAAACCGCCGTTGCTGAGAAATCGAATGATTTCATACTGACCGCGCAGGAGCTTTGCCCCCGGCTTCAACCCTTCGATGTGGTTTGCGTCATGCGTTTGTCCGACAGCCTGGTTGTGGCTCATTTCTTCCTGCCCGTAATACTCGTTTCTGCGGCCGGGATGACGGGGCAAATGGCCCGGATGCTCAAGGCGAAATCAACCGCAGTCCTTTCAGGACTCGGTTAGACTGCTCAAATGCGTCCTAATTTGGGCCGCCCCGTGGCGTCACTATGGATCGGAAAATGGCTCTATCAACATATTGCGTCAGCCTGAATCTTTGGCGCTATATATTGATTCTTTTGTGCCGGAAATTGGGGGGCTTCCCCAAAAAAACGGCGATTGGTCAACGAATTCGAAACAATGGCGGGCGATTCTCCCGGCTTCGATTCGACCTCGAAGCGGCGCAACGCGGCCGGACCAGACAGGCCGCTGTCAGGTGCCCGTCCTGGACTGGGGGGCGGCGGCCAGGGTACCTGCCCATGCCAGGCTGTCGCCAAGCTGTGTCAGGATGCTGACAGCATCCCGGAGCGGGGCGTCACCGCTTTCGAATTGCAGCAGCAGCAACAGATCCGTCGCCTTTTCGAATTCGCGGGGAATCCAGTCTGCCGCGGGGTCGATCTCGGCGCCGTTCTCCAGCCGCTCGGCAAAGTCCTCGACGATTTCCTGACAACTGCGCAGGAAATCGGCCGGGGGGATGTCCGAAGATTCCTTGAGGTCATCGTAGATCCCCGCGATCGCATCCAGCCAGTCCTGCAGGACCGGGTTCGACAAGGGCGGCATGACCGTCGAGAGACTGTCCTGAAGCGTGGGCGCGGTTGCCTCTGGGCGCGGCGTCTCGGGATCATCCGCCTCCGTCTGGCGTTCTAGCTCTGCCAGGGCAGGCAGGAACAGGTTTTCGATATCGGCCCGGGCCGCCGCGATATCCCGCTTGCGGCGGGTCGAGGCGGTTTCGAGAACCTGTTCCGCCAGACGCTGCCCGCCGCAGGATTCCCACAGGGCGAAATCCGGTTCGGGCTCATTGGACATTGCCTTTACGGCGACCGGCGTTCCGATCGGAATCACCGACTGGAACAGGCCGTCTCGTTCGCTCTCCAATCGGTCCAGAACACGATCGAGTGAATCGCGCACCGTCGGAAGGTCGGCATGGGTGACCACCAGCAGGCTGTTGTCACGCAGCTCCTGCGGAACCTGCGACCAGAGATGGCGCTCGGTTTCCCGCCATGCGTTGGTTCCATTGGTGCACCAGATGGCGCAATCGACGAATTTCAGAAGCTCAAGGGTCTTCTTGTAGCTGTCATCCAGCGCGCCCGAGCCGGGCAGGTCGAACAGAGAGATCTCGCGCAGCGCCGGAGAGTTCACGCCGACAGAGATGAAATCAGGCTCGTCGGCCGCGGCTTTCTCGAGCGCCACGCCGGCATAGGTCTTTGTCGGCTTGTCCCACCAGCCCACCGTGGTTTCCGGTTCTTCCGCGTGGGTCACGATGACCAGCGGCAGCGGCAGGTGCTGCGGCCCGGTTGGCAGAATGTCGGCACCGGCAAGCATGTTCGCCAGACTCGACTTTCCGGCGCCGAATTCGCCGGCAAAGCCGATCGAGACGGCGCTCGACAGCCGTTCGGCATGTTCCTTGGCGCGGCCGCGCAGGGCGTCGAGCTCTTTCGAAACCGGACCCTCTTCGGTCGCAGACAGAAAGCGTTCCAGTTGCCGCACTTCCTGTTCCGTTCCTGGGAATTCGATCACTCTGCTGCCTCCGTCAGTCTTTTTTCCTCGGCCACCGGGCCAAACACGGAGCCGAGTTCCTCCACGATCCTTCGGGCGCGGTTCAATGCGACCTGGGCATCGGCCCGTGGGTTCGCCCGGCCCCGTTCCGGCCGGTTTTCGAGATGGCCTGCCAGCAGGGCCATGTGGTGTTCCAGAACCGTTTCCATCCGCTCCAGCAGATCGGTTCGCGCGGTATCCACAAGATCGTCGCCGATCATCTCGAATTCCTCGATGATCATCGTCTCGGCCCGGTCCACGACATTCTTGCGCGAGATCAGGCGGGACAGCCAGGTGACGCGCAATTCGACCGTGATGCCGCGGGTCAGGGGCGTCGTGTCGGGCTTGAACCAGCGCACGGCGCTTGTGTTCATCTTGTTGTCGGGCGAGTCCTGCCAGCCGGGCAGGGCATGGACAACCGCGTTGCTTTGCATGTCGATGGCGTAGAATTCGCTGAGCATCCGTTGCCGGATGACCTGCGTCGCATCCAGGAGCAGTTCCCGCATGCGTTGACGCAGAGCCGTGAAATTCAGCTCTGTCGCGCCACCTTTCGCGAGCAGGGGCGACTTTCCGTCTGGGCCCCGAACGACCAGGGCCACCGACTCGCTGATCGTGTCGTCCATCAGACCGCGCAGGTTTGCGAAAATGTTGTCCATCTCCTCGGTCAACTCGGCCGATTTCGCAGCGACCAGCTCGCGCAGCGCGGCAAGCGCATTGTTGTTCCCGCCCTGTTCGGAGGATTCCGTGCCGGTCTCTTGCTGCAGGGCCCGCAACCTCGCTTCGCAGCGATCGAGTTCGCCGCGGGCAAAGCTGTCGAGATGCTGCCACGCCATCTGCAACTGCTCGCCGCGCGGTCCGGCCGCAAGGGCCGTGGTGACATGGTTGCGCAGGTCAGGCAGGCCGGAGGCCGTCATCGCCGCCAGCCGCAGCACCGCGTCGCGGCTGATCGGGCCCGACCCCTGTTTCATCTCCTGAACGCCGTCGAGATAGGTTCTCATCTGCTCGGGATGCGCCCGGAGCCATGCCAGGATCTGATTGTGGTCGATGTCGCCGTCATCTCCGGTGAGGGCATAGTGTGCCCATTGGGCGCTGCCCATCAACACCTTGATGTCCGTCTGGCCCAGCGCCTTTTCCAGCCCTTCCTCGACGCTGGCGCGCACCATCTCCGCGTCCTCTGCGCCGTTGCCCAGCTCGTCCACCCGGTTGACGAAGACAACGATCTGCCCAAGTTCCAATGCCTGCATCAGGCGAAACAGCTTCAGATCCGCCTGCGACAACGCCTGGTGCGCCGACAGGACGACGACGAAGAAATCCGATTCCCTGAGATACTGCCGCGAGATTTCTTCGCGGATCAGCAGTGGGTCGTTGACGCCGGGGGTATCGGTCACGGTCAGCGGAAACGGGAAATGGCCAAGCTCGAAATAGACGTCGGCCTTGCGGGTCACGTCGCTGTAAAGTCCGCGATCGGATCCGCCGCCCTGCTCTTCGCCCTCGGCCGGTTCGTCCCCGGCACAGACATAGCGCGCCAGATCTTCCGAGGTCAGGTCCTCGAGGTCGTGGCTTTGACCCAGCAGCGCCTCGTAGCTGTCGCCGAGACGCAGCCGGGCGCGGGTCTTCATCGCCTCGACCTGTTCTTCGATCAGCTCGCGTTTGTAGCTGTCCTCGTCGTCGGGGAACATGTTGCGCAGTTCCTCGCCCTCGGCGATCAGCGCCTGCCACTGCTTGTTGTCGAAGAAATGGAACTCGGCGCCGGATGTCCGCCCCGAAGGGTGACCGAAATGCATGTCGGTGATCACGGTCGTCCAGGGGTTCACGTCCGAGGGCAGAAAATCGGCCTGACCGGTGAAGCCGTTGATAAGACGTGACTTGCCCGCCTTGATCTGACCGACGAAGGCAATGCCGGGTTTGAGATCCGACAGATCCCGGATGATGCGCGATATGAACTGGCAGGTTTCGCTGCTGGCCGTCTCGTTCATTTCTTCGGCTATCCGGATCAATTCCCGGCGACTGGCTTCACTCATGACACTACCTTTTGACGGCGTATTCGCCGGCAACTCTTGACAGGAACAATTTTAACGGTTGGGCGGAACCTCATGTCGAGCCACCCGCAAGTGTTTTCCACAGGCTCACGACGGCCCCCAGCTTGCGGGTCTCGTGCACCGCAGCGGAGGTAAGGCTGCCATCGCGGAAAATGGCGAGCCCCGCCGCCTTGCCGCCCGAGGGCCGCAGAACGATCAGCTGGGGATGGGTCAGGGTCGAGGCGCTGTCGGCGTCCCAGCCGGCGAGATCCCGCGCGAACTGGGCCAGCGCGTCGGCGCTGGGGCAGAGCGGGGCGCCGGCGCTGCACAGGCCGTCGGATTCGACCGGCTCCAACGAGCTGGAGTCGATCAGGACACGGCCGGTGGCAAAGCGTTCCGAACCCTGAAAAAAGTCCCGGGCCAGGGATCGGTCTTGCGGCTCCGCGACCGGTTCGGGCGCGGATTCGGGCACGGAATCGTCCGAAACGACGGCGACACGCGGATCGCCGGGCAGCTCGATTGCCGCACAGGCCTTTTCGATCTCGCTCATCGTGATCCCGACGTCATCCGCATCGGGATCGGTATCCGGGCGCAGGGAAACCAGTTCAAGCGGCGCCGGCGCACTGCTGATCGCAGAAATGAGGCTGGCGAGCCTTTCGGTGATTTCCTCTCGGGAATCGGTCTCGAAATCGGGCAACTCGCCCTGGCTGCCCTCGATCACGTCCGTCACGCGCGAGCTTCCGACCTCGAGGGCAAGAAGATCGCCGTTGGCCGCGGTGAATTCGAGCCTGCGCGGCAGGACGGTGCCGCGAATCGTCTTGAGAATGGCGCTGCGGCGCAGTTCGGCGGTCTCGCCCTGAACATGCACGGCAGGAGACACCCGTGCCGACACGGACCGGCCGATTTCGGCGAGCATGTCGAGTATTTGCGTGTCTACCATCCCATCATCCTCTCAACCCGCTCTAGACCGCCGCCGCGACCGGTCCGAGGCTCAAATGTGATTTTGTCAGGGCAAGACCGAGATTCGCGCTGTCGCGGCAGATGTAGCAGACGACGTGGTCCGGGTATTGCGGCGTTCGAAGGAACACGTGCAACCGGCCGTTCGAGAACACGGCGATCTCGCCAAAACCCGGTGACTCGGGATCCTGCGCGCCGGCGGCGCGGAGCATCTCTTCGAACGCCTGCACGCCGCGGCCCTGGAACAGGTTGGCCACCGCGATCGCAAGATTGCCCAGCGCGGCCTCGCATTCCGGATCTTCGCCCTGGACGCTCAGCAGCATCCCGGTGCCCATGTCGACATACCCGGCTGCGATGCAGTCGGGGATGGTTTCCATCGCGGCTTTCAGTGCGGTTTCAATGGACATGGCGACGTCTGGCTATCCGTTTCGGGTTTCTTCAGATACGGCGCGTATCGAACTGCGCCGGACCGATCGTTAACATGGCAAGGCATGGGGCGGAACGATCAATCCCGCCGCCATCACGATTTCTCTTTTTGTTACAGGACGCGCCATCCGGCCTCGTTCAACCCGCCATCCTGCCGGGCGTCTTCGTCCGCATCCAGGTTCCCATGCGGCAGATGTTCCGCTGCGACTTGGTCGAACTCTTCCAGGAACAGTTCGAACACGTCCAGAAGCTCTTGGCGGGTCTCGGGCAGGTCTCCGGTTTCGACGACGGCCTTCCACATCTGCGAGGCGCTCAGCAGTGCTCCGTCGGACGACTCCAGGGCGTTGTGCAGTGCGGTCTCACCCTTAGTCGTGCCGTCGCCTTCAGAATGCGTGGCCGCGTCCCTGATGAGGCGCGAAATCGGCAGAATTTCCGCCCCGTCCATGTCTTGTGCCGACTTGCCGAAATCTGCGAGGCTGTCGTCCTCGTCCAGTGCGGCCGGCGATGCCGGGTCCGCCAGATCGTTCGACAGTTGCTCGGCTTCCTCGTGACCAGGCTGGACGGGGCCGAGATCCGGCAGATCATCGGACATGTCCGGGGTATCGCCGATCACATCCGATGCCCCGGTCATCCCCTGAACCGTGGCGTCCGCGAGATCAGGCGTCTCTTCGCCTTCGGCCGAATCCCGGAAGAACGCACGCAAGCTATCCTCGGTGACGCCAGAGTGTTCTTCCACGATGGGCTCAGGGTTGACCTGAGCGCGCAGCTTGTCGGCCTCTGCGGCGTCTATGCGGCGTCGCGCCGAGCGGTCGGAGGCGTCCGCGTCACGAGGCGATACGCGCGACGGACGTATGGGGAAATTCGTGATGGACCCCGGTTCCCCGCTGGCCGCGCCATCCTCGGAGAGCGGGTTGAGCAGCTTGAGCGGGGCTGCCGAGACCTGGTCCTCCGGTTGGTAGTCGGAGGTGGCGAAGGTGGCCTCGAGGTCCTTGACCGGGACCTCCCTCCTGGGGGAAACGGTGCCCGCGTCCACATGGTAGCGTGCCAGCAGTTCGGCCCTGTGGTCCATGATGCTTTCGGTGATTTCCAGAAAGCTGTCGATGACCTTGCCGCCGCCGCTGCGGACCCAAAGCTCGGCGTCGCAGGTCTTGTCGCGTGCGGTGATCGCATCGCGGGCAGAAAAGAGGATGGAGCGGTTGAACAAAGATCCGGTTTCGCGGTTCACGCGCCGCAGAACCTTCTGGCGGTCCTTGGTGTTGAGCGCGTCCGCGCGGGTGATCAGCAGAAGCGAGTGCTGCTGGACCCGCTCGGGCAAGGAGATCCACATGGCGCGCTCGGTTTCGCGCCACGCCTGGGTCGCGTGGGTGCACCACAGCACCCCGTTGGCCTGGCCCACCGCACGCTGCCAGACATCCGACGAGATATTCGGGTCTGAAATGCCGGGCGTGTCGATCAGATCGACCGCCTCGAGTATGTCCGCCTCGAGATAGATCCGGATGAACTGCGCGTCGTTGACGCCGACCTCATTCAACTGATCCAGTTCGATCGTCTGCTTGGTGCCGTCATGGTGCTGCACATAGGCGGGTCGCCTGCCCCACGAGAACCAGACCGGCGGCAGCTGAGTCGCCGTGACCTGCGTTGGCAGAGCCTGTCGTCTGAGCAGGAAATTCATCAGGGTCGATTTGCCGGCGCTGAATTCCCCCATCAGCACAAACACGGGCTTGCGGCGGGACCACTGCTCGAGGCGTTCGTGCTGCTGGCGAGAAACGAAGCGGATTTTGTTTTCTTTTGCCATTGGTCTTCTCACGCTGCTTCTGTGCTCAGGTCTTTCAGGATGTCGCCGAGAATCTCGTCCCGTGACTTTTCAGGCTGCAATCCGGCCAGCAGACCGGCAGGATTGTCCGAGCCCTGTTCGGCGGATTGGGCGATGCTCAGCAGGGTCTCTTTCTGCTCGCGCATGAAGTCCGCCAAGGTTGCCCGGACATTTTCCAGGACCGCCGCGATCTGGTTTTCTTCGATGTCCTTGGTGATCGAGTTCGCCTCGGATGCGATCAGGCGGGTGTAGTCTGCCGCATAGGCCTCGAACCCTTTTCGCCGCTGCCACCATCGCCGCCACCAGGTGCTTTGCAGGTCCAGCGCGATCGTGCGGCCGATGCCCAGCGGCGGCGGAACACGCGGCACGATCGGGGCCTCGATGCTGAATTCGCCCAGATGGTTGCCGAGAAGCTGGTGGTAGATCGCCTCGATATCTTTGGCCGCTGAGGTGTAGAGCGCCCCTGCCTCCTTGCGCATGGCGCGGGCAAAGCTGAAATACGCCGCCTTCTGCAAGGTCCGCAGGCCGGCCGGTTCGTATTGCCATGTGCCCTGCTCGCCGTGTTCCTCGAGATGGGCGATCAGGGAATCCGTCGCCCGCTTGACAAAGCTGGCCTCGGCACCCGCAAGGCGCTCCATGACCTTCTTGCGAAGCGCCGACGTCAACTCGGATGCCTTGTCTTCGTAGCTCGAAATGACCTTTGAAATGGCCTCTTCCGGCGGCATGCCGTCGAGATCGCGCAGAACGCTGTCATCGCCCGTCATGTTCTTGGCCACGCTGGTCGCGCGGATCTGGCTGGCGACGTTGCGCGCCCGGTTGCGAATGCGTTCGATCAAGCGGGCGCCCGAGCCTTGGGCGATGCGCTCGTTGATCGCCAGCAGCAGATCGGGGAAGCCCGACAGGGCCCAGATCTTGTCAAGCGACGCGGCCTCGGACCCGAAGCCGGCTGCCAGATAGAACCTGTTGAGCACCTTGCGCGAGTCTTCGGTCAGGATGTCGGGGTCGCCGGTCAGGGCCGCTTCGGCCCAGAGAGCGCTGCCGAAAACCACGCTGGTATCGGTCGAGATGTTGTTCTGCTTGAGGGTCTCCGTGATCCGGTCGCGGATTTCCGGAACCTGGTTGACCGGGTCTTCCAACTCGTCGATGCGGTTCACGAACAGGATGATCTGGCGGTTTTCGAACTGGGCGATGATCCGCATCAGCGCCATGTCCATCGTGGTCAGGGCCTGGCTGGCGGCCAGAACCACCACGCAAACCTCGGAGCCGCGCAGGCTGCGCAGCGTGATCTGCTCGCGCACCATGAACGTGTCGTTGACGCCCGGCGTGTCGCACAGTTTCAGGGCGATCGGGTATTGCGGGATGTCCATGAACAGATCGGCGGCCTTGGTCACGTCGGCAAAGCGGCCGGTCTTGGGATTGATGTCGGGATCATCCTCGTCGCCCAGGCAGACGTAGCGCTGGACCAGCTCTTCGTCGAAGTAGTCGTACTGGTGGCTCTGGCCGAGGATCAGGTCGAAATGCTTGCCGAGGCGTTCTTCGGATTTCTCCTTCATCTCGGCGATCTGGCGGCGGATGTCCTCCATTTCGTCGTCGGCCCCGGCGCGGTTGGCCAACTCGCCCAGACGTCCGCCCCCGACGGTGAGGTTGTCCCACTCTTCCTGCTCGAAGAAGGTAAACCGCGCCTTCGTGTCGCCCGGCGCCTTGGTGTTGATGTTGAGCGTGGTGACGACCGAGGTCCACGGGTTCACGTCCGAGGGCAGCAGGCCTGGATGCCCGGCCATGATGTTCACCACCGAGGACTTGCCGGCCTTGACTTGACCGACGAAGGTGACGCTCGCGACGAAGTTCTCCATCTTGGTCTTGAGCGACGCCAGCCGCGCGGATGAACGCGCATCGGCGACAGCGGTCAACTGGTCGATCTGAGACGTCAGTGAGGACATGGCCGTGGTCATCGGCGCAAGCGCCTCGTTCCCGACCGACAGCAGATGGTCATTGCGCGCCATTTCTTAGCCTCCGGTGCCTGTAGCGATATTTGTTCTTTCGACCTCGGCGTTCCGACGTCCCGCCGGACGGGCGGCGGGGGCCTCGATCCTGGCGATCAGCTCCAGCACGTCGAACAGGATCTCTGCTTCGGTCTGTGGGGAAAGGTTTTCATAGGCGTGGGCGTCGGCGAGCACCTCGACCGACCGGAACCGTTCGCCGTTTTCCAGAAACGCCACCCGCCGGCCGGTGGGAAAGCCCCTGGACTTGTCGACCGGCAACGGCATCCGGGAATTGGCCAGAAGATAATGCTCTCCGGAATGCGTGCGCAGCGACACACCAAAGCCGGTGCCGGGGTACTGGCGGTTGAGAGTTTTCAGCTCTCGAATGAAGCTTTGCCGAGCAAGGAGGATCGTTTCCTGCTCTGTTTCATCAGCTTCGAATTGTTTGCCCACGATAAAAGCCCTCATTCGGAGTTGAGTGAAAACTGGCAAGATCGCCGGGGTGGCGAAAACGGACTCATTAACTCCATATTTGACAGAATGACCCTCAAGGCGGTGTTTGTTTGACCCGAATGAGAATTTTTGGCGCCTGGAATAAGGCCGAATTGTGGTCGCCCTTTCGGTCCGCCCTCAGGGGCAGTTGTCGTGTGGTTGAATTGCGGCTCCGTTGGCGATCGCGCCGGGTGCATTGCGGCGCGGGCGGCAGGGGAGAGGAGGCAGGCAATTCGCGCGGTGCGCAAGATTCCCACTCGCACTCTGTAGAAAGCTTTGGTATTGAGCGCGCCACGCAGGGTCATGCCCTGCGCGTGCGGGTGTGGCGGAATTGGTAGACGCACCAGATTTAGGTTCTGGCGCCGCAAGGCGTGGGGGTTCAAGTCCCTTCACCCGCACCAGATTCAAAATCCCTGAAAAGGCCGGCCGCAAACAGGCAGCCCCGTCAGAGGGGCCTCTGACAGGATGCACTCTTTTCCACCTGGGTCCCATGCGAATTTGAGAAGCGCCTTGAATGTGCTAACTTGTTGCATGGGAAGGCAAACATGCAATTTGCGAAACGTCTGCTTCAGCTTTTCTGCCTCGTCATCCTGTGCTTCCTGTTCCCCGATCGTTCGGGGGGCCAGGCTGAAAGGGCAGAGACGACCACGACCCGAGTGTTGTTCACGGTGGTCGAGGGCCCGATAGGGCCGGCGACCGTGCATCACATTTCGCAAGTCCTTGGGCAGGCAAGGGAAAAGCCCACCGAGGCGGTGGTGCTGCAGCTCAACACGCCCGGAGGTCTGGCGGATGCGATGCGCGAGATCATTTCCGAGATACTCGTGTCGCCGGTGCCGGTCATCACCTATGTGGCGCCGCCCGGGGCGCATGCGGCCAGTGCCGGTACCTATATCGTCTATGCCAGCCATGTCGCGGCGATGGCGCCGGGCACCAATCTGGGCGCGGCAACGCCGGTTGCGATCGGCGGCCTTCCCGAAGGGTTTCCCGATCTGGCGCCCGATGAAGGGGGCGAAGAGGACAAAGAGGCCGCCGAGGATGAGGCCGCCGATCCGTTGAAACCGCAGGACGCGATGACGGCCAAGGCGACCAATGACGCCGTGGCCCTGATCCGCAGCCTGGCCGAGATCCACGGCCGCAACGCGGACTGGGCCGAAACGGCGGTGCGCCAGGCCCGGAGCCTGTCCGCGGTGCAGGCGCTGGAGCTGAATGTCATCGATCTGGTCGCCGCAGACCTGCCGGCGCTTTTGCGCGAGGCGGACGGGCGCAGCGTGGTGATGGGTGAGACCCGCCGTGAGCTTTCCACCGCCGGCCAGCCGGTCGAGGTGGTTCAGATGGGCGTGGTGACCCGGATCCTGAGCGTCCTGTCGAACCCGAATGTGGCTCTGATATTGATGATGTTGGGCATTTACGGGTTGATGTTCGAGTTCTGGAACCCCGGCGCGATCGTGCCCGGTGTCGTGGGCGCGATCTGCCTGACCCTTGGGCTTTACGCCCTCAACCAGCTGCCACTGAATTACGCCGGGCTGGCGCTGGTCGGGCTCGGGGTGGCCTTCATGGTGGCCGAGGCCTTTTCGCCGAGTTTCGGAATCCTCGGCCTTGGCGGGATCGTCGCCTTTTCCATCGGCGCCGCCATGCTGGTGGATACCGATGTAGCGGCCTATCGGATTTCCTGGTGGCTGATCGGGACCATGGCGCTGGTCAGTGCCTCGGTGCTGGTGGTGCTCCTGGGATACACGATCCGCACCTACCGGCGGCAGCCGGTTTCCGGGTCGGCCCGGATGCTGGGCGCGCAGGGCCGGGTTCTCGAATGGTCGGGAGATGCCGGCTTTGTCTGGGTCGAGGGCGAACGCTGGCGGGCGCGGGGCGGGGCGGGGTTGCGCCCCGGGCAGATCGTGCATGTCCGCGGGATGGATGGGCTGATTCTGGACGTCGAGGCGGACAACCGGAATGACCCGGCGCCAATTCAAGGAGGAGGATGATGGAAGTTTTCGTTTTCGACTGGATTACCTATCTTCTGGGCTTTGCTCTGCTGATCCTGTTCCTGCAGGCGGCGATCTACATCTTCCGGGAATATGAGCGCGGCGTGCTGTTCACCCTGGGCCGGTTCACGCGGGTATCCGGGCCGGGCTTCGTGCTGATCATCCCCTTCGTGCAGCAGTTCGTGCGCACCGATCTGCGCATGTTCGTCGAGGATGTGCCCAGCCAGGACGTCATCAGCCGCGACAACGTCTCGGTCCAGGTCAATGCGGTGATCTATTTCCGCATCGTCGATCCGCAGCGCGCCATCATCAACGTGGCCGATTTCCGCGCCGCGGTCAGCCAGCTGGCCCAGACCACCCTGCGCTCGGTTCTGGGCAAGCACGAGCTGGACGAGATGCTGGCCGAGCGGGACAAGCTGAACGCCGACATCCAGGAGATCCTCGACCGCCAGACCGACGCCTGGGGTATCAAGGTGGCCAATGTCGAGATAAAGCATGTGGATATCGACGAAAGCATGGTGCGTGCCATCGCCAAGCAGGCCGAGGCCGAACGGCTGCGCCGCGCGCGGGTCATCAATGCCGAAGGCGAATACCAGGCCGCCGCCAAGCTGGTGGATGCGGCCAAGCTGCTGGCGACGCAGCCCAATTCGATGCAGCTGCGCTATTTCAATGCGCTCAGCGACATCGCCACCGACAAGACCTCGACCGTCGTCTTTCCGCTGCCGGTCGATCTGCTGCCCAAGGGCAAGACGCAGGAAGGCTGATCAATCGGCCAGCTGCTTGCGCTTGCGCGCCAGGTTCTCGCGCCGCTGCTGTTCCTGGCCCTTGCGGAAACTGTCCTCGACGAAATCCATATGCGCTCGCGCGGCGCGTTCCGCGCGATCGGGATCCCCGGCGATGATGGCCTCGGCGATCTCGATATGCTGATCCAGCAGCGCGCGGCCGGACCCGTCCATGCTGCGCAGGAAGTCGCGGTTGTAGAACACCCCCTGCCGCGTCAGGTCGTAGATCGAGGCCATCATATGGATCAGCGTGGTATTCTGGCTGGCATCGACGACGGCCGCGTGCAGGCGGAAATCGGTCTCGCGCGAGGCGTCGTGGTCGTCGTTCTTCCAGGCTTCGGTCATGTCGGCGATGATCTCGCGCAGGCGTTCCTTGTCGGCCGATGTCGCGCGTTGAGCCGCCAGCCGCGCGGCAAAGGCCTCCTGCTCGCGACGGTATTCCAGGTAGTCATGGAACGCCTCGCCGTGCCGGGCATAGAGCGCCAGCAGCGCCGGCGACATCGCGCGGCCGGTCAGTGGCGCGATGAAGCTGCCTTCGCCGTGGCGGACGGTGACGAGGCCGCGGCTTTCGAGGATTTGCAGCGCCTCGCGCAGCTTGGGGCGCGAGACGCCCATGGCCTCGCTGAGTTCCCGTTCCGAAGGCAGTTTTCGACCTTCCTTGAGGATGCCTTCGACGATCATCGATTCGATCTGATCGACCACCGCCTCGGCGAGCGATTCATGTCCGACGGGTTCAAAGGCGCTGGTTTCGGTCATGGTCTCGAAGAAGATCCGGGCTGATGAGTTGTATTTTTAATTTACCAATTTCTCTCCGAACTTCAATGACGAATACCCAAAAACCCGTAGATGAATTTCTACTTTATAATTCTGAAATTTAACGCTTTTCCGGTTTTTTAGGGAAATCTCTCGTCTTCACGGCGCAAATTCGTCTCGTCTGTATCATGCGATGCAGCGGGTATAGTGGTAAAGTTTTTTGTTGACCAGTATTGCCGGTAAATAATATTTACCACCCCCAACCGCCGCAAGGCGCGGCGGGCAGGCGGCCGCACCGGGCGCCACCCACCTGGAGGAGACAACATGAAAAAGACCCTGACCTCGCTCGTGGCCGCGGCCGCGTTGATGGCCGCGCCGGCGGCGATGGCGGCGGACAAGCTGCTGCTGAAGACCCCGATCGCATTTTCCACCGCGCTGCCGGGCCTCGGCTCGCCGATCCCGCGCGTCGCCGAACAGCTTGACCTGATGTCGGGCGGCAGCCTGAAGATGAAGGTCTACGAGCCCGGCAAGCTGGTTCCGCCCTTCGAGATCCTCGACGCCGTGTCCTCGGGCAAGATCAATTCGGGCTACACCACCGCCGGCTACTGGGCGGGCAAGATCCCGGCCGCGCCGCTGTTCTCGGCCGTGCCTTTCGGGCCGGAGGCGGGCGAATACATGGCGTGGCTTTACTATGGCAACGGGCTGAGCCTGTACCAGGAGATGTATGACCAGGCCGGCTATAACGTGAAGGTTCTTCCCTGCGCCATCATCGCCCCCGAAACCTCGGGCTGGTTCGCCAAGGAGATCAACAGCCCCGAAGACCTGAGCGGCCTCAAGATGCGCTTCTTTGGCCTTGGCGGCAAGGTGATGCAGAAACTGGGCGTCGCGACCTCGCTGCTGCCGGGCGGCGAGATCTTCCCGGCGCTCGAGAAGGGGGCGATCGACGCCACCGAGTTCTCGATGCCGGCCATCGACGCGCGCCTTGGCTTCCACAAGCTGGTCAAGTTCAACTATTTCCCCGGCTGGCACCAGCAGGCGACCGTTTTCGAGCTGCTGATCAACAAGGATGCGTGGAACGAAGCGTCCGACCAGCACAAGGCGATCATCGAAAACGCCTGCAAGGCGTCGATGGCCGACTCCTTCGCCGAGGGTGAGGCGATCCAGCACGCGGCCCTGATCGACAACGTCGAGAACAACGGCGTCCAGATCAAGACGTGGAGCGACGAGATGCTGGCCACCTTCCGCGCAACCTGGGAGGAGGTTGCCAAGGAAGAAGCGGCCAATGACGCCTTCTTTGCCAAGGTGTTCGCCGACATGAACGAGTTCCGCGAGGGCTATGCGATCTGGAAGGAGAACGCCTTCCTGCCGCGCAAGTAAATCTCCCTGCGCGGGCCCCGATGGGCCCGTGCAACCCCTGGGGGCGGCCCTCCCCTCTCCACCCGAGCCGCCCCCAATTTTGCGATTTTCGCCCTTTTCCAAGCTTTCCCGGGCAATTCCCGCCCGATCGCGCCTTGACCTGAGGAGGATCAGATGGCCGAGAATACTCTGACGCAGACCGACGACCCCATCGAGGTCTATGAGCATATCCTTGAGCATGACGACCGTGACCGCCAGAGAGTGGCGGTTGCGATCGACAAAGGGGTCAAGGGTATCGGCAACGTGGTCATGTGGGCCAACCTGCTGCTGGTCGGGGCCATCGTGGCGCAGGTTGCGCTGCGCTATCTGCTGAACCAGAACTATCCCAAGCTCGACGAGATCCAGTGGCATTTCTACGGGCTGGTGACGATGATCGGCATCTCTTACGCGCTGGTCACCGACAGCCATGTGAGGGTGGACCTGCTGCATATGCAGCTGTCGCGCCGCGGACAGCGGATCATCGAGATCCTCGGCATCCTGGCCCTGCTGGCACCTTTCATCTACCTGATGATCGATCAGGGGTTCGACTATTTCTACGAAAGCTGGCGGGTGGGGGAACGCTCGGACAGCCCCACCGGCCTGCCCGCGCGCTGGGCGCTCAAGGCGGTGATCCCCGTCAGCTTCGTCCTGCTGGCGCTGGCGGCGGTGGCCCGGCTGACCCATGATGCGCACGCCCTGTGGCTGAACCTGGAGGAAGAGAGACAGGGCAAGGGCCTGCGCCTGATCCTCTGGGCACTGCTGGGCTTTGCCGTGGTGGCGGTGGCGCTGACCTTCCTCGTGCACACGACCGAGGAAAAGCTGGTCATCGCCATGTTCCTGACCTTCATCGCGCTGCTGTTCACCGGCTTCCCGGTGGCCTGGACATTGGCGGGCGTGGGCGTGGCGTTCTGCGGTCTCGCCTACCTGTTCGACAACGGTCTGATGAACTGGACCGGGCTGGAGGAGACGCTGACCGGCCTCGACTATCTGACCCTGGGCGCGGTGGTGAACCGGGTCTATGCCACCATGTCCAACGCGGTGCTGGTGGCGCTGCCGATGTTCATCTTCATGGGCCTGATGCTGGACGAATCCGGGGTCGCGGAGCGGCTGATGACCTCGATGCAGCGCCTGTTCGGCACCGTGCGCGGCGGGCTGGCGATCACCGTCACCATGATCGGCATCATCCTGGCCGCCTCGACCGGGATCATCGGGGCCTCGGTGGTGCTGCTGGGCGTGCTGTCGCTGCCCTCGATGATGGAGCAGAAATATTCGCCGCGTCTGGCCGCCGGCGTGGTCAGCGCCAGCGGCACGCTGGGCATCCTGATCCCGCCCTCGATCATGCTGGTGATCATGGCTGACCAGATGGCGTTGAGCGTGGGCGACCTGTTCATGGCCGCCGTGTTCCCCGGCGTGATCATCGGCGCGCTCTACCTGATCTACATCTTCGTGATCGCGCTGATCAAACGCGACGTGGCCCCTGTGCCCGCCGGCGCGACCCGGCCGGACTGGGGCGCGGTCAAGGACGTGCTGATTGCCGTTCTGCCGACGCTTGGGCTGATTCTGGCCGTGTTAGGATCTATTTTCGCCGGTCTGACCACACCGACCGAGGCCTCGGGGATCGGCGCGTTCGGGGCGACGCTGCTGGCGTTGGGATACCGCAAGCTGACACTGGCCAAGCTGGTCAACGTGCTGAAAGCCACCTTCAACACCACCGCCTATATCTTTGCGATCTTCCTCGGCGCGACGGTGTTTTCCTATGTGCTGCGCGAGTTGGGCGGCGACGCTCTGATCGAAGAGATGATCACCGGCACCGGTCTCGGTCCGCAGGGCACCGTCCTCGTGATCCTCGGCATCGTGTTCCTGCTGGGCTTCGTTCTGGACTGGATCGAGATCACCCTGATCGTGCTGCCGCTGATGCGCCCGATCGTCAACGGCCTCGGCATCGACATCCCCGGCTTTGGCGTGCTGGACGAGCCCGCGCTGGTCTGGTTCGTGATCCTGGTCGCGGTGACGCTGCAGACCTCGTTCCTGACGCCGCCGGTGGGGTTCGCGCTGTTCTACCTCAAGGGCGTCTGCCCGCCGCAGATCCGGCTGACCGACATCTACAGGGGCATCATTCCCTTCGTGCTTTTGCAGCTCACGGGCCTGGCCCTGGTCTATCTGTGGCCGGCGCTTGCCACATGGCTGCCCTCCGTGGCCTACTGAAGCGGGAGGACGCCATGACCGATCAGGATCTCATCCGCCAGCTGCGCGCCATCGTGGGACGCCGACACGTTCTGACCGGAGAGAAACGCACCAAGCGGTTCCGCAAGGGGTTCCGGTCGGGCGAGGGAGAGGCGCTGGCGGTGGTCCGGCCCGGCAGTCTGCTGGAGCAATGGCGGGTTCTGCAGGCCTGCGTGGCCGCCGACAAGATCGTGATCATGCAGGCGGCCAATACCGGCCTGACCGAGGGATCGACCCCCAAGGGCAGCTATGACCGGGGCGTGGTGCTGATCAACACCTGCCGGATGGACAGGCTGCACCTGATCCGGGGGGGGCGCCAGGTGATCTCGTTCCCCGGCGCCACCCTGTTCGCGCTGGAAAAGCTGCTGGCGCCGCTGGGCCGGGTTCCGCACTCGGTTATCGGTTCGTCCTGCATCGGTGCTTCGGTCGTGGGGGGCGTGTGCAACAACTCGGGCGGGTCGCTGGTCGAGCGTGGGCCGTCCTATACCGAGCTGTCGCTGTTCGCCCGCATCACCGAAAGCGGGCAGTTGGAACTGGTCAACCACCTCGGCATCGACTTGGGCGACAACCCCGAAGAGATCCTGACACGGCTGGAATCGGGCGATTTCTCGGACGCGAAGGTGCTGGACGACAACCGCAAGGCATCCGACACCGAATATGCGACCCGCGTGCGCGACGTGGACGCCGACAGCCCGGCCCGGTTCAACGCCGACAAGCGGCGGCTCTACGAGGCGGCGGGCTGTGCGGGAAAGCTGGCGGTGTTCGCGGTGCGGCTCGATACCTATCCGAAGAACGAGACCGAGCAGACCTTCTATGTCGGCACCAACGACACGCAGGCCCTGACCGAGCTGCGGCGGACGATCCTGGCCGAGTTCCGCACCCTGCCGGTCAGTGCCGAATACATGCATCGCGAGATTTTCGACATCACCGAGGTCTATGGAAAGGACACGGTGGTGATGATCGACAAGCTGGGCACCGACCGGCTGCCGACCTTCTTTGCCATCAAGGGGGCTGTCGATGCGCGGCTGAACCGGATACCGGGTCTTGGCGGCTTCACCGACCGGTTCATGCAGGTCCTGTCCCGACTCTGGCCCTCGGTTCTGCCCCGGCGGATGAAGGAGTTTCGCGACCGCTACGAGCACCACCTGATCCTGAAGATGCGGGACGGCGGGGTGGACGAGGCGCGCCGTCTGCTGGACGACATGAAGGCGCAAGGCCTGCTGGATTACTTCGCCTGCGATGCGCGCGAGGCCAGGATCGCGGGCCTGCACCGCTTTGCGGCCGCGGGCGCGGCGATCCGCTACATGAACATTCACCGCTCCGAGGTGGAGGACATTCTCGCCCTCGACATCGCCCTGCGGCGCAACGACCGGGACTGGTTCGAAGAGCTGCCCGAGCATATCGCCGGCAAACTGTTGCACAGGCTCTATTACGGACATTTCATGTGCCACGTCCTGCATCAGGACTACATCGTCAAGAAGGGTGTGGACCCTGCGGCGCTCAAGGCCGAGATGCTGGCCCTGCTGGACGAACGCGGCGCGGAATACCCCGCCGAGCACAATGTCGGGCACCTTTATGCAGCCAAGCCCGACCTTGCGGCCTTCTACCGCGAGATCGACCCCACCAACAGCTTCAACCCGGGTCTGGGCAAGACCTCGCGCAGACGAAACTGGGCCTGACCCGGGCGTGATTTGACCGAATCCCGATCATCGCGCTAGCCTGACCCAAGGCAAGACCATGCAATCGCGCTTGTCAGGAACAGGAGGTACAGATGCATCCCGATCTGCGTACCCGCCGCTCGGTCGTTTTTCGCGCCCGTCTGGCTTATGACGAGGCCGACGCCGCATACCGCGCCGAGGTGCGGCGCGCTGCTGAACTGGTCCCCGAAGCTCATCGCCGGTACTACTGGAGCATCGGCAATCCCGGCTCACCCGTCCGCCGCCTCTATGAAAGACGCGACCGCGCGCTTCAGAGGCTGAACGTGGCGCTGGTGAAGCTCGAGGCGGCGCGCGAACGTATGGCGGCACGCAACGCCAGACTTCCGGCAACACGGATTTTGCTGCTGGCCCGCTGATCCGTCATTCTCTTTCCATCGCATAAACCGGGGCGGTTAGTCCGCTGACGGGGTATTCCCCTGTGTCATCGCAGATCACATGGGCGATGCAATAACTGCATTGGACTTCCGTCCAGCCATGCCGTTTGCCTTGCGGCGTCAGTCCGGCAAACGGACCCGCAAAAGACGGAACCATCATGAGCCAGCAAGAATTCCTCACCAGTGTTCAGCAATTCATGGACAACGCCGCGCGCCACGTCGAGCTTCCCGACGGTCTGGCCGAGCGGATCGCACAGTGCAACTCGACCTACTCGGTCCGTTTCGGGGTGAAACTCCGCGGGCGGATCTACAGTTTCGAAGGATGGCGTGCCGTCCACAGCGAGCATATCGAGCCGGTCAAGGGCGGTATCCGCTACGCCCCCGACGCCGATCAGGACGAGGTCGAGGCGTTGGCCGCGCTGATGAGCCTGAAATGCGCCCTGGTCAACGTGCCCTTCGGTGGCTCGAAGGGCGCGCTCAGGATCAACCCCGCCGACTGGACCGAGGATGAGCTGGAGCGCATCACCCGGCGCTTCACGCAGGAGCTGGCCCGCCGCGACCTGATCCATCCCGGCCGCAACGTGCCGGCCCCCGACATGGGAACGGGTGAGCGCGAGATGGCGTGGATGGCCGACGAATATCGGCGCATCGGCCGGTCGGACGCGATGAACCAGAACGCCTGCGTCACCGGCAAGCCCGTCGTGCGTGGCGGCATCGAGGGTCGGGTCGAGGCGACCGGGCGCGGCCTGCAATATGCGCTGCACGCCTATCTCAACCACTCCGACACTCCAGGCGTCAACGGAAGAAAAACGCTCAAAGGGATGACCGTCGTGGTGCAGGGCTTTGGCAACGTGGGCTATCACGCCGCCAAGTTCCTGGCCGAGGACGGTGCCCGGATCGTGGGCATCGTCGAGCATGACAAGGCGATCTTCAGCCCCGATGGGCTGGATGTCGAGGCGGTGGCGGCGTTCCGCCGTGAAACCGGATCGGTCGGTGGCTTCCCGGGCGCCGAGACGGTGCCCAGCGAACAGGGTCTGACCCACATGGCGGCGGACATTCTGATCCCGGCGGCCAAGGAAAACGCGATCACCTCGGAAAACTGCGAGCAGGTCGACTACGGCCTGATCGTCGAGGCGGCGAACGGCCCCGTGACGGCCGAAGCCGAAGAGTGCCTGACCCGTCGCGGGATCACCGTGCTGCCCGATCTCTATGTCAACGCGGGCGGCGTGGTCGTCAGCTATTTCGAATGGGTCAAGAACATCACCCACCTGCCGTTCGGCCTGATGGAAAAACGCCAGAAGGTCAGTTCGGGTGCTGCCGTCGTTTCGGCGCTGGAAGAGATCGCGGGCCGGCCGCTGGGCGAGAGCCACCGCGCGAAGATCGCCCGCGAAACCGGCGAGATCGACATGGTGCGCTCGGGGCTGGAGGAGATCATGATCCGCGCCTTCGACGACATCATGGAGCGCAAGAAAACCTTGAACGGCGTGACATTGCGGACCGCCGCCTACGTCGTTACGATCGCGCGGATCGCCGAGTATTACAGGGCGATCGGACTGTAAGGACTGGGTGGAATGGACG
The DNA here is from genome assembly GCF_001507595.1 of Ruegeria marisrubri. Taxonomy (GTDB): domain Bacteria; phylum Pseudomonadota; class Alphaproteobacteria; order Rhodobacterales; family Rhodobacteraceae; genus Ruegeria; species Ruegeria marisrubri. The sequence continues at coordinate 59,770 of NZ_LQBQ01000039.1, forward strand.
TTCGGTGGCTCGAGGATTTTCTGGCTCTGGTCGAGCTGCGGAACTTCACCCGCGCCGCCGAGTTCCGCAATGTCTCTCAGGCCGCCTTTTCGCGCCGGATCCAGTCGCTGGAACAGTGGCTGGGCACGGCGCTGGTGGTCAAGGGTGCGGTGCCCGTCCGCCTGACCGAGGCGGGCGAGCAGTTTCGCGAGAACGCGCAGGTGGCGGTGGAACGGCTGCTCGAGGCGCGTTCCTCGATCCGGGCCAGCCAGTTCGACGTAATGAGCCAGGTGCGCATCGCCATGCCGAACGTGCTGGCGCGGTCCGAGTTCAAGCAGGTTCTGGGCGTCATCGGGCGCAAGGCCAACAGTTCGTTTTCGGTGATCGTCGGCACCACCAGCGACGTGGTGGCGCGCTATCTCGCCGGGGATGCCGACATCCTGTTCGCCCATGACTGCCGGGCGATTCCAACCCATGAAAGCCTGGATACGCATGAGCGGCTGGTGATCCGCAGCGACCGGTTCATGCCCTACGCGACGCGCGACGAGTCGCGACGCGAGGCCTTTGGCTTTCCCGGAACACCGCGTCAGCCCTTCCCGATGGTGGCCTATTCCCACCGGGCCTATTTTGCCCGCCTGTTCGAACATGTGCTCGAGCGCAGCCACTGCGCCCTGCCGCACAAGGTCCGGGTCCAGTGCGACATGTCGGATGTTCTCAAGGAGGTCATCGTCGCCGGCTATGGCGTAGGCTGGCTGCCGGAAAGTGCCGTGGACGAAGCGGCGGCGGAGCAGATCGCTCCGATAGGCGGGCCGGAATGGTGCTTGGACGTGGACATCTGCGCCTTTCGCCCGCGCGCGGGGCAGGGGCCGAAGATCGAGGGAATTTGGCAGGCGTTGCAGGCGGACATGGCGAGTTGAAGCCGACCTGTGGAGACGCAGCAGGCAACACCACCGGACGCTTCGTTCGGCTTATGGAAATCCGGCTGTCGGATGGTTCCGCCGATTGATGATCGGAGGAAATCTCATGCCCGTAACTGACCCCTATGACACTTTCACCCCGAACCTGACCGGCCCGGCCGTCGGTGGTTTCGACATCACCCCGGACGACAACGTGGATCTGCCGACCCTGCCTCGGGCGCTGATGGTGACCGGCGGCGGCGATGTGGCGGTGCAGTTTCGCGACGGCTCGTCTCTGGTGCTGCCCGGCCTGACGCCCGGCGTGATCTATCCGCTGCGCCCGGTGCGCATCCTTTCCAGCGGCACAACCGCTACTGGCGTCAAGGGGCTGTTTTGATGCTGGGCCTGTCGCTGGGCCTGAAGCCGGGGGATCTCGCCGATTTGCCGGTGCCGCTTCCCGCGGGGTTCGGCTGGGACGGCGCCCGGTTCCCGTTGGCCATTCGCAAGAGCGCAGGCGCCTATCGCGCGCAGGTGATGCCGCGCGATCTGGTCGATCCGGCCATCTGGACCGGAGCCGCCATTCACGTTGACAGCGCCACCGGCGACGATGCGAATTCGGGGCTGGGAGCGGTCGAGGGTGATTTCTCGGATGCCAAACGCAGCATCCACGCGGCCTTTGTCGCGGGCAATGCTACCGCTGCCCCGTATCGGGTCATCGTCAAAGCCGGCGAATACGAAGAGAGCGCCTTTAGCCGCAACGGCAACGAGGAACCCTCGCAACCTGTGGCCATCATCGGCTGGGGTGGCGCGGTGCGCTATCGCACCGGGCCGTTTTCGGTCGGCTGGAGCGATGCCGGAGGCACTCATACCGCCGCGATCAGCGCGGTGCGGCGGGTGTTCCGCACCGACCAGCAGACCGGGCAGGGGCTTTTCACGGAACTGCTGCAGGTTGCCGATCTGGCGACATGCCAGGGGACGGTGAACAGCTGGTTTCCCGATGGCGGCACGCTGCATGTCAATATCGGAAAGGCCCCGGGCGCCACGGATATCGCGGTGATCCGCAGTTTTCACGGTGCGCGGTTCCTGACCCATGTTCACGACCTCTATCTCGAGAACATCCATTGCGAGGGCGGCATTACTGGCGCGCTGCATCTGGACGCGGTGGCGGATCGCAACGTGGTGGGGGTCGATTGCAGTTTCCGCTACTCGGCGCCGTCGAATGTGAACAACCCGCTCGACGCGGTGCAGCTTCGGCGCACCAACGGATTGGTCGCGTTCTTTGGTTGCGACGCCTCGGGCGGCGCCGACGACGGCTGGTCCTTTCACGAGGATGGCCATCCGGGCATGCATGTGCTGCTGCAGGACTGCACCGGGTTCGGCAATGGCGCCTTCGCGGCGACCAGCTGCAACGGCCTGACGACCCATGACGGGGTACGCCTGATCGACCTGAACGGCGCCTATGGATGGTCGCGCAACGGCACCGAGATACACTGCATCCAGACCACCCAGAGCTGGATGGCCGGCACGCGGGCGACCGCGCGGGATGTCGATGGCAGTTGCGTGGCGTTCAAATGCTCGAACCAGAGCAAGATGTGGCTGCAGGACACGCGGGCCGACGCGGCGGGCGGGGTTGTGCAGAACCATGCCATCGAGGCCAATGGCGGCACGGTTCTGACCCGTGGTCATGTGACCGTGGCGGGCGATGTGAGCCTCAGTTCCGGTGGGACGGTTTCGCCGTTCTGAGCCAGCCGGCGGGCGAGTTCCGACCAGTCGGGCAACGCCTCGGGCCGGCGCTCCCGGCGCTCGCATCGGTCAAGGGCGCCGGGCTGGCCGTAGCCGATGATCGCAGGCAGGGACGGGTGGCAGAGCCGGTCCGGTCCGAGGATCGGCAGCCCGAAATGGCGATAGAGCAGGATCCGGTTCGAGTTCGTGGTCTGGTACTCGATGCCGGGCCGGTCGACATAGGGCGCGAGGCCGATATCGGCATGGGCGATGTGGGCAAGCGTGGTGTCGAAGCTTTGTTCGCCGTGAAAGAACAGGTTCGGCAGCCGGGGCGGGGTGGACTTGAGCCGGCCCAGTACATGCAGCCGCCAGTTGGGGCGCGATTGGGCGATGCGCAGAAGGGCAGGGATGTCCAGTTGGGTGGTGCCGGCGCAGACAGCCTCGAATTGCGCTCGGGGCTCGTAGGGGTCTGGTTGGGGCCGCGCCAACGCTTCGCGTGGGATTCCCATCGGGTCGAGCGTCACCTTCGGATGCGGGAACCGTTGCGCCAGACGCGGCGAGGGCGTGCTGATCCGGTCGAAAAGGCAGGCGTATCGCTGCTCGGCGCGGATCAGGAGGCCGGGCGGATTGAGCAGGCGGATATCGTCGTTGACCCGATAGATCAAGCGCGCCTGCGGCGCCAGACGACGGGCGAGCGGGGTCAGCATGACCGGCGCGCCGCTTTCGATCAGCACCAGATCTGCACGGGCCAGCGGCGCTTTCAGGCGCGATGCCCAATAGGCCGGGAACAGGCAATGCGCCGGGTTCAGCAGTGGGTCAAGCGTCGTGCGCAGCGGATGGATCGGGGAATAGCCGAAGAGTGCGGTCAGGCGCTCGCTCAAGCGGTGCGTGCCCGGTCTGGGCGGCGTCTCGAGCACGGCCAGCCGCTTGTCCCCGAATACGCGGGACAACCAGCTGTAGCCGACCGTCCCGAAGGTCACGTGCCATCCCAGTTTCTGCAACTCGTCAGATATCCAAAGAAAGCTGGGCCGACGTTTTTGTCCGGGAAAATGGCCGGTGAGCAGGACGGCACGGTTCATGCGGCGGCCCTCGCCGGAGCGGGCCGCAACCAGCGCTGGGCGGCCCTGATATACCAGAGCAGCACCAGCAGGGACGCAGTCGGCAACGCCCAGATGGCGGTGTTCAGCGTGGTCTGCAGGCCGGGCAGGGCCAGGATCAGGGTCATGCCCAGCGTGGCGAGGCTGCGGGTCAGGGTCAGGCGGATGGCTCCGGCGGCGCTGAGCGCCTGGGTGACCGGCATGGCGAGCGCGGTCAGCAATCCGGTGAGGCAGAAGGCTGGCATCAGGGGCGCAACGGAGGCGGCATGGGCCGGTCCGACCGCGATGGCCAGAATTTTCGGGGCTGCAAGCAGGGCGAGCGGGTAGACGAGGCAGGCGACCCGCGCGGTCACGGACATGCTGCGGGTCAGTTCTTCGCGCAGCGCGGGTCGCGGCAGGCCGGCGAAACGTGGCAGCGCGACATAGCGGATTGGCGCGATGGCCAGCGCGTCGATCAGGCTCAGAAAACGGGCCGCGATCTGGAAGGCGCCGGCGGCGGCCAGGCCGAGGCAAGCGCCGATTGCCAGTTGCAGGAGCGGCAGCGTCGCATTCCCTGCAAGATCCCGCAGCGACAGGCGCAGCGTGTCGGGCAGGATGGCGCGGATTTCACGCCAGTGAGGGCGGGTGCTCGGGCCGATGGGCGACAGCCAGATCGACAACGCCCCGGTCAATGCCGTATTGGCGAGCGCGAAGGTCACTAGGCTGAAGGTGCCACCGCCTTGGGCCAGCACCAAGAGTGCCAGCGCGGCGGAGGTGGATTGCGCGACCATGGTGCGCATGGCCAGCGCGCGCAGGCGCATCTGCCGGCGCAGATAGGATTCGGACGGTTGCGCGATGCTTTGGATCAGCGGGATAGGCGCCAGGGCGGCAAGTGTCGGCCCGACCGGGGGCGGCAGCAGCAGGGCCGCGCCGGCAAGGATCAGGCTGACGGTCAGGCCGAGGGTCAAGGAGAGCGCGATCAGCGCGTTCCGGCGCTCGCCGTGCAGAATGGCGGCATCTCCGAGCCCTGCCCGCAGCACCCCCTGCGTCAGGCGGACGGGGGCAAAGGCGGTGGCGAAGGTACCGATTTCGGCGAGGGTGAGAAAACGGCTGGCGACCAGCAACAGGCTCGCATTCACCGCCAGGCGCGAAAACTGAAGCACCGTGGACCAGAAGGTCGGGCTCATGCGAAAACTCCCTTGAGGGGGCGGTCGATGGTGCGCATCAGCGGCCGCTCGACGAGTCGGTACGTGGCAAGGGCGACGGCGATGGAGGCGGCACAGGCCAGCACGACGTAAAGCCAGGCGGCTCCGGCGGGCAGGGCCGGCAGCAGGATCAGGGTCAGCAGCCGCAGCGTGAAGCGGTGCGAAAGATACAGCGCGTAGCTGGCGTCGCCCAGCCTCTGAAACGGCAACTGCCTGTTCGGGCACAGCAGGGTGCCGGCGGCGACGAGCAGCGCGGCCGGCAGACCGGCGGCGAGGAAACGCGGCAGCGGTGCCGCATCGAGCGCCACCAGCAAGGCAAGACCGGCCACCGCGGCCGACAGGGCCAGTGGGGTTGAAGGGCGGCAATAGCCGCGCTGCCAGAGCCGGGCCAAGGCGATGCCGTAGAGAAATTCGAGGATCAGCGGGTTGGTCCAGAACCTGAGCGCCGTGCCGCTCCAACCGGCCAGCGACAGGGCGCTGAGGCCGATGAGCAGAACCGCGAGCACGCGGCAGGGTCTCGGCAACGTGAGCGACAGGGCGGCAAGCGTGTAGAAGAAGACCTCGTAGTTCAGGGTCCAGCCCAGCGACAACACGGGCGCGATGCGGCCGTCCGCGCGCGCGTAGGGCAGGAACAGGTAGGAACTGAGGATCTGGCCGGGTTCCAGGCTGGTATCCTTGGCGGCAGCCGGAGCCAGGAGCAGCACCATCACCATCAGGGTGGTGAACAGATAGTAGAGCGGCACCACCCGCAGCAGACGCCGCCGGAAAAAGGCGGCGGGGCGCTCTGCGTAACGGCTGGCCGACAGGGTGATGATGAAGCCCGAGATGACGAAGAATATGTCGACGCCGCGAGTCCAGGGCATACTGTCGCCCGCCAGATCAATTGCAAGATAATGCTCGGCCTCGGCGATGACGTGGCCCGTCAGCACCAAGAGCGCGGCCAGTGCGCGCAGCAGTTGCAGACCTGCGAGTCTAGGCATGGGCGCGCCTCCTGTCCGGCATTGAGCGGGCGTGCGCGAGAAGCTCCTGTGCAGGCAGGGCAACTGCAGTCCTTCGCATCCGCGACAACCGGCACAGCGCGGCAATCACCAGCATCGAGAACAGGCTGTTCTGATGCGTCACATACAGACCATGCGACGAGAAAAGCAGCGCCGCGCCGATCTGCGCATAGAGTGCCGCCCAAAGCAGGTTTCCATGCGCCCGGTGGTAGGCCAGCCGCAGGACGAAACCAGCAGCGACCAGGGTGGTAGCGCCGCCGAACGGGCCGAAATCCACATAGGGCGCGGTCAGCAACGAGAACTCGCCGCCGCCGCGCAGGCCCTGAGCTGCATCTACCCGGTTGGCCAGCATCGGCCCGAAGATTCCGTCGGTGAAAGACAGCACCATCAGCCCATGCAGGGAGTGGGCGCCCAGTGTCAGTGGAGCCTCGGCCATCAGCGGCGCGAAGGAGTTCCACAGGTCGTTGACGAAATAAAAGGCGAGCTTCTGCGCGGCGATGTCCATGGCGGGGCGGTCAAAATGCGGGTTGGTGAGGCTTTCGCGCAGGGTCCAGACCGAAAGGAACACCAGCACGCCCAGCATCAGCCAGCGCAGGCCGACAAGGCGTCGGCGGATCAGGCAGGTCACCAGATAGGCCGAGAGCACGAATTGCAGCAGCAGCAGGCGCTGGCTCATCACCACCGGCAGCAGGAACAGAGCGATGCCGTTCAGAAAAAGCACATGAACGCAGCCCCGGCGGGCACGGCGGGGCAGGCTGCGGCCTCCTGCGGCGAGGATTCCGGCCGCGAGACAGCCGGTTGCCGGCAGTGCGGCATAGATGAGGCGCATGCCGGTGAACAGCTTGTTCTGCAACAGCAGGTCGCGGGCGCCCAGCGTGTCCTGCGCAGCGAGTGACACAAGGCTGGCCAGCCCGCCATTGCGCGCCGCGGTGAGCGCCACCCAGCACAGGGTGGTGACGAGGAACAGCGTGTTCGCATATGCCGTCAGGCGGGCGGCGCGAGGAAGGTTGAATTCATGTCGCCACGGGCGCGGCCTCGGCAGCGCGACGCGAGCCGCGAGATTTCCGGTCAGCAGCGCCGCCATGGCGGTCATCACCCACAGCCCGCCCAACCAGGTGAACGCGGCGGGGTCCAGACCTTCGCGTGCCAGAAACACGGGCAGCAGGTCGAAGGTCTTCGGCAACGCCAGCGCCAGACCGGCGAAGGCAAAGGTCAGGCCCCAGCAGACGGCAAGCAGAAAGAGGGGCGAGAGCCATTTCATCCCGACGTCGCCGCAAGTTCTCGGGCCGCGCGGTAGATCGCGATGTCCGGTGCGCAGAGTTCCCTGATCTGCGGCGCCAGCGCCTCGGGCACAACGGTCGGAGTCGGGGCGCGGTTGCGCCGAAGATGGGGCAAGGGGCCTATGAGCCGACGCAGCCCGGCGGCAAATGCGGCAGGGTCCGAAAGGTCACCCACCAGGTCAAACCGGCGCAGCGACGCGATGGCGGTCTCGATGGCCCGGGGCAGGTCCCGGCAGCGGGTCTGTGACCGGCCGCCAAAATAGAAAAGATACTGCGACGCCAGCCGGGCCGCATCCGGTGTGTCGAGAAAGGCCTCCAATGTCGGTGCGCGGGTCGGGTCGGGGTGGCGGCGCTGCAGGTAGCGGTAATGGGACACGAACCGTTCGACCGGGTCGCGCAGCAGGGTCACATGGGCATGATCGCGCGCCGCGGTATCGTGCAGCGCGGGGTTGTAGCGCACATGGGCGGCGATACAGCGGGTGCCGCGGCCGACCAGCCGGGCCAGTTCGGCATCGCGCAGGGCGTAGTCGGCTTCGATCCGGTCCTCGCCGGAAAGCCGGGCATCGACCTGGGGTAGGGTGCGGCGCCGGCCGAGGCCGATCGTGGCCTGGCTGGTCAGGTGCCGCAGCCGCAGCGCCGCCCCAAAGCTCGACCCGCCGCATTTCGGCACATGGATGTAGATGATGCCCCGCATCGTGCGCCCTGCCCGTTCCCCCCGGCAAATTCTCCGGCTCGTTTCCGTTTTGTTAAGGATCGCCGCTCAAGGTTAACGCGACCTTAACCGTCAAGGCCGGGCGGAAACTCGGGGGAGATGGACATGCATATCGTGCACTTGGTGACCCGGCTGCTGCGGGCGGGGTCCGAGGAAAACACGTTGGAGACCTGCCGCTGGCAGGCGCAGGCCGGGCACCGGGTGACGCTGCTCCACGGCGCCGACTTCGATACATGGTGGTATGACAACCCGGTGCCCGGGGTGGAACTTGTGCGGGTGCCGCCGCTGGTGCATCGGCTGGATCCTCGGTCGGACTGGCGGGCGCTGGCCGCACTTCGGCGGCTCTATCGCGCGTTGCGGCCCGACGTGATCCACACGCACCAGAGCAAGGCGGGCATCCTCGGGCGCCGGGCCTCGGATGCGGTGCCGGCGGCGCGGGTCGTGCATGGTATCCACATCGTGCCGTTCCACGGCGTCGATGCGGTGCGGCGCGCGCTCTATCTGGCGGCCGAGCGCCGTGCCGCGCTGCGGACCGATCTCTTCATCGCGGTATCGGAAGCCGTGGGGCAGGCCTATGTCGAGGCCGGAATTGCCCGGCCCGATCAAGTGCATTGCGTGCGCTCCGGCATGGATCTGCACCGGTTTCGCGCCGCGGTGCCGCCGTCGGACTGGCGGGCGCTGCTGCGCCTGCGCCCGGGCGATGCCAAGCCGCCGGTGGCGGTGATGCTGGCCTCTTTCGAGCCCCGCAAGCGGCACCTGCCGTTCCTGCGCAGCTTCGCCCGCGCCGCGCGGGGCGACGCCCGGTTGCTGCTGGCCGGGCAGGGGCCGGGCGAAGCGGCTCTGCGGGCCGAGATTCGCGCGCTGGGAATGCAGGACCGGGTGATCCTCTGCGGGTACCGTCCCGACCCCGAGGCGTTGCTGGCCCTGGCGGACCTGTCGGTGCTGGCCTCGGTGCGCGAGGGTTTGCCGCGGGTGGTCGTGCAGTCGCTGGCGGCCCGAACACCCGTTCTGGTCAGCGATCTGCCGGGGATCTCCGAAGTCGTCCGCGACGGTGTCAACGGCAGGATCCGTCCGTCCGGAGATCTGGACGGGCTGGCGGCGCGGCTGGTCGATCTGCTCGCGGATCGTCGCGCCCTGGACGAACTGCGCCGGGGGGCGGCGACCACGGATCTGAGCGACTGGCAGCTTGAGGAACTGGGGCGGCGGACGACGGAACTCTATCAAATGCCGACGGAAAGGCGGGTGGCATGACGATCTATGTGAACGCCCGCTTTCTGACCCAGCCCCTGTCCGGGGTGCAACGTTACGCCCGCGAATTGCTCGCCGCGCTCGACCGGGCGCTGGCGGCCGATCCGGACCTGCGGAGAAGGTTGGGGCCGGTGGTGGCGCTGCATCCGGCTGAACCCGTCGCCGATCCCGGATGGACGGTCATCGAACGGCGCCCGGTCCCTGATGGCAACGGCCATCTGTGGGAACAGGCCGCGCTGGCGCGCGCGGCGCGCGACGGGGTTCTGCTGAGCCTCGGCAACAGCGGGCCGCTGCTGCATCGCCGCCAGGTCATCTGTTTCCACGACGCCAATGTCTGGCTTGTGCCCGAGGCCTTTTCGCTTCGGTATCGGATGTTGCATCGGGTGCTGCGACCGCAACTGGCGCGGCGGGCGGCGGCGCTGATAACGGTCAGCCGGTATTCGGCCAGCGAACTGGCGGCACGGCTGCGGGTCGGGACGGACCGGTTCAGCGTGATCCCCAACAGCGCGGTGCATATCCGTTCGGTGGCCCCGGACGCGTCAGCGCTGCAACGGCATGGGTTGAAAAGGGCAGGATACCTGCTGACCGTGGGCAACCGCAGTTCCAACAAGAACATCTCGCGTTTGGTGGCGGCGCATCGTTTGGCAGGCCCGGCGCTGCCGCAGCTGGTGATTGCGGGCGGCGCGGTGCCGGGACTGGCCCGCGCAGGTGATGAAACGGGCGCGCGGTTTCTGGGGCGGGTCACGGATGGCGAGTTGCGGGCGCTCTACGAGGGCGCGGCGGGCTTCGTGTTTCCTTCGCTCTACGAAGGCTTCGGCATCCCGCCGCTGGAGGCGATGGAACTGGGCGTGCCGGTGCTGGCGGCACGGGATTCAGCCTTGCCGGAGGTGCTGGGCGGGGCCCCGATCTGGTTCGATCCGCGCGACGAGGTGGATATGGCCCGCGCGCTGCGAAACTTCGCGGGGCTCTCAACGGCGGATCGGGCTGCAATGGTGGCGGCCGGCCGAAAACGCGCTTTGGCGTTCACCTGGGAGGCCAGCGCGGCCCGTCTGGCAAAACTGCTGGAGCAGCTTCAGCAGCCCGTAGGGCGGACCAGTGTCAGCGCGGTGCGCCAGATCAGGTCCAAATCGACGGCGAGGCTCATGTCACGCCGATAGGCGCGGTCCAGCCGGACCCGCGTGCTGTAACACCCGTCGAGACGCCCGTGCACCTGCCAAGGGCCGGTGACCCCGGGCCTCTGATCGAGATAGGTGGCGGGAGCCGGGGCGTAATAGTCCAACTCCTCTGCGGTGATCGGGCGGGGGCCGACCAATGACATCTCGCCGCGCAGGACATTGAGGATCTGCGGCAGCTCGTCCAGCGAGGTGCGGCGCAGGAAGCGGCCCAGCCTTGTCACGCGGGGGTCGTGCCGGAGCTTGCGGTTGAGCGCCCATTCCTCGGCCGCCTGCGGGTTGGCGCGCAGGTGTTCATGGAGGATTCGCTCGGAATCGGGGAGCATCGTGCGAATCTTGTAACAACGGAAGACGCGGCCATGCTGGCCGATGCGGCTGTGCGCGTAGAAACCCGGCCCGCCCTGTGCCTTCGTGGCCGCCCAACTCAGGGCGATGACGGGCAACAGCACGGGCAGCAGCAGCAGCGACAGCCCCAGATCGAGCAGGCGCTTGCCGGCCCGGGCATAAAAATCGGGCCGCATCGCCCCGGTGCCGCAATCGAGCTGGTCGAAATGCGTCATTTGGTGAACTCCGTCGTGTTTCCCACCCACGCGGTCATTCACGCTCCATTAACCGTATCTGTGGTTAACAGGCTGTTAATGCGGGGCTAGGCGGCGCGAGCGGCGATTCGGCACCTGAACCAGCGTCCTGCCTTCGCTGGAAGCACACGGGATTGTTTTCACCAGCGAAGGGGCAGAGAGATTTCCCGCCTGACGACGGCTTCAGCGGATGGCCTGAAACTCCACCGAGTCCTCACCGATACATGCAACGGTAAGCCGTCCCGTCGCGAAGGCGCCCGTATCAACCGAGATGACGCCGGCCTTTGCGACGGGTTCGTCGACGATCGTGTGGCCGTGCGCGACCCACAGGCCGTCCCGGCGCGGCACCCGGCCAAAGTCGCGATGCCCCCACACGAGCGTGCGCGGGTCCTGGCTGTCGAGGTCGAGCCGGGGATCGGCGCCGGCATGGACGACGGCGACGTTGCCGCTGCGATGCGACAGCGGCAGGGTGCGCAGCCAGAAGATCTGCTCTGAGCCCATGGCTTGGGAAAGCGCGTCGCGTACCCCTTCGAGTTCCGGCCCGCTGCTGGTTTCGGTCACGCCGGTGACACCGTAACTCGCCAGCGTCTGCAACCCGCCGTAACGCAGCCAGCGGGGGCCGTGGGTTATCGGGTCGTCGAGGAAGTTGAGCAGCATTTCCTCGTGGTTGCCGCGCAGGAAACAAGAATTCGGCCTGTCGATCAGGAGGCGCAGAACGCCGGCGCTGTCCTCGCCGCGGTCGATGTAGTCCCCGACGAAGACGACCGGGTGGTCAGGCCGCAGTTGCGCCAGCGCGCGCTCCAGCAGATCGGCCCGGCCGTGAACGTCGCCGACTAGATGAAATGGGGCGTCAGGCGCCACCGGCGGAAACGCCGGAGATTTGCCGAGCAGCCTGGCAATCCATGATGTCAGCATTCAGAGGCTCCGGTCACCCATTGGCAGGGGTTGTGGTGTTTGCAACTCGGTTGTACTGGATCCTGTAAGTGATGGGCAGAAGTATGTGAAGCGCCCGGGCCAGAGCAACAGACAACCTTTTCGAGCAGGCAGGTTCATGCGTAAAGCGATATGCATGGTTTTCGGTATCAGTTGCGCGCTGCTGACCGGGGGAACCGCGCGGGCGCAGAACCTTTCGACCTACGGCACGCCGGGGTTGATCGACATGCCCACGGCCGAGGTGCTGCCGGACGGGAATCTGGCGATGACGGGGGCGGTGTTCGAGAACACCGCACGCGGCACACTGACCTTCCAGCTGCTGCCCTGGGTCTATGGGTCGTTCCGCTATGCGTACATCTCCGACTTCGACGACACGCTGCCCGGCAGCCTCTATGACCGCAGCTTCGACATCCATGTTCGACTGCGCCAAGAGACCGAGTACGGGCCGGCCGTCGGAGTCGGTTTGCGGGATTTCGGCGGAACCGGCGTCTATGGCAGCGAGTACATCGTCCTGAGCAAGACCTTCGCGGACCGCTGGAAAGTGACCGGCGGCATGGGCTGGGGGCGACTGGGCGAGCGCAACAGTTTCAAAAACCCGCTCGCCGTCATCGACGACCGTTTCGAAACACGCCCCGAAAACGATGCCGGCGAAGGCGGCAAATTGTCGGCCGACCAGTGGTTCCGCGGCCCGGCGGCCTTGTTTGGCGGCGTGGAGTATAAGGTCAACGACCGGCTGTCGGTGCTGGCGGAATATTCCTCGGACACCTATTCCTACGAGACGAGCCGCACCGGATTCGATGCCGACTTCCCGATGAATTTCGGCCTGAACTATCGGTTCGAAAACGGCGTCAACCTGAACGCCTACTACATGTACGGCTCGACCATCGGTTTCCAGTTGAGCCGTGCGATCGACCCGCGCCGCAAACCCGCCGGCCCGGGTGGGATCGACGAGGCGCCGCCGATGTTGCAGCCGGTCGATCGGGTGGCGGCCGCCAGCTGGAACCTGCCGGAGCGGGGGGGCGAGGGATTGACCGCGCGCGACGTGCTGCGGGCGCGGCTGGAGTCTCAGGGGCTGCGCATGGTGGGCTACCGGATCGCGGGCGGCCGCGCGTCTGTCGAGGTCGAGAACAACCGCTACGATGCGGCCGCCCAGGCGGTCGGGCGCACGGCGCGGATCATGGCCAACACCTTGCCGCCCGAAATCGAAGGTTTCGAGATCACGCTGACGCGCAACGGACTGCCGATCTCGTCGGTCACGCTCGCGCGTGGCGATCTCTACGAATTGGAGCATGATCTGGACGGCAGTTGGCGCACGCTGGCGCGCAGTCAGATACGCGATGAAACAGAGGGCCCGGACGGGTCGGTGGAGGGGGCCTATCCGCATGTCGCCTACCGCTTCGGACCCTACGCGCGGTTCTCCTTTTTCGACCCGGATGACCCGTTGCGCTATGAAATCGGCGCCGCCTTCACCGCCGATTATGTTCCGCGCCCGGGCATATTGCTGTCGGGGCTTGCCCGCTTGCCGATCTTCAGCACGCTCGACGACACCACCCGGGTGTCGGATTCGGTGCTGCCGCATGTGAGGTCCGACTGGGCGAGATATGCGAAGGAATCCGACATTCAGATCAACCACCTGACCGCCTCCTACCTGTGGAGGCCGGGAAAGGACCTGTTTGCCCGTGTCACCGCCGGCTATCTCGAAGAGATGTATGGCGGGTTCTCGGCGGAATTGCTGTGGTATCCCTCTGGCGACCAGCTCGCGTTGGGGGCGGAGATCAACTATGCCAAGCAACGCGATTTCGACATGCTGTTCGGGTTCCAGGACTATGACATCGTGACCGGGCACGCCTCGGCGTATTACGACTTTGCCGGTGACTATCGCCTGCAGGTGGATGCCGGTCGCTATCTGGCCGGAGACTGGGGCGCGACGCTGTCGCTGGACCGCGAGTTCAACAACGGCTTCAGGATCGGTGCCTTCGCCACCTTCACGGATGTGTCGTCGGAAGAGTTCGGAGAAGGCTCGTTCGACAAGGGCATCCGGTTCGAGATCCCGGTCGCCTGGATGACCGGCCGCTCGACTCGCACCAAGGCCGAGCAGACGATCCGCCCGATCCTGCGCGACGGTGGCGCCCGCCTGCAGGTCGAGAACCGGCTGTATGACTACGTGCGCGAAGAACGGGCCGGGCGGCTGGTCGGACAATGGGGGCGGTTCTATCGATGAAACGGGCCATTCTGATCGCCGTGTTGCTGAACCTGATGGTCGCCTGCAGCAACACCAGCTACGAGATCGAGACCTTGCGAACTGCCATCGGGCAGGGCGATGCACGCCCCGACCCGCGGGTGCAGTCCCTGATCGATGCGGGTGCGCCGCGGTTGCAGGTGGGGTTCCTCAAGAGCGGTCTGGCCGGCACGATGGTGCTGGAAGGCGAGCGTGACGGGGTGAGGACATGGCTGTCGGTGGATGGCGCGGCGCTGCTGACCCGCGACGGCATGGTCGTCGCCGAGCGAGGCTTCGGCGGCGGCCTGATGTCCTCGGACGTGTCGCAGCCGCTTGCGGCGATCCGGTCCGGCCGTGAAGGGGAGGTGACGCGCTTTCACTCTTTCCTGACCGGCAATGACGAGATCGTGACGCGCAGCTACAAGTGCCGGATCGAGGACCGCGGCGAGAAAGAGATCCTTGTCCAGGGCAAACCGGTCGCGACGCGGCTGATGCGCGAGACCTGCCGGAATACAGATCACGAGTTCCTGAACCTGTATTGGTTCAGCCGGGCCAGCGGGCGCATGGTCCAGTCCCGCCAGTGGCTGGGTGATTTTCTGGGTGTGGTGACCATGCGGGAAGTCCGCGGGCAGGGTGCCTGAGGCCGCCGCTCCTGCGGTAAATTCCCGGCAGCCTTCGCGTGCCCGCCTCGGAAAGCCAGTTGCCAATGACGCACGAATGCCTATTCGTGTTCCGGTCGCGATGGAGCGAATCGCGTTGCGACGTGAGTTGCGGCCGTTGACGGGCACTCCGAACACAGTTTGAGAAACGGGACTATGGACATGCTGCATGAAAAAGCCGGGCTGATCGAAGCCATCCGCGCGCGTTTTGCCCATGTGGACGCCTGCCCGTTCCAAGGCCCGCGCATCTTCTTTGAGAATGCCGGCGGGGCGCTGACGCTGAACTCGGTGGTGGAGACCTCCGCCAGGTTCGCGGCCATCCCGGACAACCAGGGGCGGGACAACGTGGCCAGCCATGCGCTGGTCGACATCATCAACAAGGCGAAATCCGATCTCGCCACTTTCATGAACGCCTCGTCCGGCCAGTTCTTCGTGGGCGAAAGCGGAACCGAACTGCTGTTCCGCATGATCCGCACCGCTTGCGTGAACGCGCCGAAAGGAACCAAGGTGATCGGCAGTTCGATCGAGCACCCGGCCAGCCGGAGCGCCGCGCGCCGCTGGGCCGGGATCGCCGGGCTGGACTATGTGAACGTGCCGCATGACGATGAAGCCGGCTTGGTAACGGCCTCTGATTATGCCGCGCTGATGACCCCCGACGTATCGGTGGCCACGATCCTGCACGCCTCTCCCGTGACCGGGATGGGTATGGATGTGGGCGCAATCGCCAAGGCAATCCGAGAGGTCGCGCCTGATTGCTTCATCATCGTAGATGGCATCCAGCATGCGGCGCATGGGCAGATGGATATCGACAGCTATGGCGTCGATGGCTACGCGATCTCGCCCTACAAGGTGTTTTCACGCCATGGCTACGGGATTGCCTGGATTTCCGACCGGCTGACAGCTCTGCCGCATGACATGCTGCTGGGCGCGCCGGAAATAGGCTGGGAGTTCGGCACCCGCGACACCGGCGCCTATGCCACCATGTCGGATGTGGTTGCCTATTTCGACTGGCTTGGTGGAGAAGTCTCGGACGAGACCGGCCCCCGCGCCCGGATCGAGGCGGCCGGACGGGCCATCCGCGCCTACGAGACGCGGCTGACCAACGCGATGATCGATGGCACCGGGAACCTGCCGGGGCTGCGCGACATGGATCACGTCACGATCCTTGCGGGCGCGGACAACCCCGCGCGCGAAGGGCTGGTCTCGATCGTTGTCGACGGAATGCCCTCGACCGAGGTCGTGACGCGCCTCAACCGGCAGGGCATCCGCACCCATACCCGAAAGGCGGACCACTACAGCGGCAACGTGCTGGACCCTCTGGGCCTGAGCGACTGCATCCGTATCTCGGTTTGCCATTACAACACCGAGCACGAGGTGGCACAGCTGCTGGCGGCGCTGAAGGATATCAAAAGTCAGTAAAGGCGCGACGGGAGTTTTCGGGCAAATTCCTTCGGGGAAGTTGCGCTCCCCCCTTGCACGTGCCCGCCGGCTTGGCTACATCCCCCCTCACGGGTGATTAGCTCAGTTGGTAGAGCGCTTCGTTTACACCGAAGATGTCGGGAGTTCGAGTCTCTCATCACCCACCACTTATCCATTATAAATCAATTACTTACACGGCTGCAATTGGCGGCGTGTGTAGCAAATGGCGCTGCAATCCGTGTGGCGGAATCACAACAGGTAAATGCCCTCTTGAGCCGACTGCAAGCCGCCGATACGGACGCCACTTTCGATACATACAGCTCTTCGCCATCCGCGGCGGAAACGGCATTGTTCGAAGAAATTGGAACAATGGCGCACACGCCGCGAGTACTTGAGCTTTCTGAACCAACATGCTTCACTGTTCTAATAGTTAGTATAAGGCTAGGACCGGTTAGCATTAACCTGTAGTTCGAAAACGCATGGCGATACTCGAAAACTTAGATCTACAGCCGCGAGAGGGTTGATTGCCACTGACGCCTCTAAGCTCTGCACATCATTGCCCGACCAATTGAGAAACTGAAACGTAGCCCGATGCTCGACCAAAACCTCCAACAACGTTTGATGCCGATTGACCCCGAATGATACCCGTGCCAACCCCGCCCCAAATGGCTGAGTCAAGCGTATTGGCCCTCTTGTTTACCGTAGCACCGGTGTACCTTTCGCGGACACGCTAATGCAATAATAGCCCGACGACAGGAGCCACATGCAAAACACAGTGAATGGCCGCTATGTGCCGGAAGCCGAGAATTGTTGTTCCCTAAAGCCAGCGGGCCGCGCTGGAATTTATCACGATCATTACATGCATACGTCCCAACAGAATTTGGGAAAGGCATGCCCCGCCCCGGTTGTGCTTTAAGCAAGGCGGTGCGAAGTCCTAGGTGGAAGCGGAATACAAGAAAACGCGGTCCCTCCAGAGAAACCCCAAATTGGCGCGGAACCTTACAGAGGTCATCACAATCTCTGCGCACGCATTTAGGCTTTGCCTTCGGCAATGGGGACGTGTTCATCAACCCCCGACACGCGGATTATGATTGTCCCACAACAAGTAGAACCGGTTATTTCTCATTTGCTTTCTTGCTACGCAAACGCGCAAGGATCGCTGCGTCTTTCCCGCAAGACAACTCCGGACCGTGATAGAGCCTCCCGCAAGTGACCAGAGCCGACCAAACTCATGTTCACATAGGCTGCCTCGGACTGGCCATCGCGCCAGCAACTCGGTCGAGGACACCGTCGAGAGGGGCAGGTGGGTTGGCAAGTACATCTCGGATACGCTTGCGGGCGGACAGGACATCCGGGTCAGCAGGGGTATGACGCGCGGCAATCAATTCCAGTTCCAGTATCTCGCGAATTCCAGTCGGCGCGGGTCCCAGCTCTTCAAGGGTTTCGGCGGCATAGAGAAAATCGTCGCCGGCTCTCCGTCTGATCTACAGGTAAAGGTCTTCAGGTAAAGCTAGCGGTGTTTTGTTGGAGAGGATCCGATGCCGGTCGAGCTGCAAGTCAATGCGCTTCTTTAGGCTGCAGACAAGCTGCTCATGCAGCGCCGCTGCATTGGAGCGAAGCTTGTCATGCCATTCTCGGTTGATGCGCCGGTCAACCTCGGAACGCAACATACCGACCCCGAGCACTGAAGCGGCGCCCAACGCCGGGCCGAGCATGAGTGCACCAGCTGGGCCAATCACAATCAAACCAAGACCTGCGCCGAACTTGCCGGCGGCGAGGACCAATGTGCCGCGCAGCACGCTGTCTACGACCATCCAGGCAGGCAAGTGCTCTACCGGAATCTCGCCCTTGAGCGCGCGGATCACTCCACCAACCGCTCCCACACCTACGGCCAAGCCAAGCAAATCCGGGTCTGCAAGATCGAGGCCAGCGTCAACAGAGCGCTGCATAAGGGCTTCTATGGTTTCCAGTTCGAAGCCTTCGATTGTAATTACCTGCTCGGCCCAATCCTTGTCCGCGGCTTGTGCGGCGAGCTCGGCATTGGCGATGACCGGAATGTCCGGGTACTTGTCGAAGTGATCTTCCAGCTGCGACATGTTCTGAGCGCATTTGACCTGCACGGGATTGCCGTCGACGATCAGGTCAAAGCCCGGATTGTTGCTGGCTCCCGGAAGGGCAACGTGATGTCCGTCTTCGATCAGCTTACCGAGGACGAACTGTTCGGCGGTGTAGCCACGCAGTGCGATGTCGGAGCCATGCAGTGCAAAGTTTGCGGCGTGCTGCGCGAATTCGAGCGGGTTGCCGATGTCTGCTGATCTCCAGAAATCTGCGCCGGTGACGACACGCGGGTCGATAGCGGCCGCATTATGAAGCATGTCGGCGGCAGTCAGCCCAAGTGTTGCCAGCGTCTCAAGGGCGTCGTTTTGACTCTTCCGGTACTGGCCTCCCCTCCAGTCGCGAGGCGGACTACCCGGTGCTGCCTCAATGCGTCCCGATGCGACAGATTCCAGCCTGATCATTCGTGATCGATGGGCTTTCCACCTCGTCGGTGATACATGCGCTGGACGTTGCGCACCCGGCGCGCAGAGACTCCGGAAATCTGAGGCAAGGCAGCCAAGGCCGTTGCGGCGGTCTTCTTGTCCGCGAACTGCGAGGAGAACAGCTATACGCGATGCGGTCTGAGCGCGAATGATGTTGCCGATCCTCTGGCCACCCAGACCCAATGCGAGAAGGCCGGCGGCGATGGTGAGCGGGTTCACCATCACCGCGAGGAAAGAATCCGCGGCCGGGCCACCCAAGAAAGGCAGAAACGCAGAGGCTTTGGCCGCCAGGATGTACGGGGCAAAACCGGCGCCGTTCACCGCGGCCGCCAAGCCCATCCACCCACCTGCTGCGGCTAAAGCAGCCCAGCCATGCGTTCCACCGCGCCGAAGTGCGTCTACGATTCGCGGGTCGAGATTCTCATCTGTGCCATCAAGATCGATACCATCAAGAAGCTCTGCGAGTTCGTATGCGACCACTTGCGGGAACAGCAAAGGGTCTTTCTTCTGCCAAAGCTGCCCGGGTTTGCTCGCAATCTCACGCGCTCGACGCCGGACCCTTTCTAGAATGGGAGCGCGTTGCTCATCGGTACGAGCTCGGAGCTGAATGCGGGCGCGAATGCCTGGCGACAGATCACGAGCGGCCAGGACACCCAGCGCAGCCGCTTCTTCAGAGAGTCGTCGCTCTGACAAGGGGAGGGTGTCGGGAGCTCCGAGTGCCTCAGCAAGGGTGACCCAGAGGCGGTGTCGCAGCACCGCGTCGTCGGTCCCGCTTTCCGAGAGCCTTGCCGCTGTGATCGCCATCCGGTCGGCCGCAGTTGGTAGGTCGGCCCCCAACTTCTGTCCTAGGCCTTCGCCGATCCCGCGCATCGCCTCGAAGATCGAGACCGTGTCCAGAAGGGCAATAAGACCGCAAAGCTCGTCCCTGGCTGCAAGGCCCAGTCCTGAGGCGATCAGGTCTGGAGGAAGTAAGTCATTCGAAGTCATGGCGGCTCGCGTGCAGTGGATGCCCGCAGACTGGAGGGTTGGCAGCAGAACCCAAATTCGCCATGACGCCGCATCCTTCACTGACGCGATATTCGCCGCATTCAGCGCCAGTATTGGCACGGCGCTTTCGATCGATGGCACGCGGGACGGCCACTGTGACTGAACGGAGGCCGAGTATTCGCGGACCGCCGATCGACCAGTCGAGGTTTTCGTCAACCGGAATGCAGGCGTGATACCGATGTTGGTGTGCTACATTTCGGGTGATCAGATCGCCGGTTTGTCAGTTGGCGTTCGGTCCGAATGGTTGGTGAGAGTGAAGCCTCAGCTTCCAGGTGTTTTCTCTGGCGATGACGTCCTCGGGCGGCAGGTCCGGGCGAGACGCTTGAGAATGCTGAATCGGAAGTTTCGGGGATCGCGGTCCCGAAGTTCGCGATTCCCGCCATGGCCATCTCGTGCGTAGGCCTGCCAGCGATTCTGCGCACGGGCGCCTTGGCATCTGCGTCAATTGGGCCGGCTAGGATCTAGTCCAAAACATCGAAGTTATACATCAGAGTAAGAAGACAGGATTCCGCAGCATGCCGCGTTCGCGAAATTCCTTCGCGCTTCCTAACCGGGGCTACCGCTTTCCTTTGACAGAAACGTCGTATTCATTGACTACTGTTGGTCGTAACACCCGGTACCCTGGATGACTGCCAATGAAACATCTCGTCCTCGCCCTCTCCGTTTTTCCCGCCGCCTTGTCCGCCGAGCAGACCCGATCCCTCGACGCGCATATGCACGGTGCCGGCACACTCGGGATCGCTTTTTCCGGAACGGAGTTCTCGCTGTCGCTGGAGGCACCGGGAGCGGATATCGTGGGTTTCGAACATGCGGCGCTGAGCGCCGAGGATCGCGACCTGGTGCAGGCGGCGATTTCGGATCTCGCCAAACCTCTGAGCCTGTTCGTTGTGCCCAACGAGGCCGGCTGTACCGTCAAATCTGCCAACGTCGCGTTGGCCATGGCGCAGATCGGCAAACACGAGGCGGGTGGCGACCATTCCGACGAGGCCACCGAGGGACACGCGCACTCGGAAGATCAGGAGACACGGCACAGCGAGTTTCATGCCGAGTACTTGATAACCTGTCAGAACATCGATGCGATCGACAGTATCCGCTTCGACTATTTCGAGCGGTTCCCAAATTCACAGGAACTGGACGTTCAGGTCGTGTCGCCGAAAGGCGCACGGGCCTATGAAGTCGAACGATCGGCTGCGGATCTCGACCTGAGGGGAATGTTCTGATCATGGATCATGGCGCGGCCCCGGCCCAGCCCGATACATGCGCGATAGAAGCCAGTGACATTCGGTTTTCCTGGCCAAACAGCGCGTTTTCGATGACCGTCTCTGAATTCCGCGTGCAGCGTGGGGAAAAGCTGCTGCTGCTTGGCGAAAGCGGCGGGGGTAAATCGACGCTTCTCAGCCTGATATGCGGCGTCGTTTCTCCGGATCAGGGTTCGATCCGCGTCGCCGGTCAGGAGTTGACGAACCTGAGTACTTTTAGGCGTGACCGTCTGCGCGCGAACAAGATCGGCGTGATATTTCAGATGTTCAACCTTTTGCCCTATGCCAGCGCGGTTGAGAACATTCTTGTTCCGCTCTGCTTTTCGCCTGAACGCCGGACGCGCTGCACGACACCCCGAGACGAGGCACTGGAACTCGCCGCAGCGTTAGGCCTGCCACGAAACCTCGTCACGGATGAGCCGGCGTCGAACCTGTCAGCAGGTCAGCAACAGCGGGTCGCGGTGGCGCGCGCCATGATCGGCCGGCCCGAGATTATCGTGGCGGACGAGCCGACCTCCGCATTGGACAAGAAGTCTCAGGCCGAGTTCATCGATCTTCTGTTCGATCAGGTCGCGCAGGCGGGAAGCACTCTGATCATGGTCAGTCATGACGAGCGGTTGGCGGATCGGTTCGACCGCACGGTTCAACTTTCCGATCTCGTCGTGACGAGCGGCGTGGCGGTGGCATGACATTGTTCAGGCTGGCATTTCTGTCGCTCAAGAGTCGGGGCATGACGGTCGGCCTGACGATCCTTGCCATTGCCTTGTCGGTCGTTCTGTTCCTCGGCGTGGAAAAGCTGCGAACCGGTGCAAGAGCCAGTTTCACTGACACGATCTCGGACACCGACCTCATCATGGGGGCCCGGTCCGGCAGCGTGCAACTGCTGCTCTATTCCGTCTTCCGCATCGGCAACGCGACCAACAATGTGACCTGGGAGAGCTTTCAGGACATAGCGTCCAGACCCGAGGTGTCATGGGCGGTCCCGATCTCTCTGGGTGACAGTCACCGACAGTTTCGAGTCATGGGCACGACGCCGGAATACTTTGAACGGTATAGCTATCGCGGTGGTCGGCGGCTGGATTTCCAACAGGGGCGGGTGATGTCCGACCTGTTCGATGCCGTCGTTGGCGCAGATGTCGCGGAACAACTCGGATACAAGGTGGGCGACCCGATCATCGTGGCCCATGGTCTGGCCTCCTTCACTGAGCACGAGGATACACCGTTCCGCATTTCGGGTGTTCTGGAAAAGACCGGAACGCCGGTCGATCGGACGGTGGTCGTCAGCCTCGAAGCCATCGAAGCCATTCACGTCGACTGGCAAAGCGGCGCCCAGAGGCCCGGCGCGCCCACGTCGGCAGACCGGCTCAGGGAAATGGATCTGCAGCCCGCAGCGATCACGGCTGCGATGCTCGGAGTCGAGTCACCCCTGCAAATCTTTACCGTTCAGCGCGCCATAAACGAGTATCCCGAGGAACCCCTACTTGCCGTCCTGCCCGGCGTCGCACTGCAGGAGTTGTGGGGGATCGTCGGAATTGCCGAAACCGCTCTGGTCGGCGTTTCGGCTATGGTCGTTGTCACGGCCTTGATCGGCATGTCGGCCATGATCCTGTCGGGCCTCAATGCGCGCCGGCGCGAGATGGCAATTCTCCGCGCGATGGGGGCCGGGCCTAGGGCGGTGGTGGCGTTGTTGATGATTGAGGCGATCTTGATGGGGGCCATCGGCTCGGCAACGGGCGTGGTCCTGCTGTATCTCGGTTTGATAGCCGTTCAGCCTTGGCTAGATTACACGTATGGCTTGTACCTGCCGATTACCGCTCTGACAGCCCAAGAGGGCCTGCTGCTCATCGCGGTCGTGGCTGCATCAGCACTTGTCAGCCTGCTCCCCGCCATTCGGGCATACCGGATGTCCCTGGCGGATGGCATGATGGTCAAAATGTGATTTCTCTCGGTCACCAAAACAGGTAGAATTCGTGCATGTCTCGCTTGTCCGCATTGCTGGTCGGATTCCTGGTGTGCACCGCCTCGGCGGCAGGTGCCTGCGGGTTCCACAACTACGTGCCGCAACCAACGATGGTCGACCGGCTGATTGACAGCGAGCATGTGGTTCTGGTCAGGCAGGATCCGGCAAACCCGTTTCGTTACAAGGTGGTTGAAAACCTGTCGGGCGTGGAAGCGGACGCGGACATACCGAACCTCGTCGATTCCACCACTCGGCGCCGATTGACACAGAATGGCGACGATGTCGTGCTGTTCGCCCGCGAAGGCGCATATGGTCCGTGGTTGCGCGTCGCGTATATCGATTCGACCATGCAGCCGGTTCTTCGATCAGTTCTCGACCATCTTCCCGATTGGAAACTGGGCGAGGATGTCAGCAGGTTCCAGACGTTTGCCGACCTACTGAACCATCCCGACCCGGTTGTAGGAAAACTGGCCCTCAGGGAACTCGATCGAGCCGACTATGGATTTCTTGTCTCGCACAAACTGCAAATCGATACCGCGCAGACCCTGTCCAGAATAGGCAATCGGACCGAAATGGACCTTCGCGCCATACGAGTTCTTCTGCTGGGCATAGCCGGAGACGACACGGCACGCGGCTACCTGAAACGCGGACTAAACCGTTCGGCGCAACTGGAAAGCACTCTACTGGGTGCATTTGCAACGGCGGTGATCGAAACGGACGGTCCCGAAAGCGTGCGGATCATAGCAGAAACCTATCTCGCCGATCAGACCTATTCCGCCGCCTCAAAGGAAATGATCGTGGAAGCACTGGCGCTGCACAGCCAGTACGGAGACGAGACGATGCGGTCCGCCGTGGCTGAAGCCATGGGCGAAGCACTAGAAGTTGCGCCAGACTTGGCCCCTGCCGTTGCCCGGCAATTCGGTGCACGTGGGGTCTGGTCGCAGAGCGAAACGCTTTCCTCGCTGGTTCGCAGCGGCTCAGTTCGCTCGATCGCGGATGTGCTGGCCATCAGCCAATACATCGCCTTGGCTGAAGGTGTGTCGGCGGGGTCAAGCATTGGGGGTAGTGTCGTGCCGGACGGCGGAGTTCTCGAATGAAAATGCCGCGCCGCGTTTTTCTGCGCCATACCGTCTTGGCAGGCTGCGCCGTGGCGGCCTCGGCGGGGCTGCCAAGAGCCGAAGATGTTACGATCGAATTGAATTGGTCCGATCTTGCCCCTGACACAGGAGGCGAGGCGATGGAGGCGCTCCGCAAACAAGGCGTGGTGCAGCACGGTCAGTTGAGCACCCCGTTCGACCAGGAAATGAATGCACAGGTAACCACGGACTACAACGGCAAGCGCGTGCGTATTCCGGGCTATCTGGTTCCGCTTGAATACAAGGAACAGGGCGTCATCTCGGCCCTGCTTGTGCCGTATGTCGGCGCCTGCATCCACGTCCCTCCGCCGCCACCCAACCAGTTGATATTCGTGACGACCGAAACACCCTACGAAAGCAAGTCCTTGTTCGAACCCGTTTACGTGACCGGAATGTTCGGCACCGCCGCAACCAACACCCAACTCGCCGAAGTGGGCTACGCGCTGTCCGCCGACGAGATCGTGCCATATTCGTGACAGCCTGATTTCAGGCCGATGAAAACTGACTTCGGCAAGAGCAGGATCCCTTCCCCTTGTTGCCGACCATCTTGATGGCACATGAAGGAAAGCACTGCCCCACCATAGTTATTTGCGTTAATTGGGCCGGCTAGGATCTGCGCTCTCCGACTATCACTCTGGGTCAGTGACCTGCCCCCCAAGGCTCCCTCATTCATAACGAGAGTCTGCGGATCTGGCTTCGCAAGGCTACATCAAGCTGAGTTCGAACAACAACAGTATCAATGGCGTCTATGGCGAGGCTTCGGACTACATCGAATATGGCAGCGACAACGCGTTTGCAGCATGCGAGGACAGCCTGACCTCGGCGTTCGGCAACAGTGATAACCCATTCGGGATAGCCCAGCTATCACTTGTGCGCTGATCCGGCGAACCGGTGCGATGCAGCCGTATCCACACCACTGGTCTTTTGGGGAATGGAGGCGTCGTGGCGTCCCGCATCAGACACATCTGAAACCGTGTCCGAATCTGCGAGCGAGAAAACAGCGATTCTGAGTATCGCAGGTGGGCGCAAACCGTTGCGAGTAACAAAAACCCGCGTTTTCTCGGGCTGGGATATTCGCGCTAAGTGGTTGATTCCACTGGTCGGAGTGAGAGGATTCGAACCTCCGACCCCTGCCTCCCGAAGACAGTGCTCTACCAGGCTGAGCTACACTCCGACCGTGGCGGGTCGTCTATACCTGTAAAACGGAATGCGCAAGAGGGATTCTGAGCGGAAAAATGGGAAAGCTTCTGCGGCCACCAACCGCCTCGCATCCATTTCCCGGCGGCCCCGGTGGCTTGGGGCGCTCTCCGGCCTTGCGGTGTCAGCCAAGCGCGTCGGTCCGGTAGAGGCGGATCTTGGTGCCGCCGTGATCCACCACCGGGCCCGGCGCCAGCAGTGGCAGCCGGGTTGAGCGCGCAAGCCCCTGGCTGCTGGTGACGATGCCCACGCGCCAGCCCTTGAACCGCTCCATCAGCACCTTCCCGAGTGACCCGTACAGTGAGCGAAGACGTTTTTCGTCGCCGATCCGGGCGCCATAGGGCGGGTTGACGATTACCAGACCCGCAGGGCCCTCGGGCGCTTTCAGGTCATTGACCGGGCGATGCTGGAATCGGGTTACCTCGGCAACGCCAGCCCGCACCGCGTTGGCGCGGCTGGCCTCGACCGCGCCCGCGTTCCGGTCGGAGCCGTGGAACATCAGTTGGGTTTCCCTTCCGCCAGCCGTTCCCCGCATGTCCCGCCAGGCTGCTGCGTCGAATGTTGCAAGCTGCTCAAAGGCAAAGCTGCGCGTGCGACCGGGGTTGAGGCCAAGGGCGATTTCGGCGGCCTCGATGACGAAAGTGCCCGAGCCGCACATCGGATCCAGCACCGGTTCGGATCCGTCAAAGCCGCATTCGCGCAGGAACATCGCGGCCATGGTCTCGCGCATGGGTGCCTTGGCGACGGCCTCTTTGTGGCCGCGCTTGTGCAGCGGTTCACCGGAGGTGTCGACCGAGAAGGTGCAGATGTCCTTTTCGATCCGCAACATCACGCGCAGCTCGGCCTCGGGCGAAATCGGTGCCCCCAGCGTTTCCCGGATCGCGTTTTCCACCCGCTGCCGCGCGGCGCCGGCATGATAGATGCGCGATTTGCGGCTGGTTGCCTCGACCCTGACCGGAACGTCCGGGCGCAGAACGTCGCTCCAGGGGAATTTCCGTGCGCGTTTGTCCAGTTGCGCCAGATGCACGGCCGGGAAGGACCCGATCCGGGCCAGAACCCTGTTGGCGCCCCGCAGTTGCAGATTGGCGCGCCAGACCTCGGACCAGTTGCCGCGGCAGGCAATGCCGCCGGGCACGATCCGCACGGCGGCGAACCCCTGCTCGGAGGCCTCGGCGGCAAGGGGGGATTCCAGGCCGGGCGTGGCCACCAGGAAGATGTCGAGATCGTCGGAGTTTGTCATGAACGCTGCATATACCGGCAGCCCCATTTGCGCGACCTGCAAATTCACGGGCGGCACGATCGGGGCTCATTGCGTCACTTTCGCCCATTTGCCGAGATTTGCCGTTCATTTTGGCGGTAACAGGTTTGCCTTTGGGGCCGACCATGCGTAAACGGTGCCTGACCAAAGCCGGCCCTGCGGATTCCCGCCGAATTCTGGCGGATTTGCCAAGGTGTTTCCTTGGGCGTCCGGGTATTTGCTGGCCGAGGTCATCCAGTAGGGACAAACTGGCACGGGAATGGGGCTCGAAAGAACGTAGCGACATGCAGACTTTCAAATTCAAAAAAGGGCTGGACCTGCCGGTCGAAGGCGCCCCCGAACAGAAGATCCATCCGGGACCCGAGTTTTCCTCGGTCGCGGTTCTGGGATCTGACTTCATCGGGCTGAAGCCGCGGATGCTGGTGCAGGTCGGTGACGAGGTCAAACGCGGCACGCCGCTGTTCTGCCACAAGGACGCGCCGGACGCGATGATGGTCGCGCCGATGACCGGCAAGGTCGTCGCGATCAACCGCGGTGCGCGCCGGGTGTTGCAGAGCGTGGTGATCGAGGTGTCCGACGCCAATGATGCCGGGCTGGATTTCTCGGGCGTCGGTGATGCCGATACCGCCGAAGGCGTGACCGCCAAGCTGTGCGCCGCGGGCCTGTGGACCGCATTCCGCACCCGGCCCTATTCCAAGATGCCCCAGCCGGGCGACAAGCCCGAGGCGATTTTCGTGACCGCGATGGACAGCGAGCCTCTGGCCGCGGATGCCGCCACCATCATCACGGAGGCCGGCGATGCTTTCGCCACCGGCCTTGGCGCGGTTTCCAGGCTGACCGACGGCAAGACCTATCTGTGCCAGAAATCCGGAGACAGCATTCCGGGCGGCGATCTGCCCGGCGTCGAGGCGGTGGCCTTCTCGGGGCCGCACCCCTCGGGCCTTGCCGGGACGCATATCCATTTCCTGCACCCCGTGAAGGCGGATTCGCAGGTCTGGACGATCGGCTATCAGGACGTGATCGCCATCGGCCGCCTGATCCAGACCGGCCATCTGGACCCGAACGTCGTGATCGCCCTGTCCGGGCCGGCCGCGCGCCAGCCGCGCCTGATCCGCACGGTCATGGGCGCCTCGACCGAGGATCTGACCCGCGACGAGATCGCCATCGACGGGCCCGTCCGGGTCATTTCGGGCTCGATCCTGTCGGGACGCCATGCCCATGGGCCCTTCGCCTACCTGGGCCGATTTGCCCGCCAGATCGCGCTGATCCGCGAAGATCGCGACCAGATCCCGATGGGCTGGATCCGGCCGATGCCGTCGAAATACGCGGTGCAGCCGGTTCTGGGCTCGGCCTTTTCGCGCAAGCTGTTCGCGCTGACCAGCAACCTGAACGGCGGCCGCCGTGCCATGGTGCCGACCGGCACCTTCGAAGAGCTGATGCCGCAGGACTACCTGCCGACGCAGCTGCTGCGCGCGCTTCTGGTCATGGACACCGACACGGCGCAGGCGCTGGGCGCGCTGGAACTGGACGAAGAGGATCTGGGCCTCGTCGGTTTCGCCTGCCCGGCCAAGTATGAATACGGGCTGGCGCTGCGCGACTGCCTGACCAAGATTGAAAAGGAGGGCTGAGCCGAATGGGTTTGCGCAGCTTCTTTGACCGGATCGAGCCGCATTTCACCAAGGGCGGCAAATACGAGAAACTCTTTCCCATCTACGAGATGGTCGAGAGTTTCATCTACACGCCGAAATCGGTGACCACCGTCGCGCCTCATGCCCGTTCCTACGTGGATATGAAGCGGATCATGACCTATGTCGTGATCGCCACGATCCCCTGCATCCTGTGGGGCATGTGGAACACCGGCTACCAGGCGAACTCGGCGCTTGCCGTGATGGGCCCCGAAGCCGCGACCGGTTGGCGGATCGCCATCCTGCAGGCGCTGGGCGTCTCGATGGACCCGGGCAGCATCCTTGGAAACGTGGCGCACGGGTTCCTGTATTTCCTGCCGATCTACCTGACGACGCTGATCGTGGGCGGCATCTGGGAGGTCATCTTTGCTACCGTGCGCGGCCACGAAGTGAACGAGGGCTTCCTCGTCACCTCGATGCTCTACACGCTGATTCTGCCGGCAACCGCGCCCCTGTGGCAGGTTGCGCTGGGCATCTCCTTTGGCGTGGTGATCGGCAAGGAGGTCTTCGGCGGCACGGGCAAGAACTTCCTCAACCCGGCGCTGGTGGGGCGGGCCTTCCTGTATTTCGCCTATCCGGCCAACATGTCGGGCGACTCGATCTGGACCCCGGTGGACGGGTTTTCAGGCGCCACCGCGCTGGCGGTGTCGGCGGCCGATGGCTATCAGCAGCTGGCAGCCAACGGCGTCACCTGGTGGGACGCCTTCTATGGCACGATCCAGGGCAGTTTCGGGGAAACCTCCACGCTGGCCTGCATCATCGGCCTCGCCTTCCTGTTGCTCACCAAGATCGCCAACTATCGCCTTATCGTCGGCTGTCTGGCGGGCACCATCGCCTTTACCTGGCTGCTGAACCTGATCGGGTCGGACACCAACCCGATGTTCGCGATGCCGTGGTACTGGCATGTCGTGCTGGGCGGATACGCATTCGGCCTGGCCTTCATGGTGACCGAGCCGGTTTCGGCCAGCCACACCAATATGGGCCGCTACATCTACGGCGCGCTGATCGGCGTGATGGTGGTGCTGATCCGCGTGGTCAACCCGGCCTTCCCCGAAGGCATGATGCTGGCCATCCTGTTCGGAAACGTCTTTGCGCCGCTGATCGACCACTTTGTCGTTCAGGCGAACATCAAACGGAGGGCGCGTCGCCATGTCTGACACGCAAACCCCAGAGCCCAAGGGCCTGATTGCGCGGTTTCTGGCAGCTTCGCCGGATTCGGTCGGCAAGACGATCTTCATCGCGGTGGCCGTCTGCCTCGTGGCCTCGATGATCGTCTCGGCCGCCGCCGTCAGCCTGCGCCCGGTGCAGGAAGCCAACAAGCTCAAGGACAAGCAGATCAACATTCTGCAGGTGGCGGGCGTCTATGAGCCCGGCATCGACATCGCAGAGGCCTTCGCGGCCTTCGAGCCGCATGTTCTGGAGCTGGAGACCGGCAATTTCGTCGATGACCGCTTCGATCCCAACACCTTTGACGACGTCGCCGCCGCCAGCGATCCCGAGCTGAGCGAGCCTCTGGAAAACGACCCGGCGGGGATCGGCCGCAAGGCGAAATACCGCGTGATCTACCTGCTGCGGGACGAGGCCGGAAAACTGGACAAGGTGATCCTGCCGATCCACGGCTACGGGTTGTGGTCCACGCTGTATGGCTTCATCGCGCTGGAAGAGAACGGCAACGACATCTTCGGGCTGCAATTCTATCAGCACGGCGAAACGCCGGGCCTGGGTGCCGAGGTGGACAACCCGCGCTGGAAGGCGCTGTGGAACGGCAAGAAGCTGCGCGACGATGCGGGCGAGCTGCAGATCACGGTGGCCAAGACGCAGCCGGCAGCCGGGCCTGATTTTTACATCGACGCATTGGCCGGCGCCACGTTGACCACCGTCGGCGTCGACAACCTGGTGAAGTTCTGGATGGGCGATCAGGGATACGCCCCGTTCCTGAACAAGCTGCAAGCGGGAGAGATCTGATGTCCCAGACAAGGAAAGAGATGTTGGTCGATCCGCTGGTCGACAACAACCCGATCACCCTGCAGGTGCTGGGCATCTGCTCGGCGCTGGCCGTGACGTCTTCGCTGCAGGTGGCTTTCGTGATGGCGCTGGCCGTGACTTTCGTGACGGCATTTTCCTCGATGTTCATCTCGATGCTGCGCAACCAGATCCCCAGTTCGATCCGGATCATCGTGCAGATGGTGATCATCGCGTCGCTGGTGATCCTGGTCGATCAGGTGCTCAAGGCTTACGCCTTCGAGATCTCGAAAACCCTGTCGGTCTTCGTCGGCCTGATCATCACCAACTGCATCGTGATGGGCCGTGCCGAGGCCTTCGCCATGAAGAACCCGCCGCTCGACTCGTTCATCGACGGTCTGGGCAACGGCATGGGCTATGGCCTGATCCTGATGCTGGTGGGGATCGTCCGGGAACTTTTCGGCTCGGGCTCGCTGTTCGGAGTGACCATCCTGCAGACCGTGAACAATGGTGGCTGGTACGTGCCCAACGGCCTGCTGCTGCTGCCGCCGTCGGCCTTCTTCATCATCGGCCTGATCATCTGGGCCTTCCGCACGTGGAAGCCGAACCAGGTCGAGGAACGTGAATACAAGATCCAGCAGGTAGAGGCGCACTGATGGAAGGGCTTATCTCACTGGCCGTAAAGGCCATCTTCGTCGAAAACCTCGCGCTCAGCTTTTTCCTCGGCATGTGCACCTTCATCGCCGTGTCGAAAAAGATCTCGACGGCGCTGGGTCTGGGCATCTCGGTGATGCTGGTGCAGGCGATCACCGTGCCGGCCAACAACCTGCTGCTGAGCTATCTGCTGAAACCGGGCGCGCTGGCCTGGGCCGGGTTCCCGGATGTGGACCTGACCTTTCTGGGCCTGATCTCGTATATCGGCGTGATCGCGGCGATGGTGCAGATCCTCGAGATGATCCTGGATAAGTATTTCCCGCCGCTCTACAACGCGCTGGGGATCTTCCTGCCGTTGATCACGGTGAACTGCGCCATCCTGGGCGGCTCGCTGTTCATGGTCGAACGCGACTACAACTTTGCCGAGGCGGCGACCTATGGCCTGTCCTCCGGCTTTGGTTGGGCGCTGGCGATCACCGCCATGGCGGGCGTGCGCGAAAAGCTGAAATATTCCGACATCCCGGACGGGCTGCAGGGCCTGGGCATCACCTTCATCACCGCGGGGCTGATGGCGATGGCCTTCATGTCCTTCTCGGGCGTCAAACTCTAAAGGGGCAGGGGCATGGAAACTTTCTCGCTCGGCGTTGTCCTTTTCACCCTGATCGTGCTGGCGCTGGTGGCCATCATCATGGTGGCCCGGTCGCGGCTGGTCTCGACAGGCAACGTCAACATCACCATCAACGGTGAGAAAACCATCTCGGTGCCCGCGGGCGGCAAGCTGCTGCAGACGCTGGCGGCCGAGAAACTGTTCGTCCCGTCGGCCTGCGGCGGCGGTGGCACCTGTGCGCAGTGCCGGGTGCGGGTGCTGGAAGGCGGCGGGTCGATCCTGCCGACCGAGGAAAGCCACATCACCAAGCGCGAGGCCGCCCATGGCGACCGCCTGTCGTGCCAGGTGGCGGTCAAGCAGGACATGAAGATCGAAGTTCCCGAAGAGGTCTTCGGCGTCAAGAAATGGGAATGCACCGTCCGGTCGAACGACAACGTGGCGACCTTCATCAAGGAGTTGGTGCTGGAACTGCCCGAAGGGGAGGACGTGAATTTCCGCGCCGGCGGCTACATCCAGATCGCGGCCCCGCCGCACGAGGTCGACTACAAGGATTTCGACGTCGCCGAGGAGTACCGCGAGGATTGGGACAAGTTCAATCTGTGGCAGTACAAGTCCAAGGTCACGGAACCGATCGAGCGCGCCTATTCGATGGCCAACTACCCCGAGGAAAAGGGCATCATCATGCTCAACGTGCGGATCGCCTCGCCTCCGCCGGGCTCCGAGGGCATCCCGCCGGGCCAGATGTCGTCCTACATCTTCAACCTGAAGCCGGGCGACAAGGTTACGATCTCGGGTCCGTTCGGCGAGTTCTTCGCGCGCGACACCGACAAGGAGATGGTGTTCATCGGCGGCGGCGCGGGCATGGCCCCGATGCGCAGCCACATCTTCGACCAGCTCAAGCGCCTGAAGACCAAGCGCAAGATCACCTTCTGGTACGGCGCCCGGTCGCGGCGCGAGATGTTCTATGTGGACGATTTCAACCAGTTGGCGGCCGAGAACGAGAATTTCGAATGGCACGTCGCCCTGTCCGACCCGCAGCCGGGCGACAACTGGGAGGGCTTCACCGGCTTCATCCACAACGTGCTGTACGAGCAGTACCTCAAGAACCACCCCGCGCCCGAGGATTGCGAATTCTACATGTGTGGTCCGCCGATCATGAACCAGTCGGTCATCAACATGCTGCTGGAACTGGGCGTGGACCGCGAAGACATCATGCTCGACGATTTCGGCGGGTAAGAAACAAGAAAACCGGTGCTTCCTGCGCCGGTTTTTTCTTTCCAGGATATGACCTGTGGGGATCTGCGGGCTTGCCCCGGCCGGCGTGGCCGTTCACAGGCGCAGATCGCTGGCTTCTCGCGGCAGGCAGGACTTCACGTCGTAGAGCACGTTTCCGGGCTTTCCGAGCGCGCGGATCTCGTCCGGGCCGAGTTGCACGAATTCATCGTGTGCAACGGCCAGAACGATGCCGTCATAGGCGCCTTTCGCCGGTTCCGTGGTCAGTGTGAGGCCGTATTCCGCCTGTGCCGCCTTCGGGTCTACATGCGGGTCATGTACGTCGACGGCAATGCCGTAGCTTTTCAACTCGTCAATGACATCGACGACGCGTGTATTGCGCAGGTCGGGGCAGTTTTCCTTGAAGGAGAGTCCCATGACCAGAACCCGCGCCTGACCCACGTTGATGCCTTTGCGGGTCATGTGCTTGACCAGCTGCGTGGCGACGTGGCCGCCCATGCCGTCGTTCAGGCGACGACCTGCAAGGATGATCTGCGGGTGATACCCCAGCGCCTCGGCCTTGTGCGTGAGGTAATAGGGATCGACCCCGATGCAGTGTCCGCCGACCAGGCCGGGGCGGAACGGCAGGAAATTCCACTTGGTGCCGGCCGCGCGCAGCACGGCCTGGGTGTCCAGCCCCATGCGGCCAAAGATGATCGCCAGTTCGTTGGCCAGCGCGATGTTGAGGTCGCGCTGGGTATTCTCGATCACCTTGGCGGCCTCGGCCACGCGGATGCTTTCAGCCTTGTGGGTGCCGGCCTCGATGATCCGGGCATAGAGCGCATCCACGAGTTCGGCCATTTCGGGCGTAGAACCGGATGTGACCTTGCAGATGTTTTCCAACCTGTGCGTCTTGTCGCCGGGATTGATCCGCTCGGGGCTGTAGCCGGCAAAGAAGTCGGTGTTGAAACGCAGGCCCGAGACCCGCTCAAGCACCGGCACGCAATCCTCTTCGGTGCATCCCGGATAGACGGTGGACTCAAAGATCACTAGATCGCCCGGTTTCAGCACGCCGCCGACGGTTTCCGAGGCGCGGCGCAGCGGCGTCAGGTCGGGCCGCTTGTTCGCGGTGATCGGTGTCGGCACGGTGACGATATAGGTGTCGCACTCGGCAATCCCGGCCGGGTCCGAGGTGAAACTCAGCTGGCCGGCCGCTGCCAGTTCGTCAGGCTCGACCTCGAGCGTCGTGTCCAGCCCGTGACGCAACTCCTCGATGCGGGTCGGGTTGATGTCGAAGCCGACGACCGGTCCGACGCGGCTGAAGGCGACCGCCAACGGCAGCCCGACATAGCCCAGGCCAATGACGGCGATCCGCCGCGTTTCGGGGTTGGATGCTGTCATGCGGTCACTCGTCCCCTACTTGTCGTGATAGTCGCGGAACCATTCCACGAAACGGGCAATGCCGTCCTTGAAATCGGTCTGCGGCCGATACCCGGTCAGGCGTTGCAACAGCGAAGTATCGGCCCATGTCGCCGGAACGTCGCCCTTTTGCATCGGCATGTAGTTGCGGATCGCCTTCCTGCCCAAAGCCTCTTCGATCGCCTCGATGAAATCCAGCAGCCGCACCTTGTCGGCATTGCCGATATTGACGACACGGAACGGGGCAACGGGCGACAGGCTGTCGCCTTCGGCGATGTCTTCCTTGCTGTCGGGGCGAACGGGCGCTGCGTCGATCAGCAGCCGGATCGCGCGCACCAGATCGTCGACATAGGTGAAATCCCGATACATGTCGCCGTGGTTGTAAATGTCTATCGGGCGGTCTTCGAGGATCGCATCCACGAACTTGTAGAGCGCGAGATCGGGCCGCCCCCACGGGCCGTAGACCGTGAAGAAGCGGAACATGGTGGTCGGCAGATTCCACAGATGGGCGTAGGAATGCCCCATCGCCTCGTTCGCCTTCTTGGTGGCGGCATAGATGGTCAGCTGCGTGTCGGCCTTTTCAACCTCGGTAAAGGGCATGTCTTCGTTCGCCCCGTAAACCGACGAGGTCGAGGCCATCAGCAGATGTTCGACCTCGTGCTGGCGGGCCACCTCCATGACGTTGAAGGTGCCGACCACGTTCGAGTCGACATAGCTGCGCGGGTGTTCGAGGCTGTATCGCACCCCCGCCTGCGCCGCGAGATGCACGATGACGTCCGGCTGGAACTCATCCGCCACCTGCAACAGGCGCTCGTGATTTTCCAGCAGGTCTTCGGTTGCCGAGAAACCGGGGGTTTGCAGCAGCATCTGGTGGCGCCGCCGCTTGAGATCGACGTCGTAATAGTCGGTCATCCCGTCATAGCCATGCACGCGAAACCCTTCGGCCAGCAGCAGTTTGGCGAGGTGATAGCCGATGAACCCGGCGGTTCCGGTGACCAGCGCTTTCTTCATGTCTTTCCCCATCGTCGGCAGCGTCGCTGTTCAAAGCGGATATCGGCCACAAGGTCAATGTGTTGAAGGCCGCACCGGAGGCGCAGGCGACGGCCCTTTGGCCAACATGAACTGCCGTGGGGCCGAGCGTGGAAGGCCAGAGCAAACGAGGGCGCAGGGGCGGCGTCGCAGATTCAGCCGACGATCATCTGCTTCATGCGCAGTGCTTCGTATTCCAGTTCGTTGAGCCGGAAATTGATGACGTCGCCGATCGAGATCACACCGCAGAGGCGCCCGTCCTTCATGACGGGCATGTGGCGGAAGCGCCCCTCATTCATCCGTTTGAGGATGTCGATCAACAAGTCATCGGGCGTGCAGGTTTCGACTTCCTTTGTCATCAGGTCCGCGACGTTCTGCGGCAGGGTCTGGCCGGGCGTTTCCGCGAGGCGGCGAACGATGTCGCGCTCGGACAAGATGCCTTGCAGGTCGCCATTCTGGTCCGTCACGA
This sequence comes from Ruegeria marisrubri, assembly GCF_001507595.1. Classification (GTDB taxonomy): domain Bacteria; phylum Pseudomonadota; class Alphaproteobacteria; order Rhodobacterales; family Rhodobacteraceae; genus Ruegeria; species Ruegeria marisrubri. The sequence continues at coordinate 95,299 of NZ_LQBQ01000039.1, forward strand.
GCACGGCGCCGATGCCTTTGTCCTTCATGAGCTCGACGACATGGTGAATCGTGTCGGCGGGCCTCACGGCAATGATCGCATCCCCCTTGCGTTCGAGAATTTTGGTGACGGTCGATTGCGTGTGCGACAAATTCGACTCGACGGTCTGGCTGTGGCTTTCCTGCTCGTGCTTGTCTCCGCGCATCGGGGCTTGGTAAGAGGTGGGTGCCATGGGTCGGTCTCCTCCTGTGTCAGTCGCAATCGTCTCTTCCACCTTACCGCAGGTGCGCGACCTGTATAGAGTGCAAATGCGCCACACCCGCCGACAAATGCAGAAGAACAAGGGATTTCATCATCTTGCAGGACCTCCACCTGACCCCGCTCACCGGTGCCCTGATCGTTTTCGTCGTGGTGGTCTGCGGCCACCGCTTCCGCCTGGCCTGGAAAGAGCAGGCCCCGGGTTGGCAGCGCAGGGCCTGGTTTTTCGGGGTTCCGGCGGCGATCGGCCTGCTGCTGCTGGCCTTCCTGCCCCTGAAATACTGAAGGCGGTTTGACTCCGAACAGGGGCGCTGGCATACGCCGGATGCGTTTTCTCTGGAGGTCGTCTCGATGCGCAAATGGTCCGTCCTGGCCGTGGCCCTGCTTGTTTCCGGCTGCCTGTTCGACAAGGAACCCGAGGTGGTGCGCCTGTCGGGGCAGACCATGGGGACGACCTACAACGTGACCGTGATCGGCGAGGACCTGGACGAAGAGGCGCTTGCCAAAGCGGTCGAAGACACCCTGGCGGCGGTGAACGCCAAGATGTCGAACTGGGACGAGAACTCGGAAGTTTCCAAGTTTTCCGCGTCCGACAGCACCGATCCCATCGCGGTTTCCGCCGAATTCACGCAGGTGATCGCCGCGGCGAATGAAGTGCATGAGAAAAGCGGCGGCAAATTCGATGTCACCCTTGGCCCGTTGATCGAATTGTGGGGCTTCGGTCCGCGCAAGCCCGAGGACCCGGTGCCATCTGACGACGAGATCGCAGCCGCGCTCGAGCGTGTCGGGCAGGGCAGGCTTCTGTCGCTTGACCAGAAGGCCGGAACCTTGGCCAAATCCGACCCCAGCGTCGGTATAAACCTGTCCGCAATCGCAAAAGGCTATGGCATCGACGCCGTTGCCGAGACCCTGCGCGCGGCGGGTATCGAGGACTACATGGTGGAAATCGGCGGCGATCTGGTCACCCGGGGCGAGAACGACAAGGGAGAGGCTTGGCGGATCGGCATCGAAAAGCCCGAGCCCGGCTCGCAGACCGTGCAACTGGTGGTGCCCGTGAGCAATCTGGGCATGGCCACATCCGGTGACTACCGGAACTTCTTCGAGCAGGACGGCGTGCGCTATTCGCATATCATCGACCCGACGACGGGCCGGCCGATCACGCACCGGACAACCTCGGTCACCGTTCTGGCCGACAGCGCGATGATGGCCGACGCATGGGCCACGGCGATGCTTGCGCTGGGGCAGGAAGAAGGGCTGAAAATCGCCGAAGCCAACGATCTGGCCGTTTTCTTCATCTCGCGGGATGTGACAGGCGGCGAAGATGCCTATATCACGGTGCACAGCAGCGCCTTCAAGGACGCGCTGGAAGGTAACTGAAGGGACAGGGCCGATATGAGCACATTTATCCTGGCGTTCGTGCTTTTGATGATCATCGTGGTCGGCATGTCCCTTGGAGTCATGTTGATGGGCAAGACGATCAAGGGCAGCTGTGGTGGCCTGAACGCGATTTCCGGCGCCGACAAATGCGTCGTCTGCCAAAAGGACATCGACCCAGACAGCCCGCTGCGCGACAAGCTGCAATGCAAACGGGCGCGCAAGATGGTCCGGCAGATGGAACGGACGGCCGAGTCCTGAACTGATCCATTCGGATCAAATTGCGCTTTCGCGATCGTCGGAATTCCAGATAAGTTAGCAAGTGAAGGAATTTTCGACCGGAGCGCACGGCCATGGCCAAAGCCAGGAACATCCTCTTCATCATGTTCGACCAGCTGCGCTGGGACTATCTAAGTTGCTACGGCCATCCACACCTGCACACGCCCAACATTGACCGGCTGGCCGCGAAGGGCGTGCGCTTTACCCGGGCCTATATCCAGTCCCCGATCTGCGGCAGCTCGCGCATGTCCACCTATACCGGGCGCTATGTCCATTCGCATGGCGCGTCATGGAACGGCATTCCGCTGAAGGTCGGCGAGATGACCATGGGCGACCATCTGCGCAAGGCGGGCATGGACTGCTGGCTGGTCGGCAAGACCCACATGCGGGCCGACGCCGAAGGCATGGCGCGGCTGGGGCTGGAGCCGGACAGCCTGATCGGGGCGCGGGTCGCCGAATGCGGATTCGACGTGTTCGAGCGCGACGACGGCATGCTGCCCGAGGGGCCGGACGGTTATTACGACCCAGACGGGGCCAAGGAATACAACCGCTATCTGCGCGAAAAGGGCTATCAGAGCGACAATCCCTGGCATGATTTCGCGAATTCCGGTCTGGACGAAGATGGCAATGTGCTGTCTGGCTGGTTTCTGAAAAACGCGCCGGAACCTGCCAACATCGCCGAGGAAGACAGCGAAACGCCCTATCTCACCGGGCGCGGCATGGCCTTCATGGAACGCCATCAGGGCCCGTGGTGCTGTCACCTGAGCTATATCAAGCCGCATTGGCCCTATATCGTGCCCGAGCCCTATGCCTCGATGTACGGCCCCGAGCATGTGCTGCCGGTCAACCGGTCCGAGGCCGAGCGGCAGAGCGCCCATCCGGTGTTGAAGGCATTCATGGACACCAAGGTGGGCGAGGCCTTTTCCCGGCAGGACGTGCGCGAGGCGGTGATCCCGGCCTATATGGGGCTGATCAAGCAGGCCGACGACCAGATGGGCAGGCTGTTCAAATGGCTCGAGGAAACCGGCCGCGACAAGGACACCATGATCGTGCTGACCTCGGATCACGGGGATTTCCTGGGCGATCACTGGATGGGCGAAAAGACGTTCTTCCACGATGCCTCGACCAAGGTTCCGCTGATCATCTACGACCCTTCACCGCAGGCGGATGCGACCCGCGGGATGGTCTGCGACGCGCTGGTGGAATCCATCGATCTCGCCCCCACATTCGTCGAGGTGGCCGGTGGGCAGGTGGCCTCGCACATCCTCGAAGGCGAAAGCCTGCTGCCGATCCTGCATGGGCAGCGCAGCGAGACCCTGCGCGACTACGTGATCTGCGAATATGACTATTCCGCCTCGCCGGTCGCCGAAAAGCTGAACGCCGATGTGCGTGAGGCGGTCATGTTCATGATCGCCACCAAACGCTGGAAGCTGATCCATTGCGAGGGCGGATATCGCCCGATCCTGTTCGATCTGGAAAACGACCCGCAGGAACTGGTGGACCTGGGCGACAGCGAAGAGCATGCCGCGATCATCGACCAGCTGTATGACCACCTGTTCGCCTGGGCACGCCGTCCCGCGCAGCGCACCACGCGGTCGGCCGAGCAACTGATCGAGATGCGGACGAAAAGCCGTGGCCGTGGCGTCGTGCTGGGGATCTACGACGAGAACGACGCGCCGCTGGAGCTGACGGTGAAGTATCGCGGACGAAAGGCGAAGCCCTACAAGGATTACCTGCAGAAAGGCTGACCCGGCGGGCTTCTAGCCCCTTTTCGACCTCCACTGGACATAGCGCGCCATGCCCCGCTCCAGCAGGCCGGGGGCCTTGCCTTCGTCCAGTTGCAAATTGCCCCCGCCGGCCCGGTACATCTCGGCGAAAATGTCCAGAACCTTGGACTTCACCATGCCCCGCAGCGGCACATGCGCCATCATGCCATAGGCAGCCGCGCCCCCGGTTTTGGCGAGATCGGGATTGGCGCGCACGGTATCCACCGCCTTGGCCAGGTCGCTCAGGTATTCCCCGGCCACGCCCAGATGCTTGGCTGTGACCATGCAGTGAATGCCCGCCGGGTTCTGCACCCGGTTCACGTTCCAGCCGGCCTGCTCCAGTTGGTCGGCGACCGCGTAGATGTTGAGCTTGGGGTCGCTCGACCCGTAGGCGAGCAGCGGCCCCTGCGGGTTACCCAGTATCCGCAGCCCCTTGATGTCGGCGATGCCCGCCTTCAAGGTTTCGACGGCCTCGGCCGTGTCGCGCGCCAGCTTGCGGTAGCCGTCCTCGCCCATCTTCTGCATGACCGCCCAGGCTGCGGCATAGGCCCCGCCGGGCCGGGTGCCCAAAAGGGCAGGCGAGGCAAAGACCCCGCCCGGCCAGTCCTGGTAGACGAACATCTGGTGTTTCAGCAGATCGAGGTTGCGATACAGGATCGTCGAGGCGCCCTTGGCCGCATAGCCGTATTTGTGCAGGTCGGCCGAGATCGAGGTGACGCCCGGCACGCGGAAATCCCATTCGGGCAGTTCGACGCCGTTCTTCTCCATGAAGGGCAGGATCAGGCCGCCCACGCAGGCATCGACATGCAGGGGCACGCCCTTTGCCCGCGTGATCTGCCCCATTTCCGAGATCGGGTCGATGGTGCCATGCGGGTATTCCGGCGCCGAGCCCAGCACCATCACCGTGCCCGCGTTGATCATGCGCTTCAGCCTGGAAATGTCGGTGGACAGGTCGCTGTTCATCGGCAGGAGCCGCGCCTTGACCCCGAAATACTCGGCCGCCTTGAACCATGCCACATGCGCCGTGGCCGGGATGATCATGTTGGGCCGGGTGACCTTGCGGGTCTTGCGGGCCATGTCCCGGTAGGCCTTGACCGCCATCAGGCAGCTTTCCGTGCCGCCCGCCGTCACCACGCCGCATGTGTCCGGGCCGCCGTGCAGCAGGCCGGCCAAGACCGAGATGATCTCGGTCTCCATGCGCTTGAGGCTCTGGAACGCGGCCGGGTTCAGGCCGTTTGCCGAGGAGAACGCGCCATAGGCCTTGGCGGTGAAGGCGTCATGCGCATCGTCCAGATGATAGACGAGGCTCCAGGTGCGGCCTTCGCGATAGTTCGGGTCGTTTTCGGCAAAGCCTTTGAGGCTTTCCAGAACGTCGTCTTCCGGGCGGCCGTGCTCGGGCAGTTTCAGATGGTCCATTTCTTATCCTTTCCCGGCCAGCAGCAGGGCCAGCGAGATCCCCAGATAGTTGCCGATGGCAAAGCCCAGAATGCCGGTCGCCATGCCTGACATCAGGATCGCCGGGTTGCGCAGGCTGCGCGACACCATCGGCACGAAGGCAGGCGACATGACCGCGGCGACCGAGGTGATCAGAAAGGTGTCCCGGTCGATCCGAGCGAACCGCGCCAGAAGGGCGTGCAGGGCAAAGCTGCCGAAGGTGGCGGCGACGCAGAACACGAGGATCGACATGTCCATTCCCGCCAGCGCCGTCAGGTCCATCGAGGCGGCGACGCAGAAGGAAAAGACATAGATCAGATACATGCCCATATGCGGCGCGGCCCGGTTCAGGCGCAGCGCCGGAAGGAAAGAGCCGGCGATGCCGAAGGTGGTCAACAGCACGATCGTCAGGATCTGCGGGTTGGCGAAAGGCAACATCGGCGCAAGTACAACCGCCAGCCCCACGCACAGCACAGCCGCTGAGAAGGCGACCAGTCCGGGCACGACCATGCCGGAACGATTTTGCGCTTCAGTCGGCAACGGTTCTGGATCTGCGTTCTTGTCCGTGGTGAATCCGGGCAGGAAACCGCCAAGAACCCGTGGCGCCATCGTCAGCACGAACAGCAGATAGATCGACCCGACCACGGTATCCACCGTCGCAAACAACAGATAGCGCGCATCGGGGATCCCGAGCGCCAGCTTGATCGCCCCCATGTTCGCGATGCCGCCCGTGTACATCCCGACCGCCATGCCCGAAAGCTGCTCGACACGTTCGACGCCCTGGCTGGTGAACAGGTGGTAGAGAGCGGTTGCCAGCGCCACCACCGCGATGACCGCAAGCAGCATCGACAGCATCGCGCGCCCGGCGACGTGACCCCAGGCGCGCACATCCACGGCGAACAGCAGCAGGGGCAGGGCCAGACCCAGACTTGCCTCTGTGATCGAGGTGCGAATTTCCGCGCCGCTCTCCGGCAGCAGCCCGGTCAGCCCCAGCAACAGCCCGGCGGCGTAACACAGAACGATCGGCCCGACCTTGGCGAACAGCGACACCCGCAGGGCCAGCAGCACCAGGCCCGCCGGCGCGAGCAGATACAGTGCCGCAAGAAATACCTGATCCGTCTGCACGTCCCATCCCCCCTCTCGGCGTGAGACTAGGCGGCGTGGGCACAGGCAGGCAAGACGCCTTGACGCAAGGTTTGTCGGCCGATCCAGCCATGGCAGAGTATGGAATACCCTGCTCGTGAAAGGGAACACACGTAGCTTCGAAGCCCTCGCCGCTCAGTCGGACAGAGACACCCACAGCACCCTGGCGTCTTCTTCGCTGGTCGAAACGCAGCCATGCCCCATGCCGCTGTCGTAATAGACCGAGTCGCCCGCCTTCATGTGCAAGGGGCGATAATGCTCGGTATAGAGGATGACCTCGCCGCTGATCACATACATGAACTCTTCGCCCCGGTGACGCACCCAGGTGTCGAACTCGGTCACGTCGCGCGCCTTGATCGTGCTGATATAGGGGACCATGCGCTTGGTGGTCAGCTCGTTGCACAGCAGCTCGTGATCATAGGTGCGGGTGACCTGATGCTCGCCTTCGCCCGCGCGGGTATGGTCGCGGCGGCCCGAGATGTCGCTCTGCGCCGACTGCACGAACAGCTGCGGCGTTTCCAGATCCAGCGTCTGCATCAGGCGGCGGATGATTTCGAAGCTCGGGCGCGTCTGGTTGTTCTCGATCTTCGACAGGGTCGAGCGCCCGATGGCCGCCGCCTTGGCGGCTTCCTCCAGCGTCAGCCCTTTTTCCTTGCGGGCGTCGCGAATCATTTTTCCCAACAGTTCCCCGTCCGGAGCCTCCATCGCCTCGGCTGCGGGTCCTGTTTCTTCTGGTTGAACCGGTTCCATGCGCTCAAATTCTCCTGATTCTCGCGAAGCTTAGCTTTGATGCCTTTTCCAGTCAAAATTTCCCCTGAATATCTTTTGTTGATTATAGGGAAAAAGTTTCCTAAAGGGGACATACCGTTGCATACGGCGGATATATTCCTGTTTTCGAACATGTTTTCAGGGGGGGGACACACCGATGAGCGCATATGACCTGATCGTGATCGGCGGCGGCCCGGGCGGCTATGTGGCCGCGATCCGGGCGGCGCAGCTGGGCATGAAGGTGGCCTGTGTCGAAGGCCGTGGCGCGCTGGGCGGCACATGTCTGAACGTGGGCTGCATCCCCTCCAAAGCCCTGCTGACCTCCTCGGCCAAATATGCCGAACTCTCCCACCTCTCCTCCCATGGCATTGCGGTCGAGGGGGCCAGCGTCGATCTGGGCGCCATGATGGGCCGCAAACACAAGATCGTGGGCGATCTGACCAAGGGCATCGCCTTTCTGTTCAAGAAGAACGGCGTCGATCTGATCGAAGGTTGGGCCAGCATCCCGGCCGCCGGTCAGGTCAAGGTTGGTGATGACCTTCACGAGGCCAGGAACATCCTGATCGCCACCGGCTCGGAGCCGACGCCGCTGCCGGGCATCGAGATCGACGAGGTGGATGTGCTGAGCTCTACCGGCGCGCTGTCGCTGGGTGCGGTGCCGGAACATCTGGTGGTGATCGGCGCGGGGGTGATCGGTCTGGAACTGGGTCAGGTCTGGGCGCGGCTCGGCGCGAAGGTGACCGTCGTGGAATATCTCGACCGCGTGCTGCCCGGCATCGACGGTGAAATCGCCAAGCTGGCACAGCGGGCGCTGTCCAAGCGCGGGCTGAAATTCCAGCTGGGCCGGGCGCTGAAGGCCGTTGAAAAGACCAGTGACGGGCTGACCTTGACGCTCGACCGCGTGGGCAAGGACAAGGAAGAACTGCTGGAGGCCGACAAGGTGCTTGTCGCCGTGGGGCGCAGGCCGGTGACCCGTGGTCTTGGCCTGAAACACCTGGGCGTCGAGGTGAACGCGCGCGGCTTCATCGAGGTGGACGGATCGTTCCAGACCTCGGTTCCGGGCATCTACGCCATCGGCGACTGCATCCCCGGCCCGATGCTGGCGCACAAGGCGGAAGAGGACGGTGTCGCCTGCGTCGAAATGCTGGCCGGGTTGGCCGGGCACGTCGATTACAACACCGTTCCGGGCGTCGTTTACACCGACCCCGAGGTCGCCTCGGTTGGTCAGACAGAAGAAGCGCTGAAAGAGGCCGGTATCGACTACCGCGTCGGCAAGTTCGCCTTCATGGCCAACTCGCGCGCGCGCTCGACCGGGGAAACCGACGGTGCAGTCAAGGTTCTGGCCGCCGCCGACGGCAAGATCCTGGGCGCGCATATCTGTGGCGCGCATGGCGGCGACCTGATCGCGGAGCTGGTTCTGGCTATGACCATGGGGGCGACAGTTGCCGAGGTTGCCGCCACCTGCCACGCGCACCCGGCCATGGGAGAGGCAGTCAAGGAGGCCTGCCTCGACGCCATGGGCCGCGCGATCCACGCGTGAACGGGGGCGCCAGATGACCATCCAGCTTCGCCCCCGCCACCCGGAAAAGGCCAAGAAGGCCGACAGCGAGATCCCGCGCAAGCCGAAGTGGATCCGCAAGAAGAAGATCGAAAGCGCAGAGTATTATGAAACCCGTCGTCTGATGCGGGATCATGACCTGGCGACCGTTTGCGAAGAGGCGGCCTGTCCGAACATCGGCGAATGCTGGTCCAAGCAGCACGCCACCATGATGATCATGGGCGAGATCTGCACGCGCGGATGTTCGTTCTGCAACGTCGCCACCGGCCGGCCCGACGCGCTGGACAAGTTCGAGCCGGGGCGGGTCGCAGCAGCCGTGAAAAAGCTGGGCCTGCGCCATGTGGTCATCACCTCGGTGGATCGCGACGATCTGGCCGATGGCGGGGCCGCGCACATAGCCCAGACCATCCGTGCCGTGCGCCATCAGAACCCGGAAACGACCGTCGAGGTCCTGACGCCGGACTTCCTGGGCAAGGGGGGCGCCGCCAATATCGTCTTTGACGCAGCGCCGGACGTGTTCAACCACAACCTTGAAACCGTGCCGCATCTCTATCCCACGGTCCGCCCCGGCGCGCGCTACTATGCGTCGCTGCGGCTACTGGACGATGCCAAACGGGCCAACCCGAAAATCTTCACCAAATCCGGACTCATGGTGGGGTTGGGGGAAACACTGAACGACGTGCGGCAGGTCATGGACGATCTGCGCGCGGCCAATGTCGATTTCCTGACCGTGGGGCAGTATTTGCAGCCCACGCCGAAACATCACCCGATCGACCGGTTCTGGTCGCCCGAGGAATTCGCGCAGTTGGAACAGATCGCCCGCGCCAAGGGCTTTGTGCATGTGTCGGCCACGCCGCTGACCCGGTCGTCGTTCCACGCCGACGAAGATTTCGCCGCCCTGAAGCAGGCCCGCCAGCGGGCGCTCGCTCAAGGGGCATAACCTGACGCAATGGGAGGGAATCCATGGAAGCGTTAAATTCAATCGTAGGGGCCATCAATGGCGTCGTATGGGGGCCGATGATGCTGGTCCTCATTCTCGGCGTCGGCTTCTTCCTGCAGGTCGGGCTGAAATTCATGCCCATTTTCAAGATCGGCAAGGGCTTTGCCCTGCTGTGGCATGGCCGCGCGGGCCATGGCGCCGGTCAGATCACGCCGTTCCAGGCGCTGATGACCTCGCTGTCGGCAACCATCGGCACCGGCAACATCGCCGGCGTGGCCACCGCCGTGTTCCTCGGCGGTCCGGGGGCGCTGTTCTGGATGTGGATGACGGCACTGGTGGGCATGGCCACCAAATATGCCGAGGCCGTCTGCGCCGTGAAATACCGTGAGCAGGACGAAGAGGGCAACTATATCGGCGGCCCGATGTTCTATATCAAGAACGGCCTGAGCCGGAAATGGTACTGGCTGGCCCCGGCCTTTGCGGGCTTCGGTGCGATCGCCGCGTTCGGCATCGGCAACGGCGTGCAGGCCAACGGCGTCGCCGACGTGATGCACGAAAGCTTTGGTGTGCCCGAGGTCGCCACGGGTCTGGTCCTGATGGTTCTGACCGCAGGCGTCATCCTGGGCGGCATCACCCGCATCGGCGCCGTCGCCGAAAAGCTGGTTCCGTTCATGGCCGTGACCTACATCCTGGCCGGTCTGCTGGTCCTGCTGCTGAACATCGGCGCGCTGGGCAACGCACTGAGCCTTGTCTTCACCCATGCCTTTACCCCGTCGGCAGCCGAAGGCGGCTTTGCCGGTGCGGCGGTCTGGGCCGCGATCCGCTTCGGCGTGGCGCGCGGCGTGTTCTCGAACGAAGCCGGCCTCGGCTCGGCCCCGATCGCACATGCCGCAGCCGAAACCGCGGGTCCGGTCAATCAGGGCCTGGTGGCCATGTTGGGCACTTTCATCGATACCATCATCGTGTGCTCGATCACCGGCCTGGCAATCATCGCATCCGGCGTCTGGACCTCGGGCGAATCCGGTGCTGCGCTGACCTCGCTGGCCTTCGAGACCACCCTGCCCGGAATCGGCGGCTACATCATCGCGATTTCGCTGTCGATCTTTGCCTTCACCACCATCCTGGGCTGGTCCTACTATGGCGAGAAATGCGTCGAGTTCTTCTTCGGCGTGAAGGCGCTGCTGCCGTTCCGCCTGCTGTGGTGCGTCGCCATCCCGGTCGGTGCGACCCTGAACCTGGGCTTCATCTGGCTGCTGGCCGACACGCTGAACGCCATGATGGCGATTCCGAACCTGATCGCGCTGGCCCTGCTGAGCCCGGTCGTCTTCAAGGTCACCCGCGAGTTCTTCGCCTCGGGCGGCGCGACGGAACCCGAAGCCGACGTGGCCAAGTAAACCAACCGGCGGGGCCGCCACAGGCCCCGCCACCCCCGAAAACGAAAATCCGTTCCGAGGACGCAACCAATGGCCAGCACTGCTTTGACGCCGAACCTGAGACAGGGATCGCGCCGGTCGGCGGCGGCCTCGGACACTGGCGGCTTTCCCAATTCCGGATTCGGCCCTAACCTCACCTGTGTCGTGTGCAAGGCTCTTTGCACGTCCAGGGTTGTCCGCGACTGACCTGAACACTCACGAGAAAGGCACTTGTCATGACTGACGCGCCCAAACGCACCCCGCTCTACGACCTGCATGTCGAGCTTGGCGGCAAGATGGTCGATTTTGCCGGCTGGGAAATGCCGGTGCAGTACCCCATGGGCATCATGGGCGAGCACAAGCAGTGCCGCGAAAAGGCCGCGCTGTTCGACGTGTCGCACATGGGGCAGGTGATCCTGCGCGGCGAGAACGTGGGAGAGAAGCTCGAAACGCTCTGCCCGCAGGCCTACGCCACCCTGAAAGAGGGCAAGGCCCGCTACGGTTTCTTCACCAATGACGAGGGCGGCATCATGGACGACCTGATCGTCTCGAACGCGGGCGATCACTTCTTCGTCGTTGTCAACGCCGCCCTGCGCCACCAGGACATTCCGCACATGCAGGCGAACCTGGAAGGTGTCGAAGTGACCGAGATCTTCGACCGCGCGCTGGTCGCGGTGCAGGGCCCCAAGGCCGAGGATGTCGTCGGCGGTCTGTGTCCGGCAGCGCGTGACCTGAAATTCATGGAAACCACCCTGGCCGAGATCAACGGCGTCGAGTGCCGCGTTTCGCGCCTCGGCTATACCGGCGAGGACGGCTATGAAATCTCGATCCCCGAGGACAAGGCGGTCGAGATCACCCGGGCCTTCCTTGCGCACGAGGATTGCGAGCCGGCCGGTCTGGGCGCGCGCGACAGCCTCCGGCTCGAAGCGGGCCTGTGCCTCTACGGCAATGACATCGACCAGACCACCTCGCCCGTCGAGGCGAACCTGGCCTGGGCGATCCAGAAACGCCGCAAGGAGGAGGGCGGCTTCCCCGGCGCTGCCCGCATCCAGAAGGAACTGGCCGAAGGCCCGTCCCGCAAACTCGTCGGCATCAGGCCCGAGGGCCGCGCCCCGGCGCGTCAGGGCGTCGAGATCCAGAGCCTCGAAGGCGAAACCATCGGCCAGATCACTTCGGGCGGCTTCGGCCCAACCGTCGGCGGCCCGGTCGCCATGGGTTACGTCGCCGCCGGGCACAACGAGCCTGGCCAGAAGGTCAACCTGATCATCCGTGGCAAGGCGCAACCGGCCGAGGTCGTCGCGCTGCCCTTCGTCACCCAGAACTACAAACGCTGAAGCCAGGAGAGAGAACATGGCAACCTATTACTCGGAAGAGCATGAGTGGATCACCGTCGAGGGCGACATTGCCACGCTGGGCATCACCCAGCACGCCGCCGACCAGCTGGGCGAAGTGGTGTTCGTCGAGCAGAAAGAGGCCGGCGAAGAGTTCGAAAAGGGCGACGAGATCGGCGTGATCGAGTCGGTCAAGGCTGCTTCGGAGATCTATGCGCCGGTCGATGGCGAGGTGGTCGAGGTCAACGAGACGCTGGCCGACAATCCCGGCGCGCTGAACGAAAGCCCCGAGGGCGACGCCTGGATCTACAAGATCAAGCTGTCGGACGCCTCGCAGCTGGAAGACCTGATGGATCTGGACGGCTACAAGGCCCTGATCGGCTGACCGCTTCATCTTTTCCCAAATACTCCCGCCGGAGGCTTCCGGGCTTTCCGGCGGGCGCAAAGTTTCAATCAGGAGCGCTGCAATGGCCTTCAAACTGACCGATTACGAAGCTTACGACTTTGCCAACCGCCGCCACATCGGCCCCAGCCCGGCCGAGATGCGCGACATGCTCAAGGTCATCGGCTTCAAGACGCTGGACCAGCTGATCGACGCAACGGTCCCGCCTGCGATCCGGCAAAAGGAACCGCTGGACTGGGGCCCTGCCATGACCGAGCGCGACGCGCTCTACCACATGAAACAGGTGGCCTCGAAGAACAAGGTTCTCACCTCGCTGATCGGGCAGGGCTATTACGGCACCACCACGCCGGCGCCGATCCTGCGCAACATCCTGGAAAACCCGGCCTGGTACACCGCCTACACGCCGTATCAGCCCGAGATTTCGCAGGGCCGGCTCGAGGCGCTGCTGAACTACCAGACGATGGTCAGCGACTTCACCGGGCTGGACGTGGCCAATGCCTCGCTGCTCGACGAGGCCACCGCCGCCGCCGAGGCCATGGCGATGGCCAAGCGGGGCGGGCGCTCCAAGGCGAACAACGCCGCCTTCTTCGTGGACAAGAACTGTCACCCGCAGACCATCGCGGTGATCAAGACCCGGGCCGAACCCCTGGGCATCGACGTCAAGGTCGCCGATCCCGACGATCTGGATCCCGGCGCGGTGTTCGGCGCGATCTTCCAGTATCCGGGCACCTACGGCCATGTGCGTGACTTCACCAAGGAGATCGCGGCCCTGCATGAACACAACGCGATCGCCATCGTCGCCGCCGACATCTTGGCGCTGGCGCTGCTGAAAAGCCCCGGCGAGATGGGGGCCGACATCGCGGTGGGCTCGACCCAGCGGTTCGGCGTGCCGATGGGCTTTGGCGGCCCGCACGCCGCCTACATGGCCACGACCGACAAGCTCAAGCGGGCGATGCCGGGGCGGATCATCGGCGTGTCGATCGACAGCCGCGGCAACAAGGCCTACCGCCTGGCGCTGCAGACCCGCGAACAGCACATCCGCCGCGAAAAGGCCAACTCGAACGTCTGCACCGCGCAGGCGCTGCTGGCGGTGATGGCGTCGATGTATGCGGTCTATCACGGCCCCGACGGGATCAAGGCGATTGCCCAGTCGGTGCACCGCAAGACCTCGCGCTTGGCTGCGGGGCTGGAAGAGCACGGTTTCAAGGTCGAACCCGAGGTGTTCTTCGACACCATCACGGTCGAGGTCGGCCCGCTGCAGAAGACCGTCATGGAGGCGGCGGTGGCGCGCGGCGTCAACCTGCGCAAGGTGGGCGAGACCCGGGTCGGCATCAGCCTTGACGAGCAGACCCGCGCCGAGACCATCGAGGCGGTCTGGGGCGCCTTCGGCATCGACAAGAAGGACGACAGCTCGAACAAGCAGTACCGCCTGCCGGATTATGCGCTGCGCGAGACGCCCTATCTGACCCACCCGATCTTCCACAAGAACCGGGCCGAGGCCGAGATGACCCGCTACATGCGCCGTCTGGCCGACCGCGACCTGGCTCTGGACCGGGCGATGATCCCGCTGGGCAGCTGCACCATGAAGCTGAACGCCACGATCGAGATGATCCCGGTCACCTGGCCCGAATTCGCCAACATGCACCCGTTCGTGCCCGAAGATCAGGCGCAGGGCTATCACGAGATGATCGCCGATCTGAACGACAAGCTGTGCCAGATCACCGGCTATGACGCGATCAGCCAGCAGCCCAACTCGGGCGCGCAGGGCGAATATGCCGGTCTGCTGACCATCCGCAACTACCACGCCGCGCGCGGCGAAGGGCACCGCAATGTCTGCCTGATCCCGACCTCGGCCCACGGAACCAACCCGGCCTCGGCGCAGATGGTGGGCTATCAGGTGGTGCCGGTGAAGGCGGATGAGCACGGCAACATCGACATCGCCGATTTCCGCGAGAAGGCCGAGAAGCACTCGGGCAACCTGGCGGCCTGCATGATCACCTATCCTTCGACCCACGGCGTGTTCGAGGAAACGGTGCAGGAGGTCTGCCAGATCACCCATGACCACGGCGGGCAGGTCTATATCGACGGCGCCAACATGAACGCCATGGTGGGGCTGGCCCAGCCGGGCAAGATCGGCGGCGACGTCAGCCACCTGAACCTGCACAAGACCTTCTGCATCCCGCATGGTGGCGGCGGCCCCGGCATGGGCCCGATCGGCGTCAAGGCGCATCTGGAGCCCTATCTGCCGGGCCACCCGGAATACGGATCCGCCGTGGGACCGGTTTCGGCGGCACCCTTCGGCTCGCCCTCGATCCTGCCCGTGTCCTGGGCCTATATCCTGCTGATGGGCGGCGCGGGTCTGACCCAGGCGACCAAGGTGGCGATCCTGAACGCCAACTACATCGCCGCGCGGCTCAAGGATGCCTACCCGATCCTCTACACTTCCAAGGACGGTCGGGTCGCGCATGAGTGCATCCTGGATACCCGGCCGCTGAACGAAGAGGGCAAGGTGACCGTGGACGACATCGCCAAGCGCCTGATCGACAGCGGATTCCACGCGCCGACCATGTCCTGGCCGGTGGCCGGAACCCTGATGGTCGAGCCCACGGAATCCGAACCCAAGGACGAGCTGGACCGCTTCTGTGACGCCATGCTCTCGATCCGTCGAGAGGCGCAGGACATCATCGACGGCAAGATCGACCCCGAGAACAACCCGCTGAAGAACGCGCCGCACACGGTGCGCGACCTGGTGGGCGACTGGGATCGTCCCTACACCCGCGAGGAGGCCTGCTTCCCGGCCGGCAACCTGGGCGTCGACAAGTACTGGTCGCCGGTCAACCGGGTGGACAACGCCTATGGCGACCGTCACCTGGTCTGCACCTGCCCGCCGATGTCCGACTACGAAGAAGAGGTCGCCTGAGTTCAGGCAGCCAAGGCCCCGCCGGGACACCGGCGGGGCGGTCCATCATCACCGGATGATCCCGTGTCCTTTCTCATCCACAGGAGGAGGCAGACATGACCTATTTCGCTTCGGTCCCACAGGCAGAGTCCACGGTCGTGGCATTCCCGCGAACCGATCGCCGCACCCTTGACGTTGACATCATCCTGCCCACCGGAACTCCGGCGTCGGCGGGGCGGATCGTGGCCGACCTGTTTGACGCCTGCAATGACCTGTTGAACGACGCGCCCTACCGGGTTTCGGTGCGCGATCTGTCGGCCCAGCCGGCACAGGATTCCCGTTACTGGTCGCGCCGCACGGTGATCTTCCTGGGCGATATCCATGCACGCTGGACACTGACCCCGGACGAGAGAAACCGGGTCCACCAGATCCTGCGCCTGGCGAACCGCTCGGTGCTGGTCGGCAGTGCCATCTTCCTGCTGTGCGAGACCGGGATGCAAGAGCGCCACACCGTGTCCATTCACCCGAACTTCGCGGCTGCGGCTGCCGAGGAGTCGCTTTGCGAACCGGCGGCCGGGGTGCATTATGCCGTCTCGGGAACGGTCTGCAGCGCGATCAGCAGCTTTGCCGCCTTGCGCCTGTTGCTGGAGCTTATCGGCAAGGATCACGGGCAATTCGTCGCCGGTGCCTTGGGCGACTATGTCGGTCTCAGCGCGCACGGCGCCAAGCCCCAGAGCAAGGTGTCGCTGGAACTGCGCCAGAAGGCTGGCGGGGATCAACTGATCGACCATACGATCGAGTTGATGAGCGACAACATCGAAGAGCCTCTGAAAATCGGCGAACTGGCAGAGAAGCTGGGTGTTTCGACCCGCAAGCTGCAAAGACGGTTTCTCGAACGCACAGGCACCGGCCCCCTGACCGCCTATCGCGCGCTGCGGGTCGAGCGCGCGCGGCAGTTGCTGGTTCACACCAGCCTGTCGCTGTCCGAGGTCGTCGTGGCGACCGGGTTCGGAACCTGCTCGAACCTGGCCCGCTGGTTCCGGCGTGAATACGGAGAAACTCCGCAGGCCGCGCGCCAACGCGCATTCAGCGGCAGGTCGGTCAGGCCGGTTTAGCGCAGATCACGTCGCCTCGCGGGGCGCGGCCTGTCACAGGTCGCAGGCCTGGATGCCCATGGCTATGATTTCCGATCCCGAGATTCTGTAAATCCGGTTCAGCCGCTTTCTGCCGGTGTCCATGTACCAGTCCCGAAGCGGCCGTGGATAATACTGGGCGATGACGCGCGAGAAATACTCGAACCGATCCGGCGCAAGGCGCCGTCCATTCAACGACGGCCCGTGAAAGCCGAATTGCGTCTCGGGCAGAACACAGGTTTCGGGCAGGCCAAGCAGCATCGTGCAGGTCGAATAGCAGATCCTGCCGCGGATCTCGACGCGCTGGCCAGTGCTGCGCAGTTTGTGCAGCTGATAGAGGCGCTCCTTGATCGACCCGCCCCGGTCATTTCCGACCACGAAGGGCTCTTGCGACTGGGTCTGAGCCGTTGCCTGCACCGCCGCACCGGCACAGAGCACCAGAATAAACGCGGCGATTGCGGACTTGAATAGATGCAAGCACCGCACGGCTTCGGATGTTCGGACACAACTCTTCCGTGGCCGCAATGCGGCCTGTCTAATGAGTTTCATAAATTCAAACTCTCCCTCAATCGAACCGCGCAGAAACGGTTCCACCCACACTCTTTCGCAGGCTAGCGAAAGAGACCTAAGCGGGAGTTAGCAAGCTTGGTAAAACGTGGAAAATCTTAACAGTTTGTGGGCTGGAAGTCGAGTTCGCTGGAAAGCCTCATGAAAAAGGCCCGCCGATCGGCGGGCCAGGGTGACTTCGAAGAGCGAAAACTCATCTTGTGCCTGTGGTGCTGGTAGTCGAGCCGCCACCGCCGCCAGCCAAGGCCCCGAGCGCAAGGAGACCGGCGGCACCGCCGATCAAGGGAACGAAGTTCTGCGCGTTCTCCAGCAGGGCGGTACATTCCGGACGCTCGGCATTCTCGGGCTTCAGGCACAACTCCCGCGTGATCTCGGTCGGTAGCGGCTGCGGCTCCCCAGAGCTCTGTGCAAGTCCGGAATTTGCGGTCACAGCCAGCGTTGCAGTCAAAATCAGGGTTTTGCGTAACGCCATAAAGAATCTCCTTCCAATCGCTGCGCGCGTAGCATGAGTCGAGAGCGATATGAACAGGGTACTGGCCAAAGGTCAAAGAAAAATGGGATGATTTTCTGTCTTCCTCACAAGTGGTTGTGGAAAATTTTGTAGTATCGTATTGAAATCAATGGTCCAAGCGGTCTGATCGGCTTGCCTCCGCCAAGTCGCGCTGTGTCCGGCAGGCAACAGACCGGAAGTTGCTGTTTGAGACGTGCAGGAAAATCCACCTCCACCCGGTTTACCTCTCTTCCGATTTCAAGTTACTCCCGCAACCAAGAGTTTTGTAACTCGAGTCACCACATCCGTAGAATCTGGTAATGCTTATTTTCTGGGCTTCTTTTTTCGTGTCCTTCTTGGCGTGTGCCGCTCTCGTGTACACCAAGAAAAGGCATCTGAAACTGACTGGCTCTGGCCAGGATACATTTGCCGTGCAGGCCTCGCACACAGCGCCGACGCCGCGGATTGGCGGCGTGGCGGTCATGGCGGGGATGCTGGTCGGGGCAGGAATTGCCTTTCTTCAGGGCCAGCCGCTCTACCTGATTCTTCTGCTGACATCGTTGCCGATGTACGCAACCGGTCTGGCCGAAGACCTTTTCCGCCATATCTCCACAAGGGTTCGCTATGCCTCGACTGCGCTATCTGCGCTGCTCGCGGTATGGATCCTGGGCATCTGGATCACCACCGCCGATTCCTATGTTTTGGAATGGCTGTTTTATTTCATGCCGGCGGCAATTCTGGTGACCCTGTTCGTCGTGGCCAGCTATTGCCACGCCTTCAATCTGATCGACGGCCTCAACGGGCTGGCCTCGGGGACCGGCATCCTGATCGCCGCCGGTCTGGCCGCCATCGGTGCCCAGATCGGACATGCCGAGATCATCACCATGTCCGTGATCACGGCGGTTTCCATCGCGGGGTTCTTTCTGTTCAATTACCCTTTCGGGCGTATCTTCCTTGGCGATGGCGGGGCCTACATCATCGGCTACATGCTGACCTGGACGGCACTGGTGATCTTGCATGTCGCGCCGGAAACCTCGACCTGGGCCATGTTCCTGCTGTTCTTCTGGCCGTTGGCGGACACGCTGTTCGCGATTTACCGGCGCCGGCGCAAGGGCGTCAGCATTGATACGGCCGACCGGCTGCATTTCCACCAGTTGGTATTGCGCGGGCTCGAGATATTCTTTCTCGGTCGCAACAAGCGTACTGTCGCCAATCCGTTGGCGACCAGCGTGATTCTGCCCTTCGTCACCGCACCTGTGATCGCCGGCGTGGCGTTCTGGGACAAGCCGTTGATATCTTTCCTTGCCTTGGCGTTCTTTGGTGTTGCCTTCGTGGCGACCTATCGTCTGGGGCTGGCTGCGGCGCAGGGCCGGTTGCGCCGGCCACGCCGGCGCTGGCCGCGCAACATGTCTCCTGCCGAATGAGATGGAGAGATGGCCGCATTGCCACATGCTCAGAACGGCAGAAACGATCTTCAAGATGGCAGATTTTCGCAAAAGGCCATCTGTTTCTTCCTTTGCAACGGCGATATGACCCGGGAAAAACCAAGAGCAGAATGACGTGAACCAGATTCTTTTCGGCAGGCAGTTCGACGACGCAAGCGCGTCGAAAGTCTGGCTTCTGGCCCAGGCCAAGCCGGGCATGATGGCGCGAGCGCAGCGCAATCTCGAAAACCAGGGATTCCGCGTGTTCGTACCGCAGATCCGCGAGACCCGGCGGGTGGGCAGCCGGTTCAAGGACAGGGTAGGGCCTTTGTTTCCCGGCTACATCTTCGTTCAGGTCGACATCGATGTCAGCCCCTGGCGGAAAATCAACAGCACATTCGGAGTGTCGCGGCTGGTCAGCTTTGCCAAGGACCGCCCGGCCGTCGTGCCGTCTGAATTGATCACCGATTTGCGCAGCCGATTCTCCGTCGGGGCGGAGGCAGCACTGGGGAACGAGGTTGAAGCCGGCGACCAGGTGCAGCTTGTCCGGGGACCCTTTGCCGGGTTTGCGGCCAAGGTGGAGACCGTCGCGGCAAATGACCGTATCTGGCTGCTGCTGGACCTGCTGGGACGTGAAATCCGGGTGTCGACGAGCAGGGGAAACATCATCCCGGCCTGACAAGGATTGCAAGCCGTCAGCGCGACGGCAACAGTTTTGCGACCCGGTGGATGCCGGAACTTGTGCGGACCATTTGGACTAAGTAGGAAGCCATGACCTCTAGAAAATCACGGGTGGAGTCGATCGTGAAGATAATCCTGCCGCTTTTGGGTGCTCTGCTGATCGCTGGCTGCGGAGCGGTCTATCACTCTTCCTCTGTTTCCGAGGGCGTTTCCGAAGCCGGCTCCACGGTGCGGGTAATCCCGCTCACCGTCGAGACCGTGATGGCCGCGAACAGATCGAGCTATACGCCCAAACAGTTGCCCGAGGCGTTTTTCGCATCGGCCGGAATGCCCCGCGGACCGAAGTTGACGCAGACGGCGATCGAACCGGCCTTCCTGCCGGAAACTCGCCCCGGTCGGCTGGAAACCCGAGTGCCGCCGGACCCCGGTCGTGCCCCTTACCGCATCGGGATCGAGGACAAGCTGCTCTTGGCCACCCCCAGCGCGGCCACCTCGGTTGAGCAACTGACCGGCCTGCTTGCGGCGGAAAACCGGCGTCAGGGCTATACGGTGCAGGACGACGGGGCGATCTCGATTCCGGATGTGGGCCGCGTCGTGGTGGCCGGCAAGACGCTGGAAGAGGCGGAAAACGCCGTTTTCAACAAGTTGGTCGAAGCAGGCATCAACCCCGCTTTCAGCCTGGAGATCGCCGAATTCAACTCGCAGCGCGTCACGATCGGCGGGGCGGTGCGCAATGCCACGGTGGTTCCTCTCACCCTGACTCCGCTGCGGCTGAATCAGGCGATCAACGCGGCCGGAGGGTTTGACCTTGCCGATCGCGACTACGCCTCGATACGGATCTACCGGGACGGCACACTCTATCAGATTCCGGTTGCCGAGTATTCCAGGAAAGGCGAATTGCAGAACGTCACGCTCAAGGACGGTGACAGCGTCTTTGTCGACACCGATTTCGAACTGGACAAGGCGTCGGAATTTTTCGCCCAGCAGATCCAGCTGACGTCGGTTCGCCAGGCCGCCCGAAAGAATGCGCTCGACGAGCTGGAGATGGAGGTTGAACTGCGCCGCAGCGAGTTGGACGAGCAGCGCGAGAATTTCAACGAACGCCTCGCCTTCGATGCGGTGGACCGCGACTATGTCTATCTGATCGGCGAAGTGTTCAAACAGGCCCGCTATCCGCTGCCCTTCGAGCGCAAGGCAACGCTTGCAGACGCGCTTTACAGTGAAAGCAGCGGTTTCAATTCCCGCACCGGCAACCCGCGCCAGATCTACGTTCTGCGGGGCAGCGAGAATCCCAGAGAGTTCTCCGGCGTCACCGCCTGGAATCTGGACGCGACCAATGCCGCGAACTTCATTCTGGCGACGCGGATGGAGTTGCGGCCCAATGACGTCATCTTCATTGCCGAACAGCCGATCACCAAGTGGAACCGTGTGCTGACCCAGTTGGCGCCGAACCTGGTGAGCTCGTCCGTCGCGGGCGTCGTGAACTAAGACATGCTATCCGGCCGAAATCCGGTCGTACCAGACAAACGGAAACACTCGCGTGAACAACATCGAACCGATCCGCAGCCAAAGCGTCCAGCCCGATCCGCGTCCCACGATTGCATCGCCGATCGAGGATGACGAGATCGATCTTGTCGCACTGTTCGGCACACTCTGGCGCGGCAAATGGTGGATCGTCGCCTGCATGGCGGCGGCGGTGATGCTGGCGGGCTACTGGGCGTATTTTGTTGCCGTGCCGGTCTATTCGACGACGGCCCATGTGACGCTGGAAAACCGGCAGGGCCAGGTGGTGGACTTCGAAAACGTCGTCTCCGGTCTGTCCGGTGACCAGACCAGCATCAATACCGAGGTCGAGGTCCTGAAGTCCCGCGAACTCGCCAAGAAGCTGGTGCTCGAACTGGATCTGGTCAACGACCCCGAATTCAACCCGGATTTGCGCGAGGAAGGTGGTTTTGCCCCCCTGCAATTCATGCGGGGACTGATCGGCTCGACCGGGGAAGAGATGCCCAAGACGCCCGAACAGGTCGTGGAAGAGGTCACCACCAATGTCCTCGAGGCATTCTCGATCTCGAATCTTCGCAACACCTATGTCTTCGCGATCACGGCAACGACCGAGGATCCGGCCAAGTCCAAGCTTTTTGCGGACACGCTCGCCGACCTCTACATCCTCAACCAGCTTGACGTGAAATTCGAAGCGACCCAGCGGGCCACCGAATGGCTGTCCGAGCGGGTCGCGACGCTGCAGGTCGAACTGGAAACCGCCGAAGCAAAGGTCAAGGAGTTCAACGCCAAGGCCGAGTTGATCAGCCCCGAGGCGCTGGAGGCGCTGAACCGCCAGGCCAAGGACACCCGCGAACGCCTGAAAGCCACGTCGGAGCGGGCGGATGAGATCTCGGCCCGGCTCGAAACGTTGCAGGCCGCGGCGGCGTCGGGCGACCGTCAGGAAATGGCGCGGGTCGCGGACAATCCGGCGCTGAACCAGAGCCTGGCGCGCGTCGAGGCCGGGACGATGCCGGCCGAGTTGTTCGACACCCAGTTCCAGAAGCTGATCCAGAGTGAAACCGTCGCGCTGGCGCGGGCGCAAAGCCAGGCGGACGGGCTGTCCCAGTCTCTGGCCAATATCGAAAGCCAGATCGAGCGACAGTCGAAAGACCTGGTGACGCTGCAGCAACTGACGCGCGAAGCGGAAGCGGCGCGGTCGATCTATGAGTACTTTCTTGGGCGCCTGAAGGAAACCTCGGTCCAACAGGGTATTCAGCAAGCCGACAGCCGGGTCTTGTCGCAGTCGGTTCTGCCGACGCATCCGTCCGCGCCCAAGAAGTCGCGGATCATCGCACTGGCTGGCATTCTCGGCCTCATGCTCGGTGCCGGGCTGGTTCTGCTCCGGGAGTTCATGAACAACACCTTCCGCACGCCGCAGCAACTGGAACAGGCCACAGGTGTCACGGTGATGGGGCAGGTTCCCAGCCTGCCCGCGAAGACGCGCAGCAACGTCATCGAGTATCTCAGGACGAAACCCACATCGGCAGCGGCCGAGGCCATACGCAATCTGCGCACCTCGGTCATGCTCTCGAACGTCGACCGGCCGCCGCAGGTGATCATGCTCACCTCCTCCATTCCGGGCGAGGGCAAGACGACCCTCTCGCTGGCGCTGGCGCAAAGCTTTGCCGGTCTCAACAAGCGTGTCCTGCTGATCGAAGGCGACCTGCGACGGCTCGTTTTCTCGGAATACTTCTCTGCCGACGACTACAAGTGTGGCCTGATTTCGGTTCTGGCCGGTGAGGCCTCGCTGACCGACTCGATTCGCCACATTTCAGCGGTCGGATCTGACGTGTTGCTGGGCGAGAAATTTGACTCCAATGTCGCCGACCTCTTTTCGTCCGAGCGGTTTGCCCGGATGATCGAGGAGGCCCGGTCAACTTATGACGTGATCATCGTGGATACGCCTCCGGTTCTGGTCGTTCCCGATGCCCGTACCATCGCCCAGCATGCCGACGCGCTGCTGTTTGCTGTCCACTGGGATTCAACCGATCAGGGGCAGGTTGCAGAAGGTCTGCGCATGCTGGAGAGCGTCAATTTCCGCCCCACCGGTCTGGTGCTGAGCCAGATCGACATGAAGGGCATGAAACGCTACGGCTATGGCGGCCAGTACGGGGCCTATTCACGCTACGGGCAGAAGTATTATTCGAACTGACCGTCCGCTTAGGCACCATCAGGTTCGGGACCGGGAGGGCGCCTGCTCTGCGAGGCGCTGTGCGAGCTAGCCAGCGACCAATTACGTTGCGGTCAAGGCGCGATCCGGGGTTTCCACGCCCTGTGGTAAACAGGCACCGGCGCACGCTGCGGAGTGATGTCCTCCGACCCTCCGGGAAGAAGCTCTTTTGGTTGTCCGAAGTATTGCGTCGAGTCGCTCAGGTGGCGCCCATTAGGCTGTGTCCCACAGCGCAGCTTATCTAACGTCAGCGCCAATGGGACAGTTTAGGGTGATTTGATAAGAGAGGGTTTCTGGCACATCGTAACCACCAAGGAGTGGAGATGAGACAGAAACCCGGAACCCGCAAGAGCCATGGCGAGAAGCTCGTCAAGGGGATCCGCCGCGCTACGCGCAAGCAGTATTCGGCGGAAGAGAAGATCAGGATCGTGCTGGACGGCCTGAAGGGCGAGGACAGTATTGCAGAGCTGTGCCGCCGTGAAGGCATTGCGCAGAGCCTATATTACAGCTGGTCCAAGGAATTCCTCGAAGCTGGAAAGAAGCGTCTGGCAGGCGACACGGCCCGCGCTGCGACGTCGAGCGAAGTTAAGGACCTGCGCCGTGAGGCACGTGATCTGAAGGAGGTCGTGGCCGAACAGGCTCTTGAACTGCGCCTGCTCAAAAAAAGCATGATCGCGGATGGGGACGACGACGAATGAGATATCCCGCATCTTAGAAACTGGAGATTATCCGGCTTGTTGGGTGTTCACAGTTGCCGACCAGGCGCACGTTGGACAATTTTGACACAATTTCTGAGGTGGCGACCCCGGCAGGATTCGAACCTGCAACCTGCCCCTTAGGAGGGGGCTGCTCTATCCAGTTGAGCCACGGGGCCACGCGAAGCACTGTCTAGCGGCCTTTTTTCGGATTGTCATCGCCTTTGCACAACAGTTGAACCATTAATGCTGTTCGCGCTAGCATAAAAGAAAACAGACAGCACAGGTGCTTCGGTGACAACAGAAACAAAACGCCCGCTCACCCTTCGCGATGTCTCGGAAGCATCCGGAGTATCGGAAATGACGGTCAGCCGGGTGTTGCGAAACCGGGGCGACGTGTCCGAAGCCACCCGCGCCCGTGTTCTGGCCGCCGCGAAAGAGCTTGGATATGTTCCGAACAAGATCGCAGGCGCCCTGGCTTCGAACCGCGTCAACCTGGTCGCGGTGATCATCCCGTCGCTGTCGAACATGGTCTTCCCCGAGGTTCTGACCGGCGTCAACCAGGTGCTCGAGGGCACCGAGCTGCAGCCCGTGGTGGGCGTCACCGACTACCTGCCCGAGAAAGAGGAAAAGGTGCTTTATGAGATGCTCTCGTGGCGTCCCTCGGGCGTGATCATCGCGGGGCTGGAACATACCGAGGCGTCGCGGGCGATGCTGAGTTCGGCCGGCATCCCGGTGGTCGAGATCATGGATACCGACGGCAAGCCGGTGGACGCGATGGTGGGTATCTCGCACCGCCGCGCCGGGCGCGAGATGGCGCAGGCGATTCTGAAGGCCGGGTATCGCCATATCGGTTTCATGGGCACCAAGATGCCGCTGGACCATCGGGCCCGCAAACGGTTCGAGGGCTTTACCGAAGTCTTGGGCAAGAACGGGGTCGAGATCGAGGATCGCGAGTTCTATTCCGGCGGCTCGGCCCTGGCCAAGGGGCGCGAGATGACCAAGGCGATGCTGGAACGGTCGCCGGAACTGGACTTCCTCTATTATTCCAACGACCTGATCGGGGCGGGTGGGCTGCTTTACCTGCTGGAGCAGGGGATCGACATTCCCGGCCAGATCGGGCTTGCCGGGTTCAACAACGTGGAACTGTTGCAGGGGTTGCCGCGCAAGCTGGCCACCATGGACGCCTGCCGCCTGGAGATCGGGCGCAAGGCGGCCGAAATCATCGCCGCGCGGCTGGAAGACCCGGATGCGGATATCGAAACGCAAGTGATCCTGACCCCCAAGATCAGCTATGGCGACACGCTGAAGCGGCGCTGAGCCGGTGGCGCTGCAACGGCTGGACAATCGTGCCGCGCGAGCGTTGTTCCTGGACCGGCACGCGCTGGCCGAACAGCCCGCAGGCCCCGCAAGGGGCGCACATCTGCAGGGTCTGATCCGGCGTCTCGGCTTTGTCCAGCTTGACAGCATCAACACCGTGGCCCGCGCCCACGACATGATCCTGTTTTCGCGCCGCCCGACCTATCGCCCCGCGAATCTCAAGCGGCTCTACGAGCGCGACCGGGCGCTGTTCGAACACTGGACCCATGACGCGGCCGTCATTCCGATGGAGTTCTACCGCCACTGGCATCTGCGGTTTCAGCGCGATGCCGAATTGCTGCAGGCGCGGTGGAAGGCGTGGCGGCGCGGCGCGTTCGAACAAAAGTTCGAAGAGGTGCTGCAGCATATCCGCGACCACGGGCCGGTCAGTTCGTCGGATGTGGGAAAGGACGAGCGCAAGGGCTCGGGCGGTTGGTGGGATTGGCACCCGTCCAAGACGGCGCTGGAGTATCTCTGGCGGACCGGGGCATTGACGGTCATCGGGCGCGAGGGGTTCCAGAAACGCTATGACCTGACCGAGCGGGTGATCGAGGCGCATCTGTGCCCCGGCGCGTCGCCATGCGACGAAGAGGCGACGGTGGACTGGCTGTGCAACGCGGCACTCGACCGGCTGGGCTTTGCCACCTCGGGCGAACTGGCGGCGTTCTGGGACACGGTCCGCCCGGCCGAGGCAAAGCTGTGGTGTGAGCGGGAGCTTGCGCGCGGCGGTATCGAAACGGTTGAAATCGAACAGGCCGATGGCAGCCTGCGCAAGGTCTTTGCCCGCCCCGACGTGGCGGAACAGGCGGTGCGGGTTGGCCCGATGCCGGGGCGGATGCGGGTGCTCAGCCCGTTCGATCCGGCACTGCGCGACCGCAAGCGGGCCGAGCGGCTGTTCGGGTTCCATTACCGGATCGAGGTTTTCGTGCCCGAGGCGAAGCGCTCCTACGGCTACTACGTCTTTCCTCTGCTCGAAGGCGACAGGCTGGTGGGCCGGGTCGACATGAAGGCGCACAGGGACCGGGGCGAGTTGCGGGTCCGCGCCCTCTGGCCCGAACGCACGGTTCGGTGGTCACAGGCCCGCACCCGGCGGTTGGAGGCCGAACTGGACCGGGTCCGGCGCTTTGCCGGGATGGACCGGGTTGCATTCGCTGATGGGTGGCTGCGCGAGCCGATGTAGGCCGTTGGCTCAACCCAGGAACCCGCGCTCCTCGACCAACGCCCTGAGCTGCTCCAGCGAGGCCTCGACGCTTTGGCCGGATGTATCCAGTTGCGCCTCGGCCTTGCCATAGAGGGCCTCGCGGCTGGTCAGGATCGAACGGAGTTGCTCCATCGCCTCGGGGTTTCCCGCCATCGGGCGCTCGTCGCCCTGCGCCCGCACCCGCTCCATATGCTCGACCGGCGAAGCGCGCAGCCAGACGGTGTGGAAATGGCTGAGCAGGGTGTTGTAGGTGTCGGGCTCGGCCACGATGCCGCCCGCCACCGCCAGCACGAGCGCATCATGGGTCGCGATGATCCGCTGCACGGTCTGGGCCTCGAGCTTGCGATACCCTTCCTGCCCGTAGAGCGCCATGACCTCGGCCACCGGCATCCCGGCCTGTTCCTCGATGCCGTGGTTCAGTTCGACGAAAGGCAGGCCCAGCTCCTTGCCCAGAAGCCGCCCAAGCGTGGATTTTCCGGCCCCGCGCAGCCCCACGAGGCA
Organism: Ruegeria marisrubri; assembly: GCF_001507595.1. Classification (GTDB taxonomy): domain Bacteria; phylum Pseudomonadota; class Alphaproteobacteria; order Rhodobacterales; family Rhodobacteraceae; genus Ruegeria; species Ruegeria marisrubri. The sequence goes on from NZ_LQBQ01000039.1 coordinate 122,606, forward strand.
GATCCGTCCGGCCCGCAGCACCTCCTTGGGCTCGGGGTTGAGCGCGCGCAGCACCGTCTGCTGCACGTCGCTGCTCGCCGAGCGAAACAGGTCGGCCACCCGCAGCGCGTCGGACTCCCACGGGTCATCTTCGCCCACCAGCCATTCGATCCGGTGATCGAGCGCGATTGCGACCCTCTGCAACAGGCCGATCGAGATGTTGCCTTCGCCGGCCTCCAACTGCGCCAGGTAGCGCGGGGAAACGCCCGAGATCTCGGACAGCACACGACGGGGGATGCCGCGGCGCTCGCGGGCCTTGCGCACGCGCTCGCCCACGCGGGCGATCAGCGCCGACACCGAGGCCTCGGCAAGATCAGAGCCGCTTTGCGATGTGCTGTCGCCCCTGAAATTGGTGATCTCGCTCATGCTTCCCGTGCCGTTGGTGAAAAATATTGCACAAATTACGATGGGTGCGCGTCAGGGGCAATCGGAATTGCCCTTTGATGGCGCGGCCTCCGTCAGTAGGTCTCCACGTGATAGCGGCCTTCCTCGCGCATCCGGTCGCGCAGCTCGGCCCAGTTCAGGCCCAGCCCGCGCGCGATGTCCTTGAACGCTTCGTCAACGCCCTGCTCCATCGCCTTCAGGCCGCAGATATAGATGTGGCCCTTGGGGTTCTGCAGCAGTTCCCCGACCTTCTCGGCCTCCTCGCGCAGCTTGTCCTGCACATAGTGCTTGGGCTCTCCCTCCTGTCGGGAAAAGGCGAAATGCTTGGACATGAACTCTTCCGGGACTTTCTTGAGCGGTCCGAAATAGGGCAGTTCCCGCGGGCGGCGGGCGCCGAAGACCAGCATCAGCGAGCCCTTGAGCGAGGGGTATTCCCGCTGCCGTCGCATGGTGAATGCGCGGAACGGGGCCGAGCCGGTGCCGGTGCAGATCATCAGCAACTTCGCGTCCGGGTCCGCGGGCAGCAGGAAGGTCGCGCCGAATGGCCCCGTCACCTGCACCGTGTCGCCCGGTTTCAGATCGCAGACATAGTTGGAACACAGCCCCTTCTCCTCGCGCTTCACGGTCAGCGAGAGGTTGTTGAAGTTGGGCCGTTCGCCGTCACGGGGGCTGGAGACCGAGTAGAGCCGGGGCAGGTGCGGGTTGCCGGCCTCGTCCGTGCCCAGCGGGATGATCCCGATGCTCTGGCCTTCGAGAACGGGGAAAGGCAGCGAGCCGAAATCCAGGATGATGTGCCGGACATCGCTGTCGCTGTCCTCGGCGGTCAGGCGGAAATTGCCGGTCACCTTCGCCTCGGCGGGCCTGCCCAGGCCATACATGCTGACGGTTGGTTTCGAGGCCGTCGCCGGAGCCTTCGCCTTGCCGCCCGCGCCCTTGTGCGCCTCGGCCAGCAGGGCCGATATGGCATCGTCCATCGCCTCAAGCCCGCCCTCGTCGCCGGCGATCTCCTGTTGCTCGGGCAGTTCCATCCAGCCGTATTGATCCTCGAGCGAATAGGGCTGGGTCACCACCCGCCAGTTGTCGATCGAGCCGGTCGGGCAGACGGGGATGCAGTCCATGCAGTATTTGCACTTGGAGGCATCCACCACGACGTTCATGTCGTCATGTTCGATGGCCTGCTCGGGGCAGGTCATTTCGCAGGTGTAACACCGGATGCAGATTTCCGGGTCGATCAGGTGCTGCTTGAGCGGCTGGTTCATGAAACCTCGCGTCTCTTGGTCAGGATGACGTCGGGCAGAACCAGCGTGTCGATCAGGGCCTCGCACAGCCCGGCACAATCGGAACAGCCGACGCAGGGGCCTTGCAGCGCGGATACCTGACCGGCGAGGGCGGCGAGTTTCGGTGTCTCGGCCTTGGAACGGTTGATCTGCATTGCGGGTCTCCCCCTTGTGAACAAGCCGGGTCCGGCGAACAGGACGATTTGCAGGTCCGACAATCCGGTCTTGGTCACGAATTGTGTCCGGTCGCGGAACCCGGCGTGAAGTTTCTGTCTCAGGCCATGTGAAGTTTCACATATTCGAAATCGCCCGGCTTGTTGTCGATGCCGACCTTGGGCGGGGCGATCCAGCGCGCGTATTGGCCCGGCTCGTAGCAGGGCTTCATCAGCGACTGGATGAAATCCCCATCCGCATGGGTGGGCAGCCATTCGGGCATCCCCTTGTCATATTCCGCCCCGCTGACCATCTTGCCCTCGGGATCGAACAGCTTGTCTGCAAAGACGCCGATCTTGCGATGGAAGGCCTCGTGCGGCAGCTTCAACTCGAAATCGATGCCATGCTTTTCGATGATCTTGTTCCAGCGTCCGACGCCGCCCGCGGCATCCTTGGTGTAGTCGTCGCGCAGGCGCATGTTGATCGCTGTCAGGGCCGGAACCTCTTTCTGCACCGCCTTGCCGTCTTCCAGGTCCCAGACCGTGTAGGTGTCGTGCTGCAACTGGTGGTCGTCGGTCAGGCGGTTTTCCATGTAACGGCCCTTGATGCCCGCGTTGAAGGCATTGGCGGCGTTGGTCGAAACCTCCTGCCCGAACAGGTCCAGTGACAGGGTGTAGTGCAGGTTCAGCTTTTTCTGGATCAGCGGCAGGTCGATCACGCCCAGGGCGCGGATCCTGCCCACGTCATAGGGGTCGTCGATGCCGTTTTCCTTCATCACCTCGCAGGTGCGCTGGATGGTGCGGCCCACGCCGGTTTCGCCGACGAACATGTGATGCGCCTCTTCGGTCAGCATGAAGCGGCAGGTGCGGCTGAGCGGGTCAAAGCCGGATTGCGCCAGCGATTCCAGCTGCATCTTGCCGTCGCGGTCGGTGAAATAGGTGAACATGAAGAAGGACAGCCAGTCGGGCGTTTCCTCGTTGAAGGCGCCCAGCATCCGCGGCGCCTCTTCCGAGCCGGACTGGCGGCGCAGCAGGTCATCGGCTTCTTCGCGGCCATCGCGGCCGAAATATTTGTGCAGCAGATAGACCATGGCCCACAGGTGGCGGCCCTCTTCGACATTCACCTGGAACAGGTTGCGCATGTCATAAAGCGACGGCGCGGTCAGCGCCAGCAGGCGCTGCTGTTCGACCGAGGCCGGTTCGGTGTCGCCCTGGATCACGATCAGGCGCTTGAGCAGGTTGCGGTATTCGCCCGGAACCTCCTGCCATGCAGGCTCGCCCTTGTGCTCGCCGCAGGGGATCACCCGGTCCTCGACCTGAGGGGCCAGCAGCACGCCCCAGCGATATTCGGGCATCTTCACATAGTCGAACTTGGCCCAGCCCTTGGGATCGACGCTGACGGCGGTGCGCAGATAGACCAGCGATTCCTGGAAGTTCTGCGGGATCAGCTTGTTCCACCAGTCGATATAGCCGGGGTGCCATTTCTCCAGCGCCTTCAGCACCTTCTTGTCCTGGCTCAGGCCCACGTTGTTGGGGATCTGGGTGTCATAGCTTACGTTGATCAGGTCGAGCATGTCTTTCCTCCGCTAGAGGCCCAAGCCCCTCAGACTCGTTCCATGTTGAATTCGCCGCGCAGGCCGGTGCCATAGCGCTGCAGCGCCCCGTCGGGGCCAACCGCGTTCGGGCGCTGGAAGATCCAGTTCTGCCAGGCGGTCAGCCTGCCAAAGATCCGGGTCTCCATCGTCTCGGGGCCGGCAAAGCGCAGGTTCGCCTCCATCCCCGTCATCGCATCAGGCGAGAAGCTGGCGCGTTCCTCGAGGAACACGCGCACCTCGTCCTCCCAGTCGATATCGTCCAGTGCATAGGTCACGAGGCCAAGTTCCTCGGCCTCGTCGGCCTCCAGCGCGTCCCCGACCCGGCCCTTCAGTCGCTCAACGGCCTCCGGTTCGCCCCAGAACCGCGTGGCGAGCCGCGACAGGTCGTTGCCCATCGGGTAGGTGCCGAAATTGCCGCCGCTCAGCGTGACGGTCGCCAGCGGGCGGTTGTCGCCCTCGAACTCTTCGAGCATCATGTAGGACCGGTCCACGGCCCAGAGCAGTTCGGCCAGAACGCCGGCATAGCACGAGCCGTGCTCGACCAGCGCCACCAGGCTGCGCGAGGTCATGTCGACGCGTTTGAGCACCCGTTTCCAGTATTGCAGGATCTCGTTGGCCAGCCAGTTGTCCTTGTTGTCCAGCAGCAGCCTTTCATGGGCCAGCACGCGGGCCGGGTCGCCCTGTGTCTGGAACACGATCAGCCCCAGTTCGCGTTCGTTCAGGCGCAGATGCAGGATGGCGTCGTCCAACTCGCGGGCCAGACGCAGCAGCCACGACTGCGCCCCCTGCGCCTGCAACGCATCCGTATCGGCGGGCGCGTCCTCTTCCGGGCCCTTGATGGTGACGGTCGCGCGTCCGGCACCGCGGTCGATCGCGACTTCGACAGTCGAATAGGTCACCGATCCGTCGTCGTGGAAAGTTCTCGACAGCGGCTCCAGCACGATGCCTTTCAATCCCGATGGCTTGGGCGAGGCCTCGGCAAATTCGCGGGCGCGCTGATGCACCACCTCGTCGAATTTCGAGTTCGGGGCGATTTCGTCCACCAGTTTCCAGTCAACCGCGCGCTGGCCGCGCACCCCTTCCTCGACCGAGCAGAACACGTCGGCCAGATCGCGGCGCACCTTGCGCTTGTCCGTCACGCGGGTCAGGCCGCCGGTGCCGGGCAGCACCGCCAGCAGCGGCACCTCGGGCAGGGCCACCGAGGACGAGGTGTCATTCGTCAGGATGATGTAGTTGCAGGCCAGCGCGAGCTCATAGCCGCCGCCCGCGCAGGAGCCCTTGACCGCCGCGATGTATTTCTGCCCCGAATCCATCTCGGCCGCCTCGTAGGTGTTGCGGGTCTCGTTGGTGAACTTGCAGAAGTTGACCTTGTGCGCATGGCTGGCGCCGCCCAGCATCCGGATATTGGCCCCGGCGCAGAACACGCGATCCTTGGCCGATTGCATCACCACGACCTTCACCTCGGGGTGCTCGAACCGCATCCGCTGAACGATGTCCGCCAGCTCGATATCGACGCCCAGGTCATAGGAGTTCAGCTTGAGCTCGTAGCCGGGAAACAGCCCGCCCTGTTCGTCCACATCCATGAAGAGGTTGGCGACCTCACCATCATATTCAACGCGCCAGTGGCGGTATTTCGAGGGGTCGGTCTGAAAGTCGATGCGTTGGGTCATTCCGGGTTCCTCATTGGGCGATAGGGTGCACTTTAATGCTCAAATTCCATGTGAGCAAGGCGATTTAGCAAAATAGTGCATATAAAATATAGTTTGAAAACATGAGATTACCCTAAATTGTCCCGTTTGAGCAAAATCCATGATACTCATCAGTGCAATATATTGCAGTTGTCGTGAGTCGCCTTTTCGCCTTCTTGGCTCGGCGCGTTAGGTCCGCGACATCCACGCCCATTATCCGTGCCTCTGTCTGGCAGGCGCCAAGCAGCTCGACCGTCAGGTCATAGAGGCGCAACGCTGCCTGCGGACGCTCCATCCGTTCCTTGAGCGCGGCGTTGGAGAGCTGGATACAAGCCTGAACGAACCGCCTTTCAGCGGAGTTGGGCGGCAGGTGCATCCAGACCGGCTCCCACACTTCATGCGCCTCCCAGAAAAACCCGTTCTCGAACAGGGTCCAGCCGATGCGCCAGGCCTCCGAGGCGGCGATGTCCGCTATGCTCATTCCGGCCGTCACCGTGTCGCGGATCGCCGCGAAAGCATCCTCGGGGTGGCGGGCGGTGCGACCCGGCACATAGGCGGATATGGGCGGCGCGCATCCCATCGGTCAGGCCGGAACCACCTCGGCCGCCTCGATGCGCAGCAGCCGGGCGCAGTATTCGCCGACCGCATCGAGGGTTTCCTTCGGCGCTTCCAGATGCGGCGCGTGTTTGCAGTCGAGAATTGCGGTGTCCACCGGGCAATAGGCGCGGGTTTCGATCTCTTCGATCTGGGCGAGCGTGCCGTACTGGTCGCCGCGCCCCTGGACGACAAGGATCGGCACGCGGATATAGTCGATCACGTCGGCGACGTTCCAATCCTCGAAGCCGGGATCCAGCCAGGTGTCGCACCAGCCGCGAAAGGCACCTTCGGGGTCGCGGTGATACTTCGCCATTTTCTCTTTCAGGTCGGTCGTCGCGAAGGTCTCGCGCGCGCGGGCGATCTCGGCCAGCCCCATCTCCTCGGTGAAGAAATGCGGCGCCTCGAGGATCAGGCCGCGCACCCGGTGGTCCTCGACGCTGCCGGCATAGATGGCGGCGATGGTGGCGCCGTCGGAATGCCCGAACAGGATGCAGCGTCGGATGCCGGCCTGATCCAGAACATGCGGCAGCACGTCGATGGCCTCGCGCGTCATGAAATCCAGCGGGCGGGGCAGATCGACCGGATCCGACTGGCCATAGCCCTGTCGGGAATAGGCCAGCACGCCCAGGCCGGTCTGCACCGACAGGATTTCCGGGAAGTCACGCCACAGGCCGACGCAGCCCAGCCCTTCGTGCAGCAGGATGATGGTCGGTGCCTCGGAGGGCGGCGGGCCGTAGCAGGCGTATTCCAGCGCGACGCCGTTCACCGTCATCGGTTCGGCCGGGTTCTGGCTCCAATCGACCATCAGCTGTCCTCCCGCAGTTTGAAGCGCTGGATCTTGCCCGTGGCGGTCTTGGGCAAGTCTTCGACAAAGTCGATCCAGCGGGGATATTTCCACTTGCCGACCTTTTCCTTGACGAAGTCTCGCAGCTCGTCGGCCAGCCCGTCCGTTTCAACCTGTTTGAGAACGATGTAGGCCTTGGGCTTTTCCAGTCCATCCCGGTCGCGCGCCGCGACCACGGCGGCCTCCAGAACCGCAGGGTGCGCGACCAGCGCCTGTTCGACCTCGAAGGGCGACACCCAGATGCCCGAGACCTTGAACATGTCGTCGGTCCGGCCGCAGTAGACATAGCGCCCGTCTTCGGTCAGCTCATACTTGTCGCCGGTTCGGGTCCATTCGCCCTCGAAGGTGGCGCGGCTCTTGTCGCGCTTGTTCCAGTATCCATCCGCTGCCGAAGCGCCCCGGACCAGCAGTTCGCCAAGTCCGCCAACCCCCACATCCGCGCCGTTCTCATCCACCAAGCGTACCTCGTATCCCGGCACCGGCCGGCCCGACGTGCCATAGGCCACGTCCCCCGGCGCGTTCGACAGGAAGATGTGCAGCATCTCGGTCGAGCCGACACCGTCGAGAATATCGACGCCCCAGAGCCGCTGCCAGCTGCGCCCGATCTCTTCGGGCAGGGCCTCGCCCGCCGATATGCAGCGGCGCAGCTTCACATCCGGCACGCCCTGGCTTTCAAGCTGCGCTACCATCGCGGCATAGAGCGTCGGCACACCGCAAAAGATCGTGGGTCTTTCGGTGGCGATGATGTCGATCACGCCATCGGGGGTGGGGCGTCCGTTGAACAGCACGGTTTCGGCCCCGACCGACATCGGGAAGGTCATGGCGTTGCCCAGCCCGTAGGCAAAGAACAGTTTGGCGGCGGAAAAGATCACGTCGCCCGGTTCGATCTGAAGAACCTGCGCGCCGTAGGTGTCCGCGGTGGCCTTGAGGCTGGCGTGAACGTGCCGCACGCCCTTTGGCTGGCCCGTGGAGCCCGAGGAATAGAGCCAGAAAGCCACGTCATCTTCCGATGCTTCGACCGCAGGGGAAGGTTCAGCGCCTTCCATGAAATCGGCAAAGCTCTGAGCCCCCTCGGGCGCGGTTCCGATCACCACGATCCGGTGCAGATGCGGTGAGGCTTCGGCGGCGGGCTGCACCACCGGCCAAAGCTCTTCGGAAACGAACAGGCAGGAGGCGCGGCTGTCGTTGAGGATGGTTTCATAGACCGGGGTTGCCAAAAGCGTGTTGAGCGGAACGGGCACCACCCCGGCCTTGAGGCAGCCCCAGAAGATCTGGGGAAATTCCAGTTGGTCCAGAACCAGCATCGCGGCGCGGGATTCGCGCGGGATTTCGGCGTGGGCAAGGGCGCCGGAAACGCGGTCGGACGCGTCGGCCAGTTCGCCATATGTCATGGTTCTCTTCTGCCCGGCGGCCTCGCGAAAGGCCGGTCGGTCTCCGTTCCCGTCGCGCAGATGCCGGTCAACAAAATACAGCGCGGCGTTTCCGCTCATCCTCGATCCTCCCCTGTGCGGCGCCGAGGGGTGCGCTCGGGTCGTCATTGGGCGAATCCCGCGCGCGTTCCTCTTTGCGGTGCAATAATGCATCCCGCGCACAAATATGCAAGATAATGCAGTTTTCACAATCGGGAATCTGCAGTTTACTGCACAAAAATGACCGCCGGGTCCTTCGGAGAGTAAAGACGTTCCAACTCGGCCGCGCGCAAATCCAGCAGCTTGCGGAAATTCAGGTTGCCCTTGGCCGTGATCTCTCCCTCCGCCATCGAAGGCGGCTCGGACAGGATGAGCGCGCGGGTGATGCGGGCCGACGAGCCCTTGTCTCCGTTCGCCTCTGCCAGGCGCGCCGCGATGTCCTGCGCCTGCTGTCCGGGCAGCAGCGCACCGCCCTCGGGCGCCAACCCTTCGGCCAAGGCGGGCGTCGGCACGATCATCACTCCCAGTTCGGTTCGACCCTCGCCGGTGATGACCACGTCCGCGGCCAGCGGAGCGAGGGCGACCAATAGCTCAAGCCGCAACGCCGCCGCCCGGACCCAGATGCCCGAGGCAAGTTTGAAGTCCTCCGACATCCGCCCGGCAAAGCGCAGGCCCCGGTTCACGTCCTCCGGATCGACCAGCGCCATCGCGTCGCCGCTGCAAAAGAACCCATCCTCGTCAAAGGCCTCGGCGGTCTTTTCCGGGTCGCGATAGTAGCCCGGAAAGATGTTCGGTCCCTTGACCCGGACCTCGTAGCGGTCGCCCTGTTCCGGTACCAGTTTCACGGTGATGCCGGGCAGCGGCACGCCGACGATTCCCGGCAGGTTGGCGGGGAAGTGCTGGAAGATGCAGGCGGGCGCGGTTTCGGTCATGCCCCAGCAGGTGGTGATCAGCGGCGCCTCGTCGCGCACCTCCTGCGCCATGTCGCTGAGGTCCTGCCAGACATCGGGTGCCAGCGAGGCGCCGGCATAGAACAGCATGTCGAGATCGGCAAAGAAGTTCCGCTTCAGGCGCTCGTCGCGTCGCATCTCGTCGCGCAGCCGCGCATAGCCGACCGGCACGTTGTAGGCGATGGTCCCGTTCATGAGCCGGTTGTTTTCAAAGGTCTTGCCGATCAGCGCGGGCAGAGGCTTGCCGCCGTCGATATACAGCGCCCCGCCAAAGGCAAGCATCTGGTTGAAATTGTTCGAGCCGCCAAAGACGTGGTTCCAGGGCAGCCAGTCCACCAGCCGGGGCGGGCGTTCGGACAGGAACGGCAGGGCCTGCTCATACTGAGCCTGGTTGGCGCAAAGCATCGCCTGCGTCGTCACCACGCCCTTGGGGGCCGAGGTGGACCCCGAGGTCATCAGGATCTTGGCCACCGTATCCGGACCCACCCTTGCGTTGGCCGCGTCAATGTCGGCGCCCTCTGCCATCAGGTCCGAGAGCAGCGACATGCCGTTTCCGGCGTTCCGGCCCACCACGATCTGGCGGCCAGCCATCTGTTCCATCGACAGGGCGGCGGCAAAGCCTTCGCCGTCTTCGGCAAAGACCATCGCCGGGTCGATCAGGGTCAGGACGTGGTGCAGCTGTTTCAGGGCGCCGGGGATGAGCGAATATTGCTCGGCCACCGGCACCGTCGGGATGCCCACATACTGCGCCGCCAGAGACAGCAGCCCGTGGGTGATGCTGTTGCCCGACAGGATCAGGATGGGGGTTTCTTTATTCAGCCCGCGCGCCAGCAGACCCGCCGCCAGCGCCCTCACCTGCTCCAGAGCCTCGCCATACCGCAACTCGCGCCAGCCCGGGCCGCTGCGTTCGGCCAGAAACACCGCGTCGGGTCGCTCGTTGGCCCAGTGATGCAGCCAGTCGGTCGTCTTGCGGACCGGCTCGGGCAGCGGATGGGCGGATCGCAGCAGGATGACGCCGTCCCCGGCATCCTCGCGGATCACATCATGCGCGACGTAACCTGCCATATTGTCCTCCGTTGCGGTGTCATCCCGGCAGCAGGAACAGCGTGATCGCCGGGAACGCGACCAGGATGATCACCCGGACGATGTCGGAGCCGACAAAGAAGATCACTGCCTTGTAGGTTTCCATCATCGGCGTCTTGCGATCCATTGCGTTGATGATGAACAGGTTCATCCCCACCGGCGGCGTGATCAGCCCCACCTCGACCACGATCAGCACGAGGATGCCGAACCAGATCGCCACATGCTCGGCCTCGATCCGGTTGGCCATGCCCTGCGTGACGCGGATGCCCAGTTCCTTCATCTGCTCACGGGTCAGTTCCGTGCCGGTGGCGATGGCCTCCTGGATCGAGGCCAGCATTTCCGCCCCCATCCCGTCTGGAATGCCGTTTTTCAGAACCTCCATCGCGGCCTCGGCCTGCATGGCGGGCAGCGAGATCAGGTTGAAATCCATCGCCGAGATCACCGGGAAAAAGATCGGGATCGTCAGCAGGATCATCGACAGGCTGTCCATCAGGCAGCCGAAGACGAGGTAGAAACACAGGATCAGCGCCAGCACGACCCAGGGTGAGAAGCCCTGGCTTACGACGAAGTTCGACAACTCCTGCGGCACCTGGGTGAGGGCGAGAAAGCCGTTGTAGAACCCGGCGCCCAGGATGATGAAAAAGATCATCGCGGTCGAACGGGCGGTGACGATGAAACTGTCGACCAGCGACGCGCGGGTCAGGCCGCCGTTGAAATAGGCGATGACGGCGGTGCCGAACGCGCCCACGGCGGCGCCTTCGGTCGGGGTGAACCAGCCCAGGTAGATGCCGCCGACTACCAGGCCAAAGACCAGCAGCACCGGCCAGACCCGGACCAGCGCGGCGAACCGCTGGGAATAGGGGACCGGCGGGCGGGTGCCGGCGCTGTCGGGGTAGAGACGCACATAAAGCGAAATGGCGATCACATATCCCACGGCGGCCAGAATGCCCGGAATGAAAGCGGCGAGGAACAGCTTGGCGATGTTCTGCTCGGTCAGGATCGCGTAAATCACCAGCACGACCGAAGGCGGGATCAGGATGCCCAGCGTGCCGCCCGCGGCCAGCGTCGCGGTCGAGAAACCCCCAGCATAGCCATATTGCTTGAGCTCCGGCAGGGCGACCCGGCCCATGGTGGCGGCCGTGGCCAGAGACGAGCCGCAGATCGCGCCGAAACCCGCGCAGGCGCCGATGGCGGCCATCGCCACCCCGCCGCGCCGGTGGCCAAGCCAGCCCTCGGCCGCCTTGAACAGCGCGTTGGACATGCCGCCCAGCGTCGCGAAATGCCCCATCAGCAGGAACATCGGCACGATGGTCAGCGAGTAGCTGGAAAAGGTCGTGTAGGTTTCGTTCTTGAGGCGGGCAAAGGCCACCTGCGTGCCGCCGGTCACCCAGACCAGCCCGACAAGACCGACGAGAAACATGGCGAGGCCGATCGGCACCCGCAGAAAGATCAGCACCATCAGCGCCGGAAACGACGCGATTCCGATTTCAAGCGCGGTCAATGGGTTGCCTCCACACCATCCCAGATCAGGATGCGGCCTGTATAGAATTCGACTGTGCGGACACCGGCCATGTAGAGGCCCACGATGGCCGCGGCGAGCGACGCGACAAAGCTGAGCGCATAGGCCCACCAGATCGGAAACTGCAGAAGAAACGTGGTTTCACCGTATTCCTTCTTGCTCATCATGCCGTCGAACAGCTTCCACGCGATCAGCACCAGAACCGCGGCAAAGACGATCTCGGTCACCATGCGCAGGAACCGGTTCACCCGGGCCGAGAAGGTGTTTGCCAGAATATCGACCGAGGCATGGCCGGCCGTGATCTGGCACAGGGGCAGAAAACAGAAGATGGCAAAGGCCACCCCGGCTTCGACCAGTTCGAAGTCGCCGTTGACCGGCCCCACCCCCATGTCGAGCGCCCATTTGGCAAAGCCGGGGGCGACGCTCTGCATGAAGCCTCCGTGGAAGACTCCGTTCAGCAGGCGGCCCAGAATGGACACGCAGGTCAGCAGGATCAGGAGGCTCAGAACGATCCCGCCGACGATGGCCAGTGTTCTGGCCAGCCCCATCATCAGTTTGTGCATCGGTCCTCGGTCTGTTGCAGGCGCCGTTCGGCCGCGGCACGTTCGCGCCGCGGCCATTCATGCGGCCGGATCAGTTGGCGTATTGCGGCGTGTATTTCTCGATCAGCATCTGCGCTTCTTCGATCAGCGCCTTGCCGTCCTTGCCCTTGGACTCCATGTCGGCAATCCACTCGTCATAGATCGGCTGGGCCAGCTTGCGCCATTCCTCGACACCGGCCTCGTCGATCGTGATGATGTTGTTGCCCAGATCCTCGGCAACCTGCCGGGCCGGACCATCCGCATCCGCCTGCGTGCCGCCGGCGAAGACCGAGAACTCCAGCCCCGAATTGTCGTCGATCACCTTTTTCAGGTCATCGGGCAGGCTTTCATACTTTTCCTTGTTCATCGCCAGAACGAAGGTCAGCGTGTAGAGCGCGCGGCCTTCGAACTCGGTGTGGTTGTGGACCAGTTCCGGCACTTTCAGGGCCGTGGTCACTTCCCACGGGATGGTGGTGCCGTCGATCACGCCCTTGGACAGGCCCTCGGGCACGGCAGGCACCGGCATGCCGACCGGGGTCGCGCCCAGCTTGGTCAGCAGCGAGTTGACCGAGCGCGAGCCGCCGCGGATCTTCATGCCCTCCAGGTCTTCGGGCTTCTCCACCGGCTCGGCGGTGTGGATCATGCCCGGCCCATGCACCCAGGTCGCAAGGATGTGGACATCCTTGAACTCGCCATCCTTCATGTGCTTTTCGAACATTTCCCAATAGGCGTGCGACACCGCGCGGGCATTGGTCATCATGAAGGGCAGTTCGAACACTTCGGTGCTGGGGAAGCGCCCGGGCGTATAGCCCACCACCGTCCACACGATGTCGGCCACGCCGTCGATGGCCTGGTCCATCAGTTCCGGCGGCTTGCCGCCCAGCTGCATCGACGGATAGCGTTCGATCTTGATGCGACCTTCCGAGGCCTGTTCGACATTGTCGGCCCAGACATCCAGAACCAGTTTCGGCACGTTGGCCTGTGCCGGCAGGAATTGGTGCAGTTTCAGCGTGACTTCCTGCGCCAGCGCCGTTCCCGCGCTGAAACCCGTGGCCAGGGCCGCAACCGCAGCCCCGCCGATCACGCCCAGAAGCGTTCTCCGATAGGTCATGTCATCCTCCCTTTGACCCCTATTTGTGGCAATATAATGCGAAAATTGATTGATTTTGCAATATACTGCTTATCTCTGTCCGCCTCCCATTTTCCTCCGTCTGGCTCTCCTGTCTTTCGGCCCACCGCGCCTGTTGCGTTCAGAGCGCGCGGTCAGGCCCAGGGGAGGGGCGAACAGGTTCAATGATCTTCCAAGACTGCAACCGAACCCCGCCGCGACGCAAGCACCGTCTTTCCTCCGTGGTCGAATAGTTGTCCTTGCCCGACGGGGGAGCACCATTGCTATTCCGCCTGCGTGAGGGTCAGTTCCACCGGGGCCAGCCCGTCCACACCCCCGGTGATCACGTCACCGGCCACGACCGGCCCAACCCCGGCCGGGGTGCCCGTCAGGATCAGATCGCCGGGGCGCAGGTGGTAGAAGCCCGACAGGTGGCTGATGATCTCATCGACCTTCCAGACCATCTCGGCCAGTGTCGCGTTCTGACGGAGTTCCCCGTTCACCGACAGATGGATGCGCTTTTCCGCGTCCGGGGCCCAGTCACTTGCCTTGGTCAGTGGAGCGAATACGGCTGCGTTCTCGACATCCTTGCCCAGATCCCACGGGCGTTGCTTTTTCCTTTCGCGGATTTGCAGGTCGCGTCGGGTCATGTCCAGGGCGCAGCCATAGGCATAGATCGCGGCCATGGCCTCGTCTCGCCCGGCCCGGAACACCGGGCGCCCGATCGCCACGGCGAGTTCCATCTCGTGATGGTAGTCCTCGGTTCCGGGGGGATAGGGAACGACGGCCCCGGACAGTACCGCGTTCGGAGCCGATTTGGTGAAGTAGAAAGGTGCTTCGCGGTCAACCTCGTGTCCCATCTCGGCAGCATGGGCGGCATAGTTTCTGCCGACGCAGAAAATCCGGCCGATGGGATAGGTGCCGGCTTCGCCAGCGACCGGGACGGCAGGGATCTCGGGAAGGTTGAACAGGTATTCGGTCATGGCGGGTGCTCCTTGTTCGTGTCCTGCTCGCCCGGTGCGGACGCGCTTCAGTCTGCGATGTGGTCGTCGCGAACCGGTGGTGCGAGTCATATCCGGAATATCCCCGGCTTTGACCCATCTTGTGTCAGTCAAAGGGTGTTTTGTGGGTTGCTTGAACGCGGCCACAAGATATGGGCGGGCGGGCAAGCACAAGATCGTGAGTTGAAATATAATGGCCGTGTTGGGGTTGGATCACGGGTGCTCTGTGGTAAAGTTATCCACAGGGACCTTCCCGCCATGTGTGCCGGGAACGCGGTGATCCCCGAGGCCTGAGTTGAGGACCTCACATTTTTTCTTCCGAACCTGCAGAAGCGGGGTCTTTAGGCGCGCCAAAGGCTAACGAAACGGAAGGTATTGTATACAGACAACCGATTGGGCATCACAAACCGAACGCTTCGGGGCGCATAAAGCAGAGAGCCGACCCCCTCAGGTGTCTCTGCGCCGTGCAAGAGTTGAATTTCCAACTTGGTGCGCGTCCCGAGGCTTGCGCCGGAACGTCGCACAGGTTCCTGACGAAGCCGGTCGCAGGCCAGGTGAACGATCTACTCCAGGCCTGGCCACCCCGTCGGAGCGTACCCCCTCCGCTCCGACGGGGCCTCGATTCTTTCTCTTGATCGACGTCAGAAATCCGCATCGGACAGGTGCGCAAGACTGCCCTGTTCCAGTATCAAGCCTCGCACACGCTCTGCGTCTTCCGACAGGCTGCGGGATTGCGGCCAGACCAGGCAAAGCTCGTTGAAGGCGCAGGAATTACACCACGTGCGCGGACACTAACCGCTTTCGTCGAATGCGCGTGCCATGGTCGCAATAAGGCGTTCGTCCCCCTCGGTCAGGCTCGCACTGCGGCTCAAGCGGAACGATCGCCTTGCCCTCCCCGACCGGATCGATCCCGATCAGCTGTCCATTTCGTTCAGTTCATTCAGCAGATCCAACAGCATCTCGTAGCGTTCCGGGCCGAGATGGGCGCGGATGCGCTCAGCCGCCCGGATGCTTGCCGACAAATTGTCGTGAATGATCTTTTCGCCCGCCTTGGTGATACGCACCACCTGCTTGCGCCGGTCCTCGGGGTCCGGTCGCCGGGCGATCAAGCCCTTTTCCTCGAGCTTCTGCAGAATGCGCGTGAGGCTGGGCAGCAGCAGGCAGGCGCGATCGGCGATCCGGGTTGGATCCTGCGGCCCCTCCTCCTGCAATACGCGCAGGACACGCCATTGCTGCTCGGTGATGTCGACGTCGGCAAGCATCAACCGAATGGGTCCCATGACCTTTTCACGGGCACGCAACAGGGCGATCGGAAGCGAGCGGGAGGTCAGTGGCAAATCTCTGGTCATGAGGAATCCTTGCCGAATTCGAAGAGTGCTGCAACCGGGGATTGAGACCGGTTGACAGAATCGAATAAATACTTCACATGTTAACAAAAGGAGATGACCATGCCACACATCATCGTGGATTATTCCGGCAACATCGAGGACCGGGTGGACATGGCCGGGCTGTGCGAGGCGTTGCGCAAAGCGGCAGCTGATACCGGGGTGTTTCCTCTGGCGGGCATCCGTGTCCGGGCGTTTCGTGCCGATTGCACCGCGATTGCCGACGGCAACCCGGCGCATGGCTATGTCGACATCTCAGTCCGCCTGCGCGACGGGCGGGATCTGGCGACCCGCAAGGCGGCGACCGCGCTTATCTTCTCGGCCGCCGAGGGCTTTCTCGCCCCGGCGATGCGCAGCCACTCCATCGCGCTGTCGATGGAGATGCGCGACATCGACCCCGAACTTTCGCCGAAAACCGGCACCATCCGTAACCATCTGACAAAGGGCTGACCGCGATGACGGACCTCGAGACCAATATCGGCAAACTGAACGCGCATCTCGAACGGTTTCGCGCCGAAGGCATCCGGAACCTGATCGGCGGCGCGTCGGTTCCGGCCGCGTCGGGCGCAACCTTCGAGACGCATTCTCCGGTGGACGAAAGCCTGATCTGCAAGGTTGCCCGCAGCAGCGCCGAGGATGTGAACACCGCCGCCGAGGCCGCGAAGGTCGCGTTCCCCGCGTGGCGCGACATGCCCGCGGCCGAACGCAAGAAGATCCTGCACCGCATTGCGGACCTGATCGTCGAACGCGCCGAAGAGATTGCGCTCTGCGAGTGCTGGGATACGGGCCAGGCGCTGCGTTTCATGTCCAAGGCCGCTTTGCGCGGGGCCGAGAATTTCCGGTTCTTCGCAGACCGGGCGCCTTCGGCGCGGGATGGACAGAACCTGCCGTCTCCGACGCTGATGAACGTGACTACCCGCGTGCCGATCGGCCCTGTCGGGGTCATCACGCCGTGGAACACGCCCTTCATGCTGAGCACCTGGAAAATCGCGCCTGCACTGGCAGCGGGCTGCACCGTGGTCCACAAGCCTGCCGAGTTTTCGCCCCTGACCGCCCGGATCCTGGCCGTGATCGCGCATGAGGCCGGGCTGCCGGACGGCGTGTGGAACCTGGTCAACGGCTTTGGCGAAGACGCGGGCAAACGGCTGACGGAACACCCGGACATCAAGGCCATCGCCTTTGTCGGCGAAAGCCGGACGGGCTCGATGATCATGAAACAGGGCGCCGACACGCTCAAGCGCGTGCATTTCGAACTGGGCGGCAAGAACCCGGTCGTGGTCTTTGACGACGCCGATCTGGACCGGGCGCTGGATGCGGTGATCTTCATGATCTATTCGCTAAACGGCGAGCGTTGCACCTCGTCCTCGCGCCTGCTGATCCAGGACACGGTGGCGGATGCGTTTCTGAAGAAGCTGACGGAACGGGTGAACAACATCCGCGTCGGCCATCCGCTGGACCCGGCCACCGAGATCGGCCCGCTGATCCACAAGGAACATTTCGACAAGGTGACCTCTTACTTCGAAGCCGCCCGGGCGGATGGCGCGACCATCGCCGCCGGGGGGCAGCGGGTGGGCGACAAGGGCTGGTTCGTGCGGCCGACCCTGTTCACTGGTGCCACGAACGACATGACCATCGCGCGCGAGGAAATCTTTGGCCCGGTCCTGACGGCGATCCGCTTCAGGGACGAAAAACAGGCTCTAACATTGGCCAATGACACCCAATACGGCCTGACGGGCTATGTTTGGACCAACGACCTGACCCGGGCCTTGCGCTTCACCGACGCGCTCGAGGCGGGCATGATCTGGGTCAACAGCGAAAACGTCCGCCACCTGCCCACCCCATTCGGCGGGGTCAAGGCCAGCGGCATCGGGCGCGACGGCGGAGACTGGTCGTTCGAGTTCTACATGGAACAGAAACACATCGGGTTCGCGACCGGTCAGCACCACATCCCGCGCCTCGGCGCCTGAGCCCGCGCAACCCGTCTTGGAGGAGGAGAGAATGGGCGAAATCGTTCTTGCAGCCAAATGCACCCATGTTCCGACCATGCTGATGTCCGAGCAGCCCGGCCGGCTGGAAGGCACCCGCAAACCGGCGATCGACGGGCACCGGGAAATCGCCCGGCGCGCCAAGGCGCTGGGCGCGGACACGATCGTGATCTGCGACACGCATTGGGTGGTCAACGCAGGCTTTCACATCAACGCCAACCACCGCTTCAAGGGCCTGTTCACTTCGAACGAGTTTCCCCAGTTCATCCAGGACCTTCCCTATGACTATCAGGGCAACGCGGCGCTGGGCGATGCGATTGCCGAAAAGGCGACGGAGATGGGCGTCCATACCCTGTCGCACCAGATCGACTCGCTCGAACTGGAATATGGCACGCTGGTGCCGATGCGCTTCATGAGCCGCGAGGGGGAGTTCAAGGTCGTCTCCATCGCCGCCTGGTGCACCGTCCACGACCACGAGGAAAGCCGCGTGGTGGGCGAGGCGATCCGCGCCGCGGTCGAGGCCAGTGACAGCAAGGTGCTGCTGGTCGCCTCGGGCTCGCTCAGCCACAAGATCTGGGCCAACCGGGACTATGCCGCCAACAACGGCACCTTCACCATCAGTTCCGAGTTCAACCGCCAGATGGATCTGCGCGTTCTCGAGTTGTGGCAGAAGGGAGACCATGCCACCTTCCTGAAGATGCTCAAGGAATATGCCGATTTCTGCTGTGGTGAGGGCTCGATGCACGATACCGCCATGCTCTACGGGGCGCTGGGCTGGGACGGGTACACCGCGCCCTGCGAAGTCGCCACCGAGTATTTCCCCAGTTCCGGCACCGGTCAGACCAACGTGATCTTCCCGGTTCAGTAAGGAGGCCCCCATGCCCGTTCCCGCCCCCAACCTCTATCCGCCCTTCAACATCGTGCGGCTCAGCCATGTCGAATACCGCGTGACCGATCTTGCGGCCTCGCGCGCCTTTTACGTCGATACGCTGGGCCTTCAGGTGACCCACGAGGATGACAGCCGCATCTACCTGCGTGCGATGGAAGAACGCGGCCATCACTGCATCGTGCTGGAGCAGGCGGATACGGCCGATGTCGGGGTTCTGGGGTTCAAGCTGTATGACGAGCCGGATCTCGACAAGGCGGCGGCGTTCTTCAGCGCGCGGGGCCTGCCGGTCGAGTGGGTCGAGCGCCCGCATATGGGCCGCACCCTGCGCACGCGCGACCCGTGGGGCATCCCGCTGGAATTCTACGTCAGGATGGAGCGGTTGGAACCGATTCACCAGAAATACAGACTCTATCACGGGGTAAAACCGCTGCGGATCGACCATTTCAACATGTTCGCGGCGGATGTGGACGGGGCGGTCGCCTTTTACAACGAGATCGGGTTCCGTGTCACCGAATACACCGAGGATGACGACAGCGGGAAACTCTGGGCCGCCTGGATGCACCGCAAGGGCGGCGTGCACGACGTGGCCTTTACCAACGGGCTCGGCCCGCGCCTGCACCACACCGCCTTCTGGGTGCCGAACCCGCTCAACATCATCGACCTGCTCGATCTGATGTCGACCACCGGCTATGTCGGCAATATCGAGCGCGGGCCGGGGCGGCATGGCATTTCCAACGCGTTTTTCCTGTATGTGCGCGACCCGGACGGGCACCGGATCGAGATCTACTGCTCGGATTACCAGACCGTTGATCCCGATCTGGAACCGATCAAGTGGTCGCTGACCGATCCGCAGCGCCAGACGTTGTGGGGGGCGCCAGCGCCGCGCAGCTGGTTCGAAGAGGGCTCGGTTTTCGCAGGAATAGAGCCTGCTCCAAGCGCATTGAAAGCACAACCGATCGTCGCGCCGTGAAGGGGATGAGATGAAGTGGACTGAATTTGCCGACTGGGGCACGAAAATCGCCGAATGGACCCAGGACTATCACCTGACGGTCGGGGACAGGCCGGTTCGGGCGCGTACCGAGCCGGGCGAGGTGCTGAACGCGCTGCCCGAGATGCCCCCGGAAACACCCGAAGCGATGGAGGACATTTTCCGCGACTTCGAAGAGATCGTGATGCCGGGGATCACCCATTGGCAGCACCCGCGTTTCTTTGCCTATTTCAACTCGAACGCCTCGGCTCCGTCGGTTCTGGCCGAGTTCCTGGCCGCGGCCATCGCGCCGCAATGCATGTTGTGGCAGACCTCTCCGGCGGCGACCGAGATGGAAACCCGCATGATGGACTGGCTGCGGCAGGCGCTGGGCCTGCCCGCAGGGTTTGCCGGTGTCATTCAGGATTCGGCCTCGTCGGCGACGCTGGCCGCCGTGCTGACCATGCGGGAAAAGGCCCTGAACTGGCAGGGCAACAGCCACGGCCTGTTCGGGCAGAAACCGCTGCGTGTCTATTGTTCGTCCGAGGTGCATACCTCGGTCGATCGCGCGATCTGGGTGGCGGGGATCGGGCAGGCCAACCTGATGCGCATCCCGATCAAGG
Source organism: Ruegeria marisrubri (assembly GCF_001507595.1). Lineage (GTDB taxonomy): Bacteria > Pseudomonadota > Alphaproteobacteria > Rhodobacterales > Rhodobacteraceae > Ruegeria > Ruegeria marisrubri. The sequence goes on from NZ_LQBQ01000039.1 coordinate 142,682, forward strand.
GCGACTGGCGCGGGATGGACCCCGAGGCGCTGGAAACGGCGATTCAGGCCGATTTAGAGTCTGGTTTTCAGCCCGCGGGCGTCATTCTGTGCGTCGGCGGCACCGGCACCGGGGCGACCGATCCGGTCGATCGCTGTCTGGATATTGCCGAGAAATACGGCCTCTACAGCCATGTGGACGCGGCCTGGGCGGGTTCGGCGATGATCTGCCCGGAATACCGCGACTACTGGCCGGGGATCGAGCGGGCCGACAGCATCGTCTTCAACCCGCACAAGTGGCTGGGGGTGCAGTTCGATTGCTCGGCGCATTTCCTGAAAAATCCCGACGATCTGGTGCAGACGCTGGCGATCAGCCCGGAATATCTCAAGACCCACGGCAAGGACGGGATCATCAACTACTCGGAATGGTCGGTGCCTCTGGGCCGGCGGTTCCGTGCGCTCAAGCTGTGGTTCCTGATCCGCACCTATGGGCTGGAGGGGCTGCGCCAGCGCCTGCGCAACCACATCAACTGGTCGCGTGCGCTGCATAACAGGCTGGCGGCCGAGCCGGATTTCCAGATCGTCACGCCGCCCATGTGGTCGCTGTGGACCTTCCGTTTTGTACCGGCCGAAAACCCCGGTTCGTCCGATTTGGACGATCTGAATCTGCGGCTGGTGAACGCGATCAACGACGATGGCCGCATCTACCTGACCCAGACACGGGTGGACGGAGACCTGGTGATCCGCTTCCAGGCCGGGCAGTTCGAAACCACCGAAGAGGACGTGATGATGGCCTTCGACGTCATCACCGAAATTGCGCGGGGGCTGGTCTGATGCGCTTTGCGACCTACAGAACGGACGGGGGCACATACTATGGCGTGGCGACGGATGAGGGCATGATCGCCCTGTCGCCGGACTTCCCCCAGTGGCCCACGCTGCGCGAAGTGATCGCGGCCGATGCGCTGCATGATCTGGCGCTGGCGGCGCGGGGGCGGAGTGTCACCCACCCCAATGGCAGCTTCCGCTACGAGATCCCGATCCCGTTGCCCGAGAAAATCATCTGCGTCGGCGTGAACTTTCCCGACCGGAACGCCGAATACAAGGATGGGCAGGAGGCGCCGCCGAACATGTCGCTGTTCATCCGCTTTCCGCGGTCCTTCACCGGGGCCGGGCAACCGCTGATCCGCCCGCCGGAAACGCCGCAGCTGGACTACGAGGCCGAGATCGCGGTGGTCATCGGAAAAGGCGGCCGCCGCATTCCGCAGGCCCGCGCCTATGACCACATCGCGGCGATCACCCTGTGCAACGAGGGAACGCTGCGCGACTGGGTGCGGCACGCCAAGTTCAACGTCACGCAGGGCAAGAACTGGGACCGGTCCGGGGCAATTGGCCCTTGGTTAGTGCCTTTTTCCGCCCCCGCGCAACTGGACGACATCCGCCTGACGACCAAGGTGAACGGCGAGTTGCGGCAGGACGATCGCACCAGCCGGATGCTGTTCCCGATCCGGCGGCAGATCGAATACATCTCGACCTTCACCACGCTGGTGCCCGGAGACATCATCGTCACCGGAACCCCCACCGGCGCGGGGGCGCGGTTCGATCCTCCGCGCTTTCTGAAACCCGGTGACGTGGTCGAGATCGAGGCCGAGGGCATCGGCAAGCTCGTCAACACGGTGGAGGACGAATGACCCCCGACCAGCATATCGAGGCCGCGGGCATGCTGCTGCAGGCCGAAACGACCGGCAGGCAATGCGGTCTGCCGAGCCTGCGCTATCCCGGCATGACGCTGGATGATGCCTATGCCGTTCAGAAACAGCTGGTCGCCCGCAAGATCGCATCCGGCCGCCGCCGCGTCGGGTGGAAGATCGGCCTGACCAGCCGTGCGATGCAAGACGCGCTGGGCATCGACACGCCCGACAGCGGGGTTCTGCTGGATGACATGGCGTTTCCGTCGGGCGGCACGGTTCCGGCGGGGCGGTTCATCCAGCCGCGCGTCGAGGCCGAGATCGCCTTTGTCATGCGTGCGCCGCTGGCCGGAAAGGACTGCGCGCGCGAGGACGTGGTGGCGGCAACCGAATATGTCTGCCCGTCGCTGGAAATCCTCGACACGCGTGTCCTGCGGGCCGACCCGGAAACCGGACAGGCCCGGATCATCACCGATACAATCAGCGACAACGCCGCCAATGCCGGCTTCGTCCTGGGCCCCGAGCGCCATGTGCCCGAGGCGCAGGATCTGCGCTGGGTGGGCGCCATCGTGACCCGTAACGGGGTGGTCGAGGAGACGGGGCTTGGCGCGGGCGTTCTGAACGATCCGGTCACCTCGGTTCTGTGGCTGGCCCGCCGCATGGCCGAGTATGGACTTGCGATCGAGGCCGGGGATATCGTCCTGTCGGGATCGTTCATCCGGCCCATCGAGGCCCCGCCGGGCTCGGAGTTCCACGCGGATTTCGGGCCGTTCGGCTCGGTCAACATCAATTTCGCCTGAAAGGTTTCCCCATGCCCGCCCCGAAAAACACGTTCAAACAGGCTCTAAACAACGGAGATCGGCTGATCGGCTGCTGGATGAGCTTTGCCGAACCCGCGGTGGCCGAGATCATGGGCACCGCCGGGTTCGACTGGCTGGTCATCGACGGAGAGCACGCGCCCAACGACATCCGCTCGATCCGGGATCAGTTGATGGCGCTCGCGGCCAGCCCCTCGCATCCGGTGGTGCGGGTGCCCATCGGCGAGACATGGATCATCAAGATGGTCCTGGATGCGGGCGCCCAGACGGTTCTGGTGCCGATCGTGGAAAGCGCCGAGCAGGCCCGCGAACTGGTGCGCGCCTGCCGCTATCCGCCAGAGGGGACGCGGGGCGTGGGGGCTGCCGCGTCACGCGCGACCCGGTTCGGCTCGGTCGGGGAGTATGTCCAGACCGCGGATCAGGAAATCTGCCTGCTGGTTCAGGTGGAGAACCGCGCAGGGATCGCGGCGCTGGACGAGATCCTGCAGGTCGAGGGCATCGATGGCGTGTTCATCGGGCCGGCGGATCTGTCCACGGACATGGGGTTTCAGGGCAACAGCGGCGCGCCCGAGGTACGGGCGGTGATCGCCGACGCGCTGGCCCGGATCCGCGCGGCCGGGAAGGCGCCGGGCATTCTGGGCACGACCGACGAGGCGACGCAGGCCTATCTGGAGATGGGGGCGCAGTTCCTGGCCGTGGGCATCGACGTTCTGGTCCTGGCGCAGAACGCGCGCGCCCTGTCCGCGAAATGGAAGGCGAAGCCCTGAGCAGGTCTCGCATACGTATTTCCGCATAATTGACCGGCATGTGCCGTCCCCGCTAGCTTTTTGACATTCACAAATTGCAGCGCCGAAACCGTGGCGCACCATCGGGGAGGAACAACGTGAAACGCATTCTGTGCGCAGGGATGGTGTCTGCGCTGGCACTGGCATCCGCCGCCGCCGCCGACATCAAGATCGCCCATGTCTATGGCAAGACCGGCCCGTTCGAGGCCTATGCGAAACAGTCCCATGACGGGCTGATGCTGGGGCTGGAATACGCCACCGGCGGCACCATGGAGATCGACGGCGAACAGATCGTCGTCATCGAGAAGGACACGCAGCTCAAGCCCGAGAACGGCAAGGCCCTGCTGGAAGAGGCCTATGGCGACGACGAGGTGGACCTGGCCGTCGGGCCGGTCAGCTCGGGCGTGGCGCTGGCGATGCTGCCGGTGGCCGAGGAATACGAAAAGCTGCTGATCGTGGAACCTGCGGTGGCCGATTCGATCACCGGCGAGAACTGGAACCGCTACATCTTCCGCACCTCGCGCAACTCGTCGCAAGACGCGGTGGCCAACGCCATCGCGCTGGCGGGCGAGAACGTGCATATCGCGACGCTGGCGCAGGACTATGCCTTTGGCCGGGATGGCATCGCCGCCTTCAGGGAGGCGCTGGAAGGCGCAGGGTCCGGCATCGTGCACGAGGAATACGTGCCGACCGACACGACCGATTTCACCGCGGCAGCGGAACGCATCTTCAACGCGATGAAGGATCTGGACGGCGAAAAGCGCCTGTTCATCATCTGGGCCGGTGGCGGCAACCCGATGGGCAAGATCAACGCCATGGATCCGGGCCGGTTCGGCATCGAGATCGCCACCGGCGGCAACATCCTTGCAGCGATGAAGGGCTACAAGGATTTCCCCGGCATGGAGGGGGCGACCTACTACTACTATGAAATCCCGAAAAACCCGGTGAATGACTGGCTGGTCAAGGAGCACCAGGAGCGTTTCGGCACGCCGCCGGATTTCTTCACCGCGGGCGGCATGGCGGCAGGCATCGCGGTCGTCGAGGCGATCAAGAAGGCCGGCGGCACCGATACCGAGGCCCTGATCGAGGCCATGGAAGGCATGGAGTGGGAGACGCCGAAGGGCAAGATGGTCTTCCGCCCCGAGGATCACCAGGCGCTGCAGTCCATGTATCACTTCAAGATCAAGGTGGATGACAATGTCGAATGGGCCATCCCCGAGCTTGTCCGCGAACTGACGATCGACGATCTGCCGATCCCGATCCGCAACAAATAACCCCGTGTGGACTTGTCCGGTCCGGCAGCCGCGTGCTCCGGGCCGGTCCTTTGTGAAAAGAAGACCCTGATCCATGACACCTCCTATCCTGGCTACCGAGGACCTGACCGTCCGTTTCGGCGGGCATGTTGCCGTGGATTCGGTGACCTGCGCCTTTCAGGCCGGTGAGCTGACCGCCATCGTAGGGCCGAACGGGGCGGGCAAGACGACCTATTTCAACCTGATCTCGGGGCAGATCCCGGCAACCTCGGGCCGGGTGCTGCTGCGCGGTCGGGACATTGCGGGCCAGTCGGTCTCGCACAGAACCCGCGAGGGGATCGGGCGGGCGTTCCAGTTGACGAACCTGTTTCCGAACCTCTCGGTGCTTGAGAACGTCCGGCTGGTCGCGCAGGCCAAGGCCGGGCAGGGATTCAACCTGTTCTCCATGGCCAGCCGTCAAACCGAACTGACCGAGGCGGCCGAGGCCGTTCTGGACCGGGTCCGCCTGCTGGACAGCCGCGACCAGGTGGTGTCCGAGCTGTCGCATGGCGATCAACGCAAGCTCGAGGTGGCGCTGCTGATCGCGCTGGACCCGGCGGTCTACATGTTCGACGAGCCCACCGCGGGCATGAGCGTGGACGAGGCGCCCGTCGTGCTGGACCTGATCGCCGAACTCAAGGATCAGAAAGACCGCACGATCCTGCTGGTCGAGCACAAGATGGACGTGATCCGCACGTTGGCCGACCGCATCATCGTTCTGCACAACGGCGCGCTTGCCGCCGATGGCGCCCCGGCCGAGGTGATGGCCTCGGCGGTGGTGCAGGAGGCCTACATGGGACAGGAGTTGGAAGATGTCTGACCCCATTCTCAAGCTCGAGGGCGTCTATACCAACATCGCCCAGTATCACATCCTGCAGGGCGTCGATCTGGAGGTGCCGCGCGGCGCGGTGACGATGCTGCTGGGGCGCAACGGGGTCGGCAAGACCACCACCCTGCGCACGATCATCGGGCACTGGCGCGCGCACGAGGGGCGCATCCTGCTGGATGGCGAGGACATCACCCGGTTGCCCACCCCCGCGATCGCGCGGGCCGGCGTCGGCTTCGTGCCCGAGGACATGGGCATTTTCGCCGATCTGACCGTCGAAGAGAACATGAGGCTGGCCGCGGTGTCGGGGCCGATCGACCCGGCGCGGCTGGACTGGGTGTTCTCGGCCTTTCCACCGCTCAAGACCTTCTGGAAATCCGAGGCGGGGAACCTGTCGGGCGGGCAGAAGCAGATGCTGTCGATCGCGCGGGCGATGATCGAGGAGCGCCGCCTGTACCTGATCGACGAGCCGACCAAGGGGCTTGCGCCGGCGATCATCTCGACCATGGCGCGGGCGCTGCGCGACCTGAAGGATCAGGGCGCGTCGATCCTGCTGGTCGAGCAGAATTTCTCGGTCGCCAGGGCGCTGGGCGACGGCGCCAACGTCATGGATGACGGCCGGATGGTCTGGTCGGGCGAGATGAAACAGCTGGCCACCGACGCCGAGCTGCAGGAACGGCTGATGGGCCTGAGCATGGAGGCGCATTGATCCGATGTTCAGCAGGTATTCACCCATAGCGAAAAGACAGGGAGGCCGCGCATGAGTGCAGCACCCGAACACGCGCCCACCATGGCGCAACTGCCGCTGATGCAGAGGCTGGCGCCCTGGATGCCGGTTCTGCTGATCCCGGTTCTGATCGTCCTGGGCTTCCTCGCGATCCCGAGTTCGACCTCGTGGCTGACGCTGACGGTGTCGGGGCTGGCGATGGGGATGATGATCTTCATCATGGCCTCGGGGCTGACGCTGGTCTTTGGCCTGATGGACGTGATCAATTTCGGCCACGGGGCCTTTGTGAGCGTCGGGGCCTTCGTCGGGGTCTCGGTGCTGCTGCTTTTGGGGCAGATGACCTCGGCGCCGTCGCTGGCGCTGAACCTTGCCGCGCTGATGGTGGCGGTGTTTGGCGCGATGGCCGCGACCGGGGTGATGGGCTGGGCCTTTGAAAAGGTGATCGTCGAGCCGGTCTATGGCCATCACCTGAAACAGATCCTCGTCACCATGGGCGGCCTGATCGTTGTGGAACAGCTGATCATCGTGCTGTGGGGGCCCGAGGAGATCTATATCGCCCGCCCCGAGGCGCTGAAAGGCGCGGTGACCTTTGCCGGGGCGGCGATCGAGAAATACCGGCTGGTTGCCGTGGGCATCGGGCTGGTGGTGTTCCTGGCGATGCGCTGGGTTCTGCGCCACACCAAGATCGGTCTGATCGTGCGGGCCGGTGTCGAGAACGGCGAGATGGTGCAGGCGCTGGGCTATCGGCTGCGGCTGGTCTTTGTCGGCGTGTTCATCGCCGGCTCGGCGCTGGCCGGTCTGGGCGGCGTGATGTGGGGCCTCTATCAGGAGGTCATCACCGCCCATATGGGCAACCAGGCGATGATCCTGATCTTCATCGTGGTGATCATCGGCGGGCTGGGCAGCGTCGAGGGCTGTTTCATCGGCGCCCTGCTGGTCGGCCTGATGCAGAACTACGTGGCCTTTCTTGAGCCCAAGGCGGCGCTGATTTCCAACATCGGCCTGATGGTAGCGATCCTGATGTGGCGCCCGATGGGCATGATCCCGGTGGTGAAGGCGAAATGATCAAGACACTTCTTTCCGGCGACATGCCGCGCTCGGTTCCCCTGACAGTGATCCTCGGGCTGATCCTCGTCTGTCTCGCGCTGGCCCCGTTCCTGTTTCCGGGCGTGCGCACGGTCGATACGGCGGCGCGCATCTGCATCTTCGTCGTGCTGGTGGCCAGCTATGACCTGCTCTTGGGCTATGGCGGCATCGTCAGCTTTGCCCACACGATGTTCTTTGGCCTCGGCGCCTATGGCGTGGCGCTGGCCTCGACCCATATGGGGCGCGGGTTCGACGCGCTGCTGGTGGGCTCGGTGTCGGGCGCGCTGACCGCCGCCGCGCTTGCGCTGGTGATCGGGCTGTTCTCGTTGCGGGTCAGGGCGATCTTTTTCGCCATGATCACGCTGGCGGTCGCCTCGGCCGTGGCGGTGCTGGTCAGCCAGTTGTCGGGGTTGACGGGCGGCGAGGACGGGCTGACCTTCAAGACGCCGCGCGCGCTGGGCCCGGCCTTCAAGTTCGGGGGAGAGCTGTTCGGGGTGAAACTGAACGGCAAGCTGCTGTCCTATTACCTGATCTTTTTCGGCAGCCTGATCCTGTTCCTGCTGCTCTTGCGGGTGGTGAACTCGCCCTTTGGGCGGGTGCTGCAGGCGATCCGGGAAAACGATTTCCGGGCCGAGGCGATCGGCTATCGCGTGGTGCATTACCGCGTCGCGGCGACCTGCCTGTCGGCCTCGGTGGCGGCGCTGGCCGGGAGCCTTTACGCGATCTGGCTGCGCTATGTCGGACCCGACACGGCCCTGTCGATGGAGATCATGATCGACATCCTGCTGATGGTGGTGATCGGAGGCATGGGCACCATGTATGGCGCGGTCATCGGGGCAACCGTGTTCGTCATCGCGCAGAACTATCTTCAGAACCTGATGGGCGTGGCCTCGGGCGTGGTCGAAGGGCTGCCGGTGCTGCCCGAACTGCTCAGCGCCGATCGCTGGCTGTTGTGGCTGGGGGTGTTGTTCATCCTGTCGGTCTATTTCTTCCCCACCGGCGTCGTCGGGCGGCTCAGGGCACAGAAATAGCGCTCAGGCGTGGGCGGGCTGCTGTTTCATCGCGGCGGCGGCCCGCGCGTATCCTCCGGACGCGCCGTCCACGAAGTGAACGTGGTCGTCCTGCATGGCCGAGGGCACGAAGCAGGTCATCATCGCCTCTTGCTGGACGTGCATCCCGAACCGGGCCTGTCCCTTTTCCCGGGCGTCTTCCAGCACTTGCCGGATCTGCGCCAACGTGGATTGATCGCAGTCCAGCGTCATTTTCAAACCATCGTCGAACTTGCGGAAATCGGCGTTGCTGCTGACCATGTGCCGGTAGTGGTCGGGGTCGAATGAGCCGAGTCGCATATGGGTCTTGAACAGAGACCAGATGAACAGGTTCTGGGCCAGCAGGAGCAGTTTCTTCAGCGCCAGGCTGCCGCCCTTGCGGGACACATGCGCGTCGATATCCAGGCCGGGCGGTGGCCAATTGATCGGCGGACCGCCCGGTGGAACGGGATGGCCGCCGCGCTCCAGCCCCTCGGATATGGCGACGAGGCGCTGCGCAAGCGCGGCGAATTCCTGCTCGGTCGTGTGTTCGGTGGGCTGAACCACCAGCGACACGATCTGCCCGCGCTGCGCCCGGCTGTTGGACCAGCGGCAGGAGAGCCCTTCGAGGTCGGGTTGCGTGCCGGGCGCGGCAAGGGGCAAGGTGTAGTCTCCGGCTTTCATTCGGGCCTCGGCCCAGGCCAGTCCGCCGCCCGAGAACATCGCGTAGTCGACGCCGTCCGACGGCGCGAAACGCGCGACGCGCAGGTCGCGCCCCGCCGCGCGGATGTCGGCGACCGGGATGACGGCGGCGCGCAGCGAGATATCGAACTCTTCCTGAGCCCAGCGCCGCAATGTCGCCAGACAGGCGCGGCCCAAAGAGGCGCTTGCCTGGGGTATCGCGAAGGCCGCGCCGTCGCCGCCGAAGACGAAAGGAAACTGTTGCCCTTCCAGCGCGTTGATCATGGCCGCGATCACCGCGGCGCCGACCATGTTGACGGTCTTGTAGCGGCCTCGCTCGATCTCGCCGGTCGAATCGACGATGTCCGCGACGCCGACGACCCAATCCTGCGGAACCGGCTGGAACTGCGCAGGGTCCGCCAGCCGCGCAAAATCGCGCAACGGCGTCAGGTCTTCATAGAATGAATCGTGCCGGTCGCGCATTGCCCCTCGCAGATTTCGAAACCACATTAGAGCGGGAACGGCTGAATTCAGAAACTTGCAACAAACCACACGCGCTTGTGCCCGGCTGCTTAACGTGCGAACCATGCCCGGGATTGGGCAATCGGCGAGGCAAGGGCGATGCGGGCAGGCTTGGTGGTATTGTGTCTGGCCTATGTGCTGAGCCAGTTCTTCCGGGCCTTTCTGGCGGTTCTGACCGCAGATCTGGGGCGCGACATCGGTGCCGTGCCCGAGGATCTGGCCCATGCCTCGGGGCTTTGGTTCATCACTTTCGCCGCCATGCAGATCCCCGTCGGCTGGGCGCTGGACCGGATCGGGCCGAGGCGCACCGCCTCGGTTCTGCTGCTGCTGGGTGGCTCGGGTGGCGCGGCGCTGTTCGCGGCGGCGACCGCGCCGATCCATGTGAGCTTGGCGATGGTCCTGATCGGGGTGGGATGCTCGCCGGTGCTGATGGCCTCGTATTTCATTTTTGCGCGCGAGTTTCCCCCGGCCAGGTTCGCCACGCTGGCCGCCGTCATGCTGGGCGTGGGCTCGGTCGGCAATCTGGTTGCCTCGTATCCCACTGCCCTTGCCGTCGAGCTGATCGGGTGGCGGGCCACGCTTGCCGGGCTGGCCGCGATTTCCGGCGCGGTGGCGGTCGGCATCTGGGCAACCGTGCATGACCCGGAAAAGGCCTCGGGCGATCAGAAAGGGTCGCTCATCGACCTGCTGAAGGAACCCGCCCTGTGGACGATCCTGCCGCTGATGCTGGTGGCCTATGCGCCGTCCGCCGCGCTGCGCGGGTTGTGGGCGGGGCCGTATCTGCGGGACGTGTTCGCGCTGGAGACCACGCAGATCGGGCAGGCGACGCTGGTCATGGGCGCGGCGATGATCGCGGGAACCTTTGCCTATGGGCCGCTCGACCGGCTGTTGGGCACCCGCAAATGGGTCGTGCTGGGCGGCAACGTGCTGGGCGCCGCAGCGCTGGCCCTGTTGTGCCTGTGGATCGACAGGGCGGTCTGGTCGTCGGTCATTCTGCTGGCGGTCATCGGCTTTCTGGGGGCCTCGTTCCCGGTGGTCATGGCGCATGGGCGGGCCTTCATTCCGGCGCATCTGGTCGGGCGGGGGGTGACCCTGCTGAACCTCTTCGGGATCGGCGGCGTCGGCATCATGCAGTTCGTCACCGGGCGCATTCACGCGGGATATGCCGACGGTGGCGCCACGGCGCCCTACATCGCCATTTTCGGCTTTTTTGCGGTCGCGCTTGCTGCCGGCTGCGCGGTATATGTGTTCAGCCGGGACAGTATCGACTGAGGCCCACCGGATCGGCGACAGGAGAAGAACTTGAAAGACGCGCGGGTCATCGCTCCGAATCTGAAACGCCGCCTGTCGGGGGTGACGGCGACGATCGCGCGGTTGGTGCCGTTGCAGAACAGGTGGATCGAGATCGCGGCCACGGGGCCGGGCCTGCCGGCTGACATCCCGCATATCCCTTTGTGGAAGATCCCTCTGCTGCCGCGCGGGAAGCTGCGGGTCTGGCACGCGCGGCGCAATACCGAGATGCTGCTGGGCCTGATCCTGCGCCACCTGTTCCGCATGAGGCTGAAGCTGCTGTTCACCAGCGCCTCGCAACGGGCGCATACGGGCTATACCAAGTGGCTGATCGGCAGGATGGACGCGGTGGTGGCGACCTCGCGCAAGACGGCCGGGTATCTTGAGCGGGACGCGCAGGTGATCATGCACGGGATCAACCTGCGGGATTTCACCCCGCCGCAGGACAAGGCGGCGCTGCGCGAAAAGCTGGGGCTGCCCGACGGGCTGCTGCTGGGCTGCTACGGGCGCATCCGGCACCAGAAGGGCACCGACGCCTTCGTGGATGCGATGATCGGGCTGTGCGGGCAGTTCGATGACGTGACGGGCATCGTCATGGGGCGGGCCACGGAAAAGCATGTGGGCTTTCTGAACGATCTGAAGGCCAAGGTGGCCGAGGCCGGCCTGTCCGACCGCATCCTGTTCATGCCCGAGGTCACGGTGGACAAGATCGCGGAATGGTATCAGGTGCTGGACCTGTTCATCGCGCCGCAGCGGTGGGAGGGGTTCGGCCTGACGCCGCTGGAGGCGATGGCCTGTGGCGTGCCGGTGGTGGCCACGGATGTGGGGGCGTTTTCCGAGATCGTGACCGACCCGTCGCTGGGCCGGGTGGTGCCGCCGGGTGACGTTCCGGCGCTGACGGCGGCTGCGGCGGCGATGCTGGCCGATCGCGATTCCCTTTCCGGCGCCGGCGTGGCCGCGCGCGCCCATGTCGAACGCCATTTCGACATCGAGGGCGAGGCACGGGCGCTGGTCGAGCTGTATCAGGGCCTTCTCGACGCGGGCTGAGACACCGCGCCACGCCCGAAATCGGGCAGATTGCGGCAATCAGGCCCCCCGCCCCCCTTTTTTCTTTCGCAAAGGGTGCTATGAACGCGCGTCCTTAACGTAGGAGACTAGACATGGGCTATCGCGTCGTCGTCGTCGGCGCCACGGGCAACGTGGGCCGCGAAATGCTGAACATCCTGGCCGAGCGCCAGTTCCCGGTTGACGAAATCGCCGCTCTGGCGAGCCGTCGGTCGCTGGGCACCGAGGTCAGCTTTGGCGACAAGACACTCAAGACCCAGGATCTGGACACCTTCGATTTCACCGGCTGGGACATGGCGCTGTTCGCCGTGGGGTCGGCCGCGACCAAGGATTACGCCCCCAAGGCGGCGGCCGCGGGCTGCGTGGTGATCGACAACTCGTCGCTCTATCGCTACGATCCCGAGATCCCGCTGATCGTTCCGGAAGTGAACCCGCAGGCGATCCACGACTACAAGAACAAGAACATCATCGCCAACCCCAACTGCTCGACCGCGCAGATGGTGGTGGCGCTCAAGCCGCTGCATGACCGTGCGAAGATCAAGCGCGTCGTGGTCTCGACCTACCAGTCGGTGTCGGGCGCCGGCAAGGAAGGCATGGACGAGCTGTGGGACCAGACCAAGGCCGTCTACAACCCGATCAACGAGGTCGAACCGAAGAAGTTCCAGAAACAGATCGCCTTCAACGTCATCCCGCATATCGACGTCTTCATGGAGGACGGTTCCACCAAGGAAGAGTGGAAGATGGTGGTCGAGACCAAGAAGATCGTCGATCCCTCGATCAAGGTCACCGCGACCTGCGTGCGGGTGCCGGTCTTCGTCGGCCATTCCGAGGCGATCAACATCGAGTTCGAGGAATTCCTGGACGAGGACGAGGCCCGCGACATCCTGCGCGAATCGCCCGGCATCATGGTGATCGACAAGCGCGAGTCCGGCGGCTACGTCACGCCGGTGGAATGCGTGGGCGATTTCGCCACCTTCATCAGCCGCATCCGTCAGGACGCCACCGTCGAGAACGGCCTGAACCTGTGGTGCGTGTCGGACAATCTGCGCAAGGGCGCGGCGCTGAACGCGGTTCAGATCGCCGAGCTGCTGGGCCGCGAGGTTCTGAAGAAAGGCTGAGACAGGCCGGACGGAAACGAAAAAGGCGCCCCGTGGGGCGCCTTTTTTGTCTCTGGCATCTGATGCTGCTCAGACCTCGTGGAACTTCCCGGTTGCCGGGTCGTAACATTCCAGCCCGCCCTCTCCGATATCGGTCCACAGCCCGTGCAGGCTGAGCTCTCCCTCCTTCACGGCGCTTTCGACGAAGGGGAAGGTCATCAGGTTCTCCAGCGAGGCGACGACCGCCTGCCGCTCGAACTGGCGGGCCTGTTCGGCGCTGTCCTCGATGCCCGCGACCGTTTCGAACTTGGGCTTGAGGACATCCATCCAGCGTCCGACAAAGCTTTCCTTGGCTTCCAGTTGCGGGGCATTGCCCTTGCACATGTCGATGCAGCCCTGCACGCCGCCGCATTGCGAATGGCCCAGAACGATCAGGTGGGCCACTTTCAGGGCCGTCACCGCGTATTCGATCGCGGCGCTGGTGCCGTGGCGCGCGTCGTCCTGCTCGTAGGGCGGCACGAGGTTGGCGATGTTTCGGTGAATGAAGAACTCGCCCTGGTCAGCGCCGAAGATCGAGGTGACATGCACCCGGCTGTCGCAGCAGGAAATCACCATCGCGCGGGGGCGTTGCCCCTCGGTCGCAAGCCGCTTGTACCACGCCTTGTTTTCCGAATAGGTCGTGGCCTTCCAGCCGTGATACCGTTGCACCAGGTAGCTTGGCAGAGGTCGCGCAAATTCCATTCCTGTGTCCCCGCAGTTTTCGCTCCGTCGCTCATTTATTCCGAATTGCGGGAAAATTCGAGACATTATCTGCCCTCGCAGCAACCTTTTGCGAAGAATTGCGGTGTCAGGATGCCCCTGTACCGTGGGGGTGCGCAGAAATTGGGGTGAAGGGTGTGGAGAAAGTTGTCACGCTTGATCAGAAGGAATCCGTGCGTCTGGATGCGGACCGGTTGGGGGCCTTGGTCGGCCAACTGGGTGATCGCAACGCAGAGGAAGTGGTGTGCCGGGCCATCGAGGAACTGGCGGTGCGGCTGTCCAATTGCGACCGGATGTGGCGCCGGCAGGATTGGGTCGGCCTGCGCAAGAGCGCGCGGTCGCTGGTGGCGATCGCCGAGCAGATCGGGATGAGCGCGCTGGCGCGGGTTGCGAATGACGTGACCGGCGCGGTGGATTCGGGCGATCACGTCGCCGCCAGCGCGACGCTGTTTCGCCTGATCCGGGTCGGCGAGCGATCACTTGCCGCGGTCTGGGATCAGCAGGACCTGTCGATCTGACGGGGGTTGCAGGCGCGGGGCCGAAGGGTAGTCTGGGCGCGACCAGACAGAGGTGACCTGCCCATGACACTGACCTTCGCCGCGCCCTCGGACGGCGCGATCCCCCTGCATGTGATTGACCGGACCGGCCTGGATGCGTGGCTGGAGAGCCAGTCGCCCGAGATTGGGTCCTGGGTTCAGGCAAACGGGTTCACGGGGGCCTTGGGACAGACCCTGTTGATCCCCGGCCGGGATGGCGCACCGGAATGCGCGTTGGCGGGATACGGGAAGGCGTCCGATCGGGCGCGGAAGCGTTTTCCGCTGGCGGCGGCGGCGCAGGCGTTGCCGAAAGGCACCTACCGGATTGCCTCGGGTGTCGCGCAAGAGGCGCTGGAGGTCGAGGCGCTGGGCTGGCTGCTGACCGGCTATGCCTATGGCCGCTACAAGTCCCAGTCCGGGGCCAAGGCGCAACTGGTCGCACCGGAGGGAGTGGAGGCCGCGCGGATCGAGGTGCTGGCGCAGGCCGAGGCCCTGATCCGCGATCTGGTCAACACGCCCGCCGCCGACATGGGGCCGGGCGAGTTGCAGGCCGCCGCCGAGGACCTGGCCAGGGAATTCGGGGCCTCTTGCGAAACCATCGCCGGTGACGATCTGCTGGAGGCCAACCTGCCGATGATCCATGCGGTCGGGCGCGCGGCAGATCGCGCGCCCCGGCTGATCGAGATGAACTGGGGGCAATCGGGGCCCAAGCTGACGCTGGTCGGCAAGGGTGTCTGTTTCGACACTGGCGGGCTGGACCTGAAACCCGCCGTCGCGATGGGCCTGATGAAAAAGGACATGGGCGGTGCGGCGAATGTACTGGGGCTGGCGCGGATGATCATGGCGCTGAACCTGCCGCTGAAACTGCGCGTGCTGATCCCGGCGGTCGAGAACTCGGTCTCGGGCAACGCCTTTCGCCCCGGCGACATCCTGACCTCGCGCAAGGGGCTGACGGTCGAGGTCAACAACACCGACGCCGAGGGGCGGCTGGTGCTGGCCGACGCGCTGGCGCTGGCGGATGAAGGGGCGCCGGATCTGGTGATTTCGATGGCGACGCTGACCGGCGCGGCGCGGGTGGCCGTGGGGGCCGATCTGGCCCCGTTCTACGCCGATGACGACGAGGCCGCGCTGGCGCTGGGCCGGGCCGCGGCACGGATGGTCGATCCGATCTGGCGGATGCCGTTCCATGAACCCTACGAGGCGATGATCGAACCGGGGATCGCGGATCTGGACAACGCGCCGTCGGGCGGCTTTGCGGGGTCGATCACGGCGGCCCTGTTCCTGCGCCGCTTCGTGACCCAGAGCGCCTATGTGCATTTCGACATCTATTCCTGGCAGCGGGCCAAAGAACCGGGCCGCAGCAAGGGCGGGCTGGGGCAGGGGCCGCGGGCAATTCTCGGGGCTTTGCCGGAATTGCTGAAGCTATGACAAGGCGCCAGATCACCGTCCCCGTCGTCGATCTGCTGCGCGCGCCCGGTGGGCCGCGCGACCGGCAATTGCTTTTCGGCGACACGGTCCGCGTCATCGAAGAGCGCGAGGGCATGAGCCGGCTGGTCGCCGACAAGGATGGCTATTCCGGCTGGGTGCCCGCGGATGTGCTTGGCCCGGTGACCGAGGCGACGCATTGGGTCAGCGCAGCGGCGACGCATGTCTATGCGCGGCCCGACATGAAAAGCCCCGACCGCATGTCGCTGAGTTTCGGCAGCCGGATCGCGGTGCAGTCTGAATCGGATACCTTCGTGGAAACCGGTCAGGGGTTCATTCCCAAGGTGCATGTCCAGCCCGAAGGCATTGTGATGACAGATCCGGTCTCGGTGGCCGAACTGTTCCTGGGAACGCCCTACCTGTGGGGCGGCAACAGCCGGTTCGGGCTGGATTGCTCGGGACTGGTGCAGGCGGCGCTTCTGGCCTGCGGTTGCCCCTGCCCCGGCGACAGTGGCGATCAGGAGGCGGCACTTGGCACCGCCCTGCCGCCGGGCAGCGCGCCACGACGGGGGGATCTGCTATTCTGGAAAGGCCATGTGGCCTGGGTGGCGGACCCGCAGACCCTGCTGCATGCCAATGCCTGGCACATGGCGGTGCAATTCGAGCCGCTGGAGGCCGCGATCGAACGCATCGCCGCGCAGGGCGACGGGCCGGTCACCGCGCACAAAAGGCTCTAGTCAGGGTCCACGGACCGGATCAGCTTGCGCTCGAGCACCCGCAGAACCGTGCGCAGGTCGTGGCCGCGCTTGAGAATGCGCCCGTCCATGCCGACGACCGAATACATGCCCTGCCGCTGGCGCAGCTTGGGGTTCTTTTCGATCCGGTAGAGCGGATGTTCCGCCGTTCTGCGGAAAACCGAGAACACGGCCATGTCGCGCAGGTTCGAGATGCCGTAGTCGCGCCACTCTCCTGCCGCCACCATCCGGCCATAGACAGAGAGGATCAAGGACAACTCGCGCCGGTCGAACGCGACCTGCATCTGGGCCGGGCCCGCCGTGAACGGGCTGGGAGGCTGCATGTTCATGACCCAAGCCTTGCCGCATTTTTTTGCCAAATCAAGCCCGATGCGCGCAGATCGCCGGCAGTTGAGGCGTTGCGAGCACGCCCCGAACCGCCGGCGCCGGGGGTCAGGCGAAACTGCCCTGGCAGAACCAGCCCGAGGACATCGCGCCGCCATGGCCGTAAAACAGCCACAGGCGGTCGCCCTGCTCGGTCACCACCACCCAGTAATCGCGCACGCCGCTGCGCCAGTTGGGGTCATCCAGCCACCATTCCGGGGCGATCCGTTCAGGGCCGGTGGCCTGCGCCAGTTGCCAGTCGCGCCCGCGCCAGCGGAAACTGGCGGGCACATCGGGGCGGTCGGGGGCCATCACCGGCTCGGGCCGCCACATCAGCAGGGGGCGCGGGCGCGGCGGGGCGGGCCAGTCGCGCGCCGGGTCCGACCAGGCCGCCGCCAGCGTCTGCGCGGTTTTCTCGGGGATGTGCGAGGCCGCCGGGTGTTGTCGCGTGATCGCCTCGAGGCCCACCCGCGCGCCCAGCTTGCCAATCAGGTCATTCAGCGCCGTGTTCCCCACCAGCCGGTTGCGCACGGCGCGGCTGGCCTCGGCATGGCCGGTCAGGGTGCGGGCGTGTACCGGCTCGGTCTGCACCGCCGCAAGGCGCAGCATGTCGATGCCATAGCCCGCGTCAATCTGGTCGATTTTCATCTCTAACAAAGGGCGAATGCGGTGTTTGTCATGGGAAGGGCGGGCCAGCCCGATCTCGACGATCTCGGCCGCCTGATCGGTGCGGTGCGCCTCGAGCCGCAGGGTCCGCGCCCCGCGGGACTTTTCCTCGAGCCGCGCGCACAGGGTCGGCAGCATCCGGTCGATGGCGGCCATCACGTCCTCGGCCAGGCCGATCGGGTTGGGCAGGGTCATCCGCACCGCAAAGTGATGCGGGGGGCGGGCGGGCGAGACCGGCTCGGGCGCGCTGCCCATCGCCTGATCCAGCCGCAGAACCAGACCGCGCCCGAACCGGCGGGCCAAACTGGCACGCGGCTGGCCCAGCAGGTCGCCGATCCGCCGCAGGCCCAGCCGGTTCAGCTGCGCCACGGTCCGGTCGTCCAGCCGCAGCGCCGCGATGGGCAGGTCGCGCATGATCT